>CALRQX020000006.1:0-181102 GCA_943370435.1 Kapaibacterium sp. (SeqCode) | reverse complement strand
GGCCACGCGCCACACATTCGGTGTGATGCCGCATGGCTTCCAGCGTCACACCGACTGTGCTGCTCAGTCCCTGGCAGACCATGCCCAGCGAGTCACCGACCAGAATGGACTCTACCCCGGCGGAATCAGCCACCGCCGCAAAGGTGGCGTCATAAGCGGTGAGCATGGTGATTTTTTCGCCCTGCGCGTGCATTTCGCGCAGGCGCGGCAGGCTGATCGGTTTGCGCGAGGCGGCCGGCGGCGCGGCGGGCAGGGTGCCGTAAGGGCTGGCGGGTGCGCTGCTCATGGCGTGCTCCGGTGGGGCGTGGGTGCCAGCGTGGGCCGGGGCTGTAGCGGTGCCTGGACAGCAGGCCCGCTTTTGCCGCCTTGCAAGGCCTGCTGCAGCTCGGCAATGGCCGCTTCCGGCGAGACCGCCGCGGTGATGGCACTGATCACCGCCACACCGGCGGCACCGGCACGCGCGGCCTGCCCGGTTCGTGCCACGTCCATGCCGGCGATGCCGACCACAGGCACAGGCAGCAGCTTGCACCAGTAAGCCAGGTTCTCATTGCCCTGCGGGATCCAGGGCATGGCCTTGGCCTGGGTCGGATGAATCGGCCCGCAGGCGATGTAGCTTGGCTGCAGCGCCCAGGCGCGGCAGACTTCCCAGCAGGCATGGGTGCTGATGCCCAGCCGCAGCCCGGCATGCTGGATCGCAGCCAGGTCCGCCATGTGCAAATCTTCCTGGCCCAGATGTATGCCGTACGCGCCTTCTTCGATCGCGAGTTGCCAGTGGTCGTTGATAAAGAGTTGCGCGCCGGCCGCTGTGGCGGCTTTGATGCTCTGGCGGATGTGCTCACGCACAAAGTCACGGTGTTCCTGTCCCTCGGCGTCCTTGATGCGCAGCTGCACGGTGCGCACACCGGCGGCAACAACACGCGCCACCCAGTCGCCGCTGTCGACCACGGCGTACAGGCCCAGGTCGGTATCACTGAGCACGGCAAAACCGCTGACGGTCGTCGTCCGTGGCAGGCTGAAAAACGGCAGGTTGGCGCTGCGTTGAGCAAAGTCGGGCCGCGGCTGCAGCGATCCTGCGTCGCCAGGCTGGCGCATGGCGTCGTTTCTCGCCATCCAGGCCAGAACAAGGGCTTCCATGGCGACAAAACCGCGCGCCAACGCTTGCCCCGCGGCTTCGGCGAATACCCGATTCGCATCGGGATGAGGCGGGGACGGCGGGGCAGGCTGGCTGAGCCAGCCACTGGCCTGCGGCGTGTCGGCATAGTCGCTGCCTGCGCCGGTGATCACGACCGCCGCGCCAATGGCGGTGCGCAAACGCGCTGCGGCCTCAATCACGGCCCCGGGGCTGTCCAGCACGGGCACACGCAGCAGCGTGGCGGCTTCGCGGTGGTTCAGACAGAGCAGGGCAGGGCCCGGCGACGCGCTGGCTTGCTCAAGCCTCTGCTGGATCTCCTTCGCGTTGGCAGCAAAAGTCCAGACCGTGTGATCCATGGCGGCGCTCACAATACAAAAGGCCGGCCAGTCACCGGTGTCGAGGCGACCGCCATGTCCTGCTGCGCCATGATGCCGGCCTCCCAGGCCAGCCGCCCCGACTCGATGCCGAGTTTGAAAGCACGCGCCATCTGCACCGGGTCGCGCGCATGGGCCACCGCCGAATTGAGCAGCACCGCGTCGTAGCCGAGTTCCATGGCCTGCACCGCGTCGGCTGGCGAGCCTATGCCCGCGTCGACAATCAGCGGCACACCGGGCAGGCGCGCGCGCAGGGTGCGCAAGGCCCAGGGGTTGATCAGGCCCTGGCCCGAACCAATCGGTGCACCCCAGGGCATCAGGATGCGGCAACCGGCATCGAGCAGGCGCTGGCAGCTGACCAGGTCGTCGGTGCAATAGGGAAAGACCTCGAAGCCATCGCGCACCAGTTCGGTGGCGGCGGCCACCAGTTCAAACGGGTCGGGCTGCAGCGTGTGTTCATCACCGACCACTTCGAGCTTGATCCAGTTCGTGCCGAACAGTTCGCGCGCCATTTTTGACAGCGTAATCGCCTCGCGTGCGCTGCGGCAGCCGGCGGTGTTGGGCAGCAGGCGGGCGCCGCTGTCCCTGATCATTGTGTAAAAGTCGTTTTGTGTGCCCGCGCCGCCAGCCGCCATCTGGCGCTTGAGGCCGACGGTGACCACTTCAGCCCCCGAGGCGGCAATCGCTTGCTGCAACACCTGCGGCGAGGGGTAGCTGGCGGTGCCGAGGAAAAACCGGCTGGTCAGCGTGATGTCTGCAATCGAAAAAGTCATGATGCGTCTAGCCTCCGGTGATGGCTTGAAAGGTAAACACGGCGTCGCCTTCTGCAAGAAGGGTTTGCGGCCGCGCATCGCGCGCCACAAACTCGCCGTTGACAGCGCTGGCAAAAGACGCGGGCGGCTGGCCGCCGGCCGCCAGTACGTCGGCCAGCGTGCTGCCGGCCGGCAACTGCCGCTTTTCGCCGTTGAGGGTGATGGTGATGTCTGTCATGCCAGGTCCTTGAGCGTTTGTTCGACCAGCGCCGGCGCAATCAGCCAGCCGTGGCGGAACAGGCCGTTGATGCGCACCAGGCCGGGCTCCTGTTCCACATGCGGCAAATTATCTGGCAGGGCGGGGCGCAAATTGGTTTCCGTGTGAACCACGCGCGCCTCGGCCAGTTCGGGAAGGATGCTGTGCGCTGCCGCCAGCAGTTCCACCATGCTGCGCAGCGAGACCGGCGAGCGGTCTTCACTTTCAATCTCGCTGGCGCCGACCACGATGTGCCCGCCGGCACGCGGCACGAGGTAGACCCGGTGCCGCGGATGCAGCAGGCGTATCGGCCGCTGCAGCGCCACATGGGGCGCATGCAGCCAGATGATTTCACCGCGCACGCCGCGCACGCCGGGGGTGAACCCTGCGCAGCTGCCGGCAACTGGCGTGGAAGGCCGGGCGCCTGTTCCGCGCACGTCAAATACACAGTCGAAGGCCAGAACCTTCCCGGCCGTGTGTATTTCGCGCGGACGCAGAAGGTCCACCGTTGTGCCCCAGTGCCAGCGCGCGCCTGCGGCGCCGGCGCCATGGGCCAGCGCCAGCATGGCCTGCACGGTGTGGATGTGGCCCTCGTGCGGCAACAACCAGGCATGCGCCACGCCATGCAGGTCCGGCTCCAGCTCCCGCAACGCGGCGACCTCCAGCCCCTGTGGCGCATGGCCGGCCGGTGCCTTGTGCTTGAGCAGGTCCAGCACACGCCGTGCTGCGCCTTCATCGCCGCGGTGCGCCAGCAGCAGGCTGCCGCGCCGGTGCAGCTCCACCGGCATTTCCAGCGCAGCGACGATGGTCGGCCACAGTTCCAGCGAACGCAAGCCCAGCGCAAACACGTTTTCGTCCGCTGATTCGAGCTCGGCCGTCGGGCTCAGCATGCCGGCAGCGGTCCAGCCTGCGGCATAGATGCCGTTGCATGGCGCCTGTGGTCCAGGTGCCGGGTCAAAAACCTCGACCGAATTGCCGGCGCTGGCCAGTTCGAAGGCCAGCAGCCGTCCGAGCAGGCCTGCGCCTGCGATGCCGATATGCATGGATGTGTCCGCCCTTGTCAGCGTGGGTTCAGAGTTTCTGTATGGGGATGTAGATTTCGCTGCCGCCTTCGCGGAACTCGGCGGATTTTGCCTGCATTCCCTGGTCCAGTGCCGCGTTTTCTGCAATACCTTGCTGCGCCGCAAACTCGCGCACTTCCTGGCTGATTTTCATCGAGCAGAATTTCGGTCCGCACATGGAGCAGAAATGCGCCACCTTGCTGACTTCCTTGGGCAGGGTTTCGTCGTGGAATTCGCGCGCCGTGTCCGGGTCCAGCGACAGGTTGAACTGGTCGTGCCAGCGGAATTCAAAGCGCGCCTTCGACAGTGCCTCGTCGCGCGCACGCGATGTCGGGTGCCCCTTGGCCACGTCGGCCGCATGCGCGGCAATCTTGTAGGCAATGATGCCCTGCTTGACGTCCTTGCTGTCCGGCAGGCCCAGGTGTTCCTTGGGTGTGACGTAACACAGCATGGCGGTGCCGAACCAGCCAATCATGGCCGCACCTATGGCGCTGGAGATGTGGTCGTAACCGGGCGAGATGTCTATGGTCAGCGGGCCCAGGGTGTAAAACGGTGCTTCGTGGCAGTGCTTGAGCTGTTCTTCCATGTTGGCCTGGATCATGTGCATGGGCACATGGCCGGGGCCTTCAATCATGGTCTGCACATCGTGCTTCCAGGCGATTTTTGTGAGTTCACCGAGCGTGCGCAGTTCGGCAAACTGCGCTTCGTCATTGGCGTCGGCGCCCGAGCCCGGCCGCAGGCCGTCGCCCAGAGAAAAGCTCACGTCGTAGGCCTTCATGATCTCGCAGATGTCTTCAAAGTGCGTGTACAGAAAGTTTTCCTTGTGGTGCGACATGCACCACTTGGCCAGGATGGAGCCGCCGCGCGAAACAATGCCGGTGCGGCGTTTGGCCGTCATCGGGATGAAGGGCAGGCGCACGCCGGCGTGGATGGTGAAGTAGTCCACGCCCTGCTCGGCCTGCTCGATCAGCGTGTCGCGGTAAATCTCCCAGCTCAGGTCTTCGGCCACGCCGCCGACTTTTTCGAGCGCCTGGTAAATCGGCACCGTGCCAATCGGCACCGGCGAGTTGCGGATGATCCAGTCGCGCGTGGTGTGGATGTTTTTGCCGGTCGACAAATCCATCACGTTGTCGGCGCCCCAGCGAATCGCCCAGACCAGTTTTTCAACTTCTTCCTCGATGCCCGACGTCACCGCCGAGTTGCCGATGTTGGCGTTGATCTTGACCAGGAAGTTGCGGCCAATGATCATCGGTTCCACCTCAGGGTGGTTGATGTTGGCCGGAATGATGGCCCGGCCGCGCGCCACTTCGTCGCGCACAAACTCCGGCGTTACCCACTCGGGCAACTGCGCGCCCATGGGGTTGCCGCGTAAACGCCGGGCGCGCTCGGCGTCGCCCAGGTACTCGGCCATCCATTCGCGCTTGCCGTTCTCGCGCAGCGCGATGTATTCCATCTCGGGCGTGATGATGCCGCGGCGCGCGTAGTGCATCTGGCTGACGTTGGCGCCGGCTTTGGCGCGGCGCGGCGTGCGCTGCAGGCCGGCGGCCTGGGCGCGCAGCGCGGCTATACGCCGGGCTTCGGGGTCCGACGGGTCGGTGCGGTCTTCGCGGCGGGTGCCATCGTCCACTGCCTGGGCGGCGCGGCCTGTGTAATTCTCGGTGTCGCCTCGCGCTTCAATCCAGGGTGTGCGCAGGGCGTCGAGTCCTCGGCGCACATCGATGTCGGCGCCAGGATCGGTATAGGGTCCCGAGGTGTCGTACAGCGTGGCGGACTCGCCGTTGCTCAGCGCGACCTCACGCATGGGCACGCGTATGCCAGCGTGAACCTGGCCGGGCACATAGATCTTGCGCGAGGCCGGAAAAGGTTCGCGGGTCAGGGACAGCAACTGGGTAAATTTGTCGGGGGCGTTCATCGGGGCATCCTTTGCTTGTGCGGGTACACAAAAAATGCTCCGAAGGTGTGGCCAGAACCAGCGCTGTGGTCATGGACGTTGACTGGCAAACAGGGGGTATTTGCAGTCAGCTCTTCTTACGTCGGTACGAACCGATTCAAGTTCACGGGTTTGGGTCTGGCCATCTCAGCGGCCCGACCACTGTGGTCGGGCTGCACCCCGGAGCAAGGCTATTGTAGTCCCCCGCGAGGGGATGACCCGCCCCGCTTCCTCAGGGCAGCAGACTGACATGACAGAGGCGTTCACTGTCCCCGCCGGCTTGTCATTGAAACTTTTTGCCGCCAGGGCCAGCGTCTTGAAGCCCGCGGTCCGGGTCAGGTGCGGACTTGCGCGTTATCGATGCGTCATGCCATCCGCTGACTGCTAGTTGCGTGCCGGTTTGGGGGCGTAACGCGGCGCGACATACGGCGGAGGCGGGATGAAGGGGATGGGGGTAGCTGCGACCTCTTCCTCCTCTGCGAGCGCCAGGAAAACGTCGCCAGTATCGAAAAAGGCGGTCGGCAGCAAACTGGCGGGAAACGCCAGGCTCGCCAGTACCGTTGAGAACAAGCCGACCCGGGGAAGCGGAATGGCAGCCGGCGCCGCTGCGGTGATGGTGCCCGTTGTTTTTCCGACCAGCGGGCCGCAGCAGGAAGCCGGAAGCGCGTACTGGCTGGCACTGGGTCCGCCCAGCCTGTAGCCGGTGAACGTGATGATCTTGCCGGTGCCTGCATCCACACTGTTGAAGACGGCGGTACTGCCGGGGTCGGCGATCAGGCTGACACCTGCGGGATTGCCTTTGAGCGAAACCAGGGTGGCCGAGACGGTGCCGTCGTAGGTTTTCGTGACTTCAGGAAACACCAGCATGCGCTGGGTCAGGATGCTGTCGGTCAGGATGAACTTGGGCGCGTAGTCGGTTGGCGTGGTGTAAGAAGTAGGGTTGTAGTTGATGGTGACTGGCGCGTTCGGGCCGGTGACGGTCGGACGGTCCGGCCCTATGACATTGATGTTGACGGTGCCGCCGGCCACGCCGGGACCGGTACCGTCGGTATCGGAAGTGAGGGTCAGGCCCAGCGGCAGGCCCAGACTGCGCGAAATAATGCTGGTGCCGCGCGTCAGGGTGATTTTGGCGTTGACATTCACATCGTTGGCCGAGCACATCATGAGGTTGCCGTCGGTGACCGTGACGGCTGCATTCTGGTTCACATTGCGGCCGGCGCTGAATGAAACGCTTCCGCGCGTGGTGGTGACGGCGGCGTTGACATTGATGTCCCTGCCGCAACACACCACAAAATTTCCGTCCACGGCTGTCACGGCCGCGTTGATGTACACATCCCTGTCAGCCGTCAGGGTCAGGGTGGTCGGGGTCCCGGCGGCCACCCAGCTCACCGCGTCATTGACGAAAATATCGCCGTTGCCGGGTCCGGGCGCGGTGGTGATGCTGACGTTGTTGTTCACCAGCTGGGCAGAAAGGGTGGCACCCGAGATGTTGCCGCCGGGGCCGATGATGAAGTCCTGCGGATCGATCAGCCAGGTACCCATCAGGCCTTGCGGTGCGCTGGTGGTGACACGCACGTCGTCCCGGATCGTGACCTTGGCCGCCGAGGTCTCGATAAACCCGCCCCTGCCGCCGTTGGGGGCGCTGGCGTCCAGCGTGCCGCTCACGTCCATCGTGCCGGTGCTCATGTCGCCCAGCAACAAGATGGTGCCGTTGCGGCTTCCTATGGTCTGTGCCTGAATGACGCCGGTGTTGTTCACCGCAGTGTGCAGCAGGTTGCCGGCGGCCTGGGCGGTCAGCAGGACACGCCCGCCATCGGCGCGTATCAGTCCGCCGTTTTCCACCAGCGCATTGACCGCACCCTCGGTCACCGACACATGGAGCATCCCGTCGCCTGCCAGATCGAGGGTGGCCGCCTGGCCGCCGACCAGTGCCACGCTGCCCAGGCGCGCGCTGATCACGCCCTGGTTGCTGACGGTTTTACCCATCAGGGCCACATGACCGCCATCGGCTGCATTGATCGTGCCCTGGTTCACCACCGTGCCGTTGCCGGCGCTGGTAAAACTGTAGTCGCCGGACATGAATTTCGCATCACTGAGGCTCATGGTGGACGCCACCAGGCCACCGACATTGACTTGCGCACCGCTGCCGAACAGGATGCCGTTGGGGTTGAGCAGGAACACCCTGCCGTTGGCCGATAAATTGCCCAGGATGCTCGAAGCGTCTGTCCCCAGAACGCGGTTCAGGGCCACCGAGCTGCTGCCGGGCTGCACAAACTGCACACTTTGCCCGGCGCCAATGCCAAAACTCTGCCAGTTGATCACCGCGTTGGCCGTCGATTGCTGGATGGTCGTGCTGCTGGCCGTGCTGCTGATGGTGGCTGCGCCGGCTGCCACCAGGCCATTGGCGGGCAGGGCGTGGGCGACGGTTCCCAACGTGAGCATCAGACAGGCTGACAGCAGGTTCACGGCAAAGCGGGGCTGGCTCGCGCCATTGCCGGCGCAGGACGACTTGTCCCGGCCCTGGCCGGTCGCGTTCTCGGCGACGGCGACGCAGGTGCCGGAACTGACGCTCCAGAGGGTTCTGTAAATGTGGTTCATGAGGTGTCCTTCAAAGCTGGTTCGGTACGGGGGTCGGTCTGCTGCGCCTAGAAATACTTGACGGCCTGAATCCAGAACCGGCCCGATTTGTCTGGCGCCGCAGTGGCTGGCGAGTCACCGAGCTTGCGTGCGTAATACGTCCTGATCGCAAAATTGCCGGGTTCGCCCCAGGTCAGTCCGACGCCGTAGGCACCCAGATTGCGGTGGTTGTTGCCGGCCGCCCAGGGCTTTTTGTTGATGGTCACGCTGCCGCCATCGACGAAACCAATCAGGTGAACCTGCCCGGGCAGGCTTTCCGGCTTGGGCAGCAGCAGGCGCGCTTCCAGGGTGACCAGGTAACCCTGGTCGCCAAAGGCCTCGCCTTGCGGGTAGGCCCTGACGCCATCCATGCCGCCGAGCACAAATTTCTCGGATGAGTCCAGGTTTTTGGAGGCGAGCTGTCCGTTGAAGCCGGCGAAAAGCGACAGCGTGTCGCTGACGCGCTGCAGCCGGCTGGCACTGAAGGCGAGCTTGCCGTAAGAGCCGTTGCTGCGGGCGCTGGCCGCATCCGCAGCCCGCGCGGCAGGCGTTTCAATGTCCAGATTGCCAGCAGACAGCCCGAGCGAGAAAGCGTTGATGCCGCCACCGCCCAGCTGGTCCCTGTGGTTGCCATACAGGCTGGCGGTGACCACGTTGGCCTTCTTGTCGGTCACAGAGGGGATGACATCGATCCGGTCCTGGAAGGTCCGGTGCTCATAGTTGAGGCCCGCGTTCAGGTTGGTGCTGCGTGAGCGGATCAGCGGGTAGCTGCCGTAAACGCTGGCCACTTC
Organism: Kapaibacterium sp. (SeqCode); assembly: GCA_943370435.1. Taxonomy (GTDB): domain Bacteria; phylum Pseudomonadota; class Gammaproteobacteria; order Burkholderiales; family Burkholderiaceae_C; genus Polaromonas. The sequence goes on along the minus strand of CALRQX020000006.1, from coordinate 172,190 downwards.
TGCCGTGCCGTTGGCCTGCAGCGGCGCAAATTCCTTGCCGAGCTCATAGGCCAGGCGGCTGTAAGCCACACCCGCCGTGGCTTTGCCAAACTGCATCTGGTAGGACGCGCGGCCATAGTTGAGCCCCGAACCCGAGGTCACGGCGCGCAGGCTGAAGACGTCGCCCTGCCCCAGCAGGTTGTTGAGATGGACCGTGCCGCCCAGGCGGTATTCACCGGTGTAATAGTTTCCGGCGTTGTCCGCGTCCACGCTGCCGCTGACACGTTTGCCGGGTGTGATATCGACCACCAGGTCGGAACTGCCTGGCGTGTCGCCGGGCACCAGGGTGGACTTGATGTTCACGCCCTGTATGTCCGACAGCAGCAGCAGCCGGCTTTCCAGCGTGTCGTTGGTGATGGGGTCGCCGCTGTTGACGCCGCTCAGGATGTCGAGGACCAGGGCATCGGACAGGTTGGTCTGATTATTCAGGACGATCTTGCCGTATTGCCCTTCGCTGACCGCAATGCTCAGGGCGTTGTCCTTGGCGTCTTGCGCCGGCAGGTAGGCGCGGGCCACAAAGTAGCCGTTTTTCCGGTAGTGGTCGGTGATCCGGTCGGCCATGGCCTGCAGCTCGGCCAGTGTCAGCTCGGTGTTGGGCACAAAACCCGTGAGCGCCAGAAGCTCGGCTCCGGAATACACGCGCGAGCCCGTCACCTGCAGGCTTTTGACCAGAATTTTCGCGCTGCTGGGCGCGGACCTGACCGGTGCCGTGCCTTGCTGGATCCGGATTTCCGGCGCCGCCTTTTGCGGAACCGGGACAGGGGGTAGCTGCTGGATCTGGCTTCCGGCCCCGGGAAGCTGCTGCGCCAGGATGCCCTGACTTATTGCCAGCAACGCAAAGGGGAGCGCCCCTTTGGCAAGGACGGCGGCAAAAGGACGGCGGTTTGGCTCAGGCGCGCGGGGGTGCTGTGTGAGGCGGGCGTCTGGCAAGGTCTGCCGGAGTGTCTGCAAAGTCATGATGGGTCACCTGTTGTTCACCCCATCTTGTCTGTAAGTTTTGTTAAAAACCGTAGGACGCGGCGCCGCTCATCCGTGGTCGAGTAACTAAAATCATAATTTAATTACCAATCAGTATTTTTGATAATTGTGATAAATTATCAATTCGAAAAGACCGGTCTTGGCAGCCCTGGCGCCGGAGCATGAAGGCGTGTGCTGCCTGACGGGTCTGGCGACCCGACCGGTGCGCGCGATCAGGCCGGTGTGTAAGCCAGCCGCACGTAGATGGGCGCGTAGGCCTCGGCCTGTGTCACGTCGATCAGGCCTTCCTTGGACAGCTCCAGCAGCGCGATGAAGGTGACCACCAGCACGGGCATGCCGCGCGTCGGGTCAAACAGCGCTTCAAACCCGACAAACTTCTGCCCCTGCAGCTTGCGCAGCACGATGCTCATGTGTTCGCGCACCGAAAGTTCTTCCCTGGAGATCACATGGTGCTGCACCAGCCGCGCGCGCTTGACGATGTCGCGCCAGGCTTCCTGCAGGTCCACCACGCTGATGTCGGGGAAACGCGGTTGCAGCGCCTGCTCCACGTACACCTGAGCGCGCAGGAAATCGCGGCCGAACTGGGGAATCTCATTGAGCTTGTGCGCGGCCAGCTTGATCTGCTCGTACTCCAGCAGGCGCCGCACCAGTTCCGCACGCGGGTCTTCGGCTTCCTGGCCGTCAGCGACCTTTTTCGGCGGCAGCAACATGCGCGACTTGATCTCTATCAGCATCGCGGCCATCAGCAGGTACTCGGCGGCCAGCTCCAGGTTGGTGCTGCGGATTTCATCGACATACACGAGGTACTGGCGCGTCACCGCCGCCATCGGGATGTCAAGAATGTTGAAGTTCTGCTTGCGGATCAGGTACAGCAGCAAATCCAGCGGGCCTTCAAAGGCTTCCAGAAACACCTGCAAGGCGTCCGGCGGGATGTACAGGTCCTGCGGCAGCGCAAACAGGGGCTCGCCGTAAAGCCGGGCCAGCGCCACCTGGTCAATCACCCCCGGCATGCCGGCCAGCGCCACGCCCGCGGCCGGGAGGCCCGGCCCGGCGGGCGGAAGTTCGGTGATGTTTGTCATGGGGCTGGGGCAGGCCAATAATTGCTATTGATCAGATAGCTGCTTGTGTACAGCCAGAAAGGGCTGCAGGCCATTTCTGCCACTATTTTTTGGGCTATTTGCTGTTCGGGTGGCCGCTGGTGCCGTACACATAGGGCTGCTGCGCAACGCTGGCGTCGAGGTAGTCGGCCTGTTCTGCGGCGTCCAGCTTCTTGTCCCACAAAAGGGCACGTCCCTGGCGCTGTTCGGCCTCCAGCGTGGGTTTTTTTGCCTTGAGCCCGTCGATGAACTGGGTGGCTTCCGAGGTGTAGTGGGGCCGGGCGAAGATGGACATGGGATTAAACTGCCTGAAACTTGAATCAGCTGATTTTACCGGGGACCACCATGCACCTGCCATTTTTCGCTTTCCCGGGGCGAGCGGCGGCAAGCGGGCGCCACAGCCTGAGGGGATGGGCACTGATGGGACTGTTGTCGGCTTTGCTGGGTCTGGTCGGCTGCGATCCCCAGCGTATTGCAGAGCTGGAGGAGGGTGTTGCCACCGAGGCCGATGTGCGCGCGCGTTTTGGTGAGCCCGAGAAGATCTGGAGCGCCGCCGATCTGGCCGGCAACCCTTTTCCGGGCGCCGCCGCCCAGCCTGGCGCCCGTACCTTCGAATACAACCGCCAGCCCGAGGGCCAGGTCAATTACATGATCACCATAGGTGCTGATGGCAGGATGAGCGCCTTGCGCCAGGTCCTGACGCCGCAGAACTTTGCGCTGGTGTTGCCAGGCATGAGCATGGAGCAGGTGCGCAAGATGCTGGGCAAACCGATGAAAGTCACGCCTTATGCGCTGCAGCAGGAGACGCACTACGACTGGCGCTACCTGTCGGCGCCAAACACGGCCCGCATCTTCAGCGTGGTGTTTGACCGCGATCTGCGGGTCGTGCGCAGCGCCTCGGTGGATGCCGAGGTCATCGGTCCGTCCGGCCCCAGCCGTTAGGTTTTTAAACAAATAACGGCCGCAGCCCTCATGCAGATTGCGTAAGGCGCTACGTTTTTTATAGCTCTTCAACCTTGGCCAGAAAACCCGAGCGCTCCATCACCGCGCGTGGCTGGGCGTTCAGCCCCGAGATCAGCAACCGGCCGCCGCGCAGGCTGATGGCCTTGTGCAACTGGCCCAGCACGTCCAGGCCCGACGCATCCAGCGATTGCAGCGACTGGGCATCGAGGCGCACCAGCAGGCCTTGCGGCGCACTTTCCACCACAGACAGCACCGGGTCGATTTTGGCGACCGCGCCAAAAAACAGCGATCCATACAGCTGGAAGTTGACGGAGTCGTCGGTCCGTGCCGTCTCCACGACCTGGAACAAACTGCTCATGCGCCGCACAAACAACACGCAGGCCAGCAACAGGCCCACCTGCAGGGCCACCGTCAGGTCAAACACCACTGTGAGAAAAAAGGTGCCCAGCATCAGCAGGCGGTAGTGGTTGCTGTAGTGGCGCAGATGGGCAAACTCGCGCCACTCGCCCATGTTCCAGGCCACATGCAGCAAAATGCCGGCCAGCACCGCCAGCGGCACATGCTCGGCCAGCGGTGCCGCCAACAGCACGATGGCGGCCAGCATCAGCGCATGCACGATGCCGGACACCGGCGAGCTCGCGCCCGAGCGCACATTGGTCACGGTGCGGGCGATGGTGCCGGTGGCCGGCATGCCGCCGAAAAAAGGCACGATGAAATTCGCCACGCCCTGGGCCATCAGCTCCTGGTTCGGGTCGTGTTTGGGCAGACCGGAAAGCTGGTCGGCGACGCGTGCGCACAGCAGCGACTCCACCGCGCCCAGCATCGCAATGGTCACCGTGGGCGGCAGCAGCAGGCGCACGGTGTCCCAGGAAAAAGCCGGCAATGCAAAGTCAGGCAGGGCCTGCGGAATGCCGCCAAAACGCGAGCCTATGGTTTCGACCGGCAGGCTCAACAGCCAGGCCAAAGCCGTCAGCGTGATCAGCGCCACGATCGGCCCCGGCACCCGCGACACCGTGCGCGTCGCACGCAGCAGCTGCACACCTTCGACCGCCTGTATGCGGCTGATCAGCCGGGCCGTGAAGCGATTGGCCGTCAGGGAGCGGCTGACAAACAGTTTCGGCCAGAGGATCAGGCCGAGAAAACACAGCAGGCCCAGTCCCAGGGCGCGGCTGTTGAGGGTTTCGATCTGGCCGGTAATGGCCGCAATTTGCGAGAAAAAATCCGCCGGCATCTTGTCAATTTGCAGACCCAGCAAGTCCTTGAGCTGCGACAGTGCAATCAGCACTGCAATGCCGTTGGTAAAACCCACCACAATGCTGACCGGCACATAACGCACCAGCGTGCCCATTTTGAGAAAACCCAGCAAAAACAGCAGCACGCCGGCACAAGCCGTGGAGATCAGCAGATTGGGCAGGCCGTAACGTTCCACAATGCCGTAAACAATCACGATGAAAGCGCCCGCCGGCCCGCCTATCTGTACCGCCGAGCCGCCCAGCAGCGCGATCAGCCCGCCCGCAATGATGGCCGTCCAGATGCCTGCCTGCGGCGACAGGCCTGAGGCAATCGCAAACGCCATGGCCAGCGGCAGCGCCACAATGCCGACCGTCATGCCCGCGCCCACATCCTTGCCAAAACGCTCGCGCGTGTAATTTTTCAGGGCCAGGACAATGCGCGGCCGAAACGGCGCGAGGTAAGCGGATAAGTTCATCAAAAGTATCCAGCGGCAGCCCGGCTGGTCCTCCTTTAACTGGAGGATGGTCAGAGCGGGTAGCCCTTGTTAAAGTAAGTACCTGTTTCCCTGTTTCTGATACCTGCCGGGCTATCTTAAGGCGCTGACGCACACTTCATGCCACTTTTACCCAGTCGCTTCTCGTTACCTGTCCTGGCAGCACAAGGGGGGCAACTGTTCCGTCTGGCCCTGGTGGCCTGCGTGTTCGGGCTGGGTCTGCCTGCCCGGGCGCAGACCGTTCAGGTTGCCGCCCCCGGGTGGATGGGCCTGCAGGGCGCCGCCCAGCTGGTGATCGATGTGTCGGGCCAGCAGACGCTGGCGCAGATCGAGCAACGTTTTGCGCTCGGCGAGTCCGAGCCCGCCGATACCGGGCGTTTCATCCCCACCGGCGGCAACACCGCTGTCTGGTACCGGCTGGCCCTTCCCGCAGTGGCTGTGCCCAGCCCGCTGGTGCTGGCGCTGCCGCACCCCGGCATCAACCTGGTGGAGCTGTACCGGCCTGCGGCCGATGGCGGCTGGGGCGTCGAGCGTTCGGGCGATGCTATCCCGGTGGCGCAGTGGCCCCTGCCTTATTTGCACCCGGCGTTTGAGCTGGTGCTGCAACCGGGCGAAGCGCGTGCCAGCTACCTGCGCGTGCAACACAGCCACCCGATCAATGTGCGCTGGGCCTTCTGGAGCGCGCGCGATTTTCAGGAGTCGGGCCAGCGCTGGCATTTCTTTCTGGGGGCCTACGTCGGGCTGGTGGCACTGGTCATTCTGATCTGTACCCTCAACGCCTATGTGCTGCGTGACTCGATACATCTCCATTACGCCGCCTATGTGCTGTTTCTCACTCTCGGCCAGCTCTCGCTGACCGGACTGGCCGGGGAATACCTGTGGCCCGACAGCGCCTGGTGGAACGACGCCGCGTCCAACGTCATGCCTGTCACCGGGGTGGCGCTGGGCCACCTTTTCATGCGTGAACTGGTGCATGAGCGCGGCGCCCGCTGGGCCACCCGCCTCATGCTGGGCATGGCTGCAGCTGGTGCCGCGCTGGCGCTGGGTTTTCTGCTGGTCGGCCGCGACCCGTTTTTTGCCATCAGCAGCCCCTACTACCTCGCCAGTTTTGCGCTTTACCTGGGGGCGGCGCTCTGGTACGCTTGGCGCATTCCAGGCGTGGGCGCCTGGGTGCTGGCAGGCATGCTGGCCCTGCTGGCCGGGTCGGTGTTTCCCATTTTGCGCAACATGCAGCTGCTGCCGGTTTCATTTCTGACGCAATACGGCGCGCAACTGGGCGCCGCTGTCCAGATACCCCTGCTGCTGGTCGCCCTGTATCTGCGCAGCCGTGAGCAGCGCCAAACCCGGGCCCGCGTAGGCGCGATGGCGAAGGCGGACCCGCTCACGGGGGTGGCCAACCACCAGGTCATGCTGCAGCGCCTGGCGCATCTGCTGGAGCACCAGCAGCGCGACCCCGGCGCCGGTGTGGTGATCCGTGTGCGTATCGGCAATATCCAGGCCATCCGCGACGAATACGGCTTGCAGGTGGCGCAGATGGCGCTGGTCCATGCGGGCGCCTGTATCAGCCAGGTCGTCAGGGAGGGCGACACCGTGGCGCGGCACCGTGACGGTGATTTTGTGCTGATCCTGCAGGGCCGGATGGAGCGCGACGACATCGCCGTCATAGGCCAGCGGCTGATTGCGCGCGGCCTGGCCCCCAGCAGTGTCTTGCCGCCAGGCGCCGTGTTGCAGCTCAAAGTGGGCATTGCCGCCCCACCGTTTCAGGTGCCGGATGAGGCGGCTTTGCTGCAGGCGCTGGAGGTCGTGGTCACCGAGCTCGCGGCCCGGCCGGGCAAGGCCCTGCGTTTTATCAGCTGATGCGCATGCCCGGCGTGGCGCCGGGCCAGGGCTCCAGCACAAAGATGCCGGGTTGGGCTTTGTTGTCGGCGTGGCTGGCCGCCAGCACCATGCCTTCACTGAGCCCAAACTTCATCTTGCGCGGCGCCAGGTTGGCCACCACGACGGTGTGTTTGCCGATCAGGTCGGCGGGTTGGTAGCTCGATGCGATGCCGCTGAAGACATTGCGCGTTTTGCCCTCACCGACGTCCAGTGTCAGGCGCAGCAGCTTGGTCGAACCTTCGACAACTTCACAGTGGACGATTTTGGCGACGCGTAAATCGACCTTTGCGAAGTCGTCGATGGTGATGGCAGGCGCAATGTCTTCGCCGCCAGGTGTTATGGATTCGATAGCTGCTTTCGCAGATGGGTCCTGGGCTGGGGGCTCAAACAATGCATCGAGTTGTTTGATGTCGACGCGCTGCATGAGGTGCTGGTAGTCGCCGATCACATGGCCGCTGCCCAGGCTTGTTGCTGCGTCGGCAAAGCCCAGGGGCCGGATTTTCAGGAAGTTTTCCACTTCCGCGCCCAGGGCCGGCAAGACCGGTTTGAGATAAATCGTCAGCAGGCGGAAGGCCTCGATGCAGACCGTGCAGACATCCTGCAAGCGGGCGTCCATGCCCTCCTTCCTGGCGAGTTCCCAGGGTTTGTTCTGGTCCACGTAGGCGTTGACGCGGTCGGCCAGCAGCATGACTTCGCGCAGGGCTTTGGCAAATTCCCGGCTTTCGTACAGCCCGGCGATGGCGTCTGTCTGGGCGCCGAGCACGGACAACAAGGCATCACCGTCGGCTGAAATTTCGCCCAGCATGCCGCCGGAGCGTTTGGCAATGAAACCCGCCGCCCGGCTCGCAATATTCACATACTTGCCAATCAAGTCGCTGTTCACCCGCGCCATGAAATCATCGGCATTGAAGTCGATATCTTCATTGCGCGCATTGAGCTTGGCCGCCAGGTAATAACGCAGCCACTCCGGGTTCATGCCCAGGCTCAAATACTTGAGCGGATCCAGGCCGGTGCCGCGGCTTTTGCTCATTTTTTCGCCGTTGTTGACGGTGAGAAAGCCGTGCACAAACACGTTGTCCGGCGTCTTGCGGCCGCTGAAATGCAGCATCGCCGGCCAGAACAGGGTGTGGAAGGTGACGATGTCCTTGCCGATAAAGTGGTACTGCTCCAGACCGGGGCTGGCCATGTAGGCCTCGTAACTTTCACCACGTTTTTCAAGCAGGTTTTTCAGCGAAGCCAGGTAACCGACAGGCGCGTCCAGCCAGACATAAAAATACTTGCCCGGTGCATCGGGTATCTCGATGCCGAAGTAGGGCGCGTCCCGGCTGATGTCCCAGTCACCCAGGCCCTCGCTTTGGCTGCCGTCGGGATTGGTGCGAACGCTGAACCACTCCTTGACCTTGTTGGCCACCTCGGGTTGGAGCTTGCCGTCCTGCGTCCATTTCTCCAGAAAATCCACGCAGCGCGGGTCGGACAGCCTGAAGAAAAAATGCTCTGAACTCTTGAGCACGGGGGTGGCACCCGACAAGGCCGAGTACGGGTTGATCAAATCCGTGGGCGCATACACCGCACCACAGTTTTCGCAGTTGTCGCCGTACTGGTCTTTGGTCCCGCACTTGGGGCAGGTGCCCTTGATGTAGCGGTCCGGCAAAAACATGTTTTTTTCGGCATCAAAAAACTGCTCTATGGTTTTGGTCTCTATGAGACCGGTTTTTTTAAGGTCCAGGTAGATTTGCCGCGCCAGTTCGTGGTTCTCGGGCGCATCGGTCGAATGCCAGTTGTCAAAGCTGATGTGAAAACCATCGAGGTAGGGCTTGCGGCCCGCGGCGATGTCGGCCACAAACTGCTGCGGGGTTTTGCCGGCTTTTTCGGCCGCGATCATGATGGGCGCGCCATGTGCATCGTCGGCGCCGACAAAATTCACCGCATGGCCCAACATGCGCTGAAAGCGCACCCAGATGTCGGCCTGGATGTATTCCATGATGTGGCCGATGTGAAAGTTGCCGTTGGCATACGGCAGGGCGGTGGTGACAAAAAGGCGGCGCTGGGACATAAGGGGGCTTTGTGGCTTTGGAGGCTAACCGGCAATTTTAAGGCGGCTGGGCGCATCAGCCCTGCTGGCCGCCGTGTTTGGCTTGCGGCGTTAGACTTGGCGGCAAGTGTGGTGGCCCCGGCCACCTGGTCAGATTTACCCGGAGACTTTCCCCATGGCAGTAGAACAACAGGCAGTTTTGAGTGCCCTGCAAGGCGTGCTCGACCCCAATACCGGCCAGGACTTTGTCAGCAGCAAGGCCCTGAAAAACCTGCAGGTAGCGGGTGCCGACGTGTCCTTTGACGTCGAGCTCGGTTACCCCGCCAAAAGCCAGCTCGCGGCCATCCGCAAGCTGCTGATTGCGGCGGTCAAGGCGGTGGCCGGTGTCGGCAATGTGTCGGTGAACGTCAGCTTCAAAATTGCCAGCCACAGCGTGCAGCGTGGCGTGCAGTTGCTGCCCAACGTCAAAAACATCGTGGCGGTGGCTTCGGGCAAGGGCGGCGTCGGCAAAAGCACGACCGCTGTCAACCTCGCGCTCGCGCTGGCGGCCGAAGGCGCCAGTGTGGGCCTGCTTGATGCCGACATCTACGGCCCGAGCCAGCCGATGATGATGGGGATTGAAGGCCGGCCTGAAAGTGTGGACGGCAAAAACATGGAGCCGATGGAGAACTACGGCATCCAGGTGATGTCCATCGGTTTTCTGGTGGCGCAGGACGAAGCCATGATCTGGCGCGGCCCCATGGCCACCCAGGCGCTGGAGCAGTTGCTGCGCCAGACCAACTGGCGCGACCTTGACTACCTGATTGTGGACATGCCCCCCGGCACCGGCGACATCCAGCTGACGCTGAGCCAGCGTGTGCCCATGACGGGCGCGGTGATCGTCACCACGCCGCAGGACATCGCCTTGCTCGACGCCAAAAAGGGCATCAAGATGTTTGAAAAAGTGGGTGTGCCGATTCTCGGCATCGTGGAAAACATGGCGGTGCACATCTGCAGCAAGTGCGGCCATAGCGAACATATTTTTGGCGAGGACGGCGGCAAGAAGATGGCGGCCGACTACAACATGGCCTACCTGGGCGCGTTGCCTCTGGACATGCAGATCCGCCTGCAGGCCGACAACGGCCGGCCCACCGTGGTGGCGGATCCGGACGGCGAGGTGGCCGGCATTTACAAGGCGGTGGCGCGCCAGGTGGCCATCACGATTGCGGCCAAGGCGAAAGATTTCTCCGCCAAATTCCCGACCATCAAGATTTCCAAGGACACCTGAAACCCGTCGCTGCGGCTTGACCCATGACCATGCTGGCTTCGCTGCGTTACCTGGTCGCCTTGAGCGAGCACAAGCACTATGCGCGAGCCGCCCAGTCCTGCGGCATCACCCAGCCGGCCTTGTCCAACGCCTTGCGTGCGCTGGAAAAAGAGTTTGGCATCGGCATCGTCAAGCGCGGTCGCACCTATGCCGGCCTGACGCCGGAAGGTGAACGCGTGCTGGCCACCGCCCAACGCATGCTGCACGAGCATGAGCTGCTGCAGCAGGAGTTGCACAGCAGCGCAAACAGGCCGCAAGGCAGCTTGCAGCTGGGCGTGGTGCCGACGGCCGTGCCTGTTGCTGCGCGTTTTGCGGCGCAGCTGCGCAAGATGCATCCGGGTATTGCCCCCGTGGTCCGTTCGCTGAGTTCGCAGGAGATCGAGCTGGGCCTGGAAAACCTGTCGCTGGACCTGGGCCTGGGTTTTATCGAACGCCTGAACCAGCGCAACCAGCGCTTTGAGTTGTTGCCGCAGTACAACGAGCACTACTTTCTGGTGCGCCGCGCCATAGTGGCGGGCCGCACCCGCTTGCGCATGGGGCCGGCCATGACCTGGGAGGAAGCGGCCCGTTTGCCCCTGTGCCTGCTGACGACCGAGATGCACAACCGCAGCATTGTCGACAGCGCTTTCTCCGGGCTGGGGCTGAAGGTCAGGCCGGTCATGGAAACCAATTCGATTCTTGCGCTGGCCCTGAGCGTGGTGGCCGGTGACGTCTGCAGCGTGCTGCCGGGCGCACTGGTCGACGCGGTGCGCAGCCATCCGGAACTCGAAGCCCTGCCGCTGCTGGCGCCTGCGCTGACCACGCCGGTAGGCTTTTTCACGCTGGCCAAGGCCAGCTCTTCGCGGGCCCTGCAGGCTGCCCTGCAGTTGGCGCGGGACCAGGCCTGGCTGCAGCATGCGGCGCAGCACAGCGGAGCCCTGCATTCAGCGCCTGAATCAGCGCATACATGAATTCAATTTGACGCCGGCGGCGCCAGCGGCGACAGTGCGGCATGTCCGCCTCTTCCGCTTCCCTGGATACCGTTCCTGCCGTGGCCATGGCCACACTGGACGACATGCGCGAGCGCATCCGCCGCAAAAGCCGGCTCAAGGGGCGCCAGGCCGACGAGCAGTCTGTGGCCGAGGTACGCGAACTGATCGGCGAGCCACCCCCGGGCGGCCACCGCCGCGACCTGCTGATCGAACACCTGCACCTGCTCAACGACGCCTGGCGCTGCCTGCATGAGCGGCACCTGGTGGCGCTTGCCACAGAGATGAACATCCCCATGGCCGAGGTGTACGAGGTCGCCAGTTTTTACCATCACTTCGAAGTTGTCCGGGGGGATGGCCAGGCGCCCGGGCTCACCATCCGCGTCTGCGATGGTCTGTCCTGCGAGCTGGCCGGTGCGCAGGACCTGCTGGCGCGTTTGCCGGCCCTGCTGGGGCGCCAGGATGTGCGGGTCATGGCCGCGCCCTGCCTGGGGCGCTGCGAACAGGCGCCAGCCGTTCTGGTGGGGCAGCGGGCGCTGCCCCTGGCCACGGCCGACCGTGTGGTGTTGATGGTAAATCGGCCTCCAGCCCAGCAGGGACAGGCGCAAGCAGCTATTAATTTCATAGCGTCTGATCACGCAGAAAAAAGTGTTCCAGGCTCGGCCCTGGAGGCGTGTGTGGCCTTCACCGGCTATGAAACTTACCGTTCCCGCGGCGGTTATTCCCTGGCGGCTGCGCTGGTCAACGGTGAGGAGGACGCACAAGCTGTGCTGCAGGCGATGGAGAACTCCGGCCTGCGCGGCCTGGGCGGCGCGGGTTTTCCGGCCGGGCGCAAGTGGCGCATCGTGCAGGCTGAGCCCGGCCCGCGCGTGATGGCCGTGAACATCGACGAAGGCGAGCCCGGCACCTTCAAGGACCGCACTTACCTCGAGCGTGATCCCCACCGTTTCCTCGAAGGCATGCTGGTGGCGGCCCAGGTCGTGGGCATAGAGGCCTGTTATATCTACCTGCGGGATGAATACCACGATTGCCGCGTGATGCTGCAGGCCGAACTGGCCAGACTGCGGGCCGACCCACCGTGCCCCCTGCCGCTGATCGAGCTGCGGCGCGGAGCCGGTGCCTACATCTGCGGCGAGGAGTCGGCCATGATTGAAAGCATCGAAGGCAAACGCGGCGAGCCGCGGATGCGCCCGCCCTACATTGCGCAGGTCGGTCTGTTTGGCCGGCCCACGCTGGAGCACAACTTCGAAACCCTTTATTGGGTGCGTGACATTGTTGAAAAAGGCCCGCAGTGGTTCAGCGGTTTTGGCCGCAACGGCCGCCAGGGCCTGCGCAGCTTCAGCGTCAGCGGCCGCGTGCGGCTGCCTGGCGTCAAGCTGGCGCCTGCCGGCATCACGCTGCTGGAATTGGTCACCGAATATTGCGGTGGCATGGCCGAAGGCCATACGCTGTATGCCTATTTGCCGGGCGGTGCATCGGGCGGCATCTTCCCGGCCAGCCATGCCAATTTGCCGCTGGACTTCGACACCTTGCAGCCGCATGGCGGTTTCATCGGCTCAGCGGCGGTGATTGTGCTGGGCCAGCAGGACAGGGCGCGTGATGCGGCGCTCAACATGATGCGGTTTTTTGCGCACGAAAGCTGCGGCCAGTGCACGCCCTGCCGCGTCGGCACGGTCAAGGCCGCGAAGCTGATGCAAGCGCCGGTGTGGGACAACTCCACCCTCGAAGACCTGAACCTGGTCATGACCGATGCATCGATTTGCGGCCTGGGCCAGGCGGCGCCGAATCCGGTGCGTTGTGTGCAGAAGTACTTCCCCCATGAAATTTAGCCCGCCCCCGCAGCGGCCCGGCGAAGCCGGATCCGCGCAGGCCGCTGGCTCGGTCACCTTCAAGCTGGACGGCCGCGATGTGCAGGCCCGGCAGGGCGAAACCATCCTCGAGGCGGCGCGGCGCCACGGTGTGGAGATTCCGCATCTTTGTTACAAGGACGGCTACCGGCCCGACGGCAATTGCCGTGCCTGTGTGGTGGAAATCCAGGGTGAACGCACGCTGGCGCCCAGCTGCTGCCGTGTGGTGACTGCGGGCATGGAGGTTCAGGCCGGCAGTGAACGCGCCGTCAAAAGCCAGAAGATGGTGCTGGAGATGCTGCTGTCCGACATGCCGGATGCAGGCTACAAATGGACCGACGGTGAGCGTGGCATGGATTGCGGCTCGGAGGCCGCAATGACAGAGCCCCGTCATCCCGGACTTGATCCGGGATCCACGGTGGTGGGGCAACACGGCGAGTTGAGCGAATGGGCCGAACGTATGGGCGTGACCGTGCGCCCCGAACTGAAAGCCCTGCGTCGCGAGCAGCCGGCAGCCGACCTCTCGCACCCTGCCATGGCGGTCAACCTGGACGCCTGCATCCAGTGCAAACGTTGTGTGACGGCCTGCCGCGAGGAACAGGTCAACGATGTGATTGGCTACGCCTTGCGCGGCGGGCACAGCACAATCGCCTTCGATCTGGACGACGCCATGGGCGACAGCAGCTGTGTGGCCTGCGGTGAATGTGTGCAGGCCTGCCCCACCGGCGCCCTGATGCCGAAGACGCTGATGGGCTCGCAGCTGGTGGACAAACAGGTGGATTCCGTCTGCCCCTTCTGCGGCGTCGGCTGCCTGCTGACCTACAAGGTCAGGGACAACAGGATTGTTGGCGTGGACGGGCGCGACGGCCCGGCCAACCAGTCGCGTCTGTGTGTCAAGGGACGTTTCGGTTTTGACTATGCGCACAGCCCGCAGCGCCTGACCATGCCGCTGATCCGCAAGGCGGGTGTGGCCAAAGACCCGGCCAGCCTGCAGACACTGAACCGCGACCCGGCCGACTGGTCCCAGGTGTTTCGCGAAGCCAGCTGGGCCGAGGCGCTGTCTTTTGCTGCTGGCGGGTTTCAGGGCTTGCGCGACAGCCATGGCAAGAAGGCGCTGGCCGGTTTCGGATCGGCCAAGGGCAGCAATGAAGAAGCCTATTTGTTCCAGAAGCTGGTGCGCACCGGTTTTGGCTCGAACAATGTGGACCATTGCACCCGCCTGTGCCATGCGTCCAGCGTGGCGGCGCTGCTCGAAGGTGTGGGCTCAGGAGCGGTGAGCAACCAGGTCAACGATGTGGCGCATTCCGACCTGATTTTTGTCATCGGCTCCAACCCCTCGGCGAATCACCCGGTGGCGGCGACCTGGATGAAAAATGCCGCCAGGAAGGGCGCCAAAATTGTGCTGGCCGACCCGCGCATCACCGACATCGGCAAATACGCCTGGCGTACCCTGCAGTTCAAGGCCGACACCGATGTGGCCATGCTCAATGCGCTGATTTACACCGTGATCGATGAAAACCTGGTGGACCGGGATTTCGTGGAAAAACGTGTCAGCAACTACGAAGCCCTGAAGGAAAACGTCAAAGCCTACAGCCCCGAGGCCATGGCACCGGTATGCGGCATCCCGGCGGCGACGCTGCGCGAGGTGGCGCGTGCCTTTGCCACAGCCAAAGCCGCCATGATTTTGTGGGGCATGGGCATCAGCCAGCATGTGCATGGCACCGACAATGCGCGCTGCCTGATTGCCCTGAGCGCCGTGACCGGGCAGATCGGCAAGCCGGGGTCCGGCCTGCATCCGCTGCGCGGCCAGAACAATGTGCAGGGCGCCAGCGACGCAGGCCTGATCCCGATGATGTTTCCGAATTACCAGCGGGTCGACAACACCGGCGCCCACGCCTGGTTTGAAAACTTCTGGAACAGCAAGCTCGACGACCAGCCCGGCTACACCGTGGTCGAGATCATGCACAAGGCGCTGGCCCCCGACAGCGATCCGCACAAGGTGCGCGGCATGTACATCATGGGTGAAAACCCGGCCATGAGCGACCCCGACCTGAACCATGCGCGCCACGCGCTGGCCAGCCTGCAGCACCTGGTGGTGCAGGACATTTTCATGACCGAAACCGCTTGGCTGGCCGATGTGGTGCTGCCGGCGACCGCCTGGCCCGAAAAAACCGGCACCGTCAGCAACACCGACCGCATGCTGCAACTTGGCAAACAGGCGATCGATCCACCCGGCCAGGCCAAAGCCGATTTGTGGATCATCCAGCAGATCGCACAGCGGATGGGGCTGGACTGGAACTATGCCGGCGAACACTCCGGAGTGGCTGCCGTGTATGAAGAGATGCGGCGCGCCATGCACACCGCGATTGCCGGGATCACCTGGGAGCGCCTGCAGCGTGAATCCAGCGTGACCTACCCCTGCCTCACAGAAGACGACCCGGGCGCGCCCACCGTGTTCATCGATCACTTCGCGACCAGCGACGGCCGCGTGCATCTGGTGCCTGCCGACATCATTGCGGCCAATGAACGCCCCGATGCCGACTACCCCTTTGTGCTGATCACCGGCCGCCAGCTCGAGCATTGGCACACCGGCAGCATGACGCGGCGTGCGGTAGTGCTTGATGCGATTGAACCGATGGCCACGGCTTCGCTGTGCGGCGCGGATTTGCTGGCGCTGGGGCTGTTGCCGGGCGACGTGCTGACGGTGCAGTCGCGCCGCGGCTCGGTCACCCTGCATGTGCGGCGCGATGACGGCACGCCGGCGGGTGCCGTGTTCATCCCGTTCGCCTATCACGAGGCTGCGGCCAATCTGATGACCAACGCGGCACTGGACCCTTTCGGAAAGATCCCCGAGTTCAAGTACTGCGCGGTGGCGCTGCGCCGTGGCGGCGAGCTGGCCGGCAGCACGGGTTATGGCGCAGGGGCAAAGGTGTTGTGACCAAACTGCGCGGCCGGACCGCCGTACACTGCGCCCATGTCTGAATTTGTCCTGCAGTCTCCAGGCAGCGATGAAGCTGTCCGCCGCCCTTGCGTGGCGGTGGCGGTTGTGATGCGCCGTGAGCGCATCAACAACCGCTGGCAACCGTGGCGCTGGTCGCTGGCCGACATCGTTGCACAGGAGGACGGTTTTGGCACGCAGCCGCGCCTGCTGCTCAAGGACGATCAGGAGGAGCGCTGGTTACACCCGGGCTTCAAGGTCGAGCTGTTCACCGATGACGCGGAAGGTTATTACCTCAACGTCAGCACCCCCCAGCCCTGCTTTTGGGTGGTCTGGCGCATGGAGGAAGAAGCGGCGCTGGCCGATGAGCCGGTCGCCGTGCCGCAGACCGTCACCCTCAGTTACCACGACGCCGGTCGCTGGCTGGACGCGCAGGAAACCGTCGAGCAGGTCGCCGCGCCGCGCACTGTCGTCGAGTGGCTGCAAGCCTTTGTCGATGCCCATTACGTGCTTGAGGCCAAACGCCGGCAGCGTCCGCAAAGCTTCAAACCGCTGACAGACCGCTTTGGCAACCCGGCGCGGGTCAGCACCGACAAGAAGTTCGGCGGTGGTGGTCATGGCTGAAGATGCGCCCGGCTTTCTGGGCCGCTGGTCCAGACGCAAGACCGACGTGCTGCAGGGCAAGCCAGTGGCCGAGCCGGCGCCTGTGGCGGAAGGCCCGCTGACAGTGGCGCCGGTCCCGGAGCCTGCGCCTGTCGAAGTGCCCGCCGAAAAAAAGTTGCTGACGCTGGACGATGTGAAGCTGCTGAGCAAGGACTCCGATTTCAAGCCTTTCATGGCCAGCGATGTCGGGCCGGAGGTCCGCAACGCGGCGATGAAAAAGCTGTTTGCCGACCCGCACTTCAATGTGATGGACGGGCTGGACATCTACATTGACGACTATTCCATATCCGACCCGATTCCCGAGTCCATGCTGCGCCAGATGGCGAGCGCCAAGTTTCTCAAGCTGTTTGACGACGATGAAAAAGAGGCCGTCAAACCCGAGGCAGGCGCCCCGGCTCCGCGGGAAAATGCGAATAAGCCAGCTGAGGAAAGCGTGGCACAGTCCTCCGAAGCCCGGGAGCCCGCCGGCCCGGCAGCCCTTCCCACCGAAACGACCAGCCAGCCCGAGTCCCTGACGGACTCCCGCGCCAGCCAGGAAAACCATGCCCACATTGATTTGCGACTGCAACCAGACCATGCCGCTCCAGCCCCAGGCGCTGGGCGCGGCGCTGAATGAAAACCTGACACTGCATTCGGCGCTGTGCCGGCGTGAGGCGGGCGCTTTCCAGAAAGCGGTCCAATCCGGCGATGACGTCGTGGTGGCCTGCACCCAGGAAAAACGGCTTTTTGCTGAAGTGGGTCAACAGACCGAGGGCGCGACTTCTGTTGTCAAGTTTGTCAACATCCGTGAAACCGGCGGCTGGAGCAAGGACGCTGCGCGTGCCATGCCCAAAATCGCCGCGCTGCTGGCCGCCGCGCATTTGCCCGATGCCGAGCCTGTGGCCACCGTCACCTACAAAAGTGCCGGGCGGCTGCTCATTGTGGGTGCGCTGGACCAGGCCGAGCAGGTCGCAGCCCTGGTCGCCGACACGCTGGACGTGACCATTTTTGCGCAAGGTGTGTCGGCAGCGCCGCTGCCCGGTTTTCCCGCGCAGGAGCGCAAGTATCCGGTGATCAGCGGCGACAAACTGGCGCTCAAAGGCTGGTTGGGCGCGTTTGAGGCGAGCTGGGACAAGACCAACCCGATTGACCTGGACCTGTGCACGCGCTGCAATGCCTGCCTGGCCGTTTGCCCGGAAGGCGCGATCGACCTCAGCTACCAGATCGACGCCGGCAAATGCACTTCCCAGCGGCAGTGTGTATCCGTCTGCAGGGTGGCCGGTGCGATCAGCTTTGGCCGTGAGGAGCAGAGCCTCAGCGAGGCCTTCGACCTGGTGCTGGACCTGGGCGCAAAACCACTGGTGGCTTTACATGCGCCACCGCAGGGCTACTTTGCGCTCGATGCGTCCAGGGGGCTGGCGTCCCCCGGTTTGCTGCCCACGGTGGTCAAGCTGCGTGACATGGTGGGGGAGTTTGAAAAGCCGAAATTTTTTGCCTACAAACAGAAATTGTGCGCGCACAGCCGCAATGAGACCGTGGGCTGCAACGCCTGTGTGGACATCTGTTCGGCAGGGGCGGTCAGCAGCCAGAAGGAGCGCCAGCAGATTGTTGTCAATCCGAATCTGTGTATCGGTTGCGGTGCCTGCACCACGGTGTGCCCGACCGGGGCGCTGACCTATGCCTACCCCCGCGCCAGCGAGCAGGGGGTGCGGCTCAAGACCCTGCTGTCCACCTACGCCAAAGCCGGCGGGCGCGAGGCCGTGCTGCTGCTGCACAGCCAGGGCAGCGGCCAGCAGGCGGTGGAGGCGCTGGGCCGTGCTGCCCGGCTGAAAAAAGATGTGCTGGGTGTGCCTGCCAACGTCATTCCGCTGGCTTTGTGGCACACCGCCAGTGTCGGACTGGACCTGTGGCTCAGTGCCATTGCGTTTGGTGCCTCCCAGGTGGCGGTGCTGGTCACCGGCGAAGAAGCGCCGGCATATCAGACGGGGCTGGCCGAACAGATGGCGGTAGCGCAGGCTGTGCTCAGCGGCATGGGTTACAGCGGCAGGCATTTCCACCTGCTGCAAGCCCCTTCTGCGCTGGACGCTGGCGGTGTGGCGGCGCTTGATGCCAGCCTGCAGCAACTGGCACACCAGCAGCCGGTGATTCCTGCTGTTGCGGCAAGGTTTGCCGTGGCGCAGGAAAAACGCAGCACCCTGGACATGGCGCTGGACCACCTGATCACCCAGGCGCGCACGCCGCTGCCGGAACAGATCGTGCTCCCGGCCCAGGGCTCACCTTTTGGCAGCCTGCTGGTCAACAAGGACGCCTGCACCTTGTGCCTGAGCTGCGTCAGCGCCTGCCCCGCCAGCGCGTTGCAGGACAACCCGGAACGGCCCCAACTCAAATTCATCGAGAAAAACTGCGTGCAGTGTGGCCTGTGTGCCACGACCTGTCCCGAAGACGCGATCACGCTGCAGCCGCGCCTGCTGTTGAGCCCGCAACGCAAGGAGTCGCGCGTGCTCAATGAGTCCCAGCCTTACCAGTGCATTCGCTGCAGCAAGCCTTTCGGTACGCTCAAGGCGATCGAGTCCATGCTCGGCAAGCTGGCCGGTCACGCCATGTTCCAGGGCGCGGCGGCTGACCGGCTCAAGATGTGCAGTGACTGCCGCGTGATCGATATCTACTCGGCCGACAACGAAGTCAAGATCACCGATATCCGCTAAGGTTTTCCACCCCGTACCCCATGACGCAACAAGCCCAACTCTCCCCGTCCAGTCTGGACGAAGAAACCGCCCGTGCCGAGGTTTACGGCCTGCTCGCGGCGCTGTATTACGCGCCCCCTTCGGACGAGCTGGCCGACAGGCTGCGCGTCGCGGTGACCGAGGCGCCCGCAGCCGGCGCCTTGCTGGAGTCGTCCTGGGGTGAGCTGGTGGCTGCTGCCCGCCGCTTGCCGACGGTCGCGCTGGCCCGGGAGTTCGATGCCCTGTTTGGCGGGGTCGGCCGGCCCGAGGTCTATCTGTTCGGCTCACACTACCTCAGCGGCTTTCTCAACGAGAAGCCGCTGGCCGCGCTGCGCACCGACCTGGCCTCGCTGGGCCTGGCCCGGGACGAGGCGATGACCGAAACCGAAGATCACCTGGCGTACCTGTGCGAGGTCATGCGTTACCTGATCGCCGGTGACGATGTGGAAGTGGCGAATCTGACGCGCCAGCGCGAATTTTTTTCAAGCCATCTGCAGCCCTGGGCGGGGCAACTGTGCGACGCCTTGCTGGCCCATCCCAAAGCCGACTTCTACCGCAGCCTGGCGGCTTTTACCCAGGCCTTCATCAGCGTCGAAACCCAGGGCTTCGACATGCTGGTCTGAGCCGTGACGCGGGAGTTCTCAGAATGCGACACTTTTTTCTGATTACGGACCTCAGGGTAAAAACTAAGTTGCCCTATCGTTTTCCCGTAGGCCCCGCACAGACCGTCCGCAAAAGATTGTCGGGTATTCAGGTCTGGCGTAAAGTACGACAGTTAGTAAGTATGCAAACTGCTTCATAGCAAGCTTCCTTGGAGACAACCATGCAGGATAGCCAGCCAAAACCCTCACGCCGGGGTTTCTTTTTCGGCGCTGCCGCCACTGGCGCAGCCGCAGCAGCGGTGGTCGCGCTCCCGCGCATGCAGATTCCGGAAGCTTCTGTCACTGAGCCCAAGCCTGCGCCCGAGAAGGGCGGCGGCTACAGCCTGTCGGAACACGTCAAGCACTACTACCGCACCACCCGCATCTAGTCTCAAGCCCATCCCGGTTTCATTCTTACGGAGAGCTTCATGCTGCTCACGAAAAAAATCCACAGTATTTCCGGCGGCCAGATGCATCGCGGCGGCTCTGCACGTTTTGTGCAAAGCCTGTCGCGCGGCCTGTCCAATGCCCTGCCCACCATGGACCGCCGCGCCTTTCTGCGCCGCTCCGGCCTGGGTGTGGGCGTGGGGCTGGCTGCCACGCAGCTGACCCTGGTCAAAAAGGCCCAAGCCGCCACGCCCGGCGCCGGTGACGGTACCGGAAAAATCGAGGTCAAGCGCACGGTCTGCACCCACTGCTCAGTCGGCTGTGCCGTCGATGCGGTGGTCGAGAATGGCGTCTGGGTGCGGCAGGAGCCGGTGTTTGACTCGCCGATCAATCTGGGCGCGCATTGCGCCAAAGGCGCGGCCCTGCGCGAGCACGGCCATGGCGAATACCGCCTGCGTTATCCGATGAAGCTGGTCAACGGCAAATACGAACGTATCAGCTGGGACACGGCGCTCAATGAGATCACCGCCCGCATGCAGGAGCTGCGCAAGGCCAGCGGCCCGGACTCGGTGTATTGGGTCGGCTCGTCGAAGCACAACAACGAGCAGGCGTATTTGATGCGCAAGTTTGTCAGTTTCTGGGGCAGCAACAACTGCGACCACCAGGCGCGTATCTGCCACTCGACCACAGTCGCCGGGGTGGCCAACACCTGGGGCTACGGCGCCATGACCAATTCGTACAACGACATGCAGAACAGCAAATGCGCGTTGTACATCGGCTCCAACGCCGCCGAGGCGCACCCGGTCAGCCTGCTGCACATGCTGCATTCGAAAGAGACCGGCTGCAAGATGGTGGTGGTGGACCCGCGCTTCACGCGCACGGCCGCCAAGGCAGATGAATACATCCGCATCCGCTCCGGCTCCGACATTCCCTTCCTGTTCGGCATGCTGTATCACATCTTCAAGAACGGCTGGGAAGATACCAAGTACATCAACGACCGTGTTTACGGCATGGACAAGGTCAAGGAAGACGTGCTGGCCAAATGGACACCGGACAAGGTCGAGGAGGCCTGCGGTGTGCCTGAAGCCAAGGTCTACATGGCTGCTGAAATGATGGCGAAAAACCGGCCTTCGACGATTGTCTGGTGTATGGGCCAGACCCAGCACACGATTGGCAATGCCATGGTGCGCGCATCGTGCATCCTGCAGCTGGCGCTGGGCAACGTGGGTGTGTCCGGCGGTGGCACCAACATCTTCCGCGGCCACGACAACGTGCAGGGCGCGACCGACGTTGGCCCGAATCCCGATTCGCTGCCCGGTTATTACGGCCTGGCAGAGGGCTCGTGGAAACACTTCGCCAAGACCTGGGGCGTGGACTTTGACTGGATCAAGGGCCGTTACGCCTCGCCGGCCATGATGGGCAAGCCCGGCATCACGGTGTCACGCTGGATCGACGGCGTGATGGAGAAAAACGAATTCATCGACCAGGAGTCCAACCTGCGCGGTGTGGTGTTCTGGGGCCATGCACCGAACTCGCAGACCCGGGGTCTGGAGATGAAACGTGCGATGGACAAGCTCGATTTGCTGGTTGTGATTGACCCCTATCCGTCCGCTACGGCGGCGATGGCGGCCATGCCCGGCAAGGCTGAAGACCTCAACGCCAACCGTGCGGTGTATCTGTTGCCGGCGGCCACGCAGTTTGAAACCAGCGGTTCCGTGACGGCTTCCAACCGGTCCATCCAGTGGCGCGAAAAAGTCATTGAGCCGCTGTGGGAAAGCCGCAGCGACCACATGATCATGCATCAGCTCGCGGAAAAACTCGGCTTTTCCAAGGAACTGTCCAAAAACTACAAGATGCAAAAGGTCAAGGGCATGGACGAGCCTGTGCCCGAAGACATCCTGCGTGAAATCAACAAATGTGTCTGGACCATTGGGTACACCGGCCAGAGCCCTGAGCGCCTGAAAGCGCACATGCGCAACATGCATTTGTTTGATGTCAAAACGCTCAAATCCAAAGGCGGCAAGGACAAGGAAACCGGCTACGACACCACCGGGGACTACTTCGGCCTGCCATGGCCGTGTTACGGCACGCCGGAGATGAAACACCCCGGCTCGCCGAATCTGTACGACACCTCCAAACATGTGATGGACGGCGGCGGCAACTTCCGCGCCAATTTTGGCGTGGAGCGCGAGGGCAAAAACCTGCTGGCGGAGGACGGTTCCCACTCCAAGGGGGCCGACCTGCAAACCGGTTATCCGGAACTTGACCACTTGCTGCTTAAAAAGCTCGGCTGGTGGGACGAACTGACCGAGCCTGAAAAGGCCGCGGCGGAAGGCAAAAACTGGAAAACCGATCCCTCGGGCGGCATGATCCGCGTTTTCATGCAGGGCCATGGTTGCCATCCTTTCGGCAATGCCAAGGCGCGGGCCGTGGTCTGGAATTTCCCGGACGCGATTCCGCAGCACCGCGAGCCGCTGTACGGCAACCGGCCTGACCTGATGGCCAAGTACCCGACACACGACGACAAGAAAGCCTTCTGGCGCCTGCCGACGCTGTACAAGACCATCCAGCAGAAAAACATTGCCGACAAGGTGCACGAGAAGTACCCGCTCATCATGACCTCCGGCCGGCTGGTCGAATACGAGGGCGGTGGCGAGGAAACCCGATCCAACCCCTGGCTGGCCGAGCTGCAGCAGGAAATGTTCATCGAGATCAATCCCAAGGTGGCGGCTGACAAGGGCATACGCAATGGTGAGCGTGCCTGGGTCAGCACACCGACAGGCGCACGCATCAACGTGCAGGCCATGGTGACCGAACGTGTGGGCCCGGACACCGTCTTCCTGCCCTTTCACTTCTCGGGGCGCTGGCAGGGTGCCGACATGCTGGCCTATTACCCCAACGGCGCTGCGCCGGTGGTGCGGGGCGAAGCCATCAACACGGCCACGACCTACGGTTACGACAGCGTGACGATGATGCAGGAAACCAAAACGACGGTCTGCAACGTCGAGCGAGCATAAGGAAACATCATGGCAAGAATGAAATTTGTCTGTGACGCCGAGCGCTGCATTGAATGCAATGGCTGCGTCACCGCCTGCAAAAACGAAAATGAAGTGCCCTGGGGTGTGAACCGCCGCCGCGTGGTGACGCTCAACGACGGTGTGCCCGGTGAAAAATCCATCTCGGTAGCCTGCATGCATTGCAGCGACGCGCCCTGCATGGCGGTCTGCCCGGTCAACTGTTTTTACCGCACCGACGAGGGTGTGGTGCTGCACGACAAGGACGTCTGCATTGGCTGTGGCTACTGCTCTTATGCCTGCCCCTTCGGTGCGCCTCAGTTTCCTTCGCAAGGCACTTTTGGCGTGCGCGGCAAGATGGACAAGTGCACGTTCTGTGCCGGCGGGCCCGAGGTCAATGGCAGCCAGGCTGAATTCGAAAAATATGGCCGCAACCGGCTGGCCGAAGGCAAGCTGCCGGCCTGTGCCGAGCAGTGTTCGACCAAGGCCCTGATCGCCGGTGACGGCGATGTGGTGGCCGACATCTTCCGCAACCGGGTGGTGCAGCGCGGCAAAGGCGCAGAGGTCTGGGGCTGGGGCACGGCTTACGGTTCCAAACAAGCCGGTCAACCGCCCGCCAACGGAGTCAAATCATGATGCGCCTTGTCCTCATCAGTGCTGCCGTGCTGGGTTTGGCCGCCTGCGGCGACAAACCGCAAACTTCTGCCGGCGTCAAAAGTGACGCGCCTGCGTTTCAAAGCGTGACAGGTGCGGGCAGTGCCTACAACGCGCCTGGCTGGAAGGCCGGTGACAAGGCCGCCTGGGAGCAGCAGCTCAAGACGCGCACCCAGGCCGGTCAGAACGAATACAACCGCGTGAAATAACCGGGAGTTCCCATGCAAGGCTCCATGCGATTTTCACGAGTTCTGGCAGTTCTGCTGTTTGCAGCCTTTGGCTGGACAGCTGGCGTTTCAGCGCAGACGGCTGCGGCGCCGGTCGCGCCGGCAGCGACGCCTGCTGTTGTGGCAGCGCCGGCCGGCGGCATCAAAAGCGCCAACATCTTTGAAGTCAAGCCCGAGGCCAGCGCCGACCCGAATTACGCCAACCAGACCAATGGCGAGCGTGCCAAAGTCCAGCCTGGCAACAACGCACCGATCTGGCGCCAGGTGGGCACCGGGGTCACGGGCTTCAGCAGCCTGCCGAAAAGCGAGGCACCCGAGGCTGGCAACCTGATCCAGCCTTTTGTGCAGTACCCGGGCTCCCGCCTGACCAATGCCGGAGAAGCCTGGCGGCAGGTGCGCAACAACTGGCTGATTCCCTATGGGGGTTCGCTGCTGCTGATCGTGATCGGTGCGATTGCGCTGTTTTATTACAGCAAGGGCCGGATCAACCTGCACGGCGCTGAAACCGGCCGCAAGATCGAGCGTTTCACGCCCTTTGAGCGTTCTGCGCACTGGTCCAACGCGATTGCGTTTTGTGTTCTTGCGATCTCCGGCATCGTCATGGCTTTCGGCAAGTTCTTTTTGCTGCCGGTGCTCGGTGGCACGCTGTTTGGCTGGCTGACCTACATCCTCAAAACCGCACACAACTTTGCCGGTCCGCTGTTTGCTGTTTCGCTGGTGATTGTGTTTTTTACCTTTGTGCGTGACAACATGCCCAGCCGTGGCGACATCGGCTGGCTGCTCAAGGGAGGCGGTCTTCTGTCCGGCAAGGAAATACCTTCGCACCGCTTCAATGCGGGCGAAAAACTGGTGTTCTGGGGCGGGGTGTTTTTCCTGGGCATCGTGGTGGTCGCTTCCGGGCTGGTCCTCGACAAGCTGGTGCCGGGCCTGCTCTACCTGCGCGACACCATGCAGATCGCCCACATGGTCCATGCGGTGGCCACCGTGTTGATGATGGCGATGTTCATCGGCCACATCTACATTGGCACCCTCGGCATGGAAGGCGCATACGAGGGCATGAAAACCGGTTACGTGGATGAGACCTGGGCCAAAGAGCACCATGAGTACTGGTATGACGATGTGAAGGCCGGAAAGATTCCGGTTCAACGCAGCGAGCCTGTGCCGCCCAGCCAGACGGTGCAAGCCTGATCAGACCGATCGAGAGGACATGATGAAAAAACTTCTTATTGCAACTTTGTTGGCTGGTGTGTCGGTTGCGGCGCTGGCCAAACTGCCCACCCCCGTCCTGACCGACGAAGCCAAGGCCAAGGCGGCAGAAACAGCCGCCAAGGCCGCCTGGGCCGGCAAGGTGGACAACTACCTGCTTTGCAAGTCGCTCGACAAGGTGGCGGCCAGTTATTACAAAACCGCCAAGGCCAGCGGCAAGGACACCAAGCCGCCCACCGCTACGCCGCCCTGTGCAGACCCGGGGGCGTTTGTTTATGCGCCGCCTGCAGCGTCCAAACCGATTGAGGCAGCGGGCGCGCATTCGCCGGCGGCCACTGCGGCCAGCCCACCGAGCACCAAGCAGCCGGATGCGGTGGTCAACCCGGCTAAAAAATCCTGAGGGATCTCTTTGCGCAAAGGGCCGACCCGCCAGGTGTCGGCCCTTTTTGCGTTAGGCTTGCGACATGTCCCTGCCTCACCTCACACAAGCCCGGGCGCCGCTGACCTGCGAGATTGATACCGTCAACGAATACGGCGAGCCGCAGAAGGTGTCGATTCCTGCGGAACGGGCCCTGACTGTGTACGTGGACAAGCGCGAGCTGGTCACCTTGATGACGCTGGGCGCACACCCCGAGTTGCTGGTACTGGGTTATTTGCGCAACCAGCGACTGATCGGACAAACCAGCGACATCGAGTCCATCACGGTTGATTGGGAGGTGGGCGCGGCGGCGGTCAAAACGCGGCACGGCATCCAGCACATCGAGGAAAAAACCGCGAAACGCGTGGTCACCACCGGCTGTGGGCAGGGCAGCGTGTTTGGCGGCCTGATGGATGAGGTGGATCAGATTGTTTTGCCTGCCGATGCAGGCATCACCCAGGCGCAGCTGTATGCGCTGGTCAATACCATACGGCTCAAGGAAACCACCTACAAATCCTCGGGCTCGGTGCATGCCTGCGCGCTGTTTGACATGGCGGGCGGTGGGCCGCAGATGCTTTTATTTGTGGAGGATGTGGGCCGCCACAATGCCATCGACACCATTGCCGGCTGGATGGCGATGAATATGACCCCCGGCGCTTCCCGCCTGGTTTTTTACACCACTGGCCGACTGACCAGCGAGATGGTCATCAAATCCGCCCAGATGGGCGTGCCGATTGTGGTCTCGCGCAGCGGCATCACACAAATGGGCCATCAGCTGGCGCAGACCGTGGGTTTGTGCGCCATCGGACGGGCCACCCACAAGCGTTTTGTCTGTTACGCCAGCCCGCAGCGGCTGCAGCTCCAGCCTGAACTGGCGGGCCCCAGACTCCGGACTGCGGGCGCGGAGCCCTGACGGGGCGGTAATTCCAGCCGCTGCCCATCGAAGCGGGCTTTGCGTTATGGTTAAGAACTTTCCTGCCGGTTCCCATCCATGAACACCCTTTTCCTGAAACTCGGCTGGCGCACCCTGCTGCGCGACCTGCGTGCCGGCGAGCTGCGCTTGCTGATTGTGGCGGTCACACTGGCGGTCGCCGCGCTGACGGCGGTCGGCTTTTTTGCCGACCGGCTCAAGGGCGGTTTGCAGCGCGATGCGCGCCAGCTGCTGGGCGGCGACGCCGTGCTGCGCAGCGACGGCGTCACGCCCGAGGCATTTGTGGCCAGGGCGCGCAGCATGGGCCTGCAGGCCACCCTGACCGTGACCTTTCCGACCATGGGCCGGGCGCGCGAAGAAGAGGGCGGTGCCAGCAAACTGGTGGCCTTCAAGGCCGTGCCCGAGGGTTACCCCCTGCGCGGCAACATGCGGGTGGCCGACAGCCTGGACGCGGTGGGCGCAGCCACGCGCGACATTCCGGCACCCGGCACCGCCTGGGCCGACGCTTCACTGCTGGACGCGCTGGGCCTGCAGCTGGGCCAGACCCTGCTGATGGGCGACGCGCGCTTCAAGCTCACACGGGTGATCGTGCAGGAGCCGGACCGCGGCGGCGGTTTTGCCAACTTCTCGCCGCGTGTGATGATCAACAGCGCCGACCTGACCTCCACCGGCCTGATACAGCCGGCCAGCCGCACCAACTACCGCTTTGCAGTAGCCGGCAGCGACGCCGACGTGAAAGCCTATCTGCAATGGGCCACCCAGCAGATCAAGAAGGCCGAGTTCCGCGGCGTGCGTATCGAGTCGCTGGAAAGCGGCAGCCCCGAGATGCGCCAGACCCTGGACCGCGCCGAAAAATTCCTGAACCTGGTGGCCTTGCTGGCGGCGCTGCTGAGCGCGGTGGCGGTGGCGATTGTGGCGCGCGGGTTTGCCGCCAAACACCTCGACGACTGCGCCATGTTGCGTGTGCTGGGCCAGCCGCAACGCACCATAGCGCTGGCCTACACCTTCGAGTTTGTGCTGGTCGGGCTGGGCGCCAGTGCGCTGGGCGTGGCGATTGGTTTTGCGGTGCATTACGGCTTTGTCCTGCTGCTGGCCGGGCTGGTGGAAGCTTCCCTGCCCGCCGCCACCCTGTGGCCGGCGGCGTTTGGCATGGGTATGGGCCTGACGCTGCTGCTGGCCTTTGGCCTGCCGCCGGTGCTGCAACTGGCCCAGGTGCCGCCGCTGCGCGTGATACGCCGCGACGTCGGCAACCTGCGGCCGGCCTCGCTGGCGGTGCTGCTGGTCGGGGTGCTGGGTTTTGCCGCCTTGCTGGTGGCCGCCAGCAGCGACCTCAAGCTGGGCCTGATTGCGGTGGGCGGTTTTGCCGGCGCCGTGGCCGTGTTTGCCGTGGCCAGTTTTGTCGCCGTCAAGCTGCTGCGCGCCAGCGTCAGTGAGGTCACCGCGCCGCGCTGGCTGGTGCTGGCCACGCGCCAGCTGTCGGCCCGCCCGGCCTATGCGGTGGTGCAGGTCAGCGCGCTGGCGGTTGGCCTGCTGGCGTTGATGTTGCTGGTGTTGCTGCGCACCGACCTGATCAGCAGCTGGCGCCGCGCCACGCCACCCGACGCGCCGAATCGTTTTGTCATCAATGTGCAGCCGGAGCAGGGCGACGCCTTTCAGCAGGCCTTGCGCGACGGCGGCGTGAAAAAATTCGACTGGTATCCCATGATCCGTGGCCGGCTGGTGGCGGTCAACGGCAAGGACGTGACGCCCGACGATTTTGAAGACGACCGTGCCAAACGCCTGGTCGACCGCGAGTTCAACCTGTCGCACGCCCAGCTGCGACCCTCACACAACGAAGTGGTCGCCGGCCGCTGGACGCCGGACGAGGCGGGCGCCATCAGTGTCGAGGACGGCCTGGCCAAAACCCTGGGCCTGAAGCTGGGCGACAGCCTGCGTTTTGACATTGGCGGTCAGATCAGCGAAGCGAAAATCACCAGCCTGCGCAAGGTCGATTGGGGCTCCATGCGTGTCAACTTTTTTGTGATGTACCCCGTGGCAAAAATGACCGACGTGCCGGTGTCTTACATCAGCGCTTTCCGCGCGCCGGAGCGGCTGGCCGCCGTCAACGGTGTCCAGCCGCGCAGCTTCGACAACGAACTTGTCAAGGCCTTCCCCAACATCACCAACGTTGACATGAGCAGCACCATCAACCAGGTGCAGCGTGTGCTGGACCAGGTGATTCGCGCGGTGGAATACCTGTTTGGTTTCACGCTGGCGGCCGGGCTGGTGGTGCTGTTTGCCGCCATCACCGCCACGCGCGAAGAACGTGCCAAAGAGTTTGCCATCATGCGTGCGGTCGGGGCCCGCTCCTCGCTGCTGCGGCAGGTCCAGCGCGCCGAACTGGCCGGTGTCGGCCTGCTGGCCGGTTTTCTGGCGTCCATCGTGGCGCTGGCAGTCGGCTGGGGACTGGCGCGTTTTGTGTTTGATTTCGCCTGGACCGGCTCCTGGACCGTGCCGCTGCTGGGCAGCCTGGCCGGTGCAGCGCTGGCGCTGGCGGCCGGCTGGTGGGGCTTGCGTTCGGTGCTCAACACGCCGGTGGTGGAGACGCTGCGCAAGGCTCAGTAGAGCGTGTGATTGATGTCCCGCCCTTGATGCTGTCATCCCGGACTTGATCCGGGATCCATGCGGCATGAACCACCGGCATATGCGTGCGGGCATGGATTGCGGGTCAAGCCCCGCAATGACAAAGCAACGTTTAATTCCCTAACAACATAACCATGCAAATCGAAGAAAAACCACCGGGCACGCCGCCGTTTGCCACGCCTTTTGAGTGGATAGGCGGCGAAGACAAGGTCAAGGCGCTGGTAGATCGCTTTTACGACCTGATGGACATCGAACCCGGCTACGCGGCATTACGCGCCGCGCACGGCAGCGAGCTGGGCCGGGCGCGCCAGCACCTGTTCTGGTTTTTATGCGGCTGGCTGGGCGGGCCGCAGCACTACACCGAACGTTTTGGCCACCCCAAGCTGCGCCTGCGCCACATGCCTTTTGTCATCGGCATTCTCGAGCGCGACCAGTGGCTTGCGTGTATGGACCAGGCCATGGGTGAGACCGGTGTCGACGAAACGCTGCGCGCCCGGCTGCGCGAGTCGTTTTTCCAGACCGCCGACTGGATGAGGAATTCGCCGGCCTGAACCGGTTTGCTCCATAAAATTGGCCTCCAGCCCTGATGCGGTGTGCGCAGCAAGCTCCTGAATTGATAGCGATTCAGGGTTCCCTTCTGCGCCGGTCACGACACCCGTCCACCCGCGCCGCCTTCGCCTGGCCGCGCCTGAATAAAAAGGCCCGCACCTCAGGAACGCCGGCTCTCCCGCCACGACGCCGGCGTTGCGCCCAGTTCCCGCTTGAATACCGTATTGAGGTACTGGACGGAACGGAAACCGCTCGCCCGCGCGATCTCGTCGATGCCCATCCCGGTATGGTCGAGCAACTGGAAGCAGCGCTGCAGCTTGTGCTGCAGGATCTCGTCGTGCACGGAGCGTTTGAGTTCGCGCCGGAAGTACATCTCCAGCGATGAGCGTGACAGGCCAACCGCTGCGGTGACCTGTTCGGTCTTGATGCCCTGGCAGGCATATTGGCGGATGTAGTGGAGCGCGCGCATCACCGGCGGGCTGTGCTGGACATCGCGCGCGGTCGATGCCCGGCCATGGACCTCGGCCGGCGGGACCACCACCCGGACGCCCTGCACCGGCGAGCCGCTCAGCGCCTGATGCAGCAACTGCGCCGCCCGGCGGCCCATCTCGGCCGTGCCCTGGCTGACCGAGCTGAGCTCGATGCGGGTGAGGTGTTGCCCGAGCGTGTCGTTGTCGATGCCGATGATCGCGACCTCGTCGGGCACGGCAATATTGGCGACGATGCAGGCCTGCAGCACCTGGCGCGCGCGCGCGTCGGTGACGGCAACGATGCCGACCGGTTTGGGCAGGCTGTTCAGCCAGGCGATCAGTTTCTTGGTGGCGCTCCCCCATGTGGGTGCACTGGTCGCCAGGCCGCGGTGGATTTCGCCCGGACCGCCTTTGTCCAGCAGCCATGCCGAGAACGCCCTCTCGCGCTCCTGGGCCCAACGGTTGAGTGGAGATTCCGGCAGGCTGTAGCACGCGAACCGCGTCACGCCTGCTTCCAGCAGGTGCTCGAGCGCGCGCGCGATCAGCAGCTGGTTGTCGGTGGCCACGTAAGGCACGTGACGCGGGTAGCTGTCGGGATCCTGGTAGGAGCCGCCGATGGCGATGACCGGGACATGAGCGCCAGTCAGTGCCAGCGCAACGGCGGGGTCATCGTAGTCCGCAATGATGCCGTCACCCTCCCACTCGTGGATGCCGTCCAGACGGAAGCGGAAGTCCTCCTCCAGGAACAAGTCCCAGGCCACGCGTGTCTGCTTCACGTAGTCGCCGATGCCGGCGAGGATCTCGCGGTCGTAAACCTTGCTGGCGTGGAACAGCAGGGCGACGCGCAGGACGGCGGGACCGCTTGTCCGGTCGAACGCACGCAGGGTCGGGCTTTTGGTCATGGGAGGCTGATCTTGGCACATTGCGACGATTGCTGCGATGCAGAAAGAAATTTCACAAACCGCGCTCGGCAATTTCGCAAGCTGCAGGCCGGGACACAGGGGCTAGCATCGCAGCTCTGGTTCATGTGCTGCAGACCTTGCAGGGTCTTTTTGCATGGCATTGCCAACTGAATGGAGACCTCAGATGGCGAGCGCGGGCGCACGAAAAGACCACCCCTTTTACGTCTGCCCCGCAGTTTCCGGGCAAGCAACGAGGAACTTGATGACTGAGCAAACCCGCTATCCGAGTCTTGACGGCAGGAGCGTACTCATTTCCGGTGGCGCCACGGGAATCGGCGCGACCCTCGTGGCGTATTTCGCCTCTCAGGGCGCCAAAGTGGGGTTTGTGGATATCGACACACAGGGCGCCCTGGCTTTGCAGGCCAGGCTTGAGCAAGCGGGCATACGCGGCGTTCATTTTGAGGCCTGCGATGTCACGGACACCCCCCGGCTGTGCAACGCCATTGGCATGCTTCGCCAGCGCATCGGTCCGATTCAGGTGCTGGTGAACAACGCGGCGGATGACCAGCGCCATCTTGTTGAAGAAACAACGCCCGAGTCGTGGGACAGCGGCGTTGCGGTGAATCTAAAGCATTACTTTTTCGCCGCGCAGGAAGTTTTCAAAGACATGAAGGCTTTGGGCGAAGGCTCAATCATCAATCTCGGCTCGGTCAGCTGGATGCTCAAGACAGGCGGCATGCCGGTGTATACAACGTGCAAGTCTGCGGTTCGAGGACTCACCCGAAGCCTTGCGCGGGACTTCGGCCCCTATCGCATTCGGGTCAACACGATTGTGCCGGGATGGGTCATGACCGAAAAGCAGATCCGGCTATGGGTGACGCCGCAAGCCAAAGTCGAACTGGCAAAAGCGCAGTGCCTGCCAGGCGAACTGATGCCCGAGCATATTGCGCGCGCCGCGCTTTTTCTCGCCTCTGACGACAGCAGCATGATCACCGCGCAGGACCTGGTGGTTGACGGTGGCTGGACATGATCCCGGATCCAGGTTCAGGCGCCTCTGCCCTCATCCTGGTGACGGGCGCCACCGGCAAGGTGGGGCGCCCCTTTCTTGACCGTTTGCTGGGCGATGCGCGCTACGACAGGTTCCGTGTCCGTGCGCTGTGCCACAACCGGACCTTGCCGCCGCATCCCCGTATCGAATCCGTGCCCGGCTCCATCCAGCATCGCGCCGATGTGGGCCATGCGATGGCGGGCGTGACGCATGTGCTCCATCTTGCGACCAGCAAGGAGACGCCGGATGAGGTGATGGACGTGGCGGTCAAGGGGATGTTCTGGCTGCTCGAGGAATGCCGCACAAGCCGGACTTTTCGCCAGTTTCTGCTCGTGGGAGGAGACGCTGCAATTGGCCACTTTTTCTATCCGCGCAACGCGCCTGTGACCGAGAGCCAGGCGCACAGCGCCTATCCAGGGTGTTATGCACTCTCCAAGGTGCTGGAGGAAGTGATGCTGCAGCAGTACCAGATCCAGTACGGACTCAACGGCTGTTGCCTGCGTGCGCCCTGGATCATGGAGAAGGATGATTTTCGCTACACCCTGTCCTTTGGTGACGACGTCTTCGGCGGGCCGCGCTGGCATGAGCTGGTGGAGCACGCCAAAGCGCGCGACTACGTGGCATCTGCGGCCATCCCGGTCATGCTGGACCCGGAGGGCGCGCCGGTGAAGCGCAACTTCGTGCACGTGGACGACCTGGTGGAGGCGCTGTTGCTCGCGCTCGACGCACCGCAAGTTCACCAGCAGCTGATGCACGTCTGTATGGACGAGCCTGTTGACTACGGGGTATTGGGCGGCTACATGGCGCGTACGCGCGGCGTGCCGCTGGTTCCGCTGCGGACACCCTACCACTCCACCTGGCTGGACAACAGCAAGGCGAAACTCCTGCTGGGTTGGCGTCCCCGCTACGACATGGTGCGGCTCGTCGAAGCCGCGTGGGCCTACCAGCGCCCGGCCGATGAGCCCCGCGTCATCTGGTACCCCGGCTGAGTTCGGCCCGCCCGCCACAGCACCGGGCGAGCCGCAAGGCAAGAGTGCTGCACCCGACTGAACCCCAACGAACGCAGGAGACACAAGATGAAACCAATGAAACGACGCAGCTTTGCCGCAGCGCTGGCAGGCGCCGGCCTGGCTTATGCCTGGACGACACCGGTCTGGAGCCAGGCCAAAGGCAAGAAGCTGGTGATTGGCTTTGCGCAGACCGGCGCCGAGAGCGAATGGCGCACGGCGAATACAGAATCCGTCAAGGCCGCCGCGATCGCGGCCGGTTATGACCTGAAATTCTCGGATGCGCAGCAGAAGCAGGAAAACCAGATCAAGGCGATCCGCTCCTTCATTGCCCAGAAGGTGGACGTCATCATCCTGGCGCCGCTCGTCACAACCGGCTGGGATACCGTGCTGCGGGAGGCCAAGGCCGCGAAAATTCCCGTCATTCTGGAAAGCCGCAATGTGGTGGTGAAGGATGCTTCCACCTGGACCACTTTTGTAGGTTCGGACTTCGTCGAGGAAGGCCGGCGCGCCGCGCAGTGGTTGCTCGGGCACACCAAAAACACCACCGGTGACGTGAACATCGTCGAACTGCAGGGCACCGTGGGTTCCGATCCCGCCATTGAACGCAAGAAGGGCTTTGAGGAGGTGCTCAAGGCCAACCCGCGCTACAAGATCATCCGCTCACAGACCGCCGACTTCACCCGCGCCAAAGGCAAGGAGGTCATGGAAGCGTTCCTGAAAGCCGAGGGCAGGAAGATCAATGTGCTGTACGCGCACAACGACGACATGGCCATAGGCGCCATCCAGGCCATCGAGGAAGCGGGCCTCAAGCCTGCGAAGGATGTGCTCGTCATCGGCGTGGATGCGGTCAAGGGCGCCTTCGAAGCCATGATCGCCGGCAAGATGAACGTCAGCGTCGAGTGCAACCCCTTGCTGGGTCCGCAATTGATGGAAGCGGCCGCCAAGGCCGCCGCCGGGCAAACGTTGCCACGCTGGATCAAGTCGATCGAGGGCGTGTTTCCTGCCGAAGTTGCGGCCAGGGAGTTCCCCAACCGCAAATACTAGCGATGCGGTTCTGACAGTCGTGGAGCCACCAATGCGATTGGCCTGAGAGTCGCCGTTTACTTCGTTCAACCGCGCGGTCTCGCAATCGCGCCAGTGCCGTCAGGCCGGCACCACACAACCAGGAGACAGCAATGCACACGAGACGAGACATTCTTGCCGCAAGCGCCGGCGCAGCACTGGCTGGTATCGCCGGACCCACGGCGGCGCAAACGTATGAGCCCGCCTGCTTCAAGCCTTTTTCTTCCAGTACGAAAACCATGCAGTACCCGGCCAAAAAAGGGCCCTACCGCATCGCCCTGGCCAACGGCTATGCGGGAAACAGCTGGCGTATCCAGATGATCAAGTCGCTCAAGGCCTATGCGGCGACGCCTGAGATGAAGCCTCATATCAAGGAGCTGAAGGTGGTCTCCACTGGCACCGACGTCGCCGCGCAGCTGGGCGCCGTCGACAACTTCATCAATGCGGGCTTCGACGCCATTCTCACCATCGCGGTGTCGCCCACGTCTTTCAAGCCGGTGATCAAGCGCGCCAGGGATGCGGGCGTGGTCCTGATCCCGTTCGACAATGTGCTGGACACCGACGAGGTCATTCAGGTCAACGAAGACCAGCTCGAGATGGGCCGCCTGATGGGCCGGTGGCTGGAGAAGAACGGGGTTACCAGTGGCAAGGTGCTTGAGATTCGCGGGTTGCCGGGAAATTCGGTCGATCGCGACCGACACCTGGGATTCCGCGAGATCATGAACAAGCACAAGGGCGTGCAGATCGTCGAGGTGGTCGGCAATTGGGATGACGGCACCTCCCAGAAGGTGGCGGCAGACGCCATCGCCGTGCACGGCCGGTTCAACGGCATTTACACCCAGGCCGGATCCAATGGCACGATCCGCGCGCTCATCGAGGCCAAACATCCCTTTGTGCCGATCGGCGCCGAGGGTGAAAATGGTTTCCGCAAAATGGTCCATGCGCACCACAAGGACGGCCTCAAAGGCGCTTCGGCCGCGCAGTCCCCTGGCCTGGTGGCTGTGGCGCTGAAGGCAGCCATCGCCGCGTTGCAGGGACAAAAGCTGCCCCAGTACATCTCGGTGCCCATCCCCTACGTGGAATACCAGCAGATGGCGCCGGGAAAGAACTTCTATCCTGATTTGCCGGACACCTTCTATGTGGCCAATGAGTTCCCGCCATGCAACATCAACCTCACGGCGCCGGACATCATGAAGCAGAGCGAAGGCAACACCTGAAGCAGCGCGCCGTGCCCCAGACCTTGCTGCAGCTCGAGGGGATCTCCAGGCGCTACGGAGGTGTGCGCGCGCTGGACGGCGCGGACTTCACCTGTCAGGCCGGCGAAATCCACGCCGTGCTGGGAGAAAACGGCGCGGGCAAGTCCACCCTCATCAAAACCATCGCCGGGGTGGTGCAGCCCGACGCCGGCCGTATCCTCATGGAAGGTGTCGAGGTGCGCCTGGACTCGCCGAACATGGCCCGTGACCATGGGATCTCCTGCGTGTTCCAGGAGCTGTCCCTGGTGCCGGACCTCTCGGTGGCGGAGAACATCTTCCTGTCGCGCCCACCGCGCCGACGCGGCCTGATCGACTCGAAGGCGCAGCAGGAGCAAGCCCTCGCGTTACTGGCCATGTTGGGATGCGGCGACATTCATTCCGGGGAGCGGGTCCGCGACCTGCCCCTTTCGCGCCGCCAGCTGATCGAGATCGCCAAGGCGCTGAGTGTCCAGCCGCGCCTGCTGATCCTGGACGAGGCGACTTCGGCCTTGAGCATCGAAGATGTGGAGCGGCTCTACAAGGTGTTATTCCAGCTGCGGGCGCGTGGTGTGGGCATTTTGTTCATCTCGCACCGCATGCACGAAGTCAAGGCGCTGGCCGACACCTGCACGGTCTTTCGCAGCGGCCGGCGCGTGGACACCTTTGCCAGCGGCACCCGCACCGATGCGGAAGTGGTCCAGCTGATGATCGGCCGCGACGTCGCCAAGACCTATCCCCCAAAGACCGGTCCCGCGCCCTGGGCCCAGCCCGCCATCAGCGTGGAGGGCCTGATCTGGGCACCCGAACTGCATGACATCTCGCTGGAGATCAGGCAAGGCGAGATCGTCGGGCTGGGCGGCCTGGACGGCCAGGGCCAGCGGGAGCTGCTGCTGGCCCTGTTCGGCGTGCTCAAGGGGGTGCAAGGCAAGGTACAGGTGTTCGGCCAGCCGCGCCGCGACCTGGCGCCGCACATGTGCAAGGACCCGGAGCTGGGCATTGCGCTGATTCCGGAGGACCGCAAGACCGAGGGGCTGATCCTGCCCATGAGTATCCGGGAGAACATGAGCCTGGCCAACCTGCCTGCGCTGGGGCGCCTGGGCATCCTCAGCGCAGCGGCAGAGCGCTCAGCCGTGGCCCGTATGGTGGAGCAGCTGCGCATCAAGATCGGCTCGGCGCAAGACCCGGTTTTGACCTTGTCGGGTGGGAACCAGCAGAAGGTGGTGATCGCCAAATGGCTCATGACCCAGCCGCGCGTGCTGCTGCTCAACGACCCGACCCGAGGCATTGATGTGGCCACCAAGCAGGAGCTGTATGGGCTGCTGCGCCATCTTGCGGCCCAGGGCGTGGCCGTTCTTCTGTATTCCACCGACTACGAGGAACTGGTCGGCCTGGCCGACCGCGTGCTCATCATGTACGAGGGCCGGATTACCCGCACGTTGGCCGGCGAAGAGATCAGCGAGCACGCCATCGTGGCATCTTCGCTCAACGTTTCACTCGGCGGCAGGCAGACCGCTATCGCATGATCCGGCGCAGCGAATGGGGCATGAGATTGCGGCGCAATGGCGGGCCGCTCGCCGCGTTGGCGGTGTTCGCCTTGATGTTCGCGCTGTTCCTGATGCAGCACCCGCGCTCGATCTCCGTGGCCATCGTGACCACCGCATCGAACAAGGCGGTTCTGCTGGCCATCGTGGCGATGGCGCAGACCTTGCCCGTCATCACCCGGGGACTCGACCTTTCCGTCGGCATGGTGATGGTGCTGACGGGTTGCCTCGCATCCAGCGTCGTGAACGGGGCGCCCTGGCAGGTGGCATTGGGCATCGTGCTGGTGCTCGCCTGCGGCGCGGCAGCAGGCGCGCTCAATGGCGCCATCGTGGTGTTCGGGCGCCTGCAGCCCATCATCGTGACGCTCGCAACCGGCGCAGTGTATTTCGGTTTTGCCTTGCTGCTGCGGCCCGCGCCCGGTGGCGAGATCAGCGAGGGGCTGTCGGATGCCCTGACCGGCCGGCTGTTCGGGGTGATTCCGACCACCTTGGTTCTGCTGGCCGTGCTGCTTGTTCTGGGGTGGATGCCTTTCAAGCGGACGGTGAGAGGACGTGCATGTTATGCCGTTGGCTCCTCGGAGCAGGCCGCTTACCTCTCCGGCGTTCCGTCTGACGGTGCCAAGTTTCTCGCCTATACGATCGCCGGGCTGCTTTCGGGTGTTGCCGGACTGCTGCTGTCGCTGATCGCGCTGTCGGGCGAGGCCAGCGGACCGCAGGCCGGGCTCTATACCCTGAATTCGATCGCGGCGGTCGTGATAGGCGGCACATCCCTGTACGGTGGTACCGGCGGGATGGTCGGCTCCGTCCTTGGCGCTTTCGTGTTGCGCACGATCGGCGACCTGCTGTTTGTCTTCGATGCGCCGGCGCTGTGGCAGCCCCTGTTCGAAGGCCTGATCCTGCTGGTAGCGCTGTGCATGGGCGCGGCGAAGGTGCTGCGCGTCAGAAATCGCCTGGACTTGTTCTGATGAGCGGCGCTGAACTCACCGTCGCGCAGCCTTCGTCCGGCCCCACGAAGAGTCCCGTGCAGCGCCTGCTGCTCAATCCGCCCGCTGTGGTGGGCATGTGCTGTCTGTTGTTGCTTCTCGCCGGCAGTGCCGTGAACAAAAACTTTCTGACGCCCGTCTACTTGCTGCAGCAGCTGCAAATCGCCGCCTTCCTCGGGCTCGCAGCGGCGGGGTTGATGATCGTCATCCTGCTGGGTCACATTGACCTGTCCGTGCCGTGGACCATCACGACCGGCGCCATGATGGCGGCCGCCGCAGGGGCAACCTGCGGCGCAGAGTGGGCTATCCCCGCCGGCCTGATCTGCGGCGCCCTGGTCGGGTTGGTGAATGGCCTGGGCGTTGCGTTCCTGCGGATTCCGTCGATGATCTTCACGCTCGGCGCCAATGCTGTGCTGCAGGGGCTGATGGTTCTTTACACAGGTGGCCATGCGCCCCAGCACGCCGCGACCCAGTTGATGCGCGACCTGGCCGTGGGCAGGACTGTGGGGGTGCCCAACGCGGTGCTGGTCTGGGCGGCAGTTTCATTGCTGGTGCATTTTCTGCTGACGCGCACGGCGGCAGGTCGTTATGTTTACGTGATAGGCAACAGCGAACGCGCTGCCTACCTCTCCGGCGTCCGCACTGCCAGGATGACAGTCGTCTGTTTCGTCGCCTGCGGCATGCTGGCTTCGCTTGCGGGTGTGCTGCTCGCCGGATATTCCGGTAACGCCTACCAGGCCATGGGCGATTTCTATTTGCTGCCGGCGATCGCGGCTGTGGTATTGGGCGGCACCAGTATCCTGGGCGGCCGCGGCAGCTACCTGGGAACGGTCGCCGGCGTGGTTTTCATCGTTCTGTTGCAAAGCATGCTGGCGGTTCTGCAGATGCCCGAAGCGGGCCGCCAGATCATCTATGGGGCGCTGATCCTGGCCATGCTGCTCGTGTACGGGCGATCGGCCAAAGTGAGGTGAGCATGGGTGAAAGTTATGGTGTTCGCGGCGACTTCCGTTTGCACGACCCCCGCTTCCGTGGCGTGGTGCCTCCCAACGGCTTCGTCGAGAAGCTCTACACCGGCGCACGCTGGGCCGAAGGACCGGTGTATTTCCCTGCGGGTGATTTCCTGCTGTTCAGCGACATTCCCAACAACCGAATCCTGCGGTGGGTACCCGACGGAGCGGGCGCAGGACGTGTCGCGGAGTTCCGTAAACCTTCCAGCTTCACCAATGGCAACACCCGCGACGGCGAGGGTCGCCTGCTCAGTTGCGAGCACGGCACGCGCTGCGTCAGTCGCACCGGGCACGACGGACGCCGCACCGTGCTCGCATCCTCATTCCAGGGCAGGAAGCTCAACTCTCCGAACGACCTGGTGGCCGGCCCCGACGGGGCGCTGTGGTTCTCCGATCCGTCCTACGGCATCCTGTCCGACTACGAGGGTTACGCGGCACAACCCGAGTACGGGGGCCGATATGTGTTCCGTGTCGAGCCGGCGAGCGGCCAAGTGGACGCGGTCGCCACCGACTTCGTCCAGCCGAATGGACTGGCCTTTTCGCCTGACGGCAGATTCCTTTACATTGCCGACTCGGGGGCTTCGCATGACCCTGAAGGACCGCGCCACATCCGTTCGTTCCAGGTGAGCGAAGGCAGGCTGCGGGGAGGCGAGGTGTTCGCGACGGTGGACACCGGTATCCCGGACGGGCTGCGTGTGGACGTTCTCGGCAATGTGTGGACCAGTGCCGGCGACGGCGTTCATTGCTTCACGCCGCAGGGCGAACTGCTGGGCAAGATCCTCGTTCCGGAACCGGTGGCCAATCTGGAGTTCGGCGGCCCCAGAGGCAACAGGCTGTTCATCACGGCCACGACGTCGCTGTACGCCTGTTATCTGGCCACGTCCGGCGCCTGGACCCAAGGGCTGAGCGCCAGCTAGCGTGGCGGCAGAGCCGCCTTTTTGCCTTGCTGCTTCTGCCGGTCCCGGTCCCGCACAACGCGCTAATTGCTGCGATGCAGAAAGGAATTTCACAACCCGCGCTCGCCAAATTCGCAAGCTTGCGCGATGGCGCAAGGGCTAGCATCACCATTTTGCTTATTGCCATGCAGACATGACCTCCTTCGAATCTCTTCCTCAGGTCCGCTACGAGGGCCCGCAATCCACGAATCCGCTGGCCTATCGCCACTACGATGCCAGGGAAAGCGTGCTGGGCAAGACCCTGGAGCAGCAGCTGCGGCTTGCGGTCTGCTACTGGCACACCTTCGTGTGGCCCGGCAGCGACGTCTTCGGAGACGGGACCTTCGAACGGCCCTGGCACGCCGGCGCGGACGAGTTGACACTGGCGCGAAAGAAGGCGGACGCGGCCTTCGGCCTGATTTCCCGGCTTGGTGTCCCTTTCTACACCTTCCATGACACGGATGTGGCGCCGGAAGGTGTGAACCTGGCTGAGTACCGCAGCAATCTGTCCGCCATGGTGGATGTGCTCGCCCAGAAGCAGGAAGAGGCCGGTATCGCGCTGCTGTGGGGAACGGCCAACCTGTTCGGCCATCCGCGCTACGCGGCCGGCGCGGCCAGCAACCCGGATCCCGAAGTTTTTGCGTATGCGGCGACGCAGGTTTTCAGCGCACTCAATGCAACGCAGCAGCTTGGCGGCGCCAACTACGTGATGTGGGGTGGCCGCGAAGGCTACGACACCCTGCTCAATACCGATTTGCCGCGCGAGCGCCAGCAACTGGGCCGCTTCATGCAAATGGTGGTGAACCACAAGCACAAGATCGGTTTCAAGGGACAGCTGCTGATCGAGCCCAAGCCGATGGAGCCGACCAAGCACCAGTACGACTTCGACAGCGCCACCGTGTATGGCTTCCTCAAGGAGTTCGATCTGGAGAAGGAAATCAAGCTCAATATCGAGGCCAATCACGCCACGCTGGCGGGCCACAGTTTCCAGCACGAGATCGCCACCGCTGCCTCGCTCGGGATCCTCGGCAGCGTCGACGCCAATCGCGGTGACCCACAGAACGGCTGGGACACCGACCAGTTTCCCAACAGTGTGGAAGACCTCACACTGGCGCTTTACGAAATCCTGCGCGCCGGCGGACTCGGCAGCGGCGGTTTCAACTTCGATGCCAAGGTGCGGCGCCAGAGCATGGACCCGGTCGACATCCTGCACGGGCATGTGGGCGCGATCGACGCGCTGGCGCTGGCGCTCAAAAGCGCTGCGCGGCTGATCGACTCCGGAGAGCTCGAGCAGTTCCGCCGGCAACGTTACGCCAGCTGGGACGGCGAGCTGGGCCAGCGCATCATCACGGGCGGCATGAACCTGAGCCAGCTGGCCGAACACGCGTTCGTCCACGACCTGCGGCCCAAACCGGTGAGCGGCCGCCAGGAGTGGCTGGAGAACCGGGTCAATGCGGCCATCTTCGCCGGCGTGGCCTGAAGAAAGAAGGCAGGAGCAGCCATGAGCCTGACAGTCGGCTTCAAGCACGTGAGCAAAAGCTTCGGCCCCGTGCAGGTGCTGCATGGCGTCAGCTTCGAGCTCACGCCCGGCCGGGTCTACGGGGTGCTCGGCGAGAACGGAGCCGGCAAGTCGACGCTGATGAAAATCCTGGCCGGCTACGAGGCGGCCAGCGAGGGTGAGGTGGAGCTCGGCGGGCACGGCGTGCGCTTCAAGGGGCCGCGCGAGGCCGAAACCGCTGGCGTGGTGATGATTCACCAGGAGTTCAACCTGGCCGACGACCTGAGCATTGCGCAGAACATCTTCCTCGGCCATGAGCACAAGCGCTACGGACTGCTGGACGAAGCGTTGATGGCGAGTGAGGCGGTCGCGGCCATGCGCCAGGTCGGCCTGAACTGCAGCCCCGCGCGCCGCGTCGGCGACCTGATCGTGGCCGAAAAGCAACTGGTGGAGATCGCGCGCGCCCTCACCCGGCACGCGCGCGTGCTGGTGATGGACGAGCCCACCGCGACATTGACACCGTCCGAGACCGAGCGCCTGTTCGCCCTGATCGGGCAGCTGAAGGCCGCGGGCGCCACCGTTCTGTATATCTCCCACAAGCTGGACGAGGTCGAACGCATCACCGACGAGGTGGTGGTCCTGCGCGACGGCCGCTTCGTCGCCCGCCGGCCCACCGGGAGTCTGACCCGCCAGCAGATGGCCAGCCTGATGGTGGGCCGCGAACTGGCCGATCTCTACCCGCCCAGACTTGGGGCAGCGGCGGATGCGCCGGTGTTGCTGGATGTGCAAGACCTGGCGGTCCCGGGCTGGTGCCACGGTGCGAGTTTTCAGGTCCGCGCCGGTGAGATATTGGGCTTCGCGGGGCTGGTGGGCGCAGGCCGG
The DNA here is from genome assembly GCA_943370435.1 of Kapaibacterium sp. (SeqCode). Classification (GTDB taxonomy): domain Bacteria; phylum Pseudomonadota; class Gammaproteobacteria; order Burkholderiales; family Burkholderiaceae_C; genus Polaromonas. The sequence goes on along the minus strand of CALRQX020000006.1, from coordinate 129,831 downwards.
ACCGAGTTGTTTGAAGGGCTTCTGGGCCTGCGCGCCTCCAGCGTGCGATCGGTGCACCTCGCGGGCCAGGCCTGGCAGCGGCGCAGCCCGCGTTCGGCCGCAAGGCTGGGCCTGACCTACCTCAGCGAGGATCGCAAGACGCGCGGTCTGCACCTGCGCATGGGCCTGGCAGAAAACCTCACGCTGATGACCCTGGAGCGTTATGCGCAGCCGCTGCTCGACCCGCGGCGGGAACAGGCGGCCCTTGCGGTTGCCATGACAGAATTCGGCATCCGCACGCAGCGCACTGATGTGCCGGCCTCGGCCCTGTCCGGCGGCAACCAGCAGAAGCTGGCGCTCGCGCGGGTGCTGCATCCCGACCCCAGGGTTGTGGTGCTGGACGAGCCGACGCGTGGCGTCGATGTGGGCGCCAAGCGCGACATCTATTTCCTGATCCAGCAGTTGGCCAGCCAGGGCCGCGGGGTCATTGTGGTGTCCTCGGAACTGCTCGAGTTGATCGGCCTTTGCCACCGCGTGATCGTGATGCGGCAAGGCAAGCTGGTGGCCGAGCTCTCCCGGGAACAGTTGTCCGAAGAACTGTTGATCGCCCATGCAACTGGAACCCACTGACACCGCCGCCGCCCCGGCAGCCGGCGCACGGCCGGCCCTGCGAAGGTGGCCCTCCTTCGCCGGTGCGGGGCCGCTCGCGGGGCTGGCGCTGGTGTGTATCGCGGGCGCGTTCCTCAACGAAAACTTTGCCAGCCTGGACAATGCGATGAACGTGCTCACCCGCACGGCCTTCATCGGAATCATCGCCGTCGGGATGTGTTTTGTCATCATCTCCGGCGGCATCGACCTCTCGGTGGGATCCATGGCCGCGTTGATCGCCGGCAGCACCATCCTGCTGATGAACGCTGCCGCCGGTGCGGGCTGGAGCCCGATGGCCGCGGTGGTGGCCGGCATGGCCTTCGCCATTGTGCTGGGCGCTGCGTTCGGGCTGGGGCACGGCCTGCTCATCAGCAAGGGGCGGATCGAGCCCTTCATCGTGACGCTGGGTACGCTGGGCATCTTCCGCGCCTACCTGACCTATTTCTCCAATGGTGGTGCCATCACGCTCGATGGCGCGCTGGCCGATGTCTACAGTCCCGTGTATTACGGCAGCTGGCTCGGCGTGCCGGTGCCGGTGTGGGTGTTCGCCGCAGTCGCCTTGCTCGGCAGCCTCATTCTCAATCGCACCGCCTTCGGCCGGTACGTCCAGGCCATCGGCTCCAACGAGCAGGTGGCGCGCTACGCGGCGGTCGAGGTGGACCGCGTCAAGGTTCTCACCTATACGCTGCTGGGCGTCTGCGTCGGCATTGCCACCGTGCTCTATATCCCGCGCCTGGGCTCGGCTTCGCCGTCTACCGGGCTGCTGTGGGAGCTCGAAGCCATCGCCGCCGTGATCATCGGCGGCACGGCCCTGCGTGGCGGCGCCGGCGGCATCACCGGCACCGTGATCGGCGCGGTGCTGCTCTCGGTCATCAGCAACATCCTCAACCTGACCAGCATCATCAGCGTGTACCTGAACGCGGCGGTGCAGGGTTTTGTCATCATCGCGGTCGCGTTTTTCCAGCGCGGGCGCAAGTAACCGGTTCCCCCACAACGTCAAAAGGAGACATAGCATGAAATCACTGATCCATCTGGTGGCCGCTGGCGCCACCGTTCTTGCAGCACTCGGTGCGGCGCCTGCCGCCATCGCCCAGGCCAAGCCCCACATCGGGGTCTCTATTCCTGCCGCCACACACGGCTGGACAGGCGGGGTGGTGTACTGGGCCAACCGGACCAAGTCCGAGCTGGAAAAGCAGTATCCCGGTCTGAAAGTCACCATCAAGACGGCCGGCTCGGCCTCGGAGCAGGCCAACCAGGTGCAGGATCTGCACACCGCCAACAAGATCGACACCCTGGTGATCCTGCCCTTCGAGTCGGCGCCGCTCACACAGCCGGTGGCGCAAGTCAAGGGCAAGGGCGTCTATGTCACGGTCGTCGACCGCGGGCTGACGGACACGAGTGCGCAGGACGCCTACGTCGCCGGTGACAACCCCGGCTTCGGCAAGGTGTCGGCCGAGTACATGGCCAAGGCCATGGGCGGCAAGGGCAACGTTGTTGTGCTGCGTGGCATTCCCACGGTTATTGACAACCAGCGCGTGGACGCGTTTACTGCGGTGATGAAAACCCACCCGGACATCAAGGTCCTGGATGCCAAACATGGCAACTGGAACCGCGACGACGCCTTCAAGGTGATGCAGGACTACCTGACCCGCTTCAAGCAGATCGACGCGGTCTGGGCCTCCGACGACGACATGGCCGTCGGCGTGCAAAAGGCGATCGAGCAGGCCAAGCGCACCGACATCAAGCTGGTGCTCGGCGGCGCCGGCTCCAAGGACTACATCAAGAAAGTCATGGACGGCGACAAGATCGTCACCGCCGACGTCACCTACTCGCCTGCCATGATCGCCGATGCCATGAAGCTCACGGCCGCGGCGCGGGTGAAGGGTGAAAAGCTCCCGGCCACCACCATCATCCCGTCTGTGCTGGTGACCAGGGACAACGCCAAGCAGTACTACTTCCCCGATTCGCCGTTCTGAGGCAACCATGGCAAGACCTGTCACACTTTTCACGGGGCAATGGGCGGACCTGCCGCTGAAAGAACTGGCGCCGCTGGCACGCAGCATGGGCTACGACGGCCTGGAGCTGGCGTGCTGGGGTGACCATTTCAATGTGCAGGAGGCCCTGGCGAGCAGGTCCTACGTGAAGGACAAGCGCGAGCTGCTGGAGCAGCACGGCTTGCGCTGCCTGGCCATCGGCAACCACCTGGCGGGGCAGGCGGTGTGCGACCTGATCGACGAGCGCCACCAGGCCATCCTGCCGGCGCATGTCTGGGGCGACGGCGAGCCGGAAGGGGTGCGCCAGCGCGCGGCGCGGGAAATGCAGGACACTGCGCGGGCCGCCGCCAAACTGGGTGTAAAAGTGGTGACGGGCTTCACCGGCTCATCCATCTGGCATGCCCTGTACGCGTTCCCGCCGACCTCGCAGGCGTACTGGGACAAAGGCTTCACTGATTTCGCCCAGCGCTGGAAACCCATCCTCGAGGTGTTCGACCAGGTCGACGTGAACTTCGCTCTGGAAGTGCACCCGACGGAGATTGCCTTCGACACCGCTTCGGCGCAAAGGGCTGTCGAGGCCGTGGGCGGTCACAAACGCTTCGGCTTCAATTTCGACCCCAGCCACCTGGGCTACCAGGGCGTGGACTACGTCAAGTTCATCCGCACCTTCGGCGACCGCATGTACCACGTGCACATGAAGGACGTGTGGTGGGGCCGGGGCGACGGCAGCGTGGGGGTCTTCGGCGGGCACACCAGTTTTGGAGACGCGCGCCGCTTCTGGGACTTCCGCAGCGTCGGGCGTGGGCAAATCGACTTCGAGTCCATCATCGTTGCGCTCAACGATGTGGGCTACAACGGGCCCCTGAGCGTCGAGTGGGAAGACAGCCGCATGGACCGCATTCATGGCGCCACCGAAAGTGCGGCTTACAGCAAGCGGCTGGACTTCAAGCCCGCTGCGGGTGCGTTTGACGCGGTGTTTGACAAGGCAAAGCAGGGCGGGATGGCGGGTTCATGAAAATGTTGAGGTATGCGATGGTGGGCGGCGGGCAGGGCGCTTTTATCGGCGCCGTGCACCGCAAGGCCATGGCGCTGGACGGGCAGATCGAGCTGGTGGCCGGTGCGTTGTCGTCCGACCCGGAGCGCGCGCGCGCGTCCGGCCGCGAACTCGGCCTGCAGGAGGAGCGCAACCACGGCCGATGGGAGGACCTGCTGGCCGACGAGCTGCGCCGCGGCAAGGACGAGCGCATTGATTTCGTTTCCATCGTCACGCCCAACCACATGCACTTTCCGGTGGCCCGCGCGTTCGCCGAAGCGGGCATCCATGTGGTGTGCGACAAGCCGCTGGTGCATTCCAGCCAGGAGGCTGCAGAGCTGATCCAGGTCGTCAAGCGCAGCGGCTCCATCTTCGGCGTTACCTACAACTACACCGGCTACCCCATGGTCCGCGAGGCGCGCGACCTGGTGGCGCGCGGGGCGATCGGCGAGGTGCGCAAGGTCATCGTCGAATACAACCAGGGCTGGCTGGCCACCCACCTGGAGGCAAGCGGGCAGAAGCAGGCCGACTGGCGCACCGATCCGGCGCGCAGCGGGCTGGCCGGCGCCATTGGCGACATCGGTTCACATGCGGAGAACCTGGCGGCGACGGTGACCGGCCTGGAGCTGGAAAGCATCTGCGCGGACCTCACCATCTTTGTGCCGGGCCGGCGCCTCGACGATGACGGCAACGTACTGCTGCGGTTCAAGGGCGGGGCCAAGGGTGTCCTGATCGCCTCGCAGATCGAAGTGGGTTGCGAGAACGACCTGAGGCTGCGCGTGTTCGGCAGCACCGGCACGCTGGAGTGGCACCAGGAGGAGCCGAACCGGCTGATACACGCCCCCATAGACGGGCCGCTGCGCGTGCTGACGCGTGGCTCGGCCTGGCTCGGCGAGGCGGCCCGCCGTGCGACACGCCTGCCCGCGGGGCATCCCGAGGCCTTCCTCGAGGCCTTTGCCAACGTTTACCTTGGTGTGGCAGCGCATATCCGTGCCATGCAGGCCGGCCACACGCCGGATCCGCTCGATGCCGATTATCCGCGACTCGAAGACGGCGCCCGCGGCGTGCGCTTCATCGAGAAGGTGGTGCAGTCCGCGGCCAGTACGGCCAAGTGGACGCCGTTCGGGGACTAGTGTGACCAGTGTGAACAGGCCCTGACCATGTTCCTGGGCATCGATCTCGGCACCTCCAGTGTCAAGGCGGTGGTACTGGACCGCGACCACCGGCTGGTCGCCAGCAGCTCTGCACCGCTGTCTCTGGACGCGCCCCGGCCCTTGTGGCGTGAGCAACATCCCGACCAGTGGTGGCGTGCGTGCGAGGCCGCGGTGGGCGCCGCGTTACAGGAGCTGCGGCGCGGCGGCCGACATCGCGGCGAGATCGAGGCCATAGGCCTGACCGGCCAGATGCACGGCGCCACCCTGCTCGATGGGCGCGGTGAGGTCCTGCGGCCGGCCATCCTCTGGAATGACGGCCGGGCTGCGGCAGAATGTCTGGAACTGGAGCAGGCGGTGCCGCACTCGCGGCAGATCACCGGCAACCTCATGATGCCGGGCTTCACCGCGCCCAAGCTGCTGTGGGTGGCGAAACACGAGCCCGCGCTGTTCGACCGCGTGCGAAAAGTGCTCTTGCCCAAGGACTGGCTGCGCTGGCGCCTGACCGGCAGCTACGCGACCGACATGTCCGACGCATCCGGCACCTTATGGCTGGATGTGGGAAGGCGCCAATGGAACCCTGAGTTGCTGGCGGCCTGCGGTTTGTCCGCCGCGCACATGCCGGGCTTGCACGAAGGCCCGGAAGTCACAGGCACACTGTTGCCCGAGGTGGCGCGGCGTTGGGGCTTGCGCCAGGTGCCGCTGGTGGCCGGCGCCAGCGACAACGCCGCTGGCGCGCTGGGGGCTGGCGTCGTGAACCCGGGCGACGCCATGGTGTCGCTGGGAACATCCGGCGTGGTGTTCGTGGCCACGGGTTCTTTCGTCGCCAACCCGCGGCAGGCGGTGCACAGCTTTTGCCACGCGCTGCCGCACTCCTGGCACCTGATGTCGGTGATGCTTTCGGCGGCCTCGTGCCTGGAGTTCACCGCGGGGCTGCTGGGCGAGCGCGACGTGCCCGCCCTGCTGGCGCAGGCCGAACAGCGGGGCCTGCGCGAGGACACGCCGCTGTTCCTGCCTTATCTCAACGGCGAACGCACGCCGCACAACAACCCGCATGCCAAAGCCGGGTTCTTCGGCATACACGCGGGCACGCAGCGGGAGGACATGGTGAACGCCACGCTCGAGGGTGTGTGCCTGGGCATGGCGCAGGGCATAGACGCGCTGCAGGCGGTGCAACCCGGCCTCGCGCGCGTCAGCCTGATAGGCGGCGGCTCGCGCAATGCCTATTGGGCCCAGATGCTGGCCGACGCGACCGGTTTGCAGGTGCTGCGGCATGCGGATGCGGAGGTCGGGCCATCGCTGGGCGCTGCCCGGCTGGCCTGGCTGGCGTGTGCCCCCGGCGAGGCTGCACATGTCTTCCGTGCACCGGAGCTGGCTGACGCGTTCCAGCCGCGCGCTGCAGCGCGCACCCGCATGCAGGAGCGGGGCCTGCGTCTGGCGACGCTGTACCGCAGCCTGGCGCCGCAATTTGCAGCCTGACACGTTCGCGCGTCAGGCCTCCGTCAGCCGTGGCTTGACAATCTCCCTTGCCCTATTGGAAAAACCCCCATGCTGCTCAAGGCGTTTGTGCTGGTGTCTACCGTCCTGCTGCTCATGTCGCTGGTGTTTTCCGTTCTCAGCTCGACCCCGCTGCTGATCCTCAAGCACGATGTGCCCATGGATTCACGCATCGTCCGGCAGGTGTTCCACTACTGCTACCGCATGATCGCCGTCATGGCCACGGCAGCGACAGTTGCCTTTGCATGGGCTGGCCGGCCGCTGCTGTCCGCATGCCTGGGATGTATAGCGCTGCTCGCCATCGTCCTGCACCGCGTCATGCTGACCCGCATGGATGCCTTGCGCCCGCCGATGCACGCTGGCGACAGGTCAGCCATCAGCCGCTTTCGCCAACTGCATGCCACGGGTGTCGCACTGCACCTGACCCAGCTGGGAGCCCTCACCTGGGGGATGACGCAGGTCGCGCTGTAAGCTGTACCCGGCTGCGCAAGCCGTTTTTCCGGACCGGCGGCTGGAAGAAGCATTTACCGGCCTGGCCTCACGCCTTCAATAAAATCGGCCTCCAGCCCTTATGCGGCCTGCGCAATCAGCTCCTGAATTGATAGCGGTTGAGGGTTCAGCTCTGCGCCAGCAGCACGACCAGCGCACCCGCGCCGCCCTCGGCCGGCCGCGCCTGCACAAAGGCCAGCACTTCGGATTTCTGGATCAGCCAGCTTTGCACCCGGCCTTTGAGCACCGGGGTTTTACCGGGCGAGCCCAGGCCCTTGCCGTGCACCACGCGCACGCAGCGCATACCGGCCTTGTGCGCTTCGCGGATAAAGGCTGACAGGGCATCGCGCGCGTCTTCGCGGCGCAGGCCGTGCAGGTCGAGCTGGCGCTGTATGCTCCAGCCGCCACGGCGCAGCTTGCGCACCACGTCCGGCCCCATGCCGGGGCGCCGGAAACTCAGGGCCTCGTCGGTGTCGAGCAGGGTTTCCGCATCAAAACCGTCTGACAGGGCTTCGCGCATCACCGCCAGTTCGTCCAGCTGGTGCTGCACCGGAATCGGCGCCGGCTGCACAGTCGCCAGCTGCGCCTTGTGCAGGTGTTTGGCCGGCAAGGCTTTCACAGGGCCGATGGCGCGTGAAAACAGTTCCTTTTCGGCCTTCGCCCGGGCAGCTGCTGCCGCGCGTTTTGTCTTCAGTTCGGCTTCCAGCCGCGCACGGGTTTCAATCTCGAGCTTGACGGCTTTGAGGCCCTTCAGGTCGCGGATGGCAGCGGGTTTGACGGGCATCAGAGCAGCCCCATCTCTGCCATGGAGATGGCCTGTGTGCTGGTCACAACGAAATGATCGAGCACCCGCACATCAACCAGCCCCAGCGCCGCCTTCAGGGTCTGGGTCAAGGCCTCATCGGCGCGCGAGGGTCGCGCCTCGCCGCTCGGGTGGTTGTGCGCCAGCACTACACTGCCGGCGTTCAGCGCCAGCGCGCGCACCACCACCTCGCGCGGGTACACCGATGTTTGTGTCAGCGTGCCGCGAAACAGCTCTTCGAGCGCAATCAGCCGGTGCTGGCTGTCGAGAAAGAGCACGGCAAATATTTCATGCGGCCGGCTGCCCAGCTGCAATTGCAGATAGTCACGCACCGCCTGAGGCGTGCTGAACAGCGGTTTGTCCTGCAACTGCTGCGCCAGCGCGCGGCGCGCGAGCTCCAGCACGGCCACGAGTTCGGCGCGTTTGGCCGGGCCCAGGCCCTTGATCTTCTCGAGCGCCGCATGGCCGGCGTGTAACAAGCCGGCCACACCGCCAAAGGTATCGACCAGCTCCTGGCCCATTTGCAGCGCATTTTTGCCGGGGATGCCGCTGCGCAGCAACAGGGCCAGCAACTCGGCATCGCTGAGCGCGCCGGGGCCGCGGGCCAGCAGCTTTTCGCGCGGGCGGGCGTCTTCAGGCAGGTCTTTGAGCAGCATGGAAGGTCTCGTGCGGTGGGCAGAATGCTGTGACAGGAGCAGTATCAGGGGTAAACGGGGCCGGATTCCGGCATCCGGAGCGCACTTTCTACAATAGGGGCAGTTTACAAACAGTCGCTTCGCCCGAAAGTTTTATGTCCACTGTGGAAACATCCGCTCCCGCCCTGGTTCAGTCCGGCTCCTTTCTGACCCTGCATTACCGCATGGCCGGACCGGACGGCGCTGACATCATCAACACCTTTGACGGCAAACCGGCCACCCTGAGCCTGGGCACGGGCGAGCTGTCGCCCGCGATCGAACAGCGCCTGCTGGGCCTGGCCGAGGGCGTGCACACCCGCTTCGAGCTGGCGGCTGGTGAAGCCTTTGGCGAGCGCAACCCCGAGCTGCTGCAATGGGTGGCGCGCAAGCTGCTCAATGAGCTGGGCGACCCGAACGAAAGCTACCAGGTCGGCGATGTGGTGCAGTTTCCAACGCCGGACGGCATGGGGAAATACGCAGGCAGCGTGCAGCAGCTCAGGCAAGAGGGCGATGCCGTTCAGTTCGACTTCAACCACCCGCTGGCCGGTCAGCCGGTGGTGTTTGAAACCTTGATCATAGGCATCCTGTGAGCGCCCCTCAAGAAATCATCCTCGCCGAGCCGCGCGGCTTCTGCGCCGGCGTGGACCGGGCGATTGAAATTGTCGAGCGCGCCATCGCCAAGTTCGGCGCACCCATCTACGTGCGCCACGAAATCGTGCACAACACCTATGTGGTCAACGAGCTGAAAGACAAGGGCGCGATTTTTATTGAAGACCTGGACGACGTGCCGCCGGGCGCCACGCTGGTGTTCAGCGCCCATGGCGTCAGCAAGGCGACCGAGCGTGAGGCCGAGAGGCGCGGTTTCCGCATTTTTGACGCCACCTGTCCGCTGGTGACCAAGGTGCATGTCGAAGTGGCCAAGCTCAACAAGGAAGGCTACGAGTTCATCATGATTGGCCACAAGGGCCACCCCGAGGTCGAAGGCACCATGGGCCAGCTGGCCAGCGGCATCCACCTGGTCGAAGACGTGGCCGATGTGGCACGCATCCAGCCCGGGCAGACCGGCAAGCTGGCGGTGGTCACGCAGACCACCCTGAGTGTGGACGACGCCGCAGAAATCAGCGCTGCCGTGAAAGCGCGTTTTCCGAACGTGCGCGAGCCCAAGCAACAGGATATTTGCTACGCCACGCAGAACCGCCAGGACGCTGTCAAGGTCATGAGCCCGCAGGTAGACATCCTGATCGTGGTCGGCAGCCCGACGAGCTCGAACAGCAACCGCCTGCGCGAACTCGCCGTCAAGCTGGGCACCGAGTCCTACATGGTCGACGACGCCAGCGAGCTGCAGCCGGCCTGGTTTGAGGGCAAAAGCCGGGTCGGCCTGACCGCCGGCGCGTCGGCGCCGGAAATCCTGGTCAAGCAGGTGATAGACCGCATCAAGGCGCTGGGCGCTGTATCGGTGCGCAAAATGCCTGGCATTGAGGAAACCATCAAGTTCCCGCTGCCCAAAGGCCTGCGCATGGACGGCCAGGCGCTTGATGCACTGGACAGCGACCTGCACGCCGAGCCCTGAGCACATGACAACACGCTATCAAATCGAGAGCTGCCAGCGAGCGTTCCAAAAGGGCTACAGCCACTTTATCCATCAAACCCCGGTGTGGAAGCTGCCCGGCAAGGCACTCGGTGTGGGCTGTGCCGAAGTCTGGCTCAAGCTGGAACAGTTGCAGACCGGCGGCAGCTTCAAGGCGCGCGGCATGCTCAACCGCCTGCTGTCCAACCCGATTCCCGCCAGTGGGGTAATTGTCGCCTCGGGCGGCAACGCCGGCATTGCGACGGCTGCGGCAGCGCGTGAACTTGGCGTGCGCTGCGAGGTGTTTGTACCCGAGGTCTCCAGCCCCGCCAAACGCGCCAGGCTGGCCGCCCTGGGTGCAGAGGTGGTGGTGACAGGCGCTGCGTACTCGGATGCACTGCAGGCCTGCCTGGCGCGCCAGCAGCAAACCGGCGCGCTGCTGACCCATGCATACGACCAGGCCGAAGTGGTGGCCGGCGCCGGCACCCTGGCCCTGGAAATCGAGCAACAGGCCGGTGTGCCCGATGCGCTGCTGGTCAGCGTAGGTGGAGGCGGCCTGATTGCCGGCATTGCCAGCTGGTTTGAGCGCCGTGCGCGGGTGGTGGCGCTGGAGCCGGAGCTGGCGCCGACGCTTTTCAACGCGCGTGCAGCCGGCCAGCCGGTTGATGTGGCGGTCAGCGGCATCGCCGCCGACTCACTGGGCGCGAGGCGTATTGGGGATCTGGCCTGGGCCGCCACCCAGGCGCATGTGGGCGACGCCCTGCTGCTCGGCGACGAATCCATACGGGCAGCCCAGTTCTGGCTGTGGAAAGAGCTCAAACTGGCGGTGGAGCCAGCTGCGGCCCTGCCGCTGGCGGCGCTGCACAGCGGCGCCTACCAGCCGCGCGCCGATGAAAAAATCTGCCTGATCATTTGCGGCGCCAACCTCGATCCGGCCACGCTGGCCTGAGCGCGTCGGCCCTCCCTTAAAATCGGTGCATGTTAGACATCAACCTGCTCCGCAAAGACCTGCCCTCCGTGATCACGCGCCTGCAGGCGCGCAAGAACCCGCAGGCCTTCCTGAACGTCGAGGCCTTCCAGGCGCTGGAGGCCGAGCGCAAAACGCAGCAGATCCGCACCGAAGAGCTGCAGAATCAGCGCAACACCCTGTCCAAACAGATAGGCCAGCTCAAGGCCAAAGGTGAAGACGCGGCGCCGGTGATGGCCCAGGTGACGGCTTTCAAGGCCGAGCTGGAGGCCTGCGCGATACGCCTGGAAGTGATCCAGAGCGAAATGTTGTCACTGCTGCTGGCGGTGCCGAATCTGCCGCATGACAGTGTGCCTGTGGGCACGGGTGAGGCCGGCAATGTCGAGGTGCGCAAGTGGAGCCCGGTGGAGGGGCCGGGTGGCGAGCCGCCGGCCTTTGCGTTCGAGGTCAAAGACCATGTCGATGTCGGCCAGCCGCTGGGACTGGACTTTGAACTCGGCAGCAAACTGACCGGCTCGCGCTTCACCGTGATGCAGGGCCAATTGGCCCGGTTGCACCGCGCGCTGGCTGCCTTCATGCTCGATGTGCAGACCGCAGAACACGGTTATACCGAGTGTTATGTGCCCTACATCGTCAACGCCGATTCGCTGCGCGGCACCGGCCAGCTGCCCAAGTTTGAGGAAGACCTGTTTGCCGCCAAAAAAGGCGGCCAGGAAGGCGAGGCCGAAAATGCCGCGCTGTATTTGATCCCGACGTCAGAAGTGCCGCTGACCAATTTTGTCCGCGACGAAATCGTGGCCGAGGCCGCACTGCCGCTTAAATTCACCGCGCACACGCCGTGTTTCCGCTCGGAAGCCGGCAGTTACGGCCGTGATACCCGCGGCATGATTCGCCAGCACCAGTTCGACAAGGTCGAGATGGTGCAGATCACGCAACCCGATAAAAGTTATGAAGCGCTGGAGGCCATGACCGGCCATGCCGAGGCGATTTTGCAAAAGCTGGGTCTGCCGTATCGCGTCATGCTGCTGTGCACCGGCGACATGGGTTTTGGCGCCACCAAGACCTACGACCTCGAAGTCTGGCTGCCGGCGCAAAACACCTACCGCGAGATCAGCTCGGTCTCCAACTGCGAAGCCTTCCAGGCGCGCCGCCTGCAGGCCAGGTTCAAAAACGCCCAGGGCAAAAACGAATTCGTCCACACCCTCAACGGCTCCGGCCTGGCCGTGGGCCGCACGCTGGTGGCGGTGTTGGAAAATTATCAGTGCGCAGACGGCACCGTCAAGGTGCCGGCTGTGTTGCAGCCCTATATGGGCGGCATGACGGTGCTTGCACCGCCGCACAGATAATTTCAGTGCAGGCTGAGCTTCGCGCAGCGAAGTCAAGCGAAGCGGCCGGAACTAAAATTATCAGTGCGCAGACGGCAGCGTCAAGGTGCCGGCTGTGTTGCAGCCCTATATGGCCGGCATCACGGTGCTCGCACCTTCAGCGAAGTAGGTCACTCAGCGCGTTCGATCCAGCCGGCGCCGCGGATCCGGCTTTGCCGGTCCGCAGGCGCAGCGGCCCCCTCGGGGGGCAGGGAGCTACACAAAGTGAGCGACCGTGGGGGCTGATAGAATCTCGTTTCACTCCGGAGAGGTGGCAGAGTGGCCGAATGTACCTGACTCGAAATCAGGCGTACCGCAAGGTACCGTGGGTTCGAATCCCACCCTCTCCGCCAGTAATTGGTTCTGTAAGGTCCTCCGAGGTCCGACAAAACTTGAAAAGCCCCTCTGAAAAGGGGCTTTTTAGTTTCAGGAGGCCTGATAGGTTCCAGGCAGTTCCGGCCGTTTATTGGGGTAGGTAGCGGGGTAGCTTTTTTTCTCTATCGGGGTATTCTGAAGGGGTCAATTGAAAGCCCCTATGTCCGAAAACCTCCCGCAAATCGCCCCCATTACCCGCCGTGAGCGTAGTCCGACCTCCGCACTCACAGATTTAAAGATCCGGCAAGCCAAGCCCCAGCCAGCCCAATACAAGCTTTTCGACGGCGGCGGCCTCTATCTACTGATAAGGCCAAGCGGCTCCAAGCTGTGGCACTGGAAGTACACCAAAGACACCGGAAAAGAGGGGCTTAAGGCGGTAGGCCGTTACCCTGACGTTTCTCTTGCCCAAGCCCGTGAGGCTCGGAACGAGATGCGCAAGCAACTGGTCCAGGGCATCGACCCTGCTGAAAAGACTCGACGTGAAAAACGTGCGCGGCTTGTGGCGGCTGAAAACTCGTTCAAGACCGTTGCGAAGAGCTGGTGGGATTGGTGGAGCGTTGGTCGCAGTATTCAACACGCAGACCAAGTCTGGCGTCGGTTCGAAAAAAACGTCTTTCCGCATATCGGTTTTCGGCCGATTTCGGATATCACGGCCCCAGAACTTGTCGCTATGTTGAATGTCATTCAAAAACGTGGCGTCGTGGATATTGCAAGACGAGCTTTGCAAACCTCGAACCAGGTATTTCGCTATGCCATCACCAACGGTCTCGCTGTCAATAACCCAGCCGCAGCAATCAAACCGAGCGACGTGCTTCAATCTCGCACTAAGGCCAATTTGGCCAGGGTCGATGCGAACGAACTGCCACAGCTACTTAGGCACATCGAGGCCTACCGTGGGACACCGGCTACAAGGCTCGCAATCAAACTGATGGCCCAGACATTCGTGCGGACGACTGAGCTCATTGCTGCGCCATGGAGCGAGTTCGATTTGGAAGCGGCAGAGTGGCGTATCCCGGTAGAACGTATGAAAGCCAGGAAGCCCCACATCGTGCCACTTTCAACGCAGTCAGTTAGCCTGCTAAAAACGCTGCACTTGATCACGGGCCACAGTCCGCTGCTGTTTCCCGGCGAAAGAGATCATGCCAAGCCGATGAGCAACAACACTATTCTCAAGGCATTGAAGATCATGGGCTATGGTGGACAGATGACTGGTCACGGGTTTCGTGGTGTTGCCTCAACGATGCTGCATGAAATGGACTTCGATCATCACCACATTGAATTGCAGTTGGCGCATCTGCCGGGTGACCAAGTGAGTGCTGCGTATAACCATGCCACCTACCTGAAGCAGCGTCGAGCGATGATGCAGGCTTGGTCGGACTATCTAGAAGAGGTATTGGTCAACAAACAAGGAGCCTAGGCGATGGCGGTATTGGATGTCAAAAGATTCTTCAACTTTAAGTGTCAACTTACCGACTTGGGAAAGGGTCTCTCGGATCCTCTTTTGTTTTCCCTTGGGCAAGAATTCAGCGATGAACTAGAAAAACGCAGCAACAAAGAGTTAGTGCAGTTGGTAGGCATCATTAAAAAGACAACCGCCAGCAACCCAGCTCAAACACATCTTTTCCCTGTGTCGGCCATCGTTGCGGCGTGCGAAAAGTGTTTGGCCGAAGGCTGGGGGCCGGAAGGTTTAGCTTTGCCTGAGTGTTACGCAACTTCAGGCTTGCTAATACTGGGTGTTGCAGAGGATCTTAAAGACGAGATTTCTGAAAATTTGAACGCCGAGAGTACACATACGTACAGGGGCTTGCTTGAACACCTCATGTGGAACTACAGACTATTCAAATTGGCAAAAACGATGAATATGACTGCCAAGACTATTGGAAATATTCTTCCGCCAATGCTGCAGGGCCCCTTGTTTGAGATGAGTGAACTCGGTGGAAAGTCAAAGTTACGGGAAAAGGCAATGACGGCCGTAGAGGCGAAAAAAGTCAAATTGGGTTTATTAAAGGACGAGGTGCTGGCTCGGTATGCAGAACAACGAATAATCGGAAGATTGAAGTTCGGTAAATGGAATTCACCTCTGGAGGCAAGCAAATACCTGTATCACACGATGGTTGAGCCCACCAAGCGTGTCAAGAAGCGTGATGGCCAGGAAGATACACGGTGGCGAACGACGTACGAATGGTTGTTGGAGTTTGAGAAAACAAGAAAAAGTAGCAGTTGATACCGATTGCATGGAGACTGTATACGGTCAGCATGTAGGCCGCCTATACAAACGTTTTCCGATGGAAAAAAATATGCCCACATGCCGAGAAGGTCTCGGTGTGAACGAAAGGGCAATATGGACAGTAATGAAAAACAATCTCCGCATTTGAAGCAGGAGAGGCGCTTCAAGATCTTGCGACGGCTGCAGGTCCAGGAAGTGACTGGGCTTGGTAAGTCTCAGATTTACGCACTGCAGAAAACCGGACACTTCCCCCACCAGATCAAATTGGGCCACCGCGCGGTTGGCTGGCTCGATCACGAGATCCAAGCCTACATCGAAAGCCGCGTGAAGGTTTCTCGTGACAATGCTGGGGGTGTCCGGTAATGGAAACGCCTACGCCCAATCAAACCATCCCTGCACTGAAAAAGGGCGACCGTAAGCCGGCCCTTGAAGCGTCGATTGATCTTGGAGAAGCGGCTCCTGGGGAAGTGGATACTGAACACGTCCCAACCATGATCATCATCGCTTCGGGCAGCCCACAGGCTGCCGTGGACTTGATGACCAAGTTCAACCAGATGTTTGGCGATGAAGCCCGCTTCTCGATTGCAATAGACGGCACCAATGCCGGAGGCTGGCCTATGACCCTTGCATTCGGGGAAGTCGGCTGCCATTTCCGTGCTGATTTTGTCGAGCCGATTCTTGAGCAGATTGCAGACAAGATGTGTGACGTGCACGCAGAGCTTTACTGCTTCGGCGACGACGATCCCGTTTACAAAGTACAGCCCCCCTCCTGGCAAGAGGTTGATGCGACGTATTTTTGACAGTCCACGATCCTGAATGGTTTTGATATTGCCCGATCACGTTCGAAATTGAGCGGCGCAATTCATTCCCACCATCCCCGCTAGTTACCGGCGTTGCTGCAGCAACGCTTTCATCTTCACATCATTTTTGAATTGAACGCGGTTGACTCCGCCAAAGGAATAGCCATGTCTAACGAAAATCAAACCACCCCAGTACTTGACGAAACCGGTACAAAACCCAAGATCAAGCGTATCCGCAAACCCAAGATAAAGCCCGGCCCGAACAGCTTTCGCTTCGGTAAGCGTCCCAGTGCCACAGCACCTGTGCATTGCACATATGAAGTCACCATTTCCTCAAACGAAGTCATAGGAGCTGATGGCGAGGCGGAGCACATCCGCAATTTCTGCAATGGCTTTTCTGCCTATCCCGAGCTTTGCTCAATCAAAGGCTATGGCATTAGGTCGGGCGTTTGGTACGTTCTGCTTAACCTGATTACCGACACCGCTGTTGACGACGATTTTGTCTCTGAGTTGAATCGTCGATTCTCGCCATTCTTTGAAGCCGCTCCAGTACTCAAACGCGAACTCGGTTTTGGAAATGCAACCTATCGCGTGTTGGACGGCGGGACCACAGTTGAAGACGGCCCCATCAACTAACCCCTAGACCAACCTCAGCGAGGTGCATGCCTGTTCCGGTGCGAACGGGCAGGCTGCACAACGCCTGAAATCAGAGAAATCCATGAAAAAATCACCCAAACATGGCCAAAAAAAGGCCCCAGAACCCAACCCCACAGCCCGCTCGATGTCCGAGCAAAAGCATCATATCGGTCACCAAGCGCCAAGCATCGACTTCGCAGCCATCAAGACCCGAGCAGACCCATTCATCGTCGAGATCCTGGAGGAACTATCCCCTGACGGTGAACTGCGCGGCAGTGAGTACTTTATGTACAACCCACACCGTGATGATGGTGAACTGGGTTCGTTCAAGTACAACATTGACAACAATAAATACGGTGACTTCGTCGATGACGAGGTAAGGGGCTACGACATCATTGCGCTAGCAGCGTTTTTGCTCGGTGTCACGCAATCGGCAGCGGCACAAAAAATACTGGAAATTGTCGAAAGGCTGGAGTCTGAAGGCAACGCTGTACCCGAGGCAGGCCCCGCAACATCAAAGGCCAGGCCCAAACGAAAGCGAAAGCCGAGCAAACCGGCGTCCACAGCCATCGTGCCGATTCCAGGCGATGCACCGGCACCACCGTCAGAACATCCCATCCAGGGCAAACCGTCAGCCTGTTACCACTACCACGACGCCTCAGGTCAGACCGCTTGCTTGATTTACCGCTTCGACCCGCCAGGGCAGGACAAAACAATCAGGCCCTTAACTTACAGGCGCGATGAAGTCGGCAAGTATTTGTGGGATTGGCTGGGCCTTGACGGTGCTCGACCGCTATACAACCTGTACGAGCTGGTCCAGCGACCCGATGCCCCAGTGCTGGTGGTGGAGGGTGAGAAGTCAGCGGATGCGGCCAGAAGTCTGTTTCCTGATAGGGTGGTGGTTACTACTGCAGGCGGCTCTGGCGCAGCAGAAAAATCTGATCTCAGCCCACTCAAAGGTCGGTCGATCTTGATCTGGCCTGACAACGATGGCCCAGGTCAAAAGTATCTGAATTCATTGGTGAAGTTGCTTCGGTTGCAAGATCCAGCCGCCGAAATCTCTGTGTTGGCAATACCTGACGTGAGCCCTGAAGTCGTCGAAGGTAAAGCCACGCTTAAGCAGGGCTATATTGCACCTGAAGGCTGGGATGCTGCCGATGCTGTGAACGAGGGCTGGACGGCTGAACACGTTTCAATGCTGGACTCAAGTTACTTTCACGTTGTTGGTGAAGTTGACAGTGGACTGATCGATGAACTCGATCCGTACTCAGGCTTGGCTTTGCCTGATAGGCTGAGAAACCTCCTGCTGGATCAGTTCCCCGGCGGACTGGTTTACGCAAATGAGGATTTTCTCGGCTACCAAGACGGCTACTGGCGGCGTCTTGAAGAGCGCGCCGAAGTTCGCAATGCCATTGCCCGCCATTTGGGTGAGAACATCTCAGAGCCAAAGAACATAACAGACCCGCTTAACATCCTGAAAGATATTCTTGCGAGAACTGACGACGGTAGCCAGCCGGATCGGAACTACTTATGCCTGAAAAACGGAACTCTGAATACGACGACGTTTGAACTGGAAGCGCATAGCGCAATCCACAACCTCAGGACTCAAATTCCCGTATCTTGGAACCCTGAAGCTACCTGCGACCGGTGGATGCAGTTCCTGGATGAAGTCTTTGCTAACGATGCGGACAAATCCGCAAAGATTCAGTTCCTGCAGGAGTGGTTTGGCTATTGCCTGACACCTGATGCAAGCCAGCATAAGTTCGTCTGGATGGTTGGAGCGGGCGGGAACGGAAAATCGGTCCTGCTGAACATCTTGACGCATCTTGTTGGACCTGAAAATGTTAGCCACGCTCATTTAGAGCGACTTGACCGCCCCGCAGTGAGAGCTGAACTTGAGGGCAAGCTCGTTAACCTTTCGTCTGAGATGTCGGCTGAGGCAACAATGGCTGACAGCTACTTTAAGGCCATCGTTAGCGGAGACATTGTTGAAGCCGAGCGGAAGTACAAGCCTTCGTATTCATTTAGGCCATTTGTTCGACTGATAGGCGCGACAAACCATTTACCACGATTGCTTGATATCTCTGAAGGCTTCTTTCGCCGTGCCATCGTTTTGACGTTCACAAGGCAGTTCTCGGAGGCCGAACAGGACAAGGACCTTGAAAATAAGCTGGTTGCTGAGCTCGACGGCATCTTTGTTTGGGCCGTAGCGGGATTGGCACGCCTTCGACAGCACCAGAAATTCGTCATTCCACCGTCGTCGGTCGCTGAACTATCCCTTTATCGAGAAGAATCGGACCCCATCGGCATGTTTGCTGAAGCCTGCTTAGTAGCCGACGAAACCCAAAGTATGAAAGCCATTGATATGTTCAAGGCATACCTGGCTTGGTGCAAGGACATGAATTTCAAACCGAAAAACGCCAGTGGGTTTGGTAGGCGTCTAGGTGAGCTTGGCTATAAGAAATACCGGACTGCGGAAGGGACGTCTTGGTATGTCAAAGAACGGCCAGGTAACGAATACTTCAACGCCATCGGCTATTTGGAGTTCACGTTACATGACATTCCGTTTGATCAAGATGTTCAACCTTCAGCTCCACCGTTGATTGGTCCTGTCAATGCAGGGCGTGTAGGCAATCTGTAGGCTAATTATTCTCGCCTGCATTGACTGATACCCTGTCAAATATGGAAGAGACTTCAATCAGTGTAGGCAGTGTAGGAGAATCACCGGAAATGTTTCTCTAGGTCTTCAGCTAGCTTAAAAGAGCTGAGGCAATTGCTTCTAGAGATAGTTTGAAGAGTTTGCCTACATCGCCTACACCTATTTGGTTCATGACCCATGAAAGCGGCCCTTGACGTCGTGTAGGCAACGAACATTTCGCCTACATGCGCCTGCATCCCGCCTACACGAATCAGACCCAGCTCAACTTCCCTATATCTAGGTCAAAGGTCGTGCCAGTCGAGACGATGTGATCCTGACGTTCTGCGGTAGCTGCAACCAGAAGACTGACATGGCTGGTGCCAGCGTTTGCAGATCCGTTACCCAGGTCGGCTGCTGAGGTGATGTCCTTCAAGCGGGAGAATCCTTGCCCCGCAACCGGGCTTCGACGTGGAGCCTCTCCAGGTTGGGATTCGGATCATGTGCGACCAGTGTGTATGGGTGATCTCGACACCAAGGGAAACATGCAGTGGTTGTCCAAGGAGGATCATCGCTTCAAGACCAGAGTCGATGTGCATGAGTGCCGGAAGTGCAAAAAGATGGCCTCCACGCCGGCTCAGTGACTATTTGATCACGGTGCTACGGCCTCTGTCCCTCGAAGTTATTGCACTGGCCAGACTTTTGGTAGCCATGGATACGACGGGTCAGAGGCCTGAACTTCAATCGGGTCTGCTTGCTCTACCGATTCAGAGCGGGATATCGCTCGAAACTTCTCGTTCACACGCGTAATGTTTGTGGCCCCTGAGACTTCTCCCACCACCACATGGTATGTAGGAGTGCCGTTATTTGCTAAAAGACGTACCTCGCCGATTAAGAGCATTCGGTCGGACGTCATGAGTTCGACTGTCCTCATGAAGTACCCATGTCCTGGCATCATCGGATCGGTGATTTTGCTGCTGCCGACAACATGCGATACGTTGGTCTTTTTCCCCAGAATATAAGCCAGGCATATCGGATCAAAGTCGCTTGGATCGAGCGCAGTCATCGCGTTGCAGTATGCAATTTTTGCTATTAGGCGGCCAAAACTTTTCGGGACGTTTTTGAACTTGGCTGTGAGTCGGCCTGGGTGTTTTGCTTCAAAAGCTTTAATCTTTTCTGGATCGGTAATAGTGACTAGACCCCATTCCCGTGACCTGTCCAGCGTTCTGTCAGCGCCGATTAGTATTCCAGCCGCTTCCATTGTGTAGAAAATCATCACAGGTGGATACTCGGACATTGGGACTACAAGATCCGGCCCCACCCTTTTTGGGTCGGCTAAGGTAATTGAAGTGGCACGTTCTTTCTTGCGTCTGGTCGGCGCTTGATACGCAGCTCTAGCATCACCCCAGAGGTCTCTGGCAACATCTTGCTCAAATTTTTTTGTGATGTCGGCGCACATAAGGCAACTTGCCTTCTCGATCACATGCTTGCCGCCGATGAAATAAGGCACGACGTGTTCATCCGTCAGGAGAACTTTGCCCTTGCCACAATAAATGCAGACGCCTTTTGAAGGGTACCTTGTAGGGCCGTGAGACATGGTCTGAACTTGGTTACTTCTTATCCTTCAACTCTTCGAACAAAACATAAAGACCCAGACTTGCGTTCTGCAGAGGATTTTTGCGACACCAGTTGTCCAGCCAAACATTTACTTGATCGAAGGATGTCAGCTTGGCTAGTGGATCGCGGGCATTGGGGTGATCAAGACCGTGTTGAAGATTCAGGCCACTTATGAAGCCAGCAACCCAAGTTTTATCAACCGCACTTTGAGTCTTTACCCATCGCCCACAATCGACACCGCCAAACTGTGTCTGTGCATGGGCAGCACTTGTAATCAGTGCGAGTGAAGCGATCATCACGAGTTTCTTCATTGCCAATTCCTCCTTGAAACCGCAGACACAAGGTTTCACGCATCATAAAGAAATTAGTTGATCCATAGCTTTCTTCGGCCCGCTCTATATCAGGTTGACTCGCTCCTGAACCAACCCTTGTATGGCTCTATGTGACAAACGACAACGGCCGCGCCCCATGTGTAGGAGGATAGGTCCAGCAAACCAAAAGCAGGGCCTGAGAAAAGTGCAAACGGTGAGACGACAACGGCCAACACTCCCAAAAGGGTAGCAGTCACGGATAAAGACGGGCCCCATTTTTTGAAGAAGAACAGGCCATAAGTTGCAAGCATGAAGACGACCGCTGCCAAAAGTAGGCTGGCAGAGGTGATCAGTTCAAACGTTGACATTTGCGCCCAGTGCTGATCTTGCGCAGTTCTGACCGCTTCAGGTAGCAATGAGGGAGCCATCAAATCTAACACTCCAGACAAGATGCCTAGAATTAGTGAGAGGGCAACAAGCCATCGAAATTGGTATTTGGTCATAAGTTGTATTTGGTTTGATTTTGAACAGCGCCGCGAGCTTAACATCGCGTCCGATTTCTTTGGTCTGCTCTCAGTCAGGTTAGTCAGCTCAATCAATCCCTCGCTAGCACCGTCAATGATGAGCGTCGTTTCATGGTCTGATGATTTTTGGATAGCTAGGCATTCCTGTTGGCCGCTTTGAGAGCCTTGGGCCAGGTACCTGCAACCTGACATGCCTTCGCAACCCCCGTATCACTTTCGCCATTTCATCCCTCCAGTCGCATCCTTCCGGAAATCTTCCTGGCCATAAAGTGCAGCTTGATCCAACTGGGGTCGTGTTCAGTCTCGATCGACATGGGGGATTGAACGTGACTCGGTAGTCAAACTCAGAATGCGCTTCAACATGGAACGAGCTGTGCCGCCCGTTCACCTTCGCAGCCCACTCCAGAAAGGTCGGTGGAAAGCGGCGGATTTCCGGTTTGTTCGTCATTGCACAATGCTGTATAAAATAACAGTATAGAATGGATAAACTGCAGCCATGTGCAGTCACTATCAAGCGGAAAACTCTCGAAAAAAACTTGAGCGGATGAGGTTCGTGGTGCCTGCTAACTGGGTACCACCGCCAAGTTCAGTTCATGTTTACCCAACGCAGCTCGCTCCAGTCGTCCGACGGCCGGTTGAACGTGATTCGGGCGATGAGGCTGTCCCTGATGTCGAGATAGTCGAAGCCCACTTTGGCATGGTCCCTGGCTTCGCAAAAGAGCTGAAATACGGGGTCCGCACGTACAACGCAAGGACCGAGACCGTCGCCAGCCTCGTGAGCTTTAAGAGCGCTTGGGCAAAAGCGAGGCACTGCATAATCCCCGCCGCTGCGATCTACGAGCCTGATTGGCGCTCTGGCAAGTTTGTGCCAACCCGCATTACTCGAGCCGATGGTGATCCGTTAGGTGTAGCTGGACTGTGGCAGCCGTGGAAATCACCAGAAGGGCAGTGGATCAACACGTTCACGATGCTGACCATCAACGCCGATACGCATCCGATATTCAAGGAGCTTCATCGACCAGACCCCAAGCGTCCGCCGCACATGCAAGACAAGAGGATGGTCGTGATCCTCAACGAGGACAGTTACGAGGCGTGGCTAGATGCGCCGGTAGAGACCTCGATGGAGTTCATGCGGCAGTATCCAGCGGACATGCTAAATGCTGTGGCAGAACCGGTGTTGAAGAATGAGCCGGTGCAGCTGGATATCGAAGGCTCCTAGTAGCGCCTTCAAGATTTTCCCAATTTGGTGATCAATGCCTCGATCTCCGACTTTGTTAGTTTTTTGGTACCTGCGAGGGTGCTGATCGCAGCTGCGACGGTCTGTCTGTCGGGTTGTGTTGCCATTAACTTATTGACGCCCTCTGGCGAAACCGTGTGAGACCAGTTTGTATTCGCTAGTGCATTGACGTGCTTGCCTACCAAGACTTGGTCATTCGGCTTGGAGCCGTAGTTAAGCATCACCTGCTCAAGTTGAGAAACACTCAAAAGCCCATGCCGTACGAGATAGTTGATCCCTAAGGCCGTGGGAAAAGCTTCTGTCCGCCCCTCGCCATCCGACGTGTTGTAAATGAAATTGAGGTTCTTCAGCTCAGCAATTTGGTCAATGCGTGAGGTCATGTACGCAATAGGATTAGTCTTACCTTCAGCAACAACTAGCAACGCTGCTTCCGTATCCTTTCGCAGTTTTTTCGGCCTGCCTTCCCCATCAAGTTCTTTTTTCAACAGGTCAACCCGAATCCTTGCCTGTTCGGTCTCACTTTTGGCTTCGGCTAACGCTTCCTTTAATGAACCAGCATCGTTCCTGGCTGCGTCTACCTGTGCCGTGATTCCTGCCATTAACTCCAGGCTCTTCCCACGCTCCAGATCTGAGACTCGCAATGCTTCTTGGGATTCGGAAGATCGCAAATCTGACTGCCGCAGTTCGGCCTTAAGTTTCCTAATCTCTGTTTCTAGGTCTTCAAGTTTGCCTTGCTCTAGGCGAAGCTTCTTCCTAAGTTCTTGTCCCTCAGCGAAGCCAAGCAAATTTTGATCTTCCCAACGCTGCTTGATGTCCTTGGTTTCTTTCTGAGTACGGCTCCACTCTTCAAAAATAATCTTCGAGAGTACAGGTAGCAAGTAGAAGTACGCCATTGTCAGGGTAAGAGGCGCAACTAAACCATTGAAAAAGCTCATGTACCAGTTGGGGAAGCACTGCGTTTGTATGATCGCATAGGTATCAGTGACTGAATTTTTCGAGAACAGGATCACGAAGAATTTGAAGTTCCACAGCGACCAGCTGATGGCGAACGTGCCAACCAGCGGACTCGCAAGCCGCTCGCTGATGACGGAGCCGACAGCTGAACCGAAGCCCTCCCAACCTTTGTCTGACATCTGCGCCTCCAAATTTGTTACGTCTGATCATAAGGGTCAGTCTTGAGTTTTCAAAGGGCAGTGAACCGTCTATTCCTGTGACCCATTTCTCCCAATACGTCTCAACAAAAACCCATTTGAGGAGGCGTGTATGGGCGGAGGAAGAAGTAGTAGTAGGCCAAGTCCATAAGAGGCTGTAGCCCAGCAGGCAGCCCAGTAGGTAGGAGCTATGACGATGGCGAATGTATGTGTGGGAACTGCATTGCCGGTATATTGCGCTGGCGGACAACGAACCATAGGAGAACTTGGTGGCCAATTTAATTCCAGTTCCCGCCCACGAAGAGCAAACCTTCCGCGCACTGTTCTCCGACACAACCTACGACCGAGCCGAGTTCAAACTTGAGCTGACTGAGCATCCACCTGCGACGTATGGTCCCAGGGTCAAAACCATCAAGATATTCTGGAAAGACGGGGTCATCGCAGAGTATGGTGCCGCAGATGCCACCAGTTGGGTTGACCAGTTCCGAGCTGACTGGGACAGCGGGTTGATACCCGAGATTCTGGGAGAACGGGGGACCACGA
Organism: Kapaibacterium sp. (SeqCode); assembly: GCA_943370435.1. Taxonomy (GTDB): domain Bacteria; phylum Pseudomonadota; class Gammaproteobacteria; order Burkholderiales; family Burkholderiaceae_C; genus Polaromonas. Next base: position 105,610 of record CALRQX020000006.1, on the reverse strand, counting down.
AACCGGTTCCACATTCGGCCTGAATGCATGAAGCGCATCTTTACCCCTACGTCTTCTGCCAACGACTGGCAGCGGTTACTGGCAAAGCCCGAACTTCACTGGAAGTCAGGCTTTTCAGCTATGCCTGACCATGCAAGTTATCTTTCAGGTTGCACATTGGTGACGGGTAAAAGCAGCGCAATTGCATAGCCTTCTGCAAAGAATCGCTCCTGCCAATCATCCATCTCTGAAAACGAAATATGTAGCATGGCCTTTAACTCGTTGCGCTTTTTCTGGCCAAGAAATTCGTGCATTCCTTTATAACTTTGGATGCCCATACGTTTTTTGAGATGAGCTGTTTTGCCGACATAGAAACAGAACAATTCATTGCCGTCCGCATCCAATCTAGTGGCGCTTCGCTCTACTGCGTCGCAGTATCTCAGGAGGACTTCCCCTTTGTTTTGCTTAGAGGCGTGTAAGCTGATTTCTTTTGCGCAAAGCAAGGGCCTTAATTCCGAATTCCCCCAAACAGCGTAGATACCTCCTTGGTCATGCCACTCTGTCTTGATCTTCGTCCGGGGCGTTACAGGTCCTTTGAGTAGATGCCTCATCATTGGTTTGAAATTCATTTTGAGCCTTGATATTCGATAAAGGGGTGAAGTGTTGCGTATTTATCTAGAAAGCAACGCATTCAGCTCACGCCAGGATCCAACCACCTTCTCCCATGCCGCGAATTGCCTCATGTATGTCAACGCTGGAACGATGTCTTGAACACGCACACAGCCAAGCTCATGCTCGGCCAGTCCCACGCTTGCGGGCCAGGTCTCATCCCACCCGTCAAACTTTGGCCAAGGCACCAGGCATTGATACCCATCCCTGTGTTCAACCCTGATCCACGCTGTTCCATCTTGCATGTGGAGATAGAGCATTGAGCGTCCTGGCTCTGCCCAGGGCCAGGGAGAACCGAGTGAACGAGGTACGAACGTTTGGGTGGATTTCGGTTTGATGGCTCTTGCAATAAGCGGCGGCGGTATTTGGCGAGTTGAGGCTTCCCGACGCTGCCGCTCTTCTTCTTCTTGAGCCTCAGCTTCAAACTGTGCAAGCAGCGCGGCTGTGTTGTTCGCCAATAACTCCCGCTCAGCATCAGTAAGTTGTCTTCCGCCACCGCCGCCGTATGACGGTCTACCTAACGCACAGGCACTGCCATATCGCTTTGCAAAGCAGGTCGAGCCCAGGATCAAAAGCTCTGGTCCATCTTGGACTACATGTATCTGGCGGTAGACCGAGTGACCACAACCTGGCTGTCGGCACTGAACTCGTTCATCGAAGTCGACCGCAACGATTGCAAGAAGTTGAGTCATACGCATGTGGCCTCAGAAAAAGGCTCAGATCCTCTGGTGGCGATGCCTTGGCCGTCCTCACACTGCTGGCCTTTGGTGCTCGGGGTGCCAAAGGTGCTGTTGATGTTTCTAAGGGCCCAGTCCGTTGCTTGGATCGAGTCTTGAACGGCAGTCGGCGGGTGTTCAAGTGCCCCTTTTTTATTAGCTCTACAGTATTATCCAACCGAGGTGACTTGAATGAAAAGAATATTTGTCCCAACGACGGGGGGTGCTGACTGGCAACGGCTCCTAGCCAAGCCAGAGATTCACTGGGTAAAAAGTTTTTCGGCAATGACAACCGCAGCCTCGTGGGAAGCTGCTGGCGGTCAACTGCCAGCCGAGATCACGACCTTGCTCTCATCGTCACGCGACCCGGCTCTCCTGGATCTTCAGCTACTTGCTGCGATACCAGAATGGCAGACCAGGCTGCCAGGCGGTGAGCGACCTTCCTGCACAGACGTTCTTGCAATTGCCAGGAACGATCTAGGCTTGTGCGTAATTGCCGTCGAGGCAAAGGTCCTAGAGGACTTCGGCCCCCCCGTTGCCGAGAAGCGTCAATCTGAATCTGAGGGACAGCTACAAAGACTTCAGTTCCTGCATGATCTTTTGGGCGTTAAGCGTTTCGACGATGCAATCCGGTATCAGCTTCTGCACCGAACCGCGTCTGCTCTATTGACTGCCAAACAGTTCCACGCTCAAACTGCTGTGATGCTTGTCCAGGCGTTTGGAACTCCCCTCGACCGGCAAAATGACTTCAGGGCTTTCTGTGCCGCTATCAATGCAGATGAAATCTGCCCTGGACTTTTTGCTGTGCGACGTTTCGACTCGCCTAGCCTCTATCTTGCTTGGTGTACCGGTGATAAAAAGTACTTGGCTGAAGACCTTCGGCTCAAGGTTAAATGATGCTGTCGATTTAGTGCAGTTCACAAGCCAAGCACATTAAACATCCTGCTTCTTGGCGCTCAAGCAAACATCGAGAAGTCCCAGCCTAGACCTCGTGAAGCCACAGCAACAGGCACTCTGCAATTTCTCTTGAGACCATATGACAAAAACTCAGCAACAAAGAACTGTGATCGCCATAATTTTAGTGGCCATACTTTCTGTGGGCACCTTTCTGTATGAAAGGACTCGAACCGAAGTAGATGCTTACGGAATTCCAAAAATATTGCGAACGCCTGGCGGGACATTTGAGATAGTCGCACTTGAAGTCAACGAAATTTTCACGCTGAAGGATCCGAGTTTTTTACGTGGTACGACAGAGTCGGAGGTCCGCGTGCCTGCGATTTTTAGATTCCATATCGAGCTAGCTGAGGAGTGGCCTATCTCCAATGACGGCAAAGTTATCACAGTTCGCACAAATCCCGTCAAGCCGACCCTGCCCGTGGCTATTAAAACAAATGAGATGGAGGTGTCGACAAAAAGTGGTTGGGCACGCTTCGACAAGCATCAAAATTTGGCCGTACTTGAGAAGAGCATTTCTCCTGAGCTCAATGTGCGAGCAAATTCCTCGCGGCTTCGTGAGATGGCTTTAACCCCCGGCCGGGAAACGGTGAGGGAATTTGTGAAAACGTGGATGCTAAAAGAAAAACGCTTTCAGTCCAATCCTGAGATGCAAATCAAGGTCATATTTCCGGATGATGTCAAAGATCCTTCAACTCTGTAGTTAGACCGGAAGGATTCCCAGCCAGCCACGAGCGTGCAGTAGTCGCCAATATCCGCCGAGCAATCGTCGTCACACCACCCTTAGCTTGATCCCTGACGGCAACAGGAAATGGCCAGGTAGAGGCCTTGCGAAGTTGCAATGAAGTAGAAGTCGGCATTGCCTGAGTGCGATGGCTTAGGGAAGAAGGCTGCTGCATGGCTTGATCTCGAAAGATTATTGGTCTGGCAGGAATCTTACTGGACAAGCTGTGGATTTGTACAGTATATTTGTCACATGGACGAGTTGACCCCAAGCCAATGGATTGCGCAGTGCGGTATGAAGCTGCACGAGCATTGGCAAACAGTTCAACCAGCCCAGCTTGAGGAAGTTGCCGTGGGCATATGGCAGGATGCAAAACTGCGTTCTATGTCGCCGGATGAAGCCGCTACGACTTGGTTGCGTCCTGTCGTTACGACGCCTCCCCTTTAACGCTGAGCAGAGTGACATGTCCGCTTTGCCACTACCTCAGCTCATTGAGGTTGGCCAGGCAGAAGCAGATCGGCCTGTGTGCAGGAGAGACGTGGGAAAGGCTTGACGCTCTTCCTAGAGGTTTTTTATTTCATGAATGCAAATACAGAAATGAGTGATTTCAGCAAAGTTGCTATTTTTGTTGATACTCTTCCTAGAGATCCAGAGGTGCAGGAGCATCGGTTAAAGCAGATAGCTGCGGACGCAGTAGAACTGGAAGAGTTTCTGTATGTCCAGCTATGCGAGACGGCGAGCAGTTCGGGCACCACCGTAGGTGCACCCAGTCGACGTTCACATCAAGCAGGTGTGACCACTATTCTTTCTGTAAACGCCGTCGCAATCAAAAAATATGTTCTCGAGGTGCAGCGGATAAATGCATCATTAAGAAAATTGCATTGGGTAAGTTATCCGATGCCTCAGATTGTTCTGGAGCTTTCGTTTTTCAACATCATTGGGTCGCTCGACCTGCAAGTTTCCGATTCAGAACTACTCTTGGCTCAGACAACATTTACCGAACGTCTTCATTTAGTCGTCTCAAGCACGGTATCGTTCAATGCATCTAGGACAGCCTTTAAAGATCTCGAAATCACACTTATTGAGGGATGTGACCTTCAGATGTATTTCATACACCCTAATTTTCAGGGGGGATTGACAATACTTGGCTCGTCGGACATTCGGACGGAAGACATGAGCGTTTCGGTTCATGCAACGCCGGGTGTAGTTGTCGTTGGTGATCTGGCTATATCTCACTGCGCACTCAAATACTTCCATCTTGATGGTTGGAAGTTGGAAAGGGCATTAGAAATTTCTAACTGTGACCTCACCGATTTTTCATTGACGTCAGTTGAACTTAAGGGAAACGTCAGCTTCACATCATGTGATTTTTTGCAAAGTCCGGCGCTTTTTCTAAATAGTATATTTAGCAAGTCCACTAGATTCCATCTTTGCCTGTTTGATCGGGCTCCCGATTTTCATGGGGCCAAAATTCATCAGAACACTAAATTCTTTAACTGTCGATTTCTGGCTGCCGGATCCGTTTGGTCACCAAGATGCGACCTTCATGATGTAGCGGCGTATCGTGTTCTTAAGGGACATTTTGGACAGCAGAAAGACTCAAGGCAAGAGACCGTGTTTTATGCACTGGAGCAACGTGCTGAGAGGTATACGACAAATCGAGATCTTGCAGAGGTTGCAATTTCCTGGTTCCAAGACCTCGTGTCTGGCTACGGCCAATCGCTCTCCCGGGCATTGTGGATTTTTTTGGCTTGGAATGCCCTGTTCGGATTGCTGTTTCAGCTTTTTGGTCGTGGGGCGCTGAAGGTAAAAGCTGTAGGCTCTATGGAACGCTTTCCAGGAATTGCTTTGTCCTTGCAAAACGCCTTTAATCCGCTGGCACTTTTTTCTGAAAAAGGCATTGTGGAACTGCACTCGCTGTTTCTATATTTCACTTCATTAATCCAAGCGCTCGGATCGCTTGGGATTCTGGCTCTGATTTTTCTCACCATTCGTGGAAAATTTAGAAAAGGATCTTCTTCAGAGGGCTAATCAGTTAGCGGAGTGATCGTCCGTATCTAATTCTCCTAACTTCAGGCGGAAGTTAATTTGGCAAAGTTTGCAGTGGTTTCCCTTGCGCGTGGAATCTCCTCTTAATGGCTAATTTGCTCAAGGCGTGTTTTTCTGAACACCAAGCACTAGTTGTAACTACTCCGTTATGGTGGAAGCATTTTCGAGAAGCGATCTTTGTACTTGCGCTTGTCCTGACTAACTCACTCGCCTCAGCCCAAACCATACAAGGCAAGGTAGTCGGAGTCGCAGACGGCGACACGATCACGGTCCTCGATCAGTCCAAGACCCAGCACAAGATTCGCCTTGCCGGTATCGACGCTCCAGAACGGGGCATGCCTTTCGGTCAGAAGTCCAAGGACAACCTCTCGGACATGATTGGCGGAAAACAGGTGACTGTTGAGACCACCAAGCTTGACCGCTACAAGCGGAGCGTGGGGAAGGTCTTGGTCGATGGCCAAGATGCCAACCTGGCCCAGGTCGAAGCGGGGTTTGCCTGGCATTACAAGGCCTATGAGCGCGAGCAGTCAGTAGTTGACAGGCAGACCTACGACAAGGCGGAGGAGACCGCTAGAGCTGCGAAGAGGGGGCTGTGGCTGGATAGGGAGCCGGTGCCGCCGTGGGAATGGCGACGGACTTCTAAGCCATAGTGTGTGATTCTCTCCTTCAATTGTGGGAGGTAGTCTGTGGGTTCAAGTGGCAATGTGATGCGGAAAAATCAAACCTTTAACGAAAGTCCGAGGAACTTCAGTGATCAATTCTGCATTTGATTTAATTTCGCCTACGGATTTAAACGAGCTTGTGACCTCGCAAAGAGTGGAAAGCAAGACGCTTGAGTACAAGCGAGACTTTCTTGCTGAAACCAGCGACGACAAGAGAAAGATTCTGCGTACTGTAAGCGCGTTTGCCAATACATCAGGTGGTGATCTGGTTTACGGGATTGACGCGGTGGATGGTGTGGCGACTACTTTGACAGGACTGTCTATCAGCGATGAGGATGGATTTCGACTGAGACTAGAAAATTCAATCAGAGATGGAATTCAACCTCGCATACCACACCTGCAAATCAAGTTCATCCCGGTGAGTGGGGACAAAAAGGTCGTGGTTGTGCGGGTGGAAAAGAGCTGGAATGCTCCACATCGCTTGGTTCAGGACGGACATTTCTATGCGAGAAATTCCGCGGGAACTTATGCCCTGGACGTGGGGGAAATAAGGCAGGCATTTTCCTTGTCCGAGACCGTCGTTGAGCGCATTCGATCTTTTCTCGCCTTGCGAGTATCAAAAATTCAAAACAACCGTGGAGCCGTGCCTTTAGTCGAGGGAGTAAGAGTTGTCTTTGAAATGATCCCTATTTCAGCCTTCTCTGCAGTCCCCCCTCAAAGAATTGAGTTGACACCAGTTCAGAGAAATGCATTTCAGCCCATGGGTACAAGCGCGACACATAGTCGTGTGAACCTGGACGGGTTTTATTCCTACGCATTTGCTCGAGATGATGCGACAAAAACGTACGCCCAGGTGTTTCGAAACGGAGTCGTTGAAGTGGTAGCTTCGTTTGGTCCGATTGAAGGAGAGGCCAAACCCATTCCAGCTGCATACATAGAAAGTCAACTCATACGACTGGCGGGCGTCTACAGACAGGGTTTGCTTAGTGCTGGGATTGAAGCCCCATTTATGTTCTTTCTAGCGATTCTTAACGTGGCCGGATCGAAATTACTTACCGGGGGGACTTGGGGTGAAACGGCATCCTTGGCTCAGAATGATGCTAACGACTTGGTTCTTAGCGAAGTTGTAGCAGAGTCGAACGACTTCGATGTGGCTACAACTTTAAAGCCCCTTTTTGACTCATATTGGAACGCTTATGGGTATGAAAGAAGTCTGAACTACGACGAGCATGGACTTTGGAAGCCCGAGCGCTAATAGTTGTCTGGTGTCTTCGCTCTAAAGCCTCGCCTTAAAAGATCAATATACCTGACGGACTTAGTCTATGACGGGGTGCAGTCAATGGAGCTCTTCTGGGGAGCCTAAGACGTCTACGATAAGCATGCTTTTGATGCCCCCTCCACCGTCGTCGTCTTCTCTTGTTGGCTCCTCCGGAGGGGGTGGGGCTTCCCCGTTATTTTCATGGTTTGTACTGTGATCAGCGGCGGAATGAGCTAAAGTCTTTTTGCTCCAAGATTCGAATTTGTCTATATCTTCCAAACTAACGTTTGCGTTCTTGGGCAAACCAGTCGATGTAAATCGGATAGTTTCATTCCCGAGTTCATAGGGTTCAAAATCGGTTGCCAAGTTGGGGAAGAGAAGTCGGGGATACGCAATCAACCACGCCGTAAGTGGCCAGTCCAGGCCAAGTAAGAGCCCAACAACGTTCTGAACGTTTCCACCGGCGAACCCTGAAGCCGGTTTTGAAACGCCGAATTGCATAAGTTCAAGCCAAAGCTTGCGCCATTGCTTGCTTGCTGCTTTTGGATCGACATGTGCGCCAATTTTTCCCGAATCAGATGCCTGGTCTAGTACAGCCTGTGAAAAGGAACCAATTGACGGCGAGGCATCAGTGCCCGACCATCGCCATTGGTTTGGATTCCTAGTGGGTGTGTAAAGTGCCGGATCATTGAATAAGGTGAGAAATGCCCAGTGCTTGTAGGTTAGATGGTTTTTGCCGAAGTCAGATTGAAGCTCTATTCGGCACTTTGTTTTATCGGCTCTTATGAAGTCGAAGTCCGGGCATTTTTCGAGTAGTTCGATTTCTTTCTTGGTAGATATGTCGTGAGGTAGCGTGCTCGTTGGAAGCGGAAGCTTTTTTGCTTGGAGCACCCACATGGACGTGAAATCTTTTATGGGGTCAAGACGACGCACCACTACGGCTAGGTCTCCGAGTTCCCGATTGCTTGGATCGATCCCTTTGCCTACTGGTGCCACCTTTGCTGTCTTGTCGAGCCAAACAGATGTGATCTTTACGTTTGGCGTTCCAAGATTGTTTATCAAAAAGTCACGAAGCAGCTTCAGACTTAAGGGGTCATGCATTCCCCGCAAATAATCTAGCTCGTGTGGGGTAGTGCCCTTCTTCTTTAAGTAAGCCGATGTACTTAAGAATCTATCAACACCTGCCTTCCAGAGTTCGAAATCGACATAGTCTGAAGTGCCTGCTGTGAAAGGATTGTTTTGCCATGGAGGTGCAAGCGTCGCCATTTATTTGGGCTCCAGTGAGGGTAGCGGGTCCAGCGGAGCGAACTATCGCATGTTTTAACGCAGTACTTAGGTAATTCGCATCTGCCGGAGTCCAACTCCTCCTCCAAATGAAGGATGACAGACACTCTTGTTTGGGGCTCAATTACCGCTTGGGGAGCAACTCCCATCTACTAGTCAAATTGGCATGATTCTGGCTAAACTCCACTCGGGATGTCCCCACCTACGGAGAATTTCATGCTCAAAAAACTTTGCCTTATCGCCGCGCTCACATTCACCGGCTCGGTGTTCGCCCAGGATGCTACCTGCACTGCCAACGCCGCTGAGAAGAAGCTTGCCGGTGCTGCCAAAAACTCGTTTCTGAAGAAGTGTGAGAAAGACGCTGCAGCCAAGTGCGACATCACCGCCAAGGACAAGAAGTTGGCCGGTGCTGCGAAGAATAGCTTCACGAAGAAGTGCGTCAAGGATGCAGTCGGCGGTTGACTGCAAGCGACCGAGGGGAATTGCTAGCAAAGTTCGAACAAGACGACAGCACCTGCTGCTCAGCCAAACGCAAGGGACAAATGCATCGACAAAATCTTGAATATGTAGGTTTCTGGCCCCGCTTTGGAGCCGCGGTGATTGATCTCCTTCTACAACTATTAATCACGCTGCCCCTTACCTATGCCATCTACGGAAGGGTGACGTCGCCGTCTGGGGCGATCTTTATGGGCTTAGCTGATGTGTTGGTGAACTTGGTGTTGCCGGCAGTGATCGTCATCGCATTTTGGATCCACCTGGGAGCTACGCCAGGCAAGATGGCGATGTCAGCCCGTATTGTTGATGCAGACACTGGAGCCCCTTTAACCGCAACTCAGTCGGTGATCAGGTATCTGGGCTACTTCGTATCCATGATTCCGTTTGGCGTCGGGTGCCTGTGGGTTGCCTTTGACCGAAGAAAGCAAGGTTGGCATGACAAGATGGCCAACTCGGTGGTGGTGAGGCCAGTGGGAACTGAATCAGTGAAATTCGGTGAAAGGAAAGACTGGAACGGCGACCGGATTGAGCCTGGTTGAGGCTAGCAGTTGCAAGGAAGCTAGATTGTGGCTACTTCGGGCTTTTATCCTGGCCGTAAGGTGGAGGTCCCGTACGTCCGCCGTCGCCGGTTATGGAGCAGCAGTGGACCTTGTTGGGGCTAGGCTGGCGAGGGTGTTGAACCAGATATGGCCTTAGTGGCTTTTTTATGCAATGGTTTCTTAATGAAATTCTCCATAGAGGTCAGTGAAGCGGAGATTCGTCAATTAATTGACCAGCTTTTCGGAATCACCGGCATTGATCCTTGGATCAAGAGATTCGAGTGGTTGAGCCAAGAGATTCTTGAAAACCCCAATATGGAGAGTTGGCTTAGAGAGCGATGTTCAATCGAGTGGTCGCTTAAAGAGATATTTGCAGGCTCTCGACAGCACGGATTAAAAATCAGCTCTGTAGGACATTTCGAAATGGTGGCATTTGCTGCTGCTGTAACTAGGTGCCATGCTGGGTTGAGCGAAGTGGGTAAAAAGAGGCTTCGGGGATCCCTGCTAGGGGGACTCAAAACTGATGACGGGTTGAGTTCCCTTCAGCATGAGTTTTCCACCGTGGTTCATTTAATACGGCAAGGCCTAGATGTTGAGTTTCACGATCTTGAAAATGGCGGGGGATTCGACTTCATCGTTAAAGGGAAAGGTATAGAGGCTGAAGTCGAGTGCAAACTCTTCTCAGCAGACTTGGGGCGACAGATTCACCGAAGGAAAGCAGCCAAGCTATTTGGCGCACTTTCAGGTCAATCAAACCAGATTTTTCAAGCTATAAACGGCGGGCTGATTGTTAGAGTTTTTATTAGTGGTCGGCTGACGTCAGGTCTGAAGCAGCAAATTGGTATTCAAGATGCTTTAAGTAAAGGAGTATTAAGTGGAGAGAAAGGCTATTCAAGTGGTGAAGTTGATGTAGAAATAGTGCGATTTGATTTACCCGGAACTCCATTTGATGGCAGAAACGTTGGTACTCCTTCACACAAAGAATTGATGGGGTTTGTGAGGGAGAGAACTGGCGGCAGAGACACCCACATGATGTGCATGGGTAGCCCTGGACGCAGGGCGTTGGTGATCGAGGTGCAAAGCCGGGAAAGAGATGATGTATTGGACGGAATGCGACGACAGCTAAAACGGGCCGCAGGTGGACAGTTTAGTGGTCGGCGACCGGCATTTCTGGCAGTGCAGCTACGAGACTTGACTTCACAACAAATGCTAGATTTAGCAAATTCAGACTCGACAACGAGAGAATTGGCTTCCGGACTTCAGCGAATGACCTCTGACTTTTTGCAGTCGAAAAATCGCCGTCATATCCATACTGTCGTATACAAAGCCCAAGACAATCTTACTGAAAAATTTCCTTCGGGCGAGTCAAATAGTGTGGCGTATCTCATAAAGAATCAATTCCACAATTCATATGGCGATGGGAGATACAACCTTTTTTCAGATGAATCTCGGCAGCCTAGTCGAATAGTCATTTGAATACATATCTCGAATGATTATTTTGTGGCCGTACATGCGGCTTGATTCAAGTTGAAAAGGCTACTTATGGTCGAGCAGAAGCGAGAAACAGTGTATGTGTTGGGGGCAGGTTTTTCCAAGGGATGCGGTTACCCATTAACAAGCAACTTGCTCCCCGAAGTTTGGGGCAGACTCGACGCGGCAGATAGAAGCTCTCTGGCTGAGATCATTAAATTTCATCACCCTAAATTTCAGACCGACAAGCCCGAAACTTATCCTCCCATCGAGCAACTCCTCACCGAAATGAAGGTGAATGGCGATCTTTATGAGGGTAGCAGGCGATATGCGGGAAATTTTAAAAAAGAGAAGTTGGACCACACAAGAGCGGCTCTGCTAAACACCATCGCACATTGGTTCCACGAGATATACAAAACCGCTCGCAATACTGATTGGCTGAATAGGTTTGTCGAACTTGTCAGAGACGAGAATGCAGCGGTTGTCACGTTTAACTGGGATCTCCTGGTTGATCAGGCATTGTTCGGCAATCAGATAGAGAGTCATCATTACGGTTTGAATGAAAAGATCTCTAGTGGACCGATTATTCTTAAACCGCATGGATCACTCAACTGGTATTCCACGAAGGAGCTCAATAAGGTAAGCCCGGAAAAGCGAAAGGTGCTCTACAAGGCTGAAGATCCTGCCAACGCTATTGAACTGTTTACGAGACCGCGAGCGATTCAGTCAAAGGTATCCAGAACATACGCTCCTCTTATAGTGCCGCCAACTTACATCAAAGATTTTCAGAAGCCGGTATTTCGCCATTTATGGCTGCAAACTACTGAAGTGTTAAGCACTGCGAAAAGGATAGTCTTTATTGGCTATTCACTGCCTCCTGATGATCTGCAGGCAAAGTTTATTCTCCGATGCGGATTTCACAATCAGAGAGAGGGCATCCTTGCAAAAAAAGGCAGAGAAAAGCCAACCGGTGATGCTGAAGTTACGGTGGTAAACCCTGACTTGTCTGTAGCACAAAGAATTCAAGAGGTAGTAAATTTTGGGATGGAAGTTAAGACTAGGCAGTCCTTTGCATCCGAATGGATCGAAGGAGCATGGAGGAAGTCTTTGAGAAATCGTTGAAGGTGGCTCACCATCTTGTCTCTCATAGCGGCAACTGGTTGAGTAATCCCAGCCACAGTATCCCAGCCAAGATCATCAAAATAGGCGTCATCACCAGCCAAAACAAGAACCTCAACATGGTTGTTCCTCCTGCTTGGCAACTGTCACCCTGACTTCTTCCTTTGCACCAGCTTTTCCCTTGCGGAACCTGCATACGCTGACGCCAAATCTTCGTTCACTGCTGTGCTGAGTCAACGCTATTAGTTTTGTTTCTTGTGATGCAGGACGATATGATCGGCTAAGCTTGAGGAAGTACGGTGCTGATCACTCGTGTTGATTGATTTTAGATAACAACTAACCTTTGGAGTTGGACAATGGAAGGAATAGTGCTGGGGATAGATGCGGCCAACCGTAAAGCAGCAGTGAAGACATCAAACGGTACTCGGCGCTATTTCTTGATGAACGATTGGAAGGGTGAAATTTCCCCAAATGTCGGGATGAACGTGGACTTCGACATTGATGAGGCAGGGATGGCAGTCAATGTGTTTCCGATCAAATCACTTTCACAAATATTTAAACTTGAAGATGCGAGCAATACCCAAGGCGTGATTTTGGGGGTGGACACTGTCGAGAAAAGGGCCGCCCTGAAGGCAGGTGACGGTTCCCGAAAGTATTTTCTACTCAGCGAATGGCGCGGAGCATTGCCTCCAGCAAACGAATTAAAAATTGATTACGAGACAGGACCGGATGGAATGGTCACGGATGTTTATCCATTGTCTGCAGGTCAGACGCCGCAAAGTGTGCCCAAACCAGAAAAAACAAAAACTGCCGCTACCCTATTTGCGCTTTTTCTTGGCGCCTTGGGAGGTCACAAGTTTTATTTGGGGTCATGGGGCTGGGGATTGATATATTTGATTTTTTTCTGGACCTACATTCCGCTGCTTCTTGCCATAGCGGAGCTCATTCGTTACATCACGCTTTCGGATGCCGCATTTCAAGAAAAATATGCCCAGCTCGATGAAGGCGCTTTTTCATTTCTTTGGTAGAGGGGCCATAGATCGGCCCTCCAGGGTGATCAACTTCTCGCGTACTCCTTGGTATAAGAAAAGTACACCCACAACCAAGGAGCTTTTCACCATGCCACCCGCTGCAATCCAAGTTCTCCGCGCAATCGTCTCAGCGGTAGCCGCTGCTGTCGTTGCCATCCTGGCATCCGGCTCAAGCAACCCGCCGAACGACGACCCCAAGTAGTCGTTCTCCGCTAGCCACCCGGCCTAGCAACTCTCTCCTCAACCCCCCCGTTCCCAAGAAAAGCTCAACGAGCCTGCAAGGGACACCCACGTCTTACTAGAGGAAATCAACATGGCACATTTAGTGCAAACAATGGCCTATGCAGGTGAAACACCGTGGCACGGCCTTGGCAATCAACTGCCGGCAAAACAACCCATCGAAGTCTGGGCCGAGAAGGCTGGAATGAATTGGGAAATTTGTGAAACTCCCGTCCGCTACATGACAGAACAAGCTGGTTCACTGGGCTCCATCATGTCGTTTGACGACCAAAAGGTCCTCTACCGCAGCGACACCAAGGCTGCACTCTCAGTCGTGTCACAACGCTACCAGGTTGTCCAGCCAAAAGCCGTTTTGGAGTTCTACAGGGATCTCACCGAGATTTCGGGCTTCGAACTGGAAACGGCCGGTGTGCTGAAGGAAGGCAAGAAGTTCTTCGCCTTGGCCAAGACTGGCAAGGAAACGACGCTCAAAGGCAACGATGTGGTCAAAGGCTACATCCTGCTTGCAACGTCCTGCGATGGCTCATTGGCAACGACAGCTACGCCTACGACTGTGAGGGTCGTTTGCAACAACACACTGACCATTGCCTTGAACGGAGCCAGTAGCGCCATCAAGGTTCCGCACAGCACCAGCTTCGATCCTCAGGCGGTGAAGAAGCAGCTCGGCATTGCTGTGTCGCAGTGGGACAGTTTCATGTACCGCATGAAGACGCTGTCTGAGCGGAAGGTGAAAAGCCATGAGTCCATGAACTACTTCCTCAAGGTCCTGTGCCAGACGGACAGCCAAAGCGATCCAGCAATAGGCCTGGTCAATGAACGGGCCTTGAAAAAGGTTCAAGCCATGTACGAAGGTCAGGGGCTGGGTGCTGACTTGGCTTCATCCAGCGGCACTGCATGGGGACTTCTCAATGCGGTCACAGAGTATGTAGATCATGCGCGAAAAGCCAGAAGCCAGGACTATCGCTTGGACAGTGCTTGGTTCGGTCAGGGGGCCAACCTCAAACAGCGTGCTCTGGACCATGCCCTGCAACTTGTAGCCTGAACTGGTAATTCAACCTGGCTGCAGGCCAGCCATCAACCCCGGCAAATCTTCGGATTGGTCGGGGTTTTTCTTTGCCCATTCGAAATTCAATCAACGAAAGGACGTGCCATGAGCAACGCACTACAGGAAGAAAAACCAGTCCGTGCAAAGCCAGCCCTGAAGCTGGTCAAGACCAATGACCTCAGCCGGGACGACTGGTTGATGGTCCGTAAGGGCGGAATTGGCAGCTCAGACGCGGCTTCGGCTGTTGGGCTGAACCCCTATAAGTCCCAACTTCAGTTGTGGATGGAGAAAACCGGACGGGATGAAAACCTGCCCAAGACTGATCCGAACGACGAAACCAGTCCGATGTACTGGGGGACCTTGCTGGAGCCCATCGTGGCGGCTCATTACACCAAGCGGACCGGAAACAAAGTCAGGCGGATCAATGCCGTTCTCCAGCACGCCAAGGAAAGCTGGATGCTGGCCAACATAGACCGTGAGGTCATAGGCGCCCCAGATGTCCAGATCCTGGAATGCAAGACCGCTGGCTTAAACGGAGCCAGGCTGTGGAAGGAGGGCGTACCTGAATACATCCAGCTCCAGGTGATGCACCAGTTGGCTGTTACCGGCAAACAAGCGGCTGACGTGGCGGTCCTGATCTGTGGGCAGGAGCTGCAGGTGCACCGGATCGAGCGGGACGAGGGAATGATCGCCAAGCTGATCGAACTGGAACGTCAGTTCTGGCGATACGTTGAGTTTGACCGGCAGCCCCCAGCCGATGGCTCGGACTCAGCCGATGTCGCCTTGAGATGCCTCTATCCCAAGGACAGCGGTCAGTGCCTGGACTTGTCGGAGGATCTGGAAATGTCGGCAGTGTTCTCAGACCTCATCTCGATCAGGCAGTCACTTGCCACTCAAACAGAGCTTGAAGCCCAGCTCAAGCAACGCATTCAGCAACGCATGGGCGATGCAACCAAGGTGCTGTTCGAGATGGGTGACGTGACCTGGAAGCGCAGCAAAGACGGTTCTGGACTGGACGTTGAAAGACTTCTGAAAGAGCAGCCCGAGTTGTTGCAGAGCTTTCCCTTGGTCAAGCCTGGCTCAAGGCGATTTCTTGTGAACGTGTAAAACCGTGCCCCATTCCGCTGGGGCTTGTCTGTTGGCCTGCCCCCGTAGCGGATTGGAGGGGGTAGGCATGTCTCATTGAATAAGGAAAAATCATGCTTAAAGGACTGGCTTTAACGCCACCGGTAATCGGTCGTATCTCGATAGGAAAAATGGTTGAAAAGAACGGAATGCGTCTGCCTGAAAAGGACGACGAGTTCACTGTCACCAGCCAGGTTCAGAACAGGGACGGCTGGGTGAATCATCCGGTTGACCAGACTTTGCGCCAAACGCCCGAGGCCAAATTGCGAAGCATCCCGGTCAGGCTGTTGTTCAATGACCCTGACCTGAGTCTTCGGGCCAACTACACCATGTTTGACCGGCAAACTGGTCGGCCGCTGTGTGTAGGCGACGGGGAAACTTGCAGGCGTTCTACGGTGTCCGGGATGGAAAGACTACCGTGCCCCTCACCCGACGACTGCGAGGTTGGCAGGGCCGGTTATTGCAAGCCGTATGGCCGTTTGAATGTGCGTATCGGGGATGAAGACGAACTGGGTAGCTTTGTGTTCCGAACCACTGGGTTCAATTCGATCCGGACCCTGTCTTCCAGGCTGAAATACTTCCATGCGGTTTCTGGCGGTCACCTATCTACGTTGCCTCTGGAGCTGCGTCTCAGGGGCAAGTCCACGGTTCAGTCGCATCGGGCACCAATCTACTACGTGGATTTGACTGTTCGAACGGGAATGACCCTGGCTGAAGCTATTGTCGCGGCTAAGGCTGAGGACGACCAACGCAAGGGTTCAGGCTTCGATCAAGCCGGGTTGGACGAAGCTGCAAGGCAGGGCTTCGCCAATGGCGTGTTTGAGGAGTCGGAAGAGGACAGGGCATCCGTGGTGGAAGAGTTCTTCCCCGAGGTTACTGGCGACGGGTCTGCAGGCATTCCAGTAGTTACTGGCGTCAAGGTGGGCCTGGCTGACAAACTGAACAAAAAAGCGGCACAACTTAACGGGGCAGGGGGATGACTGTGACGCAATTGGCTTTGCTGGCTGTCGTGCTGCTGGTTTGGTGGGCCATTCACTCGGGTTTACTCAAGTGGATGGTCGTCGCCTTAATCTTGGATAGGGTATTGGGTTAAAGGATGGACTTAAACCAATCTGTCTCGGTAAAAGTCCTCCAAAAATCTTTACTCATTATTCTTTACAAGAAGGCAACCCCAATTTATCCTTCGTTCACCTCAAAAAAAAGGGTTTGTGTGAACGAAAGAAAAATTACCGTCAAGATTCAGACTGGCTTGCTCAAGAACTTTGAGCGAGACATGAGGGATCGTTTTCTGAAACGTGATGCGTTCCTCAATCAAATAGTGAGTGTTGAGGTTGGATACCTGTTGGCAGAACTCAAAGACAAAAAGATGAGTCCGTTTGCCAAACGCTATGTGGCAGGGTGTTTGAAGAGGATGGGTACAACGCCCGTGAACATTGTCATTGATCGTGAAGTAGCCGACCGCCTAGATGAAGCGGTTGAAAACAGCAACATGGTTCGGGATTCGTTCTTCAACTATCTGCTAATTTGTCTCCGCAGTACAGACAACTTTCTTAGGTACTTTGAGTTGCCCGAGTACTGTAACTCCAGCACCTTTAACGCAGTACTCCCGCCAATATCTGTAAGCCCGCTTCGAGTGCTAAGCGAGGTAATGAATGATCCATTTTTATATCTTCGGGAAGCTGTGCAAGAGCGCTACGAGGAGGGCCTTTACACAATGTATCTGCCGGAACAGTTTCATGGATTTAGCTGCTATCTGCCCGACATTCATGTGCCAGGTACCGAAGCCAACATTGACTGGATGACCGAGATGGACGAAGTCCTCTCTGGGCTCGATTTTGATCAACTGGATAAAGAGGCCTTCACAAAAAAAGGAGCTAAAAAATGAGAACTACAAAGCACGCAAGAGTCCAGGAGCAGCGACGAGGGATTTCAAACGATGCCATTGCATTAGTGCTTGGTTACGGGGAGGAAATGAAAGCCAATCGCCACAGTCGAATGGTGCGTTTGAAGAAGCGTGATCTCCTAGAGCTTCAGAATGATGTGCCTGAAACGCTGTGGAAGAAGTATCGCGACTCGATAAACAGAACCGTGCCGCTGGTGGGGGACGGTGACAAAGTCATCACTGTGATGCATCGGTTTCGCCGAATTCGTAACGTCAAGTAGTTGCTTGAAATTACATCAGTTCAAAGGGAGTAATGATGCCCAGGATGTTGGGCCCTTCTGCTATGACCCACAGGGAGGCATTGTCGGCACTCTGATTTAGTAAGTCACCGACCTTGGTCTTCCGGTCCCTCGCAGTGACTTCCTGAAGTTTTAGTCGCCCCTCAGGCAAGTTGAACGCTTCTTTTATTGAATAACCAAGCAAGAGTTCTCTGGATACGCTGCTGTTTGCCAAGTATTTGCTTAGCGAGATGTCAGACAGCAACTGCCAAGAACCACTGGTGAAGACTGGTATGTTTGAGAATGAGTGAGTGAGCATCAGTTGTCTCGCCCTAGCCACCGGCTGTAACTCATCCAGAATTGTCGGCTCTCTAACCATGTAGTTCAAAACAGGTTTATCAAGAAAATCTGCGCTCGACATAAGAGAATCCTCCAATAATACGCATAGTTCTATGGCTCTGACAGTGACGTGTCTGGCATAAGAGCCAGTGTGCATTGCATCGTTGCGTCCGTTTCTGACAGTCTCGTACAAGACGGAAAAGGGACTAAAAAGGTGTTGCTGTCCAACTGCGACTTTTCTATTTTTCTTAGATACGAGGTGGGTGATTGCTTGCTGGTATCCGCCGATGCTTTTTTGGATTCCTAATAAGCGAATACCCAGGTCTTCCAGAACAAAGCAAATTGACAAGAAGCCTTCAGAATTCGCCAATGCCGCGTACCGTGCACTGCGGAGTTTGTCTCGATAGTACTGACGTTCATCTGGCGAAAGTCCCGGTGGAGGATCTCTTTCGGGCGTGGGGTCGGCACAGACACACGTATTTCCCATTGGTCAATGCTTTCAGGACGGTTCGGTTTAAAAAATCTAATTCCGAGGCAGGTTGTACACGTAAATGGACGGCGATGTGCAATTCGACTGAAGCTTGACCCAGCATTTTTGCAAACGACGGGTAGAAAGTCGCCAATTTTTAGTTCAGAATCCACGCCTACTATGAACATCGCCACCATCCTCAAGTCCGAGATCACTCGTGTTTCCCGCAAAGAAGTTCGCTCCGAGCTTCAATCCCTGAAGAAGTCCTCGGCTGCATATCGCTCAGACATCGCTGCTTTAAAGCGTCGAGTTGCTGACCTGGAGCGTGTCGTGGCGAAGTTGGGCAAGGGTTCGCCTAAGAAGGGGCCAGTTGTTACCCCTGAAGAGGCTGGATCAGTTGTCAGGTTCAGTGCCAAAGGTTTGGCCACTCAACGCAAGCGGCTGGGGCTGTCTGCGGCTGAGGCTGGGATGCTTCTGGGCTGTTCTGGGCAGTCGGTCTACAAGTGGGAGCAGGGCACGACCCGCCCGAGAGCTAGTCAAATGCCTGCCATTGCTGCGCTCAGGAAGATGGGTAAGAAAGAGGCGTCGGCGAAGCTGCTTGAATTGGACATAGCCCACTAGGTACACCTCGGACAGCTCTCTTACTTGAGTTGTTTTCGCTGCGTGCTAATAATCTCTCTAAGCTGATCAATGGTCAAAACGACCTCAGACTTTCGATGGAGCATTGCATGGCAGTTTGGGCATACGGGACGTAGATCGTTCACTCCATTTACCCTGTATGCCTCATCAATTGTGTAAAGTGGCGTCAAGTGGTGGACATGGATGAAGCTTTTCGCAAGATCTCCGTAGATGTCTGCGAGAAGCACTTGGCAAGCCGTACATCTATAGCCGTGGTGTTTAACGCAGTCATTGCGAGCTTTTTGACTGCGCTCGTATGCGTTTACCCTGACAGTTTTTTTAACCCCTTCTGGATATGAGCCCGGTGCTAGTTCATCGGGGAAAAGATTTTCTTTCGATGCTTTGTATGCGAGGGCAGCTTCCCCAAACTTGCCTAGCCTTTCGGCTGCGATAGCTAGCTCTTCTGCCGTAAATAGTGATTTGAAGCGGCCCAACATTGCCGCTTCGATTGTGAGTCCTTCCTCCCCCGCCTCGATAAGCTTGTCAAGGCCTGACCTCTGCTGCTGATTTCTGGGCTTGATCATGTCCCTGGCGGTTGCTAGTCCACCTTTTCTTTTTAACGCTCCAAGATATCGACGCGCCCAATAGCCGGTCTTTTCCCCAACTTGCCTGTAGCCCTCGATTAGAGCCTGCGTAAATTCCTCCTCAAGCTCGGATTTTGCGGTTGTTGTTTGAGAAACCATAGGTATTTGGTTGGTATGGATGGCAAAAATTTGATCCTCGCACATTGATATGAGCGTGGTCAATATCCACGAATCTAGGCTGTTGGTGCTCCGACGGCAGTTGCTGGTCGGCGATCCTTACCTAGGCTTTTTCCTGGCCTTCCCTTTGACTGGTCTGGCGTTCTGGGCCTTTGGTAAAACTTAGTCCACAGAACCGTCCTCACTTGACCGGTAGGGTGCATTCCCAAGTTAGCGCTGAAAAATTGAAGAAACGCTCCATGGCAGCGGCGGTAAATGTGCGAGATTGGGGTTTCGTGCGCGCTCGTGTAACCACAACTAGACGCCAATCATCGTGAATCCGACTGCAGCGTCTTTCATTTCGGGATAAAAAGAACCGGGGGTTCTCGCTGGTGGTCCCCTTAACCTCCAGCTTCAACTGTCTCCTTGATTTAGTGGCCAATAGGTCATAACCCCGATTTAGAGCTTGATGGTCGGCAACCTCATAGCCCATCTTCTCGTAGTCTTTTTTAACGAAGTTCACTGCTGCGACCTCGATTAACTTACGGGTCTTGGCATCAGGGAAGCCGCCATTCCGGATCCTCGTTTGTTCTCTTTTCGCGGCGAACTTGTCTCCACTGGGTGATTCAAGGAACAGAATTCCGGCAACGCTTCCTGGTTTTCTGGTACTGCCGAATCTTTTTATTGTTGAGGAGTCCTTGCGGAAGTCTGTTGCCAAATAATTTCCACGAAATTCCCAGCGGTTCACTTCGATTTTTACGAAAGTCGGTACCGGTTGCTCACTGTCGACGAGCAGTTTTGCGCGCTTTTGTCGTCGATCCCCTTTTCCCACAACAACAATGCTTGGAGCATCTGGATTGAGGCTGGTCTTAAGCGCAAGACCTTTAACGAGATTGTTTTTTGTTCTGATGAAGTCCTGACCACCCGCTGTCAGGGCGTCAAGCTCTTGAGTGGTAAATAGCTGCCCGAGTTTCAATTTCTGATTCATAGCCCCTCTTTGATTTAAACGCTTTCCCGACAACGTCTAGTATTACAGCTGCAGTTCCTGGTGTATTTGGCTAAAAGTTTGTTGCTGCCGAACTAAAATAGGAGACATCAGGTAGTCTCCGAATTGCCTTGATGAACATGCAAAACGAAAAGGAAAAAGCACATGTTCTTCATAGAAAATCAAGTAAGAAAAGCCGTCACCATCGTCGGCGGTCCAACCTTCACATCAAATCACCTCGGCGTATCCAACGGCTGTGTCCACAAGTGGGTCAAGGCTGGCCGAGTCCCCAACATCGTCAAAGCCAGGCAACTGGCTGAGCTGTCTGGTGTTGCAGTCGAGAAGCTGCGTGGTTCGGCATGAGCACCGTCTTTACGCTGGAGTTGCTCCAGGACAAAATCGGGGCGGAATACGTCGAGCGGAACCCCGTGACGGGCAAGCTCCGCTTCATTCATGAGCAAAATGCGGTCTGGCAAAAGCTGGACGAGCACGGTGGGGTAGGGCAAGTTGCCAAGGTCTTCAGACGTTCAGAAGCCGATGTATGGGGCTGGGTTGATGACCACGAGATACCTGAGATGTACGTCCCGTTCCTGATTGATCGTGACGAGAGGGTCAGCGACGTTCAGCTAAGTTCATCTGGGTACGAGGATCCGGTCAGTGGGGAGTGCTGGCCGGGGAACTGGAGGTTGGAGCCGTCGGACGTCAATGGACCGATACGGACTAACGTTCTAACGGGGTAGAAATAGGGGTATCAAAATCGGCGGAATGGCCGATCTGTAGCATCCATGCCACTTGCCAAAGATTTTCTGGCTCCCACCCTCTCCGCCAACCGGCTTCACATCACCTCGCAAGGGCTGTGACAAAAACGCCGACAAGACACTGAAAGCCCCAAGCCGGGGCTTTTTTTATGGTGTGGCCGGTTTTTTGCGCTGATGTGCAGAGCCGGGCTGCTGCATTTTGCGGGTGTTTCCCCGCACCAGCTCCTGCAGTTTGCGCTTGAAACCCCAGCGCGTAAACGCTTTCTCCGCAGACACGGTGATGCCCAGGCTGGCTGTCATGTCGCTGGCTATCCGGTCCAGCATGGCGGATTTGCCGGAGACGTCACCCATGGCGCCCCACGCGCGGGATTCGTTGCTGATGGCCCAGCCGTGGCCGAACCCGCCTCGGCATAGACCCAGAGCAGCGTCCGGCCTGCGAGCAGGGAGCCAGCATGACAGGTCTCGGCGCTTTTTGCCGGCTACGGGCCTGGTCCATGCGGTGCTGAAGTCAGGGTGACAACCAAGGGCTTTTGGGTGCCCGGGGCCGCAAGCTTCAGGGCCGGCTCGCTTTGCGCTATCGTATCGGCATGCCCGATTTGCCAACCCCGCCCACGGACCCCTCGGTTTACCTGCTGGCCGCGCATCCCAACTGGCGCGAGTCGCGGGTCAACCGCCGCTTGCTGGCGGCGGCACAGGCCTTGCCGGGTGTGACGGTCTGTGACCTGTATGCCAGCTATCCGGACTACGACATCGACGTGCCGGTGGAGCAGGCCAGGGCGGCGGCGGCCAGCCTGATCGTGTTGCTGCACCCGGTGCAGTGGTACTCGATGCCGGCGCTGCTCAAGTTGTGGCTGGACGAGGTGCTGGCCCACGGCTGGGCTTACGGAGTGGGGGGCAGCGCCTTGCAGGGCAAAGATCTCTGGCTGGTGGCGACCACCGGCGGGCCGGAGAGCTCTTACCACCCGCAAAGCTACAACCGGTATTTCTTTGATGCCTTCCTGCCGCCGTATGAACAGACGGCGGCCTTGTGCGGCATGCGTTTTTTGCCGCCCTTGCTGTTGCACGGCGCACACCGTGCGTCGGAGCAGGAGGTGGCCGAGCATGTGGCGGTGTTTGCAGAGCGGCTCAGCAGTTACCCGGCCTGGCCCGAGCTGGCAGAGCTCGATGCCTGCCCGGCCTGTGACGTGCCGGCCACCGACCGGCCCGGGGAGTCGAGCGACGCCGGGCCGCCCCAAGGCGTGAGGGCCCCCTCGGGGGGCAGCACCGCGGCGCCAGCCGCAAGTGTGGGGCTTTAGCCATGGAACATGCCCCTGCCTGGCTGATCAACAGCCTGATTTACCTCAGTGCGGCCGTCATCGTCGTGCCGCTGTCGCGCGCCCTGGGCCTGGGCGCCATCATTGGTTATCTGGCCGCCGGCATTGCGATTGGTCCCTGGGGTCTGGGCCTGGTCAGCAATGTCGAGGACATCCTGCATTTCGCCGAGTTCGGCGTGGTGCTCATGCTTTTTCTGGTGGGGCTGGAGTTGGAGCCGCGCCGCCTGTGGAGCTTGCGCCGGCCGATTTTTGGCTGGGGCAGCGCCCAGGTGCTCGGTTGCACCGCGCTGCTGTATGCGGCCGGCATGCTTGCCGGTGTGGGCTGGAAGGTCAGCCTGGTTGCCGCGCTTGGGCTTGCGCTGTCGTCCACCGCGATTTCCCTGCAGGTGATGGGCGAGCGCAACCTGCTGCCCACCCCCAGTGGCCAGTCGGGTTTTTCCATTTTGCTGTTCCAGGATGTGGCCGCCATCCCCATCCTGGCCTTGCTGCCGCTGCTGGGCGTGATCGCCCTGCCGGACGCGGGTGCGGCTGCACCCAGCGCCTGGCTGGAGGGGCTCAAGATCATCGCTGTGATAGGCGGCATCATCCTCGGTGGGCGGCTGCTGATACGGCCGCTGCTGCGCTGGATTGCCAAAAGCAAAACGCCGGAGATTTTTACCGCAGCCTCGCTGCTGCTGGTGGTGGCGATCGCGGCATTGATGCAACTGGTGGGCCTGTCGATGGCGCTGGGGGCCTTCCTGGCGGGTGTGCTGCTGGCCGAAAGTGAATACCGGCGCGAGCTGGAAACCGACATCGAGCCTTTCAAGGGGCTGCTGCTGGGCCTGTTTTTCATCGCGGTGGGCATGAGCATTGATTTCGGCGTGTTGCTCCAATCGCCGGGCCAGATGGCGCTGATTGTGCTGGCCTTCCTGGCCCTGAAGGGGGTGCTGATCTGGCGCCTCGCCAAAATGATGGGCGTGCCGCTGCAGGAGCGACCGGTCTTCACGCTGCTGCTGGCGCAGGGCGGCGAGTTTGCGTTTGTGGTGTTTCAGGCGGCGGCCGGTGCCCGGGTGTTTTCCGCAGAAACCGCCTCGCTGCTGATAGGCGCGGTGGCGATTTCCATGTTGCTCAGCCCGCTGCTGCTGGTGGCCATCGACAAGTTTCTGCTGCCGCGCTGGGCCAACTGCAACACGCCGCAGCTCGACGAGATCAGCGAGCCTCAGCAGGCGCCCATCATCATTGCCGGCTTCGGGCGTTACGGTCAGATCATAGGCCGCATGCTCAATGCGCAGGGCCTGGCCGCTACCGTGCTGGACCATGATGCCGACATGATCGAAGCGGCGCGCTCTTTTGGCTACAAGGTGTTTTACGGCGACGCGACGCGGCTGGACCTGCTGCGCACCGCCGGTGCCGCCAGCGCCAGAGTGCTGGTGGTTGCTGTGGACGACACCGAGCAGTCCCTGGCCATCGTGGATCTGGCGCGCGAGCATTTTCCGCAGCTTGAGCTGGTGGCACGCGCGCGTGATGTGTCGCACTGGAACGCGCTGCGCGACCGGGGCGTGACGCGGGTTGAGCGTGAAGTGTTTGAGGCCAGCCTGCGCAGCGCACGCACCGTGCTGGAGGTGCTGGGTTACCCGCCGCACGAGGCGCGCAGCCACGCCATGCGTTTTCGCCGGCACAACATCGCGCTGTTCGAGCAGATGTACCCGCACCACAAAGACCGTGCCAAGGTGATTGCCGTGATCAAGCACGGGCGCCAGCAGCTCGAAGCGCAGATGGCCCAGGAGCGTGCCGAAGCGCTGGCCAGGCGCGCGCGTGGGCAGGAGCAGCCCCCCGGCTGGGATCGCTGAGGCCGGCACGATGTCTGCCTCCACGCATTGGAACGATGACAGCCGGGACGCTGGGACGGATGTGCTTGCGCGTGATGAGTGGGTCGAGGCCAAACTGACGCGCCAGCTCATGCGTTACGCCAGGTCGGCGCTGCATTCGGTCATGCTGGTGATTCCGGTTTTTGTGCTGATTCTCTACAACGATGTCAACAACACAGCCTTGTTTTTCTGGGCTTTTGCGGCGGTGCTGACGGCGCTGGCGCGTTACCGGGTGGTGAACCTGTACCACCGGGACTACGCCAGTGCCAGCGGCGCGCAGCTCAAGGTCTTCATGTCGCGCTACAGCTGGACCTGGACGCTGAGCGCCGTGATATGGGGCGCCTCGATGTTTCTGCATTTCCGCAAAGCCCCGGTGTACGACCAGTTTATTTGCCTGTTGGTGCTGGCGGGCATGGCGGGTTTTTCCGTGGGTGCTTTTTCGGCGTCACTGCGTTGTTTTATGGGTTATGTCAACGGGCTGGCCTACAGCACGCTGGCCGCTGTGGCCTGGAGCGTGGCGCTGGAGCAGCCGTTCATGGGCACCGCCACCACCTATGCGCTGGTGCTGCTGGTACTGATCTACTGGGGCGCCATCCGTTCGGCGGGCAAGCGTTTTCACCGGGGGCAGCGCAAAACCCTGGAGCTGCAGTTTGCCAACACCGCGCTGATTGCCTCGCTGACGGAAAAAACCCGTATTGCGCTGGATGCAGTGCAAACCAAAAACCGCTTCATTGCCAGCGCTGCGCACGATTTGCGCCAGCCGGTGCATGCGCTGAGCCTGTACGCCGACTGGTTGTGCGCCGAGCCCGAACGCGTGGCGCAGATTGCACCCAAAATCATGCAGTCCACGCAGGCGGTCAACGAGTTGTTTGACTGCCTTTTTGACCTGGCGCGGCTGGACGCCAATGCGGTCACGGTGAACTGGCAATCGGTGAACCTGCCTGCGCTGGTGTCTGAGCTGGAGCTGCAGTACGCGCCTATCGCCCGGCACAAAGGGTTGCTGCTGCGTACCCATGTGGTGGATGCGCAGGCCATGTCAGACCCGGTGTTGCTGAAACGGCTGCTTGGCAACCTGCTGTCGAATGCGGTGCGGCACACCGAACAGGGCGGCGTGTTGCTGGCAGTGCGCAAGGGGCCACGCGGACCGCGCATCGAAGTGTGGGACACCGGGGTGGGCGTGGCACCGGAGCACCAGCAGGCGATATTCCAGGAGTTTTACCGCGTGAGCATGCACAACGGCACCGAAGAAGGTTTCGGGCTCGGCTTGTCGATCGTCACGCGGCTGTGCGACACCCTCAAGCACCATGTGCGCATGGCTTCACGGCCGGGGCGCGGCACCGTGTTCCGCATCGACCTGGAGCCGCACGAGGGCTGGGCCGGTTCGCTCAATATGCAGGACGACGCGGCTTAAAGCAGCCCCTGGGTGCGCGCCAGATGGCTGGCCTGCGACCGGCTCTTGACATTGAGGCGGCGAAACAGCCGCCACAAATGCACTTTGACCGTGTGTTCGCTGATTTGCAGCTCGGTGGCGATGTCGCGGTTGCTCATGCCCTTGTCCAGCATGACCAGCAGCTGCTTCTGGCGTTTCGACAGCTTTTCGGGATCGGTGAAGGCCTCGGGGTCGGAGCTGTCGTCGAGAAAACTTTTCAGAACACGCGATATCTCGGTGGCGCCGGCTGATTTTTCAATGTACACATCGGCTCCGGCTTCGAGCGACAACTCGCGGAAATCCTCCGCCGGGGCGGCTGAGAGAACCACAATCGGCACATCCGGAAACTGCTGGCGCAGCTCGCGCACACCGGAGACACCATGGGTGTCCGGCAATTTGAGGTCCAGGCAAATCACATCGGGCATGCCATCGCGCTCGACAGCGCCGGCGATGGCCGCGAGCCGGTCCAGTTCGGTCACGGTGGCTTTGGTGTGCAGGCGGCGAATCAGTAACACCACGGCTTCGCGCATCAGGGGGTGGTCGTCGATGACAAAAATGCGCATGGGCTGTGAGAGGTAGAGGTTTTATCCGGTCGCAGTCGTGAAATCCATCCGCTGCCTGTCAAGTCAACGGCTCCACTATAAACGCTGAATGCGGAAATATTCCACATTTCTGTATGTCAAAAAATGTCCTGTGGCCGTTTGATAGTGCCGACTGTGGATTTTACGAAACAGTGTCTGAGCCGCTCCCGGCCAATTGCTGCAAGGCAGAAGCCAGCGCCCGGCTGTTTTCAGCAGGCACCGGCTCCAGCCTGGACTGCAGCCCTGGCAGCGCCGCCGCCCCCTGGGTCTGCAGCAGCTTGACGGCCTGGGCTGCGTCGCGCGGGGAGTCAAAGCCCAGGCTTTGCAGCAGGGGCCGGCCTTGTGCGTCCAGCAGTTTGAAGTGAAACCTGCCGTCGGCTTCGCGGTACTGCTTGAAAAGCGGCACAGCGGTTTTGGCGGATTTTTGTGCGGCAAACGGCGCCGCGCTGGACGCCAGCGGGCGCAGCCCGACCGCCTGGCGCAACTCGCGCATGAAGGGCATGGCCAGCTCGCGGGCTTTTCCGGCGCCTGCCAGCAAAACGGCCTCCAGCGTGGCGGGGTCCTGCAGCAGGGCCTGGTAGCGCGTGCGCATGGGCGCGACTTCCTGGTCTATGCGTTCAAACAGCAGCTGTTTGGCGTCGCCCCAGCCAATGCCCTCGGCGTAGGCCTTGCGCAGCCCGGTGGTTTCCTGTTCACTGGCAAAGGCCTGGTAAATCTGGAACAGGGCTGAGCCCTCAACTTCTTTGGGCTCGCCGGGCGCGCGCGAGTCGGTGACGATGCCCGCAATCAGTTTTTTCAGTTGCTCGCGCGGCGCGAACAGCGGGATGGTGTTGTCGTAGCTTTTGCTCATCTTGCGGCCATCCAGGCCAGGCAGCAGCGCCACGGACTCTTCGATCAGCGCCTGCGGCAGCACAAAATGCTCGCCGTACAAGTGGTTGAAGCGTTGCGCCATGTCGCGCGCCATCTCGATGTGCTGGATCTGGTCGCGCCCCACCGGTACATGGTGCGCCTTGAACATCAGGATGTCGGCGCCCATCAGCACCGGGTACATGAACAGGCCGGCGCTGACATCGGCATCCGGGTCGTTGCCGGCGGCGGCATTTTTATCGACCGAAGCCTTGTAGGCGTGGGCGCGGTTGAGCACACCCTTGGCGGTCACGCAGGTCAGCAGCCAGGTCAGCTCGGGGATTTCCGGGATGTCCGACTGGCGGTAGAAGGTGACACGCTCAGGGTCCAGCCCGGCGGCCAGCCAGCTGGCGGCAATTTCCAGAGTCGATTGCTGGATGCGTGCCGGCTCGTCACACTTGATGAGGGCGTGGTAGTCGGCCAGAAAATAAAAACTTTCGGCCCCTGGGCCGGTGCTGGCGGCCACCGAAGGGCGGATCGAGCCGACATAGTTGCCCAGATGCGGTGTGCCGGTGGTGGTGATGCCGGTGAGAAAGCGCTGTGGCGCGGCGACGTGTGGGGTGTTCATCATTTGACCAGCATAGCCAGAGGCGTCAATACAATTTCAAGAAGGGCGTAGGACAAGGTCATCAGGGGACGCATCCACCAGTCGGTCAGCACGCCGGCAATGACCAGCGCCATCACCACAAAAAAGCCCCAGGGTTCGATGCGCGATACCAGCTCGGCCTGGCGCCAGGGCAGCAGGCCCACCAGCACGCGGCCGCCGTCCAGCGGCGGCAAGGGAAACAGGTTGAAAACCATCATCACGATGTTGACCAGAATGCCGGCCTGGCACATCTTGATGAAAAACGGCTCCGTCACTGCAGCACCCTGCAGCAGGTAAAAGGCGATGCCCCAAAGGACGGCCTGGGCCAGGTTGGCGCCCGGGCCGGCCAGCGCGACCCAGATCATGTCGCGCTTGGGGTTGCGCAAGTTGCCGAACTGCACCGGCACCGGCTTGGCATAACCGAACAGGAAGGCGCCCGAGGTGGCGAAATACAGCATCAGCGGCATCACGATGGTGCCCAGCGGGTCTATGTGTTTGACCGGGTTCAGGGTGACGCGGCCCAGCACCCAGGCGGTGTTGTCGCCAAAGTGCCGGGCCACATAACCGTGCGCGGCTTCATGCACGGTGATGGCAAACAGCACTGGCAGCGCGTAAATGGCGACGGTTTGAATCAGGTTGGCAATGTCCATGGGCCAATTGTCTCAGACACGCGCCCGCGCCCGCACGCGGGCCGGGGGCCCGCATGAAAGCCCCCACAGCCGCGCCCGCTGGCGCGCTTGTCTAAAGTACGCGCCATGGATTCCCTGTCTCAAATTGCCCTCGGGGCCGCGGTCGGTGTGGCCGTCATGGGCCGGCGTACCGCGGTGTGGAAGTCTGCCCTGTGGGGGGCGGTGGCCGGAACGCTGCCCGATCTGGATGTCTTCATTGACCATGGTGATGCGATTGCCAACATGGTGTTGCACCGGGCAGAAAGCCATTCACCGTTCTGGCTGACGCTGGTGTCGCTGCCTCTGGCCGCTGGCGTGGCGCGCCTGCACGGGCAACTGGCGATCTGGCGCCGCTGGTGGCTGGCCGTGTGGCTGGCGCTCGTCACGCATCCGCTGCTTGATGCGATGACGGTGTACGGCACGCAGCTGGGCCTGCCTTTTACCCCACACCCCTATGGCGTGGGCAGCGTTTTTATTGTGGACCCGCTGTACACCCTGCCGCTGCTGGTGGGTGCGGGCTGGGCGCTCGCGGGACGCGGCAGTGTGCGTGGCCTGCGCGCCAACTGGGCCGGTCTGGTGCTGAGCTGCGCCTACCTGGCCTGGGGCGTGCTGGCGCAGGCGCAAGCCACACAGGTGGCCGCGCAGGCCCTGGCGGCCCGCGCCATCCCGGTGCAGCAACTGCTGGTCACCCCCACGGCTTTCAACTCGGTGTTGTGGCGCGTGGTGGCCGTGGCGGGGGACCACTATTACGAAGGGTTTTATTCCCTGTTTGACGCGGTGCCGGACGTGGATTTCGACCGCTTTCCGCGCGGTGCGGCGCTGGCCGGGGAACTGGCTGGCAACCAGCAGGTCCAGCGTCTGGGCGCCTTTACCAAGGGTTTTTTCAGACTGCGTGAAGAGGGCGGGCGGGTTTTCATCGCCGACCTGCGCATGGGCCAGGAGCCGAGCTACATCTTTGATTTTGCGGTAGCCCAGCGGCACAGCGCGCTCAAAGCGCTGCAGCCGCCCGAGCAGCTCGGTGCGCGCCCTGACCTGGCGCGCGGGCTGCCGTGGCTGTGGCGGCGCATGTGGGGCGAGGTGTTGCCGCCGCCGCGCTGAAGGCCGCAAGGCCAACGCTAAAGCCCGAGGCGCTCCAGCCCGCCGCGCCCCAGACGCAGCACCAGCGCCTCGCCGCCTTCGCCCATGGCGGTCAGGTCCACCACGGTGGTCGGCTCCAGCGGACAGGCCCCGGCGTCTATCACCGCGGCCAGCTCATGCCCCATCTGCGCGCGGATGTCGGCGGCGTCGTTGAGCGGCTCGGTCTGGCCGGGTGGGATCAGGGTGGTGGCCAGCAGCGGCGCGCCATGCAGCTCAAGCAGGCATTGCAGGGTTTTGTGCGCCGGCACCCGCAGGCCTATGGTTTTGCGCGACGGGTGGCTCAGGCGCCGCGGCACTTCCTTGCTGGCTTCCAGAATGAAGGTGTAGGGCCCGGGCGTGGCGGCCTTGAGCAGGCGGAACTGTTTGTTGTCCACCCGCGCGTAGCTGGCCAGCTCGCTGAGGTCGCGGCACAGCAGGGTCAGGTGGTGTTTGTCGTCCACCCCGCGTATGCGGCGCAGGCTGTCGGCAGCGGTTTTGTCGTCGAGGTGGCAGACCAGCGCGTAGCTTGAATCCGTGGGCACGGCCACAATCGCCCCGCGTGTCAGCAGCGCGGCTGCCTGCCGGAGCAGGCGCAACTGCGGGTTGTCGGGGTGGATGTCGAAAAACTGGGCCATCTGGAAGGAGACTCAAGGGGCTCAGGACTCTGCCGGCCGCACGCTGAACTGGTTCAGGGCGCGGCTTTCACGCGCAGTCAGCCAGGCGCCCACGGCACCGCAAAAGGCAATCAGCACCACGCCGGCCATGGACCAGCGATCCGGCACATGGGCAAAGGCCACCCAGCCGCCCAGCATGGCAAAGGCGATCTGGGCATACAGATACGGTGTCAGTGTGGCTGCCGGCGTGCGCATATAGGCCAGGATCAGCATGAAGTGGCCAATGGTGGCCGCCGCGCCCATGAGAATCAGCCAGCCCCACAGCGACCATGAAGGCAGGCTGACCCAGACGAAGGGCAGGGCGACCGCGGCCAGCAAGGTGCCGACCCAGCCGGTGTACAGGTGCATGGTGATCGGGTCTTCGGTCCTGGCGAGTTTGCTGGTGAGCACCTGAAAGCCGGTGTTGGTGACCACCATGCACAGGGGCAGCAGCAAGGTCCAGTCAAAATCCTCGCCGCCAGGGCGAATGATGATCAGGGTGCCGGCAAAACCGCCTATGACCAGTGACCAGCGCAGGGCCGATACCTTTTCGCCGAGTGCGGTGGCCGCCAGCAGGGTGATGACCAGGGGCACGATGGCACCGATGGCGGTGAACTCGGCCACCGGCATGTATTTGAGGCTTAAAAACGCAAACAGGCTGCTGAGCAGCAGCAGCAGGCCGCGCAGGCACTGGAATTTGGGATGCGCCGTGCGCAACACGCTCAGGCCACGTAGCGGCAGCATCACGGCGGTGGTGGCGGCGGCCTGGAAGAAGTAGCGAAACCACAGCGCCATCAGGATGGGCACACTGGCGCTGACAAATTTGGTGGTGGTGTCCAAGACGGCAAAACACGCGACGGCCGCCAGGACCAGTCCAATACCCGCCAGGACAGAGGGTGGCGGCCTCACTGGATACGGTCTTCCAGCAGCTCCCACACGGGCATCAGGCCGCCCGGTAAAAAGGGCAGGGAACCGAGGTCGGTGTGGCTTTCATCCGGGCTGTGGAAGTCGCTGCCGCGCGACGCCGCCAGGCCAAACTCCTTGGCGGTTTCGGCGTACTTCACATACTCCTGAACCGTGTGGCTGCCGGTCACCACCTCCACCGCCTGGCCGCCATGCGACTTGAATTCGGTGAACAGCGCGTATTCTTCATTGGTGCTGAATTTGTAGCGCCCCGGGTGCGCGATCACGGCCACACCTTTGGCGCTGGTGATCCAGCTCACCGCATCGCGCAGATTGGCCCAGCGGTGCGGCACATAACCGGGTTTGCCTTCGGTCAAATATTTGCGAAACACCTCGGAGGTCTCCTTGCAGACACCGGACTCCACCAGAAAGCGGGCAAAGTGTGTGCGCGAGATCAGCTCCGGGTTGCCGACAAACTTGAGTGCGCCTTCGTAAGCGCCCCGGATGCCGACTTTGGCCAGGCCGTCCGCCATCTCCATCGCGCGTTGTTCGCGGCCGCCCCGGGTGGTGTGCAGGCCGTCGCGCATGGCGTCGTCGTCGGGATCAAATCCCAGACCCACAATGTGCACGGTTTCGCCGGCGAAAGTGACTGAAATTTCGGTGCCGGTCAGGTAGTGCAGGCCTTGCGCATGGGCCGCTGCGGCTGCCCGGTGCTGTCCGCCGATTTCATCGTGGTCGGTCAGGGCCCAGAGTTCCACGCCATTGGTTTTGGCGCGTTCGGCCAGCGCCTCCGGGGTCAGGGTGCCGTCGGACACGACAGAATGGCAATGCAGGTCGGCGTTCAGTATGTTTTTGGCTGTCACTGGTTCATTTTAGGCTTGAAGCCCCGCTTCTGCTGCGGCCTTGTCAATCACCTACCATGGTGGTCTCTCACTTGAACCGCAAGGCCCTGGCATGATCATTGTTCACCACCTCAACCACTCCCGCTCGCAACGCATCCTCTGGCTGCTGGAAGAGCTGGGTCTGGCGTACGAGATCAGGCGCTACGAGCGTGATGCCAAAACCATGCTGGCGCCGCCTGCGCTGCGCGAGGTGCATCCGCTGGGCAAATCGCCGGTGATCACCGACGGCGACCTGATGCTGGCTGAATCGGGCGCCATCATTGATTACCTGGTGGAGCGTTATGGTGCGGGGCGCCTGAGCCCGGCGGCAGGCACGCCGGAAAAGCTGCGTTACACCTACTGGCTGCATTACGCGGAGGGCTCGGCCATGTCGCCGCTGCTGCTCAAGCTGGTGTTCGACAAAATCGAAACAGCGCCGATGCCGTTTTTTGTCAAACCGATTGCGAAGGCCATCAGCGGCAAGGCCAAAAGCAGTTTTATCGAGCCGCAAATCCGCCAGCACCTCGACTATCTGGAAGCCGAGCTGGGAAAAGGCGCATGGTTTGTCGGCGACGAATTCAGCGGCGCCGACATCCAGCTGAGTTTTGTGGCCGAAGCCGCAGCCGCGCGCGGGGGGCTTGACGCCAGCCGGCCACGCCTGATGAATTACCTGGAGCGCATCCATGCGCGCCCGGCCTATGTACGCGCCCTGGAGCGCGGTGGCGAATACACCCTGTTGTCTTGAATTTCAGGGTTTTTTGGCCTGCAGCCCTTGTGCGGCAAGCGCAAGCCGCTATCGATTGCATAGCGGCTTGCGGCCCGGCCCGATCTCAGCGAAAGCCGAAATACGACAGGATGAAGCCGATGATGACCACTAGGCCGACGATATAGATGATGGTGTTCATGCTGTCCTCTTGAGTTGTATTTGGCGCGCCACAGGTGCGCCTTGTGAGACCACAGCATTGCAGGGATGGCGACAACGGGCTGTAGGCAGCCTCACCCGCCGGCAGTCAGACAAGCACTACAGCTCGGCGGCTTCGACCAGAAAACGCACCCGCTTGACACCCTGCCATTCATCGGCATCGAGCCGGAAGGCCAGTTTGACGCGCGCCGGCAAGGACTCGGTGTGGCCAAACCAGATGCCGTCCACCGGCTGGCCCTGGTGCTTGAGCTTGAGCGCCAGGTGTTTCTCGCCGACCAGGCGCTGCGACAGCACCTCGACCTCTTCGCTGAAAGTCGGCGCTGCAAAGCCCTGGCCCCAGACCTCCTTGTGCAGCCTGTCCACCAGATCAGCGCGCCGGTACTGCGGCGCCAGCGGGCCGTCGGTGTCGAGCCGGCGCAGCAGGGTCGCCGCGTCCAGCCACTCGCGCGCCACCTGCTGCAGCGCGCGCTCAAACACCTCAAACTGTTCTTCGCTGATGGTGCAGCCGGCCGCCATGGCGTGGCCGCCAAAACGCAGCAACACGCCGGGATGGCGCTTGGCCACCAGGTCCAGCGCATCACGCAGATGAAAGCCGGCTATCGAGCGGCCCGAGCCCTTGAGTTCATGTTCCTTGCCAGGCGCCTGGCTGGCGGCAAACACAAAGGTCGGCCGGTGCAGTTTGTCCTTGATGCGCGAGGCCACGATCCCGACCACACCTTCGTGAAAATCGGGGTCAAAAATCGCAATCGCCGGCGGCGGTTCTTCGTCTTCGTCAATCATCGCGTCGGCCGCGTGCTGGGCTTGCTCGCGCATGTCGGCTTCTATCGTGCGGCGCTCGCGGTTGATGCCGTCCAGCGTTTTGGCGAGTTCGTCGGCACGGCCGGCGTCGTCGGTCAGCAGGCATTCGATGCCCAGTGTCATGTCGCTGAGCCGGCCGGCCGCATTGATGCGCGGGCCCAGGGCAAAACCAAAGTCAAAACTGGTGGCCACGGCTGCCACACGGCCGGCCGCGGTGAACAGCGCCGCCACCCCGGCCGGCAGGGCGCCGCTGCGTATGCGTTTGAGGCCTTGCGCCACCAGGCGGCGGTTGTTGGCGTCGAGTTTCACCACGTCGGCGACCGTGCCAAGCGCGACCAGGGGCAGCAGGGCATCGAGTTTGGGCTGAGTGCCCGCATCGAACACGCCGCGCGTGCGCAACTCGGCACGCAGGGCCAGCAACACATAAAACATCACACCAACGCCGGCCATGGCCTTGCTTTCGAAGGCGCAGCCGGGCTGGTTGGGATTGACGATCACATCGGCATCGGGCAGCACGATGGCGCCTTCCTGCAAGGCCGGCAGGTGGTGATCGGTCACCAGCACCTGCATGCCGAGTGCGCGCGCGCGCGCCACGCCGTCCAGGCTGGCAATGCCGTTGTCCACGGTGACCAGAATGTCGGCCCCCAGGGCCTTGACGCGTTCGCTGATCGTCGCGGTCAGCCCGTAACCGTCCACCACGCGGTCCGGCACGATGTAGCTGAGCTGCGTGGCGCCCAGCAGGCGCAGGCCGCGCAGCGCGACCGCGCAGGCGGTGGCGCCGTCACAGTCGTAGTCGGCCACCACGCAGATTTTTCTTTGCGCGGTGATGGCGTCGGCCAGCAGCAGCGCAGCCTCTGCCGTGCCTTTCATGGACGCGGGCGGCAACAACCGGCCCAGGCCGTCGTCCAGTTCGTCGGCCGACACCACACCACGCGCGGCATAAAGCTGGGCCAGCAAGGGGTGAATGCCGGCCTGCTCCAGCGCCCAGGCGCTGCGCGGGGGGACTTCACGTACTATTATTTTCATAGCTGCTTTAGCACGTCCACAAAGGGCTGCGGGTAAAAAATGCCTTTGGCTTTGGCCCAGAGGCCGGTGCGGGCCGATTCAAAGCTCAATGCCGTCCGCTCGCCGCACAGGCTCAGGCGGACCGTCTCGCCGCGCTGCTGCTGCGCCAGCAGGCGTGCGCCTTCGTCCGCGTCCAGCACCGACCAGGCCTGGGCGTAAGCGGGCCAGTCCTCATTGATAACCGCCTGTGCCAGGCGGCGCGGCAGCGTGATGTCGGCAGGCGGCTGCGGCTGGTAGTTGTCGGGCAGGGCGCCCGCGCCGCTGATCCAGAACGAGTTGATGCCCGCTTGCCTTTTCGCAGCCCGCGCATCATTGACGCCATGGGTGTAAAGCAGCATCTGCATTTCATTTTGCAGCAGGCGAATCTGGCTGGTACCCGGCAGCCAGGGCCTCACATTGCGGCCCAGCACGCGGTCCAGCGAAGCGCTGGCCAGCGTCCTGAACACCTCGCCTTCGGCCAGCCAGCGGGTGGGTTCTGCATAGTGCAGGGTGATGCCTTCGGTCGAAAAATAGGGCTGCATCGCTGCCAGCAGGGTGCGTGAGTCGTCTTCCTGCAAAGCCAGCGCAGCCGGGTCGGTCAGGGTGGCGTGGTCACTGCCCATGGCCCAGTGGCAGGGCGTGATGAGCGCCCAGGCCTGTGCGCCCGGCTTGCCTCCGGCTTGCAGCTGCTGCCAGGCGGCCCAGGGAATCAGCCCATCGGCCAGCGGCAGGTCCAGTGCACGTGCCATCACCCGCTCGTGTGGCGGCGAGAGCGAATACTCGTCCCCGCTGTCGCTGTGGATCAGCTTCATGCCCTGCAACAGCTGCCTGAAGTTGCTGCAAGCCGCAGGCGGCAGGGCCTGCATGGCGGGCAACCAGTCGGGGGCCGAGCAGGCGGCAAAAGGCAGCACCACATGGTGTTGGGGCGGGGGCGGCAGCAAAGGCATGACCCTATTGTCCGGGATGCCACAATTGCCCCATGCAAATTCCCTACGAACTGATTCTGGGCTGGCGCTACACGCGCGCCGGC
Organism: Kapaibacterium sp. (SeqCode); assembly: GCA_943370435.1. Classification (GTDB taxonomy): domain Bacteria; phylum Pseudomonadota; class Gammaproteobacteria; order Burkholderiales; family Burkholderiaceae_C; genus Polaromonas. Next base: position 69,505 of record CALRQX020000006.1, on the reverse strand, counting down.
CGTGCCACGCGGCGCAACGGTTTTATCTCCTTCATCTCGGGTGTGTCCATGCTGGGCATTGCGCTGGGCGTGGCGGCGCTGATCATTGTGCTCAGTGTCATGAACGGCTTCCAGAAGGAAGTGCGCGACCGCATGCTGGGCGTGATTTCGCACATCGAGGTGTTTGCGCCCAATGGTGCGGCCCTGCCCGATGTGGCCAGAACCCTGGCCGAGATCAGGCAAAACCCGAATGTGCTGGGCGCCGCCAGTTTTATTGCGGCGCAAGCCCTGCTGGCGCGCGGCGAAGACATGAAGGGCACCATCGTGCGCGGCATAGACCCGGCGCTCGAGGGTCAGGTGACCGACCTGGCGGTGGACCTCAAGGACACCGCCTTGCCGAGGCTGGTGCCCGGCGATTTTGGTGTGGTGCTGGGCGGCGAGCTGGCGCGCGCGCTGGGCGTGCGTGAGGGTGATCTTGTGACCCTGATTGCCCCCAGCGGCCAGGTGACGCCGGCCGGTGTGGTGCCGCGCCTGAAACAGATGACGGTGGTCGGTACCTTTGATTCCGGTCACTTTGAATACGACTCGGCGCTGGTGATGCTGCACCAGGACGATGCGGCCAGGATTTTCCGGCTCGAAGGACCGACCGGCATCCGCATCAAGCTCAAGGACTTGCACCAGGCGCGAGAGGTGGCGGCAGAACTGTCGCGCAGCCTCAGCGGCGACCTGTTGATCCGTGACTGGACGCGGCAGAACAAGACCTGGTTTGCCGCCGTGCAGCTCGAAAAACGCATGATGTTCATCATCCTGACCCTGATCGTGGCAGTGGCGGCTTTCAACCTTGTCAGCACCCTGGTGATGACGGTGACCGACAAACGCGCCGACATCGCGATTTTGCGCACGCTGGGCGCCAGCCCGAAAAGCATCATGGGTATTTTCATGGTGCAGGGCGCCATGGTCGGTGTCATCGGCACGCTGTCTGGCCTGCTGCTCGGCCTGGGCATTGCGCTCAATATCGACGTGCTGGTGCCGGCGCTGGAACGTTTGCTGAACGCCGATTTTTTGCCCAAGGACATTTACCTGATCAGCCGCATGCCCAGCGACCCGCAGTACGCCGACATCATGCCGATTGCGGTGATTGCGCTGGTGCTGGCTTTTCTGGCCACCATCTATCCGAGCTGGCGCGCCAGCCAGGTCAATCCAGCGGAAGCATTGCGTTATGAGTGAAAAGACCTCCATAAATCCGATTCTCGGGCGCATAGCTTCGTTGCGCGGTGCCCGGAATCCTCACGTACCTGAGTACGTTCCGGTGTCCTGCGCTCCGTGCGCCTCACTCTGCATCCCGACAACCGGATTTCTGGAAGTCTTTTGGAAATGTTCATGAGCGAAATAGTTTTACAAGCCCAGGGCCTGACCAAACGTTTCCATGAAGGCCCGATCGACCTGACCGTGTTGCATGGCGTGGACCTGCAGGTGATGACCGGTGAAACCCTGGCGATTGTCGGCGCCTCGGGCTCGGGCAAATCCACCTTGCTGCATTTGATGGGGGGCCTGGACGCGCCGACCAGCGGCGAGGTCGAACTCAAAGGCCAGTTGCTGTCGTCGCTGTCGGCGGCCGAGCAGGGTCATTTGCGCAACCAGCACCTCGGTTTTGTCTACCAGTTCCATCACCTGTTGCCCGAGTTCAGTGCGCTCGACAATGTGGCCATGCCGCTGTGGATACGGCGCCAGACGCCGGCCGCCGCTGCGCAGACCGCGACCAGGATGCTGGCCAGTGTGGGCCTGAAAGACCGCATCCACCACCGACCTGCAGAACTGTCGGGTGGCGAGCGTCAGCGTGTGGCGATTGCGCGTGCGCTGGTGACCCAGCCCGCCTGTGTGCTGGCCGATGAACCCACGGGCAACCTGGACCGCTCCACAGCCGACGGCGTGTTTGAGCTGATGCTGCAACTGGCACGCGATGTCGGCACGGCCTTTGTGATGGTGACACATGACGAAACCCTGGCGGCGCGCTGCGGCCGGCGTTTCAGGCTGGTTGAGGGGCGTTTGTCGGAGTGGGCGTAATGGTTGATAAAACCTGTAGCCGACGGTAACATCCAGAGCAGGGGGCGTCGGCGCAAGCATTTTAGGTCGGCGATTGTGTACGCACGCAGCAGGCAACGGGGGCCGCGCCGGAGCAAACCATGTACCGAACACTTGCCGTGCTCGTCTGTCTCTTTCCGGTCCTGGGTTTCGGACAGGTTCCCTATCCACCCTTGCCCCAGCCGATCACGGTTTTTTCTTTTGAAGACAAGGATTGGGGTATTGGCACCGCTGCCAGCCCCAAAAAAGCGCCTTATCACGCGCCCACACCCACGTCCATTCCTGGTGCCAGGGTGATCAAGACGCTGGAGTTGAAAGCGCTTCTTGAATCAAACAAGAGCCTGGTGGTCGTTGATGTTCTGGGCTCAAAAAACCGGAGATCGATTCCCGGCGCTTTCTGGATGGATGGTGCTGGCGATGGCCAGTTTTTCAACGCGGAAAAAGACAGGTTTGCTGCAGCGCTCGGAAAATTGACTGCTGGGGACAAGACCCGACCTGTCGTCTTTCTCTGCGTCAGCTCGGAGTGCTGGTTGTCCTATAACGCCTCACTGCACGCGGTCGAGGCTGGATACACGGATGTGATCTGGTATCGCGGCGGTACCAACGCCTGGAGCGGTGCCAGTCTTGAATTGGTGAAGGCTGAGCCGGTCGCCTGGTAGGCGGATCGGGCAGGGCGGCCAGCGCGTTATCTCGAAGCAGTTGTGTGAAACAGGATTTATTGAATCAGGGAGATTGAAATGTGGAATCGTCTTGCATTTGTTCTGTGTGTCCTGCTGGCGCTGTCTCCGGTTCAGGCCCAGACCGTTGGGGAGAAGGCAAGGCTCAATCATGTAGACCTGTTCGACGGAACACGCTTCGACCCCAAGACGGTTGAAGGCAGGCCGACACTGGTTTACTTCTGGGCGAGTTGGTGCCCTCGCTGCCGCCAGGAGATGGGGGCCCTCGAAAAACACTACCAGGCCAACAAGGACAAAGGCTTCACCATCATTGCCATCAATTTTCGGGACAAACCGGAAAATGCCAAGGCGCTGATTGAGACCGTCAAACCGATTTCTTTTCTGGTGGGCTCGATCAATGACAACTGGATGAGTGACTACCCCAAGTTACGCGGCACGCCGACTTGGATGCTCCTGGATAAAAAGGGAATCATCAGAAAAGTCATTGTCGGCGAAGAAGTCATCGGGGGTTGGCGTGACCGCCTGGATCCCGAGTTGAAAAAAGTGATTGCCGAAGACGGTTGATGCCGCAGTTTGACTTCATCATGCGTCGCCCATAAAACGATGGGAGGGCCACTGGCTTGAATGCACTATCTGTCGCGGCACTCTGCAGCTTGCTTTTACTTGCCGGCGCTGGTTCAAGCTCCGTGCTCGCCCAGCCAGCGGCTGAACCGCCTGCCATTCACCTCGTCTGGATGGGGGGTACCGACTGTCCTCCCTGTGTTGCGTGGCGGGCGCTAGAGCTGCCCAAGCTGCAGAAGTCGGCCGGGTTCAAAGGCGTCACATTTTCATATGTGCCCAAAGTCATCAGATCGTCGGTACCGCCAGGCTTGCTCCTTCCCGTCGAGGTCAAGCCGCACAAGGACAAGCTGGACTACGCGAGCTCAGGCCGTGGAGGATCGCCGCAGGCCGCTTTGCTGGTGAACGGCGAAGTGGTTGACTACTTTCACGGAACTAGATCTGCGGAGCAGATCGAAGCCATGCTGATAGCCGTTCGAACCGGTGGCCGATATCCGTTTGAGCGCTGCCTGAAAATGTCCGCCCAGTGGGGGAAGTGCGAGATCCGGGGCTGACAGGGCCGTTCTTGCGCGCCCACGGCGTGGACGCTATCGGATGTCTGGTGCAGGGCCCTGCGCCTTCGTCAAAGAATCCGGTTAAACCACAGCAGTGACAAACTGGCCGACAGCAGCGCCAGCACCGCCGCCGCCAGCGCCAGCAGCCCCGAGATTTCGGTCTCTTTTTTCTCTACCGTCAGGCGCGAACTCAGGGTTTCGTAAACCTTCTTCAGATCGGCTGCGGTACCGGCGTAGTAGTACTCGGCCTGGGTCTTGTTGGCAATTGCCTTGAGGGTTTCCTCGTCGAGCCTGACGCGCATGGACCAGCCTTCAAAACCTATGGTCTCGCCGTCGACCGTGCCTATGCCCACGGTGTAGATGCGTACGCCCCGGTCGGCGGCCATCTTGGCCGCTTCGAGTGAGTCCACGCCGGTGGTGCGCTGGCCGTCGGTCAGCAAGATGATGGCGGCCGAGGTGTAGGAGCCGGGCGCCACCGGTGTGAAGTCTTTTTTGGCTTCCTTGGGTGCCTGATCAATGGCCACGCCGCTGTTGCGGTTGCGGCCATAGGTCAGCGAGGCCAGATCGATGCCGGCATTCGGAAACAGCTCGGCCAGCGACACCACGATGGCGTTGCCAATCGCCGTGGCCCGTTGCAGCTGGAATTTATCGATCGCGGCCACCAGGTCTTCGCGGCTCAGGGTGGCTGGCTGGACCACCGAAGCGGTGCCGGCAAAAGCCACAATCCCCACCCGGACGCTGCGCGGCAGCTCCGCCAGAAAAGCCTTGGCCGCATTTTGCGAGGCCACCAGGCGGTTCGGCTGGACATCGGTGGCCCGCATGCTGCCCGACACGTCCATGGCCAGGATGATGGTTTCCTGCTGCGAGGGCAGGGTGATGACGGCAAAAGGCCGCGACGCCGCCAGCAGCATGGCGGCCATGGCCAGCAAAAACAGCAGCGGCGGGATGTGGCGCCTGATACTGCTGCCGGTGCCCATGGCTTCGCGCACGATGGACAGGCTGGCGTAACGCAGCGCCATCTTTTTCTTGCGGCGCAGCAGCCAGACATACAGCGCCACCAGCAAAGGCAGGGCCAGCATGAGCCAGAGAAACTGGGGCCAGAGGAAGGTCACGGGTGAATTCACGGTGGGTCTCCTTGGGGCAGGCCGTGCTCAGGCGGCTGCCTTGAGATGGTCGGGCAGCCTGCGCAGGCCTTTGCCGGCAGCGCCTGAGGCCTGGCCGCGGCGCTTGCGCAGCTCGGTAAAACGCATGATGGCGTCGACCAGGTCGCCATCGGTGGACAGTTCCAGCGTATCGACCCCCGCGCGTGTCAAGGACTGGCGCAGCTCGGCCTCGCGCTGGGCGGCAATGCGCGCGAAACGCTGCCGGAAGCCCTTGTCGTGGGTGTCCACCAGCAATTGCTCGCCGGTTTCTGCGTCGCGGATCGGTATCAGGCCCAGGTCGGGCAGCTCGAGCTCCAGCGGATCGAGCAGGCGCACGGCCACCACTTCATGGCGCTGGGCCAGTTGCCCCAGCGTTTTCTCCCAGCCCGGCTCGCTGATGAAGTCGGACACCACAAACACGGTGGAGCGGCGGCGCAGAAAGCGGGCGGCGGAGCGCAAAAGATCGTCCAGCCGCGTGGCCGCCGTGCCCTTGATTTCCGGCCGTTCCTGCATGCTGTGCAGCAGGCGCAGCACATGGCCCCGGCCTCCGCGTGCCGGCAGCACCGTGTCGACACCGGTGCCATACAACATGGCGCCGACGCGGTTGCCGTGGCGTGTCAGCATACGCGCCAGCACCGCCACAAATTCGCTCGAGACCTGGCTTTTGCGCTGCGGGCCGGAGCCAAAATCGACCGAGGGGCTCAAGTCCAGCAAAAACCAGCTGGCCATCTCGCGGTCCTCGGTGAACACGCGCACATGCGGCAGCTGCAGCCGCGCGGTGACGTTCCAGTCGATGTGGCGCACGTCGTCGTGGTGCTGGTACTCACGCAGATCGGCCAGGTCCATGCCGGTGCCACGCATCAAGGTGCGATAGTCGCCCTGCAGCAGGCCGTCCAGGCGGCGCAGCACGGTCCATTCCAGGCGGCGCAGTACCTGCTCGGCACCTGTAGCGGGCTGCACCGGTGTCCGAGCCGGAACTTCGGCAGCTTGGGGCTGGGCAGACTTGCGAAACCAGTTTTTCATGGCCAGTCAGTGCTTGGATTCATTCAAGCAGGGGCCGCGGAACCGGCTTTGCCGGGCCGCAGGCGCAGCGGCCCCCTCGGGGCTGGTGCCTACGGCTCCGAACCTGCCTGCGCAGATTCGGACAGGCGCCAGAAGCGAAGCCTCCGGCGAGCGGCGGCCTGCAAGGTGCAGAGAGCTACACGCAGTGAGCGAACGTGGGGGCAACATATCTAGGCGGCCAGCTTCTCGTGTTCCAGCGGCTTGGCCGGTGCGGGGATTTTGGCCATGATTTTCGCGATGAGGATGTCGGGGCTGAGCCCTTCGGACAGGGCTTCATAAGACAAAACCAGGCGGTGCCGCAGCACATCGGGCACGAGGTCGCTCATGTCTTCCGGCAGCACGTAGCTGCGGCCGCGCAGCATGGCCAGGGCCCTTGCACCTTCGGTCAGGTTGATGGAAGCGCGCGGGCTGGCACCGAAGGTGATGAAGCGGGCCAGGTCTTTGAGTCCGTGTTTTTCAGGATTGCGTGTGGCCGACACCAGGCGCACCGCGTACTGGATCAGCGACGGGTCCACATAAACCTGCCGGCATTCCCGCTGCAGCGCCGCCAGTTGTTCGGTGCTGGCCACGCTGGAAACCGCGACCGCCGGGCCAATCACGCGCTGCACAATCACAAACTCTTCTTCATCGGTCGGGTAGTCCACCAGCACCTTCATCATGAAGCGGTCCACCTGCGCCTCCGGCAGGGGGTAAGTGCCTTCGGTTTCAATCGGATTCTGCGTCGCCATCACCAGAAAGGGCTCGGGCACCTTGTGGGTCTGGCCGGCGATGGTGACCTGACGCTCCTGCATCACTTCAAGCAGCGCGCTTTGCACCTTGGCCGGCGCCCGGTTGATTTCGTCGGCCAGCAACAGGTTGGTGAAAACCGGCCCCAGCGAGGTGCTGAAGTCGCCGGTTTTCTGGTTGTAGATGCGGGTGCCCACCAGGTCGGCCGGCACCAGGTCGGGCGTGAACTGGATGCGCTTGAAATTGCCCTGGATGGTATTGGCCAGCGTTTTCACGGTCAGGGTTTTGGCCAGGCCGGGTACGCCCTCGACCAGCAGGTGGCCCTGCGCCAGGATGGCGACCATCACACGTTCGAGAAAACGGTCCTGCCCGACCACCACACGTTTGACTTCATAGAGGATCTGCTCCATCAGCTGCGCGGTCTGGGGGTCTTGTGGCGGTGTCTGTGTTTGCATGGGAGGGTCTTTCAGAAGGGATGCATGCCGACGGCGGACGCCGCGTTTTCAATCGGCACGGCGAAGGCGATGCCGACAAAGCTGCGCTGCTGGTTGGGGTTCAGGATGGCGGTGACGATGCCGACCACTTCGCCGTCCATGGTGACCAGCGGGCCGCCCGAATTGCCGGGGTTGGCGGCCGCATCAAACTGGATCAGGTTGCGGATGTCCTGCTTGCCCTCGGGCGAGCGGAAAGTGCGCTTGAGGCCGGAGATCACACCGGCCGAAGCGGAGGGCCCGATACCGAAGGGATAACCGACGGCCACCACCTGGTCGCCGGGCGCGAGGTCGCCGGTGGAGCGCATGGTGGCCGCAATCATGTCGTCCGGAATCTTGTGGGCCTGCAGCACCGCCAGGTCGTTTTCAGGCTGCATGCCGGTGATGTGGGCGGTCGATTCCAGTCCGTCGGAAAACACCACCTTGATGGTCTGCGCGCCCTGCACCACATGCAGGTTGGTCAGGATGATGCCCTTGTCCACGATCACGACACCGGTGCCGACCCCGTACTCCACGTCTTCCTTGCCGTCCTTGCTTTTACCGTAGCCGGTGACCCGCACCACCGACGGGCGAATCGCCTCATAGGCTTTGGCCGCTGCCGAGGGCAGCTGGGTGGTCTCCAGGGTCTTGAGTACGGCGGCGTTGATGTCCTCCTGCGTCAGGCGGCGCTGCGAGGGCCGAAGGGACAGCGACAGGCTGACAAGCAGCAGCACCGTCAGCAGCAGCAGGGCTGCCCACAGCAGGCGCGGATTGGACCATGAGAAAAAGGCCGGTGCGGCGGGCACTGTGCCGGCGGGTTGCGCCTGGGCGGCAGGTGGAGGATGGCTGACCGGGTCCGGGCCAGATCGGCGGGAGCTGCTGTAAAGGGCTGGCCTGCGCATCCGTTTCACCTGTGAATGTTGGTTTCTGGACTGACAAAACCCACGGTATCACGTCTCGCGCATCCCTGCACATTGTTCAGGATAAGGCAGGGATATTGCCCAGCGCTTTCAGGCATTATCCGGGCATGCACTCCTGGATAGACACCCATTGCCACCTGGACGCCGCGGAGTTCGGCGGCGACCGCAGTGGCATGCGGGCCAGGGCTGCAACTGCGGGGGTGCGTCACTGCGTGTTGCCAGCGGTGGCGGTCTCCAGCTTTGAGGCGGTCCGGCTGCTGGCGCACGAATTTGGGGACAGCTACGCCCTGGGCATACATCCGCTGTGTATCAAGGATGCGCGGGACGGCGATCTGGCGCTGCTGGACGCCGAACTGACGCAGCGGAAAAGTGATCCGCGTCTGGTCGCGGTGGGCGAGATCGGGCTCGACTTTTTTGTGCCGGAACTGAGCCAGAGTGCGCTGCGCGAACGCCAGGAGTTTTTTTACCGCGAGCAGTTGCTGCTGGCGCGCCAACATGGGCTGCCGGTGATCCTGCATGTGCGCCGTTCGGCCGACCGGCTGCTCAAACATTTGCGTGAGCTGGCGCCTCCCGCAGGGTCCTGGCAGGGCATAGCCCACGCCTTCAATGGCAGCGCTCAGCAAGCGGCAGAATTCGTCAAGCTGGGCTTCAAGCTCGGGTTTGGCGGGGCGGTCACCTTTGAGCGGGCGCTGCAACTGCGGCGGCTGGCGGCTGATTTGCCACTGTCTGCGCTGGTGCTGGAGACCGATTCCCCGGACATGCCACCCCACTGGCTGTACACAACCGCCGAACAGCGCGCCCAGGGCCAGGCCCAGGGCCGCAACGAACCCGGCCAGCTGCCGCAGATTGCCGCCGTGGTGGCGCAGCTGCGCGCTATGCCGGTCCAGGCGCTGTGTGATGCGGCCTGGGCCAATTCGCTGGTGGCTTTGCCGCGGCTGCAAGGCCTGCTGACATGTTGACCGGCCTGGCGCCGCTGGTTTCCAGCCAGACACGGCTGCTGATTCTGGGCAGTTTTCCGGGCGTGGCATCGCTGGCGGCGCAGCAGTATTACGGCCACCCGCAAAATCATTTCTGGAAAATATTACAAGCCATTTGGCCCGATGGCCCAATAGGGACAAGCGCAGACAGCTATAAAAAACGTAGCGACTGGATGCTCGCCAGGGGGCTGGGCCTGTGGGATGTGTATGCAGCCTGTGAGCGCGAAGGCAGCCTGGACAGCCGCATCCGCCAGCAGGTGGTCAATGATTTTTCACACATCCTGCAGCAATGCCCGGCGCTGGAAGCCATCGCCCACAACGGCGGCGAGAGTTTTAAACATGCGCGCCACACCTCGCTGCTGGGCTTTCCGGTTTATAAATTGCCGTCCACCAGCCCGGCGAACGCCTCCTGGTCGTTTGAGCGCAAACTCGCCGCCTGGCGCGAGGTCTTTCAAAAACACCGCTTGATCACCTGAAACCCATGGCCCGCAAAGACACCCCCACCCCCGCCTTGGCAAATTTGCCCGAGGTCAACTTCTCCGATGCGGGTGATGTCCGCTATTTACACCTGGGCACCGAGTGGGTCCAGGGCTCGATGCTGCTGGACAAACCCTTCGACATCGAGCTGGAGTACGTCCAGCGCATGATGGTCTGGCTGCTGTTTGTGGAACCGTCGGTGGTGGCTGCGCGCCATGCCATGCAGCTCGGTCTGGGCTCGGCCGCGCTGACCAAGTTCTGCCACAAGAAACTCAAAATGAAAACCACGGCGGTGGAGCTCAACCCGCAGGTGATTGCGGCTTGCCGCCTGTGGTTCAAGCTGCCGGCCGACGACTTGCGGCTCACGGTCATTCTGGGCGACGCGGCGCAGGAAATCCGCCAGCCGGCGCACCGTGGCCAGGTCGACGTGTTGCAGGTGGACCTGTACGACCATGAGGCGGCCGCGCCTGTGCTGGACAGCGAAGCGTTTTATGCCGATTGCCGGGACTTGTTGACGGACGAGGGTGTGATGACCGTCAACCTGTTTGGCCGCGACTCCAGTTACCTGCGTTCGCTCGAAAAAATAGCCCAGGCCTTCGGACCGGAAGCGGTCTGGGCCTTCAAGCCAACACGAGAGGGCAACACGGTGGTGGCAGCGCAGCGTGAGCCGACCCGGCCCGAACGCACTGAGTTGGTGCAAAGAGCCGATGTCATTGAGTCGCGCTTCGGCCTGCCCGCCAAAAAATGGCTGCGGCTTTTCAAGCCGGTGTGGTGAGCAACGGGCGGCCGCAGCCGCAGATTGATCAGTTACAGTGCGACCATGCGTTCCGCGATGCCCCCCAAAACACCGCCTGAGCCGGCGGCCAAAGCCCTGCCGTCCGGTCCGCTGGACTGGCGCCGCCTGGTGGAATGGCTCAGTGAAGACGGGGTGATCTCTGCCGCCGAGGCGCAGCGCACGATTGCCCGTTGCTCGCAGGTGCAGAGCGCGCAGCATCCGCTGGTGCGGCTGGCCAGTGTCAGCATGACCCGGCTGGCCGACGGCAAGCCGCTGGATATTGAAACCATTGCGCAGTGGCTGGCGGGTCGCGCCGGACTGGCCTATCTGCGGATTGACCCGCTCAAGGTGGATGTGGGCAAGGTGGCCGACAGCATGTCGGCGGTGTATGCCGAACGGCACAAGGTCTTGCCGGTGCAGGTCTCCGCTGCTGAAGTGGTGGTCGCCACTTCCGAGCCTTTCATCACCGACTGGGTGTCCGAGGTCGAGCGCCAGTCCAAACGCAGTGTGCGCCTGGTGGTGGCCAACCCCTCGGAAATTGCGCGCTACACCGCCGAGTTTTTTGCGCTGGCCAAGTCGGTCAAGGCGGCCATGAAGTCGGGTGGCCGGGAGGGTGCGGCCAGTTTTGAGCAGCTGGTGGAGCTGGGCAAAACCAACAAGCAGCTCGACGCCAACGACCAGGGTGTGGTGCAGGTGGTCGACTGGCTCTGGCAGTATGCGTTTGACCAGCGTGCCAGCGACATCCACCTGGAGCCCAGGCGCGACCAGGGCGTCATACGTTTTCGCATCGACGGCATTTTGCACCCGGTGTACCAGTTGCCCATGGGGGTGCACAACGCGATGACGGCGCGCATCAAGCTGCTGGGGCGCATGGACGTGGTTGAAAAGCGCCGTCCGCAGGATGGCCGCATCAAGACCCGCAACCAGCGCGGTGATGAGGTCGAGATGCGCCTGTCCACGTTGCCGACAGCCTTCGGCGAAAAAATGGTGATGCGGATTTTTGACCCCGACACCACCGTCAAGGACCTCGACGCGCTGGGGTTTTCGCAGCACGACGCGGCGCGCTGGGAGCTGCTGGTCAAGCGGCCCTTCGGCATTGTGCTGGTCACCGGACCGACCGGATCGGGCAAAACCACCACGCTGTATTCCACCCTCAAGCGCATCGCCACGGAAGAAGTCAACGTCAGCACGATTGAAGACCCGATCGAGATGATTGAGCCGGCCTTCAACCAGACCCAGGTGCAGGCACATCTGGATTTTGATTTCCCCGAAGGCCTGCGCGCGCTGATGCGGCAGGACCCGGACATCATCATGGTGGGTGAAATCCGCGACCTGCAGACCGCCGAGATGGCGGTGCAGGCCGCGCTGACCGGACACCTGGTCTTCAGCACCTTGCACACCAACGACGCGCCCTCGGCGGTGTCGCGCCTGATGGAGCTCGGTGTGCCTTCCTATCTGATCAACGCCACCTTGCTGGGCGTGCTGGCGCAGCGGCTGGTGCGCACGCTGTGCCCGCAATGCCGCGAGAAAGATGAAGGCAGCTCACGCGAGGCGCTGGCGGAAATCGTCAAGCCCTGGCAGATCAACGGCGGCTACCAGCCCTACAAACCGGTCGGCTGTGTCGATTGCCGCATGACCGGTTTCATGGGGCGCATGGGCCTGTATGAGCTGCTCACGGTCAGTGAGGGTTTCAAGGACAAGGTCACCAAGGAACCCAGTATCGACGCGCTACGGCGCCAGGCGGTGGCCGACGGCATGCGGCCGCTGCGGCTGGCCGGCGCGCTGAAGGTGGCAGAGGGAGTGACCACCATAGAGGAAATCCTCTCGACCACCCCACCCCTGTCCTGAACACTGTCCCGGCAGTGACATGCGCCTGTTTTTTCGGCTTTTCTGCGTAAGTGAAAGCCACATGCCGTGCAGGGACAATTCCATGCACAATTCAGCGATCCAATTATTTCAATTTCAGGAGATGAACCGTGAATATCAAAAGTCAGAAGGACTTTTTTGCCGGTCTTATGTTCATGGGGGTCGGCCTGGCCTTTGCGTGGGGGGCGACAACCTACAACGTCGGCACCGGCGCGCGCATGGGCCCTGGTTATTTCCCGCTGATGCTGGGCGTGCTGATGGCGGTCCTGGGCGCTGTCATCACCTTCAAGGCGCTGGTGGTTGAAACCGTAGGTGGCGACAAGATCGGCAAATGGGCCTGGAAGCCGCTGTTCTACATCATTGCCGCCAACGTGGTATTCGGCGTCTTGCTGGCGGGCGTCCCGGCCTTGAAGATTCCGGCCTTCGGTCTGATTGCTGCGATTTATGCGGTGACCTTTATTGCCAGCATGGCTGAAGCGGGCTGGAAGGTGAAAAACACCTTGATCCTCGCGACCGTTCTCGCCATCGGAAGTTATCTGGCGTTTGTGCTGGCACTGAAGCTGCAATTTCCGGTGTGGCCTTCCTTCATCACCGGCTAAGGAAAAGACATGGATCTGATTTCAAATTTGTCGCTGGGCTTCAGCGTTGCGTTCACGCCAATCAACCTGCTCTATGCGCTGGCCGGCTGTGTTCTGGGCACACTGATTGGTGTGCTGCCTGGCATCGGGCCCATTGCCACCATCGCCATGTTGTTGCCGGCTACTTACGCCCTGCCGCCGGTGTCGGCGCTGATCATGCTGGCCGGCATCTATTACGGCGCCCAGTACGGGGGCTCGACCACGGCCATTCTGGTGAATCTGCCCGGCGAGTCATCGTCGGTCGTGACCTGTATTGACGGTTACCAGATGGCCCGCAAGGGGCGAGCGGGGCCGGCACTGGCGGCTGCCGGGTTGGGGTCCTTTTTTGCCGGTTGTGTGGGCACGCTGATCCTGGCCGCCTTTGCACCGCCGCTGACCGAGCTGGCCTTCAAATTCGGACCCGCTGAGTACTTTTCGCTGATGATTCTGGGCCTGATTGGCGCCGTGGTGCTGGCTTCGGGGTCGCTCCTCAAGGCAGTGGCCATGATTGTGCTGGGCCTGCTGCTCGGCCTGGTGGGGACGGACGTGAATTCCGGGGTGGCCCGTTTCAGTTTTGACATTCCGGAGCTGACCGATGGCATTGGTTTTATCGTGATTGCCATGGGTGTTTTTGGCTACGGCGAGATCATCAGCAACCTGTCTCAGCCCGAGCACGAGCGGGAAGTCTTCACCGCCAATGTTTCCGGACTGTTCCCGACCAAGCAGGATTTCAAGGACATGGTGCCCGCCGTGCTGCGCGGTACTTTTCTGGGCTCAGCGCTGGGCATCCTGCCCGGCGGCGGGGCGCTGCTGGCGGCTTTTGCGGCCTATGCGCTGGAAAAGAAAATGAAGATGAAGCCGGGTGAAGTGCCTTTTGGCCAGGGCAACATACGCGGCGTGGCCGGCCCCGAGTCTGCCAACAACGCCGGCGCGCAGACTTCTTTCATTCCGCTGCTGACCCTGGGCATTCCACCCAACGCGGTGATGGCGCTGATGGTGGGTGCCATGACCATCCACAACATCCAGCCGGGCCCGCAGGTCATGACCAGCAACCCCGAGCTGTTCTGGGGCCTGATTGCCTCGATGTGGATAGGCAATGCGATGCTGATCATTTTGAACCTGCCGCTGATCGGCATGTGGATCAAGCTGCTGACCGTGCCTTACCGCTACCTGTTCCCCGCGATTGTGCTGTTTTGTGCGATCGGTGTGTATTCGACCAACAACAACACCTGGGACATCTGGATGGTGGCCATCTTTGGTGTGATCGGTTACCTCTTCATCAAGCTGGGTGCCGAACCGGCCCCCCTGCTGCTGGGCTTTATCCTGGGCCCCATGATGGAGGAGAACCTGCGCCGTGCGCTGCTGCTGTCGCGCGGCGACTGGAGCGTGTTTGTCACGCGTCCCCTGTCGGCCGGTTTGCTGGCGGCGGGTGCCTTGCTGCTGGTCATCGTTTTGCTGCCGGCCGTGAAGAACAAGCGTGAAGAGGCTTTTGTCGAAGCCGACTGAGCGTGGAAAAAATCGGGAAACGGCGCCTTGGGGCGCCGTTTTTTTTGGGTGAAACAGTCAGGACCTGCTTCCATGGATGGGCGGCGTTCATGGCGCGTGACCGGGGATAAAACGTTGCACAATGGCGAGATGAAACGTCTACATATCATTTTTGCCATGGCTGCAGGCCTGGCCGTTGTGGGGCTGCTTCCCGCCGCCGCCCAGTCTCCCGCGCCCGCCTCCGCAGCGGTTTACCCGGCGCGGCCCATACGCATGATTGTGCCGTTTCCGGCCGGTGGTGCGACCGACATCCTGGCGCGTGCGCTGTCGCAAAAGCTCGGTGAAAAAATCGGCCAGACCGTGGTGGTCGACAACCGGCCCGGCGCCGGCGGGACCATAGGCGCGGACGCCGCCTCCAAGGCCGCGCCGGACGGCTACACGCTGCTGCTGGCCACCTCCAGCACACACAGCATAGGGCCGGCGATCAACCCGAAAATCCCCTACAACGCCGAGGCGGATTTCACGCCGATTGCCTACGTCGCCAGCTCGCCGAATATTGTGCTGGTGCCGAATTCGTCACCGTCCCGGAGCATGCGCGAATTCATTGACTTTGCACGCAAGAATCCGGGGCGCCTGAACTACGCCTCCAGCGGCAACGGCACCATCGTGCATCTGACGACCGAATACTTCAAGGCACAGTCGGACACCTTCATCCTGCACATTCCCTACCGCGGAACGGCGCTTGCGATGCCGGACCTGATCAGCGGCAAACTTGATGTGTTGTTTGACTCCCTGGTGACCGGCATGCCGCATGTCAAGGACGGCAAGTTACGCGCTCTGGCGGTCACCAGCCCGAAACGCAGCGCGCTGGCGCCGGATCTGCCGGCGGTGTCAGAGACGCTGCCGGGTTTTGAATCCGTGACCTGGTTTGGTGTCTATGGCCCCAAAGGCATGGCTGCCGACCTCGCCGGCAAGGTGAATCAGGCGGTCAATGCCGCGCTGGCCGACGCCGATGTGAAAGAGCGCTTTGCGCGCCTGGGCGCCGAGCCCACAGGCGGCACGCCGCAGGCTTTTGCCGCCATGGTCAGGGCCGACAATACCAAGTGGAAAAAAATCATCAGCGAGCGCAAGATCACGGCAGAGTGACAGCGTTGGCCCCATGCCCGGGCCTGATGGCCGGCGCGCCGTACAGCCGATTCAACAAACCCCATGAACTTCAATTACCACAACCCCTACACCTCGACCCGCATTCCCCTGTTTGCGCGCAACGTCGTCTCGACTTCACATCCGCTGGGCGCGCAGGCCGGCCTGCGCATGTTGCTCAAAGGCGGCAACGCGGTGGACGCCGCGATTGCAGCGGCAGCCACCATGACGATTGTCGAACCTGTCAGCAACGGTCTCGGCAGTGACGCTTTTGCACTGATCTGGGACGGCAAGGAGTTGCACGGGCTCAACGCATCGGGCCGCGCGCCGCAGGCCTGGACACCGGACTACTTCAAGCGCAAACATGGCGCAGCCGCTGCCACGCCGCCCAAGCGCGGGCTGGACTCGGTCACGGTGCCGGGCGCGGTGGCCGGCTGGGTCGCGATGAGCGAACGTTTTGGCAAGTTGCCTTTTGCCGACCTCATGGAGCCGGCGATTGAGGCCGCCGAGCGCGGTTATCTGCTGCCGCCTGTGGTGCAGCAGAAATGGGCGGCGGCAACGGGTGAACTGCAATCCCAGCCCGGGTTTGCACAGTCCTTTTTGCCCTGGGGCCGCGCGCCGAATGTGGGCGAGCTGTTCCAGTTCAAGGCGGCGGGCCGGGCGCTGCGCGCGATTGGCCAAAGCAGGGGCGCGGCGTTTTACGGTGGCGAAATTGCGCAGGCCCTTGAAAAATTCTCGAGCCTGCATGGCGGCAGCCTGACGGCGAAAGACTTTGAAGCCTACCGGCCCGAGTGGGTCAAGCCGATTGGCAAAAATTACCGTGGCTACACCCTGCATGAGATTCCGCCGAATGGGCAGGGCATTGCGGCGCTGATTGCGCTCGGTATTCTTGACAAGTTTGATGTGGCGGGTCTGGCGCTCGATGGCGTCGATTCACAGCACTTGCAGATCGAGGCGATGAAACTCGCCTTTGCCGACGTGTACAAATATGTGGCCGAGCCGTCGGCCATGGAGGTCAGCGTCGATCAAATGCTCGATGACGCCTACCTCGCTTCCCGCGCAAAATTGATCGACATGAAAAAGGCCCAGGACTTCGGCGCCGGCAACCCGGTCAAGGGTGGCACGATTTACCTCAGTGCCGCCGACGAAGACGGCATGATGGTCAGTTTCATCCAGAGCAACTACATGGGTTTTGGCTCCGGCTGTGTGGAGCCGGAGTTCGGCATCAGCCTGCAAAACCGCGGCCATGCTTTCAGCCTGGAGGCGGGGGTGAACCAGGTCGCGCCTGGCAAACGGCCGTTTCACACCATCATCCCGGCCTTCCTGACCAAAGACGGCCAGGCGGTGATGTCGTATGGCGTCATGGGGGCCAACATGCAGCCGCAAGGCCACATGCAGACCCTGGTGCGCATGCTCGACTACAGCCAAAGCCCGCAAGCCGCGTGCGACGCGCCGCGCTGGCGCTACAACGCCGGCCTGGAGATCAACGTCGAAGCGGCGATGAATACGCAGACCGTGCAGGCGCTGGCAGACCGTGGGCACCGCATGGAAGTCATCAACGACTCCTACCAGGACTTTGGCGCGGGCCAGTTCATCTGGCGTGCCGGTGACCCGAAAGTCGAGGGTTATGTGGCCGCCAGTGACAGCCGGCGCGACGGCCAGGCGGTGGGTTTCTGAAGCCCGTCTTGAACCCGGACCCAGAGCAAAACCAGCCCCAAGCCCAGACTGGACATGCGCCAGCAGCTCCTAAAAGCATAGCAGTCGGATTGCTGCTGGCCACCGTCGGCGCGATTGCCTTCAGCGGCAAGGCGATCATTGTCAAGCTCGCCTACCGCTACGGCGTGGATGCGGTCACGCTGATCATGTACCGCATGTTGTTTGCGCTGCCGATTTTTGCCACCATGGCCTGGTGGGCCAGCCGCGGCAAGGCGGCCTTGAGCCGCAAGGACTGGCTGGGCGTGCTCTGGCTCGGTTTCACCGGCTACTACCTCGCGAGTTTTCTGGATTTTGCGGGGCTGGCGTACATCAGTGCATCACTTGAGCGGCTGATTCTCTACCTCAACCCCACGCTGGTCCTGCTGCTGGGGCTGCTGCTGTACGGCAGGCGCATCACGCGCGCGCAGCTGCTCGGGATGGCCGTCAGTTATGGCGGTGTGGTGCTGGTGTTCGGCCATGAGATCACCTTGCTCGGACCTGAGGCCGCCTGGGGCGCGCTGCTGGTGTTTCTGAGTGCCATCAGTTATGCGTTGTACCTGGTGTACAGCGGTGAAATGGTCAAACGCCTGGGTGCGCTGCGGCTGGTGGGGCTGGCGACCAGCGTGGCCTGCCTGTGCTGCATCGTGCAGTTTCTGCTGCTGCGGCCGCTGGACGCCGCCTGGGTGGCGCCGCAGGTGATCTGGCTGTCGGTGCTCAATGCCACCTTGTGTACAGCCGTGCCGGTGCTGATGGTCATGATGGCGATTGAACGCATAGGTGCGGGCCTGGCCGCGCAAACCGGCATGGTGGGGCCGATGTCCACCATCCTGATGGGGGTGCTGATTCTCGGCGAGCCGTTCACCGCGTGGGTCGCGGCGGGGACGGTGCTGGTGATTGCCGGTATTTTTGTGTTCAGCCGCGGGGGCAAGTGATATTCGTTCGGCTTTTGCGTCACGCTACGGCTGCGGCTTGCCTTCGACAGTAGTTTCAACTCCCCACTCCCACCCCTAACCCCTCCCTCGCCCCGCTGGGCGATGGAGGGGGACTTCATTTGGTCGCGTGAGCTGCACCCGCGTGCAAACATGACGGTTCCGTGGTCCGACCTGACGCGCTCCGCGCGTCAGGTCTCCCCGCATCCGAACCCGTATTTGTTCCTCCGCCCGTTAGGCTGGGCCGAGGAGCACAGGTCAAAGCGGATCAGGGCGAGCGATTGTCTGAGCGAAGCGAGTTCGAGCGAGACCCCGCTTTGACCGAGCACCGCAGGTTGCCTGGAGCGAAGCGGAAGGACCCAGACTGTCGGGTCGCCTTTTCTTTGGTGACTTTCTTTTGGCGACGCAAAAGAAAGTTACTTGCCGCCGGGCAACCCCCGGCTTGCTGGCAAACCACGAAGAGAGGACGCAAAGGCGGCTTCAACAAGCTCAGCCCGAACGCCGCAAAAAAACCGCTATTACTTCTTCACCGGCCCCCGCCGCCCCGCAGGCGCAGTGCCCGCGGCAGTCTCCGCACTGCTGGCCGTGGGTACTGCCGCCAGCCGCTCCATGCGCTGCGCCACCGTGATCGCAGGCTGGCCGGACAGGTTGTCCAGGCGATTGCCCATGGCCTGCTCGAGCAGGTCCAGGCGTTGTTGTGCCGGCGGATGGGTACTGAGGGACAAGGCAAACAGCGGGTTGTCGGGCGTGGCGGTACGCAGTTGCTGCAGCACTGCGACAAGGCCGTAAGGGTCAAAGCCGGCGCGTGCGGCCAGCGCCACACCGCTGCGGTCCGCGTCGAATTCATCACTCTGGTCCAGGCCGCGCGCATACAGGTCGCGCCCCAGGCTCAGAAACTGCGCCGACACCGCGCCTGCCAGTTGCCCCTTGACCTGTGAACCCACGACCTGTGTCAGCAGCCCGGCGCGCGCGGTTTTGGCAATCGCCTGCAGGTGGTGTTTGCCGGTGACATGGGTGATCTCATGCGCCAGAATGCCTGCCAGCTCGGCCTCATCGGCCACACGGTCCACCAGGCCTTTGGTCACAAACACATAACCGCCTGGCGCGGCGAAGGCGTTAAAGCCCGGGTCGTCCAGCACGGCAAAGGTCCAGGGCAATTGTGGCCGTGCCGACTCCAGGCTGATCCAGCGCCCGAGCTGGTTCACATAACGCTGCAAGCCCATGTCGGGGTGCAGCGGCTTGCTGCCGAGCAGCACCGCTGCGAGCTGGCGGCCAATCTCGATTTCCCTGGCCTCATCAATCTGCCCCAGGGATTGTGAGAGCAAGCCGATCAGGTCGCCGGCGTTCGCCGTGTTGCCGCCGGCCGGTGCCAGGCTGGCGCCCAGCAAATTGCCCAGCATGCCAGCCGGTGAAGCGGGCGCGGCTTGTGCTGGCGCTTCGGCAGGTGCGGCCTGACGCAGAAAGTTGCCAAGCATGTTCAAGGCCTTGCCGGCATCCTGGCTGTAGGCCGGTGCACAGGCCAGCGCCGCTGCCAGCGCCAGCGAGCTTGCGCGGCGGGTGAGGTGGAGGGGATTCATGCGCAGCTCCTGCTTACTGGTTGCTGTTGTTCATGCCGGGGTTGGCAGCGGGCGCGGCTGCCGGCGCCGGCAGTGCCTCGACCGTGCGGCTGGCCAACGCGGCAGTGCTGGCAAACTGCCTGGCCTGGTCGGCATCCAGACGCAGTGCGTCGGCCTGTGCGACGGCCGCCATGTTCGGCTGGGCCCGCGCCAGGTCTTCTGCGCCCAGACCGCGGATACCCACGGTCGAGGTAGCGGTGGTGGCCCCGCCCTGGGCGCTGCCGCGGTTGAAAAAGCTGGTCAGGCCGCGCAGCGCATTGGCACCTGCACCCGGGGCTTCGGCCGTTGCCGCAGAACCGACATCAAACATGTGGACCCAGCCGCTGGCGCCCTGGTCCGTGCGCACCTGAATCCAGGCGCCCTGGCGCGCACCGGAGCGGGCCAGCGGCGTGCGCGCGGCCAGCGCTGCCAGGCTGCGTGAATTTTCACCGGGTGCTTCGCGCAATTCAGTCGCGCGCTTGAGCAGGACCGCATCACTTTGCGCCTGGGCCAGGGCGCTGCCGAGCAGCAGCAGGCAATAGCCCAGTGCACGAAAGTGGTTGAAGTTCCTCAGTATCATGGGCAGCAACTTTCTTACTGGAATCGGAAATTATTATGGATTTGGGTATTGCAGGCAAATGGGCGCTGGTCTGCGGCGCCAGCAAGGGCTTGGGGCTGGGCTGCGCGCAGGCCTTGCTGCACGAGGGCGTGAACGTGCTGATTGTGGCGCGCGGCGCCGGCGTGCTGGAGGCAACTGCTGCAAAATTGATAGCTGACAGCGCACGTCCAGAAAGGGCTGAGGTGCAATTTGTTGCAGCAGACATCACCACCGTGGAAGGCCGCGCGGCGGTGTTTGCAGTGCGCAGGGATTTTGACATCGTGGTCACCAACGCCGGCGGACCGCCGCCGGGCGACTTCCGCGACTGGGACCGGGAGGCCTGGATCAAGGCGGTGGATGCCAACATGCTGACGCCGATAGAGCTGATCCGGGCGACGGTGGACGGCATGGCGGCTCGTGGTTTTGGCCGCATCGTCAACATTACCTCCAGCTCGGTCAAGGCGCCGATTGACATCCTCGGCCTGTCCAACGGCGCGCGCAGCGGCCTGACGGGTTTTGTCGCCGGTGTGGCGCGCACCAAACTGGCAGCGCAGGGCGTGACCATCAACAACCTGCTGCCCGGTGCTTTTGACACTGACCGGCTCAAGGGCACGATGAAGGGTGCGGCCGAAAAAACCGGCCAGCCGCTGGAAGCCGTGCTGGACGCCCGCCGCAAAACCATTCCGGCGCAGCGTTTTGGCACGCCCGAAGAGTTCGGCGCGATCTGTGCGTTTCTGTGCAGCGTGCACGCCGGCTACATGACGGGGCAGAACGTGCTGGCCGATGGTGGGGCTTATCCTGGAACTTATTAGTTCGCAGCAAGCGGCATGGGCAGGCGCTCCAGCCTGCGAACCGCAGAGCTGAGAATCACCCCGGCCTGGACCACAAAGCCGGCCAGCGCCAGCACGAGGCAGGCCGGTTCGCCCCAGCTGGCACCTGCCAGGCCGCCCATCGCCGCGCCCAGTGGTCTGGCGCCGGTGTTGACCGCCAGAAAAATCGCCGATACCCGGCCCAGCATCGCGTTGGGGCTGACCGTCTGCCTCAAGGTGGTGGAGGTGATGGTCCAGATGATGGGACCGACACCAAAGAGGAAAAAAGCGGCGGCGGCCAGCGCAGCGGACGGAACAGCGAGCGTGGCGACCATCGTGAGGGCTGCCAGCACCGAGACGACGGGTCCGAGCTGGATCGCGCGGCCGAAAGGCAGGTGCGCGACCACACGCGGCGCCAGCAGGGCGCCTGTCACCATGCCCACGCCATAAGCCGCCAGCGTCATGCCCACTGCGGCAGCATTCAGGCCCAGCAAGCGCACGGCATAAGGCACATAGGCGGCCTGCAGCACAAACCAGGAGATGTTCCAGGCCACAGCCGTCAACAGGATGGGCCGCAGCAGCTGGTGCTGCCAGACCAGGCGCGCCCCGTCCTGCAGTTCCAGCAAAGGATGGCGTGGCGGCGCCGGCGCGCGCGGCGGCTCCACCAGTTGCAGCAGCAAGCCCAGTGCCGACAGCGACAACACGGCGGCCAGCACAAAAGCCGCCGGTGCACCGGCCCAGGCCACCAGCGCACCACCGAGTGCGGGTCCGGCGGCAAACGCAGCGCTGCGCGCCAGTTCCAGCCGGCCATTGGCCTGCGCCAGGGCTTCGCGCGGCACCAGCGCCGGGACCAGGGCAGGTGCTGCGACGCTGAATCCGACCGTGCCCACCGCACCCAGAAAACCCAGCGCCGCCAGCAGCGTGACCGACAGGCTGCCCAGTAAAACAGCCGCCAGCAAGCCGGTCAGGGCCAGGGCGCGCAGCAGCTCGGACCACAGCATCAGGCGGCGCCGCGATGTGCGGTCGGCCAGCAGGCCCAGTGGAATCGACAGCAGCAAAAAGGGCAGGGTCTGGGCCGTGGCCAGCAGCCCGATCTCGCCAGGTCCGGCGCCCAGCGCCAGCACCGCGACGATGGGCACCGCTGCCAGGCTCAGTTGCTCGGCCGATTGCGCGGCCAGGTTGGACCCCGTCAGGGTATGAAGCGCGCGGGGAAGCGGTCGTGCCATGGGCTGCCTGTTTCTGAAAAACAGCCATCTTGCCCTGTCGCGCCAGAGCTGGCTCGCCATTTGCGGACCTGTCAGGCAGGCCGCGCTTCAAAGTTATAGTCCGTGGGATGAAAAAAGCCGTCTGGACTGTGCTCTTGCTGCTGCTCACCGTGGCCGCCTACCTGAGCTTTTGGCCGGTGCCGATCACGCCCGTCAGCTGGCGGCCAGGCCCTGCGCCGGCTTATGCCGGGCCGCATGCACTGAACCACAAACTCGCGGGTCTGAACATGATTGCGCTGGGCGCCGGGGAAGGCCCGGAACACATCGTGCTCGCGCGCGACGGCATGCTGTATGCCGCGCTTGCCAGCGGCAACATTGTGCGCATGAAGCCCGATGGCAGTGCGCAGGAGGTGTTTGTCCATACCGGCGGTCGGGTGCTGGGTTTCGATTTTGACGCTGCCGGAAAGCTGATTGCGGCCGATGCGCTCAAGGGGCTGTTGTCCATCAGCCCCGACAAAAAAATCAGCGTGCTGGCCGACAAGGTCGGGGCTGATCCCATCCGCTACGCCGATGCGGTGGTGGTGGCCGGCAACGGAAAAATCTACCTCAGCGATGCCTCCACCCGCTTTGCACCGGCGATCTGGGGCGGTACCTTTGAAGCCAGTGTGCTGGACATTCTGGAGCAGTCGGCCACCGGCCGGATACTCGAGCATGACCCCGTCAACGGCAACACCCGCATCGTGGCCAAAGGCCTGAGTTTTGCCAACGGCGTCGCCTTGAGCCAGGATGGCAGCCACCTTTTTGTGGCTGAAACCGGCAAATACCGTGTCTGGAAAATAGCCGTCGATGCCAGCGATCTGGACGTGGCGCAAGCCAGTGCGCAAGCGCGCGTGCTGCTGGACAATTTGCCCGGTTATCCCGACAACCTGATGCGCGGCCTCGACGGCAAAATCTGGCTGGGCCTGGCCAAACCGCGCAACCCGGTGGTGGACAGGATGGCGGGCCAGCCCTTTTTACGCCAACTGACGCTGCGGCTTCCGCGCGCCTTGTGGCCCATTCCCAAATCCTACGGCCATGTGATCGCCTTCACCGAAGACGGCCGCATTGTGGCGGACCTGCAGGACGCTGGCGGGGCCTATCCGGAAACCACAGGGGTCACCGAAACGGCGGATCGGCTGTACATCCAGAGTCTGCATGCCAAAACCCTGGGCTGGTTGCCGAAGTAGGCGGCTCAACGCCGCGCCGACACCACAATCCCGCCGACGATCAGCACAAAAGCCATGCCGTGGTAAATCTGCGGCAGCTCACCGAGAAAAGCCGCCGACAGCAGCGCTGCAAACAAGGGGGTGAGGTTGGCAAAAAAGCCGGCCATCGCGGGCCCGGCACGCAACACACCCATGCCCCAGCAGCGGTAGGCCAGAATCGCCGGGCCTGTGGCCACATACAGCAAGGCGGCAGCCAGCGGCCAGCCCCAGCTGATGTGGGCATCGGTCAACGCCCACTCGCTGGCGGCAAAAAGCCCCGACCAGCCAAGGCCGAAAACCATTTGCGCCATCAGGAAGGCGGCCCAGTCGTTGCGGATGGCGGGCGGCTCTTTCGGCTGCGACAGCAGCCAGCTGTAAAAGGCCCAGGCCATGGTGGCCAGCAGCACGTAGAGATCGCCGGGGACCAGCCGTACCCCGGCCAGCAGTGCCCATTGGCCGCGCGACAGCACCACCAGCACCCCGATGATGGACAGCAGCGCACCGAGCATCTGGCGGCGCGACACCGCCTGCGCAAAAAACAGCCAGCCTGTGCCCAGCATCCAGACCGGCGTGCTGGCCGCGACCAGCGTGACATTGAGCGGTGTCGATGTCTGCAGCGCCAGGTATTGCAGCGCGTTGTAAGCGCCCACCCCCAGCAGGCCCAGTACGGCGAAACGCCGCCAGTGGGGCCACAGGCCGCTGCCGCGGCGCAGCACCCAGCCGGCCAGCGGCAACACCATCACAAAGGCCAGCGCCCAGCGCAGGAAGTTCAGGGTGATGGGGGGTACCAGCTCGTGGACCAGCCGCCCGACCACCGCGTTGCCGGCCCAGAGCAGTGGCGGCACCAACAGCAGCAGGGCGGTGCGAAGGTTCAGGCCGGTGCTCATGCGGGGACTTTAGCGGGCCTGTGGACGGCTTGCTGAAGAAAGGCTGAACACCCGGCACGGGCGCCGGATGGCTGCCGCGCAGCGAGCAACCATCCCTGATTCGTGGCAGGATGCAGGCCGCCTTCTTCTTTTCGCATCCCTTCAACCGCATCCCAAGGAAACACCCCCCATGGCCCAGACCACCTCGCAAGCCGTTCGTATTGAGCGCAATGGCGGCCCCGAAGAACTCCAACTGGTCGAGGTCAGTGTCGGTGACCCGGGCCCCGGCGAGATCCGCATCCGCCACAAGGCAGTGGGGCTCAATTACATCGACGTGTACCAGCGCGCAGGGCTCTACAAGCTGCCCATGCCGCTGCAGCTGGGCATGGAGGCGGCTGGTGTGGTCGAGGCGGTCGGTGAGGGCGTCACGCACCTGAAGGCCGGTGACCGCGCCGCCTATGCCAGCCAGCCACCTGGAAGTTATTGCGAAGTGCGCGTGATGCCGGCCAAATGTGTCTGCAAACTGCCCGACGAAATTTCTTTTGAAACCGGCGCGGCCATGATGCTCAAGGGCCTGACCGTGCAGTACCTGCTGCGCCGCACGCTGCCGCAGGGCGGCATACATGCCGGGGACTTTGTGCTGTTTCATGCGGCGGCCGGCGGCGTCGGCCTGATTGCCTGCCAGTGGGCCAAAGCGCTGGGCCTGCAACTGATTGGCACGGCTGGGTCGGACGAAAAATGTGCCCTGGCCCGGGAACACGGCGCGGCCTTCAGCATCAATTACGCGAAGGAAGATTTTGTTGCCCGCGTGAAAGAGATCACCGGTGGACAGGGCGTCAAGGTGGTGTACGACTCGGTCGGCAAGGACACCTTCCTCAAGTCACTCGACTGCCTGCGGCCCTTTGGCCTGCTGGCCAATTTTGGCAACGCCTCGGGCAAGGTCGAGCCGCTGGACATCGGACTGCTGGCTGCCAAGGGTTCGCTTTACGTCTCGCGTCCCACGCTGTTCACCCACATCGCCACGCGCGAGACCACGCAGGACATGGCCGATGAGCTGTTTGCGATGGTGATCAGCGGCAAGGTGAAAATTCCGATTGACCAGCGCTTCCCCCTGGCCGAAGTGCAACAGGCGCACCGTTCACTGGAGGCGCGCAAAACCACAGGTTGCACCATCCTCACGCTGTAAAGCGTGGGCGAAACTGTGTAAAGCCGGCCGCGTGATTCAACGCGCGGCGCGCGCCAGGCGTTATATACGCTTCAGGAGTGCCCATGCCGACCACAGCCCCCATCGCCCGACTGCCTGGCTTGTTTGCCTTTGCGCTGGCAGGCCTCGCCAGTTTGAGCGCCCCTGCCTTGCATGCGCAGACCGATGGCGCGGCGGCCCTGCCCGCCAACATGGCCGCTGCCTGGCGCGCCAGTTCACGCCTCGGTTATGCGCCCACACCGGCGTCGGCGCAAGCTGCAGCGGCGTCGCCGCGTGCCTGGGCCATGCAGCAGATCGATTCGGCCCATGCAGCCAGCCGCCGCCCACCCGGCATTCCCGCAGAACTGTCACGTTTCAACGCCCCCCTCAATGACATCGTGCGCGACTTTCATGCCGAGCGCGAGGCGCGCCGGACGCTGCGTGAGCAACCTGCACCTGTAGCCGGCACCCCGGTCATGCCGCCTGCAGGCGGCGCAGAAGTTTTCAGCCGTGAGATGGCCCAAAGCGCCGCTGCCTGGCGGCTGATGGCCTGCAGCGACCCGGCGCTGGAAAACCCCTTGCTGGCGCGTTTGACCGAGTTCTGGTTCAACCACCTCAACGTGTTTGTGGGCAAGGGCGCGGTGCGGCCTTTTGTCGGGCATTACGTCGTCAACGTCATACGGCCACACGCGCTGGGCCGCTTTGAAGACCTGCTGCTGGCCAGCGCCCGGCACCCGGCCATGCTGCTCTACCTGGACCAGGCCCAAAGCAATAACCGCGGTCTGAACGAGAACTACGCCAGGGAGCTGATGGAACTGCACACCCTGGGTGTCAACGGCGGCTACACGCAGACCGATGTGCGTGAGCTGGCGCGCATCCTGACCGGCTGGACGGTCAACCTGCGCGGCGGCGAGGGTTTTCGTTTTGCCGAGCGCCTGCACGACCAGGGCGACAAAACCCTGCTGGGCCGCAACTATCCGAACCAGGGTGAGGTCGAGGGCCAGGAGGCGATACGCGCGCTGGCGCGGCACCCGGCCACAGCGCAGCGGATTGCGCTGCGGCTGGCGAGTTTTTTTGTCGCCGACCAGCCGCCACCGGCGCTGGTCGATCGTCTGGGCAAAACCTTTCTTGCCACCCAGGGCGATATACGCGCGGTGATGCAGGCGCTGGTGGCAGCGCCCGAGTTCTGGGCCGCAGGCAACACCCTGTTCAAGACGCCGCTGGACTTCGCCTGTTCGGCCCTGACCGCTGCGGGCGGCGTGAAAGAGCGGCGCGACATGGTGCAGACCCTGGGTTTTCTGGCGCAAGCCGGCCAGCCCCTGCACGGCTGGCAAACCCCGGACGGCTACAAGACCGATGCCGCCACCTGGCTGGCCCCTGAGGCTTTGACGCGGCGCGCCGACTTTGCCATGGGGATGGCGGCGCGCATGCCGGAGCCGGTTTACCTGAACGTCTTTTTGAGTCCCGCCACCCGTGAGCGGATTGCGCTGGAGCCGCTTCCCCTGCGCACCGGCCTGATGCTGGCCAGCCCCGACTTCATGCGCAAATAGGTTCAGAGAGGAAAGCCCCATGTCATCCACCTTGCCATTCCTGCATCGCCGCCGCCTGCTGGGCCTGGGCGTACTGTCTGCCTTGTCGTTGCGCACTGGCGTCTGGGCGCAGCCCCTGGCCGCCGGCACGGCCAGCCTGGAGGGCGGACGCCTGGTGGTGGTGTTTTTGCGCGGCGCTTATGACGGCCTGTCGGCGCTGGTGCCGTATGCCGACAGCGACTATTACGCCGCGCGTCCCAACATTGCGATTGCTGCGCCCGACGGCACGGCGCAGACTGCCTTGCGGCTGGACCCGACCTTTGCGCTGCATCCGGCGCTGGGTCCCTTGCTGCCGCTGTGGCAGCAGGGCGTGCTCGGTGTAGTACCCGCGGCCGGCCTGCCCGCACCGAATCGTTCGCACTTTGATGCGCAGTACCAGATGGAGATTGCGCAACCCGGCAAAACCAGCGGCGCTTCCGGCTGGCTCAACCAGCTGGCAGGCCTGCGCAGCGGGCCTGCCGCTGCAATCGGCGTCGGTGAAGCCAATCCGGCGATCCTGGGCGGGCCGGCTGCCGTCAAACTGATTCCGCGCGGACAGGCGGCCGAACGCACCGGCGTGCTGTCCAATGACAAAACACGGCAGGCCTTGCTCGATCTGTATGCCGGTGACGACAAGCTCAGCGAGGCCTTTCGCCGCGGAGCGGGCAGCCGCATGCAAAGCGCGCAGGAGCTCAGCACTGAAAAAGCCGCTGCCGGTATCCGTCGCAACACCATGGCAGAGCGCCAGCTGGACCGCGACGGCACACCGGCCAGCGCCCAGGCGCAGTCGGCGCAAATGCTGGCGGCCAGCAACGGCGCACCCGACGCTGTGGGTGCGCAGCTGGACGCCCAACACCTGGGCACGCTGATGCGCAATGACCGCAGCCTGCGCCTGGGTTTTTTGTCGGCCGGCGGCTGGGACACGCATGCGAATCAGGGCGCAACCACTGGCCAGCTGGCCAACAACCTGGGCAACCTGGCGCGCGGCATCGCCCAGTTGCGCCAGGATTTTTCCGGGCCCGGCGACGTGATTGTGGTGATGAGCGAGTTTGGCCGCACCAGTGCGGAAAACGGCACACGTGGCACCGACCACGGTTTTGGCAATGCGATGTGGCTGATAGGCAACCGCGTCGCCGGCGGGCGCTGGCACGGGCAGTGGACCGGCCTGGCGCGCGGCAACCTCAACGAAGGCCGGGACCTGCCGGCGCACCACGACTACCGCGCCGTGCTGGCCCAGGTGTTGCGCCGCAGCTTTGCGCTCAGTGACATGCAGCTGGCCACCGCGCTGCCCGGCGCCAGCTGGGACCAGCGCCTCGACGGCCTGTTTTTAAGGTCTTGAGTGTTTTTGGCCGCTGGCCCTTTTGCGGCCTGCGCAAGCAGCTCCTGTTTTCATAGCATCCGGGACTGGCCCGGGTGCGGGCGCAGGCTGGCTGCGGGCCGTGCGTTGTAATACCGCATGTCCCAAGCTGTTTTTGACCCCGCCCAGTTGCGCGCGCTGCGTAGCGCCGCCGTTCAGCCGCCCCTGCGGCCCCGTGTTCCGCTGTGGGCCGGTGAGGCGGTGATTGGTTCGGTCGAGCCTGAGTTCTTGAGTCAAATCAACCTCCAGCCCTTATCCGACGGGCGTAAGCAGCTATCAAAAGAAGAGCGAGACGAAGGTGTGGGCTGGCATCTGCTGGGCGACGTGACGACAGGCTTGAACCTTCTGGCGGCGGCCCTGCACCGGCTGGGACTGGCTGGTGCCTGGCGTGGCGAGCAGCTGGCCGTGAATGACCAGCATGGCCGCAGGCTGGGCACGGTTGAGCGTGCGGCGGTCCGTCCGCTGGGCATACGCACGCAAGCTGTACATCTGGTCGGGCAGGCGCCTGATGGCCGCTTCTGGGTGCAGCAGCGCGCTTTTGACAAGCCCAACGACCCGGGCCTGTGGGACACCCTGATGGGCGGCATGATCTCGGGCGCGGACACGCTGGACAGCGCGCTGGCCCGCGAGACCTGGGAGGAGGCGGGCCTGCAGCTGAGCGGCCTGCAGGCGCTGCGCCATGGCGGGCGTATCCACACCTGCCGGCCGGCCCGCGATGGTGGCGGCGCGGGTTATCTGGAGGAACAGCTGGACTGGTACCACTGCACCGTGCCCGACGGCCTGGTGCCGGTGAACCAGGACGGCGAGGTGGAACGGTTTGCGCTGATGGACGGACAGGAGTTGCTGCAGAAAATGCAGCGCCAGGAATTCACGCTGGAAGCGATGCTGATCCAGGCGGCGTGCTGGGGCGTTTAGGCCTCTTTGGACACCGTCTGGCCAATCTCCGGCCAGCGCTGGTGCAGGTAGAGCCAGGCCAGCAGGCCTATGCCCATCATGCCCAGCGACACCGCTGCCAGCGCCACGGTGGAGTGCATGACCAGCGGCGCAATCACACCGGCCACCACGCCGTTGGCGCTGGAGCCTATGAAAGCCTGCAGGGACGAGGCCATGCCGCGGCGTTCGGGGTACAGGTCCAGCACCAGCAGTGTGACCACCGGCACCATCATGGCCCAGCCAAAAGCAAACACCGCAATCGGCAACAGGGCCCAGGACACATGGGCCTTGAACAGCAGGTTGGCCCCCAGGTTCACGACGGCTATCAGCAGCATGATGACAAAGCCGTGGCGGATTTGCTGCTTGGGCGCAATCCTGCCCGCCATGCGGCCACTGACCCAGGCCCCGGCCATGATGCCGGCGATCGTCAGCACAAAAAACCAGAAAAATTCTGTGGGCGCCAGCCCCAGGTGTGAACCCAGAAATTCAGGCGCAGACAACACATACAAAAACATGCCGTTGAAGGGGATGCCGCTGGCCAGCGCCAGCAAAAAAAAGCGCGCGCTGGAGCCGAGCTGCCAGTAGCCGCGCATCAGGTTTTTCACATTGAAGGGCTGGCGCTGCGATACATGCAGGGTCTCGGGCAGCAGTTTGTAGTTGGCTGTCCACAGCAGCACACCCACCCCGGTCAAAAACCAGAAGATGGCATGCCAGTTGGTGTGCACAAACAACCAGCCGCCGATGATGGGCGCAATCGCCGGGGCCACACCGAAATAAATCGTCACCTGGCTCATGACTTTTTGCGCCTGGGCCGGTGGAAACATGTCGCGTATCACCGCACGCGACACCACAATGCCGGCGCCGGTGGACAGCCCCTGCAGCGCCCGGAAAAAAACCAGCTGGCCTATGCTTTGCGACAGCGCGCAACCGGCCGACGCCACGGTGAACATCGCAATACCCCAGAGCACCACAGGGCGGCGGCCAAAGCTGTCGGCCAGCGCACCATGAAACAAATTCATGAAAGCAAAACCAAACAGGTAAGCCGACAGCGTTTGCTGCATCTCGACCGGCGTGGCGCCCAGCGAGCGCGCTATGCCTGAGAAAGCCGGTATGTAGGTATCAATCGAAAACGGCCCCAGCATGCCCAGCAGGGCCAGCAGCACCGCCAGCATCCAGCGCGGCGCGCGCCACAGGCGGTCGGCGTCGGGGTTCATGGCCGGTTGTCTGCCCGGTCAGCGCAACTCATCGGTCAGCACACTCTGGCGCAGGCGACTGGGCGCCAGGGCGCCGGCGGAGTCGAGGATGGGGTAGGCGATGGAGCAGATGTGCGAGTTGATGCGTTTGAGGTCGCTGATCAGGTCAATGTGCAGCGAGCTGGTTTCTATGCTCTGCATGGTGTTGTCGGACAGCCGGCCCAGATGGGTGGTGGCGTAGGCGCGCTCCAGATCGCGAAAGCGTGCTTTTTCCTCCAGCAGTTTTTGCGCATCACGCACGCTGCCGTTCAGAAACACACTCATGCTCAGGCGCAGGTTGTCGATCAGGCGCTGGTGCAGCTCGCAGATTTCGGCCATACCCGCCTCGGAAAAACTGCGGCCTGGCTTGATTTTCTTGTCTTCAATGTCGATCAGCACACGTTCGACAATGTCGCCAATCTGCTCCATGTTGATGGTGAAGCTGATGATGTCGGTCCAGCGCCGGCTTTCTTCCTCGCCGAGCGCCTCGCGCGATATTTTGGTCAGGTAATACTTGATGGCAGAGTAGAGCTCGTCCACCGTGTCGTCGAGCTTGCGCAAGTCTTCGGCCAGCCGCAAATCGTTGTGGCGTATGACCTTGAGCATGCCCATGAGCATGCTTTCCACCACATCGGCCTGGTGCAGCGCTTCCCGCGCCGCACACGAGATCGCCAGCGAAGGCGTGGCCAGCGCCGACGGGTCCAGGTGGTGCGGCCTGGCACCCGCCGCACTGCCTTTGACCGGTCGCGGCAGGAATTTTTCTACCCAGCGCGCGACCCAGCCGGTAATGCCGATAAAAGCGCCACCCACGGCCAGGTTGAAGGCCAGGTGGAACAGCACCACCATGGTCGCCGCCGGGCCCAGGTAGGGCGACACATGGCGCAGCCACAGGCCGACAAAGGGCGCGGCGATCAGCACACCCAGCACCTTGAAAATCAGGTTGCCCAGCGGCACCTGCCGCACCTCGATGGCCGAGCGCGCCGTGGTCAGCACCGCCAGCAGGCCGCTACCCAGATTGGCGCCCAGCACCAGGCCAAGTGCCACATCGGGCGGAATCACCCCCGTGCCCGCCAGCGTTGCCGTCAGCAGCACAATCGCCAGGCTGGAATACGACACCACTGCCAGCACCGCGCCCACCGTGATCTCCAGCAGCAGGTCGCTGCTCAGTGTGCCCAGCAGCGTCTTGACGGCCGGGTTGGCCGTCAGCACACCGGTCGAGTCGGTGACCAGGCGCAGCGCCAGCAGCATCAGGCCCAGGCCAATCAGGATGCGCCCGAAGCGCCCGACGTTGCTGGACTGGCGCGAAATGAACAACACCACGCCGGTAAAAATGAACAGCGGCGACAGCCAGGACAGGTCAAACGAAAACAGCACCGCCATCAGGCTGGTGCCTATGTCGGCGCCCAGCATGACGGCCAGCGCCAGCGGCAGCGCAATCAGCCCCTTGCCGACAAAGGATGACACGATCAGTGCAGTGGCGGTGCTCGATTGCACCAGGGCGGTCACGCCAAGGCCAGACAGTGCCGCGGTGAAGCGGTTGCCTATGCTGCGCGCCAGCACCTGGCGCAAATTGGCGCCGAACACGCGCAGGATGCCGGTGCGGACCAGGTGGGTGCCCCAAACCAGCAGCGCTATGGCTGCCAACAGATTCAACAAGTGCTTCATAAAGTCAGGCGTTCACTATAGCCTGCCCCGGCCGTCTGGGCCGTCTGGGCCGTATCGTGTAGCGCGGCGATGCCGCACGGGATTCAGCTGCTTCTTTTGACGCGCAGCAGCTCATCGAGAATCAGGCAGACCGCGCCTATGGTGATGGCGGCGTCGGCGATGTTGAAAGCCGGGAAGTGCCAGCCCGCGTAGTGAAAGTCCAGAAAGTCCACCACATAGCCATGCAGCATGCGGTCCACCACATTGCCGACGGCGCCGCCCAGAATGCACGACAGCGCAAACGCAAACAGTTTTTGGCCGGGGTGGGACCTGAGCATCCAGACAATAAACAGCGTGGCGGCGATGCCTATGCCGGTAAAAAACCAGCGTTGCCAGCCGCCCGCATTGGCCAGAAACGAAAAGGCCGCGCCGCTGTTGTGTACCCGCACCACGTTGAAAAAGCGGGTCACATAGGTGGCGTCACCGAGCTGGTAATAACCGAGGATCAGCACCTTGGTGAACTGGTCGGCGATGAAAAGAATCAGCGCCAGGCCCAGCCAGGGCAACATGGCGGCAGAGCTTCTGGAAAAAGTGGTTTTGGCCATTATGCAAACTTCCTGTTTTCACCCGCGCCGAATAAATTGCTGACGCAGCGGCCGCAAATGGTGGGGTGTGCCGGGTCTTGCCCGACATCGGCACGGTAGTGCCAGCAGCGCTCACACTTGGCATCGGAACTGGCTTTTGTCCTGATGGACTGCGCATCACCAGCTATCAGTTCAATAGCAGATGTGATGAACACAAACTGCAGGTCCTCGCCCAGGCTGGCCAGCAAGCTGTGGTCTGTGGCCGTGACCTGAAGCGCCACGTCGGCCTGCAGCGACGAGCCCACTTTGCCGTCGGCGCGCAGCACTTCGATGTCCTTGTTGACGGCGTCGCGCAGCTCGCGGATGCGGCTCCACTTGGCCAGCAGGGCAGGGTCGGGCGTGTTGAGGTCGGCATAAGTTTCCATGAAGATGGACTCGGAGCTGCCAAACACCGTCCACGCCTCTTCCGCCGTGAAGCTCAAAAACGGCGCCATCCAGCGCAGCATCGCGTGGGTGATCTGGTGCAAGGCGGTCTGTGCGCTGCGGCGCGCCAGTGATTTGGGTGCCGTGGTGTACAGCCTGTCCTTGAGGATGTCGAGGTAGAAAGAGCCCAGGTCTTCGCTGCAATAAATCTGCAGTTTGGAGACCACCGGGTGAAATTCATAGACCTCGTAGTGCGCGAGGATGTCGGCCTGCAGCTCGGCCGCGCGGCTCAGCGCGTAACGGTCTATCTCCAGCATCTGGTCCAGCGGCACGGCGTCCTTCGCCGGGTCAAAGTCACTGACATTGGCCAGCAGAAAACGCAGGGTGTTGCGGATGCGGCGGTAGGCGTCCACCACCCGCGCCAGGATTTTGTCGTCGATGGCCAGGTCGCCGGAATAGTCGGTCGAGGCGCACCACAGGCGGATGATCTCGGCGCCCAGCTTGCCCGAAACCTCTAGCGGCGCCACCACATTGCCTTCGCTCTTGCTCATCTTGCGACCCTTGCCGTCCACTGTGAAGCCGTGTGTCAGCAGGCCCTTGTAGGGCGCGTGGTCGTACATCGCGCAAGCCGTCAGCAGCGAGGAATGGAACCAGCCGCGGTGCTGGTCGTGGCCTTCGAGGTAGAGGTCGGCCGGCCAGGTGGACTGGGCTGCATGGCTGTGTTTGAGCACATGGTCATGTGTGGTGCCCGAGTCAAACCAGACATCGAGGATGTCGGTGCTCTTGATGTAGTCCGGCGCGTCATTACCGATGATGGACTCGGCCGTGGCCTTGCTCCAGGCCTCGACGCCGCCCGCCGCCACCATGCTGGCGGCCTGGTCCATGATGTCCATGGTGCGCGGGTGCAACTCGCCGGTCGCGGTGTGGATGAAAAACGGCAGCGGCACGCCCCAGTTGCGCTGGCGCGAGATGCACCAGTCGGGCCGGCCGGCGATCATGTCGCGCAAACGGGTTTTGCCGTTTTCGGGGTAGAAGCTGGTTTCCTCGATGGCATCCAGCGCCAGCTTTCGCAGAGTTTGTGGCGCCTTGTCTTTGGTGAACACGCCTTCGCCTTCATCCATGCGCACAAACCACTGGGCTGCAGCGCGATAGATCACCGGCGTCTTGTGGCGCCAGCAATGCGGGTAGCTGTGGGTGATGGTTTCGGTGGCAAACAGGCGGCCGGCGTCGCGCAGGGCGTCGATGACCAGCGGCGCGGCTTTCCAGATGTTCAGGCCGCCGAACAGCGGCAGCTCATCGACATAACGGCCGTTGCCCTGCACCGGGTTCAGGATGTCGTCGTAGGCGATGCCATTGGCCACGCAGGAGTTAAAGTCTTCCACCCCATAGGCGGGGGACGAATGCACGATACCCGTGCCGTCGTCGGCGGTGGCATAGTCGGCCAGAAACACCGGGCTCAGGCGGCTGTAGCCCGCATCGACGTCATACAGCGGGTGCTGGAAATTGAGCAGCGCCAGGTTTTTGCCGGCGGTGGTGGCCAGCACCGTGCCGGTCAGCTCGAAACGCGCCATGCATTTTTCCACCAGCACGGCGGCCAGCAGCAAAATGCCGCGCTCGGTGTCGACCAGCGCGTACTCGAGCTCGGGGTTCAGGTTCAGCGCCTGGTTTGCCGGGATGGTCCAGGCGGTGGTGGTCCAGATCACCGCAAACGCATCCTTGTCCAGGCTTTTGAGACCGAAGGCGGCAGCCAGTTTGTCGGGCTCGGCTGACTTGAAGCCGACGTCCAGCGTCTGCGACTTCTTGTCGGCGTATTCGATCTCGAACTCGGCCAGCGAGGAGCCGCAGTCGAAACACCAGTAGACGGGTTTCAGGCCGCGGTAGACAAAACCGCGTTCCATGATGCGTTTGAGCGCGCGGATTTCGTCGGCCTCGTTGCCGGGGTTCATGGTCAGGTAGGGGTTGGCCCATTCACCAAGCACGCCCAGGCGCTTGAAGTCCTCTTTCTGCTGTGCGATCTGCTCGGTGGCAAAAGCGCGGCTTTTGGCCTGCACATCGTCTCTTGAGAGATTACGGCCATGGAGTTTTTCGATCGCGTTTTCGATCGGCAGGCCGTGGCAGTCCCAGCCCGGCACATAGACCGCGTCCAGGCCTTTGAGCTGGCGCGCCTTGACAATCATGTCTTTCAGAATCTTGTTGGCGGCGTGGCCGATGTGGATCTGGCCGTTGGCGTAGGGCGGGCCGTCGTGCAGCACAAACTTCGGCTTGCCAGCACGCACGTCGCGCAGTTTTTTGTAGATGCCCTTGTCATCCCATTCCTTGACCCAGCCCGCTTCGCGCTTGGGCAGATCGCCGCGCATGGGGAAAGGCGTGTCAGGCAGGTTCAGGGTGCTGCGGTAGTCGGTTGTGTTGTCAGGCATGGAAAAACTTCTGTTGAGGCGGGCTGATGAGGCAGGGCCGCCGGAATGCGGAGCGGGAAGACAAGCCGTTTGCCCGGGAGATCGGAAGTGGGCGGGGCCAGGGGCGACGAGATCGTCTAAATTCGGTCGCGTGTGGTCTGGCGGCTGGTTTCCGTGTGCATGGAGGCAAAAAACGCCCGCGCGTCGTCGCAGTCCCTGGTGATGCCCGCCTTGAGGCTGTCCAGACCGTCGTATTTCAGCTCGTCGTGCAGTTTGTGTAGCAGTTCCACACGGATGATTTTACCGTATGCCCCCTCGGGGCCCAGCCCGGCAGGCCAGCTCAGGCAATGGGTCTCCAGCAGCACCCGGCCGCCGTTGACGTCGTCCGGGTCCAGGGAGGGCCGTATGCCGAGGTTGGCCACACCCTGCAGGGGCTGCTCCGCCAACCCAAACACCTGCACCGCAAATATCCCGCTGGCGGCCGGTTTCCAGTGCGAAAAGCGCAGGTTCAGGGTGCGAAAACCCAGGTCGCGGCCCAGCTTGCGGCCGTGCACCACATGGCCGGATATGCTGTAGGGCCGACCCAGCAGGCTGGCCACCCGGGTCATCTGCCCCTGGCCCAGGGCCTCCCGCACCGCCGAACTGGAGACGCGTGTGTTACTCACTTCATAACTGTTCATGCGGGCCACATCAAAGCCCAGGCGGTCCCCGGCGGTATCGAGCATGGCGTAGTCGCCGGCGCGTTTGGCACCAAAACGGAAGTCGTCACCCACCAGCACATAACGCACGCCCAGGCCTTTGACCAGCACATCCTCGATGAAGGCTTGGGCCGGTTGGGAAGCCAGCCGCGCGTTGAAGGGCAACACCACACACTGGTCGATGCCGCAGCGCGCGAGTTCGGTCAGTTTGTCGCGCAGGGTGGCGATACGCGCGGGCGCCAGCTCGGGCTTGCGCGCAAGCGCCGCAAAGTAATCGCGTGGGTGCGGCTCAAACGTCATCACGCAACTGGGCACGCCGCGGTGTTGGGCTTCGTTTTTCAGAAGGGCCAGCATGGCCTGGTGGCCGCGGTGCACACCGTCAAAGTTGCCAATGGTCAGCGCGCACTGGGGTGCCAGTGCCGGGTGCTGGTAGCCGCGGAAAATTTTCATGTCGAAACCTTCATGCTGCCAATTATCGTTTTAATAGCGCCGGACGTCGGCAGGATGCGGCTCCAAAGGCCCAACAGCGCCATGCAGCGAGGTTTGTCATGAATTGCCTGTATATTGGGGGCTCAGACAGTTTGAGTCCGGTTCCATGCGTTTTTACAAATGTTGGAGGTTCGTTTGAAGGTCTTGAAGCTCTCAGCCCAGGGGTTGCCACAGTCGTGGATCAGCCTCGAACAAGCGGTTTTGCACTATGCATCCGACGAAGTGCGCTGGGAGATGGGTGCGCGTGTGGCGACCTTCCATGGCGGGCACAACGCCATCACCGGCAACCAGTCCATCATCACGGTCAACAGCATCATAGGCACCAAGGGTGTGCCCAATATCAACCCCTTCAACCTCAAGCCGGGGCTGACCAACGGCAAGCTGTTTGCGCGCGACCGCAATGTCTGCGCCTACTGCGGCGACCATTTTCACGAGGAAGACCTGACGCGTGAACACATCATTCCGTTTGCGCAGAACGGCATAGACACCTGGATGAACGTGGTCACGGCCTGCCGCGCCTGCAACCACCGCAAAAGCAGCCGCACGCCCGAACAGGCGCAGATGCCTTTGCTCTACACCCCGTATGTTCCCAGCCTGTGGGAAGACTTCATATTGCGCAACCGCCGCATCCTGGCGGACCAGATGGAGTTTCTGATGGCGCATGTGCCGAGGACTTCGCGGCTGCTGGTTTGACGCTGGCAGCTCCTGCTGCACGATCGGCAGTGGCGACGTTGCGACAAGCCGCCGACCGCAAGAACGCCCAGCGCCGGCCGTCAGGGAGCTGTGCCTGCCGGCTTGAACCGACAGGGCATTCCCAACTTCAGTAAGTCAGCTCCAGCACCACCAGACGGTTCTCGGCCAAAGGCCAGGTCCGCCCGGTGATCTTCTCGCCGTTGAACTCCGCTGAAATCGGGCGTACGCCTTCTGCGGCCAGGTTGATCTTGGCGCTGGACACGCCCGCGCCCGCTGGCGGAACCCCGGGCAGCGCCTTGCCATCGAACGACATCCTGTCGCGCGCCGCGTCAAAATAGCCGCGTGGCCGGTTCAGGGTGATGCTCGATTTCGCCGCCTTGTCGGCCTCGGCCGGGCGATCGGCGCGCATATGCACCAACTGGCTGGAGCGTGCAAACGGGCTGCGGTAAATGTGGGTGGTGGCATAACCCGGCGCAGTGATCACAAACTCGTACGGTGTGCCGGCCTGGGCGGTAAAAGGCCCCCACAGGCCATCAGCACCCACAGTTTTTTGATGGACCGCGTTGCCGACGCGTGCGCCGGTGGCGGCATCGGTCGCGTACACCGCCAATTGGGCACCGGGCAGCGCCAGGTTGTTGGCGTAATTGCCAGAAGCGGCGTCGCTTGGGTTCAGACCCAGGCCGGTGATCTTGCCGTTCAGCACCACCGGTGCCTGCGGCTGCACGGCCGTGGTCTGTGGGGCTTTGCCGGTGATGAAGCGGTAAGTCGCGTCAAACGCTGCGGGCGAAAAAGAGGTTTCGCGGTGGTCCACACGCGGCAACACCGTGTTGGTCGCGCCCTTGAGCGCCGGGCCGTCAAACGTGACGTTGGTGGCTGTGCCTTTGGCGCCTATCCACAGGCCGTCGGGCTGGGCAAATTTGTCGTTGTTGTCGGAGCGCAGGGTCAGCCACTTGACCGGGCCGGTGACTTCATCGCCGGCGGCGTTTTTGGGCGCGTTGAGCCCGGTCAGGAAAGGGCCTGTGCCCGAGAACTCATTGGCTTCGCGAAAACCCTTGATGGCCCAGACGCCGTGGTTCGGTGTGCCGCCCAATATGGCGTGGCTGACGCGGCTGCTGCCGCCGCCGTTGAAGATGTAGTTGCGGATGGCATTGCCGCCGCGCGAGTTGCCCACCAATACCACCTGGCGCGCGCCGGTGGCCTGCAACACCTTGTCCACTTCTGCTTTCAGGTAGGCCATGTGTTCTGCGGTCGAGGTGCGGCCCGGCTGGGCCTTGCCGTCTTCGTCGCGCGCCAGCGGGTAGGGCAGGTCGATGGCGTGCAGACGATCGCGCGGCCAGCCGTTGGACTCAAAACGCCAGACCGTGCTTTGCCAGATCGATGCGCTGTCGCCGTTGCCATGCACAAAAACAATCGGTGGCTGCGAATCGAGGCTCGGTGCTGTGGCACAGGCCGCCAGCAGCAGGCTGCTGGCGAGGATGGCGAAAAGGTTGCGGCGTGTGATCATGGTTGTCTCCCGATAAAAGAAACCCGCTGGGACGGGCTGATGCTGGTTGTGATCTTGATCAGGCGAATACACCTGCGGTGTCCTGCATGCGGGCCGAGACCTCGCCCAGATGGTGCAAGGTGTCGCCAAAACTCATCTCCATTTGTGTCAGCCGCTTGAAGTAGTGGCTGACGATGTACTCGTCGGTCACGCCTATGCCGCCATGCAGCTGCACCGCCTGCTGGCCGACAAAACGCATGGAGTTGCCGAGCTGGTACTTGGCGCGCGCCATCGCGGCGCGGCGCTCTGCAGCCGGCGCATTGAGCTTGAGCGAGGCGTAATAACTCATGGAGCGCGCCAGCTCCAGATACATCTTCATGTCTGCCACGCGATGCCGCAGCGCCTGGAAGCTGCTGATCACCACACCAAACTGTTTGCGCGTGTTCATGTATTCGACCGTGATGGCCACGGTTTTGTCCATCACACCGACGGCTTCGGCGCAGGTGGCGGCAATGCCCACGTCGGTCGCGTGTTCCAGCGCCGTCAGGCCGTCCAGCGTGATCAGCGTGGCGGGCGCGTCCTTGAGCAACACTTCTGCGGCGCGGCCACCGTCCTGGGTGCCGTAACCACGGGTGGTAACTCCGGTGGCCGTGCGTTCGACCAGGAACAGCGCGATCTTGCCCTTGACCTGTGCCGGCACGATAAAAGCGTCGGCCATGTCGCCGACGGGCACTATGCTTTTTGTAGCTGTCAGCGCCCAGCCTGCGCCGGCTGGAGCCGCTTTGGCTTCACAGATATCAAGCCTGTAACGGGCCGCACGTTCCTGCGACGCCAGCACCACCAGGGCTTCGCCGCCGGCAATTTTTGGCAGCCAGGTGGCCTTGACGTCCGCTGGCGCGTAGCCCGACAGGACGGCGCTGGCGATCAGGGTCTGGGCCAGCGGCTCCAGCACGATGCCGCGGCCCAGCTCTTCCATGACGACCATGCCTTCCACCGGCCCCATGCCCATGCCACCATCGTCTTCGGAGATGTACAGCCCGCTCAGGCCGAGTTCGGCCAGCTGGCCGTAGGCCTCGCGCGAGAAACCGCCGGCCTTGGCAATGCCGCGGCGGCGCTCGAAGTCATAAGCCTTGTCAACCCATTTGCGCACGGCGTCGCGCAGTTGTTCCTGGTCGTCGGTGAAATCAAAATCCATACGTTGCTCCTAAAAGTATTTGGCAAGTTTCCAGAAATTCAGCTTTTCGGGATGAAGTGCTAGGCGCACGGAGCGGAGCAACCGGAATGTACTTGTGTACATGAGGATTGCGAGCACCGCGCAACGACGCAATTCGCCCGAAAAATGGATTTATGGAAACTTGCTAGCCCAGGACAAATTGCGACACGATGTTGCGCTGCACTTCATTGGAGCCGCCGTAAATCGTGGTCTTGCGCAGGTTGAAGTAAGTCGAGGCCAGTGGCGCGTCGCCCGGCAAGCCGCCGGGAAAGTCACCTTGCCAGCCGGCTTCCATGGCTTCTTCGATGAAGGGCAGGCTGAAAGGGCCGGCGGCCAGCATCATCAGCTCGCTGTAACGCTGCTGGATTTCGCTGCCGCGGATTTTCAGCAGGCCGGCGATGTCCAGCGAATTTTTGCCGGATTTCTCGGCCGACAAGACACGCAGCACCAGCATTTCGAGCGCCACCACATCGACCTCCAGTTTGGCGACCTCATCCCGAAAGCGGGCGTCCTCGTACACCCCTTCGGCTTTGGCAATGCGTTTGAGGCGCTCGAGCTCGCGCTTGGCACGGTTCACGTCGGCGATGTTGGTGCGTTCGTGGCTCAGCAGGTGTTTGGCGTAAGTCCAGCCCTTGTTCTCCTCGCCGATCAGGTTCTCCGCGGGCACTTCGACATTGTCAAACCAGACCTCATTGACCTCGGCCTCACCATCGAGCAAAACGATGGGCCGCACGGTGACGCCGGGTGACTTCATGTCGATCAGCAAAAAGGAGATGCCGGTTTGCGGTTTGCCTTCTGTGCTGGTACGCACCAGGCAGAAAATCCACTCGCCGTACTGGCCCAGCGTGGTCCAGGTTTTCTGGCCGTTGACGATGTATTTGTCGCCCTGGCGTTCGGCCTTGCACTTCACCGAAGCCAGGTCCGAGCCGGAACCTGGTTCGCTGTAACCCTGGCTCCACCAGACCTCGCCGCTGGCAATGCCGGGCAGGAAACGTTGCTGCTGCTCGGGGCTGCCGAAAGCCATGATCACTGGCGCGACCATCACCGGGCCAAACGGGATGACACGCGGCGCGCCGGCCA
The DNA here is from genome assembly GCA_943370435.1 of Kapaibacterium sp. (SeqCode). Lineage (GTDB taxonomy): Bacteria > Pseudomonadota > Gammaproteobacteria > Burkholderiales > Burkholderiaceae_C > Polaromonas. Next base: position 28,078 of record CALRQX020000006.1, on the reverse strand, counting down.
GCGCACACTCTTCTTCGAACAGATGTTTTTGCACCGCGTTCCAGCCCGGGCCGCCAAATTCTTTCGGCCAGCCATGGCCCAGCCAGCCTTTTTTGCCGAGGATTTTGGCCCAGCGTTGCATGTCCTCACGTGACAGGCGCAGGGCGTTGTGCACCTTGTGCGAAACATCGGCCGGCAGGTTGGCACCCACCCAGGCGCGTATGTCTTCGCGGAATTTCTGTTCTTCGGGGGTGAAAGCTAAGTCCATGAGGGGCATGTCTCCATCGTTGCCAGTAACTCCGGCGTTTTTAGCACGGTCGTTCACAATTTTATGTCCCAGTTGGGACAAATAGCGAGTGATTCCGCCTTGCAGAACCGTGGCTTTTGGCCGGTCGGCCCAGGCCGGGATAATCCAGACATCTTGCCGTCTTACCGCATCATCATCAGCGCCCTCAGTGTCGGCCAGATCCTGGTCTGGGCCATCCTGTATTACGGCTTTTCCTCGTTTGTGCTGCCCATGCAGCGCGACATGGGCTGGAGCCAGCCGGACATCATGGGCGCTTTCACCCTGGGCCTGATGGTCTGGGGACTGGCGACCTATGCCGTCGGCGCCGCGATTGACCGCGGAAACGGGCGGACAGTGCTCAGTGGCGGCGCGCTGCTGGGCGCTGCCGGGTGCGCCCTCTGGTCGCAGGCGCATAACCTGCCCCTGCTTTACGCCGCCTGGGCCCTGCTCGGGCTGGCCATGGCCATGACGCTGTATGAGCCGGCTTTCATGGAGATCACCAAACGTTTTCCGGACCGTTACCGGCAGGGCATCACCACCTTGACCCTGGTCGGTGGTTTTGCCAGCACCCTGTCTTTTCCCGCAGCGGCCTGGCTGCTGATTACCCTGGGCTGGCGGCCGGCGCTGCTGGTGATGGCCGGTGCGCTGTTGCTGGTGGCGCCGCTACACGCCTGGGCCTTGCGCGCCCCCTGGAAGCTGCCGCAGGCGTCCGCGCCCAGGGCGGGCGCTGGGTTGCAGGACCATGCGACCTTGCGCCAGGCGATGCAGGGCCGGCCCTTCTGGCTGCTGACCGCCACTTTCACGCTGTACGCCTTTGCGCTGTCCACCGTGTGGGCGCACCTGATGCCGGCTTTTGCGTCGCGCGGGCTGTCGCAGACCGAGGCGGTGGCGGTGATGGTCTGGTTCGGGCCGGCGCAGGTGGCCGGGCGCTTTGCCTTTTTATGGCTGGGCCGGGGCTTGAACCACCGCACCCTTGGCCTCGTGGTGCTGGCGCTGTTCCCCCTGGCGCTGGTGATTTTTGCGCTGGGCCGCCAGCCGCTGGTACTGGTGTTGTTTGCCGTGTTGTTTGGGGTGGCCAACGGCCTGATCACGATTGTGCGCAGCAACATCGTGCCCGATTTTTATGGCCGCGAACATGTGGGGCGCATCAGCGGCGCGATGTCAGGCATCGCGCTGTGCACCCGCGCGGCCGCCCCTTTTCTCACCGCCTGGGTGTTGCTGGGCCTGGGCGGTTACACCGGCCTGATCTGGCTGCTGGTGGGCATGGCTGTGGTCTCGCTGTCGCTGTTTGCACTGGCCAGGCCGCCGCAGCATCAGGGCGAGTCGCGATAATCCCTAGCCATGATGTCCAGCCAGCCCCACAAAAACATTGTCATCCTGATCTCGGGCGCCGGCTCCAACATGGCGGCGATTGTGCGTGCGGCGCAGGCGCAGGACTGGCAAGCAGCTTTCGGTGCGCGTATTGCCGCGGTGATCAGCAACCGGCCCCATGCGGGCGGATTGCAGGTCGCGCAGTCGCTCGGTGTGGCCACCGGCGTGCTGGACCACCAGGGCTTTGACTCGCGTGAGGCTTTTGACGCTGCACTGATGCAACAGATTGATCGACATGAGCCCGCGCTGGTGGTGCTGGCCGGTTTCATGCGTATCCTCACGCCGGGTTTTGTGCAGCATTACGCCGGGCGGCTGGTCAACATCCACCCTTCGCTGCTGCCGGCTTTCCCGGGCCTGAACACCCACCAGCGCGCGATTGACGCCGGTTGTGCAGAGGCCGGCTGCACGGTGCACCAGGTCACGGCCGAGCTGGACCACGGGCCCATGCTGGCGCAGGCGGTGGTGCCGGTGCTGCCGGGCGACAGCGCCGAGACGCTGGCTGCACGTGTGCAGCTGCAGGAACACCTGCTGTACCCGCAAGCGATACGCGACTGGCTGCGCAGCGCGGTTTGTTGATGATCTGTCATCCCGGGCATGACCCGGGATCCATGACTTCTGCGCAATTGCCTGCGTGATCCGGTGCCATGGATTGCGGGTCAAGCCCGCAATGACAAGCCCAGCTGGTGCAGCGCTGCCTTGACGATGCTGGCCGCATCCACGCCGAAAAATCCGCGCAGCGCCGCGCGTGTGTCGCTGCGGCCAAAGCCGTCAGTGCCCAGGGTCAGGTAGCTGCGTTCTGGCGGCAGGAAGGCGCGAATGCTCTCGGGCACTGCGCGCACGTAGTCGGTGGCGGCGATGATGGGGCCTTCGCTGCTTTGCAGTTGCTGCGTGATGAAGGGCTGCGCCGGGGCAGCGCCGTCCAGAACAAGCTGCTGGCAGGCCGCGCCGTCGCGCGCGAGTTCGCTCCAGCTGGTGACGCTGTAAACCGTCGCGTTGATGCCAAGTTCGGCCAGCCGCTGCGCGGCCTTGATGACCTCGGTCAGAATCGCGCCAGAACCCAGCAGGGTCACGGCTTGATGTGTTTTTGGGCTCTGGCCCTTGTCCGGCGTGCGCAAGTAGCTATTGAAATAATAGCAACCCCGAATGATTCCGGCCTCCGTGCCGGGCCGCAGGTCGGGCTGGGCGTAGTTCTCGTTCATCAGCGTGACGTAATAAAACACGTCCTGCTGCTCCACCATCATCTCGCGCATGCCCTGGCCGATGATCACGGCCAGCTCGCAGGCGAAAGCCGGGTCATAGGCCTTGCAGTTCGGTATGGTCGCCGCCACCAGGTGGCTGCTGCCGTCCTGGTGCTGCAGGCCTTCGCCGCCCAGTGTGGTGCGGCCTGATGTTGCGCCCAGCAGAAAACCGCGTGCGCGCTGGTCGGCGGCGGCCCAGATCTGGTCGCCGACACGCTGAAAACCGAACATCGAGTAGTAGATATAAAAAGGCAACATCGCCAGTCCGTGCACGCTGTAGCTGGTGGCGGCCGCCGTCCAGCTGGCCAGGGCGCCGGCCTCACTGATGCCTTCCTCGAGGATTTGCCCGTCGAGCGCCTCGCGGTAACTGAGCACCGAGCCGATGTCTTCGGGCGCATATTTTTGGCCGACACTGGAGTAGATGCCGACCTGCTTGAACAGGTTCGCCATGCCGAAGGTGCGTGCTTCGTCGGCCACGATGGGCACGATGCGCGGCCCCAGTGCCGGGTCTTTCAGCAGGCCGCCCAGCATGCGCACAAAAGCCATGGTGGTGCTCATTTCCTTGCCGGCGGCGCTCAGGGCAAAGCCGGCGTAAGCCCTCAGTTCAGGCACGGCGACGACTTCGGCCGCGGTGTCGCGGCGCGGCAAATAGCCGCCCAGCGCCGCACGCCGCGCGTGCAGGTACTGCATCTCGGGGCTGTGATCGGCAGGTTTGTAAAAAGCGATCTGCCTGGCCTGTTCATCGCTGAGTGGCAGGTTGAAACGGTTGCGGAATTCCAGCAGCTCGGCCTCGTCAAACTTCTTTTGCGAGTGGGTGGTCATCTTGCCCTGGCCGGCGCTGCCCATGCCGTACCCTTTTTTGGTGTGCGCGAGGATCACCGTCGGCTGGCCGCTGTGCCTGGCCGCAGCGGCATAGGCGGCATGGATTTTCACCAGGTCATGGCCGCCGCGTTTGAGCCGGTCTATCTGCTCGTCCGTCATGCCCTGGGCCAGCCGCGCGAGCTCTTCGTTCTGGCCAAAAAAGTTGTCGCGGTTGAAGCGGCCGTCCTTGGCGGCAAAGGTCTGCATCTGGCCGTCCACCGTGTGGGCGAAGGCCTGCGTCAACGCGCCGGTGAGGTCGCGCGCAAACAGTCCGTCCCAGTCGCTGCCCCAGACCAGCTTGATGACCTTCCAGCCGGCGCCGGCAAACAGTTTTTCGAGCTCGTCGATGATGCGGCCGTTGCCGCGCACCGGGCCGTCCAGGCGTTGCAGGTTGCAGTTGACGACCCAGACCAGGTTGTCCAGGCCTTCGCGCGCGGCCAGGGTCAACGCGCTCATGGACTCGGGCTCATCCATCTCGCCGTCGCCAAACACGCCCCAGACTTTGCGGCCAGCGCAATCGAGCAGCCGGCGGTGCGTGAGGTAACGCATGAAACGTGCGTGGTAAATCGAGCTGATCGGCCCTATGCCCATGGAACCGGTGGGGAACTGCCAGAAGTCCGGCATCAGATAGGGATGCGGGTAGCTGCACAGGCCTTGCGCGCCCTGGCCCTGCGCCGAGAGCTCCTGCCGGTAAAAGCTCAGGTCTTTTTCACTGAGACGGCCTTCCAAGTAGGCACGGGCATACACGCCAGGCGCGCTGTGCGGCTGGAAAAATACCAGGTCACCGCGGTGCTGGCCCTCGCCAAGGCCTTCGCGCGCATGAAAAAAATGGTTGAAACCGGTTTCAAACAAATCTGCCGCGCTGGCATAACTGGCGATGTGGCCACCGAGTTCGCTGGAGCCGCCGGACTCGGCCTGATTGGCGCGCACCACCATGGCCAGTGCGTTCCAGCGCATCAGGGAGGCCAGGCGTTCCTCCAGCGCCAGGTCGCCCGGAAACACCGGCTGCTCATCGACACCCACGGTGTTGACATAAGGTGTGGCGAGTTCGGGTGTCCAGCCCACACGCTGCTCGCGCGCCAGCCGGGCCAGTTCATCGAGCAGGTAACGTGCGCGGGCCGGGCCTTGCGCCGCCGCCAGTGCCAGAAAAGCCTCGCGCCATTCGGCGCTTTCCTGGGGATCGGTGTCGGCAGTGGGCTTGCAGTCGGCTTGCAGCGGGTGCAGGGAAAGGGGGGCGCTCATGTTCTCAATATAGGTGGTTTGTGCTGAAATGAGCTGTCGAAACACCCCGGGAAATGGTTTTTTTACGGCACAAAATGCTGTTGAATAATAATTTAACAACCGATGAAGCTTGATAACACCGATTTGAGGATACTTCACGAACTACAGCGTGACGGTTCGCTGTCCAACGTGGCGCTGGCCAGACGTGTGCATTTGAGCCCCTCGCCCTGTCTGGCCCGCGTCAAGGCGCTGGAGGCCAGCGGCGTGATCAACCGTTATGTGGCGATTGCCAGTGCCGCCGCTTTGGGTCTGGGGCTGACGGTGTTTGTCTCGATCAGCCTGCGGTCACAAAACAAGGAATCGCTGGCCGAATTTGAACGCCGCATTGTGGAACACGACGAGGTGATGGAGTGTTACCTGATGACCGGCGACAGCGACTATTTGATCCGCGTGGCGGTGGCCGACATGGCGGCGCTGGAAAAATTCATCCTCGAGCAGCTCACGCCAATTCCCGGCATTGAAAAAATACGCTCGAGTTTTGCGCTCAAGCAGGTGCGGTACAAAACCGCCTTGCCGCTGCCCGCGCCGTGATGGCTGCGTTGCGACGGGATGATCGCCGGGCTCAGGGCAAGCGCGCGCGAACCGGTGGCAGCTGCTCACGGGTGAGCGCTGGATGCGAGGTTTCAATGGCGTTGATTTTTGCCACCAGGTCTTCGCGGCGGGTGCTGTCTTCTGCGGGAACACTTTCCGGCTCGCCGGCGGAATCCACAAACTGGACGTAACGCCTGGGCCCCGACACCATGCGGTTCAGGCGGGTCTTGAGGCTGTTGACGATGGGCTGGCCGGTCTGTTTGCCGGGCATGTCATGCCAGATCGCAATGTGCAGGTTGAACGCATCGGGATCGTCGAGCTTGTCCGCCAGGCGTATGCAGTCGGCCATGATTTTGGTGGAGATCTCGGAGACGGCGGTGCGGCTGACCGGACCTTCGAGCAGCATCAGAAACTGGTTGTCGTCGTAACGCACGACGGTGTCCATGTCGCGGGCCGCGCGGCGCAGGATTTCACCGATGCGCGACAGCGCCGTGCTGCGCTTGGGGTCGCTCAACTCGTCGGGGCTGGGTGCCTGGTCCAGCCAGCGCAACATCAACAGGCCACACTCCAGCCGCTGCCGGCGTGCGCGCACCAGCATTTGTGTCAGCCTGCCCTCGATGACGCGGGGCAGCATCAGCCCACTGGCCGGGTCATAGTTGGCCAGGGCGGTGCCTCTATGGGTGGAAAACAGGGCCGCACGGCTGCGCCACGCCAGCACCAGGAAGATCCAGAGCAGGCCGACCATCGCCGACAACACACCGGCCGCCTGCGCCGCCTCGATGTTCATGACCCAGCCCACGTTGTAAAACACCCGGGCCAGGGCGGCCAGTGCTATAGGCGCGGTACCGAGCAGCAGCAGCAGGTTCCACAACTGTCCCCGCAGGGCCATCCAGACCAGACTGCCCAGAATGGCGACGGTGGCCAGCGCCAGCCACAGGTTGCGCATATCGCGCGGTATGAAGTCCGGCCCGACCGCCATCAGCCCGGCCATCAGCAGGCTGCTCGCGGTGATGAAGACCAGCAGCCGGTGAATGTGGGGGTGGCTGCTGCGGGCGTAACTGGCCTGGGCGCAGAGCCAGGCGCCGGCGGCCATGCTCAGTGCGGCCGAGACCCAGCCCATCACCTGATTCAGGTGTGCGCTTTCCGGCCACATGCGCCAGCCGCCGTAGCCGATCAGCACCAGCTGGGTGAACATCAGCATGACCACCATGGCGCCAAACCACAAAAATACCCGGGTGCGCGCCATCGCATAGGCGGCCAGGCTCAACATGGCCAGCACGCTGAACATGCCCCACATCAGGCCGATCACCACGCCCACGCGGGAAGCGCCGTCGACGTACTCCACCGGTGACAGCAGCATGGGCCGGCCGGTGATGACGCGCCCGTTTTCATAACGCATGTAATAACTTTGCATGCCATCGCTGCGGGTCTGCAATTCAAAACTGGGCACACGGGTGCGCAATGACCAGTCGGCTGGTGCCAGTGCGTCGCCGGCCGACTGGACCAGCCAGCCGCCCTGCGGACTGCGCGAAAAAAGACTTGCCTTGATGATGGACTGCCCCGGCAGCCGGATGAACCAGGTTTGCAGGGTGTCGGTCGCGGGCAGCGAAAAGCTGACCCAGACGTCGTGTTTGTCAGAGGTGGGCAGGGCGGTGCGGTCGGTGTAGGGCTGCAGGTCCCAGGGGCCGGCTGCGCTGAAGGCCTCGGGCGAGGTGATGCTGCCCTTGGGGACCGCCACCCACTGCAAGGGCGCGGCCAGAGGCACCGTGGCGCTGCCGTCCCAGAGGCGGTCAAAGTCCTGCGCAGCAGCGGTCTGCAGCACCAGGCAGAGCAACAGCCCGAAAAAACGGCGCAAGCAGCGGTTTTTTGACATCCCCGTAGCTTATTGCAAAAGTAGGCCTTTCCGTGGGGGGGGGGGGCGGCCCCTGCGCAGTTTGCCTCCGGCCTGTCATCAGCCCGTCACGCCGTGTGAACACCATGCGGTCTTCACCAACTGTGGATGACCCATGCCCTACTCCCCCCTCTTTTGCTTCAGCGATGCACCGCGCCTTGCGGCCCGGTATTTTCTTCCCGCGCTGGCCGCCGCAGCGCTGGCACTGCCATTACACGCGCAAACCGCTTTTCCAGCCACCCTGGCCGGGCATGTGCTGATGCCGGCGTTATCCCTGATCGCTGCGCCCAAAGATGCGCCTCAGGATCTGAAAAACGCGGGCAAGTTCACCACCGGCAAACGTGTGGAGGCCACTGGCACGGTCGAGGGTCAATCCGCAGGGCGCCCCACCGGCGTGTCGCTGCCTTTCAGGGGCCAGCCGCTTCAGGGCCACTCGGGCATCAAGAAAATGCCCGACGGCAGTTTCTGGATACTCACCGACAACGGCTTCGGCTCCAGGGCCAACTCGCCGGACAGCATGCTGTTTCTCAACCGCTACAACATCGACTTCAAGAGCGGCAGCATGAAGCGGCTGGAAACCATCTTTCTGCATGACCCGGACAAAAAAGTGCCGTTTCGCATCGTTCACGAGGGCAGCCCCAGGCGTTATCTGACCGGCAGTGACTTTGATACCGAGAGTTTCCAGCTGGCCGGTGGTGCGTTGTGGATAGGCGACGAACTCGGCCCCTGGCTGATCAAGGCCGACATGAAAGGCAAGGTGCTGGCGGTGTTTGAGACCCAGGTCGAGGGCAAGGTTGTGCGTTCGCCCGACCACCCGGCAGTCACCACGCCCGGCGCGCCCGGTGGCACGGTCGATTTCCAGGTCCGCCGTTCCCGTGGCTTTGAAGGCATGGCTGCTTCCAAAGACGGCAGCAAGCTGTATGCCCTGCTGGAAGGCGCCTTGTGGGATAGCTCCACCAAGGCCAACGAAAAGCTCGATGGCAAGGACTACCTGCGCGTGCTCGAATTTGATGTCAAAACTGAATCATGGACCGGCCGCCACTGGAAGTATGTACTGGAAGGCAACGGCCATGCGATTGGCGACTTCAACATGATAGACGGCAGCACCGGCCTGATCATCGAACGCGACAACGGCGAAGGCACGGCCGACAAGGCCTGCCCCGAGGGCCAGAAGCGGACCGACTGCTTCCACGACCTCGCCAAATTCAAGCGCGTCTACAAGGTCGAATTGAGCGACGCCAATGTGGGCGGCGCGCTGCGCAAGATCGCCTATATCGACCTGATGGCGATTGCCGACCCGAACCGGCTGGCGCGCAAACCGCTGAACAATGGGGTGCTGACTTTCCCCTTCTTCACGATAGAAAACGTCGATGTGGTGGACGCCACACACATCATCGTCGGCAATGACAACAACCTGCCGTTTTCCAGCAGCCGCGAACCCAACAAGGCCGACGACAACGAGCTGATCCTGCTGGAAGTCGGGGATTTCCTGAAGGCCCAGTGAGGCAGGGCCTTGGGCGCGAGAGGCGAGGGTGCGGGTGTACAGTGAAAGTCCCACTTTCTCCGGAACACGGCCATGCCCAGCCCTAGCCTTCCTGTGCCGCAGTTTCGGCCACTGACAGGTCTCTACGAGCCATCAGCCATCCAGCAGCTTGCCGACGGACGTTTCCTGGTGGTGGAGGATGAAAAAGAGCACCCCTTCAGCCTGGTCACCTTGGGTGCCGACGGCACGGTCAAGAGCAAGGCCATGCGCCCTGGCTGGTTCGAGGGCAACAAACCGTTCTGGAAGCTCGATGACCTGGAGGGTTTGACGGCTGACGACCAGGGTTACCTCTACGCGCTGACCTCGCATTCGCGCGACGACGACGGGGACCCCAGGAAGTCGCGCGACAAGCTGGTGCGTTTCCGGATCGAGGGGGACAGCGTTCTTGAGCCCCTGGTGGTCAGCGGGCTCAAGCCGGCACTTGTCGCAGCGCACCCGGTGCTGGCGACGGCGGCGCTGGTTCAAGACGTCAAGTCGGATGGTGGTCTCAATATCGAGGCGCTGGAGATCACGCCCGACCGCCAGCGGCTGCTGGTCGGGTTTCGCAGCCCTCTGCTGGACGGTGCAGCCATCATTGCCGGCATCAGCAATCCGTCGGCCGTTTTTGACACCGGTGAGGCGCCGCATGTGTCCGGCGACTTGCAGACGCTGGAGCTCGGCCGACAGGGCATCCGCGGCATGGCCTGGATCGCCCCGCTGCAGGGCTACCTCATCATCAGCGGACCGGCGTCGCAGGTGGAGCAGGCCTTTGGACTCTGGTTCTGGAGCGGCCAGCCACTGGCGCCTGCGCGCCGTGTGGTGGTTCCCGGCTTGCAGCATTTCGAACGGGCTGAAGGGGTCAGTGCGGCGGTGATCGATGGTGTGGCGCGTATCGTCATCGTCAGCGATGACGGCAAGCGCGAGAAAGGGCGCTGTGCCCGCTTTGTGCTGCTGGATCCCGGGCAATTGCAGATTTCCCGCTGATGCCGGGACGCCGGGCGCGCAGTTTGCTACTGAATTGAGAGCTGATTGCGATCGTCAATGTTGGGCTGGCGGCCCAAAATCCCTGAAGCCTAAATTTTGGACTGGAACACCAGGCCGGCATGTTCACGCAAGGCATGGAACCTGATCCTGGGCCATTGCTGCTCCACCGCGCGCAAGGTGGCGCTGTGGTCCACCAGCAGCGTGGGCGCATCCACCGCATCCAGGGCCACGCGGTGGGCGTTGGCGTCCATGAATTTTTTCAGCTCGTTCGGGTCGTCGCAGGTGACCCAGCGCGCCAGGTTGAACTGGCTGCCCATGATGCGCGCCTTGACGCCGTATTCATGCTCGAGGCGGTGTGCCACCACTTCAAACTGCAACTGGCCGACCGCGCCCAGCAACAACAGCGAACCGGCGATCGGCCGGAAGACCTGGATCGCGCCTTCTTCGCCGAGCTGCGTCAGGCCGGCACGTAACTGCTTGCTGCGCAGCGGGTCGGCCACTTCGACCGCGCGGAACATCTCGGGTGCAAAAAAGGGCAGGCCGGTGAACTGCAGGGCTTCACCTTCGGTCAGCGTGTCGCCCAATTGCAGCACGCCGTGGTTCGGGATACCGATGATGTCGCCGGCAAAAGCGGTGTCCAGCAGCTCGCGGCGCTGGCTCATGAAACTCACCACCGTGTTGGGCCGCAACTCCTTGCCGCTGCGCACAACTTTCAGGCGCATGCCGCGTGTGAACTCGCCGCTGGCCACGCGCAAAAACGCAATGCGGTCACGGTGCGCCGGGTCCATATTGGCCTGGATCTTGAAGACCACGCCGGAGAATTTTTTCTCTTCGGGATGCACGACGCGTTGTATCGCGCTGCGGTCGCCGGGCGCGGGCGCCAGGTCCACCAGCGCGTCCAGCACCTCCTGCACGCCAAAATTGTTGATCGCCGAGCCGAAAAACATCGGCGTCTGTTTGCCGGCCAGAAAGGCGGCGCGGTCAAATTCCGGCGAGGCACCTTCGAGCAGCTCCAGCTCGCCCTGCGCCTGCGTGAACTCGGCGCCAAAGCGTTTGGCCGCCTCCGCGTTGTCCAGGCCGGCCAGGATTTCATCGTCGCCGCCGGCCTTGTCTTCGCCGGGGCTGAAAACACGCATGCGTTTTTCACGCCGGTCGTAGACACCGTGGAACAGCTTGCCCATGCCGACCGGCCAGGTGAAGGGGACCACCGTCATGCCGAGCTCCTGCTCGATCTCGTCCATCACACTCATCGGGTCCTGCACCTCGCGGTCCATTTTATTGACGAAGGTCAGGATGGGCGTGTTGCGCGCGCGGCAGACCTGCAGCAGCCGGCGGGTTTGCGGCTCAACGCCATTGGCCGCGTCTATCACCATCAGCGCGGCATCAACGGCGGTCAGCACGCGATAAGTGTCTTCAGAGAAGTCCTGGTGGCCCGGCGTGTCAAGCAGGTTGATCACGCAGTCGCGGTATTCCATCTGCATGACCGAGCTGGCCACCGAGATGCCGCGCTGCTTTTCAATCTCCATCCAGTCCGAGGTGGCGTGGCGCGCGGCCTTGCGCGCCTTGACGCTGCCGGCAATCTGGATCGCGCCAGAAAACAGCAGCAGCTTTTCAGTCAGCGTGGTCTTGCCGGCGTCAGGGTGGGAAATGATGGCAAACGTGCGGCGGCGCTTGACCTGCTTTTCGATTTCGGTGGATTCGGACATAACCCACGATTATCGGTGACGGGGGCTAGGTCGTCCCGGGATCGACCTGCTTTGTAAAACGCGGCTGGCGGATGCCGTTTATCACGACCTCTTCATTGAACATGGCCGCCGGTCGCACCCACATGCCTTTGTCGCCGTACAGCGCCCGGTACAGCGTCATGGGCTCCAGGCTTTCGCTGTGGCGCACGGTGCCCACCACCTCGTACATCAGGCCCTTGTAGTGGCGGTACAGGCCGGGCGGGGTTTCAATCAGCGGGGGAAGGTCGGTGCTCATGGTTAAGATTGTCCACCCAGGGGAGGGACGATGGAACGGGCAGATTTCATTCATTTGGTGCGACTGAGCGAACACGCCAGCGCCGCAAACAGCAAGGCCTACCGCCGCAGCGTCGCCATGTTTGCGGCTTTGGGTTACGCCTGGGTCATCGGCTGCCTGTTGCTCGCGGCGGGCGTGCTGGCCTGGACCGCGGGCGCCATGTTGCGCGGCCAGTTCAAGGGTTCCTATGTCTGGCTGCTGCTGGGGGCCGGCGGGCTGTTGTGGACCACGCTGCAGGCCTTGTGGTGCCGGCTGGACGAACCCGCAGGTGTTGAGCTGCTGCCCGCCGATGCGCCCGCCCTTTTCGAGGCGCTGGAGCGCATCCGTAAAAAGATCAAGGGCCCGCCGATTCACCGTGTGTTACTGGATGCGGAGTTCAACGCCAGCATCAGCCAGCATCCACGCTACGGCCTGTTTGGTGGCGCGGTCAACTACCTGACCATTGGCCTGCCCCTGTTGCTGGCGGTGGACAGGCCCCGTTTTCTGGCTGTGCTGGCCCACGAGTACGGCCATCTGCGCGGTGACCACGGCCGCTTTGCGGCCTGGATTTACCGCACCCGCCTGAGTTGGGCCAAACTCAACCACGGGCTGCGCAACGACGAGGGCCCGGTGGCCGCCGCCACCCAGGCCTTTTTACGCTGGTATTTCCCGCGCTTTTCGGCCCGGACATTTGCATTGGCCCGTCAGGATGAGTATGAGGCGGACCGCATTTCCGGCAAGCTCCTGGGCAAAGAGGTGGCTGCTGCGGCCCTGACCGAAATAGCCATCAAGGGAGACTGGGTCGACAAGGAGTTCTGGCCCGGGCACTGGAGCGCCGCTGCGGCGAGCGCGCTGCCGCTCGGTCCCTACACCCTCATGCGCCGGCTGATAGCCCTGCCGCTGCCCGATGACTTTGCCCTTGAAGCGCTGCGTCAGACCTTGCGCCAGATCAGCGACGTGGAGGACACGCACCCGGTTTTGCGCGACCGGCTGGAGGCGCTGCAGGCCAGCCGGGGTTTGCCGGCCTGGTCCTCGCGCTCTGCACTGGACTTGCTGGGTGGCGGCGGCACCCGGTGGATCGCCCATTTCGACAAGCAGTGGTGCAAGGACAATGCCACGGACTGGAAGCAGCACCATGCCTACCTGGGCCGGGTCAAGGCCCGGGCCGACAGCCTGGCGGCCAGCAGCGGGCGCAACAATGCCGACGAAATGGCCGAATGGGCCGACCTGCAGCGCCGGCTCGATGCGCGTTCCGATGTGCGCGCCCACTACCAGCGCGCCCTGCAAATCACCCCCGGTCATGCGGGCGGCTTGCGCGGGCTGGTGCAATGCCTGCCTGGCCGTGAGCGCAGCTTGCGCCTGGATTGTCTGACCCAGCTTTTCGACAACAGCGCCCCCCACCGCTGGTGGGCCTGCCAGATGGCCGTGGCCGAGCTGGAAAAGCCGGACCCGGACGGCAACCTGGACGACAAAGCGCTCAGGCTCTGGCGCGAAAGGCTCAAGCAGGCTGGAGAAGCCGAAGGGCGGGCCTGGGAAGAGCTGGCGAACGGGTCGTTTTTCCAGTCGATCACGCGCCACGACCTGAGCGACTTTGAAAAAGGCGAATTACAGGCGGACCTGGCACGCTGCAAGCCGGTGGCCAGGGCCTGGGCGGTGCGCAAGTCCCTGCGTGAGTTCTCCCACAGGCGCTGCTACCTGGTTTTTGTGGAACTGCCGGGGCTGGACGATGAAGACCGTTATCACCTGTGCCGGCAGCTCGAACGTTCACTGGATCTGCCGGGGCCCACCCTGGTCGTGTGGGCGGGAGAGTCTCCCACGCGGGCCGAGATCGAAAAAAACGCCTTCGAGCCCGTGTACATTCGCACCCAGTCTTGAGTGGACGGTGCCGGGTGGGACAATGGGGCCATGCATCCAAACGCCTTACTCGACAGTTGTGCCACGCTTCTCAAGCAGGTTCTCAGATTTGAACACCCCGCCGACATGGTGGTGTCGCGCCACTTCCGTGAGCAGCGCCTCGGGCCGCGCGAGCGCGCCACCGTGGCGGAGACGATTTATGGCGTTCTGCGCAAGAAAAATCTTTACAGCTATCTGGCCCAGCACGGCAGCGGCCCGACCGAGCGGCGTCTTGCGATTCTGGGCTTTGCCGCGGAGCGCGATTTCCTGCTGGGCGCCCTGACAGACCAGGAAAAAGACTGGCTGGCCCGCTGTGACCAGGTCCAGCCCGCCGACCTGATGGAGTTGCACCGGCACAACCTGCCAGCCTGGCTGGTCGAGCCGCTGAAAACGCAGCTCGAAGGCGACTTCTGGCCCCTGGTGGACAGCCTCAATGCCCCGGCAGGCCTCGATCTGCGTGTCAACACCTTGAAGGATAAACGGGCGGATATCCATAAGGAGCTTGCGAAAGCCGCTATCAAAACAGTAGCTACGCCGTATTCGCCCTGGGGTTTGCGGCTGGCTGGCAAGCCGGCGCTGAACAAGCTCGACGCCTTTACCCGCGGCGCGGTGGAGGTGCAGGACGAGGGTTCGCAATTGCTGGCGTTGCTGGTGGACGCCAAACGCGGTGAGATGGTGGTGGACTTCTGCGCCGGTGCCGGTGGCAAGACGCTGGCGCTGGGCGCCAGCATGCGCAACACCGGCCGCCTGTATGCCTTTGACACCTCGGGCCACCGGCTCGATGCGCTGAAGCCGCGTCTGGCGCGCAGCGGCCTGTCCAATGTGCACCCGGTGGCGATTGCGCATGAGCGTGATGACCGCATCAAGCGGCTGGCGGGCAAGATAGACCGGGTGCTGGTGGATGCGCCGTGTTCGGGTCTGGGCACGCTGCGGCGCAACCCCGACCTCAAATGGCGGCACAACCCGAAAGCCATCGAAGAGCTGACCGCCAAGCAGACCGCCATTTTGCAGAGTGCCTCACGCCTGCTCAAGCCGGGCGGCCGGCTGGTGTACGCGACCTGCAGCATCTTGCGTGAAGAAAATGAGGCGATTGCCGAGGCTTTCGGCGCCGCAAATAAAGAATTCCAGGCTCTTGAAGCCGGCCCCTTGTTGACGCATCTGGGGGTGGAGAAGGCCGAAACACTTTGCCGCGGGCCGTATCTGAGGCTGTGGCCCCACCTGCACCACACGGATGGATTTTTCGCCGCAGTTTGGCAAAAATCCTGAAATTTTTGTCGACGTTATGTGAAGTAGCCGTAAATTGACGGCATATTGTGAGTTTTAGCCCTCTCGGGGCTTTTTCCATGGTCGGCGGATTTGGCGTTCCACAGGGATCGCCTTACAATCACCTGTTGTCTGGTGCAGACCGTTCGAGGCCCCCCTGGGCCGGTTCTGGTGCAGATTATTAAAAGGACTTTTATGATTTTGTTTGATGCCGCCCTGGACTGGCTGGCAAACGGGCTGCTCGCTGCAAGCTGGTGGCAAATCGTCTTGTACGCTCTGGTGACCACCCACATCACGATTGCCAGCGTGACGATATACCTGCACCGCCATCAAGCGCACCGCGCCATGGACCTGCATGCCATTCCTGCGCATTTTTTCCGTTTCTGGCTCTGGCTGGGCACCGGCCAGGTCACCAAGGAGTGGGTGTCGATTCACCGCAAGCACCACGCCAAGTGCGAAACTTCGGAAGACCCGCACAGCCCGCAGGCCTTCGGCATCAAAAAAGTCTTCTGGGAAGGTGCCGAGCTGTACCGTGCAGAAAGCAAGAACCGGGAAACCATGGTCAAGTATGGCCATGGCACACCGAACGACTGGATTGAGCGCAACCTCTACTCGCGTTTCAGCTGGCAGGGTGTTGGCCTGATGATGATCATCAACCTGGCGCTGTTTGGTGCGGCGGGTCTGGCGGTCTGGGCGGTTCAAATGGCATGGATTCCGGTCACCGCTGCCGGCATCATCAATGGCATCGGTCATTACTGGGGTTATCGCAACTTCGAGGCGCCCGACGCCAGCACCAATATTTCGCCCTGGGGCATCATGATTGGTGGCGAAGAGTTGCACAACAACCACCACACCTACCCCACATCGGCCAAGTTTTCCGTCAAGCCCTACGAGTTTGATATCGGCTGGGGCTACATCCGGGCGCTGGAAAAAATGGGCCTCGCCACCGTCAAGAAGGTGCCGCCCAAGCTTCAGCTCGGCAGCATCCAGCCTGTGGCGGATGAAAAAACGCTGGAGGCCCTGATTGCCCACCGCTACGAAATGATGGCCGGTTTTGCGCGCGGACTGCGCCGCACCGGCAGGGCGGAAATCGAGGCGCTGAAGGCCCGCAAGGCGGATGTGTCGGTGTTGCAGGCGGCCAACCGCTGGTTGCACCGTGACGACGACAAGGTGCCTGCGGCTGCGAAGTCACAGGTGGCCCAGGCCCGCGCCGAGCATCCGGTGCTCGACAAAATGGTCACCATGCGCGAAGAGTTGCGCCAGATGTGGCTGTCCACTTCCGCATCACGCGAGCAACTGGCCGCTGACCTGCAGGGCTGGTGCCACCGCGCCGAAGAGAGTGGTATTGCCGCGCTGCAGGAATTCTCGATGAAGCTGCGCGCTGCCCGCGCCTGAGTCTCGCAGCCCAGGTGGCTGAAGTTTCTTCCATCAAGCCGCTCGGCCTTAAAGCTGTAGCGGCTTTTTCATGGGCCCCTGATCAGACCTGGGCGCCAGGCCGCATGTGTCATCAACCCCATCCACCGAGATCCCTGTCAGGAAGGGGTGACGGGCAGGGCCCGGTGGGCAGCAAGCAGGCATAAAAAAACCCGCTGGATACCAGCGGGTTTTTGAGGGGCGGCAGCCGAAGCGTCGCCAACCAGTCTGAATTACTTCAGCTTGATTTCCTTGTATTCCACATGCTTGCGTGCCTTGGGATCAAATTTCATGATCAGCATCTTGTCAGGTGTGGTCTTCTTGTTTTTGGTGGTCGTGTAGAAGTGACCGGTGCCGGCGGTTGATTCCAGCTTGATTTTTTCGCGTGCGCCTTTAGCCATGATTATTTTCCTTGACTTGCTTAGATTTCACCGCGGGCGCGCAGGTCCACCAGGACCGCGTCGATACCGAGCTTGTCCACAAGGCGCAGGCCAGCACTGGTCACGCGCAGGCGGACCCAGCGGTTTTCAGTCTCGACCCAGAAACGGCGGTATTGCAGATTAGGCAGAAACCGGCGTTTGGTTTTGTTGTTGGCGTGAGAAACATTGTTTCCCACCATCGGGCCTTTGCCCGTTACCTGACAGACGCGTGCCATGAGCACTCTCCGTAAAAAAAGAAATCGGATGCCGGCCCCCGGAGGGTGCTCAGCCAAGCCCTAGATTATAGCCTGAAAACCAGCCGCCCTCAAGTCTCAGTTTTCCATCGGTGAGGGCGTAGAGCCTGACAGCCCGCCGCCCATGGGAAAAATCAAGCAGGGGCCGCGGATCCGGCTCCGCCGGTCCGCAGGCGCAGCGGCCCCCTCGGGGCTGGTGCCTGCGGCTCCGAACCTGCTTGCACAGGTTTGGACAGGCACCAGAAGCGAAGCCTCTGGCGAGCGGCGGCCTGCAAGGTGCAGGAAGCGACACGCAGTGAGCGACCGTGGGGGCTCAACTTTGTTCGAGGAAACGCTGTGCGTCCAGGGCCGCCATACAGCCGGTACCGGCGCTGGTGATGGCCTGCCGGTACACATGATCCTGCACGTCGCCGGCGGCAAACACGCCGGGCACACTCGTCATGGTGGCAAAACCCTGCAAACCGGCCCGGGTGATGATGTAGCCCTCTTTCATGTCCAGCTGGCCGGCAAAAATATCGGTATTCGGCTGATGGCCAATCGCGATGAAACAGCCTTGAAGCGCGATGTCCTGGGTCGCACCTGTGGCGGTGCTTTTCAGTCGAACCCCATTGACCCCCGACGCGTCACCGAGCACCTCGTCCAGGGTCTGGTGTAGTTTCAGCGCTATCTTGCCGGCCGCGACTTTTTCATGCAGCTTGTCGATCAGGATCGCCTCGGCCTTGAACTTGTCGCGGCGGTGCACCAGGTGCACCTTGCTGGCGATGTTGGACAGATAAAGCGCTTCCTCCACTGCGGTGTTGCCGCCGCCGACCACGCAGACTTCCTGGTCGCGGTAGAAAAAACCGTCGCAGGTCGCGCAACCCGACACGCCGCGGCCCATGAAAGCGGTTTCAGAGTCCAGCCCCAGGTACTTGGCTGAAGCACCCGTGGCAATAATCAGCGCGTCGCACGTATAGGTACCGCTGTCACCCGTCAGTGTGAAAGGGCGCTGGCTGAAATCAACCTTGTTGATGTGGTCGAAGATGATTTCTGTCTTAAAGCGTTCTGCATGTTCGAGAAAACGCTGCATCAGCGCCGGCCCCTGAACGCCCAGCGGGTCGGCCGGCCAGTTGTCCACATCGGTGGTGGTCATGAGTTGGCCGCCCTGTGCGATGCCGGTGATCAGCACCGGGTTGAGGTTGGCCCGGGCCGCATAAACGGCGGCTGTGTAACCGGCCGGGCCAGATCCCAGAATGAGGACTTTGGAATGTCGCATGGTGAAAAATGTGTAGGGAAAAACGTGGGAACTCAGTTAGAGTCGGGGCTGACCTCAGGGTTTGAAACCCCTGAAGGACGGAAATAGTTGGCACAACACACGCTATTGTAAGAATTCCCGAGCGGAATCAGCGTTGCGGTCTGGAGAAGTTGTATGACTACGATGGTGTCTAACCTGGAACTGATTCGTCGGGTACCGCTGTTCTCAATGCTGACGGCGTCCCAGGCGGAAACGGTGGCTGCGGCTGTCATCAAGCGCCGCTACAAGCGCGGTGAAGCGATTGTCGAGCAAGGCAAGCAGTCCAATGCGCTGGCCATCATCCTGACCGGGCGCGCGCGCGTGATCACCACCGACGCGCGCGGTCGCGAAGTCATTCTGGCCACCCTGCACCCGGGAGATTACATGGGCGAGATGAGCCTGATCGACAACGAACCCCATTCGGCCACGGTGCGCACCGAGGTTCAGACCGACGTGCTGGTGGTGGGCCGGCCCGAGTTTGCGCGCTGCCTGCCGGAAAACAGCTCCATGGCTTATGCCGTCATGCGGGGTCTGGTGCAAAGGCTGCGGCAGGCCGACCGGAAAATTGAGTCGCTGGCGTTGATGGACGTTTATGGACGGGTGGCGAGATCGCTGCTCGAATCCGCCGTGGCCGATCGCGAGGGCAATTTGGTGATCCGCGACAAGGTGTCGCGCCAGGACCTGGCCAAAATGGTGGGCGCCTCGCGCGAGATGGTCAGCCGCGTGATGAAAGACCTGGAAGAGCGCGGTTTCATCGAGACCCGCGCCGATGGCACCATGTGGGTCAAGGACCGCTTGCACAGCCTGGGTTGAGGCCGGTTTTCCGCCTCTTTGCCGTCATGAAGGCCGGGTCAACTGAGGTAAGCTCAGCACTGGTTTTATGACTTACTCCCTCGACACATTGAACTCCCGAACCTCCGCCGCCGCAGGCTCTGCGGGCGGCGTCAGGCGTTTTGCGCATGAAGTCAGCCTGATCCTGGGGCTGCTCGCGCTGGTCTTCTGGCTGGTCGCCCTCATCAGTTATTCTCCGCAGGATGCGGCCTGGTCCACCACCGGCAGCGACCAGGCCGGCAGCGCGCTGAAGGCCGGCGCGATGAGCACCCGCAACTGGGGCGGGCGCCTGGGGGCCCACCTGGCCGACGCCAGCTATTTTCTTTTTGGGTTTTCGGTCTGGTGGGCACTTGCCGCAGGTCTGCGTGTGTGGCTGGCTTCGCTGGCGCGCGGGCTGCGCGGCCAGCCGCCGGTCCGCACGGCGCTGGGGCGCGTCAAATTCTGGGCCTGCCTGGGCCTGGTGCTGCTGGCCAGCAGCGCGCTGGAATGGTCGCGTCTTTACCGGTTTGAGGCCGGTTTGCCTGGCCACGCGGGCGGCGTGCTCGGTTATCTGGCCGGTCCTGCCAGTGTGAAGTGGCTGGGTTTTACCGGCTCAGGCCTGGTCTGGATTGCGCTCGGTGTGATCGCGGTGTCGGTGGTGTTTGCTTTTTCCTGGGCACACACCGCGCAGCGCATAGGCGCCTGGATCGACGAGCTGATCGAGTCGCGCCGCGAAAAGCGCGAGATCGCCCAGGATCTGGCGGTCGGCCGCGCTGCCGCGCTGGAGCGTGAGGAGACCCTGCATGAAGAACGCATAGAGATCGAAGAGCAGCATCCGGTGCCGGTGCTGATTGAACCCACGCTGGTTGAAATTCCCAAAAGCGAGCGGGTGGCCAAAGAGCGGCAAAAACCGCTGTTCAGCGAGATGCCCGACTCCAAACTGCCGCAGGTCGATTTGCTCGACGGCGCCTTGACGCGGCAGGAGACCGTGGCGCCCGAGACGCTGGAGATGACCTCGCGCCTGATCGAGAAAAAGCTCAAGGACTTTGGTGTCGAGGTGCGGGTCGTGGCGGCGGCGCCCGGACCCGTGATCACACGGTACGAGATCGAGCCCGCCACCGGCGTCAAGGGTGCGCAGATCGTGAACCTGGCCAAAGACCTGGCGCGCGCGCTGAGCCTGGTGTCGATCCGTGTGATTGAAACCATTCCGGGCAAAAACTTCATGGCGCTGGAGCTGCCCAACGCCAAGCGCCAGTCCATCAAGCTCAGTGAGATCCTCGGTTCTCAGGTCTACAACGAAGCCAAGTCCATGCTGACCATCGGCCTGGGCAAGGACATCAGCGGCGCGCCTGTGGTGGCGGACCTCGCGAAGATGCCGCATTGCCTGGTGGCCGGCACCACCGGTTCGGGCAAGTCGGTTGGCATCAACGCGATGATCCTGAGCCTGCTCTACAAGGCCGACGCGCGCGATGTGCGTCTTTTGCTGATCGATCCGAAGATGCTCGAGATGAGCGTTTACGAAGGCATCCCCCACCTGCTGGCCCCGGTGGTCACCGACATGCGCCAGGCCGCGCATGGCCTGAACTGGTGTGTGGCCGAGATGGAAAAACGCTACAAGCTGATGAGCAAGATGGGTGTGCGCAACCTGGCCGGTTACAACGTCAAGATCGATGAGGCCAAGGCGCGCGGCGAGTTTGTCTACAACCCCTTCAGCCTGACGCCGGATCAGCCCGAGCCGCTCGAGCGCCTGCCCTACATCGTGGTGGTCATCGACGAGCTGGCCGACTTGATGATGGTGGTCGGCAAGAAAATTGAAGAACTGATTGCCCGGCTGGCGCAGAAGGCACGCGCCGCCGGCATCCACCTGGTGCTGGCGACCCAGCGCCCCAGCGTGGATGTGATCACCGGACTGATCAAGGCCAACATCCCGACACGCCTGTCCTTCCAGGTCAGCAGCAAGATCGACAGTCGCACCATTCTTGACCAGATGGGCGCCGAAGCCCTGCTGGGCATGGGCGACATGTTGTACATGCCCAGCGGAACCGGCTTCCCGATCCGCGTGCACGGCGCTTTTGTCAGCGACGACGAGGTGCACCGCGTGGTGGCCTACCTCAAGCAGCAGGGTGAGCCCAACTACATCGATGGTGTGCTGGAAGGTGGCACGGTGGATGGCGAAGGCGGCGACCTGGGTGGCGACTTTGCCGAAGCTGGCGGCGACAAGGATCCGATGTACGACCAGGCGGTCGAGATTGTGCTGAAAAACCGCAAGGCGTCGATCTCCCTCGTGCAGCGGCATTTGAAGATCGGCTACAACCGGGCCGCCCGCATGCTCGAAGAGATGGAAAAATCGGGCATGGTCAGCGCCATGTCGGGCAGCGGACAACGCGAAATTCTGGTGCCTGCGCGCGCCGAAGGATGACACCCCGACTTTTACCCTGGCGATACATTGTTGGGGCAACCAAGCACCCCTGGCCTGAGTCCCACAAGCACTGTTCACTTCACGCGGCTTGCCCCGCCACCGCCATGACCCCTTCCTATCTGCGACTTTTCACGGCCTTGCGCCAGACTGCCCTGGCCGGGCTATTGGTCACGCTTTCACTGGCCGCCAGCGCCCAGGTGGCCACAGTGACCGGCCTGGAGAGCCTGGAAGCTTTTGTCAAAAACACCAAAAGCGGGCGCGCCGCCTTTACCCAGGTGGTCACCAGCCCGGCGCGTGACGGCCAGGCGCCCAAAGTCAAGACTTCCAGCGGCAGCTTTGAATTTTTGCGGCCCAACCGTTTCAAGTTTGTCTATAAAAAACCGTTTGAGCAAAGCATAGTGTCCGACGGCCAGACCTTGTGGCTGCACGATGTGGACCTGAACCAGGTGACGGCCCGCAAGTTGTCGCAGGTGCTGGGCGGCACGCCGGCCGCGGTGATTGCTGCCGCTGCTGACCTGAAAACATTGCAGGCCGATTTCTCCCTCGTGCCCCGGCCCGACAAGGACGGGCTCGAATGGGTGGAGGCCACGCCGAAAACCAGAGACGGCCAGGTGCAGAGCATCCTGGTCGGTTTCAGGGAGTCGGGCAAGGGCAGCGAACTGGCGGTACTCGAAATTCTCGACAGTTTTGGTCAGCGCTCGGTGATGCGTTTCAGTCAGTTCGAGGTCAATCCCGCGCTGGCCGCTGCAATTTTTCAGTTCAAGCCGCCAGCCGGTGCGGACCTGATCCGGCAATAAACAAGGCAGGTGATGGCGACCCCGGCGGATTCGGTTTTTGCCACAGATGCGCAAGCCAGGCCGGCGGCGCCCCTGGCCGAGCGCCTGCGGCCCAAAAATCTGGGCGAGGTGATTGGCCAGCAGCATTTGCTCGGGCCCGACATGCCGCTGCGGATTGCGTTTGAATCCGGCCAGCCGCACAGCTGCATTTTGTGGGGTCCGCCCGGCGTTGGTAAAACCACGCTGGCGCGCCTGATGGCCAGCAGTTTTGATGCGCACTTCATCACCATTTCGGCGGTGCTCGGTGGTGTCAAGGACATCCGGGAGGCGGTCGAGCAGGCCACCATCTGGCAGGCGCAGGGCGGCAGGCGCACCATCGTCTTTGTCGATGAGGTGCACCGCTTCAACAAGTCGCAGCAGGACGCTTTTTTGCCGCATGTCGAAAGCGGTCTCTTCACCTTCATAGGCGCGACCACCGAGAACCCGTCGTTTGAGGTCAACTCGGCGCTGCTGTCGCGCGCGGCCGTGTATGTGCTGCAGCCGCTGACGCCTGAAGATTTGAAGCAAATAGTGGACAAAGCCCTTGCGGAACGCGCGCTGCCAGCTATCAAAACCATAGTGCCTGAAGCGCTGGCGCAACTCGTGGCCCATGCCGACGGCGATGCGCGGCGCCTGCTCAACACGCTGGAGTCGCTGGCGGTGGCGGCACAGCGGGAAAAAACGGCCGCAGGTGTGGAGGTCACCGGCGCCTGGCTGCTCAAGGTGCTGGGTCAGCAGATGCGGCGCTACGACAAGGGCGGCGAGCAGTTCTACGACACCATCTCGGCGCTGCACAAATCGGTGCGCGGCTCGGACCCCGACGCTGCGCTGTACTGGCTGGTGCGCATGCTCGACGGCGGTGCCGAGCCCAAATACATGGCGCGGCGGCTGATACGCATGGCCAGCGAAGACATTGGCCTGGCTGATCCGCGGGCCCTGCGGCTGGCGCTGGACGCGGCCGATGTGTACGAGCGCCTCGGTTCACCCGAAGGTGAGCTGGCGCTGGCCGAATGTGTGGTCTACCTGGCGATGGCACCGAAGTCGAATGCGGTGTACAAGGCCTTCAATGAAGCCAAAGCGCTGGTCAAAAAAGACGGCACCCGGCCAGTGCCGCTGCACCTGCGCAATGCGCCCACCGAGCTCATGAAAGAACTCGATTACGGCAAAAATTACCGTTATGCCCACGACGAGGAGGGCGGCTTTGCCGCTGGCGAAAGTTATTTCCCGGACGGCATGGCCGCGCCGGAGTTTTACCGGCCCGTGAACCGTGGGCTGGAGATCAGGATTTCCGATAAGTTGAACGAACTAAAACTAAAGAACAAGCAGAAAAACTAATGAAAAACAAATCCTGCTGATAAAGCTCTGATTGAGCCGCATAAATCCAGTGTCTCAAGGGTAAACCCCGCGAAAACCCGGGCGCTGGCCCGTTTCTCGCTAGAGACGCATGGCTACAATTTGCGGATTAGCTCGCCACCCAATCCAGTCCTCTGGTGTTGATAGGCGGGCTTTTTGTTAACTCGCGCCTTATGCCGGTGATCCCGGCACCATCGCGGCCCTGGCAGTACCGGGGCGGAGTTGGCAAGTTCAATCACACGGGAGAGTGTTTATGGAAGTTTTCCTTCAGCAGATCATCAACGGGCTGGTGCTGGGCAGCATGTATGCCCTGGTCGCCCTCGGTTACACCATGGTGTACGGCATCATCAATTTGATCAATTTCGCGCACGGCGAGGTGCTGATGGTGGGCGCACTGACCAGCTGGACCATCATTGTCTGGATGCAGGAGGCCATGCCCGGGGCACCCGGCTGGCTGATTTTGCTGGTTTCGCTGCTGATCGCCTTTGTGGTGTGTGCCGCGCTCAATTTTGCGATTGAAAAAGTCGCCTACCGGCCGCTGCGCAACTCGCCCAAACTGGCGCCGCTGATCACCGCCATCGGCATGTCCATCCTGCTGCAGACGCTGGCCATGATCATCTGGAAGCCCAACTACAAACCGTATCCGACGCTGCTGCCGTCCGAGCCTTTGCAAATTGGCGGTGCCGTGATCACCGTCACGCAAATTTTCATCCTTGGCGCCACGGCGGTGTCGCTGGCCATCCTGATGTACCTCGTCAACTACACCCGACTGGGCCGCGCGATGCGCGCCACCGCAGAAAACCCGCGTGTGGCCGGCCTGATGGGTGTCAAACCCGACACCGTGATCTCGGCCACCTTCATCATTGGTGCGGTGCTGGCGGCGCTGGCCGGCGTGATGTACGCGTCCAATTACGGCACGGTGCAGCACACCATGGGCTTTCTGCCCGGCCTCAAGGCCTTCACGGCCGCCGTGTTTGGCGGCATCGGCAACCTCGGCGGTGCGGTGCTGGGCGGCATCCTGCTGGGGCTGATCGAATCGATAGGCGCCGGTTACATCGGGCCGCTGACCGGCGGTGTGCTGGGCAGCCAGTACTCCGACATTTTTGCTTTCATCGTGCTGATTTTTGTGCTCACCCTGCGGCCTTCCGGTTTGCTCGGTGAACGTGTGGCGGACCGGGCTTAGGGCAGGCAGGCGCCGCTCAGGAGAACTTCATGAATCAAAAGAAAATAGCTACTTTTTTGGCCGTTGCGATTGCGCTGCTGGTGCTGCCCCTGCTGCTGCAGCAGGGCGGCAACGCCTGGGTCCGCATCGTGGACATGGCCTTGCTCTATGTGCTGCTGGCCCTGGGCCTGAACATCGTGGTCGGTTATGCCGGCCTGCTGGACCTGGGTTACGTCGCATTTTTTGCGGTCGGTGCCTATCTGTTTGCCCTGCTGGGCTCGCCGCATCTTGCTGACGCTTTTCCGGCCGTGAAGGCGGCCTTTCCGAACGGGCTGCACCTGCCGATCTGGGCGGTGATTCCGCTGGCGGCCGGACTGGCGGGATTTTTCGGCATCATCCTCGGCGCGCCTACCCTGAAGCTGCGCGGCGACTACCTGGCGATCGTCACTTTGGGTTTTGGTGAAATCATCCGTGTGTTCCTGAACAACCTGGACCGCCCGATCAACCTGACGAACGGACCCAAGGGCATCAACCAGATCGACTCGATGAAGTTTTTCGGCTTTGACCTCGGCAAGTCGCACACCTTCTTCGGCATCGAGGTGACCTCGGTGTCCATGTATTACTACCTCTTCCTGGTGCTGGTGATTGTCTCGGTGATCATTTGCCACCGGCTGGAAAACTCGCGCATAGGCCGCGCCTGGATGGCGATTCGCGAAGACGAAATCGCCGCCAAGGCCATGGGCATCAACACCCGCAACCTCAAGCTGCTGGCTTTCGGCATGGGCGCCACCTTTGGCGGTGTGTCGGGCGCCATGTTTGCCGCCTTCCAGGGTTTTGTTTCCCCCGAGTCCTTCAGCCTGATGGAGTCGGTGATGATTGTGGCCATGGTGGTGCTCGGTGGTATTGGTCACCTGCCCGGTGTCATTCTGGGTGCGCTGCTGCTGGCAGCCCTGCCCGAGGTGCTGCGCCACGTGGCCGGGCCGCTGCAGGCCATGACGGGCGGACGGCTGGACTCTGCCATCCTGCGCCAGTTGCTGATTGCGCTGGCCATGATCATCATCATGCTGTCCAGGCCACGCGGCTTGTGGCCGGCGCCCGAGCACGGCAAGTCCCTGAACAAGACGCCCGGCAAAGACCCCATCCAGTCCATCAACCCTTAAGGAATGGCCATGAGTGAAACCATTCTCAAAGTAGCCGGTGTGTCCAAGCGCTTCGGCGGCCTGCAAGCCCTCAGCGATGTCGGCATCCATATCGAACGCGGCCAGGTCTACGGCCTGATCGGACCGAACGGCGCCGGCAAGACCACTTTCTTCAATGTGCTGACCGGCCTTTACACGCCCGACAGCGGCACTTTTGAGCTGGCCGGCAAGCCCTACAAGCCGGCGGCGGTGCATGAAGTGGCCAAGGCCGGCATTGCCCGCACCTTCCAGAACATCCGGCTGTTTGCCGACATGACGGCGCTGGAAAACGTCATGGTGGGCCGGCACATGCGCACCAAATCGGGCCTGATCGGTGCGGTGTTCCGCACGCCGGGCTTCAAGGCCGAAGAAGCGGCGATTGCCAAACGTGCGCAGGAGCTGCTGGACTATGTGGGCATAGGCAAATACGCCGACTACAAGGCGCGCACCCTGAGTTACGGCGATCAGCGCCGGCTCGAAATCGCGCGCGCCCTGGCCACCGACCCGCAGCTGATTGCGCTCGACGAGCCCGCCGCCGGCATGAACGCGACCGAAAAAGTGCAGCTGCGCGAACTGATTGACCAGATCCGCAAGGACAACCGGACGATTTTGCTGATCGAGCACGATGTCAAGCTGGTGATGGGCCTGTGTGACCGCGTGACCGTGCTCGACTACGGCAAACAGATTGCCGAAGGCCCGCCGGCCGAGGTGCAGAAAAATGAAAAAGTGATTACCGCCTATCTGGGCGCGGGTCATTGAAGGAAAGCAAGAACATGGCAAACACACTTCTCAAGGTGACCGGCCTCAAGGTGGCCTACGGCGGCATCCAGGCGGTCAAGGGCGTTGACTTTGAAGTCAACGAGGGTGAACTGGTCACGCTGATCGGCTCCAACGGCGCCGGCAAGACCACCACCATGAAAGCCATCACCGGCACGCTGCCGCTGCTTGGCGGCGACATCGAATACATGGGCAAAAGCATCAAGGGCAAGGGCTCGTGGGACCTGGTCAAGGAAGGTCTGGCCATGGTGCCGGAAGGGCGCGGCGTTTTCACCCGCATGACCATCATCGAGAACCTGCAGATGGGTGCCTACATCCGCAACGACAAGGCCGAGATTGCAGCCGACATGGAAAAAATGTTTGAGCTGTTTCCGCGCCTGCGTGAACGCAAGGACCAGCTCGCCGGCACCATGAGCGGCGGTGAGCAGCAAATGCTGGCCATGGCCCGCGCCCTGATGAGCCGCCCCAAAGTGCTGCTGCTCGACGAGCCGTCCATGGGCCTGTCCCCCATCATGGTGGACAAGATTTTCGAGGTCGTCAAGGACGTGTCGGCACGCGGCGTCACCGTGCTGCTGGTCGAGCAGAATGCCAGCCGCGCACTGGGCATTGCCGACCGCGGCTACGTGATGGAGTCGGGGCTGGTCACCATGAACGGCGAGGCCAAACAGTTGCTCGATGATCCGCGCGTCAGGGCGGCTTATCTGGGGGAGTGATTCTTCAGGTTTTTTGGGGCTTTGGCCCTTTTGGGGCGAGCGCAAGCAGCTATTGAATTTATAGCGGATCACTGCCTCTACGCCAATTCACAGTCATCCCGGGCTTGATCCGGGATCCATGTTTGCTAACTCGGGCTTTGCGGTTTGCCAGCAAGCCGGGGGTTGCCCGGCGGCAAGTAACTTTCTTTTGCGTCGCCAAAAGAAAGTCACCAAAGAAAAGGCGACCCGACAGTCTGGGTCCTTCCGCTTCGCTTCAGGCAACCTGTGGTGCTCGGTCAAAGCGGGGTCGAGCTCGAACTCGCTTCGCTCAGACAATCGCTCGCCCTGATCCGCTTTGACCTGCGCTCCTCGGCCCAGCCTAACGGGCTTGGGGAGACGAATGCGGGTTCGGGTG
>CALRQX020000005.1:0-181137 GCA_943370435.1 Kapaibacterium sp. (SeqCode) | reverse complement strand
CGCCTCCCCGCACCCGTTCCCCCCACCCGTCGGGCTGGGCCGAGGAGCGCAGGTCAAAGCGGATCAGGGCTCGCGATTGTCTGAGGCGAAGCCGAGTTCGAGCGAGACCCCGCTTTGACCGAGCACCGCAGGTTGCCCGTAGCGAAGCGAAGGGTCCCAGACCATCGGGTCGCCTTCTCTTTGCTTACTTTCTCTTGGCGACGCAAGAGAAAGTGAGTCGCCCGCCGGGGCGAGACCCGGCTAGTAGGCACACTCCAACAGCACGGGTTATCCAACATGGATCCCGGATCAGGTCCGGGATGACAAGCGGGGGAGTTCTACCGCAATTCAGCCGCCGGATCCCGCCCCATCAGCACCGCCACCGCCTCGGCAGGCTTCACCCGCCCGTCCAGCAGCGCCACCACACCCTCGGAAATCGGCATCTCCACACCGAGTCCGCGGGCCCGCTGCACCACCGTGCGGGCGCAATACACACCTTCGGCCACATGGCCCAGCGACGCCACCGCCTGCGCCAGCGTATGGCCCTGCGCCAGCAGCAGGCCCACCTGCCGGTTGCGGCTCAGGTCGCCGGTGGCGGTCAGCACCAGGTCGCCCAGGCCCGACAGGCCGGTGAAGGTATCAAAGCGCGCCCCCAGGGCCAGCCCGAGCCGTGTCATCTCGGCCAGGCCACGCGTGATCAGTGCAGCGCGGGCGTTCAGGCCCAGCTGGAGCCCGTCACACAGGCCGGTGGCAATCGCCAGCACGTTTTTGACAGCGCCACCAACTTCCACCCCGATGATGTCGTCATTCGCGTACACACGCAGGGCAGGGCCGTGAAAAGCCGCCACCACCGCCTCACGCACCTCCGCGTGTTCGCTGGCAGCGACCAGCGCGGTCGGCTGGCCGCGCGCCACCTCTTGCGCAAAACTCGGACCACTGAGCGCACCCGCTCTTAAATTAATAGCTGCTTGCGCCCGTATTTCATGGGCCAGAAGCCCAAAAGGCATTGAAGATTCAGCGCTGCCGGCCTGTGGCGCTTCAAAACCCTTGCACAGCCAGACCACCGGCACCTGGACCTGATGCATGCGCTGCAACATGCCGCGCAGGGCGGCAATCGGTGTGGCCACGACGATCAGGTCCTGGCCTGCCAGCACAGCGTCCAGCGACGCATCGGAGCCACCGGCCAGCGCCAGCCCCTCAGGCAAACCAATCCCCGGCAGGTAACGGCTGTTGCTGCGCTGCGCCTGCAGCAAGGCCAGCTGCGCGGCGTCACGCGCCCACAGGGTCACCTGATGCCGCGGCGCCGCGGCGCCGCTGGCCGCTGCCGCACTGATGGCCAGCGCCGTCCCCCAGGCACCGGCCCCGATGACGGCCATCTTCATCTTGCGGACAAACCTGCAGGCTGCTGCACCGTGCCGGCCTTAAACGATGATTTGCGGCGCTTCCTGAGCGGCCGAGGCTGCGGCAGCCTGCTGCTGCTCAAACATCGCCTGGAAATTGATTTCGGCCAGGTTCACCGGCGGAAAGCCGCCGCGCTGGATCACGTCGGCCACATTGCCGCGCAAGTAGGGGTAGACGATCTGCGGGCAGGCAATGCCCAGCACCGCATTGAGCTGCTCGGCCGGCATGTTGCGGATCTCGAAAATGCCGGCCTGTTTGGCCTCGACCATGAACACGGTCTTGTCCTCGATCTTGGTGTGCACGGTGGCGGTCACGCTGACTTCGTACAGGCCGTCGGTGATGGGCGTGGCTTCCACGCCCAGCTGGATATCCACCGCTGGCTGCTCCTGGTTGAGCAGGATTTCCGGCGAATTGGGCTGCTCCAGCGACACGTCTTTGAGGTAAACGCGCTGGATCTGGAACACGGGGTCAAGGTTGGCTTCGGCCATGGAGGTCTTTCGATTGCTTGAAAAATAAAACCGCTGACTGTGCCAGCGGCAACAGGAGATTATCCGCGCCCGCCGGCTGCCAGGCGCCTGGCGCGCTCAGGGCCTCAGCCCTGGAGCAGCGGCAGCAAGCCGCCCTGGCCGTCCAGCGCCATCAGGTCGTCGCAGCCGCCCACATGGGTTTGCCCGATAAAAATCTGCGGCACCGTGCGGCGGCCGGTGATCTCCATCATTTTCTGGCGCCCATCGGGCTGCGTGTCCACACGGACTTCCTCGATCTCGGTGACGCCGCGCTGCCTGAGCAACTGCTTGGCCTGCAGGCAGTAGGGGCAGGTGGCGGTCAGGTACATCTTCACGGCTTGCATCAGTATCTCCGGGTCGGGAAGTCGGGTCAGGAAAATGGCAGGCCTCTAGGCCTTCTCGAGGGGAAGGTTAGCCTCTTTCCAGGCCTTGAGTCCGCCGGCCAGGCATTGGGCCTGCTCATAGCCGAGTTTTTGGGCCGTGGCCAGCGCGCGGTTGGCGCGGGCGCCGGTGGGGCACACCAGGATCAGCGGCAAGGCCTTGTTTTTCACGGCGGCGGGCAGCAGCTCTTCGAGCTGGTTCAGCGGCAGGTTTTTGGCACCGCCCACATGGCCGGTGGCAAATTCCTCGGCCTCGCTGACATCAATCACCACCGCCTTGTCGCGGTTGATCAGCTGCACAGCCCCGTTGGCACTGAGCGAGCCGGCAGCCATGCTGCTGGAGATCAGCGGCCAGAGCAGCATGCCCCCGGACGCCAGGGCAATGCCGATCAGCATCCAGTTGTCTATGAGAAATTTCACTGGGGGTCCTTCTTCGTTTTTGGCAGATGAAAGACTGATTTTAGAATGGAGGCAGCGCGGCAGCACCCAGGAGGCTTTTTCACACCCGTCAAAAGCCCCTTTTTTGCTGCCTTTCTGCGCTCCTGCCACCTGCCAACCACCTCTGACCATGTACAAACTTGTGCTCATCCGCCACGGCGAATCAACCTGGAACCTGGACAACCGCTTCACCGGCTGGACCGATGTGGACCTGACCCCCACCGGCGTGTTACAGGCCAAACAGGCCGGCCAATTGCTCAAAAACGAGGGTTACGACTTTGACCTGGCTTACACCAGTGTGCTCAAGCGCGCCACACGCACCCTGTGGCACACGCTCGACGAGATGGACCGCACCTGGCTGCCGGTGGTGCACAGCTGGCGCCTGAACGAGCGGCACTACGGCGCCCTGCAAGGGCTGAACAAGCTTGAGACCGCGAAAAAATACGGCGACGACCAGGTGCTGGTCTGGCGCCGCAGCTACGACACGCCGCCGCCAGCACTGGCGCCGGACGATGCGCGCTGCGAACGCAGCGACAGGCGTTACGCCAAATTGCGGCCCGACGAGGTGCCACTGACCGAATGCCTGAAAGACACGGTGGCGCGGGTCCTGCCGTTCTGGAATGAGGCCATGGCCCCCGCCATACGCGCCGGCAAACGGGTGCTGGTGGCGGCCCACGGCAACTCCATACGCGCGCTGGTCAAATACCTGGACAACATTGCCGACGCAGACATTGTGGGCCTGAACATCCCGAACGGCATTCCTCTGGTCTATGAGCTCGATGGCGATCTGAAACCGCTCCGCCACTACTACCTCGGCGACAGTGGCGCCATTGCCAAGGCAGAAGCGGCGGTCGCCGCGCAAGGCAAGGCGGCCTGAGCCCGGGGGCCCCTGACGACTGTCAAGTCCAGGTAAAGCCGGCGGCTTTTTTAGAACAATTTCACGCTGTAGCGCCCCGGTGGCGGAAAGTAGCCCACAGAGGCGGGAACTGTTATCCGGGGCCTTTCTCCAAGGTGTATATTGTTTTAACTGTGTGACAACCGCCACAAACTGGGCGAATGAGGATATTTATGGGGCAGAAACTCAAGATTGCAGGCTGGATTTCCATCGGCGCCGTGGCCGGTGCCCTGACCACGGTGCAATTGCAGGCGGTGGCACGCGGCGGGCTTGCGCCCTTGCCGCTCGAAGAACTGCAGCAGCTTGCCGCCGTGTTTGGCATGGTCAAAACCGACTACGTCGAAGCGGTGGACGAGAAAAAACTCATCACCGACGCGATCTCCGGCATGGTTGCCAGCCTGGACCCGCACTCGGTGTATTTCGACAAAAAATCCTTCAAGGAATTCCGCGAGGGAACCAGCGGACGTTTTGTCGGCGTCGGCATTGAAATCTCGCAGGAAGACGGTCTCGTCAAGGTGGTGTCGCCGATTGAAGGCTCACCGGCCGACCGCGCCGGTCTCAAGCCCAATGACCTGATCACCAAGATTGACGACACCGCTGTCAAGGGCCTGAGCCTGAACGAAGCCGTCAAGAAGATGCGCGGAGAGCCCAAGACCAAGGTGGTGCTGATGATCTTCCGCAAGGACGAAAACCGTACCTTCCCGGTGACCATCACACGCGAGGAAATCCGCACGCAGTCGGTGCGCAGCAAGGTCATCGAGCCGGGTTACGCCTGGATTCGACTGAGCCAGTTCCAGGAACGCACGGTCGATGATTTTGTCGCCAAGCTCGAGCAGATCTACAAGCAGGAGCCCAACCTCAAGGGCCTGGTGCTGGATCTGCGCAATGACCCCGGCGGCCTGCTGGACGCAGCAGTTGCCGTGTCTGCCGCTTTCCTGCCGGAAAACGTCACCGTGGTGTCGACCGACGGCCAGCTCGCTGAAAGCAAGTTCACCTACAAGGCGGCACCCGAGTTTTACCAGCGGCGCAGTGCGGCCGACCCGCTCAAACGCCTGCCTGCCGCGATCAAGAACGTGCCCCTGGTGGTACTGGTCAACGAAGGTTCGGCATCGGCCAGTGAAATTGTGGCCGGCGCCCTGCAGGACTACAAACGCGCCACCATCATGGGCAACCAGACCTTCGGCAAGGGTTCGGTACAAACCGTGCGTCCGCTCGGCCCCGACACCGGTCTGAAACTCACCACCGCGCGTTATTTCACGCCCAGCGGCAAGTCCATCCAGGCCAAGGGCATAGTGCCCGACGTGCTGGTGGATGACACCGCCGAAGGCAGCCCGTTTGCCGCCCTGCGCACACGCGAGGCCGACCTCGAAAAACACCTGGCCAGCGGACAGGGTGCCGAGGTCAAGGACCCGGGCCGTGAAAAAGCCCGCGAAGAAGCGCTCAAACGGCTGGAAGAAGAGTCGAAAAAGAGCCCTGAGCAGCGTCGTCCGCCCGAGTTCGGCAGCGACAAGGATTTCCAGCTCGCACAAGCCATCAACAAGCTCAAGGGGCGCCCGGTGCTGATCAGCAAAACCATTGTTGAACGCAAGGAAGAGAAGAAGGAAAACTGAGCCGCGCCAGGCTGGTGGCCAGCCGCTGGCCGCCCGGCAATGGCCGCCCCATGAACGACACCCAGCTGCTGCGCTACTCGCGCCATATCCTGCTTGATGAAATCGGCGTCGAGGGTCAGAACAGACTGCTGGCCGCCCGCGTGCTGGTGGTGGGCGCAGGTGGCCTGGGTTGCGCCGCCGCGCTGTACCTCGGCAGCGCGGGTGTCGGCCGCATCACCGTTGTGGATGACGACCGAGTGGACGGCACCAATCTGCAGCGGCAAATTGCCCACACCCTGGAGCGTATCGGGCAGTACAAGGCCCTGTCGGTGCAGCAGGCCATTGCAGCCATCAACCCCGATGTCGATGTCATACCTCTGACCGTGCGTGCCGATGCGGCGCTGCTGGACCAGCACTTGCCCGCCTGCGATCTGGTGCTCGATTGCAGCGACAACTTTGCCACCCGCCAGGCCATCAATGCCGCCTGCGTCAGGCACCACAAACCGCTGGTGTCAGGCGCGGCCATCCGCTTTGACGGCCAGGTGGCGGTGTTTCAGCCCGGTCTGGCCGATTCGCCCTGCTACGCCTGTGTGTTTCCGCCTTCGGAAGCGGTACAGGAGGCGCAATGCGCCAGCATGGGCGTGTTTGCGCCGCTCGTGGGCATCATAGGCAGCATGCAGGCCGCAGAGGCGCTCAAGATCTTGGGTGGAACCGGCCAGCCCCTGACCGGCAGGCTGATGATGCTCGATGCCCGCCAGATGGAATGGCAGTCGGTGCGGATCGCCCGCGCGCCGCATTGTCCGGCGTGCGGCACAGCTGCCGTGAGGGCTTGACCCGCCTATTTGGCTGACGGGCTCGCAGCGCCCGGTTTTTCGGGCGGCTTGACCGGGCTGGCCTGCGCCAGCACCCGCTCGCAGTCCGCGTCTTTGCCAGGGCCGGTTTCCACCGTGGCAGCCAGCGCCAGCAAGGGATTGATGGCGCCCAGCAGGAGCGCAACGCCCGCGCGCCCGGCCAGGGCACCCTTGTCCGGACCTGCCGAAGGTCTGGAGAAGGTACCGCCAATCCTCAAGGGAGAGCGCAGGCTCAGGATGCTCCCATCCTTGGGTTGCGGATAAAGCATCAGGTCCAGGGTTTCATTGGCCAGGCTGATTTGCCCGTTGCCGTTGATGACCGTGTCCGAGGTGTCCAGCAAAAGCGCACGGCTGGTCATCAGGCCCTGTTTGACATCAAACGCCGCTGCCGCGCAGCGCAAATTCGCATTGCGATCGCCGGTCGCCAGAAATTTGATGATCTCGCCTCCGTCAAGCCCCATGAATTCAAGAAGAATATTGCTGAGCTGGCCCTTGCCCATCAACAAGGCCACCGTACCGGACGATGAGCCCAGAATCTGCGCGCCCGAACCACCCCGGCCGGCCAGGTCAATCCGGCCATTGAGCTTGCCCAGACTGCCTTCGGTGCGCTCTATGCGCGGAAACAGCTGGTTCAGCTGCAACAGGCGCGCTTCCAGCCTGGCTTGCACCGCCACCGGTTTGCTGTTGGCATCAATCCGTATCAAGCCGGCCAGCCGGCCACCGGCCAGCCCCATGTCCAGCGGGTCGAGTTGCAGCACCCCGTCTTTGAGCTTGATGTGGGTATCGAGGCGGTCCAGCGGAAAAGCCCGCGTATTCCTGACCTGCACGGCCTGGTACCAGACGTCGGCGTTCATGGTGGTGAGCCGGTCAAAATCAAGGGTGGCTGTCGGCAGCACCTTTCCCGCCGGCTGCACCTGCTTGGCAGCCGATGAGGACGCACCCTTGTCCACGGTTTTGGTGGTGGTGCGCGATGCGCCTGTGGGCACACCTATCAGCGGCGCCAGATCGTCAAAATCGAGCGACTTCGATTGCAGTTTTCCCGACAGCAGGGACAGCGTGCCGGAAGTGTCGTAGGCCAGGTTGCCGGACAGATCGGACTCGCCAAGACGGCCTTGAATGGCGCCAACTTTCCATACCTCGCCCTGCTTGCCCAGGTGACCGCGCAAGGCATAAGGCGGGGTGTCGGGCAGCACCACCTTGAGCAGCTTGTACAGGTCGGCCAGCGTGCGCCCCTTGAGATCGAAGTTCACGTCCAGGCCGTCGAGCGCGGCCAGGTTGCCAATGCTGCCTTTGGCCTGCAGGCTGGTGCGACCGGCGCTGGCTTTGACCTCCACGGGGAAAGGACTGGTCTGGGCGCCGCTGAGCTGCAACACGCTGCCGGTACGCCCTTCGGCCACAAACGCCTCTTTTTTCCAGCTGCCCCTGGCCTGGAAACTCAGCGGCAAAACCTGCGGGGCCGGCTTGCCAGGCTCTTGATCGGCACCGTCGCCGGCGATGCCAAACTCTGTCCTGATGTCCGCGCCCTGCGCCTGTGCCAGGTAGTTGAGCACACCGCGATCCACCAGCAACTGGTCGATGACGGGCACTGTCCCGGGGTCTGAGGTGT
Organism: Kapaibacterium sp. (SeqCode); assembly: GCA_943370435.1. Classification (GTDB taxonomy): domain Bacteria; phylum Pseudomonadota; class Gammaproteobacteria; order Burkholderiales; family Burkholderiaceae_C; genus Polaromonas. Next base: position 173,492 of record CALRQX020000005.1, on the reverse strand, counting down.
CTTTGCCCAGTGCCCAGGTACGCCGGCCGTCGGGCATGATCTGCAGTCCGAGCAACGGCTGCTTCAGGCTGATACGCGGCAGGATCACCTGGCCACGCAACAGCGGCCACAAGCGGATGTCGAATTCTGCCGCTTCAGCCTTGACCAGGTAGGGGTCGCGCGCCCAGGACGGGTTGGCAAACTCCAGGCCGTCGGCCAGCACCGTGACCGTGCGGCCCAGCTTGACATCGAGCCGGCGGGTGATTTCAAAAGTCCTGCCGGTGCGCTCGCTGACGTAACGGTTCACCGGGCCGCGCATCCAGTCCCAGGGAAAGAACAGCACCAGCAACACCAGCGCAGCAGCCACAAGACCCAGGGCCAGCAGCGCGATGCGCCAGCGCCGCTCAGGGGTGCGGACAGGGGCGCTGCTGGCAGGGGTCAGATCAGGCATAGGAGGCTTCGGTAGAAAGGCCAATCGGAGTCCATCACAAGGGAATCGGCCCAGGGCTTGGCGCTGCAGGCGGAAGTCCACCCAACACGCAGTATCTGGCTTTGGCCGTGATGAACCCGTGGGCAAGGGCCACCGATAACTGTCAGCGTGTGCCTACACCCTGGACCTGTAGGCAATGTCCTACGTGGGCGGCACCCCTACCCTGTCAGAATGAATCGGGGAACATAGATACATTAATTGACAGACTTGAAGCAAACGGTGACCAACCGTAGCCGGAACAACAACGGCATTTCAGACCGGGATTGAAGCTCAGTGGGACTCAGAACTTATATCGTTGAAGACAATGCCACCATCCGGGCCAATCTGCTGGCAACGCTCGAAGAGCTGGCAGGCATTGAATCCGTAGGGACGGCAGAGGCTGAAAACGAGGGCAAAGCGTGGCTGGTGGCACACGGTGAGTTATGGGACCTGGCCATCGTGGACCTGTTTCTCAAGCAGGGCAGCGGCCTCGGGGTGCTGGAGGCCTGCCGCGACCGCCAGCCGCATCAGAAGGTCATCGTGCTGAGCAACTACGCCACCGCAGATATCCGCAAACGTTGCGCGCAGCTCGGCGTCGATGCGGTCTTCGACAAATCCAATGAAATTGAAGCGCTGATTGACTACTGTATTGCACGGGGCAATACCAGCAGCGCCCATGTGAACGCGTGACGCCCATGGCCGGGGCCTGTGCAGAGCCCCGCTGGCCGGGGCGTCAAGCCGGTTTAATCGATCAGCTTGTTTTTCAGCGCGTAATACGTGAGGTCGCTGTTCGAGGCCAGGCTCATTTTTTCCATCACCCGGGTTCTGTAGGTGCTGACGGTTTTCACGCTCAGCGACAGCGCCTTGGCAATGTCACCCGCAGTCTCGCCCTTGGCCAGTTTCAGGAATACCTGAAACTCGCGTTCCGACAGTTGTTCATGCGGTGTCGCGTCGTTTTTGCGGTTGAGCTGCTGCGCCAGCAACTCTGCCACCGCCGGCGTGATGTAACGCTTTCCGAGCGAGATGACGCGGATGGCGTTGACGATCTCCATCGGATCACACTCCTTGTTGAGGTAGCCACTGGCGCCCTGGCGGATCAGGTTGACCGCGTAGTGCTCTTCGGGATAACCGCTGAGGATCAGGATACCGACATCCGGCGCCTTGGCCCGGATCATGGCCAGGGCATCGATGCCGCTTTGGCCGGGCATGGAAAGGTCCATCACCAGAATGTCAAGCTCCACGTTGCGCACCAGGTCAATCGCCTCACGTCCGCTGGCGGCTTCACCCACCACGCGCAAATCAACCTGGTCGGAAAAGAACTGCTTGAGCCCGGAACGCACGATGGCATGGTCGTCCACAATCCCGATTTTGATCATTTCATGTCCTCCAAAATATGGTCAGCACCGCTGCGCGGCACAATGTATCAACACCAGAGCGCTCAATCGCGGGCTCTGGATTTCTGTAGCGATTATTGACGAATTATTGACCGAATACCGCCGGAGAGCAGGATGAGATGGTTTGCAATACCCAAAATGGCGATCAGCCTGCCCCTGGCGGTGCTGGCGGCAGTCATTCTGATTTCCATCAACGAAGCCGGGTTTCGCCTGTCCACCCAGGCCACCACCAACATTGAAGAGGCCCAGGCCACGCGCGGCGCGGTGAACCGGTTGCTGCAACACATGCTGGACGCTGAAACCGGCCAGCGCGGCTACTTGCTGACCGGTGACCCGCAGTACCTGACGCCCTATGACGTCGCCACCAGCGACATCAACCAGACGCTGGACGCCCTGCGCCAGCATTACGCGCCCTATCCGGATGAACTGGCCGAGTTCGCTACGCTGTCGAGAAACGTCTCGCGAAAACTGGCTGAAATGGACCTGAGCGTGCGCATGCGCAAACAGGGCAACGAGGAGGCCTGGAAGTTTGTGTTGACCACCGATGTCGGTCTGGAGCAGATGAATGCCGTTCGCAGCCAGATCGGCAAACTGGTACAAGCCAGCAACAACAAGATGAGCGTGGCGCAGGCCCAGATCGGCAGGTCCCTGCAGATGGGGCGCTTTGGCATTGCAGCGGTGACACTGGCCGGCCTGCTGGCGTTTTACATGTATTTGCGGCAAACCCGGGCCCTGCTGGAAGCTGGCCGGCGTGAGCAGGACGTGTTGCAGCGCGAGCGCGACCGGCTGGATCAGGAAGTGCGCGACCGCACTGCGACACTGGCTGAACTGGCCACCCATTTGCAGGAGGTGCGCGAGGACGAGCGCGGCCACCTGGCGCGGGAGCTGCACGATGAACTCGGTGCCCTGCTGACAGCAGCCAAGCTGGACGTGGCCCGCATCAAGTCCCGGCTGGGCGAAATTTCGCCAGAAGCCAATGAGCGCATTCAACACCTGATAGAAACGCTCAACAGCGGCATCGCGCTGAAGCGCCGTATCGTGGAGGATTTGCGCCCCTCCTCGCTGTCCAACCTGGGGCTGGTGGCCTCACTGGAAATCCTGGCGCGCGAATTCGAAGACCGCTCTGGCCTGAACATCAGCACCGATCTGGAAATGGTGGAACTCGACGAATCGGCCCAACTCACGGTGTACCGCCTGGTGCAGGAGTCCCTGACCAACATGGGGAAATACGCCGAAGCCCGGCAGGCAGACATCAGCCTGCATGACTTTGATGGCTATATCACGGTGTCGGTCAAGGACGATGGGGGCGGTTTTGACACGACGCAGATCAAGGCATCCAGCCACGGCCTGGCTGGCATGAAGCACCGGGTAGAGGCCGCCGGCGGGCGCCTGTCCATCACCTCCACACCCGGACAAGGCACGACCGTGACTGCGGTACTGCCGAAGACGCTTTAACATCCGTGCCGCCCGGGTGCTCGCCGCCCGGCCATGAAGCCACCTCCGGGGCGGCACCAAGCGGCGTGCACGCGAACGCGCGCAGGGCCGTCCGTATCGGTGGGGTCCTACAGCGGCTCATCACACACACCGACAGGTGCTTCCGCCCCTCACCGATGAAGTTTCTTCCCGCAGCTGCCTAAGCTTGCAGCAGGTGCTTCAAGAGGAGTGCCCCAATCCCAGGGCAGAGCCCTTCCAGGAGGAAACATGCTTCACTATTCCGTCGTATTTCTCGTGATTGCGCTGATCGCAGCCGTGTTCGGCTTCGGTGGCATTGCCGCTGGTGCGGTCGAAATCGCCAAGATCCTGTTCTTCCTGTTCGCCATCATCGCCGTCGTCACTTTTGTGGTCGGCCTCATGAAGCGCAATTGACAGGGCAGCTACCAATCACTCATCACTTCCCGGCAGGTGGTCCCGACCACCTGCACAGGCCGTGGCTGTCGTCCCCTCCCCACTTTTCCATTGTCCAAGGAACATCCATGAAAACCCCCGTCTCCAGCACACCCAGCCATGACTCCCTGGCAAGTGCCCGCCATTTTTCCGACCAGATGCTGAGCAGCGCCGCCAGTGCCATGAATACCACACGCGGCCTGGCCAACGACACGCTGAGCCGGGCTGAAGACCAGGTGCGCAGCCTGCGCGGCAACATTGATCCGGTGGTGGACCGCCTGGCAACCCAGGCACAGAAACTCGCGCGCCAGAGCCTGGATATCGCTTCTGAAGCGAGTGATCGGGCGCAGCGCTCGATGCACCGTTACGCCGATGCGACCACCCGTTATGTCGCCAATGAACCCGTCAAATCGGTGTTGATTGCTGCGGCCGTCGGTGCTGCGCTGGCCCTGTTGGTGGCCACTGCACGCCAGCGCCAACAGCGCTGAAAACAGGCCCTGCCCACCGCTGACATCACCCATGCTGCATCCGCTGTTTTCACTGCTGGTCCGACGGCCAGACCTGGTGGTCGAACATGTCTCGGCTTATGCCGCGCTGGCCCACGAAGAGGCGACGCAGGCGGCCTCAGAGTTGCTGCAGCGCCTGGTCGCCGGCGCCATCGCCGCGGTGTTTGCCGTGGTGTTTCTGACATGGGCCGGCACGGCCGTGATGCTGGCAGTGATGTTTGGCCAGTTCCATTGGGTGCTGCTGGTCCTTCCAGCGGGCATGCTGGTGTTGCTGGTGCTGGCGCTGGCCAAGGCCCGCCAGGCGCTGGACAGCCAGCGTTTTGCCGAATTGAAGGCCCAGGTGCAACGCGACGCACAAGCCTTGCGCGCTGCCGCATGAAGGTCAGACCATGAGCGAGCTGCCTGTTCTTTCTGCGCGTGAACGTCTGGCCCTGAGCCACCAGGCGATTGTCCGCCAGATGAACGATGAGTCCGCAGAAACCACACCGGCGGACGAAGCCGACAGGCCCGAGATCGACGCCTCTGCCAGCACCTGGGAGCTGGGGCGGCAAGTGGCAACCGCCTGGTGGCGCAACCATCCCGCCCATCTGGCGCTGGACCTGGCACGGCCGGTACTCAGCCATTACGCCGAGGACCAGCCGCTGAAGCTTCTGGGTATCTCTGCAGGCCTGGGCGCTGTGCTGGTGCTCTTGCGCCCCTGGCGCCTGATGTCACTGACCGGCGTGTTGCTGGCGGCCGTGAAGTCGCCACATCTGTCAGGTGTTGTGAATTCGCTGCTTTCCGGCGGGGGCACAGGCCGGCACCGATGAATTTCATACGCAAACCAGCTGGCGTGGTGCCGTCGGCTGGCCAGCTTCTCAACTCTCCGCACCACAACAGACTTATAAACTTCAAGGAAACACCATGAAATACGCTCGCGCCATTGCATTCGCCGCCCTCGCCGGCATCACCATCATCAGCACCGGCTGCGCAGTCGGCCGCGGCCAGCAGACGGCTGGCTCGTTTGTCGACGATGCCGCCATTACCACCGCCGTGAAAGCCAAGTACGCCGCCGACAAATCGGTGGCCATGACCTCCATCGGCGTGGAAACCCTCAACGGTACCGTGCAGCTGTCCGGTTTTGCCAAATCGGCTGCTGAAAAAGCCCAGGCTGAAGCCATTGCCCGCGACACCAAAAATGTCCGTGCCGTGCGCAACGACATCGTCATCCGTCCGTGATCTGAGATTGTCAGGACGACCCGGCTGGTTCATCCAGCCGGTCAAAAGGGATACGGCCTGACGGCGGTATCCCTTTTTTTGTGGACGAAAGCCGCGCTCAGAGCTTGTCTATCACCTTTCTGGCTTTGTCCTTCATGTCTTCCTTGGCGTCGCCGTAACCCGCCTGGGCTTTGCCCTTGACCTGATCGGCCAGGCCTTCGCTTTCCAGCCTTTCATTGCCAACCACGCGCCCGGCGACTTCCTTGATCTTGCCAGCGGCCTGGTCGGTGCGGCCTTCAACCTGATGTTTGTTCATGAGAATTCCTTTGGAGGGTGATGCGATTGCCACCATGGCAACCAGCATCCACTCTAGGCAGGCCGGCAAGACCGGCCCGTCAGTGCCTGCGGAACTTCTTGTAGGACAGGGGGCACTGCCGGCACGCGCACTGCCTGCTGGTCAACCTATCAGCGGTAACACGGTCCGTTCTGCTTGCGGAAAATGCGCGGCTGCAAGGCCTGGCGGTCAGCAAACAAGCCGCGCCCAGCCGATTGCGCCTGCGCCTGCAAAGCCAGGTAGTTGCCGGAGCGCTGGCGGTAGGCCCAGGCGTGGCCCTGGCTGACCATCCAGGCGCCCATGTCTTCCCCGTCCAGAAAAACCGTCGCCAGCCCACGGTCATAGTCGTCCTGGCGATGGGTCTGTACCTGCACCGTGCGACCCAAAAGCCGCGCTGCCAGAGCCCGGCGTGCGGCCTGGCCACCGGCCTGGCAGATTTCAGGCGCGTCGATGCCGTTGATCCGCAGCTTGACCGGCTGCCCGCCGTCGGCCGGCCGCACCGACACACTGTCCCCGTCGGTGATTCGAGTGACTTTTCCCTGCCAGGCCCATACCGGACCTGCGCAAGCAGCTATCAAAAATATAGCGATTTGAAGCCAGCCGGGTTTCATGTGTCATCCCCAAAACTCATGCGCTCACAATCCAGCCCTCCAGCGGGTCCATGCCTTCTGGCAAGCCGTAAGCCGGCGCGCCCTCGGCATGGCGGGCCTGTGCCCAGGCCGCCTGCACCAGGCACAAGACCGCGTCCAGGCAGTCGCCACTGGCGTCGTCGGCCAGCAGGTCGCGCTGGGCGTGGCTGAGTTTGAGGCGCAGGCCCAGCCGGCTCTGGCCCATCTCAAGCGCCGTGATCAGGTCTTTGCGCGCAATCAGCCGCTCTGGCGTCTGTTTCAGTCGGTCATCGCTTTTGTAGGAACGCCGGCCAATCAGCTCACGCGCCAACAGGCCGGGGTAGCCTTCCAGGGCCACACGCGAGACATCGCCAGCGTGCAGGCCCGGCAGGTGCACACCGGCAGCCAGCAGGCGCGCCACCCCGGCGTGCAGCATCCAGGCCACCGGCGGGTTCACCCATTTCATCGAGGGGCTGGAGCCCGCCGGCTTGTCGGTGGCGCGGTGCGCAAACTTGCCACCGGCCGGGCGCGCCGCGCAAAAAGCGGCAAAGGTCTGGCGTATGTCTTCACGGCTCAGGCTGGCGTAGTGCGCCATCAGGGCCGGCCAGTCGGTCGGCCAGCCGAGTTGTTCGACCAGTTCGCGCGGCAAGCCAAACGGAAAATCAAAAGCGCCCACCCAGGGCTGCGGCTGGCACAGCCAGGTCTTGAAATCATCGAGCGTGGTGATGTGGACCAGCCGCGCCAGCTGCACGCGACCGCCAGCGCTGGAACCCAGCGCCAGCACGATGGGTTTGCGGCGCGTGGGTGCGCTGGAAAAATCGCATCCGATCAGCATCATGCCCGGATTGTCGGTCAGCCCAGCGCCAGCGCCATCACGCCAAAGGCGATCAGGGCCGCGCCGAACGCGCGCTGCAGCCGGTCGCCTTCGCCCAGCAAATGCCCGCCTATCAGCGCGGCAAACAGCATGGACACTTCACGCGCTGGCGCCACATGCGACAGCGGCGCCACCTGCACCGCATACAGCACCAGCACATAGGACACCGGGCTGATGGCGCCCACCAGCAAGGCGTATTTCCACTGCTGGCGCCACAGCAGGCGCGCGGCCGGGCGGTCGCGCAGCACCGTGGGCGCCAGCAGCGCCAGCCGCACAAAATTGCCGAGGTAGTCGATGAGGATGGGCGACATCAGCAAAAACTTCACCGCGTAGCCGTCAACCACGGTGTAGCTGGCAATAAAAGCGCCGGTCAGCAGGCCGTAGGCCATGCCCTTGTGCACGCGCTGGCGCTGCGCCGGGTCATGGGCCGCGCGCAGCAGGCCGGGCCCGCCGGCGATCAGGAACACACCGCCGACCACACCGGCGATGCCGGCCAGCCCCAGGGCCGAGATCTGCTCACCCAGCAGCCCGATGGCGACCATGGAGGACAGCAGCGGCCCGGAGCCGCGCGCCAGCGGATACACCACGGTCAGGTCGGCCTTGCGGTAGCCGCGCAGCAGCACGATGTAATACAGCACATGCAGCACGCCGCTGAGCGCCACCAGCGACCATTCGATCCAGCCCCAGCCCGGCAGCACACCCCAGGCGGCCCACAGCCCAACTGGCGCCCAGACCAACATCAGCACCACGCTGGTGAAAAAGGCAAACCGCGCATCGCCGCCGGCCTTCTTGGCGGCGATGTTCCAGCTGGCGTGGATCAGGCCGGCAAGGATGACAAGGGCAAGGGCAGAAAGCGGCACTGGTCAAGCTGGCAGGTAAAAGCCCAACCGGGGCCGCGGTCCGGCTCTGCCGGCCGCAAGGCGCAGCGCCCCTCCTCCTGGAAGCCAGGGGCAGCGACTGCCGCAGGCTTGAAACAGCGGAACGTGGGGGCTCAAGCCCTGCCGCAGATGGCGGCGGTGGCCATCAGGTCTTCCAGCAAGGCCAGCGAAACCTTGCCCGACACCGAATAAGGGTCGAGCTCGGGTTTTTCGGAGTATTTCAGCAGGATGGAGGTGTTGACGTTGGCCACATTGACCTGGCCCATGGTCCAGCCGCCGAAGCGGCGCTCGCTGATTTCTTCATAGTGCAGCAGCACCACGTCTTTGTGCCGCGCGTCTTTCTGGATGTGGCCATACAGATCGCTGATCTGCATGCGCCCGCCTTCCAGCGCCTGCAGGAAGATGCCGCCGCCATAACACAGGATGCCGGTGATACCCATGGCCGGGTTGTGGCTGCGCGACTGCGCAAGTATGGATTCGGTCAGGTCGCTGGAGGCGGGGTTGACCGAGCGGCTGGCGTAAAGAAGTCGTACCAACATGCGGGGCTTTCCTTAGCTGTTGTTCTTTTTCGGGATGAGGGACAAAAACTCGCGGCGCAAATTGGGGTCCTTGAGGAAGACGCCGCGCATGACGGAGTTGATCATCTTGCTGTCCATGTCCTTGACGCCGCGCCAGCTCATGCAGAAGTGGCTGGCCTCCATGACGATGGCCAGGCCGTCGGGCCGGGTTTTCTGCTGGATCAGGTCAGCCAGCTGCACCACGGCCTCTTCCTGGATTTGCGGCCGGCCCATCACCCATTCGGCCAGGCGCGCATATTTGGACAGGCCGATGACATTGGTGTGTTCATTGGGCATCACACCGATCCAGAGCTGGCCGATAACCGGGCAGAAATGGTGCGAGCAGGCGCTGCGCACGGTGATGGGCCCGACGATGATCAGTTCGTTGAGGTGTTCGGCATTCGGGAACTCGGTGATGGTCGGGCCTTCGACATAACGGCCCTTGAACACCTCGTTGAGGTACATCTTGGCCACACGCCGCGCGGTGTTCTGGGTGTTGTGGTCGCCGACGGTGTCTATCACCAGGCTGTCGAGCACGCCCTGCATCTTGATCTCGACCTCGTCGAGCAGTTTTTCGAGCTCGCCGGGCTGGATGAACGCCGCGATGTTGTCGTTGGCATTGAAGCGCTTTTTGGCCGCGGCCAGGCGTTCACGGATCTTGACAGAGACCGGTGTGCCCTCTTCATCAGGGGCGGCCTGCCCAGCGGGTGCGTCGGATTTCATAAGCATGGCCAATGTTACCAGTCCGCCCGGAATCGGTCATTCCCCGGGTTTACACATCTTTTTGGGCTCCAGCCCATACGGAACGGGCGTAAGCAGCTATAAATTCAGGAGCACCTGGAGCCCGTCCAGGGTATCGGCTTCGTGCAGGGGCTTGTCGCCCCGGATACGCAGCATGCGCGGGAAACGCACGGCAATGCCGCTTTTGTGGCGCGGGCTGTGGTTGATGCCCTCAAAACCGAGCTCGAACACCAGGGTCGGCCGGACACTGCGCACCGGGCCGAACTTTTCCAGCGTGGTCTTGCGGATCACGCTGTCGATGTATTTGAACTCTTCATCGGTGAGGCCCGAATAGGCCTTGGCGAAGGCAACGAGTTGCAGACCTCCCGGCTTGGCGGCTTCACGCTTCTCGATCGCCTTGACCACCGCAGCCGCCTCCGCTGCATCCCGCGGCGCCCGGTTCCAGACCGCAAAGGTGTAGTCGGTGTAGAGCGAAGCACGCCGTCCGTGGCCGGCCTGCGCGTAGATCAGCACGCAGTCGATGGTCATGGGCGCGATTTTCCATTTCCACCACAGGCCGTCGGCCTTGGTGCGGCCAGTGCCGTAGGCCGCGTCCAGGCGCTTGAGCATGAAACCCTCGACCCCGCGCTGGCGCGACTCGCCACGCAAGGTCTCGAAGGCTTGCCACGAAGGCAGCCGCTCGACCGGCGAGATCCTCAGCGGCGTGGCGGCCAGCAACTGTTCGAGCTGCTCGCGCCGCTGGCGCTGCGGCTGGCCGCGCAGGTCAACGCCGGCCAGCTCCAGCAGGTCATAGGCCATGAAGGTCACGGGCGCATCGGCCAGGATTTTTTTGCCCAGGGTCTTGCGGCCTATGCGCTGCTGCAGCAGCGCAAAACTGGCGGGCCGGCCAGGCGTACCGTCGCCGTCCGCCCAGACCAGAATCTCGCCGTCGAGCACCGTGCCGTCCGGCAGCGCCTGCGCCAGCGCCACAATCTCCGGAAACCGGTCGGTGACCAGTTCCTCGCCGCGCGACCACAGCCAGACCTGGCCGGCGCGTCTGACGACCTGGCCGCGGATACCGTCGTACTTCCACTCGACCTGCCAGTCATCCACCGGGCCGAGCCGGGCGTCCAGGCCGTCCGGTGGCGTGTCGAGCTGGTGCGCCAGGAAAAACGGGTAGGGCTGGCCGGCATCCATCACATCGCTGCTGCCGGGCCCCCCCGCCTGCGCCAGCAGCGCCTCGTATTTGAGCGCGGACGGCATGACTTTCGCATCCATGTAACCCATCATGCGTCGCGCGATGCGTTTGGCGTCGAGGCCGGCATGCGCCGCCAGCGCGCGCTGCACCAGCAGCTTGCTGACGCCGACCCGGAAGCCGCCGCCGACCAGCTTGACCAGCAGGAAGCGGCCCTGCGCGTCCAGCTCCTGCCAGTAGCCGCGCACGCGGCGCGCCACCTCGTCCTCGGGCAGGCCGCGCAGCGGCAGCAAACGGTTTTCCACCCAGTCAGCCAGCCCCAAGTCGGACTCGACCGCCTGCAGCGGCAGGATGTAGGCGATGGTTTCGGCGAGGTCGCCCACCGCCTGGTAACTCTCCTCGAACAGCCAGTCCGCGATCCCTGCGGCTTCACAGGCAAGCTGCCGCAGCGTGGCGGTCTTCACCACCTGCCGCGGCTTGCCGCCGGCCAGGAAATACACGGCCCAGGCCGCGTCCGGCGCCGGTGTGCGCGCGAAGTAACGCTGCAGCGCCTCGACCTTCGCCCTGGTCGAGGTGGTGGCGTCGAGTTCGGCAAACAGGCGCGCAAAATGTTTCATGCGCCGCCCTGCCCCGCCGCGGCGGTATCCGGCGCAGCGGGCCGCACCTGCTCTTCCACCGGGTCGTCGCCGTATTCCGTGTGGAAGGCCTCGGCCTGCAGGCCCTGCTCGGAGAGATAACGCACCAGCACCGGCACGCTGCCGTGCGTCACGATGACACGCTGGGCGCCGGTCGCGCCTATCGCACCCATCAGGCCGGGCCAGTCGGCATGGTCGCTGAGCACAAAACCCTTGTCGTAGCCGCCGCGCCGGCGCGCGCCGCGCAGCTGCATCCAGCCGCTGGCAAAGGCGTCGCTGAAGTCGCCGAAACGTTTGGCCCAGGGACCGCCGGCCGCACTCGGCGGGCACAAGACCAGCGCCCGTTTGAAGTCGGCGGGATCGCTGACCTCGTCGACCGTCAACGTCGCGGGCAGGTCGACCCCGGCCGCGCGGTAAGCCGTGTTGAGGGTCTGCACCGCGCCGTGCACGATGATGGGCGCGATGGAGGGGTCCACCCCGCTGAGGATGCGCTGGGCCTTGCCGAAGCTGTAACACATGAGCACACTGGCGCGGCCCAGCGCCACATTGCCGGCCCACCAGCTGTTGATCCCGGCAAACAGTTCCTCATCGGGTCGCCAGCGGTAAATCGGCAGGCCGAAGGTGGATTCGGTGATGAAGACATCGCAGCGCACCGGCTCGAACGGCGTGCAGGTGGCGTCGGGCGCCACCTTGTAGTCGCCGCTGGCGACCCAGGTCTGGCCGCCCCCTGCCCCGCGATATTGCAACCGCACTTGCGCCGAGCCCAGCACATGGCCGGCAGGGTGCAGCGACAGCGTCACGCCGTGGTGGGTGATCTGCCGGCCGTAGTCCAGGGTTTGAAGAGTGATGCCCTGGCCCAGGCGCGAGCGCAGCACCCCCTCGGCGGATGTCGCGGCGAGGTAGTGGCCGTGGCCCATGCGTGCATGGTCGGCATGTGCGTGGGTGATGACGGCCCGGTCCACCGGGCGCCAGGGGTCGATGAAAAAATCACCCGGCGGGCAGTACAGGCCTTCGGGCCGCTGAACAATCAGGTCCTGCATGGAATGGGCTGCAGATGCAGCAAAAAATCAGTAGCGCTGGCCGGTCACAAAAATGGCCAGGCGCATCAGCGCATGGGCGATGTGGTCCAGCATACGCTGGCGCCAGGGCCGCTGGCTGTAGGCGACGGGATCCAGCAGGCGTCCGTGGCCGGCTATCGCGGCGCACAGGCTGCCCCGAAGTTCGCCGGCAAAAACCCTGTCTTCAATCACCACATTGGCCTCGCGCGCCAGCAGCAGGCTCAGCGGGTCGAGGTTGGAAGAGCCCACCGTGGCCCAGTGCCCGTCAATCACCGCCACCTTGGCATGCAGAAAACTTGCCTCGTACTCGTGGATCTCCACGCCTGCGGCCAGCAGGGCACCATAAACAGGGCGCGCGGCGTGGTACTGCATGAAGTATTCGTAGCGGCCCTGCAGCAGCAAAGTCACCTGGACGCCGCGCCTGGCGGCCCGGATCAGCGCGCGCCGGAGTTTGCCGCCCGGCACGAAGTAGGCGTTGGCAATCAATATCTCGTGATGCGCCCGGCCTATGGCCTGGCGGTAGACCTTTTCAATGCTGCCGCGGTTGCGCAGGTTGTCGCGCAGCACCAGCGCGGCCTTGCTGGCGGGCGTACCCGACCCCGCAGGCGCAGCATTCCCGGACAGGCCCGCTGCTTCTGTGCGGCGGCCGTACCCAGCCGCCTTGAATTTTTCCCAGGCGGCGGCCAGATGGTTTTGCCGCGCGCTGTAACCGGCCTGAACGCGCCACCACAACAGCGCCATGGCCTCGGCCGCTTCTTCGGCCATGGGCCCGGTGACCGCCACCGCAAAGTCAAACCGGGCGGCCTGCAGGTCGCCATGGTTCGGGTCGTAAAAATCGTCCAGCACATTGATGCCGCCACAAAAAACCGTGCGCTGGTCCACCACACACAGCTTGCGGTGCAGGCGGCGCCACCGGTCCGGCACCAGCAGGCCCAGCCCGCCCAGCCCGGACGCCAGCGGCGAATACACCAGCCACAACACACCGGCCTCCTGCATTTTTTGCTGCCATGCCGGCGGCAGCGGTTCGGAGCCAATGCCGTCCACCAGCACTTCGACCCGCACGCCACGCCGCGCGGCCCGCAGCAGTGCCTCGGCCACGGCCTCACCAGAGCGGTGCACATCAAAAATATAGGTCTCGAACTGCACCCAGGCACGGGCGCCGTCGATCGCGCGTATCAGCGCCGGGAAATACTGCTGCCCGCCTTCGAGCAGTTGCAGGGTTTCCGATCGGTGCAGGGTGCTCATGCGCAGCGCCTCAAGCCATGAAACGGGGCAACAGCAAAATGGCCTCGGCATTCGAAGCTGAAAAACACACATCGGCCGCTTCCAGCCAGGGCAGCCACTGCCAGGCCGTGTGTTCACGCGGGCTCAAGGTGACGCTGGTGCTGCGCGGCATACACAGGCCAAACACATGTTCGGTGTTGCGTGTGATACCAGGCGCATAACGCTGGCGCCACTGCGGATAGATGTCATAGATGTTGGAGACCGCCCAGTCGCGCAGGTCCGCCGCGTCTGCCGCGATGCCGGTTTCCTCCAGCACTTCACGCACGGCGGTTTGCAGCAGCGGCTCATGGGGGGTGTCGCGTGAGCCGGTCACACTTTGCCAGAAACCCGGGTGGTCCGCGCGCTCAAGCAGCAGCACCTCCAGCGCCGGGGTGTGAATGACCACCAGCACCGACTCGGGGATCTTCAATGGCTTCACATTCGGGTCCTTCATGCTGACGGGCAAGGCCATCACACCTGACGCAACCAGCCCTGGGTGCCGGGACTTGCAAGACGAATCAGCCCTCAGCCCAATCCAGACGGGCGCAAGCCGCTATACATAACCTAGCATTCGAACGCCAGGCCGAAGCCCTTGATCAGGCCGGCTGCGGATTGCGCAGGCGAATATGCAGTTCGCGCAGCTGTTTTTCGTCCACCGGGCTGGGCGCATGGGTCAACAGACACTGCGCACGCTGGGTCTTGGGGAAGGCAATCACGTCGCGGATCGACTCGGCACCGGTCATCATGGTGACGATGCGGTCCAGGCCAAAGGCCAGGCCGCCATGGGGCGGTGCGCCGTACTGCAGCGCGTCCAGCAGGAAGCCAAACTTTTCCTGGGCTTCTTCCGGCCCGATTTTGAGCGCGTCAAACACCTTGCTTTGCACCTCGGCGCGGTGGATACGCACCGAGCCACCGCCCAGTTCCCAGCCATTGAGCACCATGTCGTAGGCCTTGGCAATACATTTGCCCGGGTCGGTGTCCATCCAGTCTTCGTGGCCATCCTTGGGCGCGGTGAAGGGGTGGTGCACTGCGCTCCAGCGCTGACCGGCTTCATCAAACTCGAACATCGGAAAGTCCACCACCCACAGCGGCTTCCAGCCAGCGGTGAACAGGCCCAGCTTCTTGCCCAGGGCACTGAGGCCGACTTTCAGGCGCAGCGCGCCCATGCTGTCGTTGACCACTTTGGCCTTGTCAGCGCCAAAGAAAATCAGGTCACCATTGGCTGCGCCGCAGCGTTTGAGGATTTCCGTCAGTGCCGCGTCGTGGATATTCTTCACGATAGGGCTTTGCAGGCCTTCGCGGCCCTTGCTGACGTCGTTGACCTTGATCCAGGCCAGGCCCTTGGCGCCGTAAATCTTGACGAACTCGGTGTAACCGTCGATCTCGCCGCGGCTCATCTCGGAGCCGCCCGGCACGCGCAAGGCCACCACCCGGCCACCCGGCGTTGTGGCCGGGGTGCTGAACACCTTGAAGTCCACGCTGGCCATGACATCGGTCAGCTCGGTGAACTCCATGCTGACGCGCAGGTCGGGCTTGTCAGAGCCAAAGCGGTGCATCGCATCGGCATAAGACATCACCGGAAACTCGCCGAGGTCGGTCGCCAGCACGGTCTTGAAAATGTTGCTGATCATGCCCTGGAACATGTCGCGGATGTCCTGCTCGCCCATGAAGGAGGTCTCGATATCGATCTGCGTGAATTCCGGCTGGCGGTCGGCGCGCAGGTCTTCATCGCGGAAACATTTGGTGATCTGGTAGTAACGGTCAAAGCCGGCCACCATCAGCAGCTGCTTGAACAGCTGCGGGCTTTGCGGCAGCGCGAAAAACTGCCCTTCGTTGACGCGGCTGGGCACCAGGTAGTCGCGCGCGCCTTCGGGCGTGCTTTTGGTCAACATCGGCGTTTCGATGTCGACAAAACCGTTGGCGTCGAGGAACTTGCGGGTTTCCATCGCCACGCGGTAACGCAGCATCAGGTTGTTCTGCATGTAGGGGCGGCGCAGGTCCAGCACGCGGTGTGTCAGGCGGGTGGTCTCGGACAGGTTGTCGTCGTCGAGCTGGAACGGCGGCGTCACGCTGGGGTTGAGCACGATCAGTTCGTGGCACAAGACCTCGATCTTGCCGCTTTTCAGCGCCTCGTTGACGGTGCCTTCGGGACGCGCCCGCACCAGGCCCTTGATCTGCACGCAGAACTCGTTGCGCACGCCTTCGGCCGTGGCGAACATGTCGGCGCGGTCCGGGTCGCAGACCACCTGCACATAACCCTCACGGTCGCGCAGGTCGATGAAAATCACGCCGCCATGGTCGCGCCGGCGATTGACCCAGCCGCACAGGCTGACACTTTGCCCCATGAGGCTCTCGGTCACCAGACCGCAATAGTGGGAACGCATTTGGGAAGTCATAGATAAATAAGTCGCTTGTTTCGCTGGTACGTGTGAGGTGAAGGCTTGCGCGCTGCGGAAGGAAAACTATTTCGGTCTGTAGTTGGCGGCACTGCCGGGCACCACCACACCCATGGAAATCACATAGGTCAGGGCCTCATCCACGCTCATTTTGAGTTCGATACAGTCCGCCCTGGGGAGCATGACGAAATAACCACCGGTGGGGTTGGGCGTGGTCGGAACGTAGACGCTGAGGTATTCGCCCTGCAGGTGGTTGACCACATCACCGCCCGGCATGCCGGTTTGAAACCCTATGGTCCAGACGCCTTCGCGCGGCCATTGCACCAGCAGCGCCTTGCGAAACGCATTGCCGTTCTCTGAAAACAGCGTGTCGGACACCTGTTTGACGCTGGAATAAATCGACCTGACGATGGGAATGCGGCTGAGCAGGGAATCCCACCAGCTCACCAGTTTTTTGCCGAGAAAGTTGGTGGCAATGGCACCGATCGACAGCACGATGGCCAGCGCGAGCAAAACACCAAAGCCGGGAATGTGGACACCGAGCAATTTGTCGGGGTGCCAGTCGCCCGGGAGAATCTGCAAGGTCTGGTCCAGCGTGCCGATGATCCAGTTCAGCAGCCAGACAGTCACCGCCAGGGGCACCAGCACCAGCAGGCCCGCCAGCAGCCAACGACGTATCGCGGCCATCAGCTCGCCTTGGGGGTGGAGCCGCTGCTCACCGGCGCAGCGGCAGGCGCGGCAGCCGGAGCCGCCGCCGCTTTCGCGGCAGGCTCTGCCGGCTTGGCATCCGTCCCGGTTGCGGCGGGCGCCTCCGGGCCGCTGACTGGCGGCACGGCCGCGGCACCGCCGCCACCACGGAAATCAGTCACATACCAGCCGGAGCCCTTGAGCTGGAAACCGGCGGCAGTCAGCTGCTTTTTGAAGGCGGGCGCGCCGCACTGGGGACAGTCGGTCAACGGCGCATCGGACATTTTTTGCAAAACGTCCTTGTGATGCCCGCAGGACTCGCATTTATAGGCGTAGATTGGCATGGTTTCAGAGGTTTTGACGAGGCCGCTGCAAGCCACGCAGGCGCGCGGGATGCAAAGCCCTCAATTATAGGCGCAGGCCCTCTGAGCCCGCAGACAAGACCAGGCGGCCAGTCAGCGTTCGGTGGACAGCTTGTGATGGCTGCCGCGGGTGTTATCTATGGTCTGCGGGGTCAGCGAGCCCACCAGCATGCCCAGTGTGGCCGCCAGCACGCCCGCCAACTGGGCTGGAAACTGCTCGCCCAGCGTGCTGAAGGTGAAAAGCAGCCAGGTGCCAATGCCGCACACCACCGAGAAAACAGCGCCCTGGGTACTGGCTTTTTTTCCAGTACAGGCCGAAAACCAGAGGTACGAAGGCACCGACCAGAGGGACCTGGTAAGCGCCAGAGACCATCTCGTAAATCGAGGTGCCCTGCATGAAGATGGCATAAGCCAGCACCAGACCGCTGAAAATCAGCACGGTGGTCCGCATCAGCTTGAGCTCGTGTTTGTCGCTCATGCGCGGTTTGAACTGGCGCCAGATGTTTTCGACAAAAGTCACACTGGGTGCCAGCAGGGTGGCCGATGCGGTCGATTTGATGGCCGACAGCAAGGCCCCGAAAAACAGCACCTGCATGATGAAGGGCATTTTTTCGAGCACCAGCGTGGGCAGGATTTTTTGCGGGTCTTCCTTGAGCAACAGCGCCGTCTGCTCCGGCATGATGATCAGCGCACTGGCCACCAGAAACATGGGCACAAAGGCAAACAGGATGTAGCAGACACCGCCTATCACCGGCCCTTTGGTCGCCGCGCTCTGGCTGTTGGCCGACATCACACGCTGAAAAACGTCCTGCTGCGGGATGGAACCGAACATCATGGTGATGGCGGCGGCGAAGAAAAACACCATGTCGCGCAGATTGGGCTCTGGCCAGAACTTGAACAGGTCCTGGCTGGTGGCCAGGGCGATGACCTTGTCGGCGCCGCCGGCGAGGTTGCCGGCAAACACGGCCAGCACCGCCAGGCCCACCACCAGCACAATCACCTGGATGAAATCGGTCACCGCCACCGACCACATGCCGCCAAACAGCGTGTAGGCCAGCACCGAGGCCGTGCCTATCAGCATGCCGGTGGTGGGGCTGATGGCGCCGCCCGACAGGATGTTGAACACCAGGCCCAGCGCCGTGACCTGGGCCGCGACCCATCCGAGGTAACTGATCATGATGATGATGGAGCACACCACTTCGATGGTCCGGCCATAACGCTCGCGGTAGTAGTCGCTGATCGTCAGCAGCGACATCTTGTAGAGCTTGCCGGCGAAAAACAGTCCCACCAGGATCAGGCAGGTGCCGGCCCCGAAAGGGTCTTCGACCACCCCGTTCAGTCCGCTCTGGACAAATTTGGCCGGGATGCCGAGCACGGTTTCGGAGCCGAACCAGGTGGCAAACGTCGTCGTGACAATCATGATCAGCGGCAGGTTGCGCCCGGCGATCGCGTAGTCGGCGGTATTTTTGACCCGCCTGGCGGCGTACAGCCCGATGATGATGGTGATCAGAAGGTAAACAAAAACCAGGGTCAACAACACGGCAAGCTCTCCTCAGGAATGCGTGATTATCACCAGATTTGGGCTTTCAAAAAAGCCGTACCCGGAGCAGCAATTGCATGGCCAGCAGGCCCAATGCAAAACCCAGGCCACCATAAATAATGCCCTGCAGCAGCTTGTTGGTGCGCTTTTGCTCCCGCAGCAGTTCCTGCAGCTCCAGGGCAGGGGCGCCAGCCTGGTTTTTCAGGTATTGCTGCAACAGGCGCGGCAGGCCGGGCAGCAGTTTGGCGTAGGTCGGCGCCTCGGCCTTGAGTTGTTGCAACAGCTTTTCGGGACCGACCTGCTCGAGCATCCAGGTTTCGAGAAAGGGCTTGGCCGTGCTCCACAGGTCCAGCTCGGGATCGAGCTCGCGCCCCAGGCCCTCGATATTGAGCAGGGTTTTCTGCAGCAGCACCAGTTGCGGCTGGATTTCCACATGAAAGCGGCGCGAGGTCTGAAACAGCCGCATGAGCACCATGCCCAGCGATATTTCCTTGAGGGGGCGGTCAAAATAGGGCTCACAACAGGCGCGTATCGCCGACTCCAGCTCATCGACGCGTGTCTGCGCGGGCACCCAGCCCGATTCGATGTGCAGCTCGGCGACCCGCTTGTAGTCGCGCTGGAAAAACGCGCTGAAATTCTGCGCCAGGTACTCCTTGTCGACCTCGGTCAGCGTGCCGACGATGCCAAAGTCCAGCGAGATATAACGCCCGAAGGTGGCCGGCTCCAGGCTCACCTGGATGTTGCCGGGGTGCATGTCGGCATGGAAGAAGCCGTCGCGAAACACCTGGGTGAAAAAGATGGTGACGCCGTCGCGCGCCAGTTTCTTCATGTCCACACCGGCGTCGCGCAGGCGCTGCACCTGGCTGATGGGCACACCGGTCATGCGCTGCATCACCATCACCTCGGGCATGCAGAAGTCCCAGACCATCTCGGGGATCAGCACCAGGTTCAGGTTCTGCATGTTGCGCCTGAGCTGTGCCGCATTGGCCGCTTCGCGCAGCAGGTCCAGCTCATCGTGCAGGTATTTGTCAAACTCACCCACCACTTCGCGCGGCTTCAGGCGTTTGCCATCGGCCGACAGGCTTTCAACCCATCCCGCCATCATGTGCATCAGCGCCAGGTCTTTTTCGATGGCCGGCAGCATGTTGGGGCGCAGCACCTTGACGGCGACCTCGCGGCCACCGGGCAGCGTGGCGAAATGCACCTGCGCAATCGAAGCGCTGGCCACCGGCACACGCTCAAAGGATGCAAAGATGGCGGCTATCGGGCGGCCGAAGGATTTCTCGATGATGGCAATCGCGATGTCCGGGTCAAACGGAGGAACCCGGTCCTGCAGGTGTGCGAGTTCATTGGCGATGTCCAGCGGCAGCAAGTCCCGGCGTGTCGACATGACCTGGCCGAACTTGACAAAAATCGGACCCAGGCTTTCGAGCGCCTCGCGCAGGCGCGCGCCGCGCGGCGAGCGCAGGTCGCGGCCTATGGACACCACCCGGGTCAGCGTGCGTATCCAGGGTTTGCTGAAACTCGAGAGCACCAGCTCGTCCAGTCCGAAGCGCAACACCGTCCAGACGATAAACGCGCCCCGGAACAGCCGGCTCATGAAGTGGCTTTCGGCGGCTCGGAGACGGGCGGCACAGCCACGGCACCAGAGGCGGCGGCAGCGGGCGCTGGCGCCTGGGCCAGGAACTGCCGCAGGCCGGCCAGTGCCTGGCGGGCGAAACCGGCCAGCGTGTGCGCCGCAGCGTCGCCGATGAGGCGGGACAGGTCTTCCTCCACATCCCAGCGCAAATTGTCGGCCAGCCAGCCGATTTCGGCTGCGAGCTGAACGTCACCCTCGATCTTGACCGGCGGCGCCTTGCCGGCCAGCACCGACTGCAGGACAACAGCCGGGGACTCGGCAGCCACAGCCAGCAGGAGGTCGGGTTTCGCGCCCGGCGCCGCACGATCCAGCAGGCCCGCCGGCGTGATGAGCAGGTCCAGCGCAAACATGCCCCAGCGGACATGGATGACACTTCCCTTTTTACGCAGCAGGCGGTTCTGCGCCTCTTTTTCCTGCATCAGGACATGGTTCAGGAAAAGAACCAGTTTCTGCTGGCTCTCGTCCACCAACCATGCAGGTGGCTGAAAACGGCTGGCCAGCGATTGCAGAAAAGAAAAAGGGGACGTGTTATTCATACGTCCCCGATTCTATAGAGCCCCCACGCTCGCTCTACTGGCGTGTAGTTCACTGCCACCCGAGGGGGCAGCTGCGCCCACAGCCCCGCCTTGAAAAGACAGAGGCCGTCAGGCTCAAGCTTATTGCAGGGCTTGTACGCCCGCAACGAGCCAGCCGCCGCCGCTGCGCGGTTTGGTCATGTTCCAGACTTCGCGGAAAGGGCTGGCGCCGGCCGAAGCGTCCTCGCGGATCATGCCGGAGAACTCCACGCTGGCCATGTACACATCGCTGAGCTCTTCAATGCCCAGCAGTTTGGCGTCGAGCATCACCACATCGGTCTTGTTGCTCACACCACCCGTGTGCGACTCGCGGTCTGCCAGCTGGGCCTTGATCTGCTCAAGCATGTCATCGGTCATCATGGCGCGCAGGCTGTTGACGTCGGAACGGTCCCAGGCATCCTGCAAGGTCACAAAGTTGGCCTTGCAGGCCTTGAGAAAACCTTCTGCATCAAAGCCGTCGGGCACGCCCCAGGCCTGCGACCCGGTCAAGGCCGAGCCAATCATGGAGCCGGTCGCCGCTGTACCGGCCTTGCCTGCGTCAAACGCCATGCTGTTGCGCTCCCAGGGCCGCGCCGAGGCGTCGTTGCCGACATTTTCAGGGCTGTAGTTGCGCGGCGTGCTGGCGTTGCCAGCCCCCTGCATCGCATACGGCGTCTGCTGGGCAGCGCCTCCCTTGAACCTGCGCATGATGAAGCCAATCACCAGCATCACCACCAGGGCAAGCAGGGCAAACATGATGATTTGCCCGAAAGCACCCCCGAGGCCGAGAGAAGAAGCCAGCCATGCCAGCCCCAGGCCCGCAGCCAGACCGCCCAGCATGGCGCCCCATGGACGCTTGGGCGCCTGTACGGCAGGGGCAGCCGGCGCTTGCGCCGGCGGCGTGGCCTGGCGCTGGGTCACATTGGACGACTGGCGCCCGACCGAGCCGCCACCGCCCATGCGTTTGGCTTCCGCAGGCGAGTAGGCCAGCAGCATGGTGGTGGCCAGTACGGCCGCGAAAATTGCAGACCAGAATTTCATAACGTCTCCTCTAATAGGTTTCTCAACACTTGATTCCAACATGTAATGCCGCAACGCCGCCGGTCAGGTTGTGATAGTCCACATGACCAAAACCACCTTTGTGCATCAGGGCCTTTAGCTCGTTCTGGTCCGGATGCATGCGAATCGACTCTGCCAGGTAGCGGTAGCTGGCATCGTCATTGGCCACCAGTTTGCCCAGCCGGGGCAGGACACTGAAGGAATACCAGTCGTAGATTTTTGTCAGGGGCCTGGCAATTTTTGAAAATTCCAGCACCAGCAGCTTGCCGCCGGGCTTGAGCACACGGTTCATTTCCTGCAGCGCCTGGTCTTTGTGCGTCATGTTGCGCAGCCCGAAAGCCACGGTCACCAGGTCAAAACTGGCGTCCGCAAAAGGCAGTTGCTCGGCATCACAGACGGTGGTCGGCAGCACTTTGCCGGCATCGAGCAGGCGGTCACGCCCTTCACGCAGCATGGCTTCGTTGATGTCGGTATGCACCACGCAGCCGCTGGGGCCGACTTTGGGCGCAAAGGCCAGGGCCAGGTCACCGGTACCGCCGGCAATATCCAGGACCTTCTGGCCTGGCCTGACATCGGCCACCATCACCGCATAAGCCTTCCAGGCGCGGTGCAGGCCCATGGACATCAGGTCGTTCATCAGGTCGTACTTCGGTGCCACGGAATCGAACACGCTGCGCACGCGGCTGGCTTTTTCAGCCTCGTCAACCGATTCAAATCCGAAGTGGGTACTGCTCATGGTCCTATGCTAGGGGCGAATGCCGGCAATTCAAGCGACAACCCTGCCTGCGTTGGGGCATTGCCGGGGATTGAGGCCGAAAAAACAACACTCGCCCTGAAGTGCCGCGCGCGTCCAGCTATGAAATCCGTAGCACACGGGCTGACGCCGGGTGCGCGCAGGGCCAGCGGCTTCAATGCTTGCCGCAGGCATGCCCGCCCGCCACCCCCATTGGGGCATCACGCTGCATGCCGGCAGCCTCCAGGCGCTGCGTGTACTCGGCCCACAAACGCGCCTGTTCGGAGCCGAGAAAGTACAGGTAATCCCAGGAAAAAATGCCGCTCTCATGGCCATCCGAAAAAACCGGCTTGACGGCATAGTTGCCGATGGGCTCGAGCTCAACCACGCCCACCTCGCGCTTGCCGGTTTGCAGTACCTCTTGCCCCGGGCCGTGCCCCTGGACTTCGGCCGACGGCGAATAAACGCGCATCAGTTCAAAGGGAATTTTGAATTCTGTGCCGTCCGAAAAAGCAATCTCCAGCACGCGCGACTGGGCGTGCACTGTCAGTGCCGTCGGGGTGGGGGTTCCGGCTTGCAGGCCTGCCATGGTGAATGTTCCTTCAGCGAATCAGACCAGCACGCGCTCGATGCCGCCGTGGTTGGCGGCCTCGACGTAGGCTGGCAACCACTCTTTGCCCAGAATCTGGTTGGCCATTTCGACCACGATGTAGTCGGCTTCCAGCAAGCCGGTCTTGAGGTCGTCTTCATAACGGCTCAAACCCATCAGGCAACTCGGGCAAGAGGTCAGTATCTTGATGTTTTGCTTGGCGTCCGCCGCGCCGGTTTCACGCAAGCTGGCCTCGCCTTTACGGATTTCTTCTTCCTTGCGGAAGCGGATCTGGGTGGACACGTCGGGGCGCGAGGTCGCCAGGCCACCACTCTCGCCACAGCAGCGTTTGCTTTCCAGCACCTGCTCACCGACCAGCGCCTTCACGGTTTTCATGGGCGCCTGGAGCTTCATCGGGCTGTGACAGGGATCGTGGTACAGGTAGCCGCCGCCCGCCGCAGCGCCCAGGGTGATGTTTTTTTCCAGCAGGTACTCATGGATGTCGATGATGCGGCAACCGGGAAATATCTTGTCAAACTCGTAACCCTGGAGCTGGTCGTAACAGGTACCGCAGCTGACCACCACGGTCTTGATGTCCATGTAGTTCAGGGTATTGGCCATGCGGTGAAACAGCACCCGGTTGTCGGTGATGATTTTCTCGGCCTTGTCAAACTGGCCGCTGCCGCGCTGCGGGTAACCGCAGCACAGGTAACCCGGCGGCAGCACGGTCTGCACGCCCGCATGCCAGAGCATGGCCTGCGTCGCCAGGCCGACCTGGCTGAACAGCCGCTCGGACCCGCAACCGGGGAAGTAAAAGACCGCCTCGGTCTCGGCCGTGGTGGTTTTCGGGTTGCGGATGATGGGGACGTAGTCCTTGTCTTCAATGTCCAGCAAGGCCCGGGCTGTCTTCTTGGGCAGGTTGCCGGGCATTTTCTTGTTGATGAAGTGGATGACCTGCTCTTTGATGGGCGCGGTGCCGACCGTGGCGGGTGGCGCCTGCGTTTGTTTGCGCGTCAACACCTTCATCAGATCGTTGGCCAGGCGCTGGGCCTTGAAACTGATGCCCGTCAGCGCGTGCGCCAGCTGGATCGCCTGCGGATTGGCCGTACCTATGAACCAGGACTGAAAGGCAGCTGCCGGCCTGAAGCTTTTTTTACCCATCTTGCGCAGCAGGTTGCGCATGTTCATGGAGACATCGCCAAAGTCGATGTCCACCGGGCAGGGGCTCAGACACTTGTGGCAAACGGTGCAATGGTCGGCCACATCCTCAAACTCTTCCCAGTGCTTGATGCTGATGCCGCGCCGGGTCTGCTCTTCGTACAGAAACGCCTCGACCAGCAGCGAGGTCGCAAGGATCTTGTTGCGCGGGCTGTACAGCAGGTTGGCGCGCGGCACATGGGTGGCGCACACCGGTTTGCACTTGCCGCAGCGCAGGCAGTCTTTCACGCTGTCGGCAATGGCGCCAATGTCCGACTGCTGCATGATCAGCGACTCATGCCCCATCAAGCCGAAACTGGGGGTATACGCATTGGTCAGGTCGGCAAATAGACTCCCGGCGCCAGAACTTTCAGCATTTTTGGCCTTTAGCCCATACGCAGCGGGCGTGGACAGCTCCTGATTTCGTAGCAACTTGCCCTTGTTGAAACGCCCCTCGGGATCGACCCGTGTCTTGTAGTCGGCAAAAGGCTGCAATTCGGCGTCGGTCAGGAACTCCAGCTTGGTGATGCCAATGCCATGTTCGCCGGAGATCACGCCGTCGAGCGAACGTGCCAGCACCATGATGCGGGCGACCGCCTGGTGCGCGGTTTGCAGCATGTCGTAGTCGTCGCTGTTGACCGGCAGGTTGGTGTGCACATTGCCGTCGCCGGCATGCATGTGCAAGGCCGCCCAGACGCGGCCCTTGAGCACCTGTTTGTGGAGGGTGTTGCACTGCTCGAGGATGGGCGCAAAGGCAGCGCCTGAAAAAATCGCCTGCAAGGGCGCACGCAGCTGGGTTTTCCAGCTGGCGCGCAGCGAGTGGTCCTGCAGCTGCACAAACAGGCTGTCCACATCGCGCAGCCAGCCGGCCCACAGGGCGCGCACCTCGCCAATCAGGGCTAGCGCCTGGCCGACGCGGTCTTCCAGCAGCTCGGCCGACGGTATCTCGCCGGCGTCGTCGGACTTGCCCAGGGGCAGATTGCCCTTGAGGAAAAAGGCCTCCAGCGTGTCGCACAGCCTGATCTTGTTGGCCAGGCTCAGCTCGATGTTGATGCGTTCAATGCCGTCGGTGTATTCGGCCATGCGCGGCAACGGAATCACCACGTCTTCATTGATCTTGAAAGCGTTGGTATGGCGCGATATCGCCGCCGTGCGCTTGCGGTCCAGCCAGAATTTCTTGCGCGCGTCGGGGCTGATCGCAATAAAACCCTCGCCCTGGCGCGAATTGGCAATCCGCACCACCTCGGAAGTCGCCCGGGCCACCACATCGGCATCGTCACCGGCGATGTCACCAAACAGCACCATCTTCGGCAGGCCGCCGTGTTTTCTGGACTTGGTCGCGTAGCCGACCGCTTTCAGGTAACGGTCGTCGAGGTGCTCCAGTCCCGCCAGGATGGCGCCGCCGCGCTTTTGCTCGGCAAACATGAAGTCCTTGATTTCGACGATGCTGGGCACGGCGTCCCTGGCGTTGCCGAAAAACTCGAGGCAGACGGTGCGGGTGTGCGCCGGCATGCGGTGCACAATCCAGCGCGCGCTGGTGATCAGGCCGTCGCAGCCCTCCTTCTGGATGCCCGGCAGGCCACTGAGGAACTTGTCGGTCACGTCCTTGCCCAGGCCTTCCTTGCGGAAGGTCTTGCCGGCGATGTCCAGGCGCTCGGTGCGCAAATGGGTTTTGCCGTCGGCCTCGAAATACTTCAGCTCAAAACTGGCGAGCTCGGCATCATGGATCTTGCCGAGGTTGTGGTCCAGGCGCGTGACCTCCAGCCACTGGGCCTGCGGCGTCACCATGCGCCAGGACGCCAGGTTGTCCAGGGCCGTGCCCCAGAGCACGGCCTTCTTGCCGCCGGCATTCATGGCGATGTTGCCGCCTATGCAGGACGCTTCGGCCGAGGTCGGATCGACCGCAAACACAAAGCCGCCGCGCTCGGCCGCATCGGCCACGCGCTGCGTGACCACGCCGGCTTCGGTCCAGACCGTGGCCACCGGCTGGCTGATGCCCGGCAGCGAGACCATCTCGACCTCGGTCATGGCCTCGAGTTTTTCGGTGTTGATGACCGCGGATTTCCAGCTCAGCGGAATCGCACCGCCGGTGTAGCCGGTGCCGCCGCCGCGCGGGATGATGGTCAGCCCCAGCTCGATACAGGCTTTGACCAGTCCGGCCATTTCGGCTTCAGTGTCCGGTGTGAGCACCACAAACGGGTATTCGACACGCCAGTCGGTCGCATCAGTCACATGCGAGACACGCGACAGGCCGTCAAACTTGATGTTGTCCTTGAGTGTGAATTTTCCCAGCTTGCGCGCCGCCTGGCGCCGCAGGTCGTACATGTTCTCGAAGGAGGTGGCAAAGCCGCTGACCGCGGCGCGGGCCGTCGTCAGCAGCTCGCCCACAATGGCGTCACGCTGCGCGTCGGCCTGCGGCGTGCGGCGCTTTTCGACCTCGCCCAGCCGGTGCTGCAGGGCATCGACCAGCATCTTGCGGCGCTTCGGATTGTCCAGCAAGTCATCCTGCAAATAAGGGTTGCGCTGCACCACCCAGATATCACCAAGTACCTCGTACAACATGCGGGCCGAGCGGCCGGTGCGGCGCTCGTCGCGCAGCAGGTTCAGCAGGTCCCAGGCGCGCGCACCGAGCAGCCGGATCACCACCTCCCGGTCGGAAAACGAGGTGTAGTTGTAAGGAATCTCGCGGATGCGGGCTTCATCAGCCTTGCCATCGCCGGCGAAAGCCTGGAGTTCTTGAAGGGGGGTAGGAGCGTTCATCGTGGGAAACCGCCTGTTGCAGACCTGCATACGGCGCTGAGGACCTTATGTTACCGCAGTGCAACAAGCGCGCTGGCGGTCATCACACCCCTCGTGGAAACCCGCTTGCGAAGAAGTTGTCACATGGCTTAAATCGAACTGTCACAAATCATTTTTAGACTCAAGGGTTCACGGTTGGACCCTTTCGTCCTTTCTTCCGTTTTCTTTCCGTTTTTATTCAGGAGTTGTAATGAAAAAGAGCTTGACGGCTTTCACCCTGGCCGCGTGTGCACTGGTTGCGCCGCTTTCCAGCCACGCGCAAACCGAAGTCCAGTGGTGGCATTCAATGGGCGGCGCCCTCGGCGAATGGGTCAATGACCTGGCGAAAGACTTCAATGCCAGCCAGAAGGACTACAAGGTCACGCCAACCTTCAAGGGCAGCTACGCAGAATCGATGACGGCCGGTGTGGCCGCCTACCGCGCCGGCAACGCGCCGCACATGATCCAGGTGTTCGAAGTGGGCACCGCCACCATGATGGCGGCCAAGGGCGCCACCGTGCCGGTCGGCAAGGTGATGGCGGACGCAGGCCTGAAGTTCGATCCCGCCGTGTATGTGCCGGCAGTCTCCGGGTACTACACCGCCCCCAACGGCCAGATGCTGAGCTACCCCTTCAACAGTTCCACGCCGGTTTTCCACTACAACAAGGACGCTTTCAAGGCCGCCGGCCTGGACCCCGAGAAACCACCGACCACCTGGCCTGAAGTGGCGCTGGCCGCCGCCAAGCTCAAGGCGTCCGGCCACAAGTGCCCTTTCACCACCAGCTGGATCAGCTGGACCCAGCTGGAAAGCTTCTCGGCCTGGCACAACGTGTTGTACGCGACCAAAAACAACGGCTTTGGCGGCACCGACACGCGCCTGGCTTTCAACAGCCCGCTGCATGTGCGCCACATCGAAAACCTGGGCAACATGGCCAAGACCGGCCTGTTTGTCTACAAGGGCCGTGAAAACAAGGCGGACGCCACTTTCGTGTCGGGCGAGTGCGCGATGGCCACGGGCTCGTCGGCCCTGGCCGGCAGCGTCAAGCGCAATGGCAAATTCGGCTACGGCACCGGCACCCTGCCCTACTATCCTGACGTACAGGGCGCGCCGCAGAACACCGTGATCGGCGGCGCCAGCATCTGGGTGATGTCGGGCAAGAAGGCCGAGGAGTACAAGGCCGTGGCCGCCTTCCTGAACTACCTGTCCAAGCCCGAAGTGGCGGCCGCCAGCCACCAGCGCACCGGCTACCTGCCCGTGACCAAGGCTTCCTTCGATCTGACTGAAAAGTCCGGCTTCTACAAGCAGAACCCGGGTGCGGACGTGTCGGTCAACCAGATGATCCGCAAGACCACCGACAAGTCGCGCGGTGTGCGCCTGGGTAACTTTGTGCAGATCCGCACCATCATCGACGAAGAACTCGAAGGCGTATGGCAAGGCAACAAGCCGGCCAAGGAAGCCCTGGACAATGCGGTCAAGCGTGGCAACGAGCAGCTGGAGCGCTTCCAGAAAGCAAACAAGTCCTGACGGACTTTTTGCCGTGGCCGCATTGACGGCACCCCCTCCCCTGCCCTCCCCCGCCAAGCGGGGGAGGGTGTTTTTTTGCAGGCGACAATAACGGTATGGAAAAGAGAGTCCTCTTCAAATCGGCATGGCTGCCCTGGGTGCTGATTGCACCGCAGATGGCGATCATCCTGGTCTTCTTTTTCTGGCCGGCCGGCCAGGCCCTGTACCAGAGCGTGTTGCAGGAGGACGCCTTCGGCTCGTCCAGCGAATTTGTCGGCCTGGACAACTTCCGCCGCCTGTTCGGCGACCCGGCCTATCTGGACTCGTTCCGCGTCACCGCGATCTTTTCCGCGCTGGTGGCCGTCGGCGGCATGTCGCTGGCGCTGTTGCTGGCGGTGATGGCCAACCGGGTGGTGCGCGCCGCCGGCATCTACAAGACCCTGCTGATCTGGCCTTACGCTGTGGCCCCGGTGGTGGCCGGCGTGTTGTGGCTGATGATGTTCGCCTCGCCCTACGGCGTGATCCGTTATGCCCTGATCGAGATGGGCTTTGACTGGAACCACGTGCTCAACGGCAGGCATGCCATGGCGCTGATCGTCATGGCGTCGATCTGGAAATACATCTCCTACAACTTCCTGTTTTTCCTGGCCGGCCTGCAGTCGATTCCGCACTCGCTGATCGAGGCTGCCACCATTGACGGCGCCAGCCCCTGGAAACGCTTCTGGAGCATCGTCTGGCCGCTGCTGTCGCCGACCACTTTTTTCCTGCTGGTCATCAACGTCGTCCACGCCTTCTTCGAAACCTTTGCCATCGTCGACGCCGCCACCAGCGGCGGCCCGGGCAAAGACACCTCGATCCTGGTTTACAAGGTGTATTACGACGGCTTCAAGGCCATGGACATCAACGGCTCAGCCGCGCAGTCGGTGGTGCTGATGGTGATCGTCGTCGTGCTGACGGTGGTCCAGTTCAAGTTTGTCGAGAAAAAGGTGCACTACTAAATGACCCCCACACTCCCCACTTCGTGTGGTTCGCTGGACGAGCCACGGGCAGAGCCTGCGGCCCTTCGCGCTGCCCAAGCCTGCGAAGGCAGGCCTGGAGCCGCAGCGCTCAGCCCCTCAGGGGACCCGACCTGCCTTGGGACGGCCCTGCGGAGGTCCTCATGATCGAACGCCACCCCGTCCTCGACTTCGTGTCGCATGCGATCCTCATCCTCGGGGTGGTGATCGTGTTCTTCCCGATCTACGTCACCTTCATCGGCTCGACCCAGACCGCCGAGCAGATCCTGTCGAGCAACCCGATTTCGCTGCTGCCCGGCAACAACATCGTGGAAAGCTACCGCTTCGCGCTGTTCGGCGGCAAGACCGAGGCCGGCGCCACGGTGGCCCCGGCCCTGCCCATGATGGGCATCAGCCTGGCCAGCGCCCTGATCATCGCCATCGGCAAGATCGCGATCTCGCTGCTGTCGGCATTTGCCATCGTGTACTTCCGCTTCCCCTTCAAGAACCTCGTGTTCTGGATGATTTTTGTCACGCTGATGCTGCCGGTGGAAGTGCGCATAGGCCCGACTTACGAGGTGGTTTCCAACCTCGGCCTGCTCAACAGCATGTCGGGCCTGACGATTCCGCTGATCGCGTCGGCCACCGCCACCTTTCTGTTCAGGCAGTTTTTCATGACGGTGCCCGACGAGCTGGTCGAGGCGGCACGCGTCGACGGCGCCGGGCCCATGCGCTTTTTCAAGGACGTGCTGCTGCCGCTGTCCAAGACGTCCATGGCGGCGCTGTTCGTGATCCAGTTCATCTACGGCTGGAACCAGTACCTGTGGCCGCTGCTGGTCACCACCGATGAATCCATGTATCCGATCGTGATGGGCATCAAGCGCCTGATCTTCGGCGAGGTGTACATCGAGTGGAACGTCGTCATGGCCACCGCCATCCTGGCGATGCTGCCGCCGGCCGTCGTCGTGATGCTGATGCAAAAATGGTTCGTCAAGGGCCTGGTCGATACGGAAAAATAATATGGCTTCAATCCAACTCAAAAACATCGTCAAGAAGTACGGCAAGGGCAAGGCCGAGCTGCAGGTCATTCACGGCGTCAATGCCGACATCGCGCATGGCGAGTTCATCGTCATCGTCGGGCCCTCGGGCTGCGGCAAGTCGACCTTGCTGCGCATGGTCGCCGGCCTGGAAGAAATTTCCGGTGGCGAAATCTGGATCGGCGACCGCGTGGTCAACGAGCTGGAGCCGGCCGAACGCGACATCGCCATGGTGTTCCAGAACTACGCGCTGTACCCGCACATGAGCGTGTTCGACAACATGGCTTATGGCCTGAAGATCAGGAAAATGCCGATCGCCGAGATCAAGCAGCGCGTCGACAAGGCCGCCGGCATCCTCGAACTCGGCCACCTGCTGGACCGCAAGCCGCGCCAGCTCTCGGGCGGCCAGCGCCAGCGCGTGGCCATGGGCCGCGCCATCGTGCGGCAGCCCCAGGTCTTCCTGTTCGACGAGCCGCTGTCCAACCTCGACGCCAAGCTGCGCGCCCAGACCCGGCTGGAAATCCAGAAGCTGCACCGTGAACTCGGCATCACCTCGCTGTTCGTGACCCACGACCAGGTCGAGGCCATGACGCTGGCGCAACGCATGATTGTCATGAACGCCGGCAACATGGAGCAGTTCGGAACACCGGAACAGGTTTACCATTCCCCCGCCTCCACCTTCGTGGCCAGCTTCATCGGCTCGCCGCCCATGAACCTGCTGAAAAACGCACCCGGCGGCAAGCCCGGCACCATCCTGGGCATACGGCCGGAACACCTGGACGTGGGCAGCGAAGGCTGGGAAGTCAAGGTTGAAACCGTCGAACTGCTGGGCGCAGAGCGCCTGATCTACGGCCGCGTGAACGGCGAACAACTGATCGTGCGGGTGGAAGAAGGCACACATTCGCCGGCGCCCGATGCCATCATCCACGTGGCGCCCCGGCCCGAACGGCTGCACGCGTTTGACGCGGAGACTGGAAAGCGCCTTTGAGGCCCTGGCCCTATCCGCGCTGGATCGCGCACCGCGGCGCCGGCAAACTGGCGCCCGAAAACACGCTCGCGGCTTTCCGCCTGGGCGCCTTCCACGGCTACCGCATGTTCGAATGCGACGTCAAATTGAGCGCCGACGGTGTGCCCTTTTTGCTGCACGACGCGACGCTGGAACGCACCACCAATGGCCACGGCAGCGCTGGCGATCTGCCCTGGAAAGCCCTGTCTCAGCTCGACGCGGGCAGCTGGCATTCGCGCAGCCATGCCGGGGAAGCGCTGGCCAGCCTGGACAACATCGCCCGATTTTGCCAACGCAATGGCTACCACCTGAACATCGAAATCAAGCCCACGCCGGGCTCGGAGGCGGCCACGGGCACAGCTGTGGCCAACGCTGCCGCGCGGCTTTGGGAAAGCGCCGCAGTGCCGCCGCTGCTCACCTCATTTCAGCCGGAATCGCTGCAGGCCGCCCAGGCCGCGCAGCCACAACTGCCGCGTGGCTTGCTGCTCGACAGCCTGTGGACAGGCTGGCTGGAAACCGCCTTGACCCTTGATTGTGTGGCCGTGGTCTGCAACCACGCGCTGTGGGACCGCGCCAGCGTGACGCAGGCCAAAAGCGCCGGTTTTCGTTGCCTGGCCTATACCGTCAACGACGATTGGGCGGCCGAGCGCCTGTGGGATCTGGGTCTGGACGGCATCATCACCGACCGGGTGGATCTGTTTTCGCCCGGCGCCTGAAGCGGCTTGCGCCCGGCTCAGCCGCGCCAGCCGCGCAGCAAATACCACTGGCATGTTGCCGCGCCCAGTGCCATCAGCGCATAACTGGCCATCTTGCCGTCGCGGCCAAAAACCACCAGCCCCGCCAGCAACAGCAGCAAGCCCGCTACAAAAACAATAGCTGTTTGCGCAAGCAGGGAAAGAGCTACAGGCCGTTTTGATGCAAACAATCGGGGGGCTGCCCGGCCAGCCAGCACCAGCAGCAGCGCCACAAAAGCGGCGGGCGCCATGAAATTGAGCCACTGATTGGCCAGGTTGAGTGCGGTCATGCGGCGTGGGATCCAGGAAAAAAGGGCTCACGGCGGCCGGACTTGCCCCGCATCAAGGAGATTGCATCCATGCCGGCGCTGGTATCCATCTTCAATTTTATAATCCGGCTATGTCTGTCTGGGCCCTGGGGCTGAACCATACCACCGCACCGCTCGATTTGCGCGGGCGCTTTGCGTTCGCCATCGACCAGATCGAGCCGACCCTGAAGGGTTTGCGCGAGTCGCTGGCACGCCAGCCCGAAGCCACCTTGCTGTCGACCTGCAACCGCACCGAAATTTATTGCGCCGGTGACCGGCCCGACCTGGACCACACGCTGGAATGGCTGGCCCACCATGGCGGCGTGTCGCCGGCGCTGTTGCGCTCGCATGCCTACACGCTGGAGGGCGGCCAGGCGGCGCGCCACGCCTTTCGGGTGGCCAGTGGGCTCGATTCCATGGTGTTGGGTGAACCCCAGATCCTCGGCCAGATGAAGGACGCGGTGCGTGCGGCGGAAGAAGCGGGCGCCATGGGCAGCACGCTGCACCAGTTGTTCCAGCGTTCTTTTGCCGTGGCCAAGGAAGTGCGCAGCAGCACCGAGATTGGTGCGCACAGCATCAGCATGGCGGCCGCGTCGGTCCGGCTGGCGGGACAGCTGTTTGAGGACCTGGGCGATATCAAGGTGCTGTTTGTAGGCGCCGGCGAGATGATTGATCTGGCCGCCACCCACTTCGCCGCCAAAAATCCCAAATCCATGACGGTGGCCAACCGTTCCCTCGCCCGCGGCGAGAAACTCGCCAGCCGCTTCGGCGCCGAGGTCATGCGCCTGGCCGATTTGCCCAAACGCCTGCACGAGTTTGATGCCGTGATCAGCTGCACCGCCAGCACGCTGCCCATCATTGGTCTGGGCGCGGTCGAACGTGCGGTCAAGCTGCGCAAACACCGGCCCATGTTCATGGTGGATATGGCGGTGCCGCGCGACATCGAGCCCGAGGTCAAGCAACTGCCCGATATCTACCTGTACACCGTGGACGATCTGGCGCATGTGGTGCAAACCGGCAAGGACAGCCGGCAGGCTGCGGTGGCGCAGGCCGAGGTCATCATCGACGCCGGTGTGCAGAACTTCATGCACTGGCTGGATCAGCGTCACACGGTGCCGCTGATCCAGCAGCTCAATGCGCAAACCGACGAGTGGCGCAGCGCCGAGATCACACGTGCCAAAAAGCTGCTGGCCAAAGGAGAGTCGGTCGATAGCGTGCTGGAAGCGCTGTCGCGCGGGCTGACCCAGAAAATGCTGCACGGTGCACTGGCCGAGCTGCATGCCGGCGACGCGGGCAGCCGCGAAGCCACCGCGCAGACCGTGTCGCGGCTGTTTTTACGTGGCAATCTGAGCCGCCAGGACAAAGAGCGTTAGCGGCGCTGCTGCAGCCTGGACCTCAGGCTGATGGCTCCCGCAGCACCGGCTCCGGCCGGCCCTTTTGTCCCCCTCGTTATAGCCTACTGGCCCTGCTTCCCATGAAACCTTTTCTCCGCCAGACCCTGGACCGCCAGATTTTCCGTCTGCATGAGCTGGACGCCTTGCTGTCGGCCGGCGACGTGGTCAGCAACATGGACCGCTTCCGCAGCCTGACGCGCGAACATGCCGAGCTCAGCATCGTGGTCGGCCAGTACCAGCGCATGACGGCGCGCGAGGCCGATCTGGCCAGTGCCCAGGCGATGCTGGCCGAGGCGAAGGATGACCCCGAAATGGCGGCCATGGCAGAAGAGGAAATCGGCGCCGCGCAGGCCGACATCGCCAGCCTGGACGCGGACCTGCAACTGATGCTGATCCCGAAAGACCCGGACGATGCGCGCCCGGCGTTTATCGAAATCCGCGCCGGCACCGGTGGCGACGAGTCGGCGCTGTTCGCCGGCGACCTGTTTCGCATGTACACACGGTTTGCCGAGCGCAAACGCTGGACGGTGGACATTGTAAGCGAGTCTTCCAGTGAACTCGGCGGCTACAAGGAGGTGGTGTTGCGCGTGGACGGCCCGCCCGACAGCCTGGGGGTGGGGGTGTACGGCAAGCTGCGTTTTGAGTCGGGTGGGCACCGCGTACAACGCGTGCCGGCCACCGAAACCCAGGGCCGCATCCACACCAGCGCCTGCACCGTGGCGGTGTTGCCGGAGCCGGACGAGGCGGTGGCGATCCAGATCAACCCGGCCGACCTGCGCATAGACACCTACCGCGCCAGCGGCGCCGGCGGCCAGCACATCAACAAGACCGACTCGGCCGTGCGTATCACGCATCTGCCGACCGGCATCGTCGCTGAATGCCAGGAAGGCCGCAGCCAGCACGGCAACAAGGCCCAGGCGATGAAAGTGCTGACCGCACGCATCCATGAAAAAGACCGGTCCGAGCGCGCCGCCAAGGACGCCGCCATGCGCAAGGGCCTGATCGGCAGCGGCGACAGAAGCGACCGCATACGGACCTACAACTTTCCGCAGGGACGGCTCACCGACCACCGCATCAACCTGACCCTGTACAAGCTGCTGGCCATCATGGAAGGCGACATGGACGATGTGGTCACCGCGCTGCAGGTGGCGCGTGGCGCCGAACTGCTGGCAGAGCTGGAAACGGCCTCCAGCGCCTGACGCCCCGGGATCACAGATGAAATCTGCCTCCAGCCCTTACTCCGCTTGCGCAAGCAGCTCTTTTTTTGATAGCAAATCAGGAAGCGTGGTGAGGTTTTGAGCGGCCTGAGCTGCGGCCAGGCGCTGGCCAAGGCGCAGGCCCGGGGCCTGGAGCGGCTGGACGCACAGCTGCTGCTGCTGCATGCCCTGGGAAAACCACACACCGACAGGGCCTGGCTGCTCGCGCATGACACCGACCCGCTGGCCGCTGCGGTCTGGCAGCGTTTTCATGCACTGAGCCAGCGGCGTGCCGGCGGCGAGCCGCTGGCCTACCTGACCGGAAGCAAGGAGTTTTTTGGCCTGCCATTACACGTCGATGCGCGGGTCCTGGTGCCGCGGCCGGACACCGAAACCCTGGTGGAATGGGCGCTGGACCGGCTGGCGCAGCCTGGCCTGCCGCCGGCACCCCAGGTGCTGGACCTGGGCACAGGCAGCGGCGCAATTGCGCTGGCCCTGAAAAAAAATGCGCCGGCGCTGCATATGACGGCGGTGGATGCCAGCGAGCAGGCACTGGTGGTGGCCCGCCACAACGCGGCCCGTCATGGCCTGAGCGTGTTTTTCATCGAAGGCAACTGGTTCGAAAAAGTTGGTGGTCACTTTCACCTTATCGTCAGCAATCCGCCCTATGTGGCGCAGGGAGATACCCATTTGGCGGCCTTGCGGCATGAGCCCCTGCAGGCCTTGAGCGCCGGGCCGGACGGACTGGACGACATCCGCCAGATCATTCGCCAGTCCCCCAACCACCTGCACCCCCAGGGCTGGCTGTTGCTCGAGCATGGCTACGACCAGGCGGCTGAGGTGTGCCAGCTTTTGACGCAGCGCGGTTTTACCGGGGTTCAGAGCCGTGCCGACCTCGCCGGCGTGCTGCGCTGCAGCGGCGGCTGCTGGCACGGGTCTGGCGGCGCGGGCGCAAAAACAGCGGGATAATCCGCTATTGATAAAGTGGCGCTGAACGCCATTTGCTGAACAACACACGCAAGGACCCCCATGAACGATACCCAGCAACGTATTGACCAGATCGTCAAATCCAGTGAGGTCGTCCTTTTCATGAAGGGGACAGCCCAGTTTCCGATGTGCGGCTTTTCCGGTCGCGCGATTCAGGTGCTCAAAGCCTGTGGCGTGAACAAACCAGCCACCGTGAATGTTCTGGAAGACGAGGAAATCCGCCACGGCATCAAGGAATACAGCAACTGGCCGACCATTCCCCAGCTCTACGTGAAGGGCGAATTTGTCGGCGGCTCGGACATCATGATGGAGATGTACGAAAACGGCGAGTTGCAACAGGTGCTGGGCACACCAGCGGCCTGAGAGGCAAACGCGCCGGGTGCGGCCCTGCCCGCCGCCGGCCTTCAGTGGGTGTAGCCTGCACAGGCGCCGGCGTTCACCTGCCCCTTGCATTCACGTTTGAGCCGTGTCTCCCGCTCTTTTTTGCTTTCCTGCGAACCCGGAACAAACTTGGTGCTGCCTTGTTTGGGCACCGATGCTTTTTTGGGTTTGTCCGTCGCCGCCCAGGCGGACGCACTGGACACGGCCAACACCAGCGTGATCAACAGGGTCAGGTCGGGCTTGGGCAATGATGCTTGAATCATTTTTCCTCTCCTCTTGATGACAACGCGCAGCTCACCTGCAACACGCCATTACTGCAGCCTGGCGTCCCCGTAGACCTGATCATCGGGCGGCGCATCAGCCGGCATGCGAAAACCCTCGCTGGCCCAGGCACCCAGATCCACGTTTTTGCAACGTTCGCTGCAAAAGGGCCGGTAGCGGTTTTCCAGCGCATACAGGCTGGGGCCACCACAAGTGGGGCAGACCACGGTTCTGGGTTTTGGCAGATCCGGATTCATTATCGCAACTCCTGCTTGAAGAAGCACCTGCGCGCGCTCAGGAGCAGAGCGTCAATTCAAAGGCCGCATCGTCAACCGATGGGTGCAAGCGGTCGTCGCTTTCCAGCCGCATCAGGCGGACTGAAGCAATCAGGCGGTTGCCGCTGATCTCGGGAATCAAACCCAGCGCCGGATCAATCAGCAGGCGCAGCAGCTGGAAAGTCCGCCCCTGTGGCAGGGTTTGCTGATATTGCCCGCCGGCCGCAAGCACCTTCTGCGGCAAGCCGGAATCACGCAGCAACTTGAGCAGCATGCGCACGGATTCGGCCAGCGGCACCAGCGGGGCAATCCAGCGCTGTAGATCCTGCTGGCGCACACCCGAATCAAAGTGCTGCCACGCAAAGTAGGCCGGCAAATCGAATTCGCAGGTTCCACCGGGAATGCCAATGCGGCTGCGTATGCTCATCAACCAGTCGTTTTCGGTCAGTGATTGCCCGGCTTTGCCGGGCAGGCCGTTCAAACCGGCAAAACAGGCGTCGAGCTGGCCGGTCACTTCGTCCAGCACGGCCTCGGAAATCGCCGGGTTGCCGCGATAACCGTTGAGGATGTGTTTTTGCCGGTCCAGGTCCTTGAGCACATCGGTTTTCAGGTCAGCCCGGGCCGCCACGTCCATGACTTCAAAAATCGTGGTGATGGCGTAGTGGTGGTCCGTCGGATGCTCCCGCACGGCCAGTTCGCCGAGGCGGTGAAACAGGTGCTCAAGGCGCAGGTAGGTACGTATGCGTTCGTTGAAGGGATACTCGTAAAGAATCACTGCGATATATCTTTTTCAGCGGATGGATTGTTTGCGCATCATAGCCCGAAGCGCGGCGCCAGTTGCCGCACCATCAGCGCCAGTGCCGCCAGCGTGAGGGGCGCGTCGTTGTAGATGCAGACATCTGCCGCAGCCAGACGCTGGCGCCGGCTGGCCTGAGCGGCCAGCACCTGCAGCGCCGCCTCGCGGGTCCAGTCATTGCGCGCCATGACACGGCTGATTTGCGTGTCTTCGCTGCAATCGACCACCAGCACCTGATCGAGCTGCTGGCGCCAGCGGCCGGACTCCACCAGCAGGGGGACATCAAAAACAATACACGGGCTGGTGGCGCGCCCGGTCTGGCGGGCGGTTTCGGCCGCCACCAGCGGATGCACAATGGCTTCGAGTTTTTTCTTCGCGGCGGGATCCGCAAACACCAGGGCACGCATCCGGTCACGGTCCATCGCCCCCTCGGCGTTGACAAAACGCGCACCAAAGGCGTCGCCAATCAGCGCCATGGCCGCGCCGCCCGCTGCGGTCAGCTCGCGCGAAATGGCATCGGCATCCACCACCGCCGCGCCGCACCCGGCCAGCAATCCCGCCACCGTGGTTTTTCCGCTGCCTATGCCGCCAGTCAGGCCCACACGCAGCGCCATTTTTTTCACCTTACAGCCCGACAGCGCGAAGTATGGATTGCGGACCGAACACCATGGCCGTCAGACCGGCAGCCGCCAGAAAAGGGCCAAAAGGCACGACCCCGCCCTCACGCAGACCGCCGGAAAATTTCATCGCAATCCCCACGCCGGCACCAATCACGGAGGCCATCAGAATCATGGGCACCAGCGCGGACCAGCCCATCCACGCGCCCAGCGCGGCGAACAGCTTGAAGTCGCCGTACCCCATGCCCTCTTTGCCCGTCACGAGCTTGAAAGCCCAATACACCAGCCAGAGCGACAGATAGCCCGCCACCGCACCCCACACGGCCTGACCCGGAAGCACGGCCGGGTTCCAGCCCAGGACGGCCACAAGCAGCCCGGCCCACAACAGCGGCAAGGTGATGTCATCGGGCAAAAGGGTGGTGTCCCAGTCGATCAGTGCCAGCGACAGCAAGGCGGCGGAAAACCCGCACCAGGCCAGCCCGGTGGCGCCCAGCCCCCAGCGCCAGACGCAGAAGAAAAACAGCGCACCCGTCACCGCCTCCACCACCGGGTAACGCCAGCCAAATTTCGTGCCGCAAATCGAACACCGGCCCTTCAGGAAGATGTAGCTCAGGACCGGGATGTTTTCGTACCAGGCAATCAGGTGTCCGCAGCTGGAGCAGCGTGAGCGGGGCACCATCAGATTGAATTTTTCGGCGGCTGGCGGCGCCTCGCCGGAAAGTTCGGCGCATTCAGCGATCCATTGCCGCTCCATCATTTTTGGCAGGCGGTAAATGACCACGTTCAGAAAGCTACCGACCAGCAAGCCCAGCAGGGCAGCCAGCGCGATGTCAAATTCGGCAGGCAACCCGGTCCACCCCCCGGTCATCAAACCACTTGGCCCAGCTTGAAGATCGGCAGGTACATGGACACCACGATCCCGCCGATCAGGCCACCGAGAAACACGATGATGATGGGCTCCATGAGGCTGGACAGGCCGGCCACCATCTCATCGACTTCAGCCTCATAAAAGTCGGCCGCCTTGCCGAGCATGTGGTCCACCGAACCGGACTCCTCGCCAATCGCACACATCTGCAGCACCATGGTGGGAAACAGGTTGGCGTTGCCCATGGCAGCCGTGAGGCTGGTGCCGGTGGAGACTTCCTGCTGGATTTTCAGCGTGGCATCGGCGTACAGGGAATTGCCCGATGCACCCCCGACCGAGTCCAGGGCTTCGACCAGCGGCACCCCGGCGGCAAACATGGTGGCCAGGGTGCGGGTCCAGCGCGCGATACAGGATTTTTCAATCAGGGTGCCAAACACCGGCATTTTCAGCAGGGCCCGGTCCATGAAACGCTGCATTTTTTCACTGCGGCGCCAGGCTTGCATGAAAAAATAAAAGGTCCCGCCGACACCGCCGAAAATCAGCCACCAGTAGGCGACAAAAAATTCGCTGATCGCCATCACAAACAGGGTGGGAGCCGGCAGGTCCGCGCCGAATGAGGAAAACACGCTTTTAAAAGCCGGGATCACGAAAATCATGATCACGGCAACCACGATAAAGGCCACCACCACCACCGAAGCCGGATACATCAGCGCAGACTTGATTTTCGACTTGATGGCTTCGGTTTTTTCCATATAAACCGCAAGGCGATCCAGCAAGGCCTCCAGAATACCGGCGGCCTCTCCGGCCTCCACCAGGTTGCAGTACAGGGCGTTGAAGTACAGCGGGTACTTGCGGAAAGCGGCGCTCAGGGAGGTGCCGGTCTCCACATCGGTACGCACGTCATTGAGCAACTTGGTCACACTGGCGTTGGGGTTGCCGCGACCCACAATGTCGAAAGACTGGAGCAGCGGCACACCGGCCTTCATCATGGTCGCCAGCTGCCGGGTAAAAATGGCGATGTCCTTGGGCTTGATGGACTTGCCCGAACGCATGCTGCGTTTCTTGATCTTGGTGGCAAGCACCCCCTGGCGGCGCAATGCAGCCTTGACCTGATTTTCGCCCACGGCCCGGGTCTCGCCACGAACCTGTTTGCCGTTGCGGTCCTTGCCCTCCCATTCGAAGACGAATTCCTTGATGCTGGATGTTGCGGTTGCCATAGTGCCTTCTTCAGATGCCGACGTATCTACATGTTGGTGCAGGCCAGGATTTCCTCGAGCGAAGTCATGCCCAGCTTGACCTTGTGCAAGCCGGCCCCACGCAGGCTTTTGACGCCTTCTGTCTCCGCCTGTGCGGCGATCTCCAGCGCACTGCCGTCACGCAGAATGATGCGCTGGAGCTCCTCCGTGATGGGCATGACCTGGTAGATGCCCACCCGGCCTTTGTAGCCGTTGTTGCACATCGAGCAGCCCACAGGACGGAAGGGCGTCCAGGACCCGTCCACGTCTTCCTCCTTGAATCCCGCCTCGAGCAGGGTTTCGCGTGGAATGTCGGTGGGCGCCTTGCAAGCCGGGCACAGGCGCCGCGCGAGCCGCTGGGCGGTGATCAGGATCACGCTCGAAGCAATGTTGAAGGGCGCAATGCCCATGTTGCGCAAACGGGTCAGGGTGGCCGGCGCATCGTTCGTGTGCAGGGTGGACAGTACCAGGTGGCCGGTCTGGGCCGCCTTGATCGATATTTCTGCGGTCTCCAGGTCCCGGATTTCGCCGACCATGATGATGTCGGGATCCTGCCGCAAAAAAGCCTTCAGGGCGACGGAAAAGGTCAGGCCGGCCTTGTCGTTCATGCTGACCTGGTTGACGCCGGGCAAATTGATCTCGGCCGGATCTTCCGCTGTCGAAATGTTGACGCCGGGTTTGTTCAGGATATTCAGGCAGGTGTACAGGGACACGGTTTTCCCGGAGCCGGTCGGCCCCGTCACCAGCACCATGCCATAAGGGCGCTGCACCGCAGTGAGCAGGCGTTCCTTTTCCACTGGCTCGTAGCCCAGCGCATCAATGCCCAGCTTGGCACTGCTTGGATCCAGGATCCGGATCACGATTTTTTCGCCGAACATGGTGGGCAGGGTGCTGACCCGGAAATCGATGACCCGGTCGGGACCGATTTTCAGCTTCATTTTTCCGTCTTGCGGCACCCGCTTTTCGGAAATATCCATCTTCGAGATGACCTTGATGCGTGAGGCCAGCTTTTCCTTGATGGCCACTGGCGGCGACGCAATCTCGCGCAGTTCGCCGTCAACCCGGAAACGCACGCGGTAAGTGTGCTCATACGGCTCGAAGTGGAGGTCAGAAGCGCGCATGCTGAACGCATCGAGCAGCATCTTGTGCAGGAACTTGACGACCGGCGCGTCTTCCACCTCGGAAACACCGGTGTCGCTGCTCTCGGTACTGGCCGCTTCGGCGCTGGACTCGTCAAACTCGAAATCATCGCCAATGATGCTGTCCATCGCTTCCGAAGCGGTGGTCGCCGAGGCTTCCACCATCTTGGACAGTTTGTCGTATTCTGCGATGACCCAGTCCACCCCCATCTGGGTGGAGAACTTGATCTTTTCAGCCGCCTCCTGATCCGACGGGTCGGCAGTGGCCACAATCAGCCGGTTGCTGCGTTTGCTCAGGACAACGATGCGGTAGGCCTGGCAGATTTTGGCATCGAGCAGGCCTTTGGGCAGGCGCTGGGTGTCGATGGCCGAGAGATCCAGCAGCGGCGCTGCAAACGCGGTGGACATGGTGTGCGCCAGGTCCGAGGCAGAAACAACACCCGAGCCGGTGAGTTCGGCAATAAAACTGGTGCGCCCGCTTTGGGCTTTGCGGAATATGTCTTCAGCCGCTTTCTGCCCCAGCTTGCCGGCAATGACCAAAGCCCGGCCCAAGCCAGGCAGGGCCACGGAGGGAGGCGCGTTGCTAACGGTGTCTACGGCTGCCATGGGTCTTGCGAATCTACCTCAAATTGACAAAATTGACATCATCGCCGATAGCGCATGCGGTGTAAATCGAAATGGCGCCGCCACGGGCAGGCTGTTGGAAGCGTGCCTAGCCACAAGCGACAAAAAGACAGGAAACGTGAATTTGGTCGGGGTGAGAGGATTCGAACCTCCGGCCTCTACGTCCCGAACGTAGCGCTCTACCAGGCTAAGCTACACCCCGACAGGTGCCCAGTCCGGCGTCAGGAGCGACGCTGCAGCAGCTGGGAAGCCAATTCTAGCAAGGCCTCGCTGTAGCGATTGCGCCCCAGTACGCGCAGCGCCATGACCGCCCGTTCTGCCTCCGCCGCAGCAGCGTCCCGGGTGGCCTGCAAGGCGCCGGTCTGCCGCACGATAGCGATGATCTCGGGCAACTGCCCGGTTTGCCCGGCCTCTATGGCCTGTCGTATCAGCTGCTGCTCGGAGGGGCTGCCGCGCTGCATCGCGATGATCAGCGGCAGGGTGGCCTTGCCCTCCCGCAGGTCGTCCCCCAGGTTTTTGCCCATCTCCGAGGCGTCGCCGTCGTAGTCGAGCACATCGTCGATCACCTGAAAGGCGCTGCCCAGTGCCTGCCCATAGTCGGCACAGGCTTGCTCGACTTCGGCAGGCGCCTGGGCCAGCAAGGCGGCCAGCCGGGCGCTGGCTTCAAACAATTTCGCTGTTTTGGAGCGGATGACGCGCAGATAACCCTCTTCAGACAGGTCGGCGTCGTGCATGTTCATCAGCTGCAGCACCTCGCCTTCGGCGATCACGTTGGTCGCCTCAGCCAGGGTTTTCATGATGCGCATGTCGCCCGCTTCGACCATCATCTCGAAAGCCCGCGAATACAGAAAATCCCCCACCAAAACACTGGCGGGGTTGCCAAAAGCCGCGTTGGCGGTGGCCCGGCCCCGACGCAAAGTGGACTCATCCACCACGTCGTCGTGCAACAGGGTCGCGGTGTGTATGAATTCCACCACAGCCGCCAGGTTGAAACGCTGATCGCCGCGGTAGTCCAGCGCACCACACATCAGCAGCAGCAGCGCCGGGCGCAAACGCTTGCCGCCGGCGGCCACGATGTACTGGGACACCTGGCTGACCAGCTGTACTTCAGAGCTCAGGCGGCGTGCAATCACCGCGTCCATGGCCTGCATATCGCTGGAAATCAGGGCAAGCGCGGCGGCCGTGCTAGAGGAGTGGGCGGTCAAGGCGGTCCAGACAGGGAAATGCGCTGATTATAGGAAGCGGCGCGGCCGGCCCCTTTCATCGCCTCGCCGGACTGGCGGACGCACGGTTTTTGACGCCTCCGTGCTAGAATGGAGGGCTCTGTGGAAATCCGTCCGCAGAACTCACATAAGAGGTCTTACATGTACGCGGTCATAAAAACCGGTGGCAAACAATACAAAGTTGCTACGGGTGAAAAAATTAAAGTAGAACAGATTGCTGCGGACGTAGGCCAAGAGATCGTTATTGACCAGGTATTGGCTGTCGGAACCGGCAGCACAATCACGGTTGGTACGCCCTTGGTGTCCGGCGCCACTGTCACGGTTACAGTCCTTTCACAAGGCAGGCACGACAAGGTGCGCATTTTCAAAATGCGCCGTCGCAAGCATTATCAGAAGCGCCAGGGTCACCGGCAAAACTTCACTGAACTGCAAATCGGCGCCATCGTCGGTTAAGCAGGAAGTACCAAGGAGTAGTAA
Source organism: Kapaibacterium sp. (SeqCode) (assembly GCA_943370435.1). Classification (GTDB taxonomy): domain Bacteria; phylum Pseudomonadota; class Gammaproteobacteria; order Burkholderiales; family Burkholderiaceae_C; genus Polaromonas. The sequence continues at coordinate 129,353 of CALRQX020000005.1, read as the reverse complement.
AAAATGGCACAGAAAAAAGGCGGCGGCTCTACGCGAAATGGCCGTGACTCACAGCCGAAAATGCTGGGCGTCAAGAAGTTTGGCGGCGAAGTCATCAACGCGGGCAGCATCATTGTGCGCCAGCGCGGCACCAAGTTCCATCCGGGCGTCAACGTCGGTATCGGCAAGGACCACACCCTGTTTGCACTGGTGGACGGTTCGGTCTCGTTTGCCGTCAAGGGCGCGCTGAACAAGCACACCGTCAATGTGACGCCGGCGTAAGCTGATCACTTCGATGGCATCGAAGCCCCGCTTGGTCGGGGCTTTGTTGTTTGGGTAACGTCCATTTGCCAGTTGACACCTCCATTCCCGTCCCTTTCACCCGATCGCAGCCGACACCATGAAATTTGTTGACGAAGCCTATATTGACATCGCCGCTGGCGATGGCGGAAGTGGCTGCGTCTCCTTCCGCCATGAAAAGTACAAGGAGTTCGGCGGCCCCAACGGTGGCGACGGCGGACGTGGCGGACACGTGTATGCCGTGGCCGATGTGAACCTGAACACGCTGGTGGATTTCCGTTTTTCGCGCCGCCATGAAGCCCGCAACGGCGAACATGGCATGGGCTCGGACATGTTTGGCGCCAAGGGTGATGACGTCATGCTGAAGATGCCGGTCGGCACCATACTGACCGACGCCGAGACCGGTGAGGTGCTGTTTGAACTGCTGGTGCCCGGTGAAGAGGTGCTGATTGCCAAAGGCGGCGATGGCGGCTTTGGCAACCTGCGTTTCAAAAGCTCGACCAACCGCGCGCCGCGCAGCAAAACACCGGGCTGGCCCGGTGAGCGCAAAAGCCTCAAGCTGGAATTGAAGGTGCTGGCCGACGTCGGCCTGCTGGGCATGCCCAACGCGGGCAAGTCCACCTTCATCACCGCCGTTTCCAACGCGCGGCCACGGATTGCCGACTACCCGTTCACCACCTTGCACCCGAATCTGGGCGTGGTACGGGTAGGTCCGGAGCAGAGTTTTGTGGTCGCCGATTTGCCCGGCCTGATCGAGGGCGCCTCCGAGGGCGCCGGTCTGGGCCACCTGTTTTTGCGCCATCTGCAGCGCACCCGCCTGCTGCTGCACATCGTGGACATGGCACCGTTTGACGACAGCGTGGACCCGGTTGCACAGGCCAAAGCGATTGTCGGTGAGCTCAAAAAATACGACGCAGCGCTGTACGACAAACCGCGCTGGCTGGTGCTGAACAAGCTCGACATGGTTGATGCCGACAAACGCGCCGCGCTGGTCAAGGATTTCGTCAAGCGTTTCAAGTTCAAGGGCCCGGTGTTTGAGATTTCTGCCCTGACACGCGAAGGCTGCGAACATCTGGTCAAGACCATTTACCAGCACGTCAAATCGGTACAGAAAAGCGAGCAGGCGCCCGAAGAGATAGACCCGCGCTTTGCCGACCTGCCTGCCGAGCCGCCAGCGGCCGGCTGAGCTGGCCGCTGGTTCCCACCATTTGCTATATTATTCATAGCTGCTCACGCCCGTCCACAAAGGGCCTGAGCCAAAAATTTACCTGAACATGCAGGAACAACCAGCGTCCCCCATCCTTCTCAACGCCAAACGCATCGTGGTCAAGGTGGGCTCCAGCCTGGTCACGAACGAGGGGCGCGGGCTGGACGCCGAGGCCATAGGCCAGTGGTGCCAGCAACTGGCGGCGCTGGTTCAGGGCGGCCGTGAGGTCATCATGGTCAGCAGCGGCGCCATCGCCGAGGGCATGAAGCGCCTGGGCTGGGTCACCCGCCCCAAAGCCATCCACGAGTTGCAGGCGGCGGCGGCCGTCGGGCAAATGGGGCTGGCGCAGGTGTATGAGAGCCAGCTGCGGGAAAACGGCGTCGGCAGCGCCCAGGTGCTGCTGACCCATGCCGACCTGGCCGACCGCGAGCGTTACCTCAACGCCCGCTCCACCCTGCTGAGCCTGCTCCAGTTCGGCGTGGTGCCCGTGATCAACGAAAACGACACGGTGGTCAACGACGAGATCAAGTTCGGCGACAACGACACCCTGGGCGCACTGGTCGCCAACCTGGTGGACGCCGACGCACTGATCATCCTGACCGACCAGAAGGGCCTGTACAGCGCCGACCCGCGCAAGGACCCTGCGGCGACTTTTGTGCATGAAGCCAAGGCCGGTGACCCCTTGCTCGAGGCCATGGCCGGCGGCGCCGGCTCCAGCCTTGGCAAAGGCGGCATGATCACCAAAATCCTGGCGGCCAAACGTGCTGCCGGTTCCGGCGCATCGACCGTGATTGCCTGGGGCCGCGAGCCCCAGGTGCTGATCCGGCTGTCGCAGGGCGAGGCCATCGGTACCCTGCTGGTCGCGCAGACGGCCAAGGTACAGGCGCGCAAGCAGTGGATTGCCGACCATCTGCAGGTGCGTGGCGCAGTCACAGTGGATGACGGCGCTGCAGCCAAAGTCCAGAAAGAGGGCAAAAGCCTGCTGCCGATTGGCATGACCGCTGTAACGGGCGATTTCTCCCGCGGCGATGTGATTGCCATACGCTCGGCCGACGGCGCCGTGCTGGGCCGGGGGCTGGCCAATTACTCCAGCGCAGAAGCCCGGCTGATCTGCCGCAAACCTTCGTCAGAGTTTGAAGCGCTGCTCGGTTACACCGGTGAAGCCGAAATGATCCACCGGACCAATCTGGTACTCACGGGTTGAGCCCCTGTGTTTTGAGCCGGCGGATGATCTCGCGCACCGATGAAGTCGGAGCCGCCTCAGTGCACAGACCGAGCCGCGCCAGCTGCAGTGCATGGCGCGAGGGCATGTTTCCAAACATGGAGCGCCACTCCGCCTTCTCCACGCGCCCCCATGTACCTTCGGCGCCGTAGCGGGCATAGGTCTTGAACTCCCCGGTGGAGCAGCGTATGCCTTCGTACACCACGTTGCGCGCACCGCTGGTGCTGGTGGCGACCATCACATAACGAACAACGCCGTCCTGCCCGATGCCCAGCGTGGCGGGGTCCACCCCATAAACCAGCGACGAGGCGGCGGACACATCAAATTTCAGAAGCTTTCCGGCATCAAACGCCGGCGGCGGCGGTACCTCCCCTTCTTTCCAGTCCAGCACATCGGGATTGAGCTGCGCCCATGCCGCCAGCGACAAACCCAGCATGGCTGCCACGACCAGAGATCTACACATCATGCTTGTCATTCCTCGGGGCAGCCACCTGGCTGGTTTGCGGATCGGGTTCAAACGTGGCCCCGGGCGGCAACTCGAAAGACGCGCCGCCTGCGCCGGGGAACCGGTGCTGCCCGTGCGCCGGATGCTCGTCAGGGCCGCTCTCTGAGGGATCGCGCTGGCGCATGCCGCCGCGCAGATAACGGTTGCGGTGATCCGGGCGCGGCTCGAAACGGTTGTCAAAACGCGGCACAAACCGCGACAGCTCCGTCAGGGCCATCTCGTAGACACCACGCTTGAACTCGACCACCACATCGAGCGGCACCCAGTAGTCGTTCCAGCGCCAGGCGTCAAACTCCGGATGGTCGGTGGCGCGCAGGTTCAAATCCCAGTCGTGACCGACCAGCTGCAGCAGAAACCAGATCTGTTTCTGGCCTTTGTAGTGGCCGCGCGCATCGCGGCGAATAAACCGGTCAGGCACCTCATAACGCAACCAGTCCCGGGTCCGGGCAAGCACCTGCACATGTTGCGGCATCAGCCCCACTTCTTCATGCAGCTCGCGAAACATGGCCTGCTCGGGATTTTCACCCCGGTCAATGCCACCCTGCGGAAACTGCCAGGAGTGGGTACGAATGCGCTTGCCCCAAAATACCTGACTTCTCTGGTTGAGCAAGATGATGCCGACGTTGGGCCTGAAGCCGTCCCGGTCGAGCATAATCAAACCTCAAATTTTTTTAACTGAGTCCATTATGCACAGCGCAGGCCCCGGCGCCAAGCGCGTGCCACGCGCGCCGCGGCGACTCCCGTCCAGAACCCCATAAATCGCCCATGAAAGCTTCCCAGTTCTTCATTTCCACCCTCAAGGAAGCGCCTGCCGACGCCGAAGTCGCCAGCCACCAGCTGATGATGCGTGCCGGCATGATCAAAAAACTGGGCGCAGGCATTTACAACTACATGCCCATGGGCCTGCGTGTGATCCGCAAGGTGGAAGCGATCGTGCGCGAAGAAATGAACCGCGCGGGCGCCATCGAGATGACCATGCCGGTGATCCAGCCGGCCGAATTCTGGCAGGAAACCGGCCGCTTCGAGTCCATGGGCCCGGAGCTGTTGCGTATCAAGGACCGCCACGGCCGCGATTTTGTGGTGCAACCGACCAGCGAGGAAGTGGTCACCGACGTCGTGCGCCAGGACATCAAGAGTTATAAGCAGCTGCCGAAAAACCTGTACCAGATCCAGACCAAGTTCCGCGACGAACGCCGGCCGCGCTTCGGGCTGATGCGTGGGCGCGAGTTCATCATGAAGGACGCCTACAGCTTTGACCGGGACCAGACGGCGGCCAAGGCCAGTTACCAGGTCATGGCGGCCGCCTATCGCCGGATTTTTGACCGCTTCGGTTTGAGCTACCGTGCCGTCGCAGCCGACAGCGGCGCGATCGGTGGCGACCTCAGCGAAGAATTCCAGGTGATTGCCGCGACTGGCGAAGACGCGATTGTTTATTGCCCGGGCAGCGACTACGCCGCCAACATGGAAAAAGCCGAGGCGCTGGCGCCGCAGAATGCCCGACCGGCAGCGGCCATGCCCCTGACCAGCACACCCACACCGGGCAAGGCCACCTGCGCCGACGTGGCCGCGCTGTTGGGCATTCCCCTGCAGACCACCGTGAAATCGCTGGTGCTGGCCACAGACCAACTCGACGAAACAGGCAAGGTCATCAAGACGCAGGTCTGGCTGCTGCTGCTGCGCGGCGACCACGACATGAACGAAGTCAAGGTCGGCAAAGTACCCGGTTTGTCGGGTTTCCGCTTTGCCACGCTGCCTGAAATTGAAGACCACTTCGGCTGCCAGCCGGGCTACCTCGGTCCGCTGAAGCTGAAAAAGCCGGTCAAGCTGGTGGCGGACCGCGAGGTGGCCGCCCTGGCCGACTGGGTCTGTGGCGCCAACCAGCCTGACTTTCACCTCACGGGCGTCAACTGGGGCCGGGATCTGCCCGAGCCCGAACGGGTGGCCGACATCCGCAATGTGGTCGCAGGCGACCCGTCGCCCGATGGCCAAGGCGTGCTGGCGATTGAGCGCGGCATTGAGGTCGGCCATGTGTTTTACCTCGGCACCAAATACAGCCAGGCGATGAACGCCACGTTCCTCGGTGAAAACGGCAAGCCGCAGTTTTTCGAGATGGGTTGTTACGGCATAGGCATCACGCGCCTGCCGGCTGCTGCGATTGAGCAGAACCACGATGAGCGCGGCATCATCTGGCCCGATGCGATTGCGCCTTTCACCGTGGTGCTGTGCGCCATCAGCCCGGAGCGTTTCCCCGAGGTTGAAGCCGCTGCCGGCAAGCTCTACGCCGACCTGCTGGCTGCAGGCGTGGACGTGATCCTGGACGACCGGGGCGAACGGCCCGGTGCGATGTTTGCCGACTGGGAGCTGATTGGTGTGCCACACCGCATCACCATTGGCGACCGGGGCTTGAAAGACGGGCAGCTCGAATACCAGCACCGGCGTGATGCGGTTTCCACCAAACTGGGCGTCGCCGAAGCCTTCACCTTTCTCAAGGGAAAGCTGGCCGTCTGAGATACATGGCTGCTTTCGACCCACTTTTGCACAGGCCAGTCGCTGGCGCCACGACAGCCGCCCCTGCAGCCCAGGTATCCAGAAGAAAATGCCTCCAGTCCTTGTCTGTTCTGGGTGGGTCGCTCTTATTTTCAGAGCAGGCCCGGGCTGGTGCGCAAATTGAAGAGCCGCTGATCGACTCGGTGCGCACGGCGCTGAGCTCGGCGGTGGCCAACCAGGCGCCGCCCGTGCCCGAATTTCGCGACACCGAAAGCCGGCTGGCCTACCTGCGCTGGCTGGGGGCGATGAGCGACCGGCTGAAAAAGAAAAAGCCCGAGTGGCAGGTCCGCAAGGAGTTTTTGCAAACCGTCTGGTACGAAAGCAAACGTGCCGGGCTGGACATCGCGCTGGTGCTGGGCCTGATACAGGTCGAAAGCAACTTCCGCAAGTACGCGGTCAGCCGTGTGGGCGCGCGCGGCTACATGCAGGTCATGCCTTTCTGGACACGTGTGATCGGTGACGGCGACCCCGGCAAGCTGTTTCACATGCAGACCAATTTACGTTTTGGCTGCGTGATCCTGCGCCACTACCTGGACCGCGAAAAAGGCGACCTGTTCATGGGCCTGGGCCGCTACAACGGCTCACGCGGCAAGGCGCCCTACCCCGATGCGGTGCTGGGCGCAAAAAAACAGTGGGATTTCAGCTAGGGCTGTCGAGCAGGAAGTTGCCGCGTGCTGTGCCCGGCAAGCCCGCGTCGTCAATACTTTCGTCCTTGAGCAGCACACCCGACAATTGCCGCCTGAACATTTCAGACAACAGATAGTGCGCTTTGCGCGCCGCTTCTTCACAAGACAATCCCGCCGGCCGGATATTGGAGATGCAATTGCGGCCGGCGTCCGTCAGGCCCACGCGTGGCATCCAGCTCAGGTAGGCACCCAGGCTGTCGGGTGAGCTCAGGCCGGGGCGCTCGCCAATCAGCAACAACAGCGCCCTGGCCCCCAGCAGATGGCCGATTTCATCGCCGACAGCCACACGGCCCTGCCTGACAATGACCAGCGGCGCTAGCGTCCACTGCGCAGCGGCGACATGCGGCCGGAGCGCCCGCAACAGCGGCACGGCCTGCTGCACCACCGCCCGCGCCGACAAACCATCGGCCAGCACCACGGCCAGATCAAAGCCAGGCGCCGCCGCCAGGGCCGGCAAGGCGTTCAGCTGGCCGCGCGCGGCATCGCTCAGGCGTCTGCCCAGGTCAGGCCGCTGCAGGTAATGCAGGCGGTCAGCTGCAGCGCTGTCCAGCACCAGGGTCTCAGCCGCCGGGGACAGGCCCGCGCTTGCAAGCTCATGCACCAGCTGCGGCACATCCAGCGCCAGGTGCACCGCATCGCGAGCCTGCGCATGCGCCAGTTGAAACGCCAGCTGCGGCTGCGTCGGCAGGCTGACGCCGCTGCGGCCCAGCGCAATACGCGCCGCCGTGAACTGGCGCAACTGCTGCCAGGGGTTCTCGGTCACCGCTGTGGGCACGGGGGATGGGACAGGCTTCATGGGCGGATGCGCTTCAGGAGATGCGCCGCAAGGCAGCGCGAAACGCCGGCGGTATCTGCCCGGCCAGTTGCGGCGAACCGTCGGCCTGGCCCGGCCTGACGATTTGCATCTTCTCCAGCCAGGCCTCGAACTCGGGCGCAGGCCGCAGGCCCAGCACACGCCGCGCGTACAGCGCATCATGAAACGAGGTGCTCTGGTAGTTGAGCATGATGTCGTCCGATCCCGGCACACCCATCACAAAGCTGCAACCGGCCACGCCCAGCAGCGTCAGCAACACATCCATGTCGTTCTGGTCGGCCTCGGCATGGTTGGTGTAACAGACGTCGCAGCCCATGGGCAGGCCCAGCAGCTTGCCGCAGAAATGGTCTTCAAGTCCGGCGCGGATGATCTGCTTGCCGTCATACAGGTACTCCGGGCCGATGAAACCAACCACGCTGTTGACCAGCAGGGAACTGAAGTGGCGCGCCACGGCATAGGCCCGGGCCTCGCAGGTCTGCTGGTCCATGCCGTGGTGGGCAGCGGCCGACAGCGCGCTGCCCTGGCCGGTTTCAAAATACATCAGATTGTTGCCCACCGTACCGCGCCCCAGAGACAGGGCGGCCGCCTGCGCTTCGGCCAACAGCTTCAGGTCGATGCCAAAACTGCGGTTGGCGGCCTCGGTGCCGGCAATCGACTGGAACACCAGGTCCACCGGCGCGCCAGCTTCGATCGCGGCCAGGGTATTGGTGACATGGGTCAGCACACACGATTGCGCCGGAATCGCATAACGCTGGATGACCTCGTCGAGCAGGGCCAGCAGGCGCATGACTTGCGGCAGATTGTCGGTGGCGGGGTTGATGCCGATGACCGCATCACCACTGCCATACAGCAGCCCGTCGAGCAGGCTGGCCGCGATGCCGGTCGCGTCATCGGTGGGGTGGTTCGGCTGCAGCCGGGTCGACAGCCGCCCCGGCAGGCCTATGGTGTTGCGAAACGCCGTGAGCACGCGGCATTTTTGTGCCACCAAAATCAGGTCCTGGTTGCGCATGAGCTTGGACACGGCCGCCGCCATCTCCGGCGTGATGCCGGGTGCTACGTTCGCCAGCACAACGCTGTCCACCGCATCGCTGAGCAGCCAGTTGCGAAAGTCGCCCACCGTCAGGTGGCGTATGGGTGCAAAAGCCGTGGTGTCGTGGCTGTCGATGATCAGCCGTGTGACTTCGTCGTCAGCGTAAGGCACCAGGACCTCGCTCAGGAAGGTGGCCAGCGGCAAGCCGGCCAGCGTCATTTGCGCGACCACACGTTCTTCGTCGGTGGCCGCAGCCACACCGGCCAGCACATCGCCCGAACGCAGGGGCGAGGCTTTGGCCAGCAGGTCTTTCAGGTCATGAAAGCGATAAGTCGTGGTGCCCAGGGTGTGGCTGAATCGGAAGCCGCTCATGCGGGCCATCCTTGCACACTGCCGCTTTATTGGCAACGGCCCTGCATGCGGTTGGACAGGTCCGGGGGTGTCTGGATTTTGATGCCAAATCGGCTTCCAGCCCTTCAGGCATGTGCGCAATCCGCTATCAATTCAGTAGCAAATAAATGTCCTGCAAGCTGGTCAGGAGGTCTTTGGCGAGGCTGGCAGCTGCGTGGCTTGCGTGAAACCCTGTTCCTGGGCCATCCAGGCCAGCACCGGCAGCGTGCCAGGCAAGACCGGCTGGACCTCCACCGGCAGGCGCTGCCAGGCGCACTGCTGGCCTTCCCGCATGTGCAACTCACCGCTCCAGCCAAAGACCTTGCAGAAATTGAGCCGCACCAGTGCGTGCGGATAGTCCACCAGTTCCACCTTCCACGGATGGACGGCGTCTATCGTGATGCCGATTTCTTCGTGCAACTCGCGGCGCAGGGCCTGCTCCACCGTCTCGCCGGCTTCGAGCTTGCCGCCCGGGAACTCCCAGTAACCCTCGTACACCTTGCCGGGTGGCCGCGAGGTCAGCAGGAAATCACCATCGGAACGGATCAGCACACCGACCGCGACATTGACCACCGCGCGGTTCGCACCGCCTTCGCGGGCTTGCTCTGCGTCGGCGACCAACACCTTCATGTGGAATGATCAGGGGCCTGGTCGCCTTCGCCGGGCAACACTGCTGCGCCAGGCCGCTCATAGGCGGCGATGGCAGGCGCCACCACGGGCCGGCTGGCGCTGTCAGTGCCGGCGTAATCCCGGGCGAACTGGTAGGCCACGCGGCCACTGCGTGAGCCGCGCTCCAGCGCCCAGACCAGCGCTGCCGGTTTGGCCGCTGTTATGGCTTCAGGCGCCACACCGAAGGACGACAGCCACTGCGCCACGATGGTCAGGTACTCCTCCTGACTGAAGGGGTAGAAGCTGACCCACAGGCCAAAACGCTCAGACAGCGAGATTTTTTCCTCGACCACTTCACCCGGGTGCACTTCGCCGTCGTCGGTGTGGGTGTAGCTGAGGTTTTCCTTCATGTACTCGGGCAGCAGGTGGCGGCGGTTGCTGGTGGCATAAATCAGCAAATTGGGCGCGCTTGCAGCAACCGAACCGTCAAGCACCGATTTGAGCGCCTTGTAGCCGGACTCGCCCTCGTCAAAACTCAGGTCGTCACAGAACACGATGAATTTTTCCGGCCGCCCGGTGACGATATCGACAATATCGGGCAGGTCGGTCAAGTCGGTCTTGTCCACCTCGATCAGGCGCAGACCCTGGGGCGCGTATTCGTTCAGGCAGGCGCGAATCAGTGATGACTTGCCGGTGCCACGCGAGCCGGTCAGCAGCACATTGTTGGCCGGCTGGCCGTCGACAAACTGGCGCGTGTTGCGCCGGATTTTTTCCTTCTGGCCGTCGATCTCTTTCAGGTCCGCCAGATGCATGACCCCCAGGTGTTTGATCGGCTCCAGCGCGCCGTGGCCGGAGCTGCGCTTGCGGTAACGCCAGGCCACAGCCTGACTCCAGTCGGGCGCGGTCAGGGGCTGCGGCAGCACGGACTCTATCCGCGCCAGCAGCGACTCGGCGCGCTCTATCAATCTCTCAAATTTTTCGTTCACAGATAATTTCCTACGCAGGCCACCGTGGAACCGGCTCTGCCGGGCCGCTGGTGGCGCCCCCTGGAGGGGCTGAGAGCCGCGGCTCCAAGCCTGCCCGCGCAGGCTTGGACGGCTCCGAAGAGCCGTCTGCTCTGGCGGCGGTACGGGGCGCAGCAGGCGCTTCGGGGGTGGTCATGATCTGTAATCGGCATTGATCTTGACGTAGTCATAGGACAGGTCACAGGTCCAGACGGTGTCGACTGCCGTGCCCCGGCCCAGCAGCACACGCACGGTGATTTCGCTTTGTTTCATCACGCGCTGGCCATCGGCCTCGACATAGGCGGTATGCCGACCGCCATTTTTGGCCACCAGCACGTCGTCCAGGTAGAGGTCAATTTTCGTCTGGTCGAGGTCGCTGATGCCGGCATAACCCACTGCGGCCAGGATGCGGCCCAGGTTGGGATCGCTGGCAAAAAACGCCGTCTTGACCAGCGGTGAATGTGCTATCGCATAAGCCACCTGACGGCATTCTGCGCCGGTCTTGCCGCCTTCGACCGTGATGCTGATGAACTTGGTCGCACCCTCTCCATCACGCACGATGGCCTGGGCGAGCTGGCGGGCGATGTCCAGCATCGCCGTCTTCAGGGCCTGTCCTTCTGCGCTGTCCAGCGCGGTGATGGGCGCATGTGCGGCCTGGTTGGTCGCGATCACGACAAAAGAGTCGTTGGTCGAGGTGTCACCATCGACCGTGATGCGGTTGAATGAAGCTTCGGCCAGCTCGGTGGCAAGCTGGGCCATCAACTGCTGCGACACACAGGCGTCGGTGGCCAGAAAACCCAGCATGGTCGCCATGTTGGGGCGTATCATACCGGCGCCTTTGCTGATGCCGGTGATGGTCACCGGCACGCCGCCCAGCGTGATGCGGCTGGAAAACGCCTTGGCGACCGTGTCGGTGGTCATGATGGCTTCAGCCGCCCTGCCCCAGTGGTCTTCGTGTGCATCGGCCAATGCGGCAGGCAGGCCCGCCGCAATACGCTCGTGCGGCAGCGGCTCCATGATCACGCCGGTGGAAAACGGCAGGATTTGTTCGGGCGAAACCTGGAGTTCGCGCGCCAGGGCAACACAGCTGGCCTGCGCGCGGCTCAGGCCGTCGGCGCCGGTGCCGGCATTGGCGTTGCCGGTGTTGATCAGCAGCGCGCGTATGCCCCCGCTTTTGCCGCCATTTTTGGCCAGGTGTTCGCGGCAGATTTGCACCGGCGCGGCGCAAAAACGGTTTTGCGTGAACACCGCACCCACCGAAGCACCCTCTGCAAGCAGCAGCACCGACAGGTCCTTGCGGCCTGCCTTGCGAATCCCGGCTTCGGTGATGCCCCAGCGCACGCCTGGCACCGGAAAAAGTTCTGCCGCAGGCGTGGCAAGCAGGTTGACAGGCATGGTCTAGGGACTCCCGGGACGGCGCTGGATGGCGCGTGAATCAGCTGAGCCTGCCGTGGCAGAGCTTGTATTTTTTGCCCGAACCACAGGGGCACGGGTCGTTGCGGCCCACACGGGCCACAGCACCTGCGGGCATGGGCGGCTTGTGCGGGTAGGCGCTGTCGTCCACCGTGGTTTCCACCTCGCCGGTTTCTGTGGGCGCGGTGTAGGTCACGTTGGAGATGCGCTCGGCCCGGTCTTCCATTTCTTCAGCGGCCTGGCCCAGCTGTTCGCCCGATTGCACCTGGACCGTCATGAGGATTCTGGTGACTTCGTTTTTCACACTGTCGAGCAACTGGCCGAACAGCTCGAAAGCTTCGCGTTTGTACTCCTGCTTGGGCTGCTTCTGTGCATAACCGCGCAAGTGGATGCCCTGGCGCAGATAGTCCAGCGAGCTCAGGTGCTCGCGCCAGTGGGTGTCTATGCTTTGCAGCAGCACGATGCGTTCAAACTGGGTGAAGTTTTCTTCGCCAATTTTCTCGACCTTGGCATCAAACGCTGCATTGGCGGCGGCAATCACCTTCTCCAGAAGGTCTTCATCGGTGATGGCGTTGGCCGCCTGCACTTCTTCCTGAAGCGCCAGCTCGATCTGCCACTCGTCACGCAGCACTTTTTCCAGCCCGGCAATATCCCATTGCTCCTCGACACTTTCCACCGGAATGTATTGCCGCGCCAGATCGGTGAAACAGCCCTCGCGCAGCGACGCAATCTGGTCCTGCAGGCTGGCTGCGTCCATGATGTCGTTGCGCTGCTGGTAGATGACCTTGCGCTGGTCGTTGGCGACATCGTCGTACTCCAGCAGCTGTTTGCGGATGTCGAAGTTGCGCGCTTCCACCTTGCGCTGGGCGGACTCGATGCTGCGCGTCACAATGCCGGCCTCAATCGCCTCGCCGTCGGGCATCTTCAGTCGCTCCATGATGGCGCGTACCCGGTCACCGGCAAAAATGCGCATCAGGGTGTCGTCCAGGCTCAGGTAAAAACGCGACGAGCCCGGGTCACCCTGACGGCCCGAACGACCGCGCAACTGGTTGTCGATGCGGCGCGACTCATGGCGCTCGGTCGCGATGATGCGCAGACCGCCGAGCGCTTTGACTTTTTCATGCTCCTGCTCCCATTTGGCGCGCAGGCGTGCGATTTCCACCTCCTTCGCGTCCTGGGGCATCTCCTCCAGCAACTCGACCGCTTCAATCTGCTTTTCCACATTGCCGCCCAGCACGATGTCGGTGCCCCGACCGGCCATGTTGGTGGCAATCGTGATCATGCCGGGGCGTCCGGCCTGGGCCACGATGTCGGCCTCGCGTGCATGCTGCTTGGCGTTGAGCACCTGGTGCGGCAGTTTTTCCTTCGCCAGCAGCTGGTCGATGATTTCGGAATTTTCAATCGAGGTGGTTCCGACCAGAACCGGCTGGCCACGCTCGTGGCATTCGCGGATGTCCTGGATCGCGGCCTCGTATTTTTCACGCGTGGTTTTGTACACGCGGTCCAGCTGGTCTTCGCGCCGGCTCGGACGATTCGGCGGGATGACCGTGGTTTCCAGGCCGTAGATCTCCTGAAACTCGTAGGCCTCGGTATCGGCAGTACCGGTCATGCCGGCCAGCTTGCGGTAGAGGCGGAAATAATTCTGGAAGGTGATGGATGCCAGGGTCTGGTTTTCGGCCTGGATCTGGACGCCCTCTTTCGCCTCGACCGCCTGGTGCAGGCCTTCGCTCCAGCGGCGACCGGCCATCAGCCGGCCCGTGAATTCGTCGACGATCACAATCTCGCCTTCCTGCACCACGTAATGCTGGTCCCGGTGGTAGATGTGGTTGGCACGCAAGGCTGCGTACAGGTGATGCACCAGCGAAATATTGGCCGGGTCGTAGAGCGTCGCGCCCTCGGGAATCAGGCCCATGCCGAACAGGATGCGTTCGGCGTTTTCATGGCCCTGCTCGGTCAGGAACACCTGGTGTGTTTTTTCGTCCAGCGTGAAGTCGCCGGGCTTGATGACGCCCTCACCGGTGCGCGGGTCGGCCTCGCCTTCCTGGCGCGTCAGCAGCGGCACCACCTTGTTGATGGCCAGGTACATCTCGGTGTGGTCTTCGGCCTGGCCGCTGATGATCAGCGGCGTGCGGGCTTCATCGATCAGGATGGAATCGACCTCATCGACGATCGCGTAATTGAGGCCACGCTGCACGCGGTCGGCCACCTCATACACCATGTTGTCGCGCAGGTAGTCGAAACCAAACTCGTTGTTGGTCCCGTAAGTGATGTCGGCGCGGTAGGCTTCCTGCTTTTCTTCACGCGCCATGTTCGGCAGGTTGACGCCGACGGTCAGGCCGAGGAAGTTGTACAGCTTGCCCATCCAGCGCGCATCGCGGCTGGCCAGGTAATCGTTGACCGTCACCACATGCACACCCTTGCCGGTCAGCGCATTGAGGTAGACCGGCAAGGTCGCCGTCAGGGTTTTGCCCTCGCCGGTTCCCATTTCTGAAATTTTGCCGTTGTGCAGCGACATGCCGCCCAGCATCTGGACGTCGAAATGGCGCATTTTCATGACGCGTTTGCTGCCCTCGCGCACCACTGCAAAAGCTTCGGGCAGGATCGCGTCCAGCGTCTCACCCTGGGCAATGCGGTCTATGAACTCCCGGGTCTTCGCGCGCAAGGCGACGTCATCGAGCTTCTCCATGGGCGCTTCGAGTGCGGCAATACGCTCTATGGATTTTCGATAGGTTTTGAGCAGCCTGTCATTGCGGCTGCCGAAGATTTGAGTCAGGAAATTGGAAGCCATACATGCGAAGCCGCGCTGACAGCTCGCGTGAGCCGGCAGGGAGGCCGAAATCCCTTGTTGAGTATCGACTGAGATGGGGGCGCTGCCGGCTGATTTCAACCGCGCGCAAGCTGCGCATTTTACCTGTGCCGCAGGGCTATTTCGGCCGGCCTGTCTGTAGCAGCGGCGCCGGCGCCGGCCGGGGCGCGGCAAGCGCCACCGCGTTCGGCAGTTTCTGGCCGGCAGTGAGAAACTTCTGCGGGTCCTGGAACACACCCTGTACCAGCACCTCAAAATGCAGGTGCGGACCGGTGGACCGTCCGGTGGTGCCCACTTCGGCAATTTTCTGGCCGCGTTTGACGAGATCGCCTTTTTTGACCCAGACCCTGGACGCATGGCCGTAACGGGACACCAGGTCGTTGCCATGATCGACCTCGACCATGTTGCCGTAGGCCGGGTGGTATTCCTGCGTCACCACCACACCGCCGGCAGCCGCCAGGATGGGGGTGCCGGGTTCAGCCGGAAAGTCCAGGCCGGTGTGTAGGGCCGAACGCCCGTTCAGCGGATCAATGCGCCAGCCAAAGGACGAGCCCAGGGCGCCACCGGCCACCGGCTGCTGGGTAGGCACCATCATTTTCTTGATCTTCTGGTCAAACAGGCGGGACTCCATGACGGTCATCAAATCCACCCGCTGGTCTGTCAACTTGTCCAGATCGGCCAGCGTGGCCTGCAATTCTTCCATGGTGAGGGAACGCCCGGTCACCAGCGCGCCGCCGCGTCCCGGCATGGTTTTGATCTCGTTCGGATTGACGCCGGCCAGCCCTGACACACGCTCACCCAGCGCTTCAAGCTGCATCATCTTGGCCTGCATTTCCCCCAGCCGTTTGGCCATGGCGTCGAGGTTTTCGCGGAGAAAGCGGTCGCGTTGCTCGAACTCGTCCTTGACCATGAGTTTGACGAGCGCGCCTATCACCGGCCAGCCCTCACGCGCGCCCTTGAGAAAAACCCAGTGGTACATGCCGGCCGCCACCAGCATCAGAGCCAGCGCAGCCACAAAACCCGCAAGCACCAGCTTGGTGCCGCTGAGATAGATGGCACGGCTTTGGGCAAGCCACGCATCCGTGATAATCAAATGCACTGGTCCATCTCCTTAACTCCATGAGCCAACTGCCGTGAACCCCAGCCCCCGCCTGAACCGGGCCCTCAGTTTCAGCCAGGCCGCTGACAACTCCCCCGCGCTGGCCCGTTTGACCGAGCTGGTCCGTGAATCGAGCAGCAGACTCAAGGACATCGAGTCGCTGATTCCCGAAGCACTGCGGCCTGCCATTCAGGCCGGTCCGATAGACGGCGAGGCCTGGTGCCTGCTCATCAGCAGCAATGCGGCAGCGGCAAAAGTCCGTCAGCTGCTGCCCCTGATACAGGCCCGCTTGACCAGCAAAGGTTGGAAGGTTACCTCAATTCGGCTGAAGATACTAATCAGCAGAAAATGAGGCCTTTTAAGGTCCAACCGCCGCCAGCACGCTTGCGGCCTCATGGCACTGCTATGAAACTGGGAGTTGTTGGGCCCGGCGGGGCTGGTTTGGAGGGGTGGTGCCGCTTGTCGGATTCGAACTGACGACCTACCGCTTACAAGGCGGTTGCTCTACCAACTGAGCTAAAGCGGCACAATTTCTATTTTACTTGATGCGTTTGAGCGAAGGCCTTTTGCCCTGCTGCGGCTTGGGCGGATCGGGTGGTTCCGGCTCTTCGTCACGGCCCGCGCCGGTGCTGTTGGATGGCACCAATTGTACGATTCTCGCGTCCTGCCCCGACGCCAGCGCCGGCCCGGCATCTGCCGCCGCTGGACCGGCTGGAGCCAGCGCCAGCGCCGTGCTGGTTTCAAGCGGCGGCTGTATGCCGGTCGAGGGCGAGGTGGCCAGCGGAAACGCCATGCCCTGACCGTTTTCGCGCGCATAAATCGCAATCACACGGCCTATGGGCACCATGATCTCGCGAGCACTTCCGGCAAACCGGGCCTTGAACTCGATGAAATCATTGCCGAGCTTGAGTGAGCTGGTGGCATCAAAACTGATGTTCAGCACGATCTCGTTGTTTTTCACATATTCACGCGGCACCTGCACGGTCTCGTCCACAGCCACCGCCACATAAGGCGTCAACCCGTTGTCGGTGCACCAGTCATACAGCGCACGGATCAGGTAGGGGCGGGTCGAGGTGGAGTCGAGCGCGTTCATGAAATCAGCCAAGTTGGACCCGCACCAGCGCAGCATGGGAAGCTGCGCCCTCTTCACCAGCCGGGGCCGCGGAACCGGCTCCGCCGGGCCGCAGGCGCAGCGCCCCCCCGGAGGGCAGCGAAGCACACGCAGTGGCGAGCGTGGGGGCCATTACTTTCTCATGACCTTCTCGGACGGCGTGAGCGCCTCGATATAGGCCGGGCGCGAAAAGATGCGCTCGGCATATTTCAGCAGGGGCGCCGCATTTTTCGACAGGTCGATGTCGTAGTAGTCCAGGCGCCAGAGCAGCGGCGCAATCGCCACGTCCAGCATGGAAAAATTGTCGCCGAGCATGAACTTGTTTTTCAGGAACACCGGGGCCAGCTGGGTCAGGCGGTCGCGGATGTGCGATCGGGCTTTTTCCAGCGCCTTGTCGTTGCCCTTGGAGGCACGAGCTTCCAGCGTGTTGACATGAACAAACAGCTCTTTTTCGAAATTCAGCAGAAACAGGCGGACCCGGGCGCGGTCCACCGGGTCGCCGGGCATCAATTGCGGGTGCGGGAAACGCTCGTCGATGTACTCATTGATGATGTTCGACTCGTAAAGAATCAGGTCACGCTCGACCAGAATCGGCACCTGGCCGTAAGGGTTCATGACATTGATGTCTTCGGGCTTGTTGTACAGGTCCACATCACGGATTTCGAAGTCCATGCCTTTTTCAAACAGCACAAAGCGGCAACGGTGGGAGAACGGGCAGGTCGTGCCTGAATAAAGGACCATCATGGGTGCGAACTCCTAAATGCAAAGGAGTGGAAGCGTTGAAGGCATCCACTCCAGAAGGTGCCGGAAACGGCGTCCCGGCGAAAAAATTACTTGACGTCTTTCCAGTACGCTGCGTTCAGGCGCCAGGCCGCAAACGTCAGGAGCAGAAGAAACATCAAGACCCAGACGCCCACCCGGATGCGGGTATTCTGGGCGGGTTCACCCATCCACTGCAGGTAACCCACCAGGTCGGCAACCGCCTGGTCGTATTGCAGCGGCGTCATGGTTCCGGGCGTGACCTGCTGCCAGCCTTTGAAGACCTGCACCTTGTGGCCGTGTTCTTCTTTTTCATCGAACAGCGGCTTGCGCTCACCCGACAGCTCCCACATGACATGTGGCATGGCCACAGAGGGGAAAGCCAGGTTGTTCCAGCCGGTGGCCTTGGTTTCGTCGCGGTAATAGGTGCGCAGATAGGTGTAGAGGTAGTCGGCACCGCTGCCGCCAGCGCCAGCGCGCGAACGCGCCATCACGGTCAGGTCCGGCGGGTTGCCGCCAAACCATTCCTTGGCCTGCTTGGGGTCTATGGCGGCCTTCATGGTTTCGCCCACCTTGTCGGTGGCAAACAGCAGGTTGTCCTTGATCTGCGTCTCGCTCAGGCCGATGTCCTGCAGGCGGTTGTAACGCATGAAAGCAGCGGAATGGCAGTTCAGGCAATAGTTGACAAACAGCTTGGCGCCGTTTTGCAGCGCACCCAGATCATTGGTCTTGTCCGGCGCCTTGTCCCAGGCGATGCCCGTGGTCGCCGCATGCAGGCCGGTGGCTGACAGGGCCAACACAGCCAGGCCGGCCAGTGCCATTTTTTTCAGTGTCTTCATCATTTTTCGAAATCTCCAGCTCAGTGGGCAGCAAACGTCACGCGGTCGGGCACGGGCTTGAACTGCCCGAGACGGCTCCACCACGGCATCAGCAGGAAGAAACCGAAATAAAACAGCGTCCCGACCTGCGACACCCGCTCATTGATCGCCGAGGGCGGCTTGATGCCGAGGTAACCCAGCACCACAAAATTGATGACAAAAATCGCGTACATGTATTTGTGCCAGTCGGGGCGGTAACGGATGGACTTGACTTCGCTGTTGTCCAGCCAGGGCAGGAAAAACAGGATGATGACCGCACCACCCATGACCACCACACCCCAGAACTTCGGATCGAACATCAACATCGCCACCACCAGCACCACGGCGCCGCCCACAATCACGGCCTTGAACAGGCCCCCGATTCTGGCTTTGAGCACGCCGAGCACGGCGCCGGCCAGCACGCAGAAGACCAGCGCATACATCATCTCGCTGGTGATGGCGCGCAGCATGGAGTAGTAGGGCGTGAAATACCATACCGGGGCGATGTGCAGCGGCGTCTTCAGCGGGTCGGCCGGGATGAAGTTGTTGTACTCGAGGAAATAACCACCGGCTTCAGGCGCAAAGAAGATGATGGCCGAGAAGATCATCAGGAACACGCTGACGGCAAAAATGTCGTGCACCGTGTAATAGGGATGGAAGGGAACGCCGTCAATCGGACGGCCTGCAGCGTCTTTTTTCGCCTTGATCTCGACCCCGTCAGGGTTGTTGGAGCCGACTTCATGCAGGGCAATCAGGTGCGCCACCACCAGGCCCAGCAGCACCAGCGGCACGGCAATCACGTGGAAGGCGAAGAAGCGGTTCAGGGTAGCGTCACCGACCACGTAGTCGCCGCGGATCAGCAGCGCCAGATCGGGACCGATGAAGGGAATCGCGGCAAACAGGTTGACGATCACCTGGGCGCCCCAGTAGCTCATCTGGCCCCAGGGCAGCAGGTAACCCATGAAGGCCTCGGCCATCAGCGCCAGGAAAATCGCGCAGCCGAAAATCCAGATCAACTCGCGCGGCTTGCGGTAGCTGCCGTAAATCAGGCCACGGAACATGTGCAGGTAGACCACCACAAAAAATGCCGAAGCGCCGGTCGAGTGCATGTAGCGGATCAGCCAGCCCCAGGGCACGTCGCGCATGATGTACTCGACCGAGCCGAAGGCCTGCGCGGCATCGGGCTTGTAGTGCATGGTCAGGAAGATGCCGGTGACGATCTGGATCACCAGCACCAGCATCGCCAGCGAACCAAATACGTACCAGAAGTTGAAGTTCTTCGGTGCGTAGTACTCGGTCACATGCTCCTTCAGGAGCTTGCTTGCCGGGAAGCGGTTATCGACCCAGTTCATCAGCTTCGCAGCAGCTGGCGCGCCAGGGGAAATTTCTTTGAATTCAGCCATAAGGGGTCCTATTTGCTAGTCGATGGGGGACGTTGCGGGCGCCACGCGGCACCAGCGGGCGGTCCAGCAAAGCTTCAGGCTTTTTTGTCCTCACCAATCAGCAGCTTGGCATCTGACAGGTACATGTGGGGCGGCACTTCCAGGTTGTCCGGTGCCGGTTTGTTTTTGTACACACGGCCGGCGATGTCGAAGGTCGAGCCGTGGCAGGCGCACAAAAAGCCGCCAGCCCAGTCATCGGGCAGCGAAGGCTGGGCCCCGGTGGCGAACTTGTCGCTGGGCGAGCAACCGAGGTGGGTGCAGATGCCGACCGCCACAAAATATTCGGGCTTGATGGAACGGTTTTCGTTGCGCGCGTACTCGGGCGTGAGTTCACCGGGTTTGCGCTCGGACTTGGGGTCGGCCAGTTGCGGGTCCAGCTTGGCCAGGCCGGCCAGCTGCTCCGGCGTGCGCCTGACAATCCAGACCGGCTTGCCACGCCATTCCACCGTGAGCTTTTCGCCTGGTTTCATGGCTGAAATATCCACTTCCACCGAAGCGCCGGCGGCCTTGGCACGTTCGGAGGGGTTGAAGCTGCAACCAAAGGGGACGGCAGCGGTCAGGGCTCCGGCCCCACCGATCACACCGGTGGTCACGATCCAGTTTCTTTTGTCTTTGTCAATCGGAGCGCCGGGTGGCACATTGATACTTGCTTGCGTCATGGATGTCCTACAAGAACGGGGCTTGAAAAACTTGAAAAATGGCTTATTGGGGTCAACCCGGGATTGTAACGGAGCGCGAATGGCATTTTCAAGCCGCCGCAGCCATTCCGACCCGGCGGCTGCGGCATGTGTGCGCATACGGCGCGACCCGCGAGCACGGCACAATGTCAGTCATTTCATCCACCACCAGCAGGAGCACACCATGGGCATGATGCAGGAATTCAGGGAGTTTGCGGTCAAGGGCAATGTCGTGGATCTCGCGGTTGGCGTGATCATTGGCGCCGCCTTTGGCAAGATTGTCGACGCGGTCGTCAGCGACCTGATCATGCCGGTGGTCGGCATGGTGTTCGGCAAGCTGGACTTCTCCAGCCTCTACATCCTGCTGGGCTCGGTACCGCCCGGCACCGACATGTCGCTGGACGCCCTGAGGAAAGCCGGTGTGCCGGTGTTCGCCTATGGCCACTTCCTCACGGTGTCGCTGAATTTTTTCATCCTGGCCTTCATCATCTTCGTGATGGTCAAGCAGATCAACCGGCTCAAGCGCCAGCAGCCCGAAGCGGCGCCGGCTGCGGTGGTCACGCCCGAAGACGTGGTGCTGCTGCGGGAAATCCGGGACAGCCTGAGGAAGTAGTTCACCCCGCCGGACGCTCACTGCGTGTAGCGCCTTCCCCCTTCCAGGGGCGGCGCCTGCGCGCCGGCAAAGCCGGACGCGCGGCCCCCGCTGGTCAATACATGGCGTTTGCTATTGGTTTAATAGCTGCTCCCACCCGTCACTCAAGGGCTGGAGGCCTTTTTGGTACTTGATGGCGGCCGGCTCAGCCGGCCAGTTGGCGCGCCATGCGAATGGCGGCGATCAGGCTGGACGCGTCCGCCTGGCCGGTACCGGCAATGTCAAACGCGGTGCCATGATCCGGACTCGTGCGCACCAGCGGCAAGCCCAGCGTGACATTGACGCCCTGCTCGACCCCGAGGTATTTGACCGGTATCAGCCCCTGGTCGTGGTACATCGCCACCACCACGTCAAATTCACCGGGCTGTCCCGCCCTGGCGCGGGCCCGCATGAACACGGTGTCTGGCGCGAAGGGGCCACTCACGTCCATGCCTTCCAGGCGGGCCTGGGCGATGGCCGGCACAATAATGTCCAGCTCTTCCCGGCCAAACAGCCCGCCTTCACCGGCGTGCGGATTGAGCCCGGCCACCGCGATACGCGGCGAAGCGCCCGAGGCGCTGCGCACCGACTGCTGCGTGATCCGCAAGGTCTGCAGCACCTGTTCAAAACTCACCGCATCGATCGCGTCGCGCAGGGACAGGTGAATGCTGACCAGCACGGTCTTGAGTTCGTCGTTGGCCAGCATCATGCGCACCGGAAGCTCTGACAACTCCTTCTGGAGATAAGCCGCTGCTTCGGCTTGCAGCAGTTCGGTGTGACCGGGGTAATGCGAAAACACCCCGCCAGCGGCCGCCAGCGCCTCTTTGTGGATGGGCGCCGTGACCAGGGCGGCCACTTCACCACGCAGCGCAGCCTGCGCCGCCCAGACAATACATTGCGCCGCCGCCCTGCCCGCCAGATCACTGATTTGTCCATACGGGACGGGCGCAGGCAGCTCACATTTTTGTAGCACCGGAATGCAGCGCGGCGGCACAGCCTGCCAGTCGGCGGCCGCCTCCAGCACGGCCACAGCGCCGGCTCCGACCAGCGCTGAGGCCCGGCGCAGGCTGGCAACATCGCCCACCACCACGCAGCCGGCCAGGTCGGCGGGCGCATCGCGAAAGGCTTTGGCAATGATTTCCGGCCCTATGCCGGCCGGGTCGCCCATGGTGAGGGCCAGCGGCAGGGCTAGCGCCAAGGAAAACCCCCAGGAGTCTGCGCGGCAGAAGGCGTCGATGCGAAAAGCGGCCCCAGCGAGGACAGTTTTTGCCGGGTTTGCAGGCCCATAGCCGTAGCTATGGGGCAAAAAGACGGTGAAAAATGGACCGCTGCGGTCGCTTTGCAGCCGACGTTCCTTCTGCTGCGCAGTCTCCTGGGTTTGATCAGAGGGTTTTTCATGCCTTCCACTTGCCACGGGAACAGCCCATAATGAATTGCAGGGCGCGGGCGCGCCCGCATGCCGACCCACCGGTTTCCATGGATGCAGAGGGGCGGCACAGCCACCGAACAGGGGGAAGCGAAGAAATGCATTCTGTCGGTATTCTCGCGCAAACACTTGGCTTTGCGCCTGCGAACAGCTGGCCTGTGCCATGAACGCAGCGGAAACCATGGTCTGGAGCGCCGCCTCCGGCTCCATCGGCCTGGTGGTTCTGCTGGGCGCCGCTGACGCTTTTTACAGCCGCAGCAAGGCCAGCGTCCAAAGCCTGATTTACCTCAGCAGCTGCTGGCTTTTTTTCACCCTGTTCAGCGGGCTGCCGGCCAGCCTGTCCAGCGCCACAGGAGCGTCCTGGCTGCACACCGCCCAGGTGCTGGTCGGGCCGCTGTGTGGCAGCCTGGGCACCTACGGCGCCGGCCACTGGCTCTCGGCCGCCAAACGCGACCGGCTGACCGACATCAGTTTTCGCAGCATCAGTGCGGTTTGCCTCGCGGGCGGGCCGCTGTGCCTGCTGCTGCCGTCCGGCCTGCAACTGCCGGCGTCCGGCGCGCTGACCGTGCTGAGCCTGTCGGTCGCGCTGTGGGCCGCCGTGCGCGCCACGCAGCAGGGCGACCGTCTGGCCTGGGGGCTGGCCGCCGGCTGCATGCTGGCGCTGCCGCTGCAACTCGGACTCTACTGGCTGACCTTGCAGGCCGGCGGGCACTCGCTCGTGCTGCAGGCTGGCGTGGCCCTGCTGGGCCTGCTCAGCGTCTCGGTGATCGCGGTGACGCTGTGGCTGCGCAACCACCAGGACCTGCAGATCCGCCATGCCGGGCAATCGCGGCGCGACCCCACCACGCAGCTCTACAGCAGCATGGTGATGGTGCAGAAAATCATACGTGCGCAGCGCCGTCTGGCGCGCACCCGGCGCGACGGTGCCCTGATGGCGGTACAGGTGTTCGAGCCCGAGCGCCTGCTGGCACAGGTGGGCCAGCACGGACTGAACGAAATTTACGCCCAGCTGGCCAGGCGCATGCAGCGCCACACCGGCGTGGTCAACCCGGCCGGCCGCTATTACGACCGCTGCTTTGTCGTGCTGATTGAAAGCCTGCATTCGCCCGGCTGGATACGCACGCTGGGCCTGCGCGTCGCGTCCAGCCTGCGGCGGCCTCTGGAAGTGGTGGCGCTCAGCGGTGAGCGCATCCGGCTCAATGTGGACATTGGCGTGGGCATGGTGCACCTGACCGGCGCCGGCAAGGATGTGGCACAGGCGCTGCATGATGCCGAAACCATGGCCAGCGCAGCGCGCAGCATACGCTCACGCGCCGCCTTGCTGGACGAACTCAGTGGCCAGCCGGTGCCGGTGGAAAACGCCGAGCTCGGCAGCAGCTGGCACGCCTTGCGTGCGTCGCGGCCCCACCATGCACGCAGTCCGCAGCACCTGCGGCAGCGCAAATCGGTGGCCTGAGCAGCTGCTGGCGCGGCGCCGGTTTTCAGGCCGGGTTGTCGATGTCGATGAAGCTGTGCGCGATGCCGAGCCGGGCCGCCACATGGGCCGCCACCGCCGGCGCACCAAAACGCTCGGAGGCGTGGTGGCCGCAGGCGATAAACGCCACCCCCATTTCGCGCGCATGGTGCGCCTGGGGCTCGGAGATCTCGCCGGTGATGAAAGCGTCTGCGCCGGCGGCAATCGCGTCCTCAAAATAGCCTTGCGCGCCACCCGTGCACCACGCTATGTTTTTAATAGCTGATTGCGCAGGTCCTACAAGGGCTACACGCCTTTTCAATACAGCACCCACATGGGCAGCGAGGTTTTCGGCGGAATCAAAACCCGCAGACTGGCCATCGCGCGCACCCAGAAAGCCCAGGTTGTTGTCGCCGAAATAACGCTCGGCCTTGAGCCCGAGCTGCAGTCCCAGTTGTGCGTTGTTGCCCAGTTCAGGGTGTGCGTCCAGCGGCAAATGGTAGGCGTAGAGGTTGATGTCGTGCGCCAGCAGCAAAGCCAGGCGCTGCTTCATCCAGCCGGTCACGCGCCCGTCCTGGCCGCGCCAGAACAGGCCGTGGTGCACAAATATCGCATCGGCCTGCGCCGCCACCGCCGCCTCGATCAGCGCCAGGCTGGCCGTCACGCCCGAGATGATTTTGCCGATCTCGGGCTTGCCTTCCACCTGTAAACCGTTGGGCCCGTAGTCCTTGAAGCGTTCGGGTTGCAGCAGGCTGTCAAAGGCGCTGAGCAACTCCGCACGTTTGACCCTCACGGTAAAAATCCTTCGACAGAAAGATAACGCTCGCCCGTGTCGTAGTTGAAACCCAGCACCGTGCTGCCGGCGGCTATTCCGGGCAGTTTCTGCGCGATCGCGGCCAACGTGGCGCCCGAGGAAATACCGACCAGCAGGCCCTCCTGCGCGGCACTGCGCCTGGCGTAGTCTTTGGCAGCCTCGCCTTCCACCTGGATCACGCCGTCGAGCAAAGAGGTCATCAGGTTGGCCGGGATAAACCCCGCGCCTATGCCCTGGATCGGGTGGGGTGAGGGCTTGCCGCCGCTGATAACGGGTGAAGCAGCGGGTTCTACCGCATACACCCTGGTATGCGGAAATTTCGCCTTGAGCACCTGCGCCACGCCGCTCAGATGCCCGCCGGTGCCGACGCCGGTGATCAGGACGTCCACACCTTGCGGAAAGTCGGCGAGGATTTCTTCGGCGGTGGTGCGCACATGCACCTCGATGTTGGCGGGGTTTTCAAACTGCTGCGGCATCCAGGCGCCGGGGGTCAGGGCCACCAGCTCTTTGGCACGCGCAATCGCGCCGTTCATGCCTTTTTCGCGTGGGGTCAGGTCAAAACTGGCGCCGTAGGCCAGCATCAGCCGGCGCCGCTCGATGCTCATGCTGTCGGGCATGACCAGCACCAGGGTGTAACCCTTGACCGCGGCCACCATGGCCAGGCCCACGCCGGTGTTGCCCGAGGTCGGCTCGATGATGGTGCCGCCGGGCTGCAAAGCGCCGGATTTTTCTGCCGCTTCGACCATGCTCAGCGCAATCCGGTCCTTGATGGAGCCGCCCGGGTTGCTGCGCTCGGATTTGATGTAGATCTGGTGCGTCTGGCAGGCCGCGCCAAAAATGCGGTTGATGCGGATGTGCGGTGTCTGGCCTATGGTGGCGAGGACGCTGGAAGCTTTCATGGCGGGTTCCTTGGGTTGGGTCCCGGGCCAGCCGGCAGGCCGGTGCGATGCGGGTACTGCAAATTATGGCCGCTCCTGCCCGCAACGGTGGCCGCTGGCGGCGGCGGACAGGCAAACTGGGAGAAAATCGCAACTCTTGGTAATTCCCTGTCGGCCCCCAACTACTTGCCAAGGCGTTTTCTTTTCTGGCGAGCTTTTTTTCTTCAGTACCTGCAATGCGTAAATTCTGGCTCCTGTTTTCCCAAACCGTGACGGTGATTCTGGCCGCCTACTTTGTCGTGGCCACGCTGCAGCCGCAGTGGCTGAACCGGCCGTCGGCGGCGGGCCTGGCAGTCATCGAAGCGCCGGCCGCAGCCGGCACCCCGGGGGTGGCGCCCGCCGGCAGTTTTGCCGCTGCCGCCAAGGCCGCCTCTGCCGCCGTGGTCAGCATCAACACCAGCAAGGCCGCAGCGCGCAACCCCAACATGAACGACCCCTGGTTCAAGTTCTTCTTCGGCGACCAAGGCGGGCAAAACGAGCCCCAGGTGGGGCTGGGCAGCGGCGTCATCGTCAGCCCGAACGGCTACATCCTGACCAACAACCATGTGGTCGAGGGTGCGGACGACATCGAGGTCATCCTCAACGACACGCGCAAGGCCAAGGCCAAGGTCATAGGCACCGACCCCGAAACCGATCTGGCGATCCTGAAGATCGAACTCGACAAGCTGCCGGTCATTGTGCTGGGCAGCTCGGACACGCTGCAGGTGGGCGACGCGGTGCTGGCCATTGGCAATCCGTTTGGCGTCGGCCAGACCGTGACCAGCGGCATTGTCAGCGCGCTGGGACGCAACCAGCTGGGTATCAACACCTTCGAAAACTTCATCCAGACCGACGCCGCGATCAATCCCGGCAACTCGGGCGGCGCGCTGGTCGACACGCAGGGCCGGCTGCTGGGCATCAACACCGCGATTTATTCACGCTCCGGCGGCTCCATGGGCATCGGTTTTGCCATTCCGGTGTCCACCGGAAAACAGGTGCTCGAAAGCATTGTGAAAGACGGCCAGGTCACGCGCGGCTGGATCGGCGTGGAGCCCCAGGATTTGAGCCCCGAGGTGGCCGAAGCCTTTGGCATCAGGCCCGAGGCGGTCAAGGCCGGCGGCGTGATTCTGACCGGGGTACTGCAGAATGGCCCGGCGGCTCAGGCCGGCATTGTGCCGGGCGACGTGATCACCGATGTGGCCGGCAAGCCGGTGCGCACCGTGACCGAGCTGCTCAGCGCAGTCGCCGGCCTCAAGCCCGGCGCGCCCGCGCCGCTCGGTGTGTTGCGCAAGGACAAAAAGAGCGAGATCGCGGTGGTGCCGGGTACCCGTCAGCGCCCGAAAATCCAGCGTTGACGCCACACAACAAGCCTGAATAGCTATCTTTTTAATAGCTGCTTGCGCTCACCGGATGCGGTCTGCAGGCCGGTTTGACCTCAAGGTTTGGCGGCTTCGGTGTCGTCCGGCGCCTGCGTGTGTTTGATGAAAAGCTGCGCTGCCCAGATGCCCACCTCGTAGAGGATACACATCGGAATGGCCAGCGCCAGCTGCGACACCACGTCCGGCGGCGTCACGATGGCGGCGATCACAAAGGCCAGCACAATGAAGTAGCCGCGAAAGCTCTTGAGTTTCTCGATACTGACAATGTTCATGCGCGCCAGCACCACCACCGCAATCGGCACCTCAAACGCCATGCCGAAAGCCAGAAACATGCTCAGCACAAAACCGAGGTAGGCCTCGATGTCAGGCGCCGCCACAATCGATTTGGGCGCAAAACTCTGGATGAATTTGAAAACCTGGCCGAAGACAAAGAAGTAACAAAACGCCACACCGACAAAAAACAGCAAGGTGCTGGACACCACCAGCGGCATCACCAGCTTTTTTTCATGCGTGTACAGGCCGGGGGCGACAAAGGCCCAGACCTGGTAAAGCACCACCGGCAAGGCCAGCAGGAAGGCCGCCATCAACAAAATCTTCAAGGGCACGAGAAACGGCGAGATCACCGAGGTGGCAATCAGCGACGCGCCTTTGGGCAGGGTCTCGACCAGCGGCGCGGCCAGCAGGTCAAATAACACGGCCGGGCCGGGGTAAATGGCCAGCAGCGCGGCGGCGATGCCAATGGCAATCACCACCCGTATCATCCGGTCGCGCAGCTCCAGCAGGTGCTGCACAAAAGGCTGCTCGGTACCCGCGAGTTCGTCGGGTTTGTCGGTGTTGGGATCGCTCATGAAGAAGGTGTGCGCGGAGTAAAGCGCGCCGGAGTGCGCGGGAAATGGGGAAAATCAGGAGCCAGGGCTGGAGGATGAGCGTGGACGGGGCCGAAAACGCGCCACCCGCGCCGCACCCGACAAGGCCTTGGTGCGCACACCGGAGCGCGCCTTGAACCATTGCGGCGTGGCACCCTGCTTGAGGCGAAAGTTCTTTTTCGGGTGTTTGTACTCGGGAAAGCTGATCATGCCGGGCAATTCCTCACCCGAGGCCGTGCCCGTGGTTTCAGCCCAGGATTTTTCAAAGTCGCTGGCATTGGTCTGGATGGAATTTTCGACATCGCGGGCCGCACCTTCCACCGACTCTTTCATCTTCTTGAGCTCGTCGAGCTCCATCGAGCGGCTGACCTCCTGCTTGACATCGGCCACATAACGCTGCGCCTTGCCCACCAAGGTGCCTATGGTGCGCGCCAGACGTGGCAGTTTTTCCGGGCCGATGACAATCAGCGCGACTGCGCCTATCAGCGCCATTTTGGACAGGCCGATGTCAATCACAGCAGGTCAGACAGGTAGGGTGTCAACAATACATGCCCGATCAGGATTTTTGCTTGGCTTCCACGTCAATCGTGGTTTTGTCGGCGGTCTGTCCATGGCTGACCTGGCCGGCGGGTGCAGCGGCTGCGGCTTTTTCTTCGTCGGTCTTGCCGCCGTCTTTCATGCCGTCCTTGAAGCCCTTGACGGCGCCGCCCAGGTCACCGCCCATGTTGCGCAGCTTTTTGGTGCCGAACACCATCACCACAATCAACAACACAATCAACCAGTGCCAAATGGAAAATGAACCCATGTTTCTCTCCTAATCTGTAATTGCGAACGTGCACAAGATATCGCCCATTCTAAAGGCCTCGCGCCGGGCCCCGCTCGAATAGCCCTGCACAAACCGCACGGCTTCATCTGGTGTGCGATGCCAGAGCTGCAAATGGGGATTTACCCTTCAACGAGCGGAGGACTGTTTAAATTCAACCGCGGCCGCGGGTCCGGCTTTGCCGGCCCGCTGGCGCAGCGGCGGAGCGTAGGGGTCAACCTCTAGCCCAGGGCCGCGGCCCCCCCATGACGTGCAGGTGCAAATGCTGCACCTCCTGGCCGCCCTCGGCGCCGGTGTTGAGCACCATGCGAAAACCCCCTTGCGGATAAGGGTTGCAGCCCTGCTCCAGCGCCAGCTGCGGGGCCAGCACCATCATGCGGCCCAGCAGCGCCGCGTGTTCGGCGCCGACCTGCGCCATGGAAGCGATATGCACCCTGGGAATCATCAGAAAGTGTACGGGCGCCCAGGGGTGAATGTCGTGGAAGGCGAAGATCGCGTCGTCTTCATACACCTTGCGGCTGGGAATCTGGCCGGCGGCGATTTTGCAGAACAGGCAGTTGTCGGGGTGATGGGTGCTGGGCTGGCTCATGCTTGCAGAAGTTCCAAACAGGGTTAAGTCTGAGGGCTGTCACAGGCCCACCGAAGACCGGGCGAAACGGTGGCTGTTAAAACGCATCCAGCCGCGCACGCAGCGGTACAGATACCAGAGCCAGACGATGCCGTAGCCGATGAAACCGGGCAACACAAACAGCAGCCACAGCGGCGACAGCAGCACCAGCCACATCAGCGTCCACCAGAAGGTCTGGATCATGTAGTTGTGGTGGTCAATGTACAGGGAGTCGGACTCCTCGGCGCGGCGAATGTAGTTGATGATGAGCGCAATGACTGCAAAAACGCCGCCACTGAACCAGGCCAGCGTGTGCAGGCCGTACAGCACATGCATGACGACGCGGTCATTGGGATTTTTGGAATCAAATTCGGCCAGATCGGTTTCACTCATGCTGGGGCTTTCTGCAGTGGGCGCTATTTTTCGGCGGCTTCACGGTCCTGCGCCTTGCGCAGGGCTTTTTCTTCGATGCCACTGGTGCCCTCGCGGCGCTCCAGCTCGGCCATCACATCGGCCGGCGACAGGCCGTAATGGGCCAGCGCAATCAGGCTGTGAAACCACAAATCGGCGACCTCACCCACCAGTCTGGCGCTGAGCTCCGGCGTCCGGCCGCCATGGTCGATGTCTTTGGCAGCCATCACGGTTTCGGTGGCTTCCTCGCCAATTTTTTTCAGAAAAGCGTCCGGGCCCTGGTGCAGCAGGCGCGCCACATAACTGGTCGCGGGGTCACCGCCCTGCCCGGGTTTGCGGCTTTCGATGATTTGCGCGAGCCGCTGCAGGGAATCGTTGGAGCTCATGGTGCTGATTATTATTTATAGATGGTTTGGGGGTCTTTCAAGACCGGCTCGGTCACCACCCACTGGCCGTCTTTGTAAAGACTGAAAAAACAGCTGTGCCGGCCGGTGTGGCAGGCGATCCCGGGATCATGGCCCAGTTGCGTGACCCTGAGAAGAATCACGTCATTGTCACAGTCCAGCCGGATCTCATGCACCGTCTGCAGGTGGCCGGACTCCTCACCCTTGTGCCACAGGCGCCCGCGAGAGCGGCTGAAATACACCGCCTGACCGAGCTCGGCGGTTTTCTGCAGCGCCTCGCGGTTCATCCAGGCAAACATCAGCACATCGCCGCTGCCAGCCTCCTGCGCAATCACCGGGATCAGGCCCTTGTCGTCCCATTGGATGTCGTCCAGCCATTTTTGCGTCATGCGCCAATTGTCAATGAAATATGGAGCCCCCACGCTTGTCACTTCGTGTACTGCGCTGCCCCCCGAGGGGGCGCTGCGCCTGCGGGCCGGCGGAGCCGGACCCGCGGCCCCGGCTGGAATGAGAAAGCGGGCCCTCGCCCGTACGCAATCACTATCAAATTTATAGCTGCTTACGCCCATCAGACGGGTTCTGGAGGCCAAAAAGGCGAAACTACAAACGGACGGGAATGCCGCGTGCCGCCATGTGGGCCTTGGCCTGCTGCACCGTGTACTCGCCGTAGTGAAAAATACTGGCGGCCAGCACCGCGTCGGCGCCGCCGATCTGTATGCCGTCGGCCAGGTGCTCCAGATTGCCAACACCGCCCGAGGCGATCACCGGCACGCTGACGGCGTCGCTGACCGCGCGGGTCAGCGCCAGGTCAAAGCCGGCCTTGGTGCCGTCCCTATCCATGCTGGTCAGCAAAATCTCGCCGGCACCGCGCTGCGCCATCTCGCAGGCCCAGTCCACCGCATCCAGCCCGGTGTTTTTGCGCCCGCCATGGCTGTACACGTCCCAGCCTGGGCCGCGCCTGAGCGCTTCCTCGTCCGAGCGGCGTTTGGCGTCTATCGCCACCACAATGCACTGCGCGCCGTATTTGGCCGAGGCGTCTTCAATCACCTGCGGATTCGCCAATGCGGCCGAGTTGAAGCTGGTTTTGTCGGCACCGGCATTGAGCAGCCGCCGCACGTCTTCGACGGTGCGCACGCCGCCGCCTACCGTCAGCGGAATAAAAACCTGGGAGGCCACCGCTTCGATGATGTGCAGGATCAGGTCGCGGTCGTCGCTGGTGGCGGTGATGTCCAGGAAAGTCAGCTCGTCGGCGCCCTGCTCGTTGTAACGCGCGGCGATTTCGACCGGGTCGCCAGCGTCGCGCAGCTCGACAAAGTTGACGCCCTTGACGACGCGGCCGCCGGTGACGTCAAGACAAGGGATGATTCTTTTGGCTAGCATTTAGAGTTCAGTGAAGCTGGCTATGGTTAAAAGGGCTCGAAAGGTCCCTGAAAATTCGACTATCGGGATGCAGGGCGACGCGCACGGCACAGAAACCGGACGCGCCCAAGGGCATGAGGATTCCGGGCACCGCCGAACGCCGCCGGTTCCTTCACACTCGTGCCACCATGCGCCCAAAAATCGGACTTGCGGGAGGCGTTTAGTGTAGTGCGCCGAGTTGCTCTGCAATCGCGCGGCTCACCCCAGCTTGACGAGGCTCTGAAGAACCAGCGGCCCGCTCCGGTCCAGCAAGGCGCCGCCTTCACTGATCTTTCCGAGTTCGATGGGCGCAAATCCGAGGTCCCCTACCAGCGTGGTGATCAAAGTGGAGGCGGCTTTGTCATTGCTGGAGACGAACATGACACGGCGCCCACCGCCTTCGGCGGGGTTCATCGCCAGCAGCTTCGCAGGCAACTGGTTGAGTGTCTTGACCAGTTTCGCGCCGGGGAACGCAACTGCCACCAGGTCGCTGGACGCTTGGCCTTTCAGCTCCTCTGGCGTCACGCCATAGGTGTTCATGGCATCGACAATGATCTTGCCGGCCCAGTCAGGCGCCGCGCCCGCCACCGCCGTGTGGGCGCGAAACGGCACCGCCAGAATGATGACGTCGGCCTTGAGCGCATCCTCCAAGGTCATAGCCGTCACTTTGCCGCCAAGCTCTTCGGCCAATGCTGTGATGGAGTCTCGGCCGCGGGAGTTGGCGACGCCCACGGAGATGCCGCTGCGGGCGAACTGGCGGGCCAGGGCGGTACCGACGTTGCCGGAGCCAATGATGGAATAGGTCATGGTGATTTCTTTCGATAAATAGGTTGATGGGTTGGGGCGGGAGTGCAACGCTCAGGCCGCAATCGCTGCGATCTCCTCAAGCGCGCGTGCCACAGCGGCCTCTTTGGCCTCGGGGCCCAACGCCATGCCTTCAGCGCGTACAACGGTCACATCCGTCACGCCCAGGAAGGCCAGCAGGCCGATCAGGTAGCTTTCCTGGTGTTCCAGCGCCGCAGCAGGGCTGCCCGCCGAATACACGCCGCCGCGCGTCGAAGCGATGAATGCCTTTTTGTTTTTCAGCAGGCCTTCAGGACCCCCAGCGGTGTAGCGGAAGGTCTGGCCGGCCACCGCAATGCGGTCGATCCACGCCTTGAGCGGCGTCGGTATCGACAGGTTGTACATGGGCGCGCCGATGACCAGAATGTCTGCGGCGAAAAGTTCGTCCATGTAAGCGTTGCCTTTGACCAGGTCCGCGTTGATCAGCGCGTCCTCGCTGGCGCTGCCCTGGAAAGCAGCCAGATGTGCGCCGGACAGGTGCAGGGCCGGGTCAGCTGCCAGATCGCGGGACATTACCTCGATGCCGGGATGCAAGGCCTGGTGGCGCAGGACGATTTCGGATGTCAGGCGGCGGCTAACCGAGGCGGCGCCGAGCACGCTGGAGTCAAGATGCAGGAGTTTCACGATGAGACCTTTCAAGTCGTTTTGGATGAAGACCTGATGGTGTTCTTTAACAATCAATCTGAATAGACGGTATATTGAGATGTGATCCATCTTTTTTTGGGATAGGATGGTTTTTATGCTCGACGGCGTTTCACTCGACCAACTCAGAACCTTCATTGCAGCGGTCGATGAAGGCAGTTTTTCGGCGGCGGCCCGCAAGCTCAACCGCGTGCAGTCAGCTGTGAGCGGCTGGGTGAGCAGCCTGGAGGGGCAAATTGGCGTGGTGCTGTTCGACCGCACCGGGCGATTCCCCAAGCTCACCCCCGAGGGAGTGCTGCTTCTGGCTGACGCCCGCACCATCGTGTCTGGCGTCAACACCCTGAAAGCACGCGCCAAACTCATGTCGTCCGGGCTGGAAGCCGAGCTGTCGGTCGTGGTCGATGTGTTTTTCCCGACAGCCGCTATTGCCGAAGCGGCGAAGGCGTTTGCAAGCCGGTTCCCGCTGACGCCGCTGCGGGTTTTTGTCGAAGGACTGGGCGCGAGCTACCAGCCAGTGCTGGATGGCCGTTGCAGCCTCGGCATTCTGGCGGCACTGCCGGTCGCGTTTCCCTCATTGGTCAGCGAACGGCTGGGCGAGATTCCCCTGGTGTCGGTCGCCGCCGCAGACCACCCGCTCGCGGCTTTCAAACACCGCATCCCGAGACGTGAACTGGCCAAACATGTGCAGCTTGTGCTCACCGACCGTTCAGCGCTGATGAAAGGCCAGGACTACGGTGTGTTGTCGCCACTCACATGGCGGCTGGCGGACCTGTCGACCAAGCACGCATTTTTGAAAGACAGCGTTGGCTGGGGCAGCATGCCGCTGCACATGGTGGCGCAAGACATTGCATCGGGCACGCTGGTCATTCTGGACGTGGACGACATGCCCCGCAGCGGCTTCATGCTCACGATCTCCGCATTTCATCCGGCGCCAGCGCCGCCGGGGCCTGCGGGCCGGTGGTTCGTTGATCACTTGATGACGGCTTGGGCTGGAAACCGTTTTGAACGCGGCGCGCAGGACTAGCTCATGCTGCGTTTTTAATCGCAGCCCCCGCAGCTATGCAAGTGAGCCCGGGCGAACTGGGGCGAGTCACTGTATTGCTTTCTGGCGCCTTGCGGCCCAAACCACACCCACCAGAATCTCGCCAGAGTTTACAGAGGGTCTCTAGCCGTTGAGCTCGTCGGCGCGGGCCTGCGCAGCAGCGAAATCAAGATCGCCGCTGTAAATCGAGCGGCCGCAAATCACGCCCTCCACACCCTCGTCTTCCACCGCACACAGCGCCTCAATGTCGGCCATGCTGGACAGTCCGCCGGAGGCGATCACCGGAATCGTCAGCGCCTGGGCCAGCTTGACCGTGGCTTCGATGTTGATGCCGCTGAGCATGCCGTCGCGGCCTATATCGGTGTAGATGATGGATTCGACGCCGTAGTCCTGGAACTTCTTGCCGAGGTCCACCACTTCATGGCCGGTCATCTTGCTCCAGCCGTCGGTCGCGACCTTGCCGTCCTTGGCGTCCAGGCCCACGATGATGTGGCCGCCAAAGGCGGTGCAGGCGTCCTGCAGAAAGCCGGG
Source organism: Kapaibacterium sp. (SeqCode) (assembly GCA_943370435.1). GTDB lineage: Bacteria > Pseudomonadota > Gammaproteobacteria > Burkholderiales > Burkholderiaceae_C > Polaromonas. Next base: position 94,709 of record CALRQX020000005.1, on the reverse strand, counting down.
GTTTTTCACCGCCGCCGTGCCGATGATGACGTAGCGCAGGCCGGAATCGAGGTAACGCTCTATGGTGTCCAGGTCGCGGATGCCGCCGCCCAGCTGCACGTCAATCTCGCTGCCGACTTCGGCCAGGATTTTGCGGATGGCGGCCTCGTTTTTCGGTTTGCCGGCAAAGGCACCGTTCAAATCCACCAGATGCAGGCGGCGCGCGCCCTTGTCCACCCAGTTGCGCGCCATGGCGGCCGGGTCTTCGCTAAAGATGGTGGACTGGTCCATGTCGCCCTGTTTGAGGCGCACGCATTGGCCGTCTTTCAAGTCAATCGCGGGGATAAGTAACATGGGTGATGGGCAGAAGCAGTGAAGTGGATGGGGGTGGCACTGGCCGGCAGCGCAGGGTCAGGGGTTCCAGTGCAAAAAGTTGCGGTACAGGGCCAGCCCGTGTTCAGCACTTTTTTCGGGGTGAAACTGCGTGGCGAAAATATTATCGCGCGCAAGCGCTGCGGTAAAGCGTGCGCCGTAGTCGGTCTCGCCCGCAGTGTGGCGCGCATCCGACGGGCGGGCATAAAAGCTGTGCACAAAATAGAAGTAAGCGCCATCCGGCACACCCGCCCACACCGGGTGCACCGGCGCCGTCTGGTAAACCTGATTCCAGCCCATCTGCGGCACCTTGTAACGGCTGCCGTCGGGCTGGAGCTTGCCGGCCAGATCAAACTTGAGCACCTCACCCGGTATCAGCCCCAGGCCGCGGGTGCCCTCGGCACCCCGGCCTTCGGTGCTGTGATCCAGCAACATCTGCATGCCCACACAGACGCCGAACAGCGGCTTGGTGGCCGCCGCGTGCAACACCGCCTCCAGCATGCCGGAGGCCTGCAGCTCGTGCATGCAGTCGGCAATGCCGCCCTGGCCGGGCAACACGACACGGTCGGCGTCGCGCACCTGCCGGGCGCTGGAGGTGACGACCACCTCGAAACCGCTGTGGGCCGCCACATGCTGGACGCCTTGCGACACCGAGCGCAGATTGCCCATGCCGTAATCGACCACCGCGACTGTTTTGAGTGTTCCCATCAGGATAGAAATTTGCTATTTTTTTTATAGCTGCTTGCGCCCGTGCAGCAAGGGCTGGAGGCCAAAAACATGCTTGATTTTGCTACAGCGAGCCCTTGGTCGAGGGAATCACGCCAGCGGCTCGCGGGTCGATCTCCAGCGCCATGCGCAAGGCGCGGGCAAAGGCCTTGAACACGGTTTCGGCCTGGTGATGCGCGTTGTCGCCCTTGAGGTTGTCAATGTGCAGGGTGACAAAAGCGTGGTTCACAAAACCCTGAAAGAACTCGTAGGCCAGCTGGCTGTCGAAGCCGCCAATCATGCCGCTCTTGAAAGGCACATGCATGTCGAGACCGGGCCGGCCGGAAAAATCAACCACCACGCGCGACAAGGCCTCGTCCAGCGGCACATAGGCGTGGCCGTAACGGCGCAGGCCTTTTTTGTCACCGACCGCCTGCGCCACCGCCTGCCCCAGGGTGATGCCCACGTCTTCCACCGTGTGGTGGCCGTCGATGTGCAGGTCGCCCTTGGCCTGGATATCGAGGTCAATCAGGCCATGGCGGGCAATCTGGTCCAGCATGTGGTCGAAAAAGCCGATGCCGGTGGACAGGCTGGCCTTGCCGGTGCCGTCGAGGTTGAGCTTGACGGTGATCTGGGTCTCGGCGGTATTGCGCGAAACCTCGGCGGTTCTCGGGGCAAGCGGCGCCATGGCAGTGGGGGTAGTCATAGGGATTCTTTAAGGGCTGCCAGCATAAGCGCATTTTCGTCGACGGTGCCGACGGTCAGGCGCAGGCAATTGGCCAGCAATGGGTGCATTTTAGAAACGTTTTTGACCAGAACCTGGCGTGCGCGCATGCCTTCGAAGGTTTTGGCCGCATCGGGCACGCGCAGCAGAATCATGTTGGCGTCGCTTTTCCAGGCCCTGACGCCCGGCAAAGCCTGCAAAGCCGCAAAAACAAGCCCACGCTGCGCCAGCAGTTCCCGGGCTTGCGCCGCAAATACCTCGGCATGTTCGAGTGCAAACAGCGCGCATTCGTAGTTCAGCACACTGATGTTGTAGGGCGGACGCACTTTGTCGATCTCGGCAATCAGCGCCTGGGGGCCCATCATGTAGCCGATACGCACACCGGCCAGGCCAAACTTGCTCATGGTGCGCATCAGCAGCACATGGCTGTGCCGGGCGATGCGGTCTATATAGCTTTTGCTCGAAAACGGCTGATAGGCCTCATCCATCACCACCAGACCGGGCGCCGCCAGGACAATTTTCTCGATCACCGCGTCGTCCCACAAATTGGCCGTCGGGTTGTTCGGGTAAGCGATGTAAATGATGGAGGGCTGGTGCTCGGCAATCGCAGCCAGCATGGCGGCCTCGTCGAGTTCAAAGTCAGCCGTCAGGGGCACACCGATGAACTTCAGGCCCTGCAACTGGGCGCTCATCCCGTACATCACAAAACCGGGCAGCGGCGCGAGGATGGAGGCACCCGGTACATCGCAGGCCATGGCAAGCAGCGAAATCAGCTCGTCCGAACCGTTGCCCAGCATGATGTCAAAGCCTGCGGGCATCTGCGCGTGCTCGGCCAGCGCCCTGCGCAAGTCGTTGACCCGGCCATCGGGGTAGCGGTTCAGCGCCAGTGCGCCCAGACGCTGGCCCAGATGCGCCTGCAGCGCGGCGGGCAGGCGGTGCGGGTTTTCCATCGCATCGAGCTTGACCATGCCGACGGAGTCCTGGATCGCGTAGGCATGCATGGACTGCACGTCCTGCCTGATCAGCTTTTTGAGATCGATCCGTTTGCTTGCGCTCATTTTTTCATTCTCATTTCAGCGGCTTGGGCATGGGCCTGCAAGCCTTCGCCGTAAGCCAGTTCAGCGGCAATTTTGCCCAGGGTTTGCGCACCGGCTGCGCTGACCTCGATGAGGCTGCTGCGTTTCTGGAAATCGTACACACCCAGCGGGCTGGAGAAACGCGCGGTGCCGCTGGTGGGCAACACGTGGTTCGGGCCGGCGCAGTAGTCGCCCAGCGATTCGCTGGTGTAAGCACCGAGAAATATCGCGCCAGCGTGTTTGAGCAGCGGCTCCCACCGGTGCGGGTCTCGGCTGGAGACCTCCAGGTGTTCGGGCGCAATCCGGTTGCTGATGGCGCAGGCTTCCTCCATGCTGCGGGTCTGGATCAGCGCGCCGCGGCCCGTGAGGGACTGGGCGATGATTTCCGCACGCGGCATGCCGGGCAGCAAGCGGTCGATCGCCGCCTGAACCTGGGCGATGTAGGCCGCGTCCGGGCACAACAAAATGCTTTGCGCGAGCTCGTCATGTTCGGCCTGGCTGAACAAATCCATGGCCACCCAGTCGGCCGGCGTGCTGCCATCGGCCAGCACCAGGATTTCGCTGGGGCCGGCAATCATGTCGATGCCAACGCTGCCGAAAACCCGGCGCTTGGCGGCGGCCACATAGGCATTGCCGGGACCGGTGATCTTGTCCACTGAGGGAATTGTGGCCGTGCCGTAGGCCAGCGCAGCCACCGCCTGCGCGCCGCCAATCGTGAAAGCCCTGGAAACACCGGCCACCCAGGCAGCGGCCAGCACCAGCACATTGCGCTCGCCCTGGCTGGACGCGGCCTGTTCGCCCGACCCGCCGGTGGCCACACTGCCGCGCACGGGGGTGGGCACCACCATGATGATCTCGCCCACCCCGGCCACATGCGCCGGGATCGCGTTCATCAGCAGGCTGGACGGGTACGCCGCCTTGCCGCCCGGCACATAAATGCCGACACGGTCCAGCGGCGTGACTTTTTGCCCCAGCAGGCTGCCGTCTTCGTCGCGGTAACTCCAGCTTTCACCCGAGGCCTTTTTTTGCGCCTCGTGGTAGCTGCGAATGCGCGCGGCGGCGGCCTGCAGGGCCTCACGCTGCGCGGCCGGGATGACATCAAACGCCGCCTTGAAATCGGCCTGCGTCAATTCCAGGCCGGCCACACTGGCTGCCGACAGCCCGTCGAAACGCGCGGTGTACTCGAGCACCGCCGCGTCACCGCGCTGCTTCACATCGGCCAGGATGTCGGCCACCCGTTGCTCAATGGCCGCATCGGCATCCGCCGACCAGTGCAGTCTGGCCTTGAATTGGGTCTCAAATGTGGCGTCAGCCGTTGACAGTCGTGCGGGAGCAGCTACTAAATTCATAGCAATTTCAGGTGACGGGTTTGGTGATGGCCGACGCAAAAGCGTCAATGATGGCGCGTATCGGCGCCTGCTTGAGCTTGAGCGCGACCTGGTTGACCACCAGGTGCGAGCTGATGTCCATGATGCGCTCGACCTCCACCAGATGGTTGGCCTTGAGCGTGTTGCCGCTGCTGACCAGATCCACAATCGCGTCGGCCAGGCCGGTCAGCGGCGCCAGCTCCATGCTGCCGTAGAGCTTGATCAGGTCCACATGCACACCCTTGGTGGCAAAAAAATCGCGCGCGATGCTGACAAATTTGGTCGCCACCTTCAGGCGCGAACCCTGCTTGACCGCTGCCTCATAGTCAAAACCGGCACGCACCGCCACACTCATGCGGCATTTGGCAATTTGCAGGTCCAGCGGCTGGTACAGGCCCTGGCCGCCGTGTTCGATCAGCGTATCCTTGCCGGTCACGCCGATGTCGGCGCCGCCGTACTGCACATAGGTCGGCACGTCGGTGGCACGCACCAGCACCACACGCACGTCGGCGCGGTTGGTGCCCAAAATCAGCTTGCGGGATTCTTCGGAATCGTCCAGCACTTCAATGCCGGCGGCCTTGAGCAGCGGCAGGGTCTCGTCGAAGATGCGGCCTTTCGACAGGGCGAGCGTGATCATGATTTGATCCGTTCAATATCGGCGCCGATGCCGCGCAGCTTGGCTTCCATCTGGTCATAACCGCGGTCCAGGTGGTAAATGCGGTCAATGAGCGTCTCTCCCTCGGCCACCAGGCCGGCAATCACCAGGCTTGCGGAAGCCCGCAGGTCGGTGGCCATCACAGTGGCGCCCGAGAGTTTTTCCACCCCTTCGATGACCGCAAACTTGCCGTCGATCTCGATTTTTGCACCGAGGCGCACCATCTCGTTGACGTGCATGAAGCGGTTTTCGAAAATCGTTTCCGTGACCTTGGCTGAACCTTCGGCAATCGCGTTGAGCGCCATGAACTGGGCCTGCATGTCGGTCGGGAAGCCCGGGTATTCGGTGGTGCGAAACGATTGTGCCTGCATGCGGCCCGAGGCCTGGATGCGGATAAAACCATCCCCTGGGGTGATGACGGCACCGGCGGCGCGCAGCAGGTCTATCACGGCATCGAGGTGATCGGCGCGGCCGTGGCGCAGCACCACGTCGCCGCCGGTGGCTGCCACCGCGCACAGGAAAGTGCCGGTCTCGATCCGGTCAGCCACCACCTGGTGTGTGCAGCCGTGCAGGCGCTCCACGCCCTCGATACGTATCCGGCTGCTGCCGTGACCCTCGATTTTTGCGCCCATCTTGATCAGCATTTCGGCCAGGTCGCCAATCTCGGGCTCCTGCGCGGCGTTTTCAAGAATGGTTTCACCCTCGGCCAGGCTGGCGGCCATCAGGAAGTTTTCGGTGCCGGTCACGGTCACCATGTCGGTCGTGATGCTGCAGCCCTTGAGCCGTTTTTGTCCGGCAGGCAGTTTGGCAATCATGTAGCCGTGTTCCACCACAATCTCGGCGCCCATGGCCTGCATGCCCTTGATGTGCTGGTCCACCGGGCGCGAGCCGATCGCGCAGCCGCCGGGCAGCGACACCGTGGCCTCGCCAAAACGCGCCAGCAAGGGGCCCAGCGCGAGCACCGAGGCGCGCATGGTCTTGACCAGCTCGTAGGGCGCCTCGGGCGAACTCAAGCTGCCCGCGTTAATGGTGACGGTGCCCGGCGCCGCGTCCGTGCGTTCTGCGCTGACACCCATGTTGCGTATCAGCTTGAGCATGGTCGCCACATCCTGCAAACGCGGCACATTTTGCAGCGTCACTGTGTCTGCGGTCAGCAGCGCGGCGCAGAGCTCCGGCAGCGCGGCGTTTTTTGCACCCGAGATATCGACGGTGCCGGCCAGCGTGCGCCCGCCCCTGATGAGTAATTTGTCCATGGTGCTTGTTTATTCTTCCGCGTTGCTGCCTGCCCATTCGGCGGGCGTGTAGGTTTTCATCGACAGGGCATGCACTTCGTCGGTCTGCATGCGCGCACCCAGGGTGGCGTACACACGCTGGTGCCGCTGGATCAGGCGCTGGCCGGCAAAGGCGCTGGACACGATGGTGGCATACCAGTGGCGCCCGTCGCCGCTGACGTCCAGGTGTTCGCAAGGCAGGCCCGCGGCAATAATGGTTTGGAGTTCTTCGCTGGTCATACAGTATTTTGGGTGAATGGAGACCGAGAATTTTCCGCCGGGCCGCCCCAAGGAAAATTGGCCCCCTCGGGGGGCAGCGCAGTACGAGAAGCGACAAGCGTGGGGGTCATAAGCTCAGTGTCTGATTTTGTAGCCAATGCGCAGCAGATTGACGGCGACAGCGCTGACGGCCAGCAAAGAGCAGCCGACGACCGCCAGGCTGATCCAGGGCGACACGTCGCTGACGCCGAAAAAGCCGTAGCGAAAGCCATCGATCATGTAGAAAAACGGGTTCAGGTGGCTGACGGTCTGCCAGAACGGCGGCAGGGAATGGATGGAGTAAAACACGCCGCTCAGAAACGTCATGGGCATGATGACAAAATTCTGGAACACGGCCAGCTGGTCAAACTTTTCCGACCACAGCCCTGCAATCAGGCCCAGCGCGCCCAGCAGCGCGGCGCCCAGCAGCGCGAACAGCGCAATCCACAGCGGCGCGACAAAACCCGGCTGGCCAAAATAGACCGTCACCACAAACACGCCCAGGCCAACCGCCAGGCCGCGCACAACCGACGAGCCGACATAGGCCATGAACCAGTGCCAGTGCGACAGGGGGCTGAGCAACACAAACACCAGGCTGCCCATGATCTTGCTCTGGATCAGTGAAGACGAGCTGTTGGCAAAGGCGTTTTGCAGCACACTCATCATGACCAGACCCGGCACCAGGAAGGCGGTGTAGCTGACGCTGCCGTAGACCTTGACCTGATCCTGCAGCACATGGCCAAAAATCAGCATGTACATGACGGCCGTGAGAATGGGCGCGCCCACGGTCTGGAAACCGACTTTCCAGAAGCGTAAAACTTCCTTGTAGAACAGGGTTTGCCAGCCGGTCATGCCGCCACCCCGATTTTTTCGGCCATGACCTCGAGAAAAACGTCTTCCAGATCGGCTTTGCGGATTTCGACGTCTTCCGCCACCAGGCCGGCCTCGCGGATGGCGCTGAGGTAGTGCTCGATCTCGTGCGCGTTGTGCGCCGGCAATTGCACAATGCGGCCGGTGATGCGCGCCTTGTCGGCCAGTGCCTTGGGCAGTTCGCTGTCGATCTTGAAACGCAGCACGTTCGACGATGCCGCCTTGAGCAGCTCGGAGGTCTGCGCCAGCGCCACCACACGCCCCTGCTTGAGCATGGCGATGCGGCTGCACAGGGCTTCGGCTTCCTCCAGGTAGTGGGTGGTCAGCAGCACCGTGCTGCCCTGCTTGTTGAGTCTGGCGATGAATTGCCACAGGGTCTGGCGCAACTCCACATCCACCCCGGCTGTGGGCTCGTCGAGCACGATGACCCTGGGTTTGTGCACCAGCGCCTGCGCCACCAGCATGCGGCGCTTCATGCCGCCCGAGAGCTGGCGCATGTTCGCGTGGGCCTTGTCGGCCAGCCCCAGACTGGCCAGCAATTCATCAATCCAGTCGTCGTTGTTTTTGACGCCGAAATAGCCGGACTGGATGCGCAGCGCCTCGCGTACCGTGAAAAAGGGGTCAAACACCAGCTCTTGCGGCACGATGCCGAGCAGGCGCCTGGCATCGGCATAGTCGGTCACCACATCGCGGCCGTGCACCAGCACCCGGCCGCTGCTGGCCCGCGAAAGCCCGGCCAGAATGCTGATCAGGGAGGTTTTTCCGGCGCCGTTGGGTCCCAGCAAGCCAAAGAACTCCCCTTGCCGGATATCAAAACTGACGCTGTCCAGCGCCCGCACACCGGGACCGGTCTGGCTTCGAGTCGATGGATAGGTTTTGGAGACGGACTGGAATGAGATGGCTGGCATGAGCCAGCTATTTTACGGGCTCAGGGCTGCAGGAGCGGCCGCCCCGGCACAAGGACTTGTTCAGCGCTTGCCCGGGCGACTCAGCTTGCGGAGGCCGTTGCCGCGGGAATCAGTTCGGCCACACCATAAAGAAGGGCCAGCTCACGCAGGCGCTGCGGCGCAGACTGCACCGAAAAGGCCTTGCCGACCGCTTGCGCCTGCCGCCGGCATTCAAGCAAAAGCGCCAGCGCCGACGAGTCAAATTGCCGCAATGCGCTTGCGTCAACCACGACTTCAGCCGCCTGCGCCAGCAGCTGCGGCTTGAGCCCGCTGGCAAAAGCAGCAGATTCTGCGTGCGTCAGCACGGCCGGCAGCGTCAGAGCAGTCGCCATGCCGCTCAGGACTTGGACGCGCCTGCGTTGGACTTGTTGCGCTGCGCCAAGGCGCCGATCAGACCATCCACCCCTTTGGCCGAAATTTCCTGCGCAAACTGGGTGCGGTAGTTTTCCACCAGCCAGATGCCGAGAACATTCAGGTCGTAAATCTTCCAGCCAGAGGAGGTTTTTTCCATGCGGTAGTCAAGCTGGATGGGGTCACCACGGCCGATGATTTCAGTGCGCACCTGGACTTCGGTGTCGGCAGCGGCTGCGCGCAGGGGTTTGACGCTGACCGTCTGGTCCTTCACCTGGGACAGTGCGCCAGAGTAAGTACGCACCAACAGGGTTTTGAACTCGTCCTGAAGGCGTTTTTGCTGCTCGGGGGTGGCCTGCCGCCAGTTCCGGCCAACGGCAGCGGCCGTCATGCGCGTGAAATTGACATGGGGCATGACCTTGCTGTCCACCAAAGCGATGATTTTCCCGACGTCTCCGCCCTGAATGGCCTTGTCCGACTTGATGCTGTCGAGCACCTCGGTGGAGGTGCGTCTGATCAAGGCATCCGGCGCCTCATCGGAGGCGCGGGCAAGCGGGGCTGCCGCCAGCAGGGCCAGGGCCAGCGAGGCACCGGCAAAGTGACTGAAAATTCGACGGTTCATTGTTTTTCCTTCATATCGCCACGAGTATCTGCCGGGCCGGGAATTTCCGCAGCTGGTCAGGCAATGCTCAGGCCATGTACTTGATTGGACTGTATCGGGTCCCCATGGTTCATGCGCTTTGGGTGAAGTTCTGGCCGGGCTTGTAAGTGTTCTTTACCTGGCACGGGCCGGTGCGGCCTTTTCCGGCAGGTCATAACGCTCTTCGGGATCGCCGTTGGTCTCCAGCACGGCGCCACGGCGCTGCAGGTAGGCATCCCGTGTGAAAGCGTATTTGTCAAGCGCCGCCTGGTCCAGCACATCACCGGCACGCAGCAGGTTGGCGCGCAGGTCCACCGCACGCAGCACATAGAGCGAGTTGCGGGTGGCGACATTGTCAATCTGCATCACGAGATCACCTTTGGAATCAACCACCAGGGCGGCCGTGTCACGCACGGAGGACGGTCCCAGCACCGGCAGAACCAGGTAAGGGCCGGTGGCGACACCCCAGCGTCCCAGCGTTTTGCCGAAGTCCTCGCGATGCCGCTCTATCCCCATGACAGTGGCCCAGTCCAGGACGCCGCCCAGCCCGATCAGCGTATTCACGCCGACCCGCACAAAGCTGTCTGCAGCCGCCTGCGGCCTGGCTTGCAGCACATTGTTCACAAAAGACCAGACGTCCGACAAATTACCGAAAAAGTTGCTGACGCCAGTACGCACCGGGGAAGGTACCGCACCCTGATAGGCCTGCGCAACCGGCTTGATGAGGGCTTCGTCAAGCCCGTCGTTGAAGCGGGTCACGCTGCGATTGAAGGGTTCAAAGGGGTCGCGCGGGTTGGGTCCGGTGGCACAGCCCTGGAGCATGGCCAGAACCAGTAAACCGGCCAGCAGACCGCTGGTTTTCATCGTGAATCGTGTTTTCATTTTTTATCGCTATTCCCTGGTGGCGCCGCAGTCGATGAACTGCTGTCCGCCGCTTTGCTGTACAAAAATTGGCTGATCAGACTCTCCAGTACCACCGCCGACTGGGTCTGTTTGACCACATCGCCAGCAGCCAGATTTTTCTCGTCAGCTCCCGCTTCCACACCGATGTACTGCTCGCCCAGCAAGCCACTGGTGAGGATTTTCAGTGAGCTGTCTTTGGGGAAGACATACCGGCTTTCCATGGCCAGAGTAACACTTGCTTGGTAGTATTTGTCATCAAATGTAATATTTTCGACTCTACCCACAATTACTCCCGCACTTTTGACCGCAGCACGTGGCTTTAAACCGCCAATGTTGTCAAATTTTGCGACAACAGCGTAGGACTTGTCGAAGTTCAGGGTCAGCAGGTTGGCCGATTTCAGCGCCAAAAACAGGATGGCCGCAGCGCCAATCACCACAAACAGGCCAACCCACAGGTCGTTTTTGGAGCGTTGCATCAGGGGTTTCTTTCGGTGACACCGTCGCGGCTTGTGCCGGACGGTGCGGGTGAGTTGAATTTTCGCATTGAACTGAAGAAACGGTATGGTGACAAAAATCACACGCTGAACATCAAGGCGGTCAGCACAAAGTCCAGCCCCAGAACCGCCAGCGAGGCCAGTACCACCGTGCGGGTGGTGGCGCGCGAAACGCCTTCCGGGGTGGGCTGTGCCTCATACCCCTGGAAAATCGCGACAAATGTCACCGTCAGGCCGAAAACCAGGCTTTTCACCATGCCATTTCCCACATCGCGCCAGACGTCCACCCCCGACTGCATCTGGCTCCAGAAAGCCCCCGCATCCACACCTATCATCAGCACACCGACGACCCAGCCGCCGAGAATGCCAACCGCGCTGAACACCGCCGCCAGCAGCGGCATCGCGATCACACCGCCCCAAAAGCGCGGCGCCAGCACGCGGCGCACCGGGTCCACCGCCATCATCTCCATGGCCGACAACTGCTCACCGGCTTTCATCAAGCCAATTTCAGCCGTCAGTGAGGTGCCGGCCCGGCCTGCGAACAACAGGGCGGTCACCACCGGCCCGAGCTCACGCACCAGGCTGAGCGCCACCAGCAAACCCAGCGCCTCGGAGGAGCCGTAACGCTGTAAAGCGTAATAACTCTGCAAACCGAGCACAAAACCCACAAACAGGCCAGACACGGTGATGATGGCAAGCGAGTAGTTGCCAAGAAAGAAAATCTGGTCGCGAATCAGGCCAAAGCGGGCGAACACCGGCCCGGTCAGGGCCAGCAAGCGCGCCAGCAGCCGGGCCGCGTAGCCCAGCTCGGCCAGCTTGCTGCGGGTGCCATAACCGAGCTCGGCGACTGGCGCCAGAAACGTGGATTTGCTCATGGACGTTTGCCCCTGCCGCCTGCCGCCCGTGCGCTGAAATCGTCCAGCACACTGGGACCGGGGTAGTGAAACTGGACCGGGCCTTCTGCCAGTGCATTGACAAACTGGTGCACCAGCGGGTCGCTCGAGTGGCGCACCTCCTCGGGCGTGCCCTGCGCAGCGATACCGCCATTGGCCAGGATGATGACCTTGTCGGCGATCCGGAAGGTGTCCTCCAGATCGTGTGACACCACAATGCTGGTGATGCCCAGCGCGTCATTGAGCTGGCGTATCAGCTTTGCCGCAGTGCCCAGAGAAATCGGGTCCAGCCCGGCAAAAGGCTCGTCGTACATGATGAGTTCCGGGTCCAGGGCAATCGCCCGCGCCAGCGCCACCCGCCTGGCCATGCCGCCGGAGATTTCGCTGGGCATCAGGGCCCGCGCACCGCGCAGCCCAACGGCGTTGAGTTTCATCAGCACGATGTCGCGCACCATGGCTTCGCTGAGGGCGGTGTGTTCGCGCAAGGGGAAGGCCACGTTGTCGAAAACATTGAGGTCGGTGAACAGCGCCCCGAACTGAAACAGCATGCCCATGCGCCTGCGCGCCGCATACAAATCGCCCTGGGCAAGGGTGGTGATGTCCTTGCCGTCGAACAACACTTCGCCGCTGCCGGCCTTTTGCTGCCCGCCTATCAGCCGCAGCACCGTCGTCTTGCCCCCGCCGGACGCTCCCATCAGCGCAGTGACTTTGCCGCGCGGCACCGACAGGGTGACCTCTTTCAGGATCACACGCTCACCCTGCGCACCGGGGTAAGCAAAGGTCACGCGTTTGAATTCGACCAGGGAAGAAGGGGCGCTGTCGGACATGGAGAAAGAAAAGTTCGATCAGTGGACCGAGCCTGTTGGCAATGGCTTCCATGATAAAGGCTTAAGCCGCGTGCGCGGAAGAAAGCGCGGCTATTCCCCTCGGATGCGCCCCCATGAACATGGGATGCGCCACGCCACGGGCCACCCCGTGGAGCCCCTGCCTCAGTTGCAATCTAAAAGAAACAGAGCTGCAGCCCTTTATTGACGAGCGAAAGCAGCTCTGTTTTTTATAGCAAGTTCGGCTTGAAAGAGGTAGCTCGGGCGCCCGCCTGCGCGATCGGCAGGCCGCCCCACCGGGCGATTTGCGGGGGCCGATGTTGTTTCAACGCGGCAGGTCGCTGTAACCCATCAGGAATTCGTCGACCGAACGGGCGGCCTGCCGGCCTTCGCGCCGCGCGGGCGTCAGCCTGCGCGATCGGCAGGCCGCCCACCGGGCGATTTGCGGGGGCCTGCGTGTTTCAGCGCGGCAGGTCGCTAAATCCCATGAGGAATTCGTCCACCGAGCGCGCGGCCTGGCGGCCCTCGCGAATCGCCCACACCACCAGGCTCTGCCCGCGGCGGATATCGCCGGCGGCAAAAACCTTGGGCACGTTGGTCGCATAACCTCCGGTGAAATCGGTGCTGGCTTTGGCGTTGCCGCGCGCATCTTTCTCAACGCCAAACGCGTCCAGTACCGCAGAAACCGGCGCCACAAAACCCATGGCCAGCAGCACCAGGTCGGCCTTGAGCGTTTGCTCGGAGCCGGGCACTTCCTGCATCTTCCCGTCTTTCCATTCCACACGCACGGTCTTGAGGCCGGTGACCTTGCCGCCGTCACCGATCAGTTCCTTGGTCGAAATGGCAAATTCGCGCTCACACCCCTCTTCATGGGACGACGAGGTGCGCAGCTTGATCGGCCAGTAAGGCCAGGTCATGGGGCGGTTTTCCTCTTCGGGGGGCTGCGGCATCAGCTCGAACTGCGTGACACTGGCCGCGCCATGGCGGTTGCTCGTGCCGACGCAGTCGGAGCCGGTGTCGCCGCCGCCAATCACAATGACGTGTTTGCCGTCGGCGCGCAGCTGGTCCTTGACCTTGTCGCCGGCATTGACCTTGTTTTGCTGCGGCAAAAATTCCATCGCGAAATGGATGCCGTTCAGGTCGCGCCCGGGAACCGGCAGATCGCGCGACTGCTCGGCGCCACCCGTGAGCAGCACAGCGTCGAAATCCTTTTGCAACTGCCCGGGTGTGATGGTTTCCCTGGCCCAGTTGGTGACTTTGGAGTCCTTGCCCAGCGGGTCTTTGGCCATGCCCACCATCACGCCGGTGCGGAAAGTCACGCCTTCAGCCTGCATCTGCGCCACGCGCCGGTCGATGTGAACTTTCTCCATCTTGAAGTCGGGAATGCCGTAACGCAGCAAGCCCCCGACGCGGTCGTTCTTCTCGAACAGGGTCACGTCATGGCCCACACGCGCGAGCTGCTGTGCGGCGGCCATGCCGGCCGGGCCGGAGCCGACGACCGCCACCTTCTTGCCGGTCTTGTGGAGGGACGGCTGCGGTGTCACCCAGCCTTCGGCCCAGGCGCGATCGATGATGGCATGTTCGATCGACTTGATGCCAACCGCATCGTCGTTGACGTTGAGTGTGCAGGCCGCCTCACAGGGCGCCGGACAGATACGGCCGGTGAACTCCGGGAAGTTGTTGGTGCTGTGCAGCGTGTCAATCGCGCTTTTCCAGTCGGCCCGGAACACCATGTCGTTGAAGTCAGGAATGATGTTGTTGACCGGGCAGCCGCTGTTGCAAAACGGCGTGCCGCAGTCCATGCAGCGCGCCGCCTGCTTGTTGGCCTGTGCATCGTCCAGACCGATGACAAATTCCCTGTAGTTTTTCAGGCGCTCGGAGACGGGCTTGTAGCCCTCTTCGATGCGCTCGTATTCCATGAAACCGGTGACTTTTCCCATGAGACTGCTCCAGATACTGCTTGTTCAGGCTGCGGCTTTGGCAGCCTTGGCTGCGGCCGCCTTGCCGATGCTTGGTGCGGGCGCTGCGGCAGCCGCTTTTTTGGCAGCCATCTCGCCGAGGGCGCGCTTGTATTCCAGCGGAAACACCTTGACAAATTTGCCGCGTGCTTCTGCCCAGTTGTCCAGCAACTCCCTGGCGCGTTTGCTGCCAGTCCAGCGGTTGTGGTTTTCCAGCAGCGTGCGCAACTGCGCCTCATCGGTCTGGCCGCCGTGCCAGAGCGCCTGATCGCCGCCGGCTTCCTGCTGGGCCACAGGCTGCACCTTTTCCAGCGACACCATGGCGGTGTTGCAGCGCTTGGCAAACTGGCCGTCTTCGTCGTACACATAGGCCACGCCGCCGCTCATGCCGGCCGCAAAGTTGCGCCCGGTTTTGCCGAGCACGGCCACCGTGCCGCCGGTCATGTATTCGCAGCCATGGTCGCCGGTACCTTCGACCACCGCCGTGGCGCCCGACAGCCGCACGGCAAAGCGTTCGCCAGCCACGCCGCTGAAAAAAGCCTCTCCGGTGGTGGCGCCGTACAGCACGGTGTTACCGACGATGGTGTTTTTGACTGCCTCACCGCGGAAGTCAATACTTGGGCGCACCACAATGCGGCCGCCCGACAGGCCCTTGCCTGTGTAGTCGTTGGCGTCGCCAATCAGGTACATGGTGATGCCTTTGGCCAGGAAAGCGCCAAAGGACTGGCCACCCGTGCCTTCGAGCTGGATGCGCAGGGTATCGTCTGGCAAGCCCTCGGGGTGGCGCCGCGTCAGTTCGCCCGAGAGCATGGCGCCCACCGTGCGGTTGACATTGCGTGCGACTTCGATGAACTGGACTTTTTCGCCTTTCTCCAGCGCCGCTTTTGATTTTTCAATCAGGCGCACATCGAGCGCTTTTTCGAGGGCGTGGTCCTGCGCCATCACATGCAAACGCGGCACATCGGCCGGCACATTCGGCTGGTAAAACAGGCGGGAAAAATCAAGGCCACCGGCCTTCCAGTGCTCAATGCCCTTCTGGGTGTCGAGCAGGTCGGCGCGGCCTATCAATTCGTCAAACTTGCGGATGCCCAACTGCGCCATCAGCTGGCGCGCCTCTTCGGCAACAAAGAAGAAGTAGTTGACGACATGTTCGGGCTTGCCGCTGAATTTCTGGCGCAGCACCGGGTCTTGCGTGGCGACACCGACCGGGCAGGTGTTGAGGTGGCATTTGCGCATCATGATGCAGCCCTCGACCACCAGCGGCGCGGTGGCAAAGCCGAATTCATCGGCACCCAGCAGCGCACCGATCACGACGTCACGGCCGGTTTTCATCTGGCCGTCGGCCTGTACCCGGATGCGGCCGCGCAGGCGGTTGAGCACCAGGGTCTGCTGGGTTTCGGCCAGGCCGATTTCCCAGGGCGAACCGGCATGTTTGATCGACGACCAGGGCGAGGCACCGGTGCCGCCGTCGTGGCCTGCAATCACCACATGGTCGGACTTGGCCTTGGCCACCCCGGCGGCAATGGTGCCGACGCCGACCTCGCTGACCAGCTTGACGCTGATGCTGGCGCGCGGATTGACGTTTTTCAGGTCGTGGATCAGCTGCGCCAGGTCCTCGATCGAATAAATATCGTGGTGCGGCGGCGGTGAAATCAGGCCGACACCGGGCACCGAATAACGCAGGGCGCCTATGTATTCGCTGACCTTGCCGCCCGGCAACTGGCCGCCCTCACCGGGCTTGGCGCCCTGCGCCATCTTGATCTGGATCTGGTCGGCCGACACCAGGTATTCGGCGGTGACACCGAAACGGCCCGAGGCCACCTGCTTGATGCGCGAGCGCAGTGAATCACCGTCCTGCAAGGGCAAATCAACCTCGACCACGCCCTCACCGATCACACTCTTGAGCGTCTCACCCTGTTTGATGGGGATGCCCTTGAGCTCCTGCCGGTAACGGTTCGGATCTTCGCCGCCCTCGCCGGTGTTGCTCTTGCCGCCAATGCGGTTCATGGCCACCGCCAGCGTGGCATGCGCTTCGGTGCTGATGGAGCCCAGCGACATCGCGCCAGTGGCAAAACGTTTGACAATTTCTTTGGCCGGCTCGACCTCGTCAATCGGGATGGCTTTGGACGGATCGATGCGGAACTCGAACAGGCCGCGCAGCGTCATGTGGCGGCGGTTCTGGTCATTGATCAGCTGGGCGTATTCCTTGTAGGTGTTCCAGCTGTTCGCGCGCGTTGCATGCTGCAACTTGGCGATCGCATCAGGTGTCCACATGTGGTCTTCGCCACGCACGCGCCAGGCGTATTCGCCACCGGCGTCCAGCATATGCGCCAGCACCGGGTCCTTGCTGAAAGCCGACCTGTGCATGCGCAGCGCTTCCTCGGCAATCTCGAACACACCCATGCCCTCGACCTGGCTGGCGGTGCCGGTGAAAAACTTGTCGATGGTCGCGCGGTTCAGGCCTATGGCTTCAAACAGCTGGGCGCCGCAGTAACTCATGTAGGTGGACACGCCCATTTTGGACATGATCTTGGACAGGCCCTTGCCGATGGCCTTGATGTAGTTGTAGATCGCCTTGTCGGTGCTGAGGTCACCCGGCAGGTTTTTCGACAGCTCGGCCAGCGTTTCCATGGCCAGGTAGGGATGCACCGCCTCGGCGCCATAACCGGCCAGCACCGCGAAATGGTGCACTTCCCGCGCCGAACCGGTTTCCACCACCAGCCCGGCGGTGGTGCGCAGGCCTTCCTTGACCAGGTGCTGATGAATCGCCGACAGCGCAAGGACAGCAGGGATCGCCACCTGGGTGGCGCCAACGCTGCGGTCGCTGACGATCAGGATGTTCTTGCCCCCCTTGATGGCATCGACCGCTTCGGCACACAGCGAAGCCAGCTTGGCTTCAACGCCCTCCCGGCCCCAGGCCAGCGGGTAGGTGATGTCCAGCGTGTAACTCCTGAATTTGCCCTGGGTATGCGCTTCGATGTCACGCAGCTTTTGCATGTCCGCGACGTTGAGTACCGGCTGGCTGACTTCCAGCCGCATCGGCGGGTTCACCTGGTTGATGTCCAGCAGGTTGGGCTTGGGGCCGACAAAAGACACCAGCGACATCACAATCGCTTCGCGAATCGGGTCTATGGGCGGGTTGGTGACCTGTGCAAACAGCTGCTTGAAGTAGTTGTAGAGCGACTTGTTTTTGTTCGAGAGCACGGCCAGCGGGCTGTCGTTGCCCATGGAGCCCGTGCCTTCTTCACCGTTGACGGCCATCGGTGACATCAGGAACTTGATGTCTTCCTGGGTGTAACCAAAGGCCTGCTGGCGGTCCAGTAGCGAGGGCGACTCGTTCAGGCCCGAGCTCGAGGCCGAGCTGGCGCTGGCTTCGTCGGCGCCCATTTTCAGGCCGTCGGTGGGCGCGGGCACGGTGGCGGCCTGCACGTCGTCCAGGCGGATGCGCAGGTTTTCAATCCACTGTTTGTAGGGCTTGCTGTGCGCCAGCGTCGCCTTGATCTCCTCGTCGTCCACCATGCGCCCCTGCTCAAGGTCGATCAGGAACATCTTGCCGGGCTGCAGCCGCCACTTGCGCACGATCTTGTTTTCGGGAATCGGCAACACGCCGGACTCCGACGCCATGATGACGAGGTCATCGTCGGTCACGCAGTAACGCGAGGGCCGCAGGCCGTTGCGGTCCAGCGTGGCGCCGATCTGGCGACCGTCGGTGAACACGATGGAGGCCGGACCGTCCCAGGGCTCCAGCATGGCGGCATGGTATTCATAGAAAGCCCTGCGGCGCTCATCCATCGTGGTGTGTTGCTCCCAGGGCTCGGGAATCATCATCATCACGGCCTGGCTGATCGGGTAACCGGCCATGGTCAGCAACTCGAGGCAGTTGTCAAATGTCGCGGTGTCGGACTGGTCGGCAAAACTGATGGGATAAAGCTTTTGCAGATCGGCGCCCAGCACCGGCGAGGACATCACGCCTTCGCGGGCCTTCATCCAGTTGTAGTTGCCCTTGACGGTGTTGATCTCGCCGTTGTGGGCGACATACCGGTAGGGATGGGCCAGCGGCCACTCCGGGAAAGTGTTGGTCGAAAAGCGCTGGTGCACCAGACCCAGGGCCGAGACGCAGCGCGGGTCGGTCAGGTCCAGGTAATAGGTACCGACCTGATCGGCCAGCAGCAGGCCTTTGTAGACCACCGTGCGGCTGGACATGCTGGGCACGTAATACTCTTTGCTGTGCGTCAGCTTCAGGCGCTGGATTGCGGCGCTGGCGGTTTTGCGAATCACATACAGTTTGCGCTCCAGCGCATCCTGCACGATGACGTCGTTGCCGCGGCCGATGAAGATCTGGCGCAGGATGGGTTCTTTTTTGCGCACCGTGGGCGACATCGGCATGTCGCGGTTGACCGGCACATCGCGCCAGCCCAGCAAGACCTGACCCTCCATACGGACCGCGCGCTCCAGCGCCTGCTCACAGGCCAGCCGCGACGCATGTTCCTTCGGCAAAAATACCATGCCCACGCCATACTCACCGGGCGGCGGCAGGGCCACGCCCTGCCGGGCCATTTCTTCGCGATAGAGCGCATCGGGCAGCTGGATCAGGATGCCGGCGCCGTCGCCCATGAGTTTGTCCGCGCCGACGGCACCCCGGTGATCGAGGTTTTCCAGAATTTTCAGCCCTTGCTGAACAATGGCATGGCTTTTGTGGCCCTTGATATGTGCCACAAAACCAACGCCGCAGGCGTCGTGCTCGTGGGACGGGCTGTACAGACCGTGTTGTTCAAAATGTTTGATTTCAGCAGCCGTGGTCATGGCGCACTCCTGGTCGGTGGGCTGAGGGTAGCTGCGTGAACACGCCACCACTCTTCGCCCAATTTTTAATAGGTCGCAAAATTAGCAGCATAGTGCAGTGCAACAACAATGCCAAGAAAATTAATTAGGGTCAGGTTCTAATTAATTAGTCACAAGCCTAGTTGCAAAATAATTAGGGACAGATCAATTTTTTCAGATCCACAAGTCACGGCATGGGCACGCGCTCAGAGCGAAGCGTCATGTGGCGGCAGCGCTTTGGCAGCCGGCCGGCCAGCCCGACGCTTGTTGACCCGGCGCCCGGTCTGCTTTTGCAATTCCGTCACAAACGCGGCGTCGCCGCCGGGCCAGCCACTGAGCACGGAAGCCGTCAGGGCCGCCTGCTGATCGGCAGGCAATCCGGCCTGCACTCGCCCGGCATAGGCAGCTTCCCGCTCAAATGGCGTGTTCCCCAAAGCCCAATACAGGGCATGGGGCGTGATCAGGGGGTCGCTGCGCATTCCCGTGTAATGACCGTGGCTGGACCAGGGGTAGTTTCGCGCCTCCAGAACCAGCCCGGCGCGCACCGGATGGAGGTCGATGTAAGCCATGCAAGGCAGCAGGTCCGTCTCGGCCTGCAGCACGGTGGAGCGGTAACGCCCCTCCCAAAGACTGCCCGAGCGCTGCTGGCTGTCATTGAAATAACGGACATAACGCCGGCCCACGGCCTGCATCATGCGGGGCAGGGAGTCTGCCGCCCCGGGTGTCGCCAGCAAATGAAAATGGTTGTCCATCAACACGTAGGCATGCACCGCCACACCCCACTTGCGTGCGGCTTCCAGCGTTAAATCCAGCAAGGTCCGGTAGTCGGCCGGGGATGTGAATATCGCCTGCCGGTTGTTACCGCGCTGAAGAACATGGTGCGGGTAGCCGGGAATACTCAGGCGGGGAAGGCGTGCCATCAGAATGTGCGCAGTGGTGTCGCGCCATCATAGTTGCAATCTGGCCCCGATTGAGGTCCGGGCGGCGCAAGCGTCAAAGCTTATCTGACCACCTTGCCATCAGGGGTGATGGTGACCAGGTCCACCAGCCGCACCGATTCGTATTTTTTGGCCCGAAGATTGACGCGAAAGCCGCCCACGTCGTAGTCCGTCATGGACTCAAAAGCTTTCTGCAAGCCGGCACGGTCCGCCTTGCCGCCACCGGCGGCACTGCGCCTGACACCTTCGGCAAAAGTGCGTGCGGCGATATAACCCTCCACACTTTCGTAGCTCGGCGTCTGGTCGGTCAGGTTGATGGCGTCCAGGTATTCCTTGATGATGGGCGTGCCCGCGCTGCGCGGCGAAGGCACCACCTGCGAGATCACCACGCCGCCTATCTCCTTGCCCAGTGCAGTAAACAGCGGATCGATTCCGACCACCGAAAAATTCAGGAACTGTCCCGCAAAACCGGTCTTGCGCATGGCCCGAATGAAGGCAGCCGAGGTATTGAACAGGCTGACCTGGATGATGGCCTGGGCATTGGACTTGACCAGCTGGGCCACGGCGGGACCGACCTTGTCGCTGTTGACCGGAGAAAAGGCGCTGGCCACCAGCGGTGGCAGCTTCAGGTCGACCAGGGCCTGGTTCACAGCCGCCAGCCCGGCGCGGCCCATGGCATCGTCTTCGGCGAACACGGCAATCCGGTTCTGGTTCAGCGTCGCACAATGGCGCACCATTTTGTAGGCTTCATCGGCCAGCGCGGGCCGGATGTGGAAGGCATTGCTCAGGGAAGCCTCGCGCAGGCTGTCCGACGCCGCAAACGGCGCGAAGAACAAGGTGTTGGCGGGTTTGGCGACGCCGAAGGCAGCATCACAACTGGCGGTGCCGACAAAACCGAACAGGGCATCCACATCGTCGTCGATCAGCTGTTTGGCATTCGCCGCAGCTTTCGTGGGGCTGTAGCCGTCATCGAGCGCTTTGACCTCGATTTTGTAACCGGCCGCACCATTTTTGGCATTGATCGCATCGAAATAAAGCTTGGCACCGTTAAGGTAAGCCAGACCGATCTGGTCGGCCGCACCGGTCAGCGGTACCGATTGCCCGATCACGATTTTTCGCGTGCCCCGGCCGGTCTGGGACCAGATGGCAGGACTCCAGACCGCTGCGCCGACCGACAGGGCGCTCGCAAAAAGTGCACGACGATGGATTTTCATACAGACCTTTGTGAGTTATTGCTGCTTACGCAAGATGGGTGCCGCGCGTGACAGCGACTGGTCTTTTGTAAACAAATGAACAATCCCGGAAGGTTAGTTGTTTCGCCTCATGAAAAGAACAGTGCCGAATGCCAACACGTCATAAGGCTATGCAGTCCCTGCGGCAAGCCCCGACCCGGCAGCGGGTGTCAGGCGCGCTTGAGCAGCGCCTGAATCTGCCGCGCCAGCAGCAAACCGGCAACCGAACAGGCCCCGGTCACCACCCAGGTCCACTGCCAGTGGCCAGCCTGCGCGGCCACCCCGGCCACCAGCGGCGGCCCGAAAAACTGGCCCAGCGCGGACCACTGCTGGACCCAGCCCACCGTGGTTGGTACCGCCTGCGGACCCGGCGCCAGCCGGACCGCGAGGCTGAACAGGGTTCCGGGGATCAAACCGCCCAGCATGGAAAAAACCAGCACCGCGAGGTATTGCAGGCCGGGGCGGCCGCCCACGCCGAAAGCCACCCCGGTGCCCAGCGCCATCGCCACAAACCCGGTTGCCAGCAAGGCCACCGGCGCCGCGCCGCGGTGCAGCAGACGACCTGCAGCCAGGTTACCGATGATGTTGACCCCGGCCGCCAGCGCGGTGAGCCAGGCAGTGGCGCTGGCTGCCACGCCGGCCTGCGCGTAGATCGACGGAAGAAATCCGACCACCGCCATCCATTGGCCCGAATACATCGCAAAACTCAGGGCCACCACCCACGCCCCGCGTGAACGCAAGGTGAGTTTGAGCAGGCTGCGCCAGGAGGGCGAGGTCATGGTTTTGTGCTGCGGGTCCGCGCCCGCCCCAGGCGCCGGCATGTCGGCAGGCACCCGCACAAAGACCAGCAATGCGAGCAGCGCCGCCAGGGCGGACAGACCCCACCACCACAAGCGCCAGCCCCATGGCCCATCGGCCAGCGCCATCACCGCGGGGCCGGCCAGCAGGGCCAGCGCGGTACCCAGCGGCATGTAGGCGCCCCAGCCGCCGAGCACCCGGCTCAGTTGCCCGGCCGGCACCAGCACACGCAGCAAACCGGGCGCAGGCAGCACCACACACAGGAAGCCCAGTCCCTCCAGCGCGCGCGACAAAAGCAAAGCGGCCACTGTCTGCGCGGCCCCGCCGATGGCGCTGGCCAGCGCGAGCACCAGCAGGCCGATCAGCACGCTGCGTCGCGGACCCCAGCGCTGGATCAGCAAACCGGCCGGCAGGCCCAGCGTCATGCCCGCGAGCTG
Organism: Kapaibacterium sp. (SeqCode); assembly: GCA_943370435.1. GTDB lineage: Bacteria > Pseudomonadota > Gammaproteobacteria > Burkholderiales > Burkholderiaceae_C > Polaromonas. Next base: position 72,196 of record CALRQX020000005.1, on the reverse strand, counting down.
CACCAGCGACAACAGGAAGCCGGCCTGCAGCAGCGAGACGCCCATGAGCTGCTGCAACACCGGCAAGGCCGGCGGCAGCTTGGCGACATGCAAGGCCGCCACCACCCCTGCGGCAATCACACAGGCGGCGGGACGCATCAGCTTCAGGCCAGGAAGGCCGCGCGGCCGATCAGGCGTTGATGTTCCCGGGTGGCAAAACGGTCGGTCATGCCGGCAATGTAGTCGGCCACCACACGTTCGGGTTTGACCGGCGCGCCGTCACGCGCCAGCGGGCTGCTCTCGAGCCGGTCGAAGCGGTCGGTGTGGGCCTGCGGCATTTCGGCCGGATCGGCCATGTAGGCGGCAAACAGCTCGCGCACCACCTGCTGCGCCGTTTGTGTGGTCTCGACCACCTGCGGGTGGCGATACAGGTTTTGCGACAGGAAGCGCTTGAGGGACGATGACTTCGCGGCCATGTCCGGGCTGAAACGCACCAGCGGTGGGCTCAGCCGCACCGCCTGTACGCTGTCCACCGCCGCCACCGCCAGCGCCGACCGGGTGGCCTCCATCACGTCATACACCTGCGCGCTCAGCATGCGGCGTATGGTTTCGAACAGCAGGCGGCGGCCCTGCAGCCCGGTATGCTGCAGCAGGGTTTCGCGGCGGTACTGCGCGAACAGCTCCACCTGCTCCAGCTGGTCCAGGCTCAGCAGACCGGAACGCACGCCGTCGTCGATGTCATGCGCGTTGTAGGCGATCTCGTCGGCCAGGTTGGCGAGCTGCGCTTCCAGGCCCGGCTGCTGCGCAGGCTGACCCTCGGCCGCGAGCAGGAATCGCTGCGCCACGCCACCGGGCTCGCGCGCCTCGATGCGCCCGGCGTTGCGGCGCGAGCAGTGTTTGAGGATGCCCTCACGGGTCTCAAACGACAGGTTCAACCCGTTGTAGTCGGGGTAACGCTCTTCCAGCGTGTCCACCACGCGCAGGCTTTGCAGGTTGTGCTCAAACCCGGCGCTGTCAGGGTGACGGGTTTTCAGCGAGCTGTTCAGCGCGTCCTGCCCCGCGTGACCAAAAGGCGTGTGACCCAGATCGTGGGCCAGGGCAATCGCCTCGACCAGATCTTCATTGAGCTGCAGCGTGCGCGCAATCGAGCGCCCCAGCTGTGCCACCTCCAGGGAATGCGTGAGTCGGGTGCGGAACAAGTCGCCTTCGTGGTTCAGGAAAACCTGCGTTTTGTACACCAGCCGGCGAAATGCGGTGGAGTGCACAATCCGGTCGCGGTCGCGCTGAAAATCGGAACGGGTGGGCGCGGCAAGCTCGGGATGGCGCCGACCCCGCGAATGCGCCGGGTCGCAGGCGTAAGCCGCCAGCATGTTCATGGCCTCAAGGCCAAATCGGGCTCTGGCCCTTTTGCAGACTGCGCAAGCAGCTATTATTCTGATAGCGAATTTTCAACATGTTGTGTTGCAGGCGGCGTCGATCACCTCCCGCACCAGGGCATCGGGGGCGCTGCGCACCGAGGCCCGTCCCGGTGCATCAATGACCACAAACCTGATTTCACCGGCTTCTGCCTTCTTGTCCACCCGCATGAGCTCCAGATATCGGCCGGCATTGTCACCAGGCGCCAGCCGGGGCCCGGTCACTGGCAAGCCGGCGCGCTGAACCAGGGTGCGCAAACGACTGACAAAAGCGGCATCCACCAGCCCCAGCTTTTCCGACAGGCTGGCGGCCATCACCATGCCGCAGCCAACGCCTTCACCATGCAGCCACTGGCCGTAACCGAGTCCTGATTCGATGGCATGGCCGAAGGTATGGCCAAAATTCAGGATGGCCCGCAAACCGGTTTCGCGCTCGTCGTGGCCAACCACTGTCGCCTTGATCTCACAGCTGCGCTGGATCGCGTGCGCCAGCGCTTCCGGCCGGCGTGCCAGCAAGGCGTCCAGGTTGGTCTCAATCCAGTCGAAGAAGGCCATGTCGGCGATCGGACCGTATTTGATGACCTCGGCCAGTCCGGCACTCAGCTCGCGCGGCGCCAGGCTCTGCAACACGTCAAGATCGCAGATCACACGCCGGGGCTGGTAGAAGGCACCCACCATGTTTTTTCCCAAAGGATGGTTGATCGCGGTTTTACCCCCGACCGAGGAATCCACCTGGGCAAGCAGCGTTGTCGGCACCTGCACAAAAGGCACACCCCGCATGTAACAGGCCGCCGCAAACCCTGTCATGTCGCCCACCACCCCACCGCCCAGTGCAAACAGCACGGTCTTGCGGTCGCAGGCATTGGCCAGCAAGGCATCAAAAATCAGCTGCAGGGTCGGCCAGTCCTTGTGGACCTCACCATCAGGCAGCACCACCCGCAGCACCTGTGGATAGTGCGCCTCCAGCGCTCGCTGCAAGGCAGCCGCATACAGCGGCGCCACCTGGGTGTTGGAGACAATCAGCGCGGTACTGGCAGAAGGCAGGTCCGCATAATGGGCCGGATCACCGAGCAAACCTGCGCCTATGACAATGGGATAACTGCGTTCGCCCAGGTCGATCAGGACCTGTTGCGCCGTCTGGGGGATATGTGCTCGCATGGAACCCAAGTGTAGAGGCTGCACGGACGAGCCCGGGGGCGCCCTGTTCCTCAGGCAGCGCGACTGTGCGCCGCCGTGTCCCTCAGACGCAGCGGGGACTGGCAGCAGCCATCGGCCTCAGGGGGAAAGTACACCGGCCTGCTCCAGCAGGAGCACAACCGTGTTCACCAGCGCTGCCACCGAGGGTTTGCCGGTTTCCACCACAAATCTCGCACTCTCGCGGTACAGGGGGTCGCGCAGCGCGTACAGCTCGCGCAGGCGGGCCAGGGGGTCAGCCACCTGCAGCAGCGGGCGATTCCTGTCATGCCGCAGGCGCCGAAAAACTTCTTCCGGCGTGGAATGAAGGTAAACGCCTTGTGTGCGCTGCTGAAAATGCTGCCGGTTGGGCAAACGCAGCACAGCGCCACCACCGCTGGCCAGCACACAGGGTTCGCCGAGCGTCAAGTCGTTGATGACCTCCTGCTCCAGGTCCCGGAAAGCCTCTTCGCCGCTTTGTTCGAAAAAATCGCGGATGGAGGCCCCGATGCGCCTTTCGATCACCTGATCGCTGTCGATGAAGGGACGGTCCAGGCGCCTGGCCAGATGCCGGCCCACGGTGGATTTCCCGGAACCGGGCAGTCCGACAAAGGCGATATGAGCGGGCATCACAAACAGCTCACTCGGAGCGGGCGCAGTTGAAACATCCAGCGCCTAAGCGCCGGCACTCAACGCAAGGCAGCCCCGTTGGAAATCATTTTCGGCGAAATGAAAACCAGCAGCTCAGACTTGTTGGCCGTGCGGGTACGGGTCTTGAACAGATTGCCTATGGCCGGCAGATCCCCGAGCAAGGGCACCTTGGTTTCGTCTTCGCGCTCGGTCTGCTCAAAAATCCCGCCAATCACCACGGTGCCACCGTTTTCAACCAGCACCTGCGTCTGGATGTGTTTGGTGTCAATCGCAAAGCCGTTGGTCGTCGACCTTCCGACGCTGTCCTTGTTCACGTCAACCTGCAGGATGATGTTGCCTTCAGGCGTGATTTGCGGTGTCACTTCGAGCTTCAGATTGGCCTTGCGGAAAGCGATCGACGTGGCGCCACTGGAGGTCGCCTGCTGGTAAGGCAACTCGGTTCCCTGCTCAATCAGGGCCTTGACCTGGTCGGCCGTCACAATCCGGGGGCTGGACACAATCTTGCCCTTGCCATCGGCTTCCATGGCTGAAATTTCAAGATTCAAAAGCCGTGTCAGGGACGAGTTGAACAGGGACACCGCAAAAGTGGCCGCCTGAAAACCGTTTTGACCCACGCCCGGCAAGTTGATGAAGTCGCCCGCCGTGGTACCGAAATTGGTGCCCAGCGAGGGCGCAGTACCGGTTGGAATATTGGGTGTGATGTAAGTGGCGCCGAACTGGGTGTTGTTGCTGTTGTTCAATGTAAACGGCCGCCCCCCCAGCCTCACGCCCAGTGACTTGCCAAAGGTGTCGGAAGCTTCCACAATGCGCGCTTCAATCAGCACCTGCCGCACCGGAATGTCAATCTTCGCAATAAAAGTCTGAACCTGCTCCAGTTTGGACGGGATATCGGTCACAAACAGCTGGTTGGTTCTGGCCTCGGCAATCGCGCTGCCCCGATTCGACAAAATGCGGGCGCTGGTGGGGCCGGTTCCGCCAGCGGTGATCTGGGCGGCGATCTCGGCGGCTTTGGCGTAATTGATCTGGAAAGATTGCGTGCGCACCGACTCCAGCGTCTGAATCGCGTTGCGCGATTCAAGTTCCAGCTTGTCCTTGGCGGCCAGCTCATCCTTGGGCGCTATCAGCAGCACATTGCCGGTTTTCCGCATACCCAGGCCTTTGGCCTGCAAAATGATGTCCAGGGCCTGGTCCCACGGCACGTCCTTCAGCCGCAGGGTGACCGCACCCGTGACGCTGTCGGACGTGACGATATTGAAGTTGGTGAAGTCCGCAATCACCTGCAACAGGGAGCGGGTTTCGATATTCTGGAAATTCAGCGACAGCTTTTCGCCGGTATAGCCAGGGCCTTGCGACAGCTTGGATTCGTCGATTTTCTGCTGGCGCACCTCCAGCACAAACTGGTTGTCGCTTTGATAGGCACTGTGCTCCCAGGCGCCCTTGGGCTCAATCACCATGCGCACCTTGTCGCCTACCTGTGAGGTGCTCACACTCTGGACCGGGGTACCAAAATCGGAGACGTCGAGCCGGCGACGCAAGCCTTCGGGGAGTGCTGTTTTCAGGAACTCGACCACCAGGGTCTGACCTTGCTGCCGGATGTCCACCCCGACCTGGTTGTTGGCCAGATCCACCACGATCCGCCCGGAGGCGTCTACACCACGGCGAAAATCGATGTCCTTCAAGGGCAGGGTGTCGCGGTTGCGATTTTCCGCAAACACCGGCGCTGTGGCTGGGGTAGGTGTGGCAACCACGACGGGCTCCAGCGTGATCAGCAGGGATTTGCCCTGAATTTGCGCGGTGTAAGCGGTCGACGCCTTGAGGTTCAGGACCACCCGCGTCCTTTCGCCGGCCTGCACCACATTGGCGGACCGGAGATTGCCCAGGTTCAACTCCAGCGCGGAACGCCCCATGGAATTGCTGACCCCCGGAAAATCAAGCGCAATCCGTGCAGGCGTCTGAATCGTGAAGCCGGTAGGAACTGCGGTCAATGCCTCCTTGAGGTCGATGCGAATCACTTCGGAGCCGCCTTGAACAGACCCTGTGACCGATTCAATGGCATTCGGAGCCTGTGCCCAGGTGGGCAAGGCCAGCGTAGCGCTCAGCAGGACAGCCACAACCGTCCCGCAAGCCGAGGTCAGCGACCGGACCCCGGCAAAGGGACCCGCGCGCATCATCCATGGATTCTTGTTCATTTCGACCCTTCTTGAAGCTGTATCGTCGCTGCCCGCTCTAACCACTCGCCGGCAGCGTCCTGCACGATCTCACGCAGCGCAACCTCAGTTTCAGATATTTTCGTGATCCGGCCATAGTTTTGACCCAGGTAGTTGCCGACGCGCACCTGGTACAGCAAATTGTCCACCCGCACCAGTGCCACAGGCTGGCCCTGTTTAACGAGGCTTCCCACCATGGACACAGCGTCCAGGGGCATGGCCTCGAGCGCCTCTTTGCGGCGATTCAGTTCAGGCGCAATCAGCGCCGCATTGGCAGTGGCCTTGTTCGAGTCGCGGTTCAGTGCCTGGGTCAGCTTCTGGCTGCTGAACGGCTCCACCGCACCCTCCTGGGTATAGGCCTGGGGAGAAAATTTGGTGGGCTCGGGCAAGGGGTCAATACGTGCTTTGGTCTGCGCACGCTGCTCAGCCATCCACTGCTGCAACTCCACCTGCTCCCCAGAGCCGCAAGCCGCCAGGCCGATACACAGGCCTGCCGCCAAAAAGAGGATCCGCAACTTGCCAACGCCAGAGGGGATCATTTTTTGACCTCTTTCCCCGGCGCGGCGGTTTTGCGTTGCAACACAACTTCCTCGGGGTCCAGGTAACGGAAAGTCTTCGCGGTGGTCTCCATGCTCATCACGCCGTCCTTGACCGGGGCAATCGTCATGTTGTTCAAGGTCACGATGCGGGAGAGGTTCGCAATGTCTGCAGCAAAAGCGCCCATGTCGTGATAACGGCCTGACACCTTGATGGAGATCGGCAGCTCGGCATAATATTCCTTGACGCTGACCTGACCGGGCCGGAACAGCTCAAACTGCAGGCTGCGACCCAGGCCGGCCTGGTTGATGTCTGACAACAGGGCGTCCATCTCGGCTTTGCTGGGCAGTTGCTTTTCCAGTTGGGTCACATACTGCTGTACCTGCTCGCGCTGCTTTTTCAGGGCATCGAGGCTGACTGCCTGCGTCAATTTTTTCTTGTAATCCTCGCGCAGCTGCAATTCCTTGACTTGTTCGGCCTTGAGCTCATCGTCCGACGAACTCAGCCATACAAACCAGAGCGCCACGACCACCACGGCGGTCACGCACACACACAGCACGTAACGCGGCAACGCGGGCCAGGACGGCGGATCGTTGGGATTCAATCCGACAAACTGCGCCTTCAGCGCCCGCAGAAGTGCCGGAAAGTCTGGTTTGAAAGTCGCGATGCTTGCCATGGTCAATGCCTGTTCGGTGCCCGGGGTCAGCTCTTTGCCGCGGCAGGGGCCGGGACAGGGGTTTTTGCCCCGCCCTGAGATTTGCCGGCGGCGCTGGAAGCTGCCGCTTTCTGCACATCGGTGGCCCGCCTGAGCGCCACGCGCATGGAAAAATTGGACACCCGTCGCTGGTCCCTGGCACCCAGGGTGATGGATTTGCCGGTGATCTCTATCAGTTCCGGGCGGGTCAGCCACGGGCTGTTGTTGCTCAGATTGCGCAGCAGTTCGGAAACCCGCTCGTTGGATTGGGCCACGCCGCTGATCAGCACCACCTGGTTGTCCTGCTTCATGCTGGTGATGTACACACCATCGGGCAATTGCTTGACCAGTTCATCGAGCAGATAGACCGGCAGATTGCGGTTGCCCTGCAGGTCTTCCACCGCATTCTGGCGCGCGCGCAAAGCGGTGATCTCCTGCTGCAAGCCGGCAATTTCCTTGATCTGGCTTTCCAGGCGCTTGATCTCACTGGTGAGAAAGCTGTTTTTTCCCTGCTGCTCTGAAATTTGTGCCTGGTACCAGGAAAATACCGCGCCGCCCATCAGGCCGCCTATCAGTACCGCAACCCCGAGGGCCACAAAAAACGCTTCGCGCCTGCGTTTGCGCGCCGCCTCGCGGTGGGGAAGCAGGTTGACGAGAATCACTGGAGAAATCTCCGAAGTGCCAGACCGCAGGACGTCAGGTAAGAGGCGGCTTCACGCTTCATCTTCTTTTCCCGCACATCACTGCCCAGCGTCATGCCCTCAAACGGATTGGCGACCATGCTCGCAAAAGAGGTTTGCTGGGTCACTGCGTCTGTCAGCCCCGGCAAAGCCGACGAGCCGCCCGCCAGCATCACGTAATCCACCTTGTTGTGGGGCGTGCTGGTGAAAAAGAACTGCAGCGCGCGACCAATTTCCTGCGCCATGCTGTCCACAAAAGGTTTCAGCACGCTGGTTTCATAGTCATCAGGCAATTCGCCGCTGCGCTTTTTGCTTTCCGCCTCTTCCGGCGAAAATCCGTATTGGCGCACGATCAACTGCGTCAGCTGGGCGCCGCCGAAAGCCTGGTCGCGCTCGTACAGAACCTCATCGTTCTTCATGACCTGCATGCTGGTGGTCAGCGCGCCGACCTCAAAAAGCGCCACCAGGGTGTCCACGCCCTGGTTCGGCAGGCCTTCTATCAACCGGGCCGTGGCCAGGCGCGAGGCATAGGACTCGACGTCAATCACCACCGGCTTGAGCCCTGCGGCCTCCGCCAGTCCCTGCCTGTCGTTGACCTTTTCCTTGCGCGATGCCGCGATCAGCACCTCCACGTCGCCCACAGAGCTGGTGCTCGGGCCCACCACACAAAAATCCAGACTGACCTCATCGAGCGAAAAGGGGATGTACTGATTGGCTTCCGCTTCCACCTGGATCTCAAGCTCCTGCTCGCTCAAACCACCGGGCAGTATGATTTTTTTGGTGATTACGGCCGAGGCCGGCAAAGCCATGGCCACATTTTTGGTCCGGGTGCCACTTTTCTTGACCAGACGGCGCACGGCTTCGGCGACCTCATCGAACTTTTCCACATTGCCGTCAGTGATCCAGCCGCGCTCCAGGGGCTCGATCGCACAGCGGTCAAGCACCAGGTTGCCAGCCTTGTCGCGGCTCAATTCAACCAGCTTCACGCTGGACGAACTGATGTCCAGACCGAGCAGGGCCGACGATTGACGGCTGAATAACGATCCCAAAGAGATCAAGACGGTCCCCAGATGACGGCTAATATGTAGCCTTGCAAACTTAAGAAATCACTTCAATGCTATCAGTAAGACCGTTGTACAACAAAGGATTTTTCGGTTTTAGCTTACTATCACCGTTGTCAAAAGCCGACGCTTTCGGGTGCTTGCCCGAATCAGCGTCGGCCTGTCGCTCTGGCAATAAATGCAAAATGTGAAATCCTTCACGAGTTGACAGGTCTTCGCGCAACAGCGGTTTTTCACATGCTGGCGCGAACTTAGGATGAACCCCATGCCGTCAAATCCCCCTGATTCCCGCAGCCCGTCGGCTGGCGGCCCGCGCTGGCTGCCGATGCTCCTCAAGGCCGCCGCCTGGCTGGTCGGCCTGGCACTGGCCGGACTGCTCTCGATTTTGCTGGTGGTCGCCGTCGCACTGGCGGTCGCCTATCCGAATTTGCCGGACATATCCGACCTGCTCGACTATCGCCCCAAACTGCCGCTGCGGGTGTATTCCGCCGACGCCGTGCTGATTGGAGAGTTCGGCGAGGAACGGCGCAACCTGACACCGATACGCAACATCCCGCAGGTGATGAAGGACGCGGTACTGGCGATTGAAGATGCCCGCTTTTTCTCGCACGGCGGTGTCGACTACATCGGGGTCATTCGGGCCGGGCTGGCCAATGTGGGCCGCGCCAAAAGCCAGGGCGCCTCCACCATCACCATGCAGGTGGCGCGCAATGTCTATCTGTCTGCCGAGAAAAGCTACACCCGAAAAATCTACGAAATTTTGCTGACCTTCAAACTGGAACACCTGCTCACCAAGGACCAGATCCTGGAGATCTACATGAACCAGATCTTTCTGGGTCAGCGCGCCTATGGTTTTGCCGCAGCTTCGGAAGCCTATTTCGGCAAACCCCTGAAAGACGTCAGCATTGCAGAGGCCGCCATGCTGGCCGGGCTGCCCAAGGCGCCCTCTGCCTACAACCCGGTCAGCAACCCCAAACGCGCCAGGGCCAGGCAACTGCACATCATCGAGCGCATGGAAGAAAACGGTTTCATCACGGCGGCTCAGGCGGTGGAAGCCAAAAATGAACAGCTCAAGGTCAAATCAGGACCGGACTCGGGCCGGGTACACGCTGAATTTGTGGCTGAAACCGTGCGCCAGCTGGTCTTCAGCCAATATGGGGATGAGACCTACACGCGCGGCCTCAATGTCTTCACCACCTTGCGTGCAGCCGACCAGACGGTGGCTTACAAGGCGTTGCGCAAAGGCATCATGGACTATGAGCGCCGGCAAATCTACCGCGGCCCTGAGCGCTTCATCGACCTGCCCGCCGATGCCAAGGATGCGGAGGAGGCCATTGACGACGCCCTCGCAGAAAGTCCGGACAACGATGACGTGATGTCGGCCGTGGTGCTGGAAGCGGGGCCCAAAAAAATCGTGGCCGTGCGGCAGAACAGCGAAACCATAGAGATCACCGGCGACGGCCTCAAGCCGGCCCAATCCGGCCTGTCCGACAAGGCGGCGCCCAACATCAGGCTGCGCCGCGGCGCCCTGATCCGGGTCGCCAGAACGCCCAAAAATACCTGGGAAATCACGCAGCTGCCTGAAGTGGAAGGCGCATTTATCGCGCTGGATCCGCGCAATGGCGCGGTGCGGGCCCTGGTCGGCGGCTTTGACTACGAAAAAAACAAGTTCAACCATGTGACACAGGCGTGGCGGCAACCAGGCTCCAGCTTCAAGCCGTTTATTTATTCGGCCGCACTGGAAAAAGGCTTTACCCCGGCCACTGTGGTGAACGATGCACCGCTGTTTTTCGACGCCGGCGTGACCGGCGGCCAGCCCTGGGAGCCGAAAAATTACGATGGCACGTTTGAAGGCCCGATGAGCCTGCGCCGTGGTCTGGCCAGGTCCAAAAACATGATCTCCATTCGCATCCTGCAGGCAGTCGGCGTCAAAAATGCGCAGGAATGGGTGACCCACTTTGGTTTTGACGGTGAAAAACACCCGGCCTACCTGACGATGGCGCTGGGCGCCGGCTCGGTGACCCCGCTGCAAATGGCCATTGCCTATTCGGTGTTCGCCAACGGCGGCTACCGCATCAATCCCTACCTGATCACGCGCATCACCGACCAGAAGGGCAAGACCGTGGTCGAAAGCCCGTTGCCCGGCCTCGATGAGTCCTCGCGCGGCATTGCCGCGCGCAACGCCTTCATCATGTCCAGCCTGTTGCAGGAAGTCACGCGCAGCGGTACGGCGGCCAAGGCCCAGGCCACCCTCAAACGCAGCGACCTGTACGGAAAAACCGGCACCACCAACGATTCGATCGACACCTGGTTTGTCGGTTACCAGCCGACACTGACCGCAGCCGTCTGGATGGGGTACGACACACCGAAAAAACTCGGCGACCGTGAAACCGGCGGCGGCCTGAGCCTGCCGATCTGGATCAATTTCATGGAGTACGCGCTCAAAGGTGTGCCGGTCAGCGAATACCCGACGCCCGAAGGGGTGGTGAATATAGGCGGCGAATGGTTTTACGACGAGTACGCGAAGGGCTCGGGGGTCAGCAGCGTGGGGCTCGCTGACCGGCCAGCGGCCGGCGCGGTGGCCGACAACCCGGTCACCGGGCAACCGTTGCCGCCAGGCGCTGCGGTTCAAACACCGCCGCCCGGGGATGAGCGAAGGCGAATTCTGGACCTCTTCAAGAACTGAAAAAGGCTTCCTTCAGGCGGCGGGTCGGCCCGCAGGTTTCATGGGGGGCTGAACACCAGCGCCAGCCCCGCCTGCTCGCTGGCACAACGCGACAAACAGGCAAACAACTCACTGCCGTCTTTGGTGTCCGTCCACCGGCCCTGCGAAAGCCGGTAGTGAAAGCCGCCTGCCCGCGCCGCCAGCCAGATTTCCTGCAGCGGCTTTTGCAGATTGATGATGATCTGGCTGCGGTTGGCAAAGGTCAGCGTGATCATGCCGCCCGTGCGCTGGTTGTCGACATCGGCATCGGTGGCGTCATTGATGCGGTCACACGCCACCTCTATCGCCCTGAGCGCGGCCTCGGCCTGGTCCAGATAGTCAAGCTCGGTCATTACAATCCCATCATGTTTGCACGAATCCAAATATCGCTTCGAATTTTAGGTCGCTCCATGGGCGTCTCCTGCCTGCATGGGCTTTCCGGCCTGGCCCTGGCAGCCACCGCTGCTCTCGGCGTGACGAGCCTGACAGGTTGTGGCCAGAAGGGCCCGCTTTTCCTGCCGCCGCCGCCGCGTGTATCGGCGACTGGCCAGAGCGCTGGCGCACCGGCCACACCGGCCAGCGCAGCGGCCGCCAGCAGCAAGCTGCCGGAACCCCCGCCGGCTTCGGGGCCTGCCATCCTGCTTCCGCGATGAGCGTGCAAGCCATGAACCCGGCCGTTTTATCTCGCCTTCCGGGCGCCCCGCATCTGGCCTACCAACAAGGTAGCCTGCATCTGGAGGGCGTTGCCCTCGACCCACTGGCCGACCAGCACGGAACGCCGCTGTTCGTGTATTCCAAAGCCGCCATGCTGGCCGCTCTCGCGGCCTACCAGGCCGGCCTGGCCGGACGCGATGCGCAAATTTGTTACGCCATGAAAGCCAACTCTTCATTGGGCGTGCTTCAGGTATTTGCCGAGGCCGGTTGCGGCTTCGACATCGTCTCGGGCGGGGAGCTTGAGCGCGTGATTGCCGCCGGCGGTGATGTGCGCAAAGTCATTTTTTCGGGCGTTGGCAAAACCCGCGCCGAGATGCGCCAGGCCCTGCTGGCCGGCATCGCCTGTTTCAACGTGGAAAGCGAGGCTGAACTCGACGTATTGTCCGGTGTCGCTGCGGCCATGCAGTTGGTCGCCGCGGTGAGCATCCGTGTCAACCCGAATGTGGACGCCAAAACCCATCCCTATATTTCCACCGGCCTGAAGGGCAACAAGTTCGGTGTGGCGCATGAAGACGCGCTGCGCATTTACCGCCATGCGGCCACGCTGCCTGGCCTGCGGGTGGTCGGTATTGACTGCCATATCGGCTCACAAATCACTGACACCACCCCTTACCTGGACGCCATGGACCGGGTGCTCGATCTCGTGGCCAGCATTGAGGCGGCGGGTATTGCGCTGGAACACATTGATTTCGGCGGCGGACTCGGCATTGACTACAACCAGGACACGCCCCCGGCTGCCGACGCCCTGTGGCGCGCCCTGCTGGCCAAACTCGACGCGCGCGGTTATGGCGACAGAAAACTTTTGCTGGAACCCGGTCGTTCGCTGGTCGGCAATGCCGGGGTTTGTCTGACCGAGGTGCTGTATCTCAAACCCGGCGAGCAAAAGAACTTCTGCGTGATTGACGCCGCCATGAACGATTTGCCGCGCCCGGCGATGTACCAGGCCTTTCACGCCATCGTGCCGCTTGCCGAAGAAGGCGATGCGCCGGCGGTGTGCTACGACGTGGTCGGTCCGGTCTGCGAAAGTGGCGACTGGATTGGCCGGGACCGTACGCTTGCGGTGCAAGGCGGTGACCGTCTGGCGGTGTTATCCGCTGGCGCTTACTGCATGAGCATGGCCAGCAACTACAACACACGTGGCCGCGCGGCGGAAGTGCTGGTTCATGGCGACCAGGCCCATGTGATCCGCAGCCGGGAGACACCCGCCGAGCAGATGCGCAACGAGCGGCTGCTGGCGGGCTGATCCGCCGCAGGCCTGGACGTGCCTCAATTGCTATATTTTTTATAGCTGCTGACGGGCAACAGGCAGGGACTGCAGCCGTTTTTTGCTGAAAAATTTCAGCAAGCGCCAGCCCAGCAGCCCGGCGATGATGGCCGCATACACAAAAACCTCGGCGAAGTCGTTTTTTCCCGAGCGCATCCAGAAAAAGTGCAGCAGGCCCAGGCCGGCGATCCCATACACCAGCTTGTGCAGCAGCTGCCAGCGCCGCGCACCGAGTTTTTTGATGGCTGCGTTGAACGATGTCGCGGCCAGCGGTGTCAGCAGCAGGAAAGCGGCAAAACCCACCAGGATGAAGGGCCGCTTGATGATGTCCCTGATGATGTCCGGCACATCAAAACCCATGTCAAACCAGCTGTAACTCAGCAGGTGGACCAGCACATAAAAGTAGACAAACAGGCCCAGCATGCGCCTGAAACGCGCCAGTGCCGGGGTGTTGCTGATCACCCGCAGCGGCGTGACCGCCAGCACCATGCAGAGAAAGCGCAAGGTCCAGTCACCGGTGGCGCGTATCAGCGCCTCCGCCGGATTCGCGCCCAGCTGGTTGGTCAGCGCGCTGTAGAACAGCCAGGCAAAAGGCAGCAGACAGGCCACAAACACGATGGGCTTGGCCGCCGGGTGCAGCAACAGTTTCTGGCGCGTGGCCATCAGAACAACTTCTTGAGATCCATCCCGGCGTACAACTGGCCGACCTGTGCCTCATAACCATTGAACATCAGGGTTTTACGCTTCTTGGCGAACAAGCCGTCCTCGCCAATGCGGCGTTCTGTGGCCTGGCTCCAGCGCGGGTGGTCAACCGACGGGTTGACGTTGGAGTAAAAACCGTATTCGTTGGCTGCCGCCTTGTTCCAGGCGGTGCGCGGCTCCTTGTCGGTGAAGCGGATCCTGACAATACTTTTGCCGCTTTTGAAGCCGTACTTCCAGGGCACCACCAGCCGCGCCGGTGCACCGCTCTGGTTCGGCAATACTTCGCCATACATCCCGAAGGTCAACAGCGTCAGCGGGTTCATGGCTTCATCCATGCGCAGCGCTTCAACATAGGGCCAATCGAGCACGCGCGAACCGACAAACGGCATGGTTTTGGGATCAGCCTGGGTGATGAACTCGACGTATTTGGCATTGCCCAGCGGCTCCACCTTCCTGATCAGTTCAGCCAGTGAGTAACCGACCCAGGGGATCACCATGGACCAGCCCTCGACACAACGCAGCCGGTAAATGCGCTCTTCCTGGGCGCTGAGCTTGATCAGGTCTTCAATCGCATAAGTTTTTGGCTGTTTGACCAGGCCTTCAACCGCCACGGTCCACGGTTTGGTCACCAGCGTGTGGGCATTTTTTGCAGGGTCGCCCTTGTCGGTGCCAAATTCATAAAAGTTGTTGTAGGTCGAGGCATCTTTGTAGTCCGTGACTTTTTCCATGGTGACAGCGCCAGCCACGGAAGATTTCGCGCCGGTCAGGGCCGCCAGCTTGCCCGGTTTGGCCACGCCCTGGGCCAGGGCCTCACGGCCCGCCCAGGAAGCCAGGGCAGCCCCGGCGGCGCCGCCCGCCAAAAGTTTCATCAACTCGCGCCGTTGCTGGTAGACGCCTTGCGGCGTGATGTCGCTGGATACGGGGTGTATGAAGCCGCTGTGACTGGTTTTGATCAACATGTTGTGTCCTTGAAGCTGGGTCATTGAAGTTAGTCTGAGTACGCAGCGAGTTCTTACAAGGATTCAAACACGCTACAAGGTGCCGTAACTGTGCAGTCCTGACAGGAACATGTTGACACCCAGAAAAGCAAAGGTGGTGACCGCCAGGCCCACCAGCGCCCACCACGCGGCCACGGTACCGCGCAAGCCCTTCATGAGGCGCATGTGCAGCCATGCCGCGTAATTGAGCCAGACGATCAAGGCCCAGGTCTCCTTCGGGTCCCAGCTCCAGTAACCGCCCCAGGCCTCGGCCGCCCACAGCGCGCCCAGCACCGTGGCAATGGTGAAAAACGCAAAACCGACGGCAATCGCCTTGTACATCACGTCATCGAGCACTTCCGCACTGGGCAGTCGCGCGGCAATCCGCTTGCGGCCCAGCAAAATGCCGGCGGCGATCAGGCCTGACACCGCCAGATAACCGAGCCAGTAGCCACTGCTGCCGACCTCGGCAGATTTGCGGAACACCACCGGCACAAAACACAGCACCACACCGAGCAACCACAGCGGGGTCAATTTGTACCAGCGGGTCTCCAGCGCCTGCTGCTTGATCAGGTAAGCCAGCGACACCATGGCCGCCAGCGAAAACATGCCGTAGCCAATGAAGTTGGCAGGCACATGCAGCTTCATCCACCAGCTTTTCAGGGCCGGCACCAGCGGCTGGATTTCATGCGCTTCACGCACCACGGTGTACCAGAGCAGAAAGCCCACCGCCGCACTCACCACCAGCATGACAAACGCGCCCATGGCGCGGGTTTTGTACTGGGCTTCGAAGTAGAGGTAAAACGCCGCCGTCATCCAGCTGAACAGCACAAACACCTCGTACAGATTGCTGACCGGAATGTGGCCGACATCGGCGCCTATCAGGTAACTCTCGTACCAGCGCACCATGGTGCCCACCAGCGCCATGCCGACCGCCACCCATGCAATTCTGGAACCCAGGGATTCCATCGTGTCGCCCTGCGTCTTGCTGAACATGCCCAGCCAGTAAAACACCGTGCTCATGAAAAACAGCATGCTCATCCAGAGAATCGCCGACTGGCTGGACAGAAAGTATTTGAGCCAGAACACCTGCTCGGCCCGCGCCAGATCGCCCTGGTAGGCCACGATGCCGATCAGTGAAAAACCGGCCACCAGCAGCAGCAGCACACGCAGTGGCCGCCAGAACCAGGCCATGGCCACGACGGCGGGAATGGCGCCCAGCAATATGCCTTTTTCGTAAACGTCCATAAACCCGCTGTACTGGAAAAAGGCATACAAGCCCCCGGCCAGGGTCAGGGCCGCAAAAATCCAGTCGAACAGATTGCGTTTTGCGAAATAACCTTCGTGCAGGCTGATGGTGGTCGCGTCCGTGCCGCGGGAATCCAGGGTCGTGGTGTTCATCGTGGCACCTGTAAAAGTTTGGTCTTCAGCATTTCAAATTCCTGGCCGCCATCCATGGTCTGGCGGTTGGTGGACATGGCCATGGTGGCACGGCTGCCTGATTCATGTTTTTCCCCCGGCTCGCTGCCTGGCGCCAGCCAGACCCACAAGCGCCGCTCCCGGACATAAAGCATCGCAAAAATGCCCAGAATCAGCAAGGCGCAACCGAGGTAAACAATGTTTTTCCCGGGCGTGCGCGCCACCTGGAACACACTGGCCTGCAGCTGGGTGAAGTCTTTCAGCGCAAAAGCCAGGGGCGCGGGGTAAAAGTGGGCATCGCTGAGCGAGAGCACCGACTGGGCCATATAAGCCTGGGTGCGGGCGTCCTGCGGCATGGGCGCCAGGCCCGCCTGTTCGCGGGTCATCTGGGCCAGCTCGAACAGAACGCCGTTGAGGATGCGCACCAGCACCTCGCCGGCGCGATTGCGTTCGGCTTCCGGCACCCTGGCCTCAATGAAGTCGGAAACCGCCTGAAGCCCTGAGAGTGCCGGGCCCTGGGCGCCATCGACGGGCTGGTCGGACCCGGCAAACAGCGCCAGCGCCCGCGATGCAGACGCCGACAGCTGCTGCGCCAGATCGGGACGGTCTGCGGCAATGGCCTGGCGCACATAACGCTGTACTGCACGCTCGCGCTGCGCCGGGTCCGCCAGCGCGCGGCGCAGGCGCAAAAAACCGTCCATGCTGCCCTGGTCATCGGCAGGAATACGCAGGTACTGGAAAGGACCGGAGGTGGTTTCACGCACGCCCAGCAGGAACAGCGCCGGGCTGGCGTCTGCCGTGTCCATCTTGATCGGCAGCATGTAGTTGTGAAACTCCCTGGCCTGGCCAGCAGCATCACGCAACTTGTAGGTGACGCTGGGGCCGACATTGCGCAGCTCTTTTTTCTCGCGCGTTTTGTTGGCAGCGCCCAACCGCGAATCGATCGCCTGGCGCAAGTCCACTTTGCGCACATCGGCACCCGAGGTGCTGCCCATGCTGCCGGAGTCGGAAAAATTTTCGACGTTGATGACTCGCAGCGCGGTGTACTCCAGCGTCATCTTCTGTGCGCCGGCACCCTGTCCGCTGCTCAGGCTGCTGGAACCACCAATCGTGCCCTGCAATTCAAGCGGCTTGCCGGCTGCCTGGGCGCCAACCGCCATGGAAACCGCCTTGAGGGTGACACTGGAGCCCCCATCGTCAAAGCTGGACTGGTAAATTTCTATGCCTTTGTGACGCGCCGGGTGATTGACTTCGACCCGGGCCGGTATCTTTTCACCGGTTTCCTTGTCGTGAATCACGATCTCGCTGGCAAACAGCTTGGGCATGCCGGTCGAGTAATACTCCACGATGAATTTTTTCAGCTCGACCGCAAACGGCAGGTCCTGGAGCAGGATGCCGCCCGGCTGATTCAGGATCGCGGTGCTCGATTGTGTGCCTTCAGCCACCAGCAAATTGGCACGGAACGTCGGATTGCGTTCGCTCAGGCGGTGTTGCGCCGGCACATCGGCAATCAGCCCGCCACCGGTGTAGATGGTCTTGTTGTTGAACCAGGTCTGGGCCCGCACCATCAGGTCGCCATCCAGCAGGCCGCCCACACAGACCAGCACAATCGCGCTGTGCGTGGCGATATAGCCGAGCTTGTTGGCGGCACCCGCCTTGGCGGCCACCATCCAGCCGCCACCGTCCGGCGAGCTTCTTTGCTGCAGCTTGACTTTCCAGCCGCTCTTGACCAGCGTCTGCCCGATGCGCCTGGCCGCGACTTCCGGGGCCTCGGCCAAAGACAGCTCGGCCCGGTGGCCAAAAGCCTGGAGGCTTTGCTCGCGGATGTTTTCCTTGAGCTGGTTCAGGTCGGCCAGGATTTTCGGCGTGTTGCGGCTGATACACAGCGATGTGGAGATCACCAGAAACGCCAGAATCAGCATGAACCACCAGGCGCTGTACACGGTGTACAGGCTGACCGCGCCGAACACCTGGGCCCAGAACGGCCCGAACTGGTTGACATAGTTGCCGAGCGGCTCCTGTTGCTTGAGAACGGTGCCAATCACCGAGGCGATGCAGATGACGGTCAACAGCGAAATCGAAAAACGCATGGACGACAGCAGCTCCACCACCGATCGCCAGGCATGCGAGCCCGACTTGAGCCGGAGGCCGTGGGTGGAAACTGAGTGGCTGGGAACGGTCATGCGTGCTGCTGGTTGGGAGGCCATAAAAAAGGCGGGCCTTTTTTGAAAAGACCCGCCCTGTATGGAGTGCTCAAGTTGGCCGGGGTTCAATACAAAACGGAGGGACCGCCGCATTTTCCGGAAATCGGCCAGCTTGCGGACCCCGCCCCCTCAGGCCCCGGTGTCTCGGTCTGATCAGCGCAGGCCGGCAATGTAGTCGGCTACCGCGCGGATTTCCCGGTCATTCAATTTGGCGGCCACCTGGCTCATCTGCAGGCTGTTGCCCCGCACAGCGTCGCGAAAAGCCGTCAGCTGGGAGGCGGTGTACTCCGCATGCTGGCCACCCAGACGCGGGTACTGGGAAGGAATGCCGGCACCGGTCGGATTGTGGCAACCCGCACAGGCAGGCACCTGGCGGTCGGCGATGCCGCCGCGGTAAATCCGCTCACCCAGGGTCACCAGGTTCTTGTCTTTGGCAAAACCGGGTTTGGCTTTCTGGCTGCTGACCCAGAAGGCGATGTTTTTCATGTCATCGTCGGACAGTGCGGCTGCAAAACCCTGCATGACAGCGTTTTTACGCTTGCCCGATTTGAATTCCTGCAATTGCTTGACCAGGTATTCCGGATGCTGCTGGGCCAGCTTGGGGTTGACCGGTGTGCCGGAATTGCCGTCGGCGGCATGGCAGGCGACACAAACAGCGGCGTAACTCTTTTCGCCCCGAACCAGGTCAGGTTTGGCGGCCTTGGCCGGTGCGGCCTCGCCAGCGGCCTGCGACACAAGAGGCAGGGCCAGGACGGCAGCCAGCAAATAGGACATCAACGAAGTGGAAACAAGCTTCATATCGGGGGTTTAATGGTTGACTCTCAAGTGGACAAGGCGTCAGGTGCACAGACTTCGGCTGCTTGAGCCGTCCTCCGGCGCACAACCTGGCGCAAAACTTCGCGATTTTACAATGGCTTGGGGGACAATCCGAATATATGAGCATATCCCCGCGATCCACCCCCGTTAAAACCCAGAAGCCGACTGCCAAAAGAGCCCCGCCCAAAATAGCGGCGGCCAACATGGCAGCCGCACTGGCGGCCCAGCCGCCGCAGTCGGCCGAAGCCAAAATTGCCATGGGCTGGCTGCACACGGCCAAATTCCTGACCACAGCGCCTGAGCTCAAGCACCTGCCGATGATGGAGTTTCCGGAGATTGCCTTTGTCGGCCGCTCCAACGCCGGCAAGTCCACCTGCATCAACACGCTGACCCAGATCAACCGGCTGGCCTTTGCCTCGAAAACACCGGGGCGCACACAGAGCATCAACCTGTTTTCGCTGGGCAAACAGGGCATCACCGATGCCGTGCTGGCGGACCTGCCCGGTTATGGTTATGCGGCTGTTCCGAAAGCGGCCAAGTACCGTTGGCAACAGGTAATGGGCAACTACCTGCAGACCCGCGACAACCTCAAGGGCGTGGTGCTGCTGTGCGACCCGCGCCTGGGCTTGACCGAACTCGACGAAATCCTGCTGGACGTGATCCGTCCCCGGGTCGAGGAAGGCCTGAAGTTTCTGGTGCTGCTGACCAAGTCCGACAAGCTCAACAAGACTGAGGCCGCCAAGGCGCTGTCCATTGTGCGACTGCAGGCCGGTGGCGGCGATGTCAAACTCTTTTCAGCGCTCAAGCGGCAAGGGGTCGAGGAAGTCGCCCAGCATTTGTGGCAGTGGGCACATCCACCGGTCAAGCCTGACAAACCGGCCAGGGCGCTGGAAGCACCACCGCCGCAAGAAGATTCCAGCGCAGCCTGAGTGTTTGCTGGCGGACTGGGGCGGACCTGAACCGCTTCTGCATTTCTGTTGTCAAATCTGCCTTTGGCCCTTTACCGACGGGCACAAGCAGCTCCTGAATGTATAGCAAAATGATTGAGACCCGTCTGATCAAGCTGCCTCATGGCATCACCCTGTCCTGCCGCACTGCAGGCCAGGCCGGCCGGCCAGTGCTGATGTTTCTGCACGGTTTTCCAGAGGCGGCTTTTGTCTGGGACGAGCTGCTGGCGCATTTCTCCCAGCCTGAAAACGGCGCTTATTTCTGCATCGCACCCAATCTGCGCGGCTTTGAGCAGTCGAGTGCACCTGCTGAGCCCGACGCCTACCGGCCCAAACACCTGATGCAGGACATCTCGGCGCTGATTGCCGCCGTCTGTGCGCCGGGTGCCAATCCGCAGCTGGAATGCCTGGTGGCGCACGACTGGGGCGGCGCGATTGCCTGGAACCTCGCGGTGGCGATGCCGCAGCTGATGAAAAAGCTGGCCATCGTCAACTCGCCCCATCCAGGCACCTTTTTGCGCGAGCTGCAACATTCGCCGTCCCAGCAGGCCGCCAGTGCTTACATGAATTTCCTGATCCGGCCGGACGCCGAGGCGCTGCTGGCGGCCGACGATTTCCGCCGCCTGTGGCAGTTTTTGACGAACGGCCGGGACGGGCTGCCCGTCTGGCTGACCGACAGCGTGAAAGACCAGTACCGCGCGGTCTGGCGCGCCGGCCTGACCGGCGGCTGCAACCTGTACCGCGCCTCGCCGTTGCGCCCGCCACGGCCCGAAGATCCCGCTGCCGCCGGGGTCAGCCTGCCACGCGAACGGCTGACGGTGCTGCTGCCGACGCTGGTGGTCTGGGCGATGGACGATATCGCGCTGCCACCGGCATTGATAGACGGCCTGGCCGACTATGTGCCAACCATGCAGTTACAGACCGTCCCCGGCGCCACCCACTGGATCGTGCATGAGCAGCCGGAGCGGGTGATGGCTTATCTGCGGGATTTTCTGGGCTAGGAGCTATTGTTTTGATAGCTGTTTGCGTATACCACGCAAGGTCTGGCAGCACAAAAGACTCATGCACCGGTTCAATACAGCGAGGGCTCACCTTCGGGCCGGGTTTTGAAGCGTTTGTGCACCCAGTAGTACTGCGCCGGCATGGTGTTGATGTACTCCTGCAGGCGCGTATTCATCAGCGCGGTGTCGGCCACCGGATCCGCACTCGGAAAATCCGGCCAGGCTGGCAACACTTCGACGCTATAACCGGTCGGGGTCAGGCGCGGCAGCAAGGGCACAATTTTGGCGCGGCCAAGACGGGCAAAACGCGACAGCGAAGCCACGGTGGCGGCGGGCCGGCCATAAAACGGCACAAACACCGAATCGTCGGGGCCAAAGTCCATGTCGGGCAACAGATAAAGCGGCTGCCCTTCACGCAAGGCGGTGACGATGGGCTTGACGCCTTCTGCCCGCCCAAACAGGCGCAGATTGCCAAAACGCCTGCGGCCACGCAGTATCCAGCGGTCCACCAGCTTGTTCGACTGGTCGGTGTAAATCGTGGTTGACGGCCGCGGCATCTGCAGGGCCACGCCGGCCCAGGCGGCATCCAGCCCGACAAAATGCGGCAAAAAGATCACGGTGGCGTCATTCCCCAGCAATTCGTCCAGCGCACCGGTCAGCTGGACGCGCCGCTGCACCCAGGCCCTGGGCGCATGCCACAACCAGGCGCGGTCCAGCCAGGCTTGTGCGAAATAAACAAAGGTCTGACGCGTCAGCTGGCTGCGTTCGGCCTCGGGCAGCGCCGGAAAACACAGCGCCAGATTGGTCTGGACCACGCGCCGGCGGGAACCCACCAGCAGGTACAGCAAAAAGCCCAGCACCACGCCCAGCGCGCGCGTCCACGCCAGCGGTACCAGCGCCAGCGACTGCATGAAAGCGATGCCGGACCGGGTGACGATGCGGCCCAGCAATTGGCGCGGTGTTCTCAAAGCGCGTCCTCACGCGGCGTCTTGTAGCGCGCATAGCCCCACAAATATTGCCCGGGCTGGCTCAGCACAATCGCCTCGATCGCCCGGTTGATCTGCGTGACGGCCTGCAGCAGGTCGGATTTTCCAGCTGCTTCCAGCCCCTGTACCGCCGGCCATATTTTCAGAAAGTAGCCCTGGCCACGGGCCAGGCGCTCGCAGCTGACCGGCAACAGGGTGGCGCCGCTTTGCAGCGCCAGACGGGCGGCCAGGGTCATGGTGTAAGCGGGCTTTCCAAAAAAAGGCGCCCAGACCCCCAGGCCTTCCGGCGGAACCTGATCGGTCAACAAGGCCACAGCCTGATTGGCCTTCAAGGTCTTGTGCATCAGCCGGATAGCGCTGAGGGAGGCGGGCACTACCGTCAGATTCGCGCGATCGCGGGCAATGCGCTCCAGCCGGGCCAGCCAGGTTTTGCGGGCCGGGCGATAAATCGCGGTGATGGGTCCATACAGTTCAGCCAAAGCCTGCGGCCCGAGCTCAAAACTGCCGCAGTGCGGGCCAAAAAAAATCACGCCCCGGCCGAGCGCAAATGCCCGGCCAACGTGCTCCTGACCCTCCACCCTGACATTGCCGAGGCAGGACGCCGCAGATGGCCGCATCCAGAGCTTGGGCAGCTCGGCCACAAAACGCCCGGCCTCGGCAATCGCCGGGCGCGCCGCTTCAAAGGCCAGTCCAGCCTGCGCCACGTTGGCACGAAACTGGGCCCGGTAGGCCGGGCCCAGCCACCAGACCAGCCAGCCCAGGGCAGCGCCCACGCCATGCAGGGCACGCAGCGGCCAATAGGAAAGGAAGCGGAACAGGAAAATCATGAAGGGGAAAATGGGCGAAAGGGCAGCGGGCAGCGGGGTCGGGTGGAAGCGATATAATGTCAACTGTCGCCGAGTTATTGAACAACTTGCAGGGCGACATTAAACCAAACTGCTAAAGCGTTCGCCGAGGCACCCCAAGCCGGCAACGCGCCGACTAACTTCATGGAGTGTACGCAATGGCGAACGATTTTCTTTTTACTTCCGAATCCGTCTCTGAGGGCCATCCCGACAAGGTGGCCGACCAGATTTCCGATGCCATCCTCGATGCCATCTTCAAACAGGACCCGCGCAGCCGGGTGGCCGCCGAGACCCTGACGAATACCGGCCTGGTGGTCCTCGCAGGCGAGATCACCACCAATGCGCATGTCGACTACATCCAGGTGGCGCGCGACACCATCAAGCGCATTGGTTACGACAACACCGAATACGGCATTGACTACAAGGGTTGCGCCGTCATGGTCTGCTACGACAAGCAGTCCAACGACATCGCCCAGGGCGTGGACCATGCGTCCGATGACCACCTGAACATAGGCGCCGGCGACCAGGGCCTGATGTTTGGCTACGCCTGCGACGAAACGCCGGACCTGATGCCAGCACCGATTTATTACGCACACCGCCTGGTCGAGCGCCAGGCCCAGTTGCGCAAGGACGGTCGTCTGCCTTTCCTGCGTCCCGACGCCAAGAGCCAGGTCACCATGCGTTATGTCGACGGCAAGCCGCACAGCATTGACACCGTGGTGCTGTCGACCCAGCACAGCCCGGACCAGAGCGAAACCCAGCACAAGATGAAGGCCAGCTTCACCGAAGCCATCATCGAGGAAATCATCAAGCCGGTCCTGCCGAAAGAGATGCTGACCAAGGACACCAAGTACCTGATCAACCCGACAGGCCGTTTTGTCATTGGCGGCCCGCAGGGCGATTGCGGGTTGACCGGCCGCAAAATCATTGTGGACACCTACGGCGGCGCCTGCCCGCACGGCGGCGGCGCATTCAGCGGCAAAGACCCTTCCAAAGTGGACCGTTCTGCCGCCTACGCCGCCCGTTATGTGGCAAAAAACATCGTCGCAGCCGGCCTGGCCAAGCAATGCCAGATCCAGGTGGCCTACGCCATCGGTGTCGCCCGCCCGATGAACGTGACCGTTTACACCGAAGGCACGGGCGTGATGTCCGACGAGAAGCTCTCGGCCCTGGTCAACGAACACTTCGACCTGCGCCCCAAAGGCATCATCCTGATGCTGGACCTGCTGCGCCCGATCTACGAAAAAACCGCCGCCTACGGCCACTTCGGCCGCGACGAGCCGGAATTCACGTGGGAGAAAACCGACAAGGCAGCCGCCTTGCGGGCTGCCGCCGGACTGTAAGTCCGGCCGTGCTTCAGCACGGTTGGCGGTTTTTCAGCGCAGGCTCACTTGGCGCAGCGAAGTTAAGGGCCGCAGCCCGGCCGAAGCTAAAAAACAGATAAAGCTGCTGCGCTGCGCGCGGCTGCAGGCTTGAAATAAAACGCTTCGCGGCAGAAAGCCTGCCAACGCTCAGTCCGTCGCGGGCCGGAGCTAGCAGTCCAGACCTAAAAAAGCCACCTGTCAGGTGGCTTTTTAACTACAGCACTGCGTTAACCCTCTGGCCCTCAACGGACAAAGGGCGAAGGTTCGATGTGTTTGCCGCTGCCCGGGACGTCCGAGGGTTTGGCCCCGGGGTCCGGCTCAGGCCGGGTTTTATTCGTACCGGCTTCACCAAAGGTCTTGTTCAGTGTCTTGTCTTCTTTTTCTGAAGCGTCGTTGTCATCGTATTTCCCGCCCTGCCCCACACTGATTTCGGCCATGGTGCTTCTCCTGAAAAGTGGATGCAGTCAGCTTGAAAAGCCGGACTGGCCTTTTTCTTGTGATTCCAGCTGGCCTTCAGAGTCGCGCCTGGAATTCACCAGAAACGGCCAAACCGAGCGGGCAAAACCACCGCGTGCGCCGCTTGCCGCGTGTTTTTCGTCGCTCGCACCCCTGTCGCCCGGCCGGTAGGCGGACTGCGTGTTTGCCAGATCGATAGTGAATGGAGTCATCGGTTTTCCTTGAAGAATTGGCGCCGTCCTGAGCGCTGCCTTGAATCACTATAAGGACGGTTGACACTGGCGAGGTGTCAGATTCAGACGAAAGCCACGTAGGAAAACCTGCCGCCCCGTGCTGGAGCGCAGGCCCCAGAAAGAGGCGCAGCTGCTGCCTGAATTGCCTTTTTTTCAGCTTTCTGGCTTGAAAGCTTGCTGAAACCCCCTTATGATTAGCACTCGATGGTATTGAGTGCTAACAACACCTTTCAATCCGGTCATTTCACAGGCACCGCGTTCCGCGCTGGTGCTTTTTGATCCCCAACTGTTTCAAACCAAGGAGCTCCCATGAAACTTCGTCCCCTGCACGATCGCGTGATCGTCAAACGTGTTGAAAACGAAACCAAAACCGCCTCCGGCATCGTCATTCCTGACAGCGCCGCTGAAAAGCCTGATCAGGGCGAAGTGCTGGCTGTGGGCCCCGGCAAGAAGAACGACAAGGGCGAGCTGAGCGCCATGGCCGTCAAGGTCGGTGACCGCGTCCTGTTCGGCAAATACAGCGGCCAGACCGTCAAGGTTGATGGTGACGAATTGCTGGTCATGAAAGAAGACGACCTGTTTGCTGTTGTCGAGAAATAAAGCTACTGCGCAGCCGCCATGTGTCGTTGCTCCGTGCTCGCAATCCTCACGTACTTGAGTACGTTCCGGTTGCTGTGCGCGGCGCGCCTAGCCTGACAGCCGCACGCTACGCTTTCTTTCCCAACAACGGTCCCGTAACACTTTTTTGAATATTCTGGAGAATTAACATGGCAGCAAAAGACGTCATTTTCGGCGGCGAAGCCCGCGCACGCATGGTCGAGGGTGTGAACATCCTGGCCAACGCGGTCAAGGTTACCCTGGGCCCCAAAGGCCGTAACGTGGTGCTGGAGCGCTCTTTCGGCGCCCCCACCGTGACCAAGGACGGTGTGTCCGTCGCGAAAGAAATCGAACTCAAGGACAAGCTGCAGAACATGGGCGCGCAGATGGTCAAGGAAGTTGCTTCCAAGACATCCGACATCGCCGGTGACGGCACCACGACCGCTACCGTTCTGGCCCAGGCCATCGTCCGCGAAGGCATGAAATATGTCGCCGCCGGCATGAACCCGATGGACCTGAAGCGCGGCATCGACAAGGCTGTGACAGCCCTGGTCGAAGAGCTGAAAAAAGCTTCCAAGCCCACCACCACCAGCAAGGAAATTGCCCAGGTCGGTACCATTTCCGCCAACAGCGACGAAGAAGTCGGCAAGATCATCGCTGAAGCGATGGACAAAGTCGGTAAAGAAGGCGTCATCACCGTGGAAGACGGCAAGTCGCTGAACAGCGAACTCGACGTGGTTGAAGGCATGCAGTTTGACCGCGGCTACCTCTCCCCTTACTTCATCAACAACCCAGAGAAGCAATCCGCCATTCTGGACAACCCGTTTGTTCTGCTCTACGACAAGAAAATCAGCAACATCCGTGACCTGCTGCCTACCCTGGAGCAAGTTGCCAAGTCCAGCCGTCCGCTGCTGATCATCTCGGAAGACGTCGAAGGCGAAGCCCTGGCAACGCTGGTGGTCAACACCATCCGCGGCATCCTCAAAGTTGTGGCTGTGAAGGCCCCTGGTTTCGGCGATCGCCGCAAAGCCATGCTGGAAGACATCGCCACCCTGACGGGCGGCAAGGTCATCGCTGAAGAAGTGGGCCTGACCCTCGAAAAAGTGACCCTGGCCGACCTCGGCCAGGCCAAGCGCATCGAAGTGGGCAAGGAAAACACCATCATCATCGACGGCGCCGGCGCGGCTGCTGACATCGAAGCCCGCGTCAAGCAGGTTCGTGTCCAGATCGAAGAAGCGACCAGCGACTACGACCGCGAAAAACTGCAAGAGCGCGTGGCCAAGCTGGCCGGTGGTGTTGCCGTGATCAAGGTGGGCGCTGCCACCGAAGTCGAAATGAAAGAGAAAAAAGCCCGCGTCGAAGACGCCCTGCACGCGACCCGCGCTGCTGTGGAAGAAGGCATTGTGGCCGGCGGTGGCGTGGCCCTGCTGCGCGCCAAGCAGTCTGCTGGCAGCATCAAGGGTGACAACGCTGACCAGGACGCCGGTATCAAGCTGATCCTGCGCGCCATCGAAGAGCCGCTGCGCATCATCGTCGCCAACGCCGGCGAAGAGCCAAGCGTGGTGGTCAATGCGGTGCTGGCCGGTAAAGGCAACTACGGCTACAACGCCCAGAACGGTACCTATGGCGACATGATCGACATGGGTATCCTGGACCCCACCAAGGTGACACGCACTGCCCTGCAAAACGCAGCGTCTGTGTCCTCGCTGATGCTGACCACCGAGTGCATGGTGGCCGAGGCGCCGAAAGACGAGTCCGGCGCCGGCGGCCCTGGCGGCATGGGGGGTGGCATGGGTGGTATGGGCGGCATGGGCGACATGGGCATGTAATGTGGTCCTTGCCTGAGGGCTGATCGCCGCGTTGCGGGGTCTGGCCGTACCTCTGGTACTGTCTACGACCCCGCGCCTTGCGCTAAGCCCTCATGCCGCGTCCGGCGGCTCTATTGGCTTCCGGCACCAACAAAAAACCCGCGGGGCTCGCGCCCTGCGGGTTTTTTCTTTGTTCGCCGCGGGTTGCGTCACCCGAACGGGGTCAAAGACCCGGCCCTGCTTTGTCACTCGTCTTGAGTGTTTCCACGACAGCGAGAAAACCCGCTATCAGCGGAGCTGATCGACGCTCTGCGAGGCAGATCACATGCACATGGGTGCTTAGTTTCATGTCCCTTATCGGCAGCACCACAAGGCGGGCATCGGGTACAAAAGCCGTCTGCGCCACCACCCCCAGGCCCAAACCCTGGGCCACCGCTTCCCGCACAGCTTCACGGCTGCCCATCTCCACCGAGCTGCGCACCCGTACGCCGGCCGCAGCCAGTCCGGCCTCAAACACGGATCGCGTTTGTGAGCCATGTTCACGCAGCACAAATTCATACCCCTCCAGCTCGGACAATGTCATGTCCTTGAGGCCTGCAAGCGGATGCGCTACTGATGCAAACACGATCAGGGCCTGCCGCCGGTAGGGCATGCAATGCACCCGTTCATCGTCAACCGCATGGAGCAACAGCCCCACATCATCGCGGTAGTCCAGGATTCTTTCGACGATCTGCCGGGAGTCGCCCACGCTGACCGCCAGACGGATCTTCGGAAACAGGGCGCGGTAGCGTTTCACCATGGGCATGACGTTGTGCGGCCCCACCGCAGAAATTTTCAGATGCCCTTCGTACTGGCTGCGCGCACCGAGCAGCAGCACCGCCGCCTGCTGCTCTGCCCGGTAGATGCGGTTGCTCACTTCATGCAGCGCATGACCAAAACTGGTGAGTTCTACCCCACGTCCGCGGCGCACAAACAGCTCAACACCGAAACGCTTTTCCAGTGCCGCGATATGCGCCGAAACCGTCGGCTGCCGGATTCCCAGCAGACGGGCAGCCGCTGACATGCTGCCGCTGCGGGCGGTGGCATCAAAAGCCTTCAGTTCCGCGGACGAGGACAGATCCATAGATTTGATCTATAGATTAATTGCAGGAGATGACAGTTTTATTAATACCTGTGTCATGTGTGCTGCCCACACTGCGTCCATGGTCTCCAACATGCTCAAACTGTCATGAAACCCAGCGTCGCAGTTTCGCCTTCAGTCCATCCGTCGAGAACGCAAACACCCGTTATCTTGCGCACGGAGGCGCTTGAAGTCACTTATGGCAGCAGCGCACGCGCGCTGCATCCGACCTCGCTGGACTTCGCGCAAGGGGAATTCATCGTGCTGCTCGGGGCATCCGGTGCGGGCAAGTCCACCCTGCTGCGTTCATTGAACGGACTGGTTCGCCCTGGCGCGGGTCAGGTCGTGGCCACCGGGATAGGCGACCTGTCGGACTCGTCGCATTTGCGGCGCCATCGCCGGCAAACGGGCATGGTTTTCCAGCAGCATCACCTGATTGGCCGACTGTCCGTTCTGGCCAACGTGCTCATGGGCCGACTGGGCTATCACAGTGCGCTCGCGACATTGGTCCCCTGGTCGCGGGCTGAAAAGGAGTGCGCGCTGGCGGCCCTGGATCGTGTTGGATTGATTGACCGGGCGCTGGATCGCGCCGACCAGTTGTCTGGCGGCCAGCAACAGCGCGTGGGCATCGCCAGGGCGCTCGTGCAGGAACCCAAAGTGTTGCTGGCCGATGAGCCTGTCGCCAGCCTGGATCCCGCCACCGCCGAGCGTCTGCTGGCGCTGTTGCACAGCATTTGCCGAAGCGATGGGCTGACGCTTATTGTCAGCCTGCATCAAGTCGAATTTGCGCGCCAGTTTGCCGATCGCATCGTGGGCCTGCAGGCTGGCACCGTCGTCTTCGACGGCACGCCGGCCGATCTGACGCCGGACCGGGCCCAACGCCTGTACAGCCATCCGGGCGAGCCATCATCATCAAAACGCCCTCTTCCCAACGTCATCCATTTGCAACCCACTGGAGCCCTGTCATGAACCGCCGCCACCATCTGCTCGCCCTCGCGGTCCTCGCCACTGCATCAAGCGCTCCCGTTTTTGCGCAGGGCAAAGACCCGGCCAAGCTTCGTATCGCCTTGCTGCCCGATGAAAACGCCGCCACGCTGATTCAGAACGCGCAGCCCCTGAAGCTTTATCTCGAGCAAACCCTCAAGAAGGAAATTGAGCTGATCGTCACCACCGACTACTCGTCGATGATCGAAGCCATGCGTTTTGGCCGCATTGAAGTAGCGTATTTCGGCCCGTTTTCCTATGTGCTGGCCAAATCCCGTGCGCCCGACATCGAGCCCTTTGCCGTGGGTGTAGAGCGCGGCTCGCCGACCTACAACTCCATTCTTATCGCTACCGCAGGCGGCCCCGTCAAGTCCCTGGCAGACGTCAAGGGCAAGCCTTTTGCGTTTGGCGACCAGGCCTCCACATCGAGTCATCTTGCGCCGCGTGCGCACCTTCTCAAGAAAGCGGGGCTGGACGGCAGCAAGGACTACCAACCCGTACATCTGGGGGCTCACGACGCGGTGGCGCGTGCCGTACAGGCAGGCCAGGTGCCGGCCGGCGCGCTCTCCAAGGCGATTTTCGACACCCTGGTCACCAAAGGCACGATAGACGCCAGCAAAGTGGTACAGCTGGACCTGTCGGCGCCCATTCCCAATTACCCGATGGTGATGCAGGGCAACCTGGCGCCTGGCCTGAAGCAGGCGATTCGCACTGCTTTTCTCACGATGAAAGACAAGGAAGTGCTCAAAGCCTTTCGTATCGACGGTTTTGCCGCCACGGATGACAAGGCGTATGACGTGCTGCGCGAGACCGCCACCCTGCTCAAACTCGATCTGGCTAAAACCAAGTGACAGGCACGCTGACAGCCGGGCGCCACGCGGACATTCTGGCGCGTGCCCGCCAACAAACATGGCGTCAGGCAAGACTGGTGGCCGGCATCGTCGCAGTTTGTCTGGCCGCACTGTGGATCACCGGTTTTTTTGACCTGGCCCGGTTTATCGAAGGCGCTCCTGCGGTAGCGCAGCTCGCCTCGGAAATGGTGCCCCCCAATTTTTCCCGCTGGCAGAGCTGGATCAGGCCCTTGCTGGATACGCTGGCGATGTCGATTGCCGGCACGGCGCTGGCTGTCGTCTTCTCGCTGCCCCTGGCTCTGATGGCAGCACCCAACACCACGCCCAACGCCGCCGTATACCGCATCACGCGCGTCTTTCTGGCCGCATTTCGCTCGGTGCCGGAGATCATTCTCGGCATTCTTTTCGTGGCCGTCGTCGGCTTTGGGGCCCTGCCCGGGGTGCTGGCGCTGGCATTGCATTCCATGGGCATGGTGGCCAAGTTTTATGCCGAATCGATTGAACATGTGGATCCCAGGCCGCTGGAAGCGGCCACTGCCGCAGGTGCCAGCCGCCTGCAGGTCATCACACACGCCGTGCTGCCGCAGGTGCTGCCGCAACTGGCCGATATCACCATCTACCGCTGGGAGTACCACTTCCGCGCTTCCGCCGTGCTGGGCATTGTCGGCGCGGGCGGCATCGGCTTCGAGTTGATGGCTGCGCTGCGACTCATCAAGTACGACGAGGTATCGGCGATATTGCTGGCGATCCTGGCCTGCGTGCTGGTGGTTGACGGCATAGGCGCCGCCTTGCGCCGCAAACTCAAATAACCCTGTCCCACAAGCATTTCAATGAGCAATCGCCCGAAAATTCTGGTTACCCAACGCATTCATGAAGATGTGCAGCGCCGCCTGTCCGCGCATGGGGACCTGGAGATGAATAACAGCCCTGAGCCCTGGCCTCGCCTGGAAGTGATCAGGCGGGCGGCCAAGGCCACAGCCATCATGGGCTTCATGACCGACCAGATCGACATGGACTTGTTGCGTGCCGCACCCCAACTCGAAATTGTGGCCTGCGCGCTCAAGGGTTACGACAACTACGACGTACAGGCCTGTACCCAGGCCGGGGTATGGGTCAGCATCGTGCCCGACCTGCTGACCGAGCCGACAGCAGAATTGGCCATGGGACTGGCAATAGCGCTGGGCCGGCATGTGCGGCATGGCGACACCTACGTGCGCTCGGGCGATTTTGCAGGTTGGCGCACGCATTTCTACGGAACCGGTTTGCACGGTTCAGTCGTGGCCGTAGTCGGGCTGGGCCAGGTGGGTCGCGCGATTGTGCAAAGACTGGCGGGCTTTGGCTGTGCACGCACCTTGGGCGTAGACCCTGACGCCAGGCCTTCGGGTATCGAGATGGTTTCGCTTGACCTTGCAGTCAGACAGGCCGACTTTCTTTTTCTGGCGGCCCCGCTGACAGCCACGACCCGTCACCTCATTGGCAAGCAGCAGCTTGAACAGGCCAGGGCCGGTCAGCTCATCATCAACGTGGGGCGCGGCTCTGTGGTGGACGAGTCGGCGGTGACACAGGCTTTGAAGTCTGGGCACATAGGTGGCTACGCAGCCGACGTGTTCGGCTGCGAGGACTGGCAGCTGCTAGACAGGCCACGGTTCGTTTCACCCGACCTGCTGGTGCAGGAGAACACGATTTTCACACCTCATATCGGCTCTGCCGTGCACAGCGTGCGCATAGCCATCGAACAAAGTGCTGCCAACAATATTATTGCGGTGTTACATGGCAGCGCTCCCCCCGACGCCATCAACATGCCGCAGCGGATCGCGGCCTGAACCGCCCGGGTACAACCGGTCCAAAACAAAGGGTCCCGGCATTTTCATGCCGGGACCCTTTTCCATGCGCCAGATGATGAGGTCTAGGCTTGGTCGTACCCGTTGGAACCCTCTGCACTGGGTTGAGCGGCCCAGTAGATGATCAGCAAAATGCCGATCACCGTCAGCGCAATCAGCTGCCACCAGCCGCTTTTGCCGATGTCGTGAAGGCGGCGAGCACCTACCGCCAACGCTGGTAGCAGCAGGGCCAAAGCCGCCAATCCATTGATCAGGTCCCCAAGGAACGACGTGCCGATCGAAACCAGAATCTGGAACAGGAAGAACCACCAGAATTCGGAACGTGAAGCGCGACCGGAAAAAGTCGCGTATTTGGCGAAACAGCTCGATATGGCCTGACCGAAGTTCATGTTTTTCTCCTCCTCAGGAGTGTGCGAGGGCAAATTCCCCACGCCATGATAAGTCAGGCAGACTCGCCACCCCCACATCGCGGGGGGCAAATATAACCCGGCAACCGCGCCAGCGAATCAGGCCGATGCGAGTTTTCGCAACAGTCCCGCAGTCGAGGCGTCCAGCCCCGCAACATCGCCGGTTTTCAGGCGCGACTCGATATCCCTGGCCAGCACCTTGCCAAGCTCGACGCCCCACTGGTCAAAGCTGTTGATGCCCCAGATGGCGCCGCTGACAAACACGCGGTGCTCCTGCAGCGCAATCAAGGCGCCAAAACTCGCGGGATTGAGTTCTTCCAGCAGCAGGACGGTGCTGGGACGGTTGCCGGGGAAATGTTTGTGGCCCCCCGCATCTTCCTGGCCCTGCATCAGGGCCTGCGCCTGCGCCAGCACATTGGCCAGCACCAGGCCATGGTGGCCGGGCAGGTCATGGCCGGCTTTTTTGATCGCCACAAACTCGACCGGAACCACATCCGTGCCCTGGTGCAGCATCTGGAAATAAGCGTGCTGACCCTTGGTTCCGGGATCGCCCCAGAGCACAGGGGCGGTGGCGTACGGCAGGCTCCGACCGTCCAGATCCACCCGCTTGCCGTTGCTTTCCATCTCGAGCTGCTGCAGGTAGGCCGACCAGCGGCGCAAGGCACTGCTGTAGGGCGCGATGCTCCGGCTGGTGAAACCGTGGAAATTGCGGTACCAGACATCGAGCAAGCCCAGCCGTACGGGCAGGTTGCGCGCCAGCGGCGCGGTCCGGAAGTGCTGGTCCATCGCATGCGCGCCCGCCAGCAGTTCCCTGAATCCACTGGCCCCGATCGCGATCGCCAGCGGCAGGCCAATGGCTGACCAGAGGGAATAACGCCCGCCCACCCAGTCCCAGAATCCGAAGGTGGTGCTGATGCCGAATGCCTCGGCAGCGGCCACGTTGCTGGTCAGTGCCGCGAAGTGCCGCGCAATATCCGTCCCCCCCTGCGCCTCGAACCATTGCCTGGCGGACCGGGCATTGATCATGGTTTCCGCGGTGGTGAAGGTTTTGGACGCGATCAGGAACAGCGTGTTGCGCGGCTTGAGCTGCGCCAGAACACTCGCCAGTTCCAGCCCGTCGACATTGGACACAAAATGAAAACGTTTGCCCGGGATACGGAATTCTTCCATGGCCAACACCGCCATCTTGGGGCCCAGGTCGGAACCACCGATGCCGATATTGACAATGTCGGTGATGGCCTCGTCCAGTCGCACCTGCTGCGCGTAGGCCAACATGGCGGCCAGCGCCTCATGCACGTGGACAAGCTCGCTCGCCATGTCTTCAGGCATGGGCGATGTCCCTGTGTTGCCGGTTGGCGCCGGCGCTCTGAGCAGGAAGTGCATGACGGCGCGGTCTTCACTGCGGTTGATCTTCTCGCCGGCAAACATCGCATCACGGTGTTGCTCCACCCCGCACTGGCGGGCCAGATCGAGCAGCAGGTCCTGGCTGACCGGATCGATCAGGTTTTTGGAAAGATCAGCGAAGACATGGGGCGCGTCCTGGCTGAATTCTGCAAAACGTCCGGAATCGGCTGCGAACGCCTCTCGCAGATCAAACTTTTTTCCGCAAACATCAAACTGGGACTGCAGCGCAGCCCAGGCCGGGGTCTGGTCACAGCGGGGGCGGGTTTGGGCGCTCATGCGGCAAGCATCAGTTGTTCGAGCTTGACGGCATCCGCGGCAAACGCACGTATGCCTTCGGCGAGTTTCTCGGTGGCCATGGCGTCTTCATTGAGTGCGTAGCGAAAACCGGCTTCGTCAAAATTGACTGCTGGCAAATCAAGCCCCCGGGCAGCATCGGCATCCAGGGCGCGCTGCAGCGGTGCGTCATTGGCAGCCAGCTGCCCCAGCAGTTCCGGACTGATCGTCAGCAAATCGCACCCGGCCAGCGCCTTGATTTGCCCGATGTTGCGAAAACTCGCGCCCATGATTTCAGTGGGTATGCCGAAATGTTTGAAATGATGGAAGATCTCGCGCACCGACTGGACGCCGGGGTCGTTGGCACCTGACCTGGCGGCCTCGTCCCAGGTTGCGCCAGCTGACTTCCTGTACCAGTCGTAGATGCGCCCGACAAACGGGGAAATCAGTTGCACCCGCGCCTGCCCGCAGGCGACCGCCTGGCAGAATGAAAAAAGCAGCGTGAGGTTGGTGTGGATGCCGCGGTCTTCGAGCCGGCGAGCCGCTTCTATGCCCTCCCAGGTGGCGGCCACCTTGATCAGCACGCGGTTGATGTGAATGCCCTCGGCCTGGTAAAGCTCAACGATGCGTTCACCGCGGGTAAAGGTGGCGTTGCTGTCGAAGCTCAGGCGGGCATCCACTTCCGTCGATACCCGACCGGGAATGAGGGACAGTATTTCACAGCCAAAACGCACCAGCAGGCGGTCCATGGTTTCGTCCAGGGCACGGCCCCGGAACCGCGTCATCGTGTCTTCCAGCAAAGGCCGGTAAGCGGGCTTTTGCACTGCTTTGAGAATCAGCGAAGGGTTGGTGGTCGCATCCTGCGGCTTGAAGGTGCCGAGTTCCCGGAAGTCGCCGGTATCGGCCACAACGGTGGTGAACTGTTTGAGGGCTTCGAGTTGATTCATGCAGAAAGTGTAAGTTGACCGTTCCAGGCGCCCTGTAAGACCACGGCCTGATTGAGTTACCATTATGGCAAAAAAATGTGAAACTTTATTACATGTGGCCAAGAAAGTAGCAACAAATGAGCTTTGATCTGGTGCTGTTTGGGGGCACGGGCGACCTGACGTGGCGCAAGTTGTTGCCCGCGCTGTTTCAGGCTTTCCGCCATGGCTCTCTTCCCGGGGGAGGACGGATACTGGGGGTGGGCCGTGACAGCATGAGCGATGAAGAGTACCGCTCGCTGATCCGGACGCGGTTTGACAGCGTCGATCTTTCGAAACGTCCCACCGGAGATGAGTTCCAGCGTTTTGCGGCGCTGCTGCACTATGTCCGCATGGATCTGTCGCAGGCAGATGACTACGCGCGACTGGCGGCAACCCTTCAATCGCGTCAGGCCGATACCGTGGTGATGTACCTGGCCACGGCGCCCTCCCTTTTCACCGCAGTGTGTGAAAACATGGCCGCGGTCGGGCTGAACGGCCCGCAAACCCGCGTGGTGCTGGAAAAACCGCTGGGTCACGATCTCGCGTCCAACCGGGCCATCAACGAAGCGGTGCTGCGCGTGCTGCCGGAAAACCAGGTTTTCCGCATCGACCATTACCTTGGCAAACCCGCCGTGCAAAACCTGTTTGCCATGCGTTTTGGCAACTCGCTGTTTGAGCCGCTGTGGCGGCGTGAAACCATTGCCAACATCCAGATCACGATTGCCGAGGAGCTGGGTGTTGAAAACCGCGGCGCCTTCTACGACAGCACCGGCGCACTGCGCGACATGGTGCAAAACCACGCGCTGCAACTGCTGTGCGCGATTGGCATGGAGCCGCCGATCAACGCCCACGCCGATGCAATACGCGATGAAAAGCTCAAGGTGCTGCGCTCGCTCAAGCCCTGGACACCCGAGACGCTCAAGCAACATGTGATCCGCGGTCAGTATGCCGGCGGCAATATCAATCGGGAAGCCGTGCCCGGCTACCTGCAGGAAGCCGGCGTCAACCCCCATAGCCAGACCGAAACCTTTGTGGCGCTGCGCGCCGAAATTGCCAACTGGCGCTGGGCCGGCGTGCCTTTTTACATCCGTACCGGCAAGCGGCTGGCCGAGCGCGATGCACACATCGAGGTGAACTTTCGCCCCACACCGCATGCCATTTTCAAATCAGCGCAGGGCGCAGGCAACCGGCTGATGATCAACCTGCAGCCGAAAGACGGGCTGGAGCTGCACCTTCTGGCCCAGGGCCAGGACGACCGTACCGGGCCGCGCGCTGCCAGCCAGACGCTGGTGCCGGTACAGCTTGATCTGGACTTTGACAAACGTTTTGGCGCCGAACGCGTGGGCGCGTATGAGCGCCTGCTGCTCGACGTGATCGACGGCCGCCTGAACCTGTTTGTGCGCAGCGACGAACAGGAAGAAGCCTGGCGCTGGGTCGAGCCCATCCTCGACGCCTGGCAGCAGGACACCACCGGACCCAGGCCGTATGCGGCAGGAAGCTGGGGGCCCAGTGCGGCGAGCGGGATGATTGCCAAAGACGGCTACTGCTGGAGCGAAGAGTGCTAGAGCGCATCAAGGCCTGTCTGCCCTCACTGGCACCGGCCGAGCAACGGGTGGCACTGCTGCTGCTGAGCGACGCGCGGGCTTTTGCCAGCCTGCCGGTGACCGAGCTGGCGGCACGGGCACATGTCAGCAAACCCACCGTCATCCGTTTTTGCCGCAGCGTCGGTTACGACGGGTTGTCGGATTTCAAGCTCAAACTGGCCGGCAACGTCAGCGAAGGTGTGCCTTTCATCCACCGCAGCGTGGATGCCGACGACAAAACCAGTGATGTGATGGTCAAGGTGATCGACAACACGGTGGCCGCCTTCCTGAAGTACCGCAATGACGCGAGTTCAGCGCTGGTCGAGAAAGCCGCATCGGCGCTGGTGGCAGCCTGTACACAGGGCAGGCGCATTGAGTTTTTCGGCGTGGGCAATTCGGGCATCGTCGCGCAGGACGCGCAACACAAATTTTTTCGCCTTGGCGTGCATGCCATCGCCTACAGCGACGGCCACATGCAGGTCATGAGCGCGTCGCTGCTCAGGCCGGGTGACTGCGTGGTGATCATCTCCAACTCGGGGCGCACACGCGACCTGCTGGATGCAGAAGGGATTGCACGCAAAAACGGTGCCACCACCATCGTGATCACTGCCAGCGGTTCACCGCTGGCTGCCGCAGGGCACATCCATCTTGCCGCCGACCACCCCGAGGGTTACGACCGCTACAGCCCCATGGTCTCGCGGCTGCTGCACCTGATGATCATCGACATCCTGGCGACAACCGTGGCTTTGCGCATTGGCGGCGACACGCTGCAGCCGCTGTTCAGGGAGATGAAGAATAATTTGAGGAGCAAGCGGTACGCTTGAGGTTCTTCGGTTCTTTTCTGACTGAACCTGTTGAAGCCTTCGTTAACTGTAGCTTTGTAGATGCTTCATACATGCCGGGTCTCGCCCCGGCGGGCGAGTTACTTTTCTTTGTCTCGCCAAGAGAAAGTAAGCAAAGAGAAGGCGACCCGATGGTCTGGGTCCCCTTCGCTGCGCTCCGGGGCAACCTGCGGTGCTCGCCGAAAACGGGGTCGAGCTCGAACTCGCTGCGCTCAGACAATCGCTCGCCCTGATCCGTTTTCGGCTGCGCTCCTCGGCCCAGCCCGACGGGTGGGGGAAAAGACAAAACACAAACTCCCGAATACCGAATTCATCCCGAGTGCAGGAAGCGCGCAGCGCTTCAAGGACGGGAATCCCAACAGACCGTCATGATTGCACACGAGAGCAGCACACGCGGCCAAATGAGGTTCCCCTCCATCGCCCAGCGGGGCGAGGGAGGGGTTAGGGGTGGGAGTGGGGAGTCAGGCCCTACTGTCCAAGGCGAACCCTAGGCGCAGCGTGATGCCTCACGGAGGATGTCCGGTTTTTATCAATGAAATCCGCCTCCAGCCCTTGCAGGGATTGCGCAAGCAGCTACCAAAACAATAGCAACTAGATGCGTCCCTCTTCCACCGCATGACACGCAATCTTCACGCCCTGGATGGTCAGCAGCTGCGGGCGTTCTGCGCGGCAACGGTCGTTGACATGGGGGCAGCGCGGATGGAAGGTGCAGCCGGTCGGCGGGCTCAAGGGATTGGGCACTTCGCCCTGTACCGGTGTGCGGGCACGCCCGGTGTCGTGCATTTTCGGAATCGCGTCCAGCAGCATGCGTGTGTAAGGATGACGCGGCGCGGCAAACAAAGTCTGCTTGTCGGCCAGCTCAACCAGCCGCCCCAGGTACATCACGCCCACCTGGTCGCTGACGTGGCGCACCACGGCGAGGTTGTGCGAGATGAACAGGTAGGTCAGGCCGCGCTCGCGCTGCAGGTCTTTCATGATGTTGAGCACCTGCGCCTGCACGCTGACGTCCAGCGCCGACGTCGGCTCGTCACACACCAGAAATTCCGGCTCGGTTGCCAGCGCGCGCGCAATCGAGATGCGCTGGCGCTGGCCGCCCGAAAACTGGTGCGGGTACTTGACCATGTCCAGCGGGGACAACCCCACCGATTTGAGCAACTCACCAACTCGCGCTTCAAGTTCGGCTTCATCGGTAATCAGGCCATGCTCGCGCAGCGGCTCGCCCACAATGTCCTCCACAATCCAGCGCGGATTCAGGCTGGCGTACGGGTCCTGGAAAATCATCTGGATGCGGCGCCGCAACTGCCGGCCCTGCGGCGTCTTGAAGGCCGCATGCGCGTCCTGCCCGTCGAAGGTCAGTCCGCCGCGCGTGGGTTCGTACAAACCCACCAGCAGGCGCGCGACCGTGCTTTTACCGCAACCCGACTCACCGACCAGGGCCAGGGTCTTGCCTTTTTCGATCTCGAAACTCACGCCATCCACGGCGTTCAGCATCAGCCTCGGTTTGCCTTCCAGCACCCGGTTCAGCCAGGGCGGTGAAACATCAAAAGTCTTGGCCAGGTCGTGCGCCTGCACCAGGGGGGCGGCGCTGCTCATGCGGATACTCCCACGGGAAGGCCATGCAGCCAGCAGGCAGCACGGGTCGCGCCGGCAGACAGCAGATCCGGCCGCTCCTGCCTGCAGCGGTCAAACACCTGGGGGCAGCGCGGGTTGTAAGCGCAACCGGCCGGAATGGCATTGAGGCGCGGCATCGCGCCGTCGATCTGGTTGAGCCGCTCACGGTCCATGGTGATGTCGGGAATCGCGGCCATCAGGCCTGCGGTGTAGGGGTGCGAGGGATGGTTGATCACCTCGTGCACCGGGCCGATCTCGGCAATACGTCCCGCGTACATCACGGCCACCCGGTCACAGGTCTCGGCAATCACGCCCATGTCGTGGGTGATCAGCATGACGGCAGCGCCGCGTTTTTTGCAGATGTTTTTGAGCAGCATGATGATCTGCGCCTGAATCGACACGTCCAGCGCAGTTGTTGGCTCGTCCGCCACAATCAGCTTGGGTTCGGCGGCCAGCGCCAGGGCGATCACCACGCGCTGGCGCATACCCCCGGAGAACTGGTGCGGGTAATGCTCAATACGCTGCTCGGCGGCGGGAATGCCGGTGTCCTGCAGCAAAGAAATGGCGCGCTGGCGCGCTTCAGCATTGCTCACCGGCAAATGCGCCTGGATGGTTTCTGTCAATTGCCGGCCGACCGAATACAGCGGGTTCAGGGAGGTCAGCGGGTCCTGGAAAATCGCGCCTATCTTGCGGCCGCGGATATGGCGCATGTCTTCGTAAGCCAGATTGTCGATGCGCTGGCCCTCCAGCAGGATCTGCCCGCCGCCTATGCGGCCCGGAGGCTCCAGCAGGCCAATGATGGCGGCGCCGGTCAGCGATTTGCCGGCCCCCGATTCACCCACCACCCCGAGGATTTCACCGGGCGCGATCTCGAAGGAAATGTCGTCGAGCGCGCGCAGGGTACCGCGTCGGCCAGGAAACTCGACGATCAGGTTCTTGACTTGTAAAAGGCTCATGAGTTTCTCGATCAATTCAAGCGGCCACCGCGGAACCGGCTTTGCCGGGCCGCAGGTGGCGCCCCCTCGAGGGGGAGGCGGCCGAAGGCCGCTTCGGGGGTGTCACCTCAACCTCGGGTTCAGCGCATCGCGCAACCAGTCACCCAGCAGGTTGACGCTCAACGAAATGGTCACCAGCATGGCGCCCGGAAACACCGTGATCCACCATTCACCGGAGAACAGATAGTCGTTGCCGATGCGGATCAGCGTGCCCAGCGAAGGGGAAGTGGGCGGTGCGCCCACGCCCAGAAAGGACAAGGTGGCTTCGGTGATGATGGCGGTGGCGACCTGGATGGTGGCGAGCACCAGCACCGGACCCATCACATTGGGCAACACGTGACGGCGCATGATGCGCAGCGGCGTGACACCGGTGACACGCGCGGCCTGGACATACTCCTTGTTGCGTTCCACCAGCGTTGAGCCGCGCACGGTTCGCGCGTACTGGACCCAGCCGGTCAGCGTGATCGAGATGATCAGCACCCCCAGCGCCAGCGAGTCCTGCGCATTCGGGAAAAGCGCCCGCCCAACGCCGGCAATCAGCAGGGCCACCAGAATGGCTGGAAAAGACAGCATCACGTCGCACAGGCGCATCAGGGCCGAGTCGATCCAGCCGCCGTAGAAACCGGCGACCAGGCCCAGACCTACACCCAGCAGCACCGACAGCACCACCGAGGCAAAACCGACCGCCAGCGACACGCGGGCGCCGTACATCAGGGCCGACAGGATGTCGCGACCCTGGTCGTCGGTGCCAAGCAGGTATTTGGAAGAGCCCTCCGCCGACCAGGCCGGGGGCAAGCGGGCGTCGCTGAGCTCCAGCGTGGTGAGGTCAAACGGGTTGTGCGGCGCCACAAATCCCGCAAACACCGAGCAAAAAATACAGATCAGGGCGACTGCGGCCGCAGCCATCGCCACCGGAGAGGTGCGAAAGCTGTAGCCGATGTCGCCGTCCCACAGCCGGGATAGCGCGTTTGTCATGGCACCCGGTTATTTGTTGACTTTGACAAATTTCCAGGGCATGCCGTTGTCGGGCCACTGAACCAGCTCGATACTCTTCTGGGTGCCCCAGTTGATGGCCTGCTGGTGCAAAGGCAGGTGACCGACGTCGTCCTGATGGATTTTCAGGGCTTCGCGGATCATGTCGGTGCGTTTCTTGTCATCGGTCTCGGACGCGACCAGATTCGTCAATTCATCCACCCGCGCATTGCTGTAGGAGCCCAGGTTGAACTGACCGCGGCCACCGTCGCCCGGCGTCGACATGATGGGGTAGAGCACATTGTGTGCATCCACCGTGCTGGCGGTCCAGCCCAGCATGTAGAAGCTGGTGTTGCGGCTGAGAATTTTGGGGAAATACGTGCCCTTGGTTTCGGCTTCCAGATTGATCTTGACACCAATACGCGACAGGTTGGCCGCAACCGCCTGGCAGATTTCGCCGTCGTTCACATAACGGTCGTTCGGGCAATTCATCTTGAGCTCAAAGCCGCTGGCATAACCGGCGTCAGCCATCAGTTTTTTGGCAGCTTCCACGTCGTAAGGCAGGCGCTTGGAAAGATCAGGCGCAAAACCCTTGACCTGCGGCGGCAGCAGCACGGCCTGCGGCGTGGCGGCACCACGCATCACACGGCTCTTGATGGCCTCGATGTCGATGGCCTGGTAGAAGGCCTGGCGAACACGTTTGTCCTTGAAGGGGTTTTTGCCCTTGACGCTGGAAAACAGCAACTCGTCACGTTTTTGGTCCATGCCGAGGAAGATCACGCGCAATTCAGGGCCCTGCAGCACCTTGAGCTTGGCATTGCCCTGGATACGGGACACGTCCTGCACCGGTACCGGCTCCATGACGTCCACTTCGCCGGACAGCAATGCCGCCACGCGGGTGCTGTCATTGCCGATCACATTGAAGACCACCTCGTCGACATTGCCATCAATCTTGCCCCAGTAATTGCCGTTGCGCGAAAACGTGGTGCGGATACTGGGCTGGCGCTCACGCACGCGAAAGGGGCCGGTGCCATTGGCACGGAAAGAGGCTGCGTTTTCAATGCCTTTGCGGCGATCCACAGGCCTGGTCGCCTGGTTGGTCTCACACCATTTCTTGCTCATCATGTGCCATTGCGTGAACAGCTCGGGCAGGATGGGGAAGGGGTTGTTCAGGATGAAGTCGATGGTGTGGTCGTCGATTTTCTTGATTTCCTTGATCTGGCCGACATAACTTTTCATGTCGGAACCCTCGCCCTTGGCGCGCTCGTAGCTGAAGATCACATCGTCCGCAGTGAAAGGTGTGCCGTCATGAAACTGCACGCCCTTGCGCAGGTTGAAGCGCCAGACCGTTGGTGATGTCTGCTTCCAGTCGGTGGCCAGGGACGGGGCAAGCTTGTAGTCGCGGTCACGCGTGACCAGCGGTTCGTACACATTGCCAAGCACCGACAGCTGCAGCGACTCGTTCAGGGAGTGAGGATCCATGGCGAGTGCATCGCCCTGGTTTGCAACCCGCAAGGTCACGGCAGACGCTACAAGAGTAGTAGCGGTCAGCGCAGCACCGATAAGGGCCAGGGTGGCATTTTTCTTGAAGTTCATGGAATTCTCCTGTTGGTGGGATGTCTGGGTTCTACACGGATAAAGGCATGGACTGCTCCACCAGGCCGGCGTGCAGGGCTGCACCCATCGGCAAGATGTCGTCGTTGAAATCGTAGCGGGTGTTGTGCAGGAAACAACTGCCGACACCGTTTTCGGCGCCCTGCCCGATACGCATGTAGGCGCCGGGTTTGACCTGCAGCATGAAAGAGAAATCTTCAGCCCCCATGCTGGGCTCCATGTCGCGCACCACATGATCGCTGCCGACCAGTGATTCGGCCACGTCGGCCGCGAACATGGCTTCGTCGTACGAGTTGATGGTGGCGGGGTAGATGCGCTCATAGTGCACCGTGGCCGTCGCGCCAAAACCCAGGGCGACGGCGCTGCACAGCTCATGGAGCCGGCGCTCTATCAGGTCCTGCACCTCGGGGTTGAAGGTACGCACCGTGCCCACCAGCGTGGCCTTGCCCGGCACCACACTGAATGCCCCCATGTCACCGGCCTGCATGGCACACAGGCTGATCACCGCACTGTCAATCGGCTTGACGTTGCGCGACACAATGCTTTGTACCGCCGTGATGATGTGCGCCGCCACCAGCACCGGGTCCACCGTCATGTAGGCGTGCGCGCCATGGCCGCCGCGCCCGGCGATGTCGATGGTGATACGGTCGGCGGCTGCCATCATGGGTCCGGGGTTGATGCCCACCACACCCGGCTTCATCGAAGGCCAGTTGTGCATGCCGTACACCGCCTGCACCGGGAAGCGCTCAAACAGGCCATCTTCAATCATCACGCGTGCGCCCGCAAAACCCTCTTCACCAGGCTGAAAAATCAGCACAGCCGTGCCATCAAACTGCCGGCTGGCCGCCAGGTAACGCGCCGCACCCACCAGCATGGCGGTATGCCCGTCGTGGCCGCAGCCGTGCATCAAGCCGGAGCGGGACGACTTCCAGGCAAACTCGTTGTGCTCGGTCATGGGCAGGGCATCCATGTCGGCACGCAGGCCCGTCATTTTTCCGCTGCTGTTCTGCCGGCCCTTGATCACAGCCACAAGCCCGGTCTTGCCTATGCCGGTATGCACCTCGTCCACACCGCAGCGCTGCAGCGCTTCCTTGACACGGGCAGCGGTGTACACCTCTTCAAAGCCAAGCTCCGGGTGGGCATGCAGGTCGCGCCGAAAGGCAGTGAGCTCGGGGTGAAATTCGCTGATCTGCGCGAAAGCGCGACCTTTGGCCTGGAGCACCGGGGCGGAACGGGGCGCCAGCATCAATGCCCCCCGGCCTTGCCCACGCGCAGGCGCGGATCGACCACAAAATACAGCAGATCGACCACCAGGTTGATCGCGACAAAGATCAGCGCGATCAGGCACAGGTAGGCGGCCATCACCGGAATAT
Source organism: Kapaibacterium sp. (SeqCode) (assembly GCA_943370435.1). Taxonomy (GTDB): domain Bacteria; phylum Pseudomonadota; class Gammaproteobacteria; order Burkholderiales; family Burkholderiaceae_C; genus Polaromonas. The sequence goes on along the minus strand of CALRQX020000005.1, from coordinate 27,927 downwards.
CCGCAAACGTCACGGCCTGGATAAACAGCAGACCCATGCCCGGCCACTGAAAGACGGTTTCGGTGATGATGGCAAAGGCGATCAGGCCGCCGAGCTGCAGCCCCGTGATGGTCATCACCGGCACCAGCGTATTTTTGAGGGCATGCCCAAAATGAATCACCCGGTTGCTCAGGCCCCGGGCGCGCGCGAATTTGATGTAATCGGTGCGCAGCACTTCGAGCATCTCGGCACGCACCAGCCGCATGATCAGTGTGAGCTGGAAGATGGCCAGCGTGACGGCCGGCAACACGATGTGGTGCCAGCCCTTGGCCGTCAGCAGGCCGCTGCTCCACCAACCCATTTTCACCACCTCGCCACGGCCAAAACTCGGAAACCAGCCCAGGCCCACCGAGAAAAACAGGATCAGCAAAATGCCGATCAGAAATGTCGGCAGGGATACACCCAACAGCGATACGGTCATCAGGACCTGGCTCAGGAACGTGCCGCGGCGCAAGGCTGCATACACACCCATCGGCACACCGATCACCAGGGCCATGACGGCGGCCACCAGCGCCAGCTCCAGCGTGGCCGGAAAGCGCTCTGCAATCAGGCGCGACACCTTGGCGCCCTGGCGCAGGCTCAGGCCGAATTCACCCTGCACGGCGTTGCCCAGAAAATAAACAAACTGCACAAAAAAGGGCTTGTCCAGCCCCAGATCCGCGCGCAACTGCGCAATCTGGTCAGGTTGCGCATCCTGACCCAGCAAAAACACCACCGGGTCACCCACATACTGAAACAGCATGAAAGAGATCAGGGCCACAGTGGTCATCACGATCACAGCCTGAAACAGGCGACGGAGAATAAAAGCGAACATCGATTTGGTTTTTCAGGGGAGCAGCCATGCTAGCAGAGCAAGCACCATGCCGACACCGGGATTTCCTTTAGACTTAAAGAAAGTCCCGCAAAACAGGGGCCGCTGTGGGCCCCTGTTTGACTGCACCGTCAGCCCGCGCGCAGCGCTGGCTGTCAGTTCACCTTGATCAGGCGCCAGTCAAGCCGGTTGTCGGCGCGATGCACCACGTCGATGTTTTTCTTCATGGCCCAGGGAATGATCTGGTTGTGCAGCGGGATGTGGGACACGGTGTCGTTGGACAGCTGCAAGGCTTCGGTCAGCAGGCGGTTGCGCACCGGCAGATCGGTTTCTGCCTTCACACGGTCCACGATGTAGTCCATGCGCGGATTGCTGTAGCGGCCCACGTTGTAGTTGCCGTCGCCGCCGGTACCGAGGCTGCGTGTCAGTGACTGCAGGCTGTACAGCGCGTCAAAGGTCGGCACGCCCCAGCCCAGCATGTAGATGCTGGCCTCAAAGCGCTGGATCATCGGGAAGTAGGTCACCAGCGGCAGGGTGCGCAGCTTGGCCTTGATGCCGGCGCGCGACCACATCGCAGTGACCGCCTGGCAAATTTCCTCGTCGTTGATGTAGCGGTTGTTCGGGCAGGCAAAGTCCACCTCGAAGCCATTGGGGTAGCCTGCCTGGGCCAGCAGCTTTTTGGACGCCTCCGGGTCGTAGGGGTGGCGCTTGTGCACACCTTCGGTCCAGCCATTGACCTGCGGCGCCACCAGTGCACCGGTCGGCTGGCTCAGGCCGCGCATGGTGACGCGGTTGATCGCTGCAATGTCGATGGCCTGGTACAGCGCCATGCGCACGCGCTGGTCTTTCAGCGGGTTTTTGCCCTTGATGTTGGAGCCAGGCAGTTCATCACGGAACTGGTCCATGCCGAAGAAGATGGTGCGGTTCTCGATACCGTCGATCACCTTCAGATTGGCGGTGCTGCGCAGACGGCCCAGGTCCTGCGTGCTCGGATCGAGGATGAAGTCCACTTCACCCGACAGCAGGGCTGCCACACGGGTTGCTTCCGACTTGATCGGGGTGTAGACAATCTCCGTCACATTCGATTCATTCTTGCCCCAGTAGTTGGGGTTGGCCACCAAAACCAGCTTCTGGTCCGGTTGCCACTCCTTGACGGTGTAGGGCCCGGTACCCATGGCGTTGCGGTGCGCAAAGGTTTCGTCCTTGGCGCGAATGTCCTTGGGCTCTGTCGATTTGTTCTTCTCTGCCCAGGCCTTGCTCATGATGCGCAGTTCGGTCAACTGGTTGAGCAGGACCGGGTTCGGACCTTTCATCATGATGTCCACGGTGGAATCATTGACCTTCACCACCTTGTCAATACCCTGGGTGTAAACCGCGTAGTTGGAGGTCTTGGCCGTGGCGCGTGTGAGCGAAAAAACCACGTCGTCGGCAGTCAGCGGCGAACCGTCGCTGAACTTCACACCAGAGCGCAGCGTAAAGCGCACCTGCGTGGGAGAAACATCACGCCAGGACGTTGCCAGTTGCGGCTCCACCTTGAAAGTACGGCTGTTGTAATAAACCAGCGAGTCATAAACAGCTGCATGCACACCGTTGCCCAGCGCATTATTCTGCGAATGGATGTCAAAAGTCGGGATATCGCTGGCGCTCGACCATTTGAAGGTCTTGGCCTGGGCTGGCGCCAGGGCGAAAGCAGTGGCTGCCGCAGCGGCCATCAGAAGGGGATGGAATTTCATGGGTTTCTCTCAGAAAAGGAAGCGACCAATATACAACTGGCCCCCGGCGCACCAGCAAGGGGTTTCCCCTGAAAAAAACAGAACCTGACGCACCAGGCAGGCACAGAGAACCGAGGGCAGGAGCTGGTGAGCAACTCCCGGGCCGGGCGATGGCTACCTGGTCTGCGCGACAGCACCCAGAGTGACAGGCCCGTACCAGGCCCTGGTATTGGACCGTGTGTTGTCACTGTCGGTCATGATGCCAATGCCCACCAGAGCGCCGGGTGCTTCACCAAAAGCAGTCTCGTAATCCGCACGGATGTTGCGCTCGTAATCCACCCACTGCTTGAGTTTGCCGGCACCGGATTCGACCACCAGCTTGCGAACCCTGTCCGTACGCGGGTTGACAATCACGCTGCCTGCAGGGCGCGTATTGCACCAGACATACATCAAGGTGGCGTAAGGCAGTTCTTCGCCGGTCAGGCTGCGGGCCAGCTCGGACAACATGGCATTTTTGGGAGAGAACTTGCTGCGGTCACCTTCAAAAATCAGCACGATGCGCACCGGGGAATCGTCGGCTTCGCGCAAGGACATGTCGGCCTGTGCAATCAGTTCGGGCACCTTCCACGAGAAACGCACACTGGTCAGCTCGGTGGGCTCGATACGCAGCGCCTGGCGCAGCATGCTGGCAGAAGATGCAGATGTGACCGCCATGGCATTGCGGCCGTCCTGGCGCATGTAGCTGAACCGGCTCGGTTGCTTGCCCGGCAATTTGTAATGCCGCCATACCGGCGCATGACCGCCCAATGGCGCCTGGGCCCAGGGCGTCGCAGCCAGGGCAGGTTCGACGGTGGAATCAGCCGCTCCAGACTGCAGCGCCGAACAACCCGCCAGCAGCATCAGGCCCAGGAAAGCCAGCAGCCATTGCCCGCCACGCCTGATTATTGAGTTTTGCATACAGCGACCCGCCTCATTTTTCATCCCTCCATAAAAAAAGCCGCCCGAAGGCGGCTTTTTAAACTTTCTTCACAGAAGCTGACGCAAGGCCAGCCACCGATCAGAAGGAGTGCTTGATACCGAAGTCGTAACCGGTCGAACGTGCGTTCGCTGCAGTCACGGCACCGTTCAGGGCCTGGCTTGCGCCACCGCTGTTGGTCACGCGAGCAAACGTGGTGTACAGAGCCGTACGCTTGGACAGGTTGTGCACATAACCCAGAGCGATTTTCTTCGACTTTGGAGCGGCTGCTGTGTTGGTTTTGTAGGTGGAGTAAGCCACACGGATCTGACCAGCGCCCAGGGGAATCAGGCCACCGATCAAAGCGCCTTTGCCGGTCACCGAGGTAGCAGAGCTAACGCGGTCACGGGTCACCAAAGCCATCAGCGAAGCAACGCCGAAGTCATAGGAACCACCGAGGTTGGTGGACTTGACGTTGCCGCCACCAGCAGCCACAGCTGCGGAAGCAGGCGTGTCAGCGGAAACACCGGTCACACCTTGTGCTGGCAGAACAGCGGCAACAGCTGCAGTCTGAGCGTACTTGGTGCTGGAAGTTGCGATGGCAACGTTCACAGGGCCATTGGCGTAGCCGAGGCGAATGGCGGAACCTTTGCCGTCGTCTTCAGTAGCAACACCGGTCTGGTTGTTCTCACCGAGGTAATGCTGAAACTGGCCGTAGAAGCCGCCCAGGTTGCCTGGCAGGAAGTAACCGATGGAGTTGGAAGCGCGAACAGCGGTCAGGCCGCCGAGGCCGGAATTCAGGGTCTGGGTGGTGCCCACGCCATTGGTGCCGAACGGATCAAACACGGTCTGGTTCCAGAACTGTGGGCTGTAGTCACGGCCCAGACGCAGTTCACCCAGGCCGCTGGCCAGGCTGACGGTCGAACGACGGTTGAAGGTCAGACCTTGCGTACCGGCAGTAGCTGCGCCCGTGCCAGTTGCCTGGTTGTTCAGGTTGGTGGCAGCGCCAGAACCGTTGTCATTGTTGACACCAGCCTCAAGCCAGAACGATGCAGACATGCCGCCGCCCAGGTCTTCCGTACCGCGGAAGCCGATACGGCTGGAGTTGTAACCGGAGTTGGTCAGCTGGCTCTTGCTGGAAGAACCAACGCCAGAGCCGGAGCCGTGTGCGTAAGTTGCGTCAACAACGCCGAACAGGGTCACAGAAGACTGGGCCGAAGCCACGCCGGCAGCAGCCAGAATAGCCAAAGCGACTAGGGATTTTTTCATTGCGAGTTTCTCCAAGGTTAAACATAGGGCTCCAGGATTTGGATCCCCGGGCCAACCTCCATTTAGGAAGTTGTATGTATTGCACCAGAGGCTGCGAGCTTTCGCAAAGGAAATAGCCTGATAAATCCATTTCCGTTGCACCCCTGCAACAAATTCACATTCAGGCCCCGACCGGAATGCGGACAGGCCGGCAGACGCGGGTGACCAGCTGCCGGGGAAATCTGCAGCGCCCCACGCCCCGCTGGGTAAACTCGCTTCCTGTCTCCATTTTTGCCAACCCAAGGGCCATTACCTCCATGGACACCCTCCTCAACGCCGCCGACAGCGCCCTGCGCACCCTGTTTGCCAAACCCCACGCCAGCCGCGCCTGCCCTACCGTGGCCGGGCAAAACACCACGCTGAGCGCGGCCGACAAGGCGCTGGCCGGCGCCCTGATGCGGGTCAACCATGTGGGCGAGGTCTGTGCGCAGGCCCTGTATGCCTCACAGGCTCTCAGTACCCGCAATCCGCTGCTGCGGGAGCAGTTTCTGGCCGCCAGCAGGGAAGAGGGCGACCATCTGGCCTGGACGCGTGAGCGGCTGGACGAGCTGGGCGCGCATCCTTCGCTGCTGAACCCGCTCTGGTACGCGGGTGCTTTCGGGCTGGGTCTGCTGGCCGGCCGTCTCGGTGACCGGGCCAGCCTGGGTTTTGTGGTGGAAACCGAGCGCCAGGTCGAGGCGCATCTGGCCAGCCACCTGGAGCGCCTGCCACAAGGCGACCATGCCTCTCGCGCCATCGTGGCGCAAATGAAGGACGATGAGGCCAGGCATGCGCAGGAGGCGCAAGGCGCGGGTGCTCTGGCGCTGCCCGGTCCCGTTAGGGCACTGATGCGGGCTTCCGCCAAAGTCATGACCAGCACCGCGCACTACATCTAGGCAGCTATTTTTTTAATAGCTGCTCATGCTCACCAAATAAGGGCTGCAGCCCTCTTCGACACCTGAATCAGGCTTCGACCAGCGCAAAACTGGTGCTGATGTCGGCGGTTTTACCGAGCATGATGGTGGCCGAGCAGTATTTGTCATGGCTCATGGCAATCGCACGCTCCACCACGCTGGCAGCCATGCCGCGCCCGGTCACGGTGAAATGCATGTGGATTTTGGTGAACACCTTGGGGTCCGTCTCGGCCCGCTCGGACGTCAGCCTGACCGTGCAGCCGCGCACATCGTGGCGACCACGTTTCAGGATCAGCACCACGTCGTAGGCGGTACACCCCCCCGTGCCGGCCAATACCGTCTCCATGGGGCGCGGCGCCAGATTGGCGCCGCCGTTTTCCGGCTTGACCGCGTCCGGCGCGCCATCCATCAGCAGCGTATGCCCACTGCCCGTCGTCGCCAGAAAACCCATGGGAGAACCCGATGCCGCATCGCCTGCGCTTGCATGGGCACCGGTCCAGCTCACTGTGCACTCCATCCTTCACCCCCATAACCCGACATATTTGGCAAAAATTAGAGGCCGCTGTTTATTTTTCGCAACAAAACATTGTTGCGGTGCAACATGCCTCCGCTATACTGAAATCATCGCATGAACCCAGCTTTGTTTCATGCCACCGCTTGTCTCCTCCATCCCTGAAAGGGTGGATTTACAGGCCCAGACCGCAAGGTCTGGGCCTTTTTTCTTGCCCACTATGATGTCGGGCTGCGAGAAAAATGATGCCCACCCCTCCCAAACCCGCCCCCCGCCTGACCTCCGCCACCGCCCGCGCGTCCTCAGCCGCCGGCTTGAGCCCGGCCGACTATCTGAAAAAAATCCTCACGGCGCGTGTGTATGACGTCGCGGTGGAGTCCGCGCTGGAACCCGCCAAAAACCTGAGCAAACGCATGCACAACACCGTGCTGCTCAAGCGCGAGGACCAGCAGGCAGTGTTCAGCTTCAAGCTGCGCGGGGCCTACAACAAGATGGCGCACCTCACCCCGGCCCAGCTCAGGAAAGGCGTGATTTGCGCCTCGGCCGGCAACCATGCGCAGGGCGTGGCGCTCGGCGCGCACAAGCTGGGCACACGCGCGGTCATCGTGATGCCGGTGACCACACCCCAGGTCAAGGTCGATGCCGTGAAATCCTTCGGTGGCGAGGTCATCCTGCACGGCGACAGCTACTCCGACGCCTACACCCACGCGGTCACGCTGGAAAAGAAAAACGGCCTGACTTTTGTGCACCCGTTCGACGACCCGGACGTGATTGCCGGCCAGGGCACGATTGCCATGGAAATCCTGCGCCAGATCCAGACCATAGGCAAAGGTTCGCTCGACGCGGTGTTTGTCGCCATAGGCGGCGGCGGGCTGATCTCCGGCGTGGCCAACTACATCAAGGCCGTGCGTCCCGAAGTCAGGGTCATCGGTGTGCAGATGAACGACTCGAACGCGATGGCGCTGTCGGTCGGTGCCGGCAAACGTGTCACGCTGCCCGATGTGGGCCTGTTCGCCGACGGCACGGCGGTCAAGCTGGTCGGGGAGGAAACCTTCCGCATCAGCCGCGACCTCGTCGACGAATTCATCACGGTCGATACCGATGCCGTCTGCGCCGCGATCAAGGACGTGTTCATCGACACCCGCAGCATCGTTGAGCCTTCCGGCGCGATGAGTGTGGCAGCCATCAAGCAGTACGTCGCCACACACAAGACCAAAGGCGAAACCTACGCCGCCATTTTGTGCGGCGCCAACATGAACTTCGACCGCCTGCGTTTTGTCGCCGAACGCGCCGAGGTCGGCGAGGAGCGCGAAGCGCTGTTTGCGGTGACGATTCCCGAGGAGCGCGGCAGTTTCCGGCGCTTTTGCGAACTGATAGGCGAGTTGCCGGGCGGCCCGCGCAGCGTGACCGAGTTCAACTACCGCATCAGCGATGCCAGCCAGGCCCATGTGTTTGTCGGCCTGACCACACACGGCAAGGGTGAAAGCAGCAAAATCGCCAACAACTTCAGCAAACACGGTTTCAAAACCCTGGACCTGACGCACGACGACCTGGCCAAGGAACACATCCGCCACATGGTGGGCGGGCACAGCGCGCTGTCCCGAGACGAGCGCCTGCTGCGTTTTGTGTTCCCCGAGCGGCCCGGCGCACTGATGAAGTTTCTGGGCGCCATGAAGCCGGGCTGGAACATCAGCCTGTTCCATTACCGCAACCAGGGCGCCGACTACGGCCGCATCCTGGTGGGCCTGCAGGTGCCCAGGGCCGACAACAAGGCTTTCAAGGCCTTTCTCGACACCCTCGGCTACCCGCATGTGGAAGAAACCGATAACCCGGTCTACCGCCTGTTTTTGCAGGCCTGACGAGGCCTTTTCATGACCGCAGCAGGCGCATCCGTGCCACCCAATTCCTCCTGCCCGCGCTGCGGTGCGGCCTTTCGCTGCGGCATGGTGGGCAATGACGCTCAATGCTGGTGCGTCAAGCTGCCCCATGTGATGCCGGTTCCCACTGACAATTCCACAACAGGCAGCGACGCTGCAAAGGCCTCCTGCTTTTGTCCCGCGTGCCTCCAGCAAATCACCGATGACCGACAACACAACACTTCACCTGCCCGCGATTGAAGCCACTGCGGACAGCGCACTGGCAACCCGCCTGCAGCACAAGATCGACAACAAAACCAAGCCCCAGGGCGCCCTCGGCCAGCTGGAACGCCTGGCGCTGCAAATCGGCCTGATCCAGCGCAGCGACAGCCTGAAATTCGAAGCCCCACAAATGGTGGTGTTTGCCGCCGACCACGGCATTGCCGCTGAGGGCGTATCGGCCTTCCCGCAAGCTGTGACGGTGCAGATGGTGGGCAACATGCTGGCCGGCGGCGCCGCCATCAATGTGTTTGCGCGCCAGCACGGTTTTGCCCTGCAGGTGGTGGACGCCGGTGTCGCCGCCGACCTGGCCGACCACCCGCAGTTGCTCAGACGCAAAATCGCCGCCGGCAGCCACAACATCTGTAACGGCCCCGCCATGTCACTGGCAGAGGCGGGCCAGGCGCTGCAGGCCGGCATGGCGGTCGTGCGCGGTCTGCCCGGCAACGTGGTGGCTTTCGGCGAAATGGGCATTGCCAATACCTCGGCCGCCGCCCTGCTGCTGGCCCGGCTGGCCGGCCTGCCGCTCGCTGATGTGGTCGGGCGCGGCACCGGCCTGGACGATGCGCAACTCGCGCACAAACAGGCGGTTTTGACGCGCGCGTTGGCCCGCCATGCCGGCGTCCGCGAGCCGCTGGCGGTGCTGGCCGCGCTCGGCGGTTTTGAGATTGCCATGATGGCGGGCGCCATGCTGCAAGCCGCCAGCGAGCGCCGCGTGGTGCTGGTCGATGGTTTTATTGCCGGCGCCGCCGCCCTGGTGGCTTGTGGCCTGGCACCGGCAACAAAGGACTACCTGGTGTTTTGCCACCGCTCCGCCGAACGCGGCCACCACTTGCTGCTGGCCCATCTGCAGGCCACCGCGCTGCTGGACCTGGACCTGCGCCTGGGCGAAGGCACGGGCGCCCTGTTGGCCTGGCCGCTGCTGCAATCGGCGGCGCTGTTCATGGCCGAGATGGCGAGTTTCGAGTCGGCCGGGGTCAGCGGGAGCACTCAAGCCCCCACGCTGATCGCTTCGCGTACTGCGCTGCCCCCCGAGGGGGCGCTTTTCGCCTTGGGGCGGCCCGGCGGCGAAATCTGAGCATGGGTCAATTTGTTCGCCACTACCTGCTGGCAGTGCAGTTTTTCACCCGCATCCCGGTGACCGGGCGGCTGGCGGCATGGGTGGGCTACAGCCCGGCCATGCTGCGCGCCAGCGCCGCGCATTTTCCGGGCATAGGCTGGCTGGTGGGCGCCGTCGCTGCCGGCGTCTACACCCTGCTGCTGGCACTGCTGCCACCTTCCCCGTTTGCCGCGCTGGTGGCGGCGGTGCTGTCCACCGTGGCCACGGTGCTGCTGACCGGCGGTTTTCACGAAGATGGCCTGGCCGACGTGGCTGACGGGCTGGGCGGCAGCGCCGAGCGTGAGCGCGCGCTGGAGATCATGAAGGATTCGCGCGTGGGTGCTTATGGCGCGCTGGCGCTGGTGCTGGCGCTGCTCAGCAAGGTGGCGCTGCTGGGCCTGCTGGGCAGCGCAGAGGGCGCAATGGCCGATAGCGAAGACGCCATGGGGGAAGCCTCTTTTGGCGGCTGGCTGGTTGCAGCCGCGCTGTTCGCCGCCCATGTGGTCTCGCGCACGCTGCCGCTGCTGCTGATTCGCGTCCTGCCGCATGTCGGTGATGCCGCCGGCTCCAAATCCAAACCGCTGGCCGACCAGATCACCTGGCCCAGTCTGGGGCTTGCTTTTTCATGGTGTTTTCTGGCCCTGGCCCTTGTCAGCATTGCGCTGACAGCTACTAATTTGATAGTGGCCTGCAGTTTTTCAGTGATCGCCCTGCTGTGGATGGGACGGCTGTTCACGCGCCGTTTGCAGGGTTTTACCGGCGACTGCCTGGGCGCCACACAGCAGGTTTGCGAAATCGCTTTTTACCTTGGCCTGGCCTTTAGTCTATGAGGCTCTGGCTGGTTCGTCATGCGCAGGTGCTGTTCCCGCCAGGCACTTGCTACGGCTTGCTGGACGTGCCGGCTGGCCCCGAGGTCACGCTCGAGTGTGCCCGCGACCTCGCCGCGGCGCTTCCGGCCGGGGCCTGCATCAGCACATCGCCGCTACAAAGATGTGAGCATTTGGCACAGGCGGTGATTGAGCTGCGGCCCGATTTGGTCTATAAAACCGATGCCCGCCTGCAGGAAATGAACTTCGGCGCCTGGGAAGGCCGGCCCTGGGCCGACATCCCCCTGGGCGAGTTCGAAGCCTGGACCACCAATTTTGCCGCCCATGCGGTGGGTGGCCACGGCGACAGCGTGGGCGCGGTGATGGCGCGCGTGGCGCAGGCTTTTGACGAGCTGCCACAGGCCACCGATACCGTCTGGATCACCCACGCCGGCATCATCCGGGCGGCCGAGCTGGTGGCCAGCGGCGTGCGCCAGGTCAATCGCCCCGACCAGTGGCCGCGCGATGGTGTAGCCTGCGGGCAATGGCGCACACTGGAACTTGTCCGTGAATAATCGCGGGCAGGTACCCAGGCTATCTCGCGCAGCAAACAGGTGAATCATGGCGGCAACTCTGGACGGACAACTGGTGGTGGCGATCTCGTCACGCGCGCTGTTTGACTTTGAGGAAGAAAACCGCGTGTTTGAAGAGGGCCTGGTGCAAGTGCCAGCGCCCGGCGCCAAAAAAGACGCGGCCTATATGCAGCTGCAGCTGGATCGGCTCGATGTCCCGGCCAAACCCGGCGTGGCTTTTTCGCTGGTCAAAAAGTTATTGGCCTTCAACAACGCTCCTGCCAGCCCGGACGAGACCTCTCCTGTCGCCAGGCTGGCGCAGCGCGTCGAGGTGGTGATCCTCTCGCGCAACGACCCGGTCTCGGGCATGCGCGTGTTCCGCTCGGCCCAGCACTACGGCCTGGCCATCCAGCGCGGCACCTTCAACCGCGGCGAGGCGCCCTGGCGCTACCTGAAACCGCTGCACGCCAACCTGTTTTTGTCGGCCCACTTGAGCGACGTGCGAGATGCCCTGGCAGCCGGGGTCCCGGCGGCGCAGGTCTATCCGCAGTCGGCCCATGCCAGCGACAAACACCCGCATGAAGTGCGCATTGCCTTCGACGGCGACGCGGTGATTTTTTCCGACGAAGCCGAACGTGTGTTCCAGTCGCACGGCTTGTCGGCCTTTCAGGCGCATGAGCGCGACAAGGCCGCGCAACCGCTGCTGGCCGGCCCTTTCAAGCCGCTGCTCGAAGCGCTACACCGGCTGCAGCAGGTCGGCACCTCCCACATGCGCATACGCACGGCCCTGGTGACCGCGCGCAGCGCGCCGGCGCATGAGCGCGCGATCCGCACGCTGATGGACTGGAACATCGAGGTCGATGAAGCGATGTTCCTCGGCGGTCTGGCCAAGGGCGAATTTTTGCGCGAATTTGAACCCGACTTTTTCTTTGACGACCAGACCGGCCATGTGGATTCAGCCTCGCAACACGTGCCCTCGGGCCATGTGGTCAGCGGCGTGTCAAACCAGTTGTCCTGAGCAGTGAGCTGGTCATGGCGGACTTGATCCGCCATGACCCCGCCTCGCAAAACGGCTGCAGCAGAAATGGATCCCGGATCAGGTCCGGGATGACAGACAGCTTAGCGGCCCTGAAACTTCGCCGGCCGCTTCTCCACAAACGAGCGCACACCTTCGGCCGCGTCTTCACTGCGCGACAGGCGCTGCTGCACCGCGATGAACTCCTGCATGGCCACGACCGGGCCCTGCTCCACCGCCTTGAGCGCATTTTTGCGTGTGGCCATCACCGCCAGTGGCGCCTGCGCGGCAATCGCTTCAGCGATGCGCAGCGCTTCGTCCAGCGCCTGCCCGGCCGGCACCACCTTCTGCACAAAGTTCAGCCGCAGGGCTTCTGTGCTGCCAAACTCGTCGCCGGTCAGCAGGTGCAGCAGCGCATTGCCCAAACCGGCGCGTTCGGCCATGCGCAGGGTCGCGCCGCCGGTGGCCATGATGCCGCGTTTGACCTCGAGCTGTGAAAACCGGCAATCCTCGGCCGCCACCACGATGTCGGCCGCCAGCATCAGCTCTATGCCCAGCGTGTAAGTGATGCCCTGCACCGCGACCACCATGGGTTTGGTCCTGCGGCGATAGCCTTCCATGCCCAGGTCCAGCGGATCGACCAGGCCCAGGGGCACGGCTTTTTCCCCGCGCTGCATCAGGGGCGCAATCGTGGGCAAATCCAGCCCGGCCGTGAAGTGCTCACCGATCGCGTGCAACACACCGACGCGCAGGGCCGGGTCATCGTCAAGCCGCGTGTAGGCCTCGCCGAGCTCGCGGAACATCTTTGGCGTGAAGCCATTGCGTTTGGCCGGACGGTTGATGGCAATCAGCAGCAGCGGACCGCGCACGCTGCAGTCAATGCTGCCTTCGGAAGGGAGAGGCGTGGGTATGTTCATGCAGCCATCCTAGCGGTGTGGCGGCCTTCAGGCATTCGCGCAAGCGACAGGCAGCGCACTACACTGGCTTTTGTTCCTCTTCTTCAGGAAAACACCCATGCCATCGACGCCTTTGCCAACCGCCGCGCCCGGCAAGTTTGCCGCCTTCCAGGACTTCTGCCGCAAAGCCTGGGCGCTGACCAGGCCCTACTTCCAGTCCGAAGACAAATGGAAGGCACGTGGGCTGCTGCTGGCCATCGTGCTGCTGAACCTGGGTGCGGTCTACATGCTGGTGCTGCTCAACGACTGGAACCGCGTGTTCTACGACGCGCTGCAGGAGAAAAACCAGCCGGTGTTCTGGGAGCAATTGGGCCGCTTCACCTACCTGGCGTTTGCCTTCATCATCATCGCGGTGTACCGCTTTTACCTGACACAGCTGCTGGAGGTGCGCTGGCGCGCCTGGATGACGGCGCACTACCTGCAGCGCTGGCTGGCCAACCACGCCTTCTACCAGATGGAGCTGGCGCGTTATGCGCAGTCGGGCACCGACCCCGCCACGCCCGACAACCCGGACCAGCGCATCCAGGAAGACCTGAACCTGTTCACCACCTACACCGTCTCGCTGAGCATGGGGCTGCTCAATGCGGTGGTGACGCTGCTGAGTTTTGTCGGCATTTTGTGGGGCCTGTCCGGTCCCTTTGCCTTCACGCTGGGCGGCAGCAGTTTTACCATTCCCGGCTTCATGGTCTGGATGGCGGTGCTGTATTGCGCGGTCGGCAGCCTGATCACGCACTACATCGGGCGTCCGCAAATCAGGCTCAATTTTTTGCAGCAGCGTTATGAGGCCGATTTCCGGCACCACCTGGTGCGGGTGCGCGAATACAGCGAGTCAATCGCACTCGACAAGGGCGAAGCGGTTGAGCGGGTGCACCTGGACACACGGTTTTCGACGGTGCTCGGCAACTACCTGACCCTGATCAAAAAGCAGAAAAACCTGATCTGGTTCACCAACTTCTTCGGCCAGGCGGCGGTGGTGTTCCCCTTTATCGTCGCCGCGCCACGCTTTTTCAGCGGCGCCATCCAGCTTGGGCAGCTGATGCAGATCGCCTCGGCTTTTGGCCGCGTGCAGGACTCGCTGAGCTGGTTTGTCGACAACTACAGCAGCCTCGCGGCCTGGCGCGCCACGACCGACCGCCTGACCAGTTTCGAAGAGAGTTTTACGGCTCTGGCCCAGGCCCAGCAGGCGCAAACAGCTATCAATACCATAGGAACCGACGGCCTGGCGAATCACCTGGAAACCCAGGATCTGACACTGGGCCTGCCCAGCGGCGCGGTCTTGCTGGCCGGTCTGTCCTTACATGCCGGGCCAGGCGACAGCGTGTTGCTCAAAGGGCCTTCGGGCAGTGGCAAATCAACGCTGTTCCGGGCGCTCGCCGGCATCTGGCCTTTCAGCCGGGGCCGCAGCGCCCTGCCCGCCAACGCCATGTTCATCCCGCAGCGGCCCTACTTTCCCAATGGCAGCCTGCGCGACGCGCTGGCCTACCCGCAAGCAGCCAGCAGCTACAGCGACGATCAACTCAGGCAGGCACTGACAGACGCCCTGCTGCCCAAGTTGACAGAACGGCTCGATGATGAAGACGCCTGGAGCCAGAAGCTGTCGGGCGGCGAGCAACAGCGCCTGGCGATTGCCCGCGTGTTTCTGAAAAAACCTGCCTGGCTGTTTGCCGACGAGGCCACCAGCGCGCTCGACGAGGCGGCTGAAAAAACCCTCTACGAACGGCTGCTGGCCCAGACCCGGCAAGCGGGCGGCGCTCTTGTTTCAATAGCGCATCGACCTGCCGTGGCGGCCTTTCACGACAAACGCTGGGAGCTGGAAAAACTGCCCGAGGGCGCGCCGGCGCTTTATGCGCTCAGGGAATCCCGCGTGTAAGCCACAAAACCACGCGCACGCAGTTCGCAGGCCGGGCACTGGCCGCAGCCATAACCCCAGGCATGGCGGTGCTCGCGGTCGCCAAGGTAACAGCTGTGGGTGTGTTCAATGATCAAGTCCACCAGCGCCTGGCCGCCCAGCGCCTCGGCCAGCGCCCAGGTGGCGGCCTTGTCTATCCACATCAGCGGCGTATCAATCAAAAAACGCCTGTCCATGCCCAGCGACAAGGCCAGTTGCATGGCTTTCATGCTGTCGTCGCGGCAATCGGGGTAACCTGAAAAATCGGTCTCGCAGACGCCGGTCACCAGCACCTGCAGGTCGCGCCGGTAGGCCAGCGCCGCAGCCAGGGTCAGAAACAGCAGGTTGCGGCCCGGCACAAAGGTGTTGGGCAGGCCGGAGCTTTCCATTTTGAAAGCCGTGTCGCGCGTCAGCGAGGTTTCGCTGACCTGACCCAGCACCGCCAGGTCCAGCACATGGTCGTCGCCTAACTTGCCAGCCCATGACGGAAACTGCAGACGGATCTGCTGCAACACCACCAGCCGCGCCTGCAACTCAATGCGGTGGCGCTGGCCGTAATCAAAACCCACGGTTTCGACCCGCTCATATTTCGAGAGTGCCTGCGCCAGGCAGGTGGTGGAGTCCTGGCCTCCTGAAAATAGAACAAGGGCGGTGGTGTGCATGCGAAGAAAAATCAGGCGACTGCAAAGCGGCTATTGTGCCCCGCGCAACTCAATCAGGAGTTGGTCGACCGCGTAGTTGCAGTCGGCCAGGCCGCGCTGGCAGAACTGCGCCACCGGTCCCACTTCGATCACGCTGTCGGGCTGACCCGGCCGCAGCACGCGCAGTTTTCCGCCTTGCGGCGCAAGCACCGTGTAGGCGGGGTATTGCTCGCTGATTTTTGCGCTGAGCAGATGATCCCAGCTCGGCGCCTGCTGCGAGCAAGCAGTCAGCAAGCAGGCAAGGCAGAAACAGGCAGGCCGGAAAAACATCGCGTCTCTAGAACCGGTAACTGGCCGCCAGCGAAAGCACGTAATTGCGCCCGGCCGCCGGCTCAAAGTAACGGCCGCTGCCCTCGTTGACGATGACCGAGCCTGCATACTTGCGGTCGGTCAGGTTGTCCAGGCGCGCGCTTGCAGACAAGGTCCAGCGATTGATCTGGGCCAGATAACCCACATGGCTGCCCAACGTGACAAAAGACGCTGCCGCATCGCTGTTGATGTCGTTGACAGCGACGCTGCCGAGGTAGCGCGCATCGACGCCGGCGCGCCAGCCGGCAGGCGGCCTCCAGCCCAGCTCCGCCGCCAGCGTATTGCGCGCGGTGCCGGGAATACGGTTGCCAGCCGGGACACTGCCGGCCGGACACAGGTTGACGTTGACCGGGCAGGCAAAAACATCGCGGTAACGCGCATCCAGCAGTGTGTAGGAGAGCTGCGCCAGCCAGTGCTGCGCGGGCGTGATGCTGGCCGCCAGCTCCAGCCCGCGGCGGCGCGTGGCGCCGGCGTTCTGGAAGGTGCTGCGGCCACCGACATTGGACTGCGTGACAATTTCGTCCTGGGTCGCGGTATGAAACATCGCGGCTGTTGCTTCCATGGGTGTGGCGGCACCGGGAAGGGTCCGCCATTTGAGACCGGTTTCAAGATTGTCACTGCGTGACGGACGCAGGGAAAAATTGAGTCCGGTGCCGACGGCGCGGTAGGCCAGTTCGTTAAAGGTCGGCGTCTCGAAACCACGCCCGGCCGCCGCATAAACCCGCCACTGCGCCGACGCGGCATAACTTACACCCGCCGCCGGCAAGGTGGCGCTGTAAGACACGCTTCCGCTGTCATTGCCGTTGGCCCCGGCGATGTAATTGTCTGCAGAGCTGAAGCGCACCAGGCTGTGGCGCACGCCGGCGTTGAGCGTCCAGCGCGCATCGGGCTTCCAGCCGGCCTGAACGTAGGGGTCGAGGCTGGTGACCCGGTTGTCTTCGTCGCGCCGCAAAGCGCCCAACACGCCCAGCGCGGCGCCCTGGAAGTTCTGCCAGCCGCGCCGCTGCTCGCCCATGCTGTCATACGCCAGGCCGCCGACAATTTCCAGCGGACGCTGCGCCAGCTCGGTGCGCGTGGTCCAGCGCGCATCAAGCCCGCCGTAATGGCGCTGCAGGCCGATCACACCACCCGGGTGCTGCGCGTTGGCCTGCACCGCCACGGGAATCGACTGGAACTGGGTCGTAGCGCGCTCTCCGCCGTAAACCATCAGCCGCCACTGCTTGTCGGCATCGATTCTCCGCTCGTAAACCGCACCGAGCTGCCGCTGGCTGACAGTCTTGCGTGTGTTGAAGGTGGTGGCCGCCGGGTCGGCCCTGCGCGGCGCAGCATCAAACTGCGCGCGACTCAGGCCCAGCGGGTCTTCGGCCTCTACCCACACGGTGTTGGCCAGCAGGCTGAGCTTGCTGTCGTCGCCCAGTGTCCAGTCCAGCCGCGCATTGCCACCTTCGCGTTCGGCCGCACTGTGCGCGCGAAAGCCCTGGCTGCGCAAACGCCCGGCACTGACGACATAGCCCATGGGCCCCGCGGCGCCGCTGGCCTTGACGTCCGCGCGCCTCAAGCCATGAGAGCCTGTCGCCACACTGCCGCCCAGCACCGTCGGCCCCTGCCCTTCCTCGGTGAACACCTGCATCACGCCACCCGAGGAATTGCCATAAAGCACCGAAAACGGGCCACGCAACAGCTCCAGTCGACCCACCGAGGCCAGGTCGATGTGCGAAAGCTGCCCCTGGCCATCGGGCATGGTGGCCGGGATGCCGTCCACATACAAACGCAGGCCGCGCACGCCAAAGCTGGCGCGTGCACCGAAGCCGCGTATCGACAACTGCAGGTCTTGCGCCTGGTTCTGCCGGTCGCGCGCGAGCAGCCCCGGTATCAGGGCGAGACTTTCCGACAGATTGACCTGGGCCCTGCCATCGCCGCGCAGGCGCTCGCCGTCCAGCACATCCACCGATGCGGGGACCTCAAAGGGCGACGCTTCGCTGCGGGTGGCGGTGACGGTGACAGGCGCCAGTGTCTGGCCTGAAGCGACGCACGACAGCGACAAGGCCCCGAGCAGCAAAGCGGCATGGGCGGGCGAAAAGTTTAGGAGAGTCGTCACAGCAGGCAGGGTGTGGTTGCGCTGATTCTGCCTGCTGCACGAGGACCACGCAGGCTGCGCCCCAAAACCTGCGTCCGGGAGCTGGCTACCCGGTCGGCGCGGCGCGCTAGCTGGTCATTTCTGAATCTGCCGGCTCGGAAATGTCCTGCAACACCGAGGCAACCTTGTTGTCGTCGGTTTTGGTGGCCAGGTCACCGAGCGAAAAAATGCCCACCAGCTGTTTGTCGCGGTCCACCACTGGAAGGCGGCGGATTTGCGACCCGGCCATCGTCGCCATCACTTCGCTCAGGGTTTGGTCTTCAAAACACCATTGAACATCTTTGCTCATGATGTCGGAAAGCGGCGTTTTTTCGATGTCCAGGCCAGCGGCCACACAGCGCAGGGTGATGTCGCGGTCGGTCACCATGCCGACGAGCTTCTTGCCGTTGCAGACTGGAATACTGCCCACATTGAGTTCACCCATGCTTTGGGCGGCGCTGCGCACCGAGTCGGTGGGAGCGAGGGCGCGGACCTCGCGGGTCATGATGTCGGATACGGTGGTCATAGGGATTCCTGGGTTGAAGAGGCCAGCGGCGCTGACACTTCAGTCAGTCTATGAATTGCGCTGGCAAGCCCTGTCGGATAAGCGCCAGCGTCGGCGTAGGAATGAACGGTCGGGTCGCACAGCCGGCCAGAACAGGTCTGCCATCAGGCCACGCCAAGAAATTTGAACGGCGGCAAGGGGCGCCTGCCGGCCATCAGCTCGGCCAGCGCCTTGCCCGAGCCGGCACCATGGGTCCAGCCCAGCGTGCCGTGACCGGCATTGACCCAGAGTTTGCCAACCTGTGTTTTGCCGATGTAAGGAATGTTGGTCGGCGTGGCAGGCCTGAGGCCGGCCCAGAAGTTGGGCTGCCCGCCCTGCTCTTCATTGCGGGTATCGCAGACACCCGGCAGCACCTGCTCAATCCGATCGGCCAGCATCTGGCACCTGGCCTGGGCCAACGGCGTATCCAGCGACAGGCCGTAACCCGCCACTTCAATCGTGCCGGCCACCCGCAAGCTGTCGCCCAGCCGGCTGATCGCACACTTGAGCTCATCGTCGATGGCGCTGACCCAGGGCGCCAGTTCGGGCTTCAACAATTTGAAAGTCGCGCTGTAACCCTTGCCCGGGTAAATGGACAGGTCCACACCGGCTGTGCGCAGCAAAGGCGCCGACCAGGAACCGCAGGCCACCACAAAGGCGTCGGCCTGCCATGACAGCTGCTCGCCGCTGTCGCGCTTTCTGAGCCGCACAGAGGCCATGGCATCGCCGGCTTTTTCCAGCCGCACAATGTCGTGGTCGTAGACAAAGCGCACACCGGCTGTTTCGCACCTTTGCGCCAGCGCCTGCGTGAACACCCGTGCATCGCCGCTCTCGTCGCTGGCGGTGTAGGTACCGCCCACAATCTGGTCCGCAAATAAACGGTAGGCGGGCTCTATCTGGAACAGTTCGCTGCGGCTGACCACGCGGCGATTGACGCCGAAGTCCCGCATCAGCGCCGCTGCTTCTGCGGCCGAATCAAACGCCTGCTGGTCGGTGTAATAGTGCGCGATACCGCGCTCCAGCCGGTTGTATTCAATGCCCGTGCCCTGGACAATCTCCTTCAGGGCCTCATGGCTGTAGGCACCGAGTGCCACCAGCTGCTCGACGTTGCGCCTGAAAGCGGCGTCCGTGCACTGGCCCAGAAACTGCAAACCCCAGCGCCATTGCCGCCAGTCGGGTCGGGGCCGGAACAGCAGCGGGGCATCGTTGCGGAACATCCACTTGAGCAGCTTGGCCGGCGCCTGCGGATTCGCCCAGGGTTCGCAGTAACTGACCGAGATCTGCGCCGCATTGGCAAAGCTGGTTTCCATGGCAGCGCCGCCTTGACGGTCCACCACCGTCACATCGTGCCCCTGCTGCGCCAGATGCCAGGCGGTGCTGACGCCGATGATGCCGGCGCCCATGACGATAATTTTCATAACCGCGAGTTTGGCCGGGCTTGCCGCAAATTAACAGCCTCGTTAAACTCTTTGGCAAACCATTAGATTGGCTAATAATTTTATGTACGACCCGCTGGCCCTCGAATGTCTGGCTGCCATTGTTGAAGAAGGCGGGTTTGAGCGTGCCGCGCAACGCCTGAACGTCACCCAGTCGGCCATCTCCCAGCGCCTGCGCGTACTGGAAGGCCAGGTCGGCGCCATCCTGATCGTGCGCAGCCGGCCGCTGAAAGCCACCTCAGCCGGCAAGCTGCTGCTCAAGCACACACGCCAGCTGCGCCTGATACGCGCCGACCTCGAGCGTGACCTGAAAGAGCTGGCGCCGGGCTTGTCGGGGGGTGTGCGCGAGGAAGAACGGGTCTCGATTGCGATCAATGCCGACAGCATTGCGAGCTGGGCGCTGGACGCACTGACGGGCCTGGTCCGGCAGGGTCTGCCGGTCGAGATCATTGTGGATGACCAGGACTTCACACACGACTGGCTGCGCCAGGGCCATGTGCTGGGCTGCGTGACCACGCTGAAGCAGGCCCTGCGCGGCTGCAAGGTGGCGCAACTCGGCGCCATGAACTACGTCGCAGTGGCGGAACCGGCTTACGCCAAAACCCACCTGCCGGGGGGTCTGGACGCTTCAAATTTCCGCGCCCTGACCTACGTCGCCTTCAACCGCAAGGACGACATGCAAAGCGAGTTTGTCGCCAAGGCCGTGGGCCTCAAGCGTGTCTCGCTGAGCCAGCTGTTTGTGCCCAGCTCCGAAGGGCAGCTGCGCGCCGCCCTGGCCGGCTGGGGGGTCAGTGTTCTGCCCGACCTGCTGGTACGCGGCCTGATCAAAAGCGGCCATCTGGTCAATGTGGCGCCCAAACAGGTGTTGCCGGTGCAGCTGTTCTGGCATTGCTGGAACCTGGAGTCGGCCGTGCTCGATTCAATCTCGGCGGCACTCGCGTCCGCAGCCGGCAAGCAGTTGAACTGAAGCGGTCGCACGGGCGCCCATCCGGCTTTGCGCGAAAATAACCGTTTCCCACCATTACCCCCCACCAGTCATGAATATCGAAAAAGACACCGCCGTGACCCTGCGCTTCAAGGTCAGCGACCTGCAAGGCAAGCTGCTCGAAGAAAGCAAGGCACCCATGGTTTACCTGCACGGCGGTTATGGCAACACGCTGCCGAAAATTGAGGAAGCCCTGGAAGGAAAAACGGCGGGTTACCAGACCACGCTGGAGCTGCAACCCGCAGACGCCTTTGGCCTGCGCGATGAAGCCCTGGTGCGAACCATTCCAAAAACACAGTTCCCGCCCGGCGTGAAGGTCGGCGGGCAGCTCGAGGGACGCGGCGATGATGGGCAAACCCATGCCTTCACCGTCACCAAAATCAAAGGCGACACCGTGATGCTGGACGGCAACCACCCGCTGGCCGGCAAGGCCCTGCGTTTTACCCTGAGCGTGACCGAGGTGCGCAAAGCCAGCGAAGAGGAAATTGCGCACCGCCATGTGCATGGCGAGCACGGGCACCATCACTGAACTGCGCAGGACCTGGCCCTCCACTTCGGCCGTCTGTCTCCCGCATGCTGACCGACCCCTGGCTCAAGCGCTGGCTGGCTCTGGCGGCCAGCCATGCCGGTGACGGACCGGTGCTGGAGGTGGGTTGTGGCCATGGCGACGACACGGTCGTCCTTGCCGGGGCCGGCCTGCGTGTCACCGCGTTTGACCTTTCACGAGCGGCCATCGCCGTGGCGCGGGCCAGGGTGCCGTCAGCGACGATCACGCGCAGAGACATCCGCGACCCTTTCCCCCTGGAGGCGCAACAGGCCGGTCTGGTGCTGGCAAGTCTCTCCCTGCATTACTTCGGGTGGGAAGAAACCCGGGCCATCGTCGAGCGCGTCCGGGAGGTGCTGCGCCCGGGTGGCTTGTTGCTCTGCCGCCTGAACTCCACCGAAGACCATCACTATGGGGCCAGCGGTCACCCCGAAATTGAGCCCAACTTCTTTCTTGTGGACGGTGAACCCAAGCGCTTTTTTGACGAAGCCGCCGTCCATGCGCTGTTCAGCAGCGGATGGCGGCAACTGTCACTGGAGCACTTTGTCACGCGCAAATACCTCCAGTCAAAAGCCCTGTGGGAGGTGGTGCTGACAAGGGACTGAGTCCCCCTTGCGCATCAGGGCGCACTCAGGTCAGGGCGCCCCTGGCATCGACCTTGATGAGCTGCTCCACCGTGCCATGTTGCAAGCCGCCGCGCACGCCTGTCAGGTGCTCGTGCAGATTAACCGTCGGGTCGCAGTGGCCGGGAATCAGCCAGACCGTGTCGCCCAGCGCCGGCAGCACCGCACCGCGCACAATGCCGTGTTCATCGCCGCCGTTGGCATAGTCCAGCGCCAGGCCGTGCACCGCCGGCAGGCCTGAATCGATGGCGTGGCTTTTGTGGCCGGCGTCCACCACCGCATGACTGGCGCTGACACTCATGACCTGGCTTTTGACAAACAAGGCATGTTCAAACACCGGCTGCGCCGGGTCGGGCTCGTTGTCGGCGTAGTCGCGGTCCATGAAAAGGTAAGAGCCGGCCTGCAGCTCGCCATAAACGCCGCTGGCCGCCTCCAGTGCAAAAGTGCCGGTGCCCGCGCCCGTGACCAGAGGTACCGCGTGGCCGGCTGCCTGCAGGGCGGCCCTGGTGGCTTCGACATGTGCGATGACTGCGGCAATACCTTCGCGCCTTTCGGCGACCGTGCGCAAATGCTGGGCACGCCCATGGTAGGCCTGCAGGCCAGCGAACTTCAGCGTGGCATGCCGGGCGATCTCTGCCGCGAGCGGCACGGCGGACTCGCCCGGGGTCATGCCGCAGCGCCCGTGGCCCACATCGATCTCGATGAAAACATGGACCACGCTGTGCTGCCCGTGCATGGCATGCGCCAGCCGCCGCAGGCCTTCGGCGCTGTCCACCGCAATCGCCAGTTGCCCGCCCAGCGCCTGGAGCTCACGCGCCAGCGCCGCCACGCGTTTGAGTTTGAAGGGCGAGACCACCTCGTTGCTGATGTAGATGTTGTTCACACCCAGCGCGGCCAGCGCCTCGGCCTCGGAGGTTTTCTGCACACACACGCCCACCGCACCATGCGCCATCTGCAATTTGGCCAGCGCGGCACTTTTGTGCATCTTGGCGTGGGGCCGCAGCTTCACGCCATGTTGCGCGGCAAAGGCCGCCATGCGCGCCAGGTTGCGCTCCATCGCGTCCAGGTCTATGACCAGTGCCGGCGTGTCGATGTCGGCGGCAGGGCGCCCCAGAATGTCAGACAGCAGGTGCATCAGGTGCTCGTTTCGTCCAGGGGTTTCAGGTCCGCTTCGCCCTCCAGGTGCTGGGTGTCGGCCCAGCCGACCAGCGTGAACCCCTCGGGGGTCCAGAGCAGGCGGTTGATCGCGGCGTTGCCCAGCGCCCAGGTGCGCGGTGCCTGGATGTCCAGCCGGGTGGCGGCGCGGTACAACACATCCATCACCCCGCCATGCCCGACCAGCGCAATCAGCTCGCCGGGGTGGCGCGCTGCAAGTTTTTCGGAGGTAGCGACCACACGTTCACGCAATTGCAGCAGGGATTCGCCACCGGGCGGCGCAAAAGCGGGGTCGCGGGTGCGCCACAACCTGGCCTGATCCGGCAGCATGGTTTCAATCTCGGCATAGGTCTTGCCCTGGAACTCGCCAAAGTGGCGCTCGCGCAGGCCGGGTTCGGCCACCACCGCCACCCCGGCCACGCGACTGATGGCCAGTGCCGTGTGGTGCGCCCGGCCCAGGTCGCTGGCGTAGATCGCACTGATGGGCTCGCCGGCCAGCGCCTGCGCCAGCCGCTCGGCCTGCCAGCGCCCGGTGTCGTTCAGGCCCACATCGAGCTGCCCCTGAATGCGGGTGTCGACGTTCCAGGCGGTTTCCCCGTGGCGTATCGCCAGGACACGCGCCGCCTCGCTCAAGGCTTGATCTCGATATTGACGCGGCGCGGCCCCGCTGGAGGCACCGGAAAACCGCGCAGTGCGGCGTCAAACATGGCAGCCAGCACCGGGTCGGTGTCCAGCCAGGGCTCTTCGCTGACGGCGCGGGTTTCGTACACCGTCTGGTTGCTGCGCAACTCGCGCATCAGCACGCCGACCTCGCGCCGGTACAGCGGCGTGTCCATGCCGCCCAGCGGAAAACCAAAACCGAAGCCAACCCCCACCGCACTGCCAACACCGCCACCGAGGAAAATATTCGGCCCGCCAAAGGGATAGGCGCCGCCGTCCCAGCGTGAGCGCAGCACGGGTTGCGAGCTGGCCGTGATCTGCACGCTGAAGGCAGCAGCCTGCGGGTTGTGCTGCAAACCCACGCGGGCCAGCGCGGCCTGCGCGAGGATCTCCAGGCGCGCCTGCGGTGCATCGGGCTGCTGCTGCGAGAGCAGGCGCTCAAAGCGGTAGCTGCTGCCCGGTGCCGGGGGCGCAGGTGACCAGCGGGCGAAGCTGTTGACCTCGCTTTCTACCACCCGGGTGCTGGCACAACCCCCCAGCAGATTGGTCAGACCGGTCAAAGTTGCTACAAAAAAAATAGCTGTCAGCGCACGTTTCATGGGGCCTCCAGGCAAAAAAGTACCCGCACCTAGCCGAGCGCGACCACGGCCAGGCCGGGCCGCGCCGGCTCAAAAAATTCTTCCGCGTCAAAGGCCTTGTCGCCCTCCGGGTCCGGCATGCCGGTGCTGCGTAAACCCTTGAAATCGTGCTGCTTGCCGTCCATCAGGTGCGAAGGCACGACGTTTTGCAGCGCGGTGAACATGTTTTCGATGCGGCCAGGGAATTTTTTGTCCCACTCGCGCAGCATGTTGCCCACCTGCACACGTTGCAGGTTCTGCTGGCTGCCGCACAGGGTGCACGGAATGATGGGAAAGTCGCGCACCTGGGCCCACTTGATCAGGTCTTTTTCGGTGACATAGGCCATGGGTCGGATCACCACATGGCTGCCGCTGTCGCTGACCAGCTTGGGCGGCATGCCCTTGAGGCGCGAGGCAAAAAACATGTTCAGGAAAAAGGTCTGCAACATGTCGTCGCGGTGGTGGCCCAGCGCAATCTTGGTGGCGCCCAGCTCTCCAGCCACGCGGTACAAAATGCCGCGGCGCAGGCGCGAGCACAAGGAACACATGGTTTTGCCCTCGGGAATCACGCGTTTGACGATGCTGTAGGTGTCCTGGGTTTCGATGTGGAAAGGCACGCCGAGTTTTTCCAGGTACTGCGGCAGGATGTGGTCAGGAAAGCCCGGCTGCTTCTGGTCGAGGTTGACGGCGATCAGCTCGAACTTGACGGGCGCGCGTTTTTGCAGCTTGAGCAGGATGTCCAGCATGGCATAACTGTCCTTGCCGCCGGACACACAGACCATGACCTTGTCGCCTTCCTCGATCATGTTGAAGTCGACAATCGCGCGGCCGACCTCGCGGCACAGGCGTTTTTCGAGCTTGTGTTCCTCACGCTCGATCTTGACGCCGTCTTTGGCCGGGGCCTGCACGTCATTCACGGCGTCACTCTTCAGGTCGTTCAATACAGCACTCATGATTTTTCATCCATCAGGTTCACCACTGGCCGGTCTCGACGCGAATCGCCACTTCGCAATCATCAAAAATTTCAAGCTTCGCAATTTTCACACGCACCCCCAGTACACCGGGCAGCAGCATCAGGCGGTGTGCCAGCTTGCCGATCAGGCTTTCGAGCAGGTTGACATGTTCAGCCCGGCACTCGTTGATGATGATCTGCCGCACCTTGCGGTAGTCCAGCACATGGTGGATGTCGTCGTCGCTGGGCAGCAGGGGCTGTGTGCCCAGGTTCAGCTCGGCATCCACCTGGATCGGCTGCGGAGCGGTTTTTTCCTGATCCAGAATGCCGAGGTTGGCGTCAAAACGCAAACCGGTCAGGGTCAGTATCTGCTTGCCACTGGTATTGAACATCTTGGGTATCGGCCTTCGGTGCGTGTGTAGGAATACGCGCTCACATCAGTGAGAAATCACGCTCGAATTTCATCAGGTGCTGGCCGCCATCGACCAGCAGCGTGGTGCCGGTGATGGAGGCGTTGTCCAGCGCAAATTTGACGCTGGCGGCCACGTCAAGCGAACTGGAGGAACGGCCCAGCGGCGCGAGTTTATGCAGCGCCTCGAATTTTTCGTCGCTCAGCAGATGGCTGGTCAGGGTCAGGCCCGGGGCCACACCGACCACGCGCACTTGCGGCGCCAGCGCGATGGCCAGCATGGTGTTGGCCGCTTCGAGCGCCGCCTTGGACAGGGTGTAGCTGAAAAAATCGGGGTTCTGGTTCCAGAGTTTCTGGTCCAGAAGATTGATGACCGCAAACCGGCCGGTGGGCCCGGCCACGGTGCCGGTGGCCTGCCGAGCCAGCACATGGGCGTGCAGCGCCTGGGCCAGCACAATCGCCGCGCCGGTGTTGCTGCGCAGGTGTTTTTCCAGCGCGGCAAAACTGAAGCTGGCCACGCTGTCGTGTTCAAAGGTGGAGGCGTTGTTGACCACCGCGTCGACCTGGCCGAAATGCCGGACCACCCGGGGCAGCAAAGCACGAACCGCCGCCTCATCCTCCAGATCACAACAAAAATGCTCCGCAGCCCCTGCCAGTTGTGCGCAATCAGCTACCGTTTTAATAGCATCTTCGGCTGAACTGCGGTAATGCACGGCCACCCGCCAGCCGCCGGCTGCAAGCGCCAGCGCGATCTCGCGGCCCAGCCTTCTGGCGGAACCGGTGACAAGAACAACAGGGGCGGGAGAGGCTGCAGGCATGAAGTGGACAGTGGGGGGCGTAGCGGCACGGCAATCGCCGACAATTCGGCGGTGAGTACATCCCGATGACGACACCCCCTAGTTTAACGAGCCCCCTCGCCGCGCATATTCAGGAGGCCATCATCCGTGCAGGCGGCTGGATGGGTTTTGACCGCTTCATGGCCCTGGCGCTTTACACCCCTGGCCTCGGCTACTACGCGCACGGTTCGCGCAAATTCGGCCTGATGCCGGGTTCCGGCAGCGATTTTGTGACCGCGCCCGAGCTGTCGCCGCGTTTTGGCCTGGCGCTGGCGCGCCAGGTGGCGCAGGCCCTGCAGGCCACCGACACCCACGAAGTCTGGGAGTTTGGGGCCGGGTCAGGCGCGCTGGCGGGGCAATTGCTGCAGGCGCTGGGGCCGCAAATCACGCGTTACACCATCGTCGATCTGTCCGGCGCTCTGCAGGCCAGGCAGCGTGAACACCTGGCGGCCTGGGGTGACAAGGTTCACTGGGCCAGTGAGCTGCCGGCGCAGATGCAGGGCGTGGTGGTCGGTAACGAGGTGCTGGACGCGATGCCGGTGCAGCTGCTGGCCCGCGTGGGCGGTGTCTGGCACGAACGCGGCGTGGCCGTTCAGAACGGCATGTTTGTGACTGCTGACCAGCCGACTCCCCTGCGTCCGCCCATGGAAGTGGCGGGTCAGCACGATTACCTGACCGAAATCCACCCCCAGGCCCAAGGTTTTATGGCCACCCTGGCCGACCGGCTGCAGGCCGGTGCGGTATTTCTGCTCGACTACGGATTTCCCGAGCGCGAGTATTACCACCCGCAGCGCAGCATGGGCACGGTCATGTGCCACCGCGGCCACCTGGCCGATAGCGATGCGCTGCAGGATGTGGGCGAGAAAGACATCACCGCCCACGTCAACTTCAGCGGCATCGCGCTGGCCGGGCAGGACGCCGGCCTGCAGGTGCTGGGCTACACCAGCCAGGCGCGCTTCCTGCTGAACTGCGGCCTGCTTGACGGCATGGACGATGCGCCGCTGGCCGAGCGGGCCATGGTGCAGAAACTCGTCAATGAGCACGAGATGGGGGAGTTGTTCAAGGTGATCGCCTTTGTGGTTGATTCACCCGCCTGTCCTTGGAATGGCTGGCAGGCGATGGGGTTTGCAGTGGGTGATCGCACCCACACCTTGTAACTGCTATCGGCATCACGCTGCGTCCCCGGCTCGTTCTGGACAGTAGGGTCTAACTCCCCACTCCCACCCCTAACCCCTCCCTCGCCCCGCTGGGCGATGGAGGGGGACTTCATTTGGCCGCGTGTGCTGCTCTCGCGTGCAAACATGACCGCCGCGTAGTCCGGCGATGACGCGCTTTGCGCG
>CALRQX020000004.1:0-197682 GCA_943370435.1 Kapaibacterium sp. (SeqCode) | reverse complement strand
AAGACCTCGGTCACCACCTGGCCGGCGTTCAGGTTGTTCAGGGCGCTGCTGGTGGTGTAGGTCCACACACCGGCGGCGTTGATCACGAAGCTGCCGTAGGTGCCGGCCGTGCCGGTCTGGGCTATGACGGTGACGGCGAGATCGCCTCCTGTGGCAAGCACCGCATTACCTTCTGTCAACGCTTTGACAGCATTGCCGCCCAGGGTCGGAGCGACTACTGCGGCAGAAACAGTAGCGCCGACAGCCACAGAAGCAGAAGCAGAAGCAGAAGCAGAAGCAGAAGCAGCGGACGCCCCAAAAGCAAGCTGATCAAGAACCGACCCAGGCAGAGCAGAAGTACCAGACGCGACAACGCCTGCATCCGCAGCTCCGTCAGGCAAATATCCCAACACCGCCTTGTCTAGGGACGTGTATTCATATGTCAGCGGTGCCAGCGCCTCCGCCGTCCTCAACAACTGAACGAAGTTATTGCCATCGTCAGACCTGATGCCCGAGGTACCGACACCTGAAGAAGGACTTACACCCGACGATGTTTCCTGCAAAAGCCTGTCAAGCGTACTACCTTCGCTGATGGCATTCAGTATCCGGGTGAGCTCCTCCACCCTCGGCAATAGCGCAGCACTCCCGCCATCAGGCAATAGATTACCGAACACCGTCGAATCCAGCGTTACGGTCTCACGAGAACGAAGAAGGAATTTCCCCCCCTGATCAAATGCCAGTTCCACCCGCGCGCCAGTGCTGGTGACGAGCACGTCGCCCTCGAATACGGGATCTCCAAATTTCAGCTGTCGACGATCACCGCTTGCGTTCTCAGCGAAAGCGATGCCCTCAAGCACCACCACATTACCGACAACTTTGCCTTCATTGGCCATGGCGAATCCCAAACGGAGTTACTACATTGGATCCAATGTAGTCCGTTTCGCCAGTTAAAAAAATTGTACCGAGGTACTACCTGAGACCGAATTCAGCGGGACTCAGAGGTGCGCCCGTTGACTATCAGGGATAGCTGAAGCCGATCCCTGACCTGGAGCTTATCGAGAATAGCGCCAACATGGGCCTTGACGGTGCGCTCAGTGATGCCCAGTGCCTTGGCAATTTCCTTATTGCTGGAACCCCGAGCGAGTGTACTGGCGACCTCCTTTTCGCGTTCGGTCAGATTTTTCGACCATGCGCCGGGTTCACCCCCACTCGCACCAGAAGTGGTCTGAATGCGACTCGTAGCACCAATCAGTCGCTGCATCAATGGCTCACCAATCCAAAGCCCCCCCTGCAGCACCACGGATGCAATCTGAACCAGCAGCTGCGCCGCAGCGTGAGTATTGCAATATCCCCGGGCACCAGCGGAAAAAGCAGCGAGTGCTTCCTCGTCGGTCGGCCGATCACTGAGAACAATGCAGGGAGTTTGACCGAACTGCGGCCCAAGGCGTTCCAGTTGAACCTGCAAAGGCACGCCTTGCTCCAGCCTCAGCCAGACTAGACTCACTTTAGCTGCATCGGCCTTAGCTCGCGCGGTATCTAATTTGCCAGCCTTTCCCGTCCGAAAGGCCTCGATCCAGCGTGGGAGCATGCGACCTTGGAGGCAAAGAAATAGACACTGCGGCTCCTGATTTCGCACGGCCATGCCGATCAGCGTTCTGTAAAGGCAGCTTGCTTTGCCTTCAAAACCGGCTTGAGAAGATAAGACAGTATGGATTTCTGACCTGTGATGATGTCAACTTCTGCCACCATGCCAGGAATGATAGGCAGCCCCTCACCGAGTTTGGACTTTTCAGTTCGTACCCGTACCGTATAAAAAGTATTACCTCGCTCATCAGTCACCGAATCCGCCCCTATAAATTCCAGCTTAGCCTCAAGACCGCCATAAATGGAAAAATCATAAGCGGTGAATTTAACCAAAGCCCTGTCCCCGGGCCGCAGAAAAGCAATATCTTTAGGCAACACCTTGGCTTCGAGCAGCAGGTTTTCTTCCAAGGGCACAATTTCAATGATGTCTCTGCCTGGCTGAACCACACCACCCACGGTATTGACCAGAAGACGCTTAACCGTACCCCTGACCGGTGAGCGCAGCGAAGACTTGTCCACCTTGTCCGCAAGCCCGACTCCACCTGCAGAGCTCACATTGAGTTTCGCAAGGGTTTCGGATAGCTCTTTACGTGCCTCACTCTGAAAATTCAGTGTTATCTCCTGAATTTTGCGCGATGCTTCTGCCACGGCCGCCTGGGTTTTCGAAATTTGAGCGGAGGCCATCTCCCGCTCGCCGAGAAAGCGCCCCGTGTCCCGCTCAAGTCTTAACAATTCCACTTCCGAGACGGCACCGTCCTTGAGCAACGGTTTTGTATAACCCAGCTCTTTTGCGGTTAACTCATAGGCCCTGGAAGCCTGCTCCCGCTTTGCTCGCGCTTCGACAAGTTCCTGCTGGCGCTGCGACAACTGCTGCTGGGCTATGGCCAGTTGTGCATTGAGCGTGGACGTACTGGCTTCATAAGCGCGCCCCTCTTCCTGAACTGTTTTGGGCGCCTCTGAAAGCGCTTCCGGCGGAGGTATGAACGCCACGCCCTCAGCGAGCGCGCGGACCCTCGCCGCCTTGGCCAACAGCGCCAGATACTGCACCCGATTTTCCTTCACGGAAGAGTCGAAGCGCGTGGTATCAATATTTACAAGTATCTGCCCGGCCTCGACAACCTGTCCCTCCTGGACCAAGATCTCCGAAACGACACCTCCATCCAAGCTCTGCATGACCTGCAACTGCCTGGAGGGAATTACCTTGCCTTCGCCTTTGGTAATTTCATCGACCTCCGACAAACCAGCCCATAACAGCGCCAGCACCAAAACCACCCCAAGGCTTTTCACGAGCATCCGGGCGCGCAAGGGCTCCTGGTCCAGCATCGCGCGATCTGCATCGCCACCAAAACCAGCATCCATGCGTCCGTCATCCTGCTGCCACGACGCCAAAGTGCGCTCAAGGCCCGGCTGAACCAGCCTCTTGCCCGAAGCCAGAAGCGAGATCAGGGGACGGATCCATGAGGTCCATCGTGGATTCATGAAGCTTTCCCTATCCGGCCCGCCTTGAGCGCCTCAATGACTTGCTCGTACGGTCCATCAGCAACAATGCGCCCCTCATCAATGACAATAATTCGATCAGCCAAATCCAACAGAGTATTCCTGTGCGTGACCACCACCATGGTCTTGTGTTTGGCATAGCTGCGTAAGCGCTCTTTGAACTGCGCCTCAGAGGAAAAATCCATAGCCCCCGTGGGCTCATCGAGCAGCAACACAGGGGGCTCAAGTAACACCGCGCGAGCAATTGCCACCCCCTGCCTCTGGCCACCAGAAAGTGACTCTCCGCGCTCCCCAATGATCATGTCGAACCCCTGAGGATGGCGGTTGGCAAACTCGATCAGGCCGCCAACTTCTGCCGCAGCCAGGATCGCGCCATCATCTGCGTAGGGCGCCGCTATGGCGATGTTGTCACGCAACGTCCCATAAAACAGCATGGCGTCCTGCTCAACATAACCCACATTACGCCTCAAATCAGCGGGGTCGAGTTGCCGAAGATCGATACCGTCCATACTGATCGCACCCATGGAGGGCGTATAAAGCCCAAGTATCAACCGCTGCAGAGTTGTCTTGCCAGAACCTACCCGGCCAATGACAACAACGTTTTCACCCGGCTTAATCCTGAACGACACCCCGCGCAAAGCCTCCTGCGTACGTCCGGGGTAACTGAAATGCACATCGTCAAACACTATCTCTCCGGCGATGTCCGGTCGGTGCACAAAATTTATCTCCCCAGAGCGCTCCCCCGGTTTTTTCATCGTATCTTCCAACGAAGCAAGGGCTGTCTTGGCGTTTTGATATTGCATCAACAACGCCACAATCTGACCCAATGGCGCCATAGCTCGCCCTGACAACATCGTGGCCGCGATAAGCCCGCCCATTGTCAAAAAACCCTCGTGTATCAAATAAACTCCAGCCACAATCATCACAATGTTGATGAGCTGTTGCAGGCTGGAAACGGCATTGACGACAGACGACGAAAGCAGACGCAATTGCGCGCTGACCCGCGCCAGAAAAGCGGCGGTGTCCTCCAGTTTCGCCTGCATCTGACTTTCTGCTCCGTGAGCCTTAATGGCCTCCATCGCAGTGAGCGTTTCAACCAAAGTAGCGTTTCGCATAGCCGACGCTCTGAAAGTGGTCTCAGAAAGCGCGTGCATCTTGTTTTGAACGACGTAACTGTAAGCAACGACAAGAAATACACCGACGAGAGGCGGAATAACAAGTGGCCAGGAAATCCAGCCGAGAACCAGGAAAAACAGGAGCGCAAAGGGCAAGTCAACAACAGCGATCACTGTTGCAGAGGCAATAAAGTCCCGCACCGACTCAAAGGATCGCAAAGTTGCCGCATAGGAACCAACCGACGGGGGGCGATCTGAGAGCCGCATCCCGAGCACCTTTTCCATGATCAACGTAGATAGCTTTATGTCTATTCGGGATCCAGCCAGATCCACGAAATAACCGCGCATGACCCGAAGAAAATAGTCAATCACGAGCACCAGCACCAGACCGAAAGCCAACATCCATAAGGTTTCCACCGCAAAGTTGGGTACCACGCGGTCATACACATTCATCGAAAACAGTGGAAACGCAAGCGCAAACAAGTTGATTAAGAGGGCGGCCGCAAGAATGTCCCGGTAAAGGGGAAATTGATCTCTGAAGGCCCCCCAAAACCAGTGCCGTTGAGGGATGTCGCCCAATTCGGGGGTCCGCTGGTCAAATCGGAAGTTCGGTCGCGAGAAAATGGCTATGCCCACATAACGAGCAAGCAATTGCTCGCGGGGCAGGACCACCACGCCCTGACCGGCCTCAGGGAACAGCAGGTTTGCCGATTCCCCGCTTTCATCCCATCCCAACAAAAGACAAGCGCCATCGCCCTCCAGGAGTAGCACCACAGGCAATAACGCGGCATCAATCTTTTGAAGCGGTCGGCGCAATATCTTGCAAGAGAGCCCCGCGCGCGCTGCGGCTCGAGCAAACAAAGAGGGGGGCAATCCGGTCTTGGGCAGGGGGAGGCCGGCAGAAAGCGCCGCACGGGTACTCGGCCGACCATGTATCCGCGTCAACTCCACCAGGCAGTCGAGTAAAGGATCGTGATGCAACAAGTCCTCGCGCAAGCCCTGAGCCAAATGGCTGGCTTCGCTTTTTTGACCGGTTTGCAAGGGCACGTTCATGTCACTCATTTTTATTGGTCTTGATGATCGACCTACCCCATATTGAGAGCCGCTCAGGCGTAAGTAATTGTAATAGAATCAAGCACTTGCCGCCATGATTGCAAGTCCAGTTCATGAATTTTCCGACGCCTATAGTGACATTCCTGACGCGATGGTGGCCCTATACCAACAGTGCCGCGGATCACGCCCACGCCCATGCGACGCTGCCTTGACCAGAGGCGCACTGATAGTTTACGCGACGCGAGGTAATCCAGATTCGTGAATTACCCCAGAGAGTGAACAAAAGAGCCCACTCAAGCAAAAGTCGGGGGCGCAGCAAACCCAAATTAGCCCGCCCGCCTGCCGATACACCACCACGGAAAGGCATCCCTGCGCGGAAAAGTCCCAAATGAAAGCAAAACGCCCACGTAAAGTGGGCGTTCTTTTAACTGACTCTGTTAGCCAGAATATTGGTTGCGCGGGCAAGATTTGAACTTACGACCTTTGGGTTATGAGCCCAACGAGCTACCAGGCTGCTCCACCGCGCGATAAGTAGGAATTATAAGCTATTCTTGTGCGTCAATGGCGCTTGGTGCAAGGTTTTCACCAAGATCAGGCCGATCCACCAATTCGACCAAAGCCATAGGCGCGTTGTCGCCGACTCGAAAGCCCATCTTCAGTATCCGGGTGTAACCTCCAGGGCGTGCCTTGTAACGAGGACCAAGTTCTGCGAACAGCTTGACCACCATCTCGCGATCACGCAGTCGATCAAAAGCCAGGCGCTTGTTGGCGACTGAAGGGTCTTTTGCGAGCGTAATCATAGGTTCAACAACCCGCCGCAATTCCTTCGCCTTGGGCAAAGTCGTCTTGATGGCCTCATGCTCAATGAGCGAATTCATCATGTTGCGTAACATCGCCAGCCTATGAGAGCTGGTCCGATTCAGTTTCCGAAGTCCGTGTCCGTGACGCATGTGCTTTCCTTTCGATTTTAGTCAGGTAGCCGTATCAGGTACTACCCGTGCACTGCCTTAATAGGCTTGATTCAACTATCTAGCGCTTGTCCAGTCCCGCAGGGGGCCAGCTTTCAAGACGCATTCCAAGTGTCAAGCCCCGGGAGGCCAGCACTTCCTTGATTTCATTGAGCGATTTTCGACCAAGATTTGGCGTCTTGAGGAGTTCGTTCTCAGTACGCTGGATCAAGTCACCAATGTAATAAATATTCTCTGCTTTCAGGCAGTTAGCCGAACGAACGGTGAGCTCAAGTTCGTCCACAGGGCGCAACAGGATAGGGTCAAACTGCTGGGAGCTACGCTGCACCGGTGCGTCGAAAGCGGCCAGTTCATTGCCTTCAAGCTGGGCGAACACAGCCAGTTGCTCGACCAGGATTTTGGCCGAGGCGCGAACAGCGTCTTCAGCAGTCACGGCGCCGTTGGTTTCGATTTCAAGAACCAGCTTGTCCAGGTCCGTGCGCTGCTCAACGCGTGCACTCTCCACGGTATAGCTCACTCGCTTGACAGGGGAGAACGAAGCATCCAGGACGATCCTGCCAATGGATTTTGTTGACTCGTCACCATAACGCCGCATGGTACCGGGAACATAACCGCGGCCATTTTCGACTTTGATTTGCATGTCAATTTTTCCGCCATGGGACAAATTGACGATCACATGCTCAGGATTGATGATCTCAACATCATGAGGGGTTTGGATGTCGGCCGCAGTGACCGGACCTTCACCGTCCTTACGCAAGCTCAAGGTCACTTCATCACGGTTGTGGAGTTTGAACACCACACCCTTGAGATTGAGCAAGATGTTGACTACGTCTTCCTGCACGCCGTCGATCGACGAGTACTCATGCAACACGCCGGCAATCGTGACCTCAGTGGCCGCATGACCAACCATCGACGACAGCAAAACGCGGCGCAGGGCGTTGCCCAGCGTGTGGCCATAACCACGCTCGAAAGGCTC
Organism: Kapaibacterium sp. (SeqCode); assembly: GCA_943370435.1. GTDB lineage: Bacteria > Pseudomonadota > Gammaproteobacteria > Burkholderiales > Burkholderiaceae_C > Polaromonas. The sequence continues at coordinate 190,510 of CALRQX020000004.1, read as the reverse complement.
AAGGGTCACCTTTGCGCGATTGGCAGCAAGCTGCTCAACATTGATTGTTTTTGGTTTCAATAGATTTGTTTGCATGCATTCTTCCTCTCAATACCCTCGGCTCGTTACACCGATAAGGTCGGGTGAAGCGACCCTGCGACTACAGTGCCCCGTAAACGCAGGAACGAAAATTAACGTGAATACAGCTCGACAATCAACGACTCGTTGACGTCAGCAGCGAACTCGTCGCGATCAGGCACCTTTTTGAAGGTGCCTTCACCCTTGTCAATGCTGACATCGACCCAGGCTGGCATACCAACCTGTTGCGCCAATTGCAGGGCTTCCGCAACGCGGGTCTGTTTTTTGGACTTTTCGCGGACAGCGATCACATCGCCTGTTTTAACCATGTAAGACGGAATGTTGACCGACCCGCCATTAACGGTGATCGCCTTGTGGGATACCAGCTGGCGCGCCTCTGCACGAGTTGAACCAAAACCCATCCGATATACAACGTTGTCGAGCCGAGACTCGAGAATGAAAAGCAAATTGGCGCCGGTATTACCTTTTCGGCGATCGGCTTCCTCGAAATAGCGGCGGAACTGCTTTTCCAGGACGCCATACATACGCTTGACTTTCTGCTTCTCACGGAGCTGCAAGCCGAAGTCCGAAGTCCGCATACCGGAAGTGCGGCCGTGCTGACCAGGCTTGGAGTCAAATTTGGCTTTATCGCCAATGGCTCTGCGAGCACTTTTCAGAAAAAGGTCCGTGCCTTCACGGCGGGATAGTTTGGCCTTGGGGCCGAGATAACGTGCCACTTGAATTCCTTATGTCATCTGCTGCAGAAACTGCAGGAGCCTTCGGTATAAACCTAACGGCGGTGGGCTTGTTGAAAACCTGCTCGGTCAGGGCGCATCAGGTGCAACCCAACCGGGGCAGACCGAACTTAAATACGACGACGCTTCTGGGGGCGGCAACCATTGTGCGGAACAGGCGTCACATCGGCGATCGAGTTGATTCGAATGCCAAGAGCTGCCAGCGCGCGAACGGAAGACTCACGGCCAGGCCCTGGCCCCTTGATCTCCACGTCGAGGTTTTTGATCCCCTGTTCGATGGCTGCACGGCCTGCGACCTCTGAAGCCACCTGGGCGGCAAAAGGTGTCGATTTGCGCGAACCCTTGAAGCCCTGGCCACCAGAAGAGGCCCATGACAGCGCATTGCCCTGGCGATCGGTAATTGTGATGATCGTGTTGTTAAAGGACGCGTGAACGTGGGCGACTCCGTCGGCAACGTTTTTACGAACTTTTTTGCGAACGCGTTGAGCTGCGTTACTGCTGGGGGCTTTTGCCATAACTACCTCTTACTCAATTATTTCTTCAAGGACGCAGCGGCCTTGCGCGGTCCCTTGCGGGTACGCGCATTCGTGCGAGTACGCTGACCACGCATGGGCAGGCCACGACGGTGGCGAAATCCACGGTAACAACCAATGTCCATCAGACGCTTGATGTTCATCGTGGTTTCCCTGCGCAAATCACCTTCAATGGTGAACTGCGCAATCTGGTCACGAATCTTTTCCAGGTCACTGTCGGTCAGGTCTTTGACCTTTTTGGAATAGGCGATTTCACAGGCCACGCAAATTTTGCGGGCGCGCGTGCGACCTATGCCGAAGATAGCAGTCAAGCCGATTTCGGCGTGTTGCTGCGGCGGAATGTTGATACCAGCGATACGAGCCATATGCGTCCTCTAAAACTTGTAAAAATCAGCCCTGGCGCTGCTTGTGGCGCGGGTCTGTACAGATCACGCGCACAACGCCCTTGCGGCGGATGATTTTGCAGTTACGGCAAATTTTCTTGACCGAAGCTGAAACTCTCATTTCTTTCTCCTAAACTTTTGACTGCGCCTACTTGGCGCGAAACACGATACGTGCCCGCGACAAATCGTAGGGCGTTAACTCAACAGTCACTTTGTCACCTGGAAGAATGCGTATGTAATGCATCCGCATTTTTCCCGATATGTGACCTAAAACTACATGGCCATTTTCCAACTTCACCCGGAACGTTGCATTGGGAAGATTCTCGACGACCTCCCCTTGCATCTGGATGACATCATCTTTCGACATGACTCAACCACCTGGTGACGTCTTGAAATTTGCTTTCTTCAATAAGGATTCGTACTGCTGAGACATCATGTAGTTCTGCACTTGCGCCATGAAGTCCATGGTGACAACCACAATAATCAGCAACGACGTTCCCCCAAAATAGAACGGCACGTTGTACTTCAAAATCAGAAACTCGGGCAGAAGACAAACAAAGGTGATGTACACAGCACCAGCAAGCGTCAGACGAACGAGAATCTTGTCGATATACCTTGCAGTCTGGTCGCCAGGACGTATGCCGGGTATGAAAGCACCGCTTTTCTTCAGGTTGTCCGCCGTTTCTCGGCTGTTAAAGACCAACGCCGTGTAAAAGAAGCAGAAAAATACGATCGCCACGGTGTACAACAAGACATAGATGGGCTGACCTGGAGTCAGGGTGCCCGCAATGTCTTTCAACCAGCGCATTCCTTCGCCGGCACTGAACCAGCCAACCACGGTTGCAGGCAAGAGGATGATCGACGACGCGAAAATGGGCGGGATCACCCCTGCCATATTCAGCTTCAAAGGCAAATGCGAAGATTGCCCGCCATACACCTTGTTGCCGACCTGCCGCCGGGCGTAATTCACCAAAATCTTTCGCTGCCCGCGCTCCACGAACACTACAAAATACGTCACCAACACAACCACCACCACGATGGCGATGGCTACCAGGATACTCATGGCGCCAGTGCGTACCAATTCCAGCAAGCCACCAAGTGCGCCAGGTAAACCGGCCGCGATACCCGCGAATATCAAGATGGAAATACCGTTACCGAGGCCACGTTCCGTGATTTGCTCGCCCAGCCACATCAAAAACATCGTGCCGGCCGTCAAACTCACCACAGCCGTCATGCGAAAACCGAATCCGGGCGCCAGGACGAGACCCGGCGAACTCTCCAGCGCGATTGCAATCCCCATGGACTGGAACAGTGCGAGACCCAAAGTGCCGTAGCGGGTGTATTGCGTGATCTTTCTTCGACCCGCTTCACCTTCTTTTTTCATCTGCTCGAACGTTGGCACCACATAGGTCAACAACTGCATGATGATGGAGGCCGAAATGTAAGGCATGATGCCCAGCGCAAACACGGTAAAGCGTGAAAGCGCACCTCCGGAAAACATATTGAACAAACTCAATATGCCGCCCTGCTGCCCCTTGAAAAGCTGCTGCAACTGGGTCGGATCAATTCCAGGAACAGGAATGTGAGCGCCCACCCGGTACACCACCAGCGCGAGCAGCAAGAACACAAGCCTGTTGCGCAAATCACCGAACTTGCCGGTTTTTGCAATTTGTGCAGAGCTGGTTGCCACTGATCGTTATCCGTCTGGAAGTATTAAGCCAGCGTGCCGCCAGCGGCCTCAATCGCTGCCTTGGCGCCTGCGGTCGCACCGATGCCATTGAGCTTCACTGCTTTGCTCAGAGCACCGGACTTGATGACCTTGACGTTCTTGGCAAGTTGCCCCACCAAACCAGCAGTTTTCAGTGCCAGGACGTCGACTTCAGCCAGCCCCAGCTGCTCCAGCGCGGTCAAGGTCACTTCGGCATTGAATTTCAGCAACTGCGATTTAAAGCCGCGCTTTGGCAGGCGGCGCTGCAAAGGCATCTGACCGCCTTCAAAACCGACCTTGTGATAACCACCGGCACGGGATTTCTGGCCTTTGTGACCACGACCAGCAGTTTTTCCAATACCCGAACCGATGCCGCGACCGACCCGGCGTTTGGCATGTTTTGCGCCTGCAGCAGGCTTGATTCCATTGAGTTCCATCATCGGCTCCGCTTAAAGCACCTTGACCAGGTAACTGATCTTGTTGATCATGCCGCGCACTGCGGGCGTATCCTGCAACTCGCTCTTGCTGTTGATGCCACGCAGGCCCAGACCACGCACGGTCGCGCGGTGGGATTCCTTGGTGCCAATCGGGCTGCGAACCAGGGTCACAGTGAGTTTTTTCTCTGTCGTCATGGGATACCGCCTTAGCCGAAGATTTCTTCGACTGATTTACCACGTTTGGCTGCGATGTCCGAAGCCGTTGTGGAATTGTTCAGCGCGTCCATCGTTGCACGCACCATGTTGTAAGGGTTGCTGGAGCCATGGCTCTTTGCCACGATGTCCGTGATACCCATCACTTCAAACACCGCCCGCATCGGGCCACCGGCAATGATGCCGGTACCCTTGGCCGCAGGCATCATCATGACGCTGGCTGCACCCCAATGGCCGAATACGTTGTGGTGAATGGTGCCGTTTTTCAACGAAACCTTGGTCATGTTGCGACGAGCCTCTTCCATGGCCTTTTGCACGGCAGCCGGCACTTCCTTCGACTTGCCTTTGCCCATGCCGACACGACCGTCGCCGTCACCGACCACCGTGAGTGCGGCAAAACCGAGAATACGGCCGCCCTTCACCACTTTGGTCACGCGGTTGACCGCGATCATCTTTTCCTTCAGACCATCGTCTGGAGCGTCGTTGTTTGATTTTGCTTGAAACTTGGCCATACTTAATTCCAGTCTGCTTAGAACTGCAAGCCAGCTTCGCGAGCAGCCTCAGCCAGCGCTTTCACGCGGCCGTGGTACGCAAAGCCAGCGCGGTCAAACGCCACTTTTTCAACACCTGCCGCTTTTGCCTTTTCGGCAATACGCTTGCCAATGGCCTGCGCAGCAGCAACGTTGGCACCCTTGCCCGACGCGCCAAGATCCTTGCGGACCTCGACTTCTGCGGTTGACGCAGATGCCAGGACTTTTGTGCCGTCGCCAGAAATGACGCTGGCATAGATATGCAAATTGGTCCGGTTGACGGTCAGACGCGCAACACCTTGCGTGGCAATGCGGATACGGGTCTGGCGTGAACGACGAAGGCGCTGCTCTTTTTTGGTCAACATGGTGCAGCTCCTTACTTCTTCTTGGTTTCTTTGATCGTGATCTTCTCATCCGCATAACGGATGCCCTTGCCCTTGTACGGCTCGGGTGGACGGACCGCGCGAACTTCCGCAGCAATCTGTCCAACACGCTGACGATCCGACCCCTTGATCACCACCTCGGTAGGTGTGGGGGTCGCCACCTGGATACCAGCCGGCATATCCATCACCACAGGGTGCGAATAACCAACCGTCAGGTTCAGTTTGGCGCCTTGTGCCTGAGCCTTGTAGCCGACACCAACCAGGCTCAGCTTCTTCTCGAAGCCTTTGGTCACACCGGTCACCATATTGCTGACCAGCTGTCGCATCGTGCCACTCATGGCATTGGCTTCACGCGAGTCATTGGCCGGCACAAAAGTCAGCTGACCTGCGTCGCTCTTGATGGTTACCAGCGCATTCTGCGTCAACGCCAAGGTGCCGAGGCTACCTTTGACATTGATCTGGTCGTCTTTCATCGCCACGTCCACGCCCTGAGGCACGATGACTGGCATTTTTCCTACACGAGACATTTCAGTTACTCCTCAATGTCGCCGTTAAGCCACGTAACAAAGCACTTCACCACCGGTACCGGTAGCGCGCGCTTTGCGATCAGTCATCACACCCTTGGGGGTCGTGACGATGGCCACACCCAGGCCGTTCATGACCTGGGGGATGGCACCGTGGCCTTTGTAAACGCGAAGGCCGGGGCGGCTGACGCGCTCAATGCGCTCAATCACCGGGCGTCCTGCGTAATACTTCAGGGCGATTTCCAACTGGGGCTTGCCGTCGTCGGTTTTGACGGAGAAGCCATCGATGTAGCCCTCATCCTTCAACACCTGCGCGATGGCGACTTTGACTTTTGATGACGGCACCAACACAACGGCTTTTTCAACCATTTGTGCATTGCGGATACGCGTCAACATGTCGGCAATAGGATCACTCATGCTCATTTGTAGTTCTCCTATGCTTACCAGCTTGCCTTGGTGATACCAGGGATATCACCAGCAAAAGCCAACTCACGGATTTTGGCGCGAGCCAGGCCGAATTGACGGAATGTGCCACGCGGACGGCCCGTGATCGCACAGCGGTTGCGCTGGCGGGTCGGGTTCGCATTGCGGGGCAACTTTTGCAATTCCAGACGGGCCAGGGCACGCTCTTCATCGGAGCGCTTGGCGTCGTTGGACGTTGCTTTGAGTTCTGCGTATTTCTTGGCGAACTTGGCTGCGAGTTTCTCGCGCTTCAGTTCACGTTGCAATAAAGCCTGTTTTGCCATGTCCGCCTCAGTTCTTGAACGGAAAACGGAAGCCTGTGAGGAGCGCCTTGCACTCTTCATCGGTCTTAGCCGTGGTGGTGATGCTGATATTGAGACCGCGCAAGGCATCCACCTTGTCGTATTCAATTTCAGGGAAAATGATCTGCTCTTTCACGCCGATGTTGTAGTTGCCACGACCATCAAACGCGCGGCCGGAAATGCCGCGGAAGTCGCGGACGCGCGGCAGGGCCACGGTCACGAAACGGTCCAGGAACTCATACATCTGCACGCCGCGCAGAGTCACCATGCAGCCGATAGGCAAGTCTTCGCGAATCTTGAATCCGGCGATAGCCTTCTTGGCCTTGGTTACCACAGGCTTCTGGCCGGCGATCTTGGTCATGTCGCTCACCGCGTTATCCATGACCTTCTTGTCGGCCACAGCCTCGCTCACGCCCATGTTGAGCGTGATCTTGGTGATGCGGGGAACCTGCATCGGCGACTTGTAGCCGAATTTTTCAATCAGCGCTGGCGCGATTTTTTCGCGGAACTGGGCCTGCAGGCGAGCCTGAGCAGGAGCAGCTTGGGTAGGTGCGGTCTTTGCCATGTTATGCAGCCTTGATTTCGTCGCCGCTGGACTTGAAGACGCGCACTTTCTTGCCGTCAGCCAGAAGTTTGATGCCAACGCGATCGGCTTTGCCGGTTGCGGCATTGAAGATGGCTACGTTGGACTGGTGAATAGGCATGCTTTTTTCAACAATGCCACCGGTGGCGCCCTTGAGGGGATTCGGCTTGGTGTGTTTTTTCACCAGATTAATGCCCTCAACCAGCACATAGCTGTCGTCCTTGCGGAGCGAGATCGTGCCGCGCTTGCCCTTGTCACGGCCCGCGATCACGATGATTTCGTCGCCTTTGCGAATCTTGTTCATGGCGTGTCCTTACAGAACTTCAGGAGCCAGGGACACGATCTTCATGAACTTCTCGGTGCGCAGTTCGCGCGTGACCGGTCCGAAGATGCGGGTGCCGATGGGCTCCAGCTTGGCGTTAAGCAACACGGCTGCGTTGCCATCGAATTTGACGAGGGAGCCATCGCCGCGGCGAATGCCTTTGGCGGTGCGAACGACCACAGCACTGTAAACCTCGCCTTTTTTGACGCGGCCACGCGGAGCGGCTTCTTTGATACTCACCTTGATGACGTCACCAACGCTGGCGTACCGGCGCTTGGATCCGCCGAGCACCTTGATGCACATCACGGATTTGGCACCCGTGTTGTCAGCAACATCGAGTTTGGATTGCGTTTGAATCATTTAATTAGTCCCAACTTGCACCAGCGCGTACTTTTGCAGCTTTCACCGCAAACCCACTTGCCAGTCAGTCTTGGGCCCGTCGTCCGCACCACAAACCACTTGCGATGCCTCCGTTAGGCAGAATTCTCAGCTTTTTAAAGCGAAGCCCACGATTATTACCAAATAGCAGCACCCTGTCAACACTCCGCGCTGCAAATTTGTTGACGCCAGCGGAAGGTGGACCTGAATTTTCAACCAAAACCGTCAAATGTCCTTACTGGACATACATAAGCAGCTATCAAAAAAGGAGCGATCCAACACGCCGCGCGCAGCTGGCGCGGCTGACATTTCAGGCCGGCAAGGCCAGGTACTGATCGGCCAGTACAAGAAACGCCGCCAGCTGCGGATCCACCTGATTTTCTTCGGTCAGCAGCTCGGCCACGGCGGCAGCCAAAGATTTCGCCAGCGCGGCATCCAGAAACAGCAGCCGGGAACGGCGCGCCAGCACATCCTCGACCGTTCTGGCGTATTCATGCCGGGCGGCAAAACGCACCATGGCTTCGGTCAAGCCCCCGCCCAACACCCGATCCGCACCAGGCAAAGCGAGCACAGCGGGTGCTTCACTGCCGTATTGATGGATGCCCGGCGGCTCGCTGATCTTGTGGGCCGAAGGCTGGGCACCGACGAGGCGCAGGTCGGCCGTCACACCACCCGGGCGTTTTGCCAACAGGTGGGCGGCAAAACAGTTGTCCAGCACGTCTTCCGCCATGGCGCGGTAGGTGGTCCATTTTCCGCCGGTCACTGTCACCAGGCCGCTTTTGCTGACAATCACCGTGTGTTCGCGCGACAAGGTCTGGGTGCGCTCACCATCATCTTCCGGGGGTTTGACCAGTGGCCGCAGCCCGACCCAGATACTGCGGATGTCGGCCGGCCCGGGCGCTTTGCTCAGGTAACGCGCAGACTCACCGAGGATGAAGTCGACTTCTTCGCGAAAAGCCAGCGGCTCTCGCGCCAGGTCGTTACGCGGCGTATCGGTGGTGCCCAGGATGGTCTTGCCAAGCCAGGGCACGGCAAATAACACGCGGCCATCGGCGGTTTTGGGTATCAGCAGCGCATGGTCGCCGGGCAAAAATGACCGATCCACAACGATATGAACGCCCTGGCTGGGCGCCACCATGGGTTTGGCCTTCCGCCCTATCGCCTGACCATCGAGCCAACGCAGTTGGTCGACCCACACGCCTGCTGCATTAACTACACATCTCGACTTTATCGTAAGTGTTTGCCCACTTTCAGCATCCGTCACAGACAAGCCCGCGAGCTTGCCATCTTCGTGAACGAGGCCAGTCGCCGCACAATAGTTGACCAGCAAAGCGCCCGCCCGGGCGGCGCTGCGGGCCAGGGCCATGGCCAGCCGTGCATCATCGAACTGCCCGTCCCAATATTTCACCCCCCCCTTGAGCCCGTCCTGATGCGCCGTCGGAAGCAGTTGCAAGGTTTCGGCGCGATTCAAAAACTCCGTGGCGCCCAAGCCGGATTTTCCCGCCAGCGCGTCGTACATCTTGAGCCCAAGGCCATAAAAGGGAGCCTCCCAGAACTTGTAGGAAGGCATCACGAAAGCCAGCGGTTGCGCCAGATGCGGCGCGTTGGCCAGCAAACGCGTGCGCTCGTGCAGGGCCTCACGCACCAGGGAGATATTGCCCTGCGCCAGATAACGCACGCCGCCATGCACCAGCTTGGTGGCCCGCGATGAGGTGCCCTTGGCAAAGTCGTGCGATTCGACAAGAACCACCGAAAATCCACGCGCCGCCGCATCAAGAGCCACACCGAGGCCGGTGGCACCGCCACCGATGATCGCTATGTCATAGGTCTGGGCCGCCTTGAGGCGATTGATCAGGTCTGCGCGGAGTGTCGGTAGCAGCAAGGTTTCAAAAGTCATGGGCTTCATTGTCCATCTCCACGGAAAGCCACCTGTGCAGGTGCACTTTCCGGGCTTGGCAGGCGCGTGCAAACCGGGCCGGTTTGCACGCACCTTGTCGGTCACGCAAGCAGCGGGCGAACACCCGCCGCGTCCCGATCAACGGACCTTGCCATCCTTCCAGGCCTGCAGCAGCTTGTCGTAGTTGATGGTCTCGCCTTTGGGCTTCTCGTTGGCCAGTTTTTTCCACGGCGCACCGGTGTCGCTGAGGTATTTGGCCGGATCCCCCTTGGGGTTGAGTTTGGGCGCGCATTTCTCCATCCCGGCGCGCTCAAGGCGGGCCATGACCTGGTCCATCTCTTCGGCCAGCGTGTCCATGGCAACCTGCGGTGTTTTTTCACCGGTCACTGCCTGGGCCACGTTTTTCCACCAGAGCTGGGCCAGCTTCGGATAGTCAGGCACGTTGGTGCCGGTCGGCGTCCACGCCACCCGGGCCGGGCTGCGATAGAACTCCACCAGGCCACCGAGCTTGGGCGCCAGGTCGGTCATGGCCTTGGAACGGATGTCCGACTCGCGAATCGGCGTCAGCCCGACGATGGTCTTCTTCAGGGAGGTGGTCTTGGCCGTGACGAACTGGGCGTACAGCCAGGCTGCCGCCGTTCGATTTTCATCATGCGCACTGAAGAAGGTCCACGAACCCACGTCCTGATAGCCGTTTTGCATGCCCTGTTTCCAGTAGGGGCCGTTCGGACCAGGCGCCATGCGCCATTTGGGCGTGCCGTCGTCATTGACCACGGGCAGGCCTTTTTTGGTCATGTCCGCAGTGAAGGCCGTGTACCAGAAGATCTGCTGCGCAATCTGGCCCTGGGCAGGCACAGGCCCGGCTTCGCCGAAGGTCATGCCGGTGGCCTCCTTGGGCGCGTACTTCTTCATCCAGTCCACGTATTTGGTCAGGGCATACACGGCTGCGGGCGAGTTGGTGGCGCCACCGCGTGACACCGACGCACCCACAGGCGTGCACTTGTCGGCGCCCACGCGGATACCCCACTCATCAACCGGCTGGCCGTTCGGAATGCCCTTGTCGGCCGTACCGGCCATCGACAGCCAGGCGTCGGTGAAACGCCAGCCCAGCGAGGGGTCCTTCTTGCCGTAGTCCATGTGGCCATAAATCGGCTTGCCGTCTATGGTCTTGACGTCATTGGTGAAAAAAGCGGCGATGTCCTCGTACGCGCTCCAGTTCAGCGGCACGCCGAGGTCATAGCCGTACTTGGCCTTGAACTTGTCCTGCAGGTCCTTGCGCGCAAACAGATCCGCACGGAACCAGTACAGGTTGGCAAATTGCTGGTCGGGCAGCTGGTAGAGCTTGCCATCCGGAGCCGTGGTGAAACTGGTCCCGATAAAGTCCTTCAGGTCCAGGCCCGGGTTGGTCCATTCCTTGCCCTTGCCGGCCATGTAGTCGGTCAGGTTCATCACCTTGCCATAGCGGTAGTGGGTACCGATCAGGTCACTGTCGCTGATCCAGCCGTCGTAAATCGATTTGCCCGACTGCATGGAGGTCTGCAGTTTCTCGACCACATCACCCTCCTGGATCAAATCGTGTTTGACCTTGATCCCGGTGATTTCCTCAAACGCCTTGGCCAGTGTTTTCGATTCGTATTCGTGGGTAGTGATGGTTTCCGACACCACCGAAATTTCCTTGATGCCTTTGGCCTGGAGTTTTTTGGCCGCTTCGATGAACCACTTCATCTCGGCCATCTGCTGGTCCTTGGACAGCGTGGAAGGCTGGAATTCGCTGTCTATCCATTTTTTGGCTTCGGCATCGCCGGCCCCGGCATGCTGGGCGGCCATCAGGGCCGCCGCCAGCGCCAGTGCTGTGTAACGCATCTTCATGACTTGTCTCCTCATCAATTACCTCCCCCAATGGTTTCCATGACTCGCCCGGCTCCGGGGAAGTTATGAGCCGGATCCGTATCCCCTGCTAACCCTTGCGCATGACCAGCGCAATCCATCCCATGGAAATGAAAAAACTGATCCAGATCGACGGGTCTGCCTGCAGGCCCAGCGCCACGCCGAGCTTGCCGCTGAGGCCGACAAACATCAGGTTGATATAGGCCGCGCCCAGCAGGCCGATGAACAGCCGGTCGCCACGTGTGGTGTCCAGCGGCAAAAAGCCGCGGCGCACGGCAGTCGGGGACTTGATTTCCCAGACCGTCATGCCAATCAGCATCAGGACAATGCAGGTGAAAAACACCGCCACCGGCAAGGTCCAGGCCATCCACTCAAACATGGTGCGATCTCCTCAGGTGCGGCTTCATACCCTGCCCATTGCAAAACCCCTGGCGATGTAGTGCCGTACGAACCAGATCACGATGGCGCCGGGCACGATGGTCAGAACACCGGCAGCCGCCAGAGTCGCCCAGTCCATGCCCGAGGCAGAAACCGTGCGCGTCATGGTCGCCACAATCGGTTTGGCGTTGACGCTGGTCAGCGTGCGCGCCAGCAGCAACTCGACCCAGCTGAACATGAAGCAGAAGAAAGCCGCCACGCCGACGCCGGCCTTGATCAGCGGCAAAAAGATACGCATGAAAAAACGCGGGAAGGAATAACCGTCGATATACGCAGTCTCATCAATCTCGCGCGGGATGCCGCTCATGAAGCCTTCGAGAATCCAGACCGCCAACGGCACATTGAACAGCAGGTGGGCCAGCGCCACGGCAATATGGGTATCCATCAGCCCGACCGTCGTGTACAGCTGGAAGAATGGCAGCAGAAAAACGGCAGGGGGTGTCATGCGGTTGGTCAGCAGCCAGAAGAACACATGTTTGTCACCGATGAAGCTGTAGCGGGAAAACGCATATGCTGCCGGCAGGGCCACGGTGATCGAGATCACGGTATTGATCGCCACATAAATCAGCGAGTTGATGTAACCCGAATACCAGGACGGGTCGGTAAAAATCGTCCGGTAGTTGGCCCAGGTGAATTCCTGCGGAAAGAAGGAAAAGCTCGACAGGATTTCCGAGTTGGTCTTGAAACTCATGTTGACCATCCAGTAGATGGGCAACAGGGCGAAGACAATGTAGGCCACCAGGAACAGGGTCCGGGCCTGGAAGCGGGGCTTATTCACCGGTGGCCTCCTTGGTGGCCGTGCCCACCCGCTGCATCCAGTTGTAGAGGATGAAGCACAGCAGCAGGATGATCAGGAAGTAAATCAGCGAGAAAGCCGCCGCCGGCCCGAGGTCAAACTGGCCCACGGCTTTTTGAGTCAGGTATTGCGACAAAAACGTGGTGGCGTTGCCGGGTCCGCCACCGGTCAGCACAAAGGGCTCGGTGTAAATCATGAAGCTGTCCATGAAACGCAGCAACACGGCGATCATCAACACCCCGCGCATCTTGGGCAGCTGGATGTAACGAAACACCGCGAACTTGCTGGCGCCATCAATACGCGCGGCCTGGTAATAGGCATCGGGAATCGAACGCAGGCCCGCGTAGCCGAGCAAAGCCACCAGCGGTGTCCAGTGCCAGACGTCCATCACCAGCACGGTGATCCAGGCATGCAGCGCGTTGCCGGTGTAGCTGTAATCAAAACCCATTTTCTGCAGCATCATGCCCAACAGGCCGATATCTGCACGGCCGTAAATCTGCCAGATGGTGCCGACAACGTTCCAGGGGATCAGCAGCGACAGGGCCACCAGCACCAGCACCAGGGATGCCTTCCAGCCCTGCGCCGGCATGGACAAGGCCAATGCGATGCCGAGCGGAATCTCGACCGCCAGCACCGCAAACGAGAAGGTCAGCTGGCGCCAGAGTGCAGCATGCAGGTCTTCATCGCGCATGACGGCGGCAAACCATTCGGTGCCGACGAACACCCGCCGGTCCGGCGAGATGATGTCCTGCACCGAATAGTTGACCACGGTCATCAGTGGCAGGATGGCCGAGAAGGCCACACAAATGATGACCGGCAACACCAGCAGCCAGGCCTTCTGGTTGACCGGTTTGGTGGTCGTGCTCATGCCACCAACTCCTCATTTTTGTAGAAGCAGGTGTGGGCGCCCAGAACCTGCAGCCAGGCCGTGTCACCGGCTTTCGGCGCGGCGGCCTCCGGGTGCAGGCGCACCTTGACGGTGGCCTCTCCGACCGTGCCGGTCAGCATCACATAGGTACCGATGTCCTGGGCGCGCGTGATCGTCGCCGGCAGCGCACCCGCCGCACCGGCCTGCGCCAGGCGCACGTATTCGGGGCGAATTCCCAGCTTGTACTCGCCATCCGGCAATTCACGGCCTGCCGGCAGCGCCAGCGCATGGTCGGCAATACGGATGGAATCACCGGTCACGCGCAGAGGCAGGAAGTTCATGCCCGGTGATCCGATGAAATGCCCGACAAAGGTGTGCCGCGGCCGCTCAAACAGCGCGTCCGCCGAACCCACTTGCACCGCGCGACCGCGTGTCATGACGATCACCTGTTCGGCAAAGGTCAGCGCCTCAACCTGATCGTGCGTGACATAGATGAGCGTCAGTTTGAGCTCATGGTGGATTTGTTTGAGCTTGCGCCTCAACTGCCACTTGAGGTGCGGATCAATCACCGTCAGCGGTTCGTCGAAAAGCACCGCCGAAACATCAGAGCGCACCAGGCCACGCCCGAGTGAAATTTTCTGCTTGGCGTCGGCGGCAAGGCCTGCCGCGCGCTGGTTCAATTGACCGCTCATCTCCAGCATTTCGGCAATCTGGCCCACCCGCTTTTTGATCTGGTCTTCTGGCACCTTGCGATTGCGCAGCGGGAAGGCCAGGTTTTCAGCGACGGTCATGGTGTCGTAAATCACCGGGAACTGGAACACCTGGGCGATGTTGCGCTGCTGCGGGCTGGCAAGCGTCACATCGCGGCCATCGAACCTGACACTGCCTTGCGACGGTGCCAGCAGGCCCGATATCACATTGAGCATGGTGGTCTTGCCGCAGCCCGAAGGGCCCAGCAGCGCGTAAGCGCCACCGTCTTCAAACGTCATTTGCAGTGGGAGCAAGGCATAGTCGGCGTCCACGCCCGGATGGGCCTTGTAGGAGTGCGCCAGGTCCAGGTCAATGCGCGCCATAAACACCTCCCGCATGGCGCTGCGGCGCCACCAGCAATCGACCGTCGGCATCAAACACGTAAGCATGGCCGGGGTGCACATACAACTCGATGGCCGCGCCCAGATCGAAATAGTGCACGCCCGTCAACTGCGCCACCAGCTCGCCAACCGCCGTGTTCACATGCACAAAGGTGTCAGAACCCGAAATTTCGGCCAGCTCGACCTTACCAGCCAGCCTGATGTCACCGTCGCGCGCACTTTCGCGCAGGGCGCTTGCACGCACGCCGACCGTCAAAGCCGATGAAGCACCCGCCGGCAGCGCGATGGCCAGCTCGACGCCTCCGCTCAGCTGCACGCCCACGGCAGTGGCTGCGGCGGCAACCAGGTTCATGGGTGGGTCGCTGAAGGCGCGTGCCACACGCAGGGATTTTGGCGAATGGAAAACTTCGGCGGTGGGCCCGTATTGCAGCAATTCCCCGCCGTCCAGCACGGCGGTGTAGCCGCCCAGCAGCAAGGCCTCGCCAGGCTCGGTGGTGGCGTAAATCACGGTCGAGTCGCCAGCCGCAAACAGCTGGGTCAGCTCCTCCCGCAGCTCTTCGCGCAATTTGTAATCCAGGTTCACCAGCGGTTCGTCCAGCAGCATCAGGGGCGCCCCCTTGGCGAGTGCCCGCGCCAGCGCCACGCGCTGCTGCTGCCCACCCGAGAGCTCGGCGGGGTAGCGGTCCAGAAACATCTCGATATGCAGGCGAGTGGCAATCTCCCGCACCCGCTGATCAATGTTTGCTTCGCGCCGCAACTTGAGCGGGGAGGCGATGTTGTCCGCCACCTTCAGCGAGGGGTAATTGATGAACTGCTGATACACCATGGCGACATTGCGCTCACGCACCGGCATGCCGGTCACGTCGGCGCCGTCCACCCGGACCCGGCCAGCACTCGGCACGTCCAGTCCCGCCATGATGCGCATCAGGCTGGTCTTGCCCGCCTGCGTGGCGCCCAGCAGCACCGTGACCTCGCCCGCACGCGGGGCAATCGTCATCTCGTGAAGCCAGCGCTCAGGCCCCACCTTTTTGGCGATGTTGTCGAGGACCAGTTCCATCACGCGCCCTTCAAAGCGGACAGCCGCGCCAGAATCCTGCAAGAAAGTAGGTACAAAATAATCTGCCTGTTTCGATTTTTTTCGATTTTTCTTCCTTTCTGACCGTTTTGAATAGATGGTTTCCCTTATTTGTTTCTTTTTGTTTCGATATAAAGTCGAAACATCCACAACAAACATGACCTTGAACTCCAATCCCCGCCAACTCAAACTGCTGGAAGTCGTCCGCGCAAGCGGGTCTGTCACCGTCGAACAACTCGCCGACACCCTGGAAGTCACCTTGCAAACCGTGCGGCGCGACGTGCAGCGCCTGTCCGAAGCCGGCCTGCTGGCGCGTTTTCACGGCGGTGTCCGGGTTCCCAGCTCGACGATTGAAAACCTGGCGCACCGCCAGCGGGAAAACCTCAACGCCGACGGCAAAGCGCGCATCGCCCAGGCTGTCGCCCGGGAGGTGCCCGACAACTGCTCACTGATCCTCAACATCGGCACCACCACCGAAGCCATTGCCCGCGCACTGATGCACCACAAGGGGCTGCGTGTCATCACCAACAACCTCAATGTGGCGGCCACCCTGAGCGGCAACCCGAACTGCGAGGTGATCGTGGCCGGGGGCGTGGTGCGGGCGCGTGATCGCGGCATCGTCGGCGAGGCGGCGGTGGACTTCATCCGCCAGTTCCGGGTGGACATCGCGCTGATCGGTATCTCGGGCATTGAGGCCGACGGCTCGCTGCGCGATTTCGACTACCGCGAGGTGAAAGTGGCACAAGTCATCATTGAGCACGCGCGCGAAGTCTGGCTGGCCGCAGACAGCAGCAAGTTTCATCGGCCGGCCATGGTGGAGCTGGCCACCCTGTCGCAAATTGACCGGCTGTTTACCGACCAGCCGCCGCCCGAGCCCTTTCCGGCCTTGCTGGCCGAAGCCGGGGTAAGCTGCGACGTCGCCCATCCCTGAGCACCCCTGCCCCACAGCCGCGCCCCTGACATGACCTACCTGCTCGCCCTGGACCAGGGCACCTCCAGCTCCCGCAGCATCGTGTTTGATGAGGGCGGCCACATCGTCGCGCTGGCCCAGCAGGAGCTGCCGCAGATTTACCCCAGACCGGGCTGGGTCGAGCATGACCCCATGGAAATCTGGCGCACACAACTGGCCACAGCGCGCGAAGCGCTGGGCAAGGCGAACATCAAGGCCCAGGACATACGCGCGATAGGTATCACCAACCAGCGTGAGACCACCGTGCTGTGGAACCGCAAGACCGGCCAGCCGCTGCACCACGCCATCGTCTGGCAGGACAGGCGCGCCGAGGCCACCTGCGCCAAATTGCGCGAAGACGGCAAGGCAGCCCTGATTCAGGAAAAAACCGGCCTGCTGATTGACGCCTATTTTTCCGGCACCAAACTCAAATGGCTGCTCGACAACGTGCCGCAAGCCAGGCAGCAGGCCGCGCGCGGCGAGCTGGCCTTCGGCACGGTGGACAGCTGGCTGATTTGGCAGCTGACCGGTGGCAAGGTCCATGCCACCGACGTGACCAACGCCTCGCGCACCATGCTGTTCAATGTGCGCAGCAATGCCTGGGACGCCGAACTGCTGGCGCTGCTGGATATCCCCGAGGCCCTGATGCCGCAGGTCTTGCCCTCCAGCACCCACTACGGCGACCTGTTGCCCGACTTGCTCGGTGCCGCCATTCCGATTGGCGGTGTCGCGGGTGACCAGCAAAGTGCGCTGTTCGGCCAGGCCTGTTTCAGGGAAGGCATGGCCAAAAACACCTATGGCACTGGCTGCTTCATGCTGATGCACACCGGCAACAAGTTTCAAACCTCGCACAACGGCCTGCTGACCACCAGCGCAGCGCAGGTCACGCCGCAGACCGAATACGCGTTCGAAGGCAGCGTGTTTGTCGGCGGCGCCGTGGTGCAGTGGCTGCGCGACGGTCTGCACGCGATCAAGGGCAGCGGCGAGGTGCAGGCGCTGGCACAAAGCGTGCCGGATTCAGGCGGCGTGATGATGGTACCGGCCTTCACCGGCCTGGGCGCTCCTTACTGGAAGCCTGAAGCACGCGGCACCATCACCGGGCTGACACGCGGCACTACCGTGGCCCACATCGCGCGGGCAGCGCTGGAGAGTATTGCCTACCAGAGCGCCGCCCTGCTGCAGGCCATGAGCCGCGACGCGGTGGCCGCTGGCGCCGCGCCGGTGGCCCAGTTGCGGGTGGACGGCGGTGCGTGTATCAATGATTTGTTGATGCAGTTCCAGGCCGATCTGCTGGGCATACCGGTGGTGCGGCCTGCCGTGACCGAAACCACGGCCCTGGGCGCCGCCTACCTGGCCGGGCTGTCCAGCGGCGTGTATGCCAGCACCGAAGAGCTTTCCGCCATGTGGCGTGCCGAGCGCCGCTTTCTGCCCACACTCAGCGCCAGCCGCGCGGCGGAACTGATGGCGCAGTGGGAACATGCGGTGCGCCAAACCGTTTGTCTCTAGAGCTGGCCAACTGTCACATCGCGCAGTAGTTTTGGGCGATAGACTCGCGCCATGCCCCGCCGCCCAACGCCTCTCCTGAACAGCATGCCATGGACCCGGCGAAGGGCGCTGGGTTTTGGCGCAGCGGCTGCCGTAGCGCTGGCCACCGGTTTGCCGCGCGGTGCCGCATCCCAAGCGCCCGGGACACGCTTGCGACTGATAGGTGAAGCCCGCCTGCCGCACCGGCTGCAGTTTCAGGGCAGCACCGTGGGCGGCTTGTCGGGCATCGATTACGACCCGGTGACCGGCCTGTATTACCTGATCAGCGACGACGGTTCCAGCCTCAACCCGGCACGGTTTTACACAGCCCGCATTGCCCTGGAAGCCAAGCGGCTGGGCGCGCCGGAACTGATGGCCGTGACCACCCTGCGCCAGGCCGACGGCAGCCCTTACCCCGCGGCGCTGCACGGCATTCAGGTGCCCGACCCCGAGGCGATTCGCTGGCGCGCCTCCAGCCAGACCCTGCTGTGGACCAGCGAAGGCCACGCGCTGACGGGTGCAGCCCCGGCGCTGCGCGAAAGCCGGCCCGACGGCACGCTGCTGCGCGAGTTCGCCTTGCCGGCGATGTTTGACTTTCAGCTGACCCAGGGGCCGCGCATCAACCTGACACTGGAGGGCCTGGCCCTGAGCCCGGACGGCAGCCGCGCCTGGGTCGCCATGGAAGCCGCCTTGCGCCAAGACGGTCCGGTGCCTACCGTGCAGGCGCCGGGCGGGCCCTGCCGCTTCACCGAAGTGGATCTGGTCAGCGGCAAAGTGCTGCGGCAAATCGCCTACGTACCCGACGCCATCCCGCGCGCGCCGCAGCCCCCTGCCACCCATGCCGACAACGGCGTGACGGAAATCCTGATGCTCGATGCCCACCGCCTGCTGGTGCTGGAGCGGGCCTACATGGCAGGGCACGGGCCCGACACAGCCAATTCGCTGCGCCTGTACCTGATGGACACGCGCAGCGGCTCGGATACCCTGAACCTGCCCACCTTGCAGCACGGCAATCACCAGGCGGTGGCCAAAGTGCTGCTGGCGGATTTTTCGGCGTTCACCGGTGCGGGCCCAGGCCCGCGGCTGGACCGGCTCGACAATAGCGAAGGCATGTGCTGGGGCCCGCGGCTTGCCAACGGCAGCCGCAGCCTGCATGTCATCAGCGACGACAATTTCGGTTCGCGCCAGATCACGCAGTGGCTGGCCTTTGAATTTCCTGATTGAGCACACACATGACTTCAGTACCCGCAAGCAATCCCTCTGCCGACCACATCGCCTTCATAGGTGGCGGCAACATGGCCAGCGCCATCATTGGCGGCCTGCTGAAACAGGGGCTGCCGGCCAGCCAGATCCAGATCGTCGAACCCTGGGCCGAACAGCGCAGCAAGCTGGCAGCGGATTTTGGCATCAGCGCGCAGGCGGAACCCGGCGCCGGCCTGGCTTCAGCCGCTCTGGTGGTCTGGGCCGTCAAGCCGCAGACTTTCAAACAAGCCGCGCACCAGGCAGCCAGCTACACCCGCCAGGCCCTGCACCTGAGCGTGGCCGCCGGCATTCGCTCGGACAGCATGCTGTCCTGGCTGGACACCGGGCGCATCGTGCGCGCCATGCCCAACACCCCGGCTCTGGTCGGCCAGGGCATGACCGCCCTCTTCGCCCGACCGGCTGTCAGCGCCCAGGACCGGCTGGCGGTCGAAGGTGTGATCCGGCCCACTGGCGAGATGTTGTGGCTGGACAGGGAAGCTCAGCTCGATGCCGTCACCGCCCTGTCGGGCTCTGGCCCGGCCTATGTTTTCTACTTTCTTGAAGCCATGGTGCAGGCCGGCGCCGGCATGGGCCTGAGCCGCGAGCAGGCTTACCAGCTCGCGGTGCAAACCTTTGTCGGCGCCTCGGCGCTGGCCAAAGCGTCCAGCGAGCCGCCCGAAACCCTGCGTGAACGGGTGACCTCGAAAGGCGGGACCACCCATGCCGCCCTGACGGCGCTGGAGCAAGCCGGCGTCAAGCAACATTTCGTGCAGGCCATGCAGGCCGCGCACAAGCGCGCCTCGGAACTCGGTGACGAGTACGGCGCAATCTGAGTGTTCACATCAAAACAGGCTGCAACCCTTTATTCATGAGCGCAAGCAGCTACTGATTTTGTAGCAACTCAGAAACACCCGGTCAGCGCGCCATCAGCGCATACGACAGCGCGATGCCGGCAAACACAGTGAAACCCAGCCAGTGGTTCAGGCGGAAAGCCTTGAAGCAGCCCTCGCGCTCGCGTTTGCGGATCAGCCAGCCATGCCAGACCGCCTGCGCCAGGGCCACGGCAATCGCCAGCAAATAAACAGCGGGCTGCGCCATCTCCCTCAGGGCCCAGGCCCAGACCGCCAGGTAGATCAGGTAGCTGGCCAGCACCGCCGCCACGTCGAAACGCCCCAGCGTGATGGCCGAGGTTTTCATGCCGATTTTTATGTCATCGTCGCGGTCCACCATGGCGTATTCGGTGTCATAGGCAATCACCCAGAACAGGTTGCCCAGCAACAGCAGCCAGGCCAGCGCCGGCACGCGCGACTGCACCGCGGCAAACGCCATGGGAATGCCGAAGCTGAAGGCCAGGCCCAGCACCGCCTGCGGCATGGACACAAAACGCTTGGCATAGGGGTAGATCAGCGCGATGGCCAGCGCCGCGAAGGACCAGGCGATGGTGGCCTTGTTGGTGGTCAGCACCAGGCCAAAGGCCAGCAGCGCCAGCACCGCGCCCAGCAGCAAGGCCTCCCTCACCGATACCGCGCCGCGCGTCACAGGCCGCTGGGCCGTGCGTTTGACGTGGCGGTCGAAGTCGCGGTCGGCCACATCATTGACGCAGCAACCGGCACTGCGCATGAGGATGGTGCCGAGCGTGAACACTGCGATAAGGTGCCAGCCGGGAAACCCGTGAGAGGCCACCCAGAGCGCCGACAGTGTGGGCCACAGCAACAGCAGCCAGCCGGCGGGGCGGTCCCAGCGTATCAGTTGCAGGTAGAGGGCGAGTTTGTTTTTCAAGCCGCCATATTAGCGGCTGTCCGACACATCAGAAATTCAGATTTTCGGGATGAAGTGCGAGGCGCCCGGCGCGCAGCAACCGGAATGCACTTGCGTGCATGAGGATTGCGAGCACCGCGCAACGACGCAATTCGCCCGAAAAATGGATTTATTCTTCCAGAAGCGAACGCAGCATCCAGGCGGTCTGCTCATGCACCGTCAGGCGCTGCGTCAGCAAGTCGGCGGTTGGCTCATCGCCGGCCTTGTCGGCCACCGGAAACAGGCTGCGCGCGGTGCGCGCCACCGCCTCATGGCCCTGCACCAGAATGCGCACCATCTCCAGCGCCTTCGGTGGCGTCGTCGGTGCATCAGGCACCGAGGCGAGTTTGCTGAACTGCGCATACGAGCCGGGCGCCGGGTGACCCAGCGAGCGTATGCGTTCTGCCACCGGGTCCACCGCCGCCCAGAGCTCGGTGTACTGCGTCATGAACATCACGTGCAGCGTGTTGAACATGGGTCCGGTCACGTTCCAGTGAAAGTTGTGCGTCGTCAGGTAAAGGGTGTAGGTGTCGGCCAGCAGGCGGCTCAGGCCCTGGGCGATTGCCGCGCGGTCTTTTTCACCGATGCCGATGTTGATGGGCGGCGCGCCCGTGCGGCCGGCGGAAACTTTGGGAGATGTTTTGGCCATGGTGTGTCCTTGGTTGACTTTATTCAATGGGTTTGGCTTCACTTTAAGCAATCAGGCAACTCACGGCAACAGTCAAAATACATCGCCTTGATAGGCATCATGAAATGCCCGCAGGCGCCGCTCAGGACAGGCGCGTCACACCCGGCAGTTCGCAGGCGTAAATCGCGTTGCGCAAGGCGGCGATCGCTTCATACCGGGTGAAACTGCGGCGCCAGGCCAGCACCACACGCCGCGTCGGCACATGACCTTCAAACGGCAGGTAGCGGATGTAGGAGGGCAACTCCGGCACTTCCCTGCTTTTGGCTTTTGAAACGGCTTTGGCAGACGGCGGGGGCAGCAGAGCCTCTTTGGGCACACTCAAACGCGGCACCAGCGTCACCCCCATGCCGGCGGCCACCATGTGTTTGATGGTCTCCAGCGACGAACCTTCAAAACTTTTGCTGATGCCTTCCGCATGACTGGAAAACCGCGCGAACTCGGGGCAGACCTCCAGCACATGGTCGCGAAAACAATGGCCGTTGCCCAGCAGCAGCATGGTCTCTTTTTTCAGCTCTTCGGCGGTGATGCTGCTGCGCGCCGCCAGCGGGTGGTTGCTCGGCACGGCCGCCATGAAAGGTTCGTCGTACAGCGGTGCCATCGCCAGATTGGCGTCGGGAAAAGGCTCGGCCAGAATCGCGCAGTCAATCTCGCCGTTGCGCAGGGAATCGATCAGCTTGACGGTGAAGTTTTCCTGCAGCATCAGCGGCATCTGCGGCGTCTGCGCAATCGCCTGCCGCACCAGGTCGGGCAACAGGTAAGGGCCTATGGTGTAGATGATGCCGAGCCGCAAGGGGCCTGCCAGCGGATCCTTGCCGCGTTTGGCAATGTCGCGGATGTTTTCAGCCTGCTCCAGCACACTTTGCGCCTGGCGCACGATCTCCTCGCCGAGTGGTGTCACCGTGATTTCGCTGGCGTTGCGCTCGAACAGCTTGACCTGCAACTCTTCTTCAAGCTTCTTGATCGCGACGCTCAGGGTCGGCTGTGAGACGTGGCAAGCCTCGGCGCCTTTGCCGAAGTGTTTTTCTCTTGCGACAGCAACAATGTATTTGAGTTCAGTGAGCGTCATGGGCTTATTGTGCGGCTTTTCGCGCCGGTGTCCTCAGCGGTTGTGGTTTGCCTGCAAGCCGGGGGTTGCCCGGCAGCAAGTAACTTTCTTTTGCGTCGCCAAAAGAAAGTCACCAAAGAAAAGGCGACCCGATGGTCTGGGTCCTTCCGCTTCGCTCCAGGCAACCTGCGGTGCTCGGTCAAAGCGGGGTCGAGCTCGAACTCGCTTCGCTCAGACAATCGCTCGCCCTGATCCGCTTTGACCTGCGCTCCTCGGCCCAGCCCGACGGGTGAGGGGGAGAAAATACCGAAAGGCGGATACCAAGTCGGGCTACGGCGAGGACGCGCAAAGCGCGTCCTCGCCTCCCCGAATCCGATTCCTTCCCCAAAGTCCGTTTGGCCGGGCCGAGCAGCGCAGATGGAGGCGGTGTCAGGGGCGGCAGTTGTTTGAGCCGAAGGCGAGTTCTGACGCCCCCCGCCGTAATCGAGCAGCGCAGGTTGCCCGTAGCGAAGCGAAGGGACCCGGACAGTCGGGTCGCCTTTCTTTTCCTTAGGTTTCTTTGGCGAGACAAAGAAAAGTAAGTCGCCCGCCGGGGCGAGACCCGGCTAGCAGGCACACCTCAACGCAAGAAGCAGCTGAAGGCCTTCAAGCCTTCAAAAACTCCGCCTTCCCCCCCAGCCACCGCAAGATATGCCGATGCGCCAGATCCGGGTACTGGTCCAGCATCACCGGTGCCAGCGCCCGCGCCCAGGCCAGCAGCGCCGTGTCCGTGGCCAGGTCTGCAAACCGCAGCAGCGGCGCGCCCGATTGCCGCGCACCCAGAAACTCGCCGGGCCCGCGAATCTCCAGGTCGCGCCGCGCGATTTCGAAGCCGTCCTGCGTCTCCGCCATGGCCTTGAGCCGGGCACGCGCGGTTTCGCCCAGGCGCGGTGCCTCGCCGGTTGAATACAGCAACACACAGGCCGACGCCGCTGCGCCGCGCCCGACCCGGCCGCGCAACTGGTGCAGCTGGCTCAGGCCAAAACGTTCGGCGTGTTCAATCACCATCAGTGAGGCGTTGGGCACGTCGACACCGACCTCGATCACCGTGGTGCTGACCAGCACGCCAAGCTGGCCGCTGGTGAACAGCGCCATCACCGCTTTCTTTTCAGACGGCGGCATGCGTGAATGCAGCAGGCCGACTTGCGTGCCGGGCAAGGCGGCACTCAGGGCTTCATGAGTCTGTGTCGCATTGATCAGATCCACCGATTCGCTTTCCTCAATCAATGGGCAGACCCAGTAGACCTGCCGGCCCTCTAGAAGCTGGCTGCGTATGCGTTCGACCACCTCATCGCGCCGCGCTTCGGCCACCACTTTGGTGACGATGGGTGTGCGTCCCGGCGGCAGTTCGTCAATGGTCGACACATCGAGGTCGGCGTAATAACTCATGGCCAGGGTGCGCGGAATCGGTGTCGCGGTCATCATCAACAAATGGGGCTCTTCCCCACCCTCGGTCATCTTGCTGCGCAAAGCCAACCTTTGCGCCACGCCAAAGCGGTGCTGCTCGTCGATGATGGCCAGCGCCAGGTTTTTGAAAATCACCTTGTCCTGGATCACCGCATGGGTGCCGACCACCAGGCCGGCGGCGCCGCTTTCGATCATCGCCAGCGCCTCGCGTCGTTCCTTGGCTTTCTGGCTGCCGGTCAGCCAGGCGGTCTGTATGCCCAGCGGCTCCAGCCAGCCGATCAGCTTGCGGAAATGCTGCTCGGCCAGGATTTCGGTCGGTGCCATCAGCGCACATTGCCAGCCGGCGTCCATGCAACGCGCCGCCGCGAGCGCCGCCACCACGGTTTTGCCGGAGCCCACGTCACCCTGCAGCAGGCGGTGCATGGGCAGGTTTTTCTGCAGGTCGGCCGCGATCTCGTCGCCGACCCGCTGCTGCGCCGCGGTCAGGCGGAAAGGCAGGCGCTCCAGCAACTGCTCCTGCAAGGTGCACTGGGGGCCATGCACAGGCGCCCGCAACGGCGGCGCGCGCATGGCGGCGCGTACGCGACGTGCCTGCAACTGCGACAGCTGCTGCGCCAGCAACTCCTCTGCCTTGAGCCGTTGCCAGGCCGGATGGCTGCGGTCCTCGAGCGTGGCCAGCAGCACATCGGGTGCCGGCTGATGCAAAAATGATAGCGCCTCACGCAAGCTGGACAAGGTCTGAGGCAGGTTTTTGTTCAGAAACTCCGCAGGAAGCGTCTCCGAGAGGTCGGCACGCGCCAGCCCGCCCAGCACGGCCTTGCGCAGGTAAGCCTGCGGCAGCCCGGCGACCGTCGGGTACACCGGCGTCAACGCCGTCGCGAGTTCACCGCCGGCGACGCGAAAGCCGGGATGCACCATTTCGCGGCCGGCAAACCCGCCGCGGATTTCACCGCGCACCCGCACCCGCGCGCCCACGCTGAGGGTCTTCTGGTGCGAGGGGTAGAAATTGATGAAACGCAGCACACAGGTGTCGCTGCCGTCGTCGACCGTCACACGCAGCTGCCGCCGTGGGCGGAAGGTCACCTCGCTGTGGGTGACCTGGCCCTCGATCTGCACCATGTCGCCGTCACGCGTGTCGGCCAGCCGGGTGATACGGGTCTCGTCCTCGTACCGCAGCGGCAAGTGCAGCGCCAGGTCGATGTCACGCCGCAGGCCCAGCTTGTCCAGTGCTTTCTGCGGCTGCGATCTGGCCGCCGCTACCGGCGCAGCGGGCGGCGTCCTGGGGACGGGTGCAGCAGAGGCAGACCGGGAGGGCATGGGACAATTGTGCCTTCATGAACAAGATGTCTTTCAGCCTCAGTGATTTTGATTTCACACTCCCCGACGAACTGATCGCCCAGCACCCGGCCGCCGAACGCAGCGCTTCACGCCTGCTGGACGGCCGCGGTGCGACAGCGGTGGACCGGCGTTTCACGGAATTGCCGGACTTGCTGCAGCCCGGCGACCTGCTGGTGCTCAATGACACCAAAGTGGTCAAGGCGCGCCTGTTTGGGCAAAAAGGCAGCGGCGGGCGGCTGGAGCTGCTGATTGAGCGGGTCCTGTCGCCGTCCACAGAGTCCGGTCATGAGGTGGCGGCCCACTTGAAGGTCAGCAAGAAGCCGCGGCCAGGCGCCGTGATGCAGATGGACGGCGGCTTCACGGCCACGCTGCTGGGCCGCTGGCCGAACGAGGACGGGCCGCTGTACCGTTTTGCACTGAGCAGCGACCCGTACGCATTGATGGAAAGCCATGGCCATGTGCCGCTGCCGCCCTACATCACCCACAGCGACTCGCTAGAGGACGAGCGCCGCTACCAGACCGTGTTTGCCAAAAACCCCGGAGCCGTCGCCGCACCCACGGCCGCGCTGCATTTCGACGAAGCGGTGCTGGCGCAGCTTGAAGCGCGTGGCATCCGACGCGCCAGCGTGACCCTGCACGTGGGCGCCGGCACTTTCCAGCCCGTCAAGGCCGAAAACATCGCCGACCACGTGATGCATTTCGAACGCTTCGAGGTGCCGCAAACGACGCTGCAGGCGATCCGCGACTGCAAGGCGCGTGGTGGCCGCGTGGTTGCCGTCGGCACGACCAGCGTGCGCGCGCTCGAGTCGGCGGCAAAGTTCGGCCCCGATTGCCGCGACACCAACATCTTCATCACCCCGGGCTTCGAGTTTGAAGTGGTGGACCTGCTGCTGACCAACTTCCATTTGCCCAAAAGCACACTGATGATGCTGGTCAGCGCCTTTGCCGGCTACGGCCACATCATGGCGCTGTACCAACACGCCATCACGCAGCGTTACCGCTTTTTCAGCTACGGTGACGCCATGCTGCTGCAACGAAGCCCCGCCTGAGACAATCGCCCCATGCTGAATTTCGAAGTTTTGAAAACCGACCCGGCCGAGGGGAGCTACCTGGGCTCCCATGCCCGCCGCGGCACCCTGGGCCTGAACCACGGCCTAGTGCAGACGCCGATCTTCATGCCGGTCGGCACTTACGGCACGGTCAAGGGTGTGATGCCGCAGTCGCTGATTGACATGGGCGCGCAAATCATCCTCGGCAATACCTTTCACCTCTGGATGCGTCCGGGGCTGGACGTCTTGCAGCAGTTCGGCGGTCTGCACAAGTTTGAAAGCTGGCACAAACCTATCCTGACCGACAGCGGCGGCTTCCAGGTCTGGTCGCTTGGCGAGATGCGCAAGATCTCTGAGGAAGGTGTGAGGTTCGCGTCACCCGTCAACGGCGACAAGCTGTTCCTGACCCCAGAAATCTCGATGCAGATCCAGACCATTTTGAACAGCGACATCGTGATGCAGTTCGACGAATGCACACCTTACGACACCAAGGGCCACATCACGACCGAAGCCGAGGCCAGGATATCGATGGAACTCAGCCTGCGCTGGGCCAGGCGTTGTGTGGACGAATTCACCAAACTGGCCAATCCGAACGCGCTGTTTGGCATCGTGCAGGGCGGCATGTTTGAAGACCTGCGCCAGCAGTCGCTGGACGCGCTGGTCGAACTCGACCTGCCGGGTTATGCGATTGGCGGCGTCAGCGTCGGCGAACCCAAGGAAGAAATGCTGCGCATCATGGCGCACACGCCGCACCGCCTGCCGGCGCACAAGCCGCGTTACCTGATGGGGGTCGGCACGCCCGAAGACCTGGTTGAAGGCGTGGGCGCGGGCGTGGACATGTTCGACTGCGTGATGCCCACGCGCAATGCACGCAACGGCCACATGTTCACGCGTTTTGGTGACCTGAAGATACGCAATGCGCGTTACAAGAGCGAAGACCAGCCGGTCGATGCGACCTGCAGCTGCTACACCTGCCGCAACTTCAGCCGCGCCTATATGCACCACCTGGACCGCTGCGGCGAGATGCTGGGCCCCATGCTCAGCAGCATCCACAACCTGCACTACTACCTGAACCTGATGCAGGAAGTGCGCGACGCGCTGGACGCCGGACAATTTGGCGCTTTTGTGCTGCAGTTCCGCCAGGATCGGCAGCGCGGCGTCTAGTACCCATCAGCCTCAGGATTTCTCATGCAATACCGCCGCCTCGGACGCAGCAACCTCAAAGTCTCCGCCCTGTGCCTGGGCACCATGATGTTCGGCCAGCAGACGCCGGACGATGAAGCGGCGCGTATCGTCGCGTCGGCGAAAGCCCACGGCATCAACTTCATCGACACCGCAGATGTCTACAACGAAGGCCGCTCCGAAACCGTGCTGGGCAACATTCTGGCCGGCCAGCGGCACGACTGGGTGCTGGCCAGCAAACTCGGCAACAAGGCGGGGGAAGGCATCAACCAGGGCCACTATTCGCGCCAGTGGTTGCTGGCACAGACCGACGCCATCCTGCAGCGGTTGGGCACCGACTACCTGGACATTCTTTACCTGCACCGCGACTACCCTGAGGAAAACTACGACGAAGCCGTGCGCGCGCTCGGCGACCTGATACGTGCCGGCAAGATACGCAGCTTTGGCCTGTCGAATTTTCGCGGCTGGCGCATTGCAGAAATTTTGCGCCTCTGCGAGAAAACCGGCGTGCCGCAGCCGGTGGTTTGCCAGCCCTATTACAACCTGCTGAACCGTGGCCCCGAGGTCGAAATCCTGCCGGCCTGCGGCCACTACGGCCTCGGCGTCGTGCCTTACAGCCCGCTGGCGCGCGGCGTGTTGACCGGCAAATACCCGCCCGGCCAGCCGCCGGCTGAAGGGACACGCGCGGGCAGCGGCGACAAGCGGATTCTGGAAACCGAGTTCCGTGAAGAGTCGCTGCTGATTGCGCAAAAAATCAAGGTGCGCTGCGAGGCCAGGGGCTGGGTGCCCGGGCAGTTTGCCGCCGCCTGGGTGCTGGCCAATCCGCTGGTCAGTTCGGTGATTGCCGGGCCGCGCCTGCTGTCGCACCTGGAAGACGTCTACGGCGCAGTCGATCTGCTGCTGGACCGTGAGGACGAGGCCTTTGTCAACGCGCTGGTGGTGCCGGGACACGCCTCCAGTCCCGGCTACAACGACCCGAGTTACCCGTTTTTCGGGCGGCCACTGGCCGCAAGCGCTACATAATTGATAGCTGCTTGCGCCTGCTGCATAAGGGCCAACGCTGTTTTTTAATCTCAGCCGGGTTTAGCCCTGCTTCTGGAACAGCACCAGCCTGGTCTCGGTCGCCGTCATGCCGTCTTTGCCGGCCGTCATCGTCACCTCGTAACGCGTGCCGGGCAGCGGAAACTGCGGCGCGAAGCTGAACGAGAAGTTGCCATTGCCGTCGGCCTGCACGCGCTGCGTCAGCAAATCCTGGTTCATGCCAAACAGGCCGGCCAGCGTACCGACGGCGCCGACCTTGACGTCGACCATCGCGCCAGGCGCTGTGCGCCCACGCACCACCACCGGGCTGCCTTCCACCGACGCATTGTTGGCGTGGCTGGTGACCTGCAGCAGCACCGTGGCCGGCGCTGCGCTCACAGCGGGTGCCACCTCAAAGTTCCAGGCCTGGCGCACGGCGTTACCGGCCAGGTCTTTGGCGGTCACGTCCATGGTGTAGCGGCCTGCTGGCAGATCAGCGCGGTAGGTAAAAAACTGCGGTGTGATCTGTGTCTCGGCCGTGACGTTGCGGCCGGACAGCATCAGGCGCACGCTTTTCGGGTCAACGCCCACACCACCGGCATCGTCAAAAGTACCCGACACCGATGTGTTGGCGCCACGCACCACCACCTCACCCTCACGCGGGGACATGTTGCGGATCACCGGCGGTTTGGCATCGGTGATCAGGGCTTGCGTCAGGGTCGAGGTCACGGCCCGGTCACCCTGGCGCAGTGTGGCCACCACCGGTCGCGAGGGCGCCAGATTGTCGAGCCGGCGTATGGTGTAGGCGCCCTCATAAACACCGGGGCGCACTTCGCGCATGGGCACATTGTTGATCACGCCCGGGATATCAAATTCGGCCACGCCGCCGGCCATGCCGTTCAGCGTGAAACGCAGCTCGGCGCCGGGTTCCAGCTTGTCGATAGGCGCCACAGCAAAGCGGTCAATCTTCAGACCGGCCGGGGCGGGCGCAGTCGCCACGCTGGTGTTGGCCATACCTGCCGGAAAGCTGTAGGTAACGGCTGTGCTGCGGTTGCGCACACGCAGGGTCGCGCGGATCGGGCTGTTTTCCGCAATTTTGTCCTGGCGCCTGACGGTATAACTGCCGGTGTACACACCACGTTCAGTTTCCTTCAGGACCAGTGTGCGCGGAACGCCGCGCACCGTCAGGCTGACCTGGCCCCGGGGCGTGCCTTCCAGCGTGAAGTCGAGCTGGGCACCGGCGCGCAGGCCGTCGTCGCTGGCGACCTGCAAGGCGCGAAGTTGCGGCGCTGCGGGCTGCGCCAGGGCCGTGCCCGGCAGGGCCAGCAAAACCGTGGTGGCGGGAAGCAGCAGAAAGAAGGCTGCGACGTGATGACGTAGATGTGTTTTCATGGTTCAAACCTTGTAGTGAGGTTTGACGACTCTGCGCGCTGCGCCAGGCGGCCGCCGTAGGCGCAAGGGGCCAATACGGGTAGGCCGCCAGCCGGTCTCAGCCCGGCGAGCCGGCGCCTGCAGGCAGCCCCGGGGCCAGCGGCGGATGGTCGCCCCTGGCGCCACAAACATGGCAGAACTTGGCAAACGCGCTTTTGCGCGCGCTGCACACGCCGCAATGGTCGAACAGGCCAATGCCGCAATGCGGGCAAAAATCAATCGTGGTGTTTTTTATGTCGACCGCCCGCTCACAACCCGGACAAACACTTTTGGACAGGCGTGTCAGTGCCGTGTCGTAACTGAGTTCCTCGCGGCGCTGGGCATCGGGCAGCTGCTCGGCCAGCTTCTGTTTTTCCAGATAGCGGTTCAGCGAAACAATCGCCTGCCGGCCCACCAGCACCGTGATCACAATGCCGACGATGTAACGCACATAACCGCCGTAACTCGGCAGGTAGGGCACGAGCTCGACAAAAAAAGCAAACAGCGCAAACAGGATGAAGCCCCAGACAAAAGGCCAGTAAGTGCTTTTGCGTTTTTTCGCAAACAGCCAGCCTGCCACCAGCAGCAGCGGCAGGGTCAACGCCAGGCGGTACAAAAACACGCGCAACTCCTGGGCGCGTACCGCGCTTCGCAATTGGTCCCGCGCCACACGCTCGAGCTCGTCGAGCTTCTCGCGCGTGCGGCTGGCGCCCTGGCTGGCATCGAGCGCTTTTTGCTGCTGCGCCTCCAGGGCCGCCAGCGCCTGCCTTTCAGCCGCCTTGAGGCCGTCGAGCGCCCGGGTGCGCTCGACCAGTTCCGGGTCCTGGTCTGCCAGGGCAGTGGCGCGCCGCGTGGCCAGCCAGTTATTGAAGGTCTCGCTGGCGGAACGCGAATTGGCCTGCGCCACCTTGAGCTTGAGCCTGGCCTGCTCCAGCGCCTCCTGCGCGTCGCGCCCGCTGCGCTCTGCCGCCTTCAGGCCCTCACGCAGTTGCGTGGCCGCCGGCTGCTCCATGAAGTCGTCCACACCCAGGGATTTTTCCACCTGCGGCAGGTCGCCCACCACGGTGCCTCCCAGGCCGATCAGGAAAGCGGCAAACACCAGCGCCACCAGCCACAGGCCACGCTGAAACCATTTTTCGGACAGACGCAAGGCTTTGCTCATGGGACGATCTCGCGAAGGTTGTAAAAACTCGGGGCAGCAGCGCCACCCCACGACCATCAAGCAGTGAAATTATTCTGCCGCCGCAGTAAACACCGTCAACACGCCGGTGTAGCCATACACATGGTGCCCGGCAATTTCGCCGCCGGCAAAAAAACCGACCAGGGGCACATCGCCCAGCGCGCGCCGTACGATCTGCAGCTCGGCGCTGGGAGCGCCAAAGTGCGGGCCGCCGCGGCCGGCACAACTGACATAAATGGCACCCGCGATGCGCCGGGCCGGGTGTGGCGCCGACTCGGCCTCGGGAGCGCTCAGTGCACTGGCCACTTCCAGCGTGACTTCCTCCGGCTCCAGTTCTTCGCGGATTTCGGCGCAGACGCGGATCAGGTCGGCGCGTGCCGCGACCGCGTTGCGTTCACAAAAGGCCAGCTTCATGCCCAGCTGCGGCAGCTCGGCAATCGCAATACCCTTGCGCGCTGGGTCCAGTCCTATGATGTGGCGCACCAGCACATCGGCACCGAACTGGCCCGGCCGGTGAATCCGTCCGTCCTGCAGGCCGGCCTCAACGCTGCGTAATCCCACCAGGGTGGTGCGCACCTTCTCCAGTGCTTCACGCGGGCTGTCCAGCGACACACCGAGGTCGGCCAGCATGACATCGAGCGCGCTGGCGCCGTCCAGCCCGGTGACCACATTGCCATCACAGGCCGTGATGTCGTGCTCGCGCGATATCGGCTGGCAACCCTGGGTCACGCGCGACATCAGCGCCGCGCCCTGGGCAAAAGCGACACCGCTGAGGCCGCCGCTGAACACCCCGCCAGCGGCGCCCTGGCCCTTGACATTGCCATTGCCGCTGAGTGCAAACTGGACCGCGCTGCTGCGGCTGGAGGCCAGACCGCCAAACACATAGCCGCTGCCGGCGCGCTGGGCCATCTCGTTGATCAGTTCGGCCACATCGGGGGTGCCGGCGTCGGCGTGTAACAGCGCGGTGTGCGCCTGGAAATGGCTGGCACCCACCGCCGGCAGGGGCGCCACACCGGAAAACACCCGGTACTGGTCGCTGGGCAATTCACACAGCATCACCGCGAGCGCCGGTTCGTCGAAATACTCGACGTTGTTCGACGCAATGCCTATCCCCACGGTGCCGGCCCAGTCGGTGATTTCAGGCAGCTCGCCACCGAGAAAATCGAGGATGTCCCGGGCCTGCGCGGCGTAGTGATCGGTGATGTAAAGCAGCCCCAGCGAGGGCGCATTCGCATAAGCAGGCAGAGCCATCAGGGCGCGCAGCTGGGCCAGGACCAGCCCGGCCGCCATCTGCCATTGCGGATGCGTGGCATGGCCGTAAGGGAAAAGTTTCATGGTGCCACCATGTTAGCGCGCCGCAGGCCCCGGGGCCTCACCATTTCGGCAGCAAACGCGCTCCCGGCAGGATGTCGTAAGGCGGCGCCCAGCCGGGGATCTGGCGCAGGCGGTCCAGCCAGGCCCAGATGTGGGGGTAACGCCCGGCGAGCTCATAGCCGCTTTCTTCGAGCGGATAAAAAAGATAGCCGCAGAGCGAAAAATCGGCAATGGTGGGCGCGCTGCCCACCATGAAATCGCGCGTGGCCAGGTGTTTGTCCACAATGCCGAAGGCGTTGTCCAGCCGGCCGCGCAGCCAGGCCATCACTGCCGCATCGGGCGCTGCGGGGCCAAAGGCTTTCATGAAACGGTAGGTCGCAAAGTAGCTGGTGAACTTGTGGTTGTCGAACAGCAGCCAGCGCAGGACTTCGAGTTTTTCGTCAGCATCTGCGCCCTGGTAAGCGCCATGTCTGTCGGCCAGGTAAGTCAGGATCACGCCCGACTGCGTCAGGCGCCGCGCACCCTCCTCCAGCACCGGCGCCTCGCCCATCACATTGGTCTGATCGCGCCAGGACTCGGTGCGTGTCACACCGTTCATGAAGTCCACAAACACCGGCTCCCAGTCCTGCCCCAGCGCACGCAGCAAAAAAGCCACCTTGAAAGTGTTGCCGGACTGGCTGAAGCCATGAAGACGGTACATGGTCACTTTCTGAATGGTGTCTGCCCCTTCGGGATGCCTGTGGCGCGGTCAGCGTGCGCTTTTGCGCGCAGTCTTGCGCGGAGAGGCTTTTGCCCCGGATTTGGCCGGCGCTGCGGCGCGGCCCGCCGTGGGTGTGGGCCAGGCCTGGCTGCTGCGCAGCGCGCTGTTCATGGCGGAGCGGGCGCCCTTGGCGACGGTCCGGCCGGCCGAATCGGCCATGCCCCTGGCCATGCCGGTGGCGGTTTTCATCGCATCCTTGGCCAGCCCGGTCGCCATGTTTTTGGTGGCACTCACCGCGGTCTTTTTCGCGGCGTCCTGCATGGCTGTGGTGGCAATGTTCTGGAACTGCTGGGTCAGGGCGCCCCACCACTGCATCGGGTCGACCACGCCGGGCGCCGGCGCACCGGTTTTGGCTGCCGCAGCTTTGGGCCTGGCTTTGGGTTTGCTCGCGGCCGCGGCCTGGAAGCCGGTGGGCGGAATTTCAAGACCGGAAAAAGCCTTGGCCTTGTCGGTGACTTTTTGCACGCCACCGGCCACGGTATCGGCCACTTTGAGCTTGAAGGCGTTGGCCACATCGCCCATGTTGAAGTTCATGCCCTTGAGGGTGGCCAATGTCATCTTCTGCACTTCCAGCGCCTGGATGGTGGCCTTGAGCGCCATCGCGTTCTGGTCCAGCCAGAACTGCACCGCCTTGAGCTCTTCGATGCGTTTGTCAAGCTCCTCGACATTGAGCGTGGGCGCGATCCAGTTGCCGAGGTTGGGCAACTGCGGAATCTTCTGGGTCGCGGTGTCGGTCGCCTGTTTGGCCAGGTTTTGCAAAAAATCAAAACCAGGAACCATCTTGCCGAAACCGGCGAAGGAAGAATTGTCAGCGTCACTCATGTTTGTCTCCTGGTGTTGTACTCGGCGTCTGATGGGTTCACGGTGCTTTCATTGTGCAGGGTCAGGGCGCCACGTCAACCCGTTTTATCCGCCAGCCGCTCGCTGCGCCACACTCAAGAGCAAAATCGGTCCCTGACCCTTATGACACGTGCGTAGACAGCTATTTTTTTTTGTAGCAACTACAGCCCCCCGGGGCCATAAGCCGGTGGCCGGCGCTCGCGCAGGCTGGCCACACCCTCGCGCACATCCGGCCCCGCAAAACCCATGAATTCCAGCGCCAGCGAGGCGTCAAAGGCCGGCCCGGCCTGGCGCAACCAGTTGTTCAGCGCGTATTTGGTCCAGCTGATGGCGGTCTGCGAACCGGCGGCCAGGCGGTCGGCGACCTCATAGGCCTTGGGCAGCAACTGCGCCTCGTCAACCGCCAGCGACACCAGGCCTATGCGCTCGGCTTCTTCACCGCTGATCGGCTCACACAGCATCAGGTAGTACTTGGCCTTGGCCATGCCGCAGAGCAGGGGCCAGACGATGGCCGCGTGGTCACCCGCCGCCACACCGAGGCGGGTATGGCCATCGACAATCCTCGCGTTTTTGGCGGCAATCGAGATGTCGGCCAGCAAACCCGCCACCAGCCCGGCGCCCACCGCCGGACCATGCAGGGCACTGACAATCGGTTTGTCGCAGTTGATCACGTTGTAGACCAGGTCGCGGGCTTCTTTCCAGACGCGGGTGCGGGTGGCAAAGTCATCGGCCATGTCCTGCACCAGCGCCAGATCACCACCGCCGGAAAACCCCAGCCCTTCACCGCGCAACACGGCGCAGCGCACCGTGTCGTCGCTGCCCACGTCGCGCCAGATCTGCGCCAGCTCACGGTGACCGTCGTGGCCAGCGGTGGGCAACTTGCCGTTGGCCGCTTTCATCTGGATGTCGAGCACCGCGCCGGCCACCCCCCGGCGTGTGATGTTCAGGGTCTGG
Organism: Kapaibacterium sp. (SeqCode); assembly: GCA_943370435.1. GTDB lineage: Bacteria > Pseudomonadota > Gammaproteobacteria > Burkholderiales > Burkholderiaceae_C > Polaromonas. Next base: position 155,150 of record CALRQX020000004.1, on the reverse strand, counting down.
TAGGTGCTGTAGTCGATGGGCTGGGCCGTCATGGTGTCTCCGTCGGGTGGCAAAAGCAATCTGCGGATTGTGCCTCGCACCGGCCAAGGACCGCCCGCTTGACCTTGATCAAGCGGGACCATGGCGCCATGACCCATGATGAAGGCGATTACAGGAAGGACTGATCCATGAACCAAGCACAGACCGCGACCTGCCAGCAGCAACTGCTGGACATGCGCGCCGCCCTGCTCGCACAGATCTCCGCGCAGCGCGGCGGAACTGTCAGCCGCGCTGACGCCGCTGCCGAGCATTTCGGCCAGCCCGAGGACTCGCGTGCGCAGGTGGCCACCGAGCGCGAACTCGAGTTCGCCCTGGGCGAACGCGAAACGGCCGAACTCGCAGCCATCGCCGCAGCCCTGGCCCGCATCGAAGCCGGCAGCTACGGCTTGTGCACCGACTGCGGCGCCACCATTCCTGCCGCGAGGTTGCAGGCCAGCCCTGAAGCGTGGCGCTGCATCGCCTGCCAGGAAAAGGCCGAGCAGGCCCATACCGCCTGAGTCCCTTTTTCCACTCTTTTTCTTTCAGAGGATTTCATGAGCACTTTTCACGCCGTTGTCTGGATCGACCAGTCCGAAGCCCATGTGGTGATGTTTGACCGCGAACACATGCAAGCCCAGCGCATCAAGTCGCGCACCCACCACAAACACCAGGGCAAAGCCGACGACAGCGCCGCCTTTTTTGCCGACGTGGCCCAGGCCCTGAACGGCAGTCACGAGGTGCTGCTTACCGGCCCCGGCCTGGTGCGCAACCAGTTCCGCGACTGGTGCGCCAGCCACCTGCCGGCCGTGGCCGGCAGCGTGGTGGACTCGGTGGTCAGCGACCACCCGAGCGATGGCCAGCTGGTCGCGCTGGCCCGCCAGTACTTCAGGAAATTTGACAACATGGCAGCCGATCCTTCGACCGTCTGAGCTGAGGATTTTTCGGCCGGGGACATCCACCGGCGCAGCGCAGGCTGCTATCCTTGACCGGATGCGCAGCCTGTTTCATTTCGCCTTCAATGTCACCGATCTCGACGCGGCCCGCCGTTTTTACGGCGGCGTGCTCGGCTGCACCGAGGGCCGCAGTACCGGGACCTGGGTCGATTTTGACTTCATGGGCCATCAGCTCTCGCTGCACCTGGGCCAGCCCTTCAAGACGAAACGTACCGGCCATGTCGGCGACACGCTGGTGCCGATGCCGCACTTCGGCCTGGTGCTCGCGCTGCCCGACTGGCAGGCCATGGCGCAGCGCCTGCAAGCCGCCCACACCGAATTCCTGTTTGCGCCGCAGCTACGTTTTGCAGGCCAGCCGGGCGAGCAGTGGACCATGTTCTTTTGCGACCCTTTCGGCAACCCGCTGGAGATCAAGGGCTTCCGCGACCTTCAGGCCATTTACGCAGCATGAAGCAATCGCCCCCACGGTCGCCCACTGCGTGTAGCTCCCTGCCCCCCAAGGGGGCCGTCGCTTGCTCGGGTCGGCCCTTCGCTGCGCGCTTGCGACCGTGGGGGCCAAAATGAACTACACCTTTGTTTCGGCGACGATTTTGCTGCTGCTGATCACCGATCCGCTCGGCAACATCCCGATCTTTGCCAACGCCCTGCGCGGCGTGGCGCCCGAACGCCGCGCCTTTGTGATCCTGCGCGAGGTGCTGATTGCCTTCCTGCTGCTGCTGGCCTTCATGTTTGTCGGCGACAGCTTTTTGCGCGTGATGAACCTCAGCGAGCTGTCGCTGCAAATCGCCGGCGCGGTGATCCTGTTCCTGATTGCGCTGCGCATGATTTTTCCGGTGGCACAGGCCGAGGCCGAGCCCCTGCAGGGCGAGCCGCTGATCGTGCCGCTGGCGATTCCCGCGCTGGCCGGACCGTCGGCACTGGCCACGGTGTTGCTGCTGGTGTCACAAGCGCCCGCTCGGCGCATGGAATGGGTGGCGGCGCTGTGTGTCACCATGGCCGTCTGCGCCGTGGTGCTGGTGCTGGCCGAGCGTATTCAGCGGGTGCTGGGCGAACGCGTGGTGATGGCCTTTGAGCGCCTGATGGGGCTGATTCTGGTGGCAATTTCGGTCGAGATGCTGCTGCGGGGCATCAAGGCTTTTGCCGGACAGCTGAACTGACAACTGCCCCCGACCTATCTGGCCGCGGCAATCAAACGGCTCAGCTCCGGTGACATCGGCAGGTTCAGTGCCTTGTTCGCCGGCGGCGCAGGCCTGGTGAACCATTTCTCGTAGGTCTGGCTGAACTTCCCATTGCGCATGGACTCGACAAGCGACAGGTCCACCAGTTTTTGCAGCGCCGGGTCGCCGCTCCTGTACACAATGGCGATCGGCTCGGAGGACAGGCGCTCGGGCAACAGCACAAAATCAGCCGGGTTTTTGGCGGTCAACACCGCGTTGAGCAACAGAACGTCATCGCGCGCATAAGCGTCGGCCTGGCGCAGGCTCAGCTGGCTCATGGCCGCATCGTGCTCGAGCACATTGGCGATCTTCCACTTCAGGCCCTGCTTCGCGGCATGGGTATCAAGCGCGCTCCTGGCCGTGGTGCCGCCCAGCACCACCAGGTTTTTTCCCGCCAGCTGGTCCAGCGAGGCCAGCTTGTCGCTGCTGCGCACCAGCACCCGCACTGAGGCATAAAAAACCGGCGGTGAAAAGGCCACCTGCTTGCGCCTGGCTTCGGTGTCGCTGGTATTGCCGCACATCAGGTCAATCGCACCGCTTTTGAGCAGGCTGATCACACGCTCCTGCTCGACGGCCTGGTACACCACGCGCAGGTTTTTCGCGCCTGACGCCTGGGCCATGCGCTCTATGATGGGCGCACACAGGTCGATGCTGTAACCGGCCGCCCCCTTGCCATCGGCAAATGAAAAAGGAAAGGCGTTTTCGCGGTAACCCACCACCAGCTGGCTGCGGCTCTTGACCTTGTCGAAGGTGGACTGGGCCCAGGCGGCAGGCACTGCCAGCAGCACCAGTGGCAGCAGCAGGCGCCGGGTCGAATACATCCTGATGGTCATCAAGCCTCCCTGCGGTACGCAGCAGTTGGCTTTCATTATTGGATAAAAGCCGCCCCGCTGCAAACCGCCCGGCCGGCTCAGGCGTAGGGGACGATCTTCTGGTCGATCGCGCCAAACACCAGCTCGCCGTCCCTGCCCTTCATCTCTATACGTATGGTGTCGCCGAACTTCATGAATCCGGTCGAGGGTTTGCCATCCTGGATGGTTTCAATCGCGCGTTTTTCAGCGATGCAGCTGTAGCCCCTGGGCCAGTCGGTCTTGCCGTTGACCTCGACACCCTTGTTGCTGACGGTGCCTGAGCCAATGATGGAGCCGGCACGCACGTTGCGGGTTTTGCAGATGTGGGCAATCAGCTGGCCAAAATGAAAGGTCATCTCCGGGCCGGCATCACACATGCCTACCTTGCGTCCGTTCCAGGTGCTTTGCATGGTCAGGTTGATACGGCCCTTGTCCCAGGCGTCACCGAGTTCATCGAGCGTGACCGCCACCGGGCTGAAGGCCGTCGCTGGCTTGCTCTGGAAAAAGCCAAAACCCTTGGCCAGCTCATTGGGAATCAGGTTGCGCAGGCTCACATCGTTGGCCAGCATCACCAGGCGTATGCCGTCGAGCGCCTGGTCGGGCGTGCTGGTCATGGGCACGTCGCCGGTGATGACGGCCACTTCGGCTTCAAAGTCGATGCCATAGTCTTCGCTCGGGCAGACCACGTCGTCGCAAGGCCCCATGAAGTCATCGCTGCCGCCCTGGTACATCAGCGGGTCTTTGTAAAAACTGTCGGGCACGTCGGATTCGCGCGCCTTGCGCACCAGCTCCACATGGTTGATATAGGCCGAGCCGTCGGCCCACTGGTAGGCGCGCGGCAGCGGCGCCATGCAGCGTGCCGGTTCAAACGGAAAACCGTGGCGCGCCTTGCCGCTGTTCAGGCTGTCGTACAGATCCTGCAATTGCGGCGACAGGAAGTTCCAGTCGTCGAGCACCTGTTGCAATTTGCCCGCTATGCCCGTCGCATAATGGGCCGTCGTCAGGTCACGCGAGACCACCACGAGCTGACCGTCGCGCGATCCGTCTTTGTAGGTAGCGAGCTTCATCAGTTTCCTTTGGGTGAGGGTTGCAGCGGGGTCGGCGGCTGGCCTGTAGCCCATGCGCGCCAGCCGTCGCTAAAATTACGATAAGTGAAATCAGTTTACCTAAATGTAATTTTGGATTTTAATCGAATTCCATGAAAGAGCGCAAAACCTCCCCCGTCCGCCCCACAGCCCCGCCCTCGCAGCGGGCCGGTATCCAGTCGGTGGAAGTGGGCTTCAGCCTGCTGCAGGTGCTTGCCGCTTCCAGCGGCGCACTGATGTTGCGTGACCTCGCGGCCGCTGCCGGCATGAGCGCCGCCAAGGCGCACCGCTACCTGGTGAGTTTTCAGCGCCTGGATCTGGTGACACAGGACGCAGGCAGCACGCGTTACGACCTCGGTCCGGCCGCGCTGAAGCTGGGCCTGGCATCGCTGTCGCGGCTGGACAGCGTCAAGATCGCACGCCAGCGCCTGGGCCCGCTGATGGAGCAAATCGGCCAGACCCTGGCCTTGGCGGTGTGGGGCAACCAGGGGCCGACCATCGTGCACTGGGAAGAGTCGCCGCAGGCGGTGACTGTCAATTTGCGCCTTGGCGATGTCATGCCTTTGTTGTCCTCGGCCACCGGCCTGTGTTTTTCTGCCTTCATGGCGCAAACCTCCGCTAGCGCCAGCCAGGGCCGGGAAAACCAGCGCCCGCATGAGCGCCTGCCGCCCTTGCTCAAGGACGAGCTGGCGCGCATGCAAAAACTGGCGCGCAAAGACGTGCCCAAAACCATGGCCGAAGTGACGGCGGCGCTGCAGGAGGTGCGCCAGCGTGGCCTGGCACGTGTGGTGGACACCTTGTTGCCCGGCGTGGGCGGCTTCTGCGCCCCGGTGTTTGATGCCGACGGGCATCTGGTCCTCGGCATGGTGGCGCTGGGCTCGCTGGCCACTTTCGATCCGGCCTGGGACGGCGCGGTGGCCACGCCGCTGGCCGCTGCGGCGCGGCAACTTTCCAGCGATCTGGGGTTCACACCGGGATGAACACCGCGCCCGACCGGCAGACAGCAGCGCCGCCTGCGCGCGCGCTGCTGCTTTTGACGGCGCTGGTGCTGCTGCTGCACGGCCTGGTGTTGCGGGCCGCGCCCACGCAGTGGGGCATGCAGGCCCGCCCCGGCACCCGCCAACGGCCCCTGATCACGCGCACCATAACCATCAAGCCCGCCAGCGCTGCCGTTGCTGCGCCGCCCACGGTGCCAGCCCAGCCCCCGGCTTTGCGGAGAAATACAGCGCCAGCCCTTTCCGCACTTGCGCAAGCAGCTATTGAATCAATAGCAGATCCGACCCCGCCAATTCCCGTCCCTGTCACGCCGGTTGCGTCCGCCGAAGCCAGCCCCCCCGCCGTTCAGCCCGCGCCCGCGGCAGCTCCCATGGCCCCCACGGTGGCGCTGACCATTCCGGGCTCGGTCCGCCTCAAATACGCGATGACCGGACGCTCCAAAAACCAGGATTACAGCGCTTTCGCCGAGCTGGAATGGCTGCAGGACGGCCAGACCTACGAGGCCAGCATGGTGGTCAGTGCACTTTTTCTGGGCTCGCGCAGCATGAGCAGCAGCGGAAGCATCACTGCCGATGGCCTGGCGCCCACACGTTTTTCCGACAAGTCGCGCAGTGAGCGCGCCGCCCATTTTGAAGCCGACAAGGGCAAGATCAGCTTCAGCGCGAATACGCCCGATGCGCCCTGGCTGCGCGGCGCGCAGGACCGCCTGAGTGTGTTTTTGCAGCTGGGCAGCCTGCTGGCCGGCGACCCGGCCAAATACCCGCCGGGCAGCACGCTGGCGGTGTACACGGTGGGGCCGCGCGAGGCCGACACCTGGACCTTTGCCGTCGGTGAGCCGGAAACACTGCGCCTGCCGGCGGGCGACATCGCCACCGTCAAATTGACGCGCCAGGTGCAGCGCGACTACGACCAGACAGTGGAAATCTGGTTTGCACCCGGCATGGACTACCTGCCGGTGCGCAGCCGCATCACCCAGAAAAACGGGGATTTCATCGACCAGCAGCTGCGCGGGACGGAAAAGCCCTGATTCGCGTGACTTTGTTGGCTTTTGCCGGATTTACCCTGTGCGCCTTGAACCTGGCTCAATCGTTGCTATCTGATGAGCATCAACATCTCGCCTCCGGAAGGACACTGCACCATGCAAATGCTTTACGACTCTGACTCCTTTGTGGTGGTGCAGATCCACGCCAACGCGCCCGAAGAATCCGCCCCCCTGCCGGTGGTGCCCGAACTCGCGCGCCACGGCTTTGAAATTGTGGACAAACGCTCGGGCAAAGAGGTCTATCTGGACGGCTCCTGGGCCGAGCTGTTCCAGCAGCGACTGAACGGCTGGCAGAAAAACACACCCACCCAGGAAGAAATCGAGGACACGCTGGAAGGTTACGCCGAGCTGGCGCAGACACCCATCAGCCTGCATTGACGACGGCCACGCAGACGCAGGCCCCGGATCGGGTGCCTGAAGAATCTTGAAGGTCGTTGACGGCCTTAAGGCTGGGTTAAGGGACGCCATGCAACATTTGTTTGCATCCGCCGCCCACCGACACCCGACGTGGTGGCAACTGATGCCACCACCACATCGCCCCAGGACCCGACCATGACGCCGTATCTTCCCCGACTGCTTGCCGGCTGTCTTGTCCTGTGCGCGCACTGGGCTGGAGCCGCTGACGGCGTATCGCCACGCCAGATCCTGATTGGCCAGAACATCACGCTGCAGGGCGGAAAAAACGAGTACGGCAAGGCGGTGCAGGACGGCATCCAGACCTACCTGCAGGCTGTTAACGCCCGCGGTGGCGTCAACGGTCGGCAGGTCGTGCTGCAGACGCTGGACGATGACAACCAGTCCGCCAAAGCCGAGGCCAATGCCCGGCAGCTTGTGACGCAGGACAAGGTGTTCATCTTGTTCGGCTCGATCGAAGGCGGTCCGTCCACCGCCGTGATGAAAGTCGCGGTGGACCTGAACGTGCCCTTCTTTGGTCCCATCGCCGGGTCCCCCACCTTGCGCCGCCCGCATCAAGCGCTGGTTTTTCCGGTGCGCGCCGAACATCGGGAAGAATTCCGCGCACTGCTCGGCTACGCGAAAAAAACCGGGAGCACGCGTGTCGCCTTTGTCCGTTCCGATTCCGAAACCGGCCTGCAACACCTGGAGAACGTCAGGCTGCTGTGCCGGGACCTGGGCATGGAACTGGCGGCTGACCTGCCCTTCAAATCCGATGTGAGCGATGTGCAGATCAGTCAGATGGCCCAGCGTATCGCCGCGACCAACGCTCAAGTGGTGATCAACCACGGAGGCGCCGGCATGTATGAACGGCTGATTCGCGAGGCCCGCAAGCAGGGTGTGCATGCCACCTTCAGCGGCGTGAATTCGGGCTCGACGCAGCTCGCCGGACATTTGGGTGAACTCGCGCACGGCATGGTGTTTTCGCAGGTGGTTCCCAGCCCGTGGGAACGCAAGACCGGCATCACGCGCGAGTACCAGGAAGAATTCGCGCGCTTCAAGCCCGGTCAGGAGTTCTCCTATGGCAGCCTGGAAGGCTACCTGACAGCGAAGGCCATGGTCGCGGCCCTGCGGCTGGCGGGCACCGACCCGACACGTGACAGCTTTGTGCGCGGCCTGCACAACGCTGGCAGCATTGACCTGAATGGCCTGCGGGCCAGCTACTTGCCGGGCTCGCACACCGGCATGACTCTGGTGGATCTGGCCATCGTCGCGCGCGACGGCAAATTCCGGCATTGAGGACGCGGGCTCAGTCCGCCGGGTAGAGCCAGCGATAAAGCGGCGCCACCAGCAGCAGCACCGCCACCAGCCGGCACACCTGAAACGCCGTGACCACCGGCACACCGAGCTGCAACACCTTGGCGGTGATCGCCATCTCGGCAATGCCGCCTGGCGAGGTCCCCAGAACCAGCGTGGCCCGCGGCAGGCCGGTGGCCCAGGCCAGCAAGGCCGCAACAACGCTGCACAACACCAGCATGCCCAGTGTTCCCAGCGCCACCGAAGCCATCCAGCGCGGGGCAGCTTGCAGAAAGTTTTTCGAGAACCTCACCCCCAACCCCACTGCAATCAGCAATTGCGCGGCATTGGTCAGCCAGACCGGTATGCCGGACAGATGCACACCGGCCATGGTCAGCCCCATGGCCACCAGCAGCGGTCCCATGAACCAGGGGTTGGTACGCCCCAGCCGGCGCAGCAGCCAGGCGCCTGCCGCCGTCGCCAGGGCCAGTGCGGCCAGGCCAGCGCCGTCCACGGCGCGCAGCACCGGGGGATTGATGTCCAGCCCCCGCAGACCGCTCCACTGCATGGCAAATGGAATGGTGAGCGTCACCAGCAGCAGGCGCAGGCTGTGTGAGGCAGCCACGAGGTCGGTGCGCGCATGCGCGCGTTCCGCCAGCAGCGTCATCTCGGACGCGCCGCCAATCGCACCGGCGAAATAACTGGTGGCACGCATCGCCGGCGCCGGCAGATTCGCCATATGGGGTGCATTGACGCGATGCAGCCACGCGCCAAAACCCAGCCCCAGCAACAGCGCCCAGGCAATCGCCAGCACAATGGCCCACCACAGGCTGCCGACCAAAGCGCTGACCTGGGGCGTGAAATACAAACCCAGCGCCGCCCCTATGACCCATTGCCCGGCGCCACCCAGCGGCCGCCAGCTGGCCGTGGGTGCGCCTGCCACCGAGGCGCAGGCGCTGGCCAGCAGCGGGCCAATCATCCACGGCAGCGGCGTGCCAAGCCAGACACACAGGGCGGCGCCGGCCGCAGCCAGCAGCAAGGTCAAAATGACAGGGACAGGTTTGACAGGCATCAACAGGGGCCGACAGGAGGGGGACCAGACGGCAGCCGCCGTTGGCATATGGCGCTAGTATCGCTTTGAGCCACCCACACACCCGATGCACCCTTTTTTCCGAACCACCCGACGGACCCTGTCCCTGCTGCTGATGCTGTTGCTGTCGGCCTGCGCCAAAGTGCCCGAACCCAGGCTGTTTCCGCATGCGCCTGACGACATCACCGTGCGCACCGACGCCCTGCTGCCCGCGGCGCTGATCGCGCTTGGCGAACAACACGATGCGGCCGAACACCAGCAAATTCAGCGCGAGGTGGTAGAGCACCTGGCGGTGCGCGGCCAGCTCGCGGCAGTGGCGCTGGAAATGGCCGAGGCCGGCTCCAGCACCGCCGCCCTGAAATCGAACAGCACGCAGCTACAGGTGCGGTCGGCGCTCAACTGGAACGATAAAAGCTGGCCCTGGCCGGCCTATGGCCCGGCCGTGATGGCAGCGGTCAAGGCCGGTGTGCCGGTGCTGGGCGCCAACCTGCCGGCCGCGCAGCTGCGCCAGGCCATGGCCGACAGCCAACTGGACCAGCAATTGCCCGGTCCGGCGCTCAAGGCGCAGCAGCAGCTGATACGCACAGGCCACTGCGGCTTGCTGCCGGAGGACCGGATTGCACCGATGACACGTGTCCAGATCGCGCGCGACATCAGCATGGCGCGCACCATGGCGCAAGCCGCCCTGCCCGGCAAAACCGTGCTGTTGCTGGCCGGCAGCGGCCACGTCAACCGGGAACTGGGCGTGGCACAACACCTGGCGCCCGGGACCAACTTCAAGGCCGTGTTGTTGCATGCCGGCCCGGCAAACGCCGCCAACCATGCGGCTTTTGATGCGGTCTGGCCTACCCCGGCAGTGCCCGAACAAGACCACTGCGCGGGCTTGCAGCAGCAGTTGCGGGCGAAGTAGGGCGGGCCCCGCTGCGTGTCAGGCGTTCTTTTTGATCGAGTCAGCGACCACACTGACGATGCGGTCAATCTGCGCGGCTTCCACAATGTAAGGCGGGCAGATCACGATGTTGTCGGCAGCCGGACGCACCAGCACGCCGTGCTTGAAACAGTCCATGAAGATGTCGTAAGCGCGTTTGCCCGGTGACCCGGCAATGGACGCCAGCTCCACCGCGCCGGCCAGGCCCAGGCTGCGGATGCCCACCACGTTGGGCAGGCCCTTGAAGCCGCTGTGCATGGCGTCGCCCAGCACCTTGCCCATCTGGCCGGCGCGCTCAAACAGCTGCTCTTCCTTGAACAGGTTCAGCGTGGCAATCGCCGCCGCACAGGCCACCGGATGGCCCGAGTAGGTGTAGCCGTGGAAAAATTCGATCGCATGCGCCGGGCTGCCGGCGTTGGCGTCCATCATGGTGTTGTAGATGCGGTCGGTGCAGATCACGCCACCCAGCGGGATCACGCCGTTGGTCACTGCCTTGGCGAAGTTCAGCATGTCGGGCACCACACCGTAGTAGTCGGCGCCGAAGTTGCTGCCCAGGCGGCCGAAACCGGTGATGACCTCGTCAAAAATCAGCAGGATGCCGTGTTTGTCGCAGATCTCACGCAGGCGCTTGAGGTAACCCTTGGGCGGCAGGTACCAGCCAGCGCTGCCTGCCACCGGCTCGACGATCACGGCGGCGATGTTGCTGGGGTCGTGCAGCGGCAGGATGCGCTGCTCCAGCTCCAGCAGGATGTCCTCCTGCCATTCCGGCTCGACCCCGTTGATATAGGCATGTTTGACCGGATCATGGATGAAACGCATGTGGTCCACACGCGGCAAAAGGGCCGAGCCGTATACCTTGCGGTTCGCAGGTATGCCGCCCACACTCATGCCGCCAAAACCGACGCCGTGGTAACCCTTCTCACGGCCTATGAACACATTGCGGTGGCCCTCGCCGCGCGCCCGGTGATAGGCCAGCGCCACCTTCAGCGAGGTGTCGGCCGCCTCGGAGCCGGAATTGCAGAACAGCACCTGGTTCAGATCGCCGGGCGCCATGCCGGCAATCATCTCGGCCGCCTTGAAAGCCTGGTCGTTACTGGCCTGGAAGGCCGTCGCGTAGTCCAGCGTGTCGAGCTGCTTCTTGATGGCTTCGTTGATCGGCTTGCGCTTGTGGCCGGCGCCCACACACCACAGGCTGGAGATGCCATCGAGCACCTGCTTGCCATCATGGGTGGTGAAAAACATGCCGTCGGCCGCCACAAAAACCCGCGGGTCCTTCTTGAAGCTGCGGTTCGGGGTGAACGGCAGCCACTGGTGGTCCATGTTGAAGTCTTGATAAGCCATCTGAAATCTCCTGCGTGAAGGTGGGCGGGCGAGTGGAGCTGCGTCTGATGCATTCTGGCACTCCCGGCGACAATGTGCATTGAGCTTGCGCCCACCTGCGACAATTCATCTGCCATGAGCCCCACTTATATCCTCACCCTGTCCTGCCCGGACCGTCCCGGCATTGTTCATGCCGTTTCCGGTTTTCTGTTTGAACGTGGCGGCAACATTCTGGAAGCCGCGCAGTTCAGCGACGACAAGCGCGACGAGACCGACCTGGACGCCACCGGCCTGTTTTTCATGCGTGTCAGCTTCGCCTGCACGCAGCTGCCTTTCGAGGCGCTGAAGGAAGAGGTCGGCGTGCTTGGCCTGCTGTTCGACATGCGCTGGAGCCTGCACCAGAGCAGCCAGCCGATGCGCACGGTGCTGATGGTCAGCAAGGAAGGCCATTGCCTGAACGATTTGTTATTTCGCTGGAAGTCCGGCCTGCTGCCGCTGGACATACGCGCCATCATCTCGAATCACCGCGACTTCTACCAGCTCGCAGCCAGTTACAACGTGCCCTTCCACCACATCCCGGTGACGGCTACGACCCGGGCGGAAGCCGAAAAACGGCAGTACGACATCATCGAAACGGAAGGCGCCGAACTCGTGGTGCTGGCGCGTTACATGCAAATCCTCAGCGACGGCCTGTGCAAAAAACTCGCTGGCCGCGCCATCAACATCCACCATTCCTTCCTGCCCAGCTTCAAGGGCGCCAAGCCCTATTACCAGGCGCATGCGCGCGGCGTCAAGCTGATAGGTGCGACTGCCCACTACGTGACCGCCGACCTCGACGAGGGCCCCATCATCGAGCAGGACGTGGCGCGCGCCAACCACAGCAAAACCGTGGAGGCGCTGACCGCCATGGGCCGCGACACCGAAAGCCAGGTGCTGGCCAGAGCCGTGCTCTGGCACAGCGAACACCGGGTGCTGCTCAACGGGCACAAGACGGTGATCTTCAAGTGACGGTGCGGGAGCATCATCCCCGCGCAGGCGGGGATTTAGTGCATCAGGCGGGCATGCTCGGTGCCACGATCCTGAAAGCCATTCGCGCGCTGGCCGTGGCACCGTTGCTGGCCGTGCCCGCAGACGCCGGCGCGCAGCCATCCTGTCTTGCCGGGTTCAAGAACCCCCAGCGCTCCTTTCCGTACAACGAGGCCAGACCGGTCGCGCCGCCTCTGGCGCTGGAAGTCGGCGAGCCGCTGGGAAACGTCACTTACCGGCCGCGCGGCCAGCCGGCTGACAGCACTCTGGACAACTACCTGGGCCAGTTCTGCACAACCTCGTTCCTGGTCCTGCACAAAGGACTGCTGGTGCAAGAAAGCTACTTTCAGGGCGTCAAGCCCGACGACGCGCTGCTGTCGGCATCCATGTCCAAGACAGTGCTGGCCTTGCTGGTCGGCGTCGCCATCGCGCAGGGCAAGCTGGCGCTGCATGAGCGCGTGGCGGAGATACTGCCGGATTTCGCCGAGAGCGCCTTCGGGAACGCCACCATCGAGAGCCTGCTGCGCATGGACTCGGGTGCTGCGCTGAAGAACTCCTATCTGCCGGGCGAAGTGTCGGACAACCAGGCCACCAACCCCATGCTGTCGCCGCAGCAAAGCATGCGCGGGTACTTGCGCGGGAAGCGGCAACCCGCGCCGGCCGGGGTTCGTTTCCACTACAACGGGGCGGTCACCGCCCTGCTGGGCCTGCTGTTGAGCGAGCGCACGGGTATGAGCAACACCGACTACCTGGCCCGCACGCTGTGGGGCCCGGCGGGTTTTGAGGGCAGCGCCTACTGGATCAAGAACCGCCACGGCGAGGAAGGGGTACAGGGCCAGCTTGCCGTTCGCCCACGCGACTGGGCACGGCTGGCCCGCCTGGTCCAGGACCAGGGCGCAGCCGGCGGCCGGCAGTGGGTGCCCCGGGACTGGATCGCGCAGATGACGGCGCTGCGGACGGACAAGCCGCAGCCCAAAGGCCCGCCTTTCTATGGGTTGCACATCTGGATCCCCCAGGCGGCAGGCGGCCGCTCGCACTTTGCCGGCACAAATGGGCAGTACATCTTCATCGACCCGGTCGCCCAGGTGGTGATCGTGCATACCGCCAACCACCGCGACGCGATGTTTGCAGGCGGCGACGACCATCTGTTCCCGCTGCGCAATGCCATCGTCGCAAAACTGTCGAAACGCTGAGCGCGCCCGCCCATGACCACCCGCATTCCGCCCATCCAGTGCCTGCTGACCTTTGAGACGCTGGCGCGGCTGCGCAGCGTGACGCAGGCGGCTGAAGAGCTCAATGTCACACCGAGTGCGGTCAGCCACCGCGTCAAGCAGCTCGAGCAGATCATGGGCACCAAGCTGTTTGGGCGGGCCGATTTTTCGCTGACCACCGAGGGCAGCGAGTACCTGGCCCATGTGCGCGAGGGCCTGGCCATTTTGCAAAAATTCCCTGGCGCTGCGGGGCAAAGCGGCACGCCCGGCAAACGCAAGCTGCGCCTGGCGGTCACACCGACTTTTTCGCGCTCCATCCTGATTCCGCGCCTGCGCCAGTTCACCGAGGCCTACCCTGAAATCGACCTGACCTTGCAGGTGTCGATTCCGCTGCTCGATGTGGTGGCCGAAGACGCCGACCTGATGGTGCGTTTTGGCACCGGCCGTTATGCCGACGTCGAGCATGTCTGCCTGATGAAAGACGAGGTCACGCCGCTGGCCTCACCGGCCTATGTGCGTGAGCATGGCCCGTTTGAGGCGGCTGAAGACCTGGAGGGTGAGGCCTTGCTGCGCTCGCCGCTGGAGCCCTGGCGCACCTGGTTTGCCGCCCACAGCCTGGACTGGCCGGAGCCGCTGGAAGGCTCGCAGTTCAACGACATCGGCCTGATGTGTGACGCGGCGGCCGCCGGCATGGGGGTGGCGCTGGTGCGGCTCAAGCTCGGTGCCCCCTGGCTGGACAATGGCTCGCTGGTGCGGCTGTACCCGCGCAATGTGCCGAGTCCGCATGCCCACTACCTGTGCTGGCGCACCGGCATGATGGACCGCTGGGAATGTGCGGCTTTTGCCGACTGGCTCAAAAAATCAGTCACCTGAGCGTATTCTTTCGCCCGGTTTTCAAGCACTTTTTGGCTGAAGCCCATATGAAGACTGCGCAAGCAGCTATAAAAATAATAGCGATCTGTTTTTCACAGGAGACCGCCATTTTCTTCAAACCCGCGCTGCGCGCTTTGCATTAAAGTGGCTTGCATGAACGCACTTGTCGCCCCCCGCCAGCAACAGTTGCTCGAGCGCTCCGAACGCCAGGCCCAGGTCGTCAGCGCATTGCAGGCGGTATTGCCCGCCCATGCGCTGCTCTGGAACAGCGAAGACACCACACCTTATGAATGCGACGGCCTGACCGCTTACCGCGAGCGGCCGCTGGTGGTGGCTCTGCCCGAAAGCTACGAACAGGTGCAGGCCGTGCTGAAGACCTGTGACGCGCTGGCCGTGCCGGTGGTGGCACGCGGCGCCGGCACCGGTCTGTCGGGCGGTGCCATGCCGCACAAGCTGGGCGTGACGCTGTCGCTGGCCAAGTTCAACAAAATCCTGAAGATGGACGCGGCCAGCCGCACTGCCGTGGTCCAGGGCGGTGTGCGCAACCTGGCCATCAGCGAAGCCGCTGCGCCGCTGGGCCTGTATTACGCGCCCGATCCCTCGAGCCAGATTGCCTGCACCATAGGCGGCAATGTGGCCGAAAACTCGGGTGGCGTGCACTGCCTCAAATACGGCCTGACACTGCACAACGTGCTCAAGGTCAAAGGCCTGACGGTGGAAGGCGAAATGCTGGAGTTTGGCAGCGATGCACTGGACAACCCCGGTTACGACCTGCTGTCGGTGGTCATCGGCAGCGAGGGCATGCTGGCCGTCACGCTGGAGGTCACCGTCAAGCTGGTGCCCAAACCGGTGCTGGCGCGCTGCATCATGGCCAGCTTTGACGACCTGCGCAAGGCCGGTGATGCGGTGGCGGCGGTGATTGCCGCCGGCATCATTCCGGCCGGTCTCGAGATGATGGACAAACCCATGACCGCCGCCGTCGAAGACTTTGTGCACGCGGGTTACGACCTCAACGCCGAGGCCATACTGCTGTGCGAAAGTGACGGCACGCCAGAAGAGGTCGAGGAGGAAATCGGCCGCATGAGCGCCGTGCTGCGCGCGCATGGCGCCACCGCGATTGCCGTGAGCCAGAACGAAGCCGAGCGCCTGCGCTTCTGGAGCGGCCGCAAAAATGCCTTTCCGGCCTCGGGCCGCATCAGCCCCGACTACATGTGTATGGACTCGACGATTCCGCGCAAGCGCCTGGCCGACATCCTGCTGGCCATTCAGGACATGGAAAAGAAATACGGCCTGCGCTGCGCCAACGTGTTTCACGCCGGTGACGGGAATCTGCACCCGCTGATTTTGTTTGACGCCAACGATGCCGACCAGCTGCACCGCTGCGAGCTGTTTGGCGCCGACATACTGGAAACCAGTGTCGCGATGGGCGGCACGGTAACCGGTGAGCACGGTGTCGGGGTGGAAAAACTGAACTCCATGTGTGTGCAGTTTTCTGCGGCGGAAAACGAGCAGATGTTTGGCGTCAAACGGGCTTTTGACCCGCTGGGCCTGCTCAATCCCGGCAAGGTGATCCCGACACTGCAGCGCTGCGCCGAGTACGGAAAAATGCTGGTGCGCGGCGGGCAGATCGCCCACCCCGACCTGCCGCGGTTTTAGCCATCATGCAAGGCTTGCGCGGCCTCGCCTGCCTGTTGCTGCTGCAATCCATCGGTGAGCTGCTGTCGCGCGGTTTGTCCCTGCCTTTCCCCGGCCCGGTCATCGGCATGGTGTTGCTGCTGATCGCGCTGCGCTGGCCTGTGGTGCGCGAACCGGTCGCGGTCTGCGCTGATTTTTTGCTCTCGCACCTGTCGCTGCTGTTTGTGCCGGTGGGCGTGGGCGTCATGACCCATCTGTCCCTGGTCAGCCAGTACGGTGGCCGCATGCTGCTGGTGATTGTGCTGTCCACCGTGACCGGGCTCGCCGTGACCGCCCTGGTCCTGAATTTTCTGTGGCGAAAAGATGCCGAAGTTCGTTGAACTCTGGGTTTACCTCTCTGCCACGCCGCTGTTCGGCCTGACGGCCACCCTGGCCGTGTATGTCCTGGCCCATGCGGCCTACACCCGGCTGCAGCAGGCGCCCTGGGCCAATCCGGTGCTCTGGTCGGTGCTGCTGCTTGCGGCTGCACTGCTGGCCACCGGCGTGTCCTACCCGGTTTATTTTGCCGGTGCGCAATTCATCCACTTCCTGCTCGGGCCGGCAGTGGTGGCGCTGGCATGGCCGCTGTGGCAACGCCGCGCCGAGCTGCGCCAGCGCTGGGGCCGTTTGCTGCTGGCGGCGCTGGCTGGCGGCACGGCGGCCAGCGGCTCGGCGCTGCTGCTGGGCTGGGCCGTGGATTTACCCACCGGGGTGGTGTTGTCGCTGGCCCCCAAATCCGTCACCGCACCGGTGGCCATGGGTATTGCCGAAAAAATTGGCGGCATACCGGCACTCGCCGCCGTTTTTGCGGTGCTCACGGGCCTGGTCGGGGCGCTGGGCGGCAAATACCTGTTTGATGCCTTGCGGATTCCGACAGACTCGGCCGGCTGGTCGGCACGCGGCTTCGCGCTGGGCACGGCTTCACACGGGATAGGCGCGGCCCGCGCCCTGCATGTCAACGCCGATGCCGGGGCCTACGCGGGGCTGGCGCTGGGCCTGCAGGTGGTACTCGCTGCACTGCTGCTGCCGCTGCTGTTTCGGCTGTTCGGCTAACTACGTCATAACTACCAAGCGTCAATCGCGTACCCGCCGCCAGATCCTGTCCGGGCCGACTGCAAGCCACGCACCAGCCAGGCGCGCGTCTCGGCCGGGTCAATCACGGCGTCAATCTCCAGCGTCGTGGCCATGTTGAGGGCGCTGCCCTGTTCATACTGCCGGGCGACCAGGCTGTCGTAAAGCGCCTCGCGTGCCGGCCCTTGCGGCTGCGCCTCCAGCTCCTTGCGGTATCCGAGCCGGACCGCACCCTCCAGCCCCATGGCGCCAAATTCGCCGGTCGGCCAGGCCACCGTGAACAGCGGCGCATGAAAGCCGCCAGCCGCCATCGCCATGGCGCCCAGGCCGTAGCCCTTGCGCAGCACCACACTGAAAAAAGGCACCCGCAGATGCGCGGCGACTATGAACATGCGGCTCACATGGCGCACCTGCGCGCGGTCCTCTGTTTCCGGCCCGACCATGAAGCCGGGTGTATCCACCAGGCTCAGCAGCGGCAAGCCGTGGGCGTTGCACAGCTGCATGAAACGCGCGGCCTTGTCGGCCGCATCGGTATCAATCGCGCCGCCCAGATGCTGCGGGTTGTTGGCCAGGATGCCTATGGCGCGGCCTTCGATGCGGGCCAGCGCGGTGTGTATGCCTGTGCCAAAGCCGGTGCGCAGCGCCAGCACGCTGCCGCTGTCGGCGATGCCCTCCAGCACGGCCAGCGTGTCATACACACGCAGGCGGTTTTCCGGCACCAGATCGCGCAAGGTGTTGCCGTCCGGGGCCTGCCATGGGCCGCGATCGCCCTGAAAAAAAGAAAGGTAACGGCGTGCCACAGCCACTGCCTCGGCTTCATCCTGCACCAGCACATCAATCACGCCATTGCTGTGCTGACTGGTGCTGGGGCCGATCTGCTCTGGCCGGAACACCCCGAGACCGCCGCCCTCCACCATGGCCGGGCCCCCCATGCCGATGTTGCTGCCGGCCGTGGCAATGATCAGGTCGCAACAACCAAGCAGCGCCGCATTGCCCGCAAAACAGCGGCCGGCTGCGATACCAATCACCGGCACCTGGCCATTGAGCCGGGCAAAACTCGCAAAAGTGCCCACATGCAGGCCAGCCACGATGGGCATGTCGGTGTCGCCGGGCCGGCCGCCGCCGCCTTCGGCAAACAGCAGCACCGGCAGCTTTTGCTGCAGGGCAATGCCCAGCAGCCGGTCCGTCTTCTGGTGGTTGCGCATACCTTGTGTGCCGGCCAGCACGGTGGCGTCATAGGCCATGACCACGGCGCGGCTGGCCTGGGCGCCAAACAAGGCACTGTTGATGCTGCCGATGCCGGTGACCATGCCATCGGCCGGCGTGTTGCTGATCAGGTCTTCTTCACTGCGGCGGCTGCGCTGCGCCGCAACCGCCAGCGCGCCATATTCGATGAAGGAGCCGGCGTCACACAGATCGGCGATGTTTTCACGCGCACTGCGCAGCCCCAGAGCATGGCGCTTTTCCATCGCAGCCGCACGGCTTGCATCGTGGGTTTTGGCGTGCCGCTGCTGGACACGCTGCAAATCCGGGCGCGGGCCAGGCGTGGCAGCATCCCCGGTTGGTGGCGCAGCGGGCGCCGCTGCGCCAGCCGCACTGGCCTCAATCAGGGCCAGCTGCGCACCGGCTTGCACCTGCTCACCGGCCAGAAAAAACACCTCAGACAGACGGCCCGCGCTGGGGGCGCGAACCTCATGCTCCATCTTCATGGCTTCGAGCACCAGCAGCAGCTCGCCAGCCGACACCTGCGCGCCGGGCTGAACCTGCCAGTGAACAATCTGGGCCTGGAGGGGGGAGAATACGGCGGGCATAAGCGCATTGTGCGTTCCCGCAGCACGCGGCCCGCGTCAACTCGGTGACAGCCGCGACGCGACTGTCAGCGTGGGCAAAAATCAGGCGACCTGCAAGCCCGGTTTTCCCAGCACAACCGCCTTCGAATTGCCGACGGCGCCAAACAGGATTTCACCTGCGAGCTGACCCCCTTCTTCAATCACCAGCTTGCCGTAACGGATTTTCCCGGTGACTTTGCCGGTCGCATAAATCACCAGTTTCTGGCGCACAGTGAGGTTGCCGTCAAATTCGCCATGGATTTCTGCAATGTCAATTTCAGCCGAGCCCTTGAAGGCGCCGCGCTCCGAGATCTGCATGACGCGCGAATCCATGGTCGCCTCGACCAGGCCTTCCACCACCAGCGTATCGCAATCGGTGATCTCCACCCCCTTGAGCTTGATATTCGGGCCTACCGTCAGCTTGCTGCCACCCTCGCGCGCGGCACTGCTGGCCGGCGCTGCAGCAAGCGGCGCCGCAGCGGCTTGCACGTTCGCCGTGCTGGCCGGCGCCACACC
Source organism: Kapaibacterium sp. (SeqCode) (assembly GCA_943370435.1). Classification (GTDB taxonomy): domain Bacteria; phylum Pseudomonadota; class Gammaproteobacteria; order Burkholderiales; family Burkholderiaceae_C; genus Polaromonas. The sequence goes on along the minus strand of CALRQX020000004.1, from coordinate 135,761 downwards.
ATTGGCATAGGGATTGGGATTCGGGCTGCCATGCCGCAAGCTGGCGGGCTCGTTGTCACGCTTGCCGAAGAACGGGGATTGCAGTGCCATCTGGATTTCCTTGAAAAAGAACCGATGGTACGGAGGGGGTTTTCAAAAGTCTCCACCACGAATGCAAGATGAGTAACGAAATGACCGGGTGTGTTCTTCTAAAATCGGCCCATGCCCTACACCGTCAGAATTTTTCACAGCGAGGAAGTCTCCGACGCCGAGCGCGTCGCTGCGCTGCAGCGTTTTCGCAGCGCGCTGGAGGCCAGCCTGGGCGACGCCAGCCTGGTGCTGCCGGTGCACGATGCTTACCAGCGGCTGCTGCAAAGCCACGGCGAGCAGGCCCGCCCCTGGGATCTCACTCCGGCGGAACAGCTGCTGGCCGACCAGTGGGAAGCGGCCGAACTGGCGGCCACCCAGGCGGCCCTGGGCGCTGAGCGCTACATGGGGGACGCCCAGTTTGAACTGGGGAGCGGGCAGGCCTGAACATCGGGTATTTTCAACCCAGGGCCGGACCCGGAATTTCTGCCGATAATCGGGGGAAGACTAAAAAGGGGATGGCGTGGAGCTGGTGATTGTTCTGGTAGTGCTGGTGCTGGCCGCTTGCGGAGCCTGGCTGCTCATGCGGCGCAAAGCCGCCTCCATGGCCGCCCCCGCCCCCCCTGTGGGCAGGGGAGCCGGGGAGGACAGCACCTACCGGGTCAGTTATGTGCCGCCGGAGTTCCAGTGGAGTGGCCACGTCAGCGGCAGCCTGCCGATCAAAATACTGACTTACAAGCAGTATGAATGCCTGGAAGACGCGCGTTACGGCTTCCGGATTGTGGGCCTGCCGCCGTCCGAGCGCAAACTGCCGCAGCCCCACAAAACCCGGGCCCACGGGCTGAAAACCGTGGCCTCGCTGGCCAAACATGGTTTTCTGGACGAGGACGGCGCGGACGGCTACACCATCACCGACCTCGGGCTCAATGCGCTCGAGGTCTGCAGCGTGCGTTATTAAGCCCCTGCACAGCCTGACTGCTCAAAGCGTGGCGTCCACCGGCGCATTGCTGACGGCCCAGGAATACAGCGCCACAAACACCAGGGCGTCAAATACAGCGCCAAAACAGATGTACAGCACTGGCATGAAGAGCACCGACAGGTGCTGCATGATGAAGGCCTGCGCCAGCACCTGGTGCGGAATCAGCACCGTGAAAAACAGCAGGATCAGCGCGGTGTGCAAGAGCTTGACCAGCAGGCTCTGGTTCAGGATGTAGTAACCCACCCCCAGCATCACCGGCGTGGACATCATCACCACATAACCGATGGTCATGAGTTCTTCGCTGTGGCGGGCAATGCTGTAGGGAAAGGCCCCGGGCGTGAACCAGAAATAGATCAGCGTGATCAGCTGCACCACCATGACGATGCGCAGCGGATATTTCAGTGGCAGCTGCGCACCTTTCAGGCCAAATGACAGTGCCAGGCCCAGCAGCGTCACCGCTGTGGTCACGACCATGATGGTCAGACCCGGCAGCGGCCGGTCCTGCGGTCCGCCCGACAGCAGCATGGCATATTGCCCCCGGTCATCAAGCTGGTTTGACAGGCTGAAGGGCAGGTCCAGCCCGCTGGACCAGTACAGGATGCAGTCGCGCCAGAAATCCAGCAGCATGGGTTTGCCCCAGTACAGCAACGCACAGAGGATCAGCGGAAGCAGCAGCGCCTGCGCCAGCAGCCAGGGCGTGACTTTCAGCGGTGTGATGGAGCGATGCGGGCGTACCTTGACCTTTCGGGCGCGGACCTCGCGGGCCGCGGAAAACGAGGCATTGAACAGGCGATCATGTTCACGGGCCGCCTCGGACATGGAATTGGTTTTGGCATTCATGGGGGCTATCAGAAGTCGTGAAAAATGCCCACATTCACGCCGGACCGGCGGTACAGGGGATTGGTGTAGCGGTTGGCACCGACCAGCACGCCAGTGCGCGGATTGAACCAGTGGCGCCAGGTCAGGCTGGCCTCACGGCTCTCAAAGTTGACCAGTTGCCGGTTCGCCGCGATGGCCAGGTAACCTTCTTCGCCCCAGCCGTAACGGGCGGTCACCAGGTCCTGCTTGTTGCGACCCCAGGTCAGCGCAACAAACTGCTGCTGGGTGTCCACCGACCCCGGCTCGCTGCGATTGAGGCGCACGCCGCCCTCGACAATCCAGGGGGCTTCAAAGTAGTAGGCCGCGCCCAACGAGACGCTGCGATCGGTATGGCCATCGGGCGCCTTGTAGTGGCCGATACCGACCGAGCCGACCAGGTTGCGCCCCGGAAGAAATTTCCGGTACAGCGTGCCATCCACCCGGTAGCGCGGCAGATAAAAAGCGCCATCTCCAGCGCCCACTGCCAGCGTGCCATACCAGTCTTCATTGAAGGTGTAGGTGTCGCTGAGACCCAGAAACGTACCGCTTTCGCCAAAACGCTTGTGTGCGGACAACTCGCCCTGCAACACATGTTTGTCCAGGCCATAGATGCCCTTCAGGGTCACATCGCTCCAGTTGCCAAAGCCATTGTTCAGGCGCTGGACGCCGGTGCTCAGCTCCAGATTGCGCACCGGCTCTGTGCCAGCCTGATCGGGCTGGGGTGTCTGCAGGGCGCCGGCTTGAACAGCACCACTGGCCACAGCACCGGTCTGCGCCGCTACTGGCATGGCTGCGGCCAGGATGACCAGCAGCGCTGGAAACACAACTCTCAACATAGGGAAATCCTCAAAAAAATGTTCTCATTGGCAGCCGCCTTCATTTGCAGCTGGTTTCTTTGTCCACAGCCACCACACCCCGGCTCTGCAGAATCTGAAGCGCTGCTTCATCGCTGACCGCCCAGCGCGACGAATGGCGCAGCGGTGTGGCCTGGCGCAGCCAGCAGCCGGCGCTGAGCTTGTCGTTCTGGCGCAGCGCCAGCACGGCGAGCAGGCCCCACGGGTAGTCGGCCTCGCCCTGGATCAGCCACTCGGCGCGGTGCGCCGCCATCCAGCTGCGGTAATAAGGCCGTGCATTGGCCGGCAGCAGGGGGAAATCAAACATCAGCGGGAAAATCTGCGCCACATGGTCCGGGTAAAAAGCCTGCTTCTGTCCGCGCTGCTCAAGCTGGGTGGACACCAGAAAGCGTTTGTTGACCGGGTCCCAGAAGGTGTCGTGAATCGCACGCGCGAGTTTGTCGGAGTCGGCCCGTTGCTGCGGCTGCTTCAGGTGCACCATGCGCGACCAGACTTCCAGGTTGTCCATGAAGAGGCCGTGTAACACCACCGGCGAGACCATGTAAATTCCGCGCGAGGGCTGGAACAGGTGCTCCAGCGCGACCTTGCTGGTCTGGTAACTTTTGTTCCAGACCGGGTTGCTGGCCAGTTGTGCCGGCATGGTCTCCAGCAGCTTCATCCAGATCGCCAGCAGCGAATCGTCGGCGTCGGCGGCCTTGCACGAGACCCACTTTTTGTCGGCGCCACGGCAGAACCGGTCAAACGTGCCGTCCGGTTTCTGGCGCGGTACCAGCCAGTTCGCAAACTTCCCGGCCGGCACAGAAACATCCATGCCATTTTCATGCGCCAGCAACAAGGCCTGCATGGCGAAATAGGGGTCGGCCGAATCCCCTTTGTGCAGCACGGTGATGGCGCCACTGTCGTCCGTGTAGCCAGCCAGTTCCAGCCGTGGCGCAGCGTCTGCGCAGCCTGTGATTCCGAGGAGCATGCCCAAAGCCAGGCCGCTTATCCCTTGTCTGAAGCTCATGCCGGTTTCACCATGCCAATCTCGCGCGCCCACAAAGTGCCGTGTACCACCACGCCGTCCTCGACAATCACATTGCGGGCACTGACGGTGGTGGGTGCGTCGGGCAAACCAATGACCGCGCAGGCGCCGATCAGGATGTCGCTTTCAGACACCACCGGGCCCCAGGCCCGGGAGTCCTTGTAGGCATACACCCGTTTTTCGCAGGTCACTGCGCCGTGTACAGCGGCGCGGTGGCCAATACTCACGCCTTCGCGCGCCTTGATATCCCCGATCACGGTGGTGGCCGCGCCTATCGTCAGGAAACCGGTCACCACCAGCGAGCCTTCGTAAACGCAGGCCGGAGGAAGCGCGCAGTCGCCACGAATCAGAAACAGCAGCGGAGTCTGCTGGATGGCCCCCGGCAGGTCGGCATAACTGGCCGGTGCCTGCTCAGCCCCGGCGGGTGGCAGCACAGCGCTGGTGCGCGAGCCAAAGCGCAGCACGGGCGCATGCAGACGTTCGAACCAGGCTTCATTGCCAAGTTCAATGGCGTTGCCTGCGGACACCCGCCTGAGTGCCACACTGCCCGGCCCCAGACGCAACACCCCGTCGGCGTGGACCCAGTCGTCCACCGTGCTGTGTGCGCCCAGCTCAATGTCGCCGGTGGCATACAGGGCGGGAAAAGCCGACTCAGCCGCTGCGCGCAGCGTGCCCTGCACATACACCGGCTGGCCGCTGCGAATCGGCAGGGCAGTGCTGATGTCAGCGCGCGAGATCAGCCGTTTTTTCGCCTGGCGCCAGTCCACGTCGGCGGCGCTGTCCACACCGGGGTCGGCCACAAACTCGAATTCCTCGAAACCAGTGGGTTCCCCCAGACCGAGTTTGGCCGACACGTCGGCATGCAAACGCCGGGCAAAGTGGTCAATGTCGCTGGTGTAGTTTGCAGAAATCGGCAGGGCCGCCACATCGCTGGGCCGCAGCCACTCGCGGAACGCCGGCACAAAGGGCAGGGTCAGCAGCAGCAGGCAGATGACCACAAAAGCGGCATAGGTGGTGTAGTTTTCAGTCATGATTCAGCGGCCTTGGCGCGGTAGCGAATGGTCTTGTCCCAGACCATCTCGCGTTTGAAGATGCGGTCCAGCACCAGGCTCCAGACGGCACCTGATATGGCGAACAGGCTGACCAGAAAGCCCAGCATGTTGAAGGGCAGCAGCCGGAGCCGCTTGCGGTTGCCGTCTATCAATACCGCCACCACAATTTCAAAAAAGGCGGCAAAGTTGCCCAGCGTGCCGTAAATCATCAGCGCGAAAATCGGGATCAATTGCGACAGCAGCGAACCCGCGTTCAGAAAATACAGCCCCAGCGCCAGAAACCAGCCCGCCAGCATGACCAGCGGAATGACAAACACAAACAGCAGCAGCAAGCCGTCCACACGCTGGCCCAGGGTCAGGTAGGAGCTGCTGGCAAACTGCCACCAGTAACGCGCCATCACCTGGTTGTGGCCCTTGGCCCAGCGTGTGACCTGCTTGATGCGCACAGCCCAGTCCTCGGGCACCTCTTCATAACATTCAGATCGGTTGGTATAAACCGTTTTCCAGCCGTTGAACATCAGGCGGAAAGTGATGTCGGTGTCTTCAGCCAGCGTATCGTCGTGCCAGCCACCCACGGCCGCAACCGCCGACAGGCGCACGCCGCCCACGGTGCCGCCGTATTGCGGCAGCAGGTTCATGTTCATGCGGGCCTGCTGGTCCACCTGGTAACCGGCCGATCGCTCCAGATCCAGCATGCGCGTCAGCAGGTTGGCACCGCTGTTCACGGGCACCACCCGGCCCATGACGGCCCCCACTTCAGGGTCAAAAAACGGCGCCACCAGTTGCTTGAGCAGGCCGCGCCCGGGCACGTAATCGGCGTCAAAAATGATGGCAATGTCGCCTTCTGCAAATTGCAGCGCGTCTTTCAACGCCGCCGATTTCCCGGCCTTGCCGCTGCTGCGGTGAAACGGCGACATGCGCGAGGGGAAACGCGCCACATAACTGTCGATGATGGCGCCTGTGCCATCGCCGGAGCGGTCGTTGACCGGAATGATTTTTATCCGGTCTGCCGGGTAGTCGGTGTTGAGCAAGGCCTCGATACAGCCGGCAATCACTTTTTCCTCATTGTGCGCGGCGATGAACACGGTGATCATCGGCCAGCGCGCCACCGCAATGTCGATGTAGGGGTGGCGTTGCACACCGGTCAGCCGGTTCATGGTGAACATGAAGTGCCGCACGCCATACAGCATCATGGTCACCACAATCAGGAACAGCAGCGAGGCCATGACGGCGGCGACCGGGTAGTCTTTGAACGACGGGATCAGCGCACCCGTGGCGGTGACCTGGGCCAGTGCCGGCAAGGGCCCCAGCAACACGGTGGCCAGCAAGGCAGTCGCCGCGCGTGGCATGCTTTTCAGCGAAGAGCGGTGATAGGCAGTCATGGCGTGAACTCCGGTCGGGGTGAATCAGGCCAGCTCGGGCAGGGCGACCGGCGCTTGAGCCAGGCTGCGCGCCAGCGCCTCCACAATCTGGCGCGACGCTGTGCCGTCACCAAACGGGTTGCCGGCCTGCGCCATGCGTGTGTAGGCTGCGCTGTCCTGCGTCAGCCGCGTGACTTCGCTGACAATGGCGCTGCGCGTGGCACCGATCAGCAGGGCGCAGCCGGCTTCAATCGCCTCGGGCCGCTCGGTTTCGTCGCGCAAAACGAGGACCGGCACGCCAAAGGTGGGAGCCTCTTCCTGCAGCCCACCGGAATCGGTCAGCACCATCCAGGCATCGGCCAGCGCCTGCTGCATGCCGGTGTAGTCCAGCGGCGCAGTCAGCGTGACATTGGCGATGTTGCCCAGAATGGCATGGACGGGACCCTGGATGACCGGGTTCAGGTGCACCGGAAACAGCACCTGCAAGGCCGGTTGCTGCCGCGCAATATCGGCAATCGCGTGGCAGATTTCTTCCACGTCTGTGCCCCAGTTCTCGCGCCTGTGCACCGTCACCAGCAGGTGGCCGCGACCGGTCACCTTGCGCTGAACCCCCCGGTGCGCACAAGTCCACTGTTGCGCGTCAATCACGGTGTTGCCCGTGAGGTGGATGAATTCGTCGGCGATGCCTTCGGTTTGCAGCGCCACCTGCGCGCGTTGTGTGGGCGCGAAGTGATAACGCGTCAGCCGGCTGATCATCTGGCGCAGTCCTTCTTCGGGGAAAGGCCGGGCCAGGTTGTAGGTCCTGAGCCCCGCTTCCACATGCGCCAGCGGCACACGGTTGTAAAACGCCGCCAGCGCGCCCTGAAAAGCGCTTTCGGTGTCGCCCTGCACAAGCACCAGGGACCATGGCTGGCGCAGCATCACGGCTTCAAGCTGCTGGCGGCAGCCGGTGCTGAACTCCAGCAGGCTGCTGCCCGAACGCTGCAGCGTGATGTCGGGCTCCACATCAAAACAGGCCAGAATTTGCCTGGCCATCTCGTCGTGCTGACCGGTGTGCAACCACTGCACCCGGGCCCAGGACGACTCCCGCAGCGCGTGATACACCGGCGCCAGCTTGATGATCTCGGGCCGCGTGCCTGAAACCAGAAGCACATCGCGCAAAGCGCCTGGCGCGCTCATGCGGCCCGCGCCATGGCGTGGTGCGTGTTGATCGTGCCGGGGGTCTGCAAATCCACAATCACCACCAGGTCGCCGCCAAAACGGCCAACACCGAGGTCTTTCATCAGTCGACGCTCCTGGTCGGCGGAATCCATGCGCAGAAAACACAGGGCCTGGCGTTTGCCAGCCTGGCTGGCAGCCAGAATGTCCAGACGGGCCACCGAGCCATAACGCGAGCACAGCGAATGCAGGGCCGGCCTCAGTGTGGTGATGTCTGCAAAGGTTTTTAATCGGTCAAATTCTTGGTGCATGGGAATAAAGAGCCTTCCTCGTGGTGTCTGTTAACTAAAGTTCGCATTCAATGTATGAAGCGAAAGCTGCCGGCTGCCTGAGGCAACGCCCTGCCTCGGTGTAGGACACGGCCGTCGCGCCAAGCCACCTGTCCGAGGTCCGTCAGCCATCCCGGCGACCCGGATTTCAAGCCCGGAGCGCTTCAATTGCGCAGATTCCTGCCGCAAAGCGCATGCAACAGGCCCTGGGCCAAGACCGCAGGGCCGCGGCCTGCCGTTTGTCCGTTTGTGCGCTAGCGCACATACAAAGCACTACGAACGGCCTAATATGAACGGCTGGCCCGGGGACCTCTGCCAGAGGCAACGCTCGAAGCCAGTGATGTCCCGGAGCTCTTGTTGATGGCCGTTTCCCCCGACCCGAGAAAAAACCTGTTGCTGGCCGCCTTGCCAGACGCCGAGTGGCAGCGCTGGCTGCCGCAGCTGGAGGCTGTCGACATGCCGCTGGGTCAGGTGCTGTACGAATCCGGCAGCACCCTCAGTCATGTGTATTTCCCGACCACATCCATCATTTCGATGCTGTATGTGCTCGAAAACGGCTCATCTGCCGAGATTGCTGTGGTCGGCCATGAGGGGCTGGTCGGCATTTCGCTGTTCATGGGGGGTGAATCCACACCGAGCCGGGCCGTGGTGCAAAGCGCCGGCAAAGGCTTCCGGCTTCCCGCCCTGGCCCTGAAAGAAGAGTTCAACCGCGGCGGACCGGTGCTGCACCTGCTGCTGCGTTACACCCAGGCACTGATCACCCAGATGTCGCAAACCGCCGTCTGCAACCGGCATCACACCCTGGACCAGCAGCTGTGCCGCTGGCTGCTGCTGAGCCTGGACCGGCTGGAAGGCAGTGAGCTGGTGATGACGCAGGAGCTGATCTCCAACATGCTGGGCGTGCGCCGCGAAGGCGTGACCGAGGCCGCGTTGCAGGTACAGGCCGCCGGCCTGATCCGTTACTCGCGCGGCCGCATCACGGTGCTGGACCGGCCTGGCCTGGAAAAACGCACTTGCGAGTGTTATGGCGTGGTGAAAAAAGAGTACGACCGCCTGTTGCCGGACAAGCCGCCGACGGCCTGAATCCAGGGGTCAGCCGGTGCTGTGCAAGCCGGCAAACAGAGGCGGGTTTCCAGTTAGCGCATACTGGGGCACCGATTTGAACTGGTTTCGACCGTAGCGCGGCTTGATCTTGTCCCCGCTCAGGGGTGCGCTACCCACCGGAGAGCCTGCATGGCCTCAGTCGAAAACCACCTGATAGAACTTCTGCCACGCGGCGACCGCAAACGCTTGCTGGCCGCCTGTGAGCCGGTGCAATTGGCACTGTCGGAGGTCTTGAGCGAGCCCGGCAAACCGAACCGTCATGTTTATTTTCCGACCAACGGCTTTATCTCACTGGTGACCCTGGTGGACGGCAGCCCTGGGGTGGAAGTGGGCATGGTCGGGCGTGAAGGCATGCTGGGCGCGCAGCTGGCGCTGGGCGTGATGGAGGCGCCCTGGCGTGCGCTGGTGCAAGGCGAGGGCACGGCCTGGCGCCTCAGTGCAGCCGGCTTCAAGCGCCAGCTGGCCCAAAGCCCGGCCCTGCAGCGCGGTCTGCAGCAATACCTCTACGTCCTGATGGCCCAGCAGGCCGGCTCCGCCGGCTGCCTGCGTTTTCACCTGATCGGTCAGCGCCTGGCGCGCTGGCTGCTGATGAGCCAGGACCGGGCCCACTCCGACAGCTTTCATGTGACGCATGAGTTTCTGGCCTACATGCTGGGCATGCGCCGCGTGGGTGTGACCGCCGCCGCCAGCGCCATGCAAAAAGAAGGCCTGATCGAGTACCACCGGGGCGAGCTCAAGGTGCTGGACCGCGCCGGACTGGAAGCGGTGGCCTGCGGCTGTTACGCCGCCGACCGCCACACCTATGCGCAGTTGCTGGGCTGAACGGAGCAGCCTGGTGCGCAGCCGCAGGTGCGGCGCGCACCCACTGACGGTTTCTCCTCTGTCGCTGCTGCCCCAGGCCCTGCCACCAGCACAAACCAACAGGGGGAGCGCAAAAAGCAGTGCTTATGTGCGCCAACGCACCGACGACCCCTGACGCCCGGTTTACAAAGAGTCACCACTCCCTCTGCCGCCCGGCCCTCTGCGATGTCCGCCAAGCCCAACTTCGAGGATTCAGGTGTCCACCACCTGCGAGCTGAAAATGCGCCTCCCCTGCGCCTGGCAGCAACAGCGCGCGACCTGCGCATTGACCCGGCAGACTGGGACATCCTGTTTGGCGCAGTGGTCGACCGGCTGCGCCACGCCGTCGGCGAAGACCTGCTCAAGGCGCCGGAGGTGCCCGCCTGGTCGGCCGCCCTGGCCGCCAGCCTGATCCAGGCCGAAGTGCTGGACTGTGTCAGCGCGCTGCATCAACTGCATGTGGCCCTGATATACGAGCGCAGCCAACGTCTGACACCCTGACGGGCTGGAACGGAAGCAGGCGCGTGCAACACGCGTGTTATTTTCTTTCGATGCCACCCGTCAGCCTTCCAGTGCCAGTGCCAGTGCCTGCGCCCGCAGCTGACAGCGCCACCACCCCGTCCCTCCTGCTGGCTCTGCTGCAACGTGCAGCCGATGCGGGTACCTGGTCATTGAGCCTGCCCGGGCAACAACTGAGCTGGTCCCGGCCCCTTGCCGGCCTGCTGGACGGGGACAGCGGGGCGCCAGGCCTGTGGCAGCAGCCGCTTGATTTTTTTGCCCCCGAATCGCGCGCGCACATGGCCGCCGCGCTGCTGGCCTGCACGAACGAAGGCACGGCGTTTGATGAAGAAACACTCGCCATCAACACGCAGGGTCAACGCCTGTGGGTGCGCGCGCTCGGTGAAGCGATGCGTGATGCCTCGGGCGCGCTGGTGCAGATGTCAGGCGTACTCCAAAGACTGGTTACTGAAAAACCTGCCCAGCAGGAAACCCGGAGCCTGACCATGCGACTGGCCACCACGCTGGCCAGCATGACCGACGCCTTCGCCACGCTGGACCGCGAGGCCCGCCTGACTTACGTCAACCCGGAGGCTGAACGTTTGCTGCGCCGCCCGAGCGGGGCCCTGTTGGGGCAAACGCTTTGGGAGGTGCTGGAGGGCAGCGACAGCGCCGGTCGCCTGCGTCAGGCGCTGCTGACCGCCCTGGACAGCGAGCAATACCTGGAATGCGAGGCCTTTTATGCCGCGCCAGGCCGGTGGCTGGAGTTGCGGGCCCATCCGTTTGATGAAGGCCTGGCGCTGTACCTGCGCGATGTCAGCGACAGGCGCCATTCGCAGGAGCAACTGCTGCTGCTGCAAACCAGCATTTCGCGCCTGAACGACATTGTGCTGATCACCGAGGCCGGCCCGGTCGACGCACCGGGCCCGCGTATTGTGTTTGTCAATGATGCTTTTGAGCGGCAAACCGGCTACAGCCGCGCCGAGGTGCTGGGCCAGACACCGCGCCTGTTGCAGGGCCAGCGCACACAACGCGTCGAGCTCGACCGCATCCGGCTGGCGCTCAAGCAGGCCCAGCCGGTACGCGCCGAGCTGATCAACTATAAAAAAGACGGCACGCAGTTCTGGCTGGAGCTGGAAATTGTGCCGGTGGACTATTTCAGCCGCGGCCTCACGCACTGGGTGGCGGTGGCGCGCGACATCACCGAGCGCAAGGCTGCAGAAGATGAAATTGAACACCTGGCCTTCTACGATGCGCTGACCCAGCTGCCGAACCGGCAGTTGCTGATGAACAGCCTGCAGCTGGCGCTGTCGCACACCGAAAATCCGGACATGACCGGTGCCCTGATGTTCATAGACCTGGACAACTTCAAGGTGCTCAACGACACACGCGGCCATGCGACGGGCGACCTGTTGCTGCAAAAAGTGGCGAGCCGCCTGAACGCCTGCGTGCGGCTGCGCGACACCGTGGCCAGGCTGGGCGGCGACGAGTTTGTGGTCTTGCTGGAAGACCTGGGGGACGACCCGCAGATCGCCGTCGCCAAGGCAAAACTGGTGGCCCAGAAAATCCTGGCCACCTTGTGCGAGCCCTGCGACCTGGCCGGCATTGACTACGACGGCACCTGCAGCATAGGCATCACGCTGATCAACCAGCACCAGCACAATGTGGGCGAGTTGCTCAAGCAGGCCGATCTGGCGATGTACCAGGCCAAGGCCGAGGGGCGCAATGCGATCTGCTTTTTTGACCCCGGCATGCAGGCCATAGCCACCGCCAACGCGGCACTGACCAGTGAGCTGCGCCACGGCCTGCGCAACCAGGCCTTTGTGCTGCACTACCAGCCGCAGGTCGGGCGCGAAGGGCATATGGTGGGCGTCGAAGCCCTGGTGCGCTGGCGGCACCCGCAGCGCGGCCTGGTGTTTCCTGACGCCTTCATTTCCCAGGCCGAAGAAAGCGGGCTGATCCTGCCGCTGGGCCAGTGGGTCATGGAAACCGCCTGCGCCCAGATCGCGGCGTGGTCCCAGCGCCCCGAGACAAAAGAGTTCTCGATTGCCATCAATGTCAGCGTGCGCCAGTTTCGCCATCCCGAGTTTGTCGAGCTGGTCATGGCCAGCATCAAACACGCCGGTATACGCGCTGCGCTTCTCAAACTGGAGTTGACCGAAAGCCTGCTGGCCAACGACATGGACGTGACGATAGCAAAGATGGGTATTTTGAAAGAGGCCGGCGTAACGCTGGCGATCGACGACTTCGGCATCGGTTACTCCGCCCTGTCTTACCTGAAACACCTGCCGCTGGACCAGCTCAAGATCGACCGCACTTTTGTCAAGGACGTGCTGACCGACCCGAACGATGCGGCCATCGCACGCACCATCATCGGCCTGGCGCAAAGCCTGGGCCTGGGCGTGATGGCAGAAGGCGTGGAGACCGAAGCCCAGCGCGACTTTCTGGCACGCCACGGCTGCCATTGCTTCCAGGGCTACCTGTTTTGCAAACCGCTGCCGATTGATGAGCTGGAAGTATTTATCCAGGGCCTGCCGAACGCTGCACCAGACTGATGCGGGCAGGCTTGGGCCACAATGCCGGCATGCCACACACACCGCTTGTAGAACTGACCCGTGCCGGCACGCTGGAGTGCCAGCACGCCGGCTCCATCGCTGTGGTCAACACCCAGGGCCGCCTCGTCGCCAGCGCCGGTGACCCGCACTGGCTGACATTTACCCGCTCCACCCTGAAGGCGCTGCAGGCCCTGCCTTTTGTCGAGGCCGGCGGCCCGGCGCAGTTTGGTTTCAGCAGCGGCCAGGTGGCGCTGCTGTGCGCCAGCCACAACGGTGAAGACAAACATGTGGCTGCGGCGCAGGGCATGCTGGAGCGGGCCGGCCTGACTTACAAGGCGCTGCGCTGCGGTTGCCATGTGCCGGGCTTGTTCACACTGCTGGACCAGGCGCCGCCGCCCGATCTGGTGTTTGACGAGCGCCACAACAACTGCAGTGGCAAACATGCGGGCTTTCTGGCCTATTGCGTGCAACACGGGCTGAGCCTGGACGATTACATCGCGCCCGGTCACCCCTTGCAGCAGGCCATACGCCGCGACGTGGCACGTGCGGTCGGCCTGGACGGCGCAGATCTGGTGGCGGGCATTGACGGCTGTTCGGCGCCCAACTACGCGATGCCGCTGGCCAGTCTGGCGCGCGGCTACGCGCGTCTGGCCAGCGGCGCGCGTGACAGCGAGTTTGGCGCCAGCTTTGCGGCGCTGGGCCAGGCCATGACCGACCACCCCGAGCTGGTGTCAGGCACCGGCCGCAACGACCTGGCCTTCATGCGCGCGGGGCGCGGCGACTGGGTCAGCAAGATTGGCGCCGACGGTGTGCAGGTGGTCGGCAGCAAAAGCCGGGGCGAAGCGCTGGCGCTGAAAATTCTGGACGGCAACAAGCAGGCGCTGTACGCTGCCACAGTGGAGGCGCTGGACCAATTGGGCTGGCTGGACGACCAGCAGCGCGCCGAACTGGAGCCCTGGCGCGCCCGGCCCATCGTCAATGCACGCGGCCTGCGCGTGGGCGAGCGCCGGCCGGCGTTTCGCCTGCAGGCCGGCGGCCGGGTTTAGCGATCGCGCACCTTGCCCCCGAATCCGATTCTTCCCCCCAAGCCCGTCGGGCTGGGCCGAGGAGCGCAGCCGAAAACGGATCAGGGCGAGCGATTGTCTGAGCCGAAGGCGAGTTCGAGCGAGACCCCGTTTTCGGCGAGCACCGCAGGTTGCCCCTGAGCGGCAGCGAAGGGGACCCAGACCATCGGCTCGCCTTTCTTTTGGGTACTTTTCTTTGGCGACGCAAAGAAAAGTGCCTCGCCCGCCGGGGCGAGACCCGGCCAGCTGGCAGCACCACCGCATTCAAGTTTGCCCGAGAGCCCAGTCACTGCCCCCCAGCCAGCAAAGCCGCATTCCCCCCCGCCGCAGTGGTGTTGAGAGTGACGGTCTGCTCCGCACAAAAGCGGTACAGGTAATGCGGCCCGCCGGCTTTGGGCCCGGTGCCGCTCAAGCCCTCCCCGCCAAAAGGCTGCACGCCCACCACCGCTCCAATCATGTTGCGGTTGATGTAAATGTTGCCCACATGGGCGGCCGCAGCCAGCGCCTGCGCGCGTGAGTCGATGCGGGTCTGTATGCCCAGCGTCAGGCCGTAGCCGAGGGCGTTGATCTGCGCGATCACGGCGGCCGGGTCGCCGCTCCAGCGCACGATTTGCAGCACCGGTCCGAAAATTTCATCCTTGATGTCGGCCAGGCTGGCCACTTCAAAGGCGGCGGGCAGCACCAGATTTGCTACTGAATCAGGAGCTGTCTGTGCACGTGGGAAAAGGGCTGGAAGCACTTTTGACATAGAGCCCAGGCGCTGCAGATGGCGCTGGATGTTGTCAAACGCCTCGCGGTCTATGACCGGGCCGAGGTCGGTGGCCAGGTCGGCGGTGTCGCCCGGCGTCAGCTCCTGCACCGCGCCCTGGATCATCTCAATCACCTTGTCGGCAATGCCCTCATGCACACACAGCAGGCGCAGCGCCGAGCAGCGCTGGCCAGCCGAACGAAAAGCGCTTTGCACCACGGCGTCCACCACCTGCTCGGGCAGGGCGCTGCTGTCGACCAGCATGGCGTTGATGCCGCCAGTCTCGGCGATCAGCGGTGTGATGGGGCCGTCCCTGGCGGCCAGCGCGCGGTTGATGATTCTGGCGACCTGGGTGGAGCCGGTGAACACCACACCGGCCACACCAGTCGCCGCCACCAGCGCGGCGCCCACGGTTTCCCCGGGGCCGTGTAGCAGTTGCAGCGCGCCCTCGGGCACACCGGCTGCATGCAGAAGCTGGACCGCTTCCCAGGCCACGCCGGGTGTCTGCTCGGCCGGTTTGGCCAGCACGCTGTTGCCGGTGGCCAGCGCTGCGGCCACCTGGCCCATGAAAATCGCCAGCGGAAAATTCCACGGGCTGATGCAGGCCCAAACGCCGCGCGCGCCGAGGCGCAGGGTATTGGTTTCGCCGGTAGGGCCTGGCAGCGCGATGGGCTGCATGATGCGTTCCGCCTCATTGGCGTAGTAACGCAAAAAGTCTATGGCCTCGCGCACCTCGCTGACGGCATCGCCCCAGGTCTTGAACGCCTCCTGGACCAGCAGCGCGCAAAAGTGCGGCATCTGCTGCTGCAGCGCATCCGCGCCGCGGCGCAGGATGGCGGCGCGTTCGGCCACCTCTGTTTTGCTCCATTTTTGATAGCTTCTGGTGCTGATGGATACAAGGCCAGCGACCAATTTTGCATCGAACTCCGGGACCACCGGCACCCGGGTACTGGCCAGCGCGGCAAGCAGTGGCGCACGCATGTTCTCGACCGTGAGGTCCAGCCCCGCGCTGTTCGGGCGGCCGGGGCCGTACAGGGCCGGCGGCAAGGGCAGCGACGCCTCGGGCTCCAGGCGCAGCGGCGAAGTCAGCAGCAAGTCCATGCCCACCGCCTCGTCAGCGAGCTGGTGCACAAAGGACGAGTTGGCGCCGTTTTCCAGCAAACGGCGCACCAGGTAGGCCAGCAGGTCGCGGTGCGCCCCCACAGGCGCGTAAACACGGCAGCTGATCTGGGGGTTCTTCAGCACCTCACGAAAAACACCTTCTCCCATGCCGTGCAGCCTCTGTAGTTCAAAAGGCACGGCGTCACGCGACGCCATCTGGATGATGGCGGCGATGGTGCCGGCGTTGTGGCCGGCAAACTGCGGGTAAATCGCGTCGGACGCGGCCAGCAGGGCCTGGGCGCAGGCGAGGTAAGACACATCGGTGTGGTGTTTGTGCGTGAACACCGGGTAGTGCGGCAGGCCCAGCTCCTGGGCGCGCTTGATTTCCGAATCCCAGTAAGCGCCCTTGACCAGGCGGCACATCAGGCGCAGCCGGTAGCCGCGGGCGATGCCTATGACGTGTTCGATCAGTTCCAGCGAGCGTGTCTGGTAGGCCTGCAGTGCCAGGCCGAAACCCTGCCACTGCGGCTGCTGCCTGGCCACCAAAGCGGCCAGCGCGTCAAACACGGCCAGTGAAAGTTCGAGCCGGTCCACCTCTTCGGCGTCTATGGTCAGGTTGATGTTGGCGCGCGCCGCCAGCTCGCACAGGCCCCAGACGCGGGGCACCAGCTCGGCCAGCACACGCGTGTGCTGGGCGTCCTCATACCGCGGGTGCAAGGCGCTGAGCTTGATGGAGATGCCGTCATTTTGCTCACAAGCCCTTTCTCCATCAGCGCGAACAGCTATTGATTTAATAGCATTTTCATAACTGGCCAGGTAGTGCAGGGCATCGGCACCGGTGCGCGCGCCCTCGCCCAGCATGTCGTAGCTGAAGCGCAGGCCCGGGGTGGCTTTGCGGGCGCCATCGGCTTCTTTCATCGCCTCGGCTATGTTCTGGCCCAGCACAAACTGCCGGCCCAGCAATTGCACCGCACGCAGCGTGGCGGCCACCACGGTGCGCGCACCCAGCTTGCCCATGAGGCCGCTCTGGCCGTCCTCGGGCAAAAACTTCTTGGACATGGCAATCGCCGAGGCCGACAGGCGCGCCAGCACGCCGTCACCGGCTGCATCAAAATCGGCGCGGCCGAGCTGGTCGGCGGTCAGGGCGATCGCGGTCTCGGCGTCGGGCACACGCAGCAGCGCTTCAGCCAGGCGCATCAGGGCCAGGCCCTCGGCGCTGGATATCGGGTATTCCTTGAGCAGGCTCTCCATGGCCCAGAATGGCGGCGGCTTGTCGCGCACGGCCTGCACCCAGGGCTGGGCTGGCAAAACGGCAGAGGCCCAGTCCAGTGCACCTTCCAGCTGCGCCAGGCACCCGGATACAACAGCGGCCTCGGGCCGGTAGGGAAAAGGCAATCTGGGCCGGTACAGCATTTTTGAAAATCTCCGCAGGTGTGAATGGGATGATCTTGTCTTGATTGAAAATGAATTTCACGCTAAATTTGCCTGATTTTCCCGAATATTCAACTAGATATGACCCAGATACTGGCCGACATTGACCGCATTGATCTGAAGATACTGAATCTTCTGCAGCACGATGGTCGCATCTCCAACCTGAAGCTGGCCGACAGTGTGGCCCTGTCTGCCACAGCCGTGCTGGCCCGGGTCCAGCGCCTGAGCCGCGACGGCTTCATCCTCGGTTACGAAGCGCGGCTGAACCCGCTGCAGCTGGGCGCCGGCATGCTGGTGTTTGTCGAGGTCTTGCTGGACCGCACCACGCCGAATGTGTTTGACGCCTTCAAGGCGGCGGTGCAGGTCTATCCCGAAATCATGGAATGCCACATGGTGGCCGGCGGTTTTGACTACCTGCTGAAGACCCGCATGGCCGACATGGCGGCTTACCGCCACTTTGCCGGCAGCGTGTTGTGGCAGTTGCCCGGCGTGCGCGAAACCCGCACCTACGCCGTGATGGAAGAGGTCAAAAGCAGCACCCGGCTCGCCCTGGGTGTCTGAGCGCAGCAACGGGAAAGCCCCCGAAACACGGGCTTTTGCCTTGCTTTGGTGAATAGTTCACAGCGTCGGTGGCAACCGCATTGCCAGCTGCCGTAACTTGGACTAAGTTCAAGTCAGGCCATGTTCTGCTTTGCACAGGTTCCGGCAAGGCAGATCTTGGCTGGACCACCGAACCCTGGCGAAAGATTTCATGATGAACCTGCACTCCCCCCGGGCCGCCTGCGCCCTGTTTGCCGCTCTGGTCATGACATCCGCTCCGGCGGCCGCAGAAACCGGCGTCACCGACCGTGAAATCCTGGTCGGCCAATTTGCGGCCCAGACCGGGCCGGCGGCGGAACTGGGCAAACGCATGCAGCTGGGCATGCTGGCGCACTTCAACGCGGTCAATGCGGCCGGCGGCGTCAATGGCCGCAGCATCAAGCTGATTTCGCGCGACGACGGGTACGAGCCCGAAAAAGCCGCCGCAGCGGTCAAGGCGCTGATTGAAGAAGACAAGGTGTTTGCGCTGGTCGGCTCGGTCGGCACGCCGACCACGCTGGCGGCAGTGCCCGCCATCAATGCAGCCGGCATTCCGCTGATTGGCCCCTTCACCGGCGCACAGGCCCTGCGCGAGCCGTTTAACCGCAACCTGTTTCATGTGCGCGCCAGCTACTTTGATGAAACCGAGCGCATCGTGCAGCATCTGAGCACGCTGGGCATCAAAAAAATTGCGGTGTTCTACCAGAACGACTCCTATGGCAAAGCCGGGCTGGAAGGCGTGACGCGGGCCTTGACCAAACGCAGCCTGACCCCCGCTGCCGCCGTCACCGTGGAACGCAACTCGGTGGATGTGGCCGCCGCCTGGGCCGAGCTGGCCAAGGCGGCGCCGGAAGCCGTGGTGCAGATCAGCGCCTACAAGTCCTGCGCGGCGCTGATCAAGCTGGCCCGCACCAGAGGTTATGGCGGGCAGTTTTTCAATGTCAGTTTTGTCGGCTCTACCGCCCTGTCGGCAGAACTCGGTGACACCGGCGCCGGCGTGACGATTTCCCAGGTCGTGCCGTTTCCCTACACACCTTCTTCAGCGGTGGTCCGGGAGTACCAGCAGCGCATGACCGAAGCCGGCAACAAGGATCTGGACTTTTCCAGCATGGAAGGTTTTCTGGCTGCCAAGGTGTTTGTCGAGGGTGTGCGCCGGGCCGGAAAAACACTGACCCGTGAGAGCCTGGTCACCGGGCTGGAATCGATGCGCGAGCTCAACCTGGGCGGCTTTCTCGTCAACTACGGCCCCAAAAACCATGAGGGCTCGCGCTTCACCGACCTCACCATCATTGGACGGGGCGGGCGCTTCGTCCGCTGATACTTTTTTCTGGAGGACAGCTTGATGACCCCACTGCCTACCCCGGCGCCGCTCGCAGCCAGTGTGTTGGCCCTGCTGTTGCTGGCCAGTCCGCTGGCCTCGGCCCAGAACCTCAAACCCGGTTTGTGGGAGATCAGCAACAAGATGCAGTCCGGTTCAGGCCAGCTTGAAGCAGGCATGGCAGAGATGCAAAAGCAGATGGCGGCCATGCCCCCCGAGCAGCGCAAGATGATGCAGGACATGATGGCCAGGCAGGGGGTGACGCTGGGCGCGGGCGGCCCCGGCAACATGGTCGCCAAAATCTGCATGACCAAAGACATGGTGGAGCGCAACGAATTGCCTTCGCAACAGGGCGACTGCAAAAGCACCAGTTCGCCGCGCTCCGGCAACACCATGAAGATGTCTTTTGTCTGCACCCAGCCGCCGTCCAGCGGCGAGGGCACGGTCACCTTTGTCAGCCCCGAGGCCTACAGCATGAAGATGGCCATGAAAAGTATGGTGCAGGGCAAAGCGGAAACCATGACCATGGACGGCGGCGGCAAGTGGCTGTCGGCGGACTGCGGCGTGGTCAAGCCGATGCTTGGGCCGAAGAAATAAACGCGCGGCTGGAGGGCTCAGGGAAGTCATCCCCGGCACTTGTCATCCCGGACCTGATCCGGGATCCAGGCCGGTTTATCCAACGGTGCGTAGGTACTGGAATGGATTGCGGGTCAAGCCCGCAATGACAAATAGCCTCCGGTGTCATTGCCGCATCTCATCGAAGCCTGTGAGGCGGCTCAACGGCCACCAAAAATGGCCGTACCCACCCGCACCATGGTGCTGCCCGCATGGACGGCGGCCTCCAGGTCGGCACTCATGCCCATGGACAAGGTGTCCATGGCCTGGGGCAACACGCCAGCTTCATTGATCTCGCCAAAAAGGTCTGCGGCCCTTTGGTGGATTGCGCAAGCAGCTACAAAATCAATAGCAGGCTCGGGAATCGACATGAGGCCGCGCAATTGCAGCCGGGGCAGCCGCGCGACCGCTTCTGCCAGTGCCAACAGGTCCTGCGGCCTGACACCCGACTTGTTGGCACCACCGTCGGTATTGACCTGCAGGCAGACCTGCAGCGGCGGCAGATGCGCAGGCCGCTGCTCGCTCAGGCGTTGCGCAATTTTCAGACGGTCCACCGACTGCACCCAGTCAAAATGTTCCGCCACCAGCCGCGTCTTGTTGCTCTGGATCGGACCGATGCAATGCCATAGGGGCCCCTCGAGCGGGGAACGTAACCCGGAGGAATGACCAGAGGCCGCCAGGCCCGGACCCTCGTCCTCCCATCCGCGAACTGCCAGAATCTTCTCCACCCCCTCCTGAATGTAGTTCTCGCCAAACATGCGCTGACCCGCCAGCAGCGCCTCAACCACCGCCTCAGGCCCAAAGGTTTTGGAAACAGCCAGCAAAGACACGCTGCCAGGATCGCGCCCGCAGGCGGCGCAAGCCGCGGCGATGCGCGCATGCACGGCTTGGAGATTGTCAACAATCATGGTCATAATCGAACTGTAAACCCAGACTACAGAGGAACTCCCGGGATGGACATTACCCAGCTGCTCGCTTTCAGCGTCAAGAACAAGGCGTCGGATCTGCATCTCTCGGCGGGGCTGCCGCCCATGATCCGGGTGCACGGGGATGTGCGCCGCATCAACGTCGATCCGCTGGACCACAAGCAGGTGCATTCCATGGTGTACGACATCATGAACGACACCCAGCGCAAGAACTACGAGGAGTTTCTGGAGATCGACTTCTCTTTCGAGATTGACGGACTGGCGCGTTTTCGCGTCAATGCCTTCAACCAGAACCGGGGCGCCGGCGCGGTGTTCCGGACCATTCCGTCGAAAATCCTGACGCTCGAGCAGCTCAACGCGCCGAAAATTTTTGGCGACCTCGCCATGAAACCGCGCGGCATGGTGCTGGTCACCGGCCCCACCGGCTCTGGCAAATCGACTACGCTGGCGGCCATGGTCAACTACCTCAACGAAACCGAATACGGCCACATCCTGACGGTCGAAGACCCGATCGAGTTTGTGCACGAGTCGAAAAAATGCCTGATCAACCAGCGTGAGGTCGGCCCGCACACGCTGAGCTTCAGCGCCGCCTTGAAGTCCGCCCTGCGTGAAGACCCGGATGCCATTCTGGTCGGCGAGATGCGCGATCTGGAAACCATACGACTGGCCATGACGGCCGCCGAGACCGGCCATCTGGTATTTGGCACGCTGCATACCTCCAGTGCCGCCAAAACCATTGACCGGATCATCGACGTGTTTCCGTCCGAAGAAAAGGAAATGATCCGTGCCATGTTGTCGGAGTCGCTGCAGGCCGTGATCTCGCAGACCCTGTGCAAAACCAAGGACGGCCAGGGCCGCGTGGCGGCGCACGAGATCATGCTGGGCACCAGCGCGATCCGCAACCTGATCCGTGAAGCCAAGGTGGCGCAGATGTATTCATCGATACAGACCGGCAACAGCGTGGGCATGCAGACCCTGGACCAGAACCTGACCGATCTGGTCAAGCGCAACGTCATTTCAGCCGCCGAGGCACGCGGCAAGGCGAAAATTCCCGAGAACTTCCCGGGGTAGCCGAACCTGTCATCAGTCAAGCGCTGTTCGCGGACCCGGTATCCGCAGGCGGCCAATTGGAGAAAAAATGGAACGCGACCAGGCCAGTAAATTCATCAACGACCTTCTCAAACTGATGGTAGGCCGCAATGGCAGCGACCTGTTCATCACAGGGGATTTTCCGCCCGCCATGAAGGTCGATGGCAAGGTCACCAAGGTCTCGCCGCAGCCGCTCAATGCCAGCCACACCCTGGCGCTGGCCCGCGCCATCATGAACGACAAGCAGGCGGCCGAGTTTGAGCGCACCAAGGAGTGCAACTTCGCGATCTCCCCGCCCGGCATAGGGCGCTTCCGTGTCAACGCCTTCATCCAGCAGGGCAAGGTCGGCATGGTGATGCGGGTGATCCCGGCCACGCTGCCGACAATTGACGGCCTCGGTGTGCCGCAGGTGCTCAAGGAAGTGGTGATGTCCAAACGTGGCCTGTGCATCCTGGTGGGCGCCACCGGCTCCGGCAAATCGACCACGCTGGCAGCGATGGTGGACTGGCGCAACGAAAACTCGTTTGGTCACATCATCACGATTGAAGACCCGGTGGAGTTTGTGCACCCGCACAAAAACTGCGTGGTGACGCAGCGCGAAGTCGGCCTGGACACCGACAGCTGGGAAGCGGCACTGAAAAACACGCTGCGCCAGGCACCCGACGTGATTTTGATGGGCGAGGTGCGCGACCGCGAAACCATGGAACACGCGGTGGCTTTTGCCGAGACCGGCCACCTGTGCCTGTGTACCCTGCATGCCAACAGCGCCAACCAGGCGCTGGACCGCATCATCAACTTCTTCCCGGAAGAACGCCGCGCGCAGTTGCTGATGGATTTGTCGCTGAACATGAAGGCCATGATCTCGCAGCGTCTGGTGCCCAAGCAGAACAGCAAGGGCCGCGTTGCCGCCGTTGAAATCATGCTGAACACGCCGCTGATTTCGGACCTGATCTTCAAGGGCGAGGTTTCCGAGATCAAGGAGATCATGAAGAAGAGTCGCAACCTGGGCATGCAGACTTTTGACCAGGCGCTGTTTGATGCGTTTGAGGCCAACACCATCACCTACGAAGACGCGCTGCGCAATGCCGATTCGGTCAACGACCTGCGGCTGCAGATCAAGCTCAATTCGCAGCGGGCCAAGACACAGGACCTGGCGGCCGGCACAGAAAACATGGCGATTATCTAGAAGCCGGGGTGCAAGCACGCGTCAAAGCGAAAAGCAGCCCGCTGCGGCCACTTTGCAACCACCGTTCCTTCTGCTGCGCAGGCTAGGGCCTGAACACGGCAAAGCTGTCCAGCAAAAAATCCAGCGTCGCCCGAATCCGGGGTGCGCGCTCACGGCTGGCCAGCACCACGGCGTGAATGTGGTGCTGGCCCGGCACCACATGACGGGCCAGCACCGGCTTCAATTGGCCCTGCGCCACCAGGCGCTTGCCCAGCACGTCATTGATGCGAGCAATGCCGGCGCCGGCCAATGCCAGTGACACCACAGCACTGCTGCTGTTGACGCGCAGATCCCCCTGTGCGTCGCGGCTCAGGGGTTCGCCATTAAAAGTGAAGTCCCACCGGTTATGGCTGGGCGCCGCCGTGTTGGCGATCAGCGTGTGGTGGTCCAGGTCGGCCGGCGTGCGCGGCGTGCCGTGCTGGCGCAGGTAGCCGGGGGCCGCATATAACGCGCGCCCATGCGTGCCCAGCAGGCGGGCCACCACGGTGTCGGCCGGCGGTATGCCAGCACGCACCGCAATGTCGATGCCCTCGTCCACCATGCGGGACAAGCGGTCGTCAATGTGCAGGCGCACGCCCAGGGCCGGATGCTGTGCGCGCAAGCGGGCCAGTTGCGGTATCAGGACATGTTCGGCCAGCAACTGCCCCACGCCGATGTGGACCACGCCGCTGACCGACCGGCTGCGCTGGCCAATGTGGTCACGCAACTGGTGTTGTTCATCAAGAATGCGCTGAGCGTATTCGAGGAAGATTTCGCCGTCTTCGGTCAGCGACAGGCCATGCGTCGTGCGGTGGGCAAGGCGCAGGCCGCATTCCGCCTCAATTCGGCGCAGCCCGCGTGAGACCTGGCTGGCAGCCACGTTGCGCTCCCGCGCCACGTCAGACAGCGACTGGGTGGCCGCGATCCGGCTGAAGAGGTGAAAGTCGTCGAAGTTGAGGTTGTTCATGCTTGTGCTGTTTTTGCACAAGCATTGTGCGGCAGATGTGGTTTCGCTGCCAGGCGGATCGCGGCACAGTGCAAAGCGTTGCCTGCAACACGCTCTTCATTTTTATTCCCTGACCATTGAAAGTACCCGACCATGCCCATTTCCATTCAACTCAGTCAAGGCCTGCTCACCCCTGAAGGTGAACGCCAGGTGTTTGCCCAGGTCGCCGATGCCCTGCTGGAGGTACACGGCCTGCGAGGCAACGCCTTTATTGCGCCGGTGGTGATCGGCCATGTGGACGTCTACCCCGAAGGTTTCAGCTTTGCCGACGCCAGGGCGCAGTCACTGGCGGTGGTGGAAGTCAAGATTCCGGCCATCACCTTCCCCGACCAGGCAGTCAAGACCGCCTTTGTCACGGCCGTCACCGACATCATTGACCGCCTCAAGACGGGAGCCCATCCGCGTGCCCGTACCTTTGTGAACGTGGTGTACACGGTGGACGGTACGTGGGGCATTGGCGGCCAGGCTTACACCAACGAAGCTCTGGGTGCGGCTATTCAAGCCGCGGCCTCCTGAGGCTGGCACCGCCATGACTGCTGTGCACTTTTCGCACAGCCGCCTGTTGCACACCATGCTGCGGGTGGCGAATCTGGAGCGCGCCACTGCGTTCTACGTCGGCCAACTGGGCATGCGTGTGCTGCGGCGGCACGACCACCCGCAAGGCCGGTTTACGCTGGCCTTTCTGGGCTATGCGGGGGAAGACAAGGCCGCAGTGCTGGAGCTGACCCACAACTGGGGCAGCGCGCCCTGCCAACACGGCACCGCGTATGGCCATGTGGCGATTGGCGTGGCCGACCTCGACGGCGCTTGCGCGGCTCTGCAATTGGCGGGGGTCCGCATCACGCGGCCGCCTGGCCCGCTGCCGGACGACCCTGGCGAGCGCATCGCCTTCGTGGAAGACCCGGATGGCTACCGGGTCGAATTGATCCAGCGCGGCACCGGCAACGCCGCACCCTGACCTTTGAACCTTCAACCTCTTTCATTCAAGGAAAATCACCATGCCTCTCGTCCGTATCGATATGCCTGCGGCTACAACGGCCGCACAACAACGGGCCTTGTCCGACGCTGTACACCAATCGCTGGTGGACCATTTCAACGTGCCCCTGGCCGACAAGTTCCAGACCTTGTCGGCGCGCCAACCCGGCCAACTGGTGTGCACGCCCGAGTACCTGGGGGTGCCCCACTCCGACCGCGTGGTCTTCGTCCAAATCACCTGCGCGCCCGGCCGCAGCGTCGAACAGAAACGGGCCCTCTATGCTGCGGTGGCCAGCCGCATCGCCGCCAGCACCGACATTGCAGCAGCGGACGTGATCATCAATCTGGTGGAAACAGCCCGCGAGAACTGGTCCTTTGGAGAGGGATTGGCGCACTACGCGCTGGCTGACTCTAAAATTTGAGTTCCGCCCTTCCGCTCACGTTGAATCCAAGCCATTGAAAGACCCTCATGTCCTCGACCCACGCCAAGACCTATTCGCCAGCTCCTTCCCAACGCGTCGCCTTTCTGGGCCTGGGCGTGATGGGTTACCCCATGGCCGGCCATCTGGCGCTGGCCGGCCACCAGGTCACGGTGTACAACCGGACTGCCAGCAAGTCAGCAGCGTGGTGCGCAGAATACGCGGGGACCAGCGGCCCACAACAGGCTGCCACGCCGCGTGAAGCGGCACAGGGCGCAGACATGGTGTTTTGCTGCGTCGGCAACGACGATGATTTGCGCGGCGTCACGCTCGGAGAGGGCGGTGCGTTTGCCGGCATGCGCCCGGGCGCCGTTTTTGTCGATCACACCACCGCGTCGGCCGATGTGGCGCGCGAACTGTATGCGGCGGCCCAGGCCATGAAGCTGCAGTTTGTGGATGCCCCGGTCTCGGGCGGGCAGGCCGGCGCCCAGAACGGCCTGCTGACCGTGATGTGCGGGGGCGATACGGCGGCCTTTGATGCCGTCAAACCCGCTGGCATGGCTTTTTCAAAGGCCTTCACGCTGATGGGCGCCAGCGGCTCCGGCCAGCTCACCAAAATGGTCAACCAGATTTGTATCGCGGGACTGGTGCAGGGTCTGAGCGAAGCCGTCGCCTTTGGGCAAAAGGCCGGGCTGGACATGAACCAGGTGCTGGACGTGATTGGCAAGGGCGCGGCGCAAAGCTGGCAGCTCGACAATCGCGGCAAGACCATGGTGGCCGACAAGTTTGACTTTGGTTTTGCCGTGGACTGGATGCGCAAGGACCTGGGCCTGGTGCTGGACGAAGCCAAGACCAATGGCGCACGTTTGCCCGTCACCGCACTGGTGGACCAGTTTTACGCCGACGTGCAGGCCATGGGCGGGCGGCGCTGGGACACCTCCAGTCTCATCAAACGCCTGAAGTAGCCCCCGGCGTCGGGGATTCTCAACAGGTTTCTCTCCAACAAAAAGCCGGTGCATGCACCGGCTTTTTGTTGTGGCTTGGGGTATTACCCGCCCGGAGCCCGCGCTGGCGTGGCCGGCTTGGCCGCTCCCGGCATCAGGCTGCGCAACTCGTCCTCGCTGATGATTTCGAGGATACGCACCACCTTCTGCACGCCACGCGCACCACGCACAATCTCGGTGGCCCGGTCGGCCTCGCGCTGGGTCACACGCCCCATCAGGTAGACCGTGCCGCGCTCGGTCACCACCTTGAAAGCATTCGCATAAATATCGCGCGAGTCGATCAGCAGGGCCTTGACCTGGCCGGTCACCAGCACGTCGGAGGAGCGCTGGACCAGCGTCGGGCTGTTGATGATGTCCAGCGCATTGACCACGCCGGTGACGTTTTCCACCCGCGTGACCACCTGCTCCACCAGTTTTTTGTCCTGCTCATTGAGCACCTCGCCGGTCAGCAGCACCTGGCGGTTGTAGCTGGTGACACTGACCCGGGCGCGGCTGCCTATGGTGTCGCGCAGCCGGCTCATGGCCCTGAGCTCAATGCCCTCGTCCTCAAGCTGGGCACCCGAGGTACGGCGATCAATGGCGACCAGCGCACCACCCGCCAGCGCGCCACCGGCCAGCAGGGGGAAACACGCGCTCAGGCTGGTGCCGACCACAGCCGCGGTGATAAGCGCCAGCATCAGCCGTTTGAAAACAGGTGCCGGTACAGGCCTTGCTGTCGATGTCATTTAAGTGTTCTCCTGATCGCCAAGTAATTGGGCATCCACGCCGTCACAGATGCAGTGAAGGGCCAGCAGATGAACTTCCTGAATACGCGAGGTGCGCTCATGCGGCACGCAGATGTGCACGTCGGTCTCGCGCAAGGCGGAGGTGATTTTTCCGCCGCCCCTGCCGGTCAGGGCCACCACCGTCATCTCGCGTTCGTGCGCGGCCTCAATCGCCGCCAGCACATTGTCCGAATTGCCGCTGGTGCTGAGCGCCAGCAACACGTCGCCGGCGCCGCCCAGCGCACGCACCTGCTTGGAAAAAATCACGCTGAAATCGTAATCGTTGGCAATCGCGGTCAGGATGGAACTGTCGGTGGTCAGCGCGATCGCGCCCAGTTCCGGCCGTTCACGCTCAAAACGCCCGACAAACTCGGCCGCAAAATGCTGGGCATCGGCAGCCGAGCCGCCATTGCCGCAGGCCAGCACCTTGCCGCCGCTGGTGACACTGGCCAGAATCGCCTGCACCGCGGCCGCAATCGGTTTGGAAAGGATTTGCGCCGCCTGGTATTTGAGGTCGGCGCTGTCGATGAAGTGCTGTTCAATGCGTTGTTCAAGCATGGGGCGATGATAACGGGTCGCGCCGTACACATCCTGATACCTTTGTATCGAGGATGCGCAGGACAACACCCCACTCAGCTTGTGTCTTTGGCCACCATCGACAGCCGGAGCCCATAGGTCCCGAAAACCGCGCCACGGGCTGCACCGGCGCCTTCCAGCGCCGCGTTTGACAACTCGCTTTGGGCCAGCTGCTGCAGCGCCTGCGTGTCGTAGCCGTTGGCGATGAATATCCAGTCCGCCACGCGGTCCGCATGGCCGCGCAGGCGCTGCTCGGTCGTCGGTGCAATAGCCGGCGTCCCGGTGCAAAGCAGGTGTGCACCGGTCACGCCAGGCCGCGCAGGCAGTTGTTGCACCAGCGCGCCCAGGTGGTTTCGCAGTGCCTGCTCTGCGCCAGCCGCCGGCGAAAGCCGGACGGTCAGCGCCTGGCCTGCCACCGCACCGCCCCGGCTTTCGAGCACGCGGCACTGGCTGCGCACCATGCGGCGGTGCAGCGGCATCATGCGCCGTGACCATTCGCTGGGATCGTTCAGACGGGCCTGGTATTCGGGCGAGACCAGCGCCTCCCAGGTGGACAACTCGTACAGGACAAAAAATCCCTCGCCGCCAGTCGCTTCAGCCCAGCGCGAGGCGCGCTGAAAGCCGGGCAGCGCCAGCCGCTCGACAAAATGTTCGTGCGAGTGCCAATGTTCGAATTCCTCGCGCGCCTCAGGCGCCATGTCCCACCACATCGCCAGCGCGGCCTGCCCCAGCATCAGGTCGCCGCACCAGCGGCACGTCCTGCGGTCCAGGCCGGTAGCGGCCGCGGCAAATGCAGCACGTCTTCGGCCAGCCAAAGGGCGCTGCGACGGGCCCGCTGGACCACAAGCTCCAGCGGCAATTGCTGGTAATCGTCGTTGAAGACCTCAAAGCTGTAGTCGCCCGCGTAGCCCAGCGCCTGCAGCCTGAGCGCCAGGTCGGCCAGGGCTTCGCTGTGCACGCCCTCTCCGGGGAATACGCGAAAAGTACGCGCTGTGGTCATGCGCTCCTCGAAGGTCGGGGTTTCGTTCCACATGAAGTCCGACAGCTGAACCAGAAAGATGCGCTCGGGGTCCAGTTCGTCGATGGCCTCAAGCGGTGTCTTGGCGGCAAAGATGTGGAATGAGTCCAGCCCCAGCCCAAGGTTGGGGCAGTCGGCCTTCGCAACCACCTCCGATGCGGTCGTGAACTCGTTGATGGTCCGGCCCCAGGACAGCCCTTCGTAGGCCACGCGTATGCCCAGCGGCACGGCCAGCATGGCCAGCTTGCGCAGGTCGCGCGCGATGTCGTCCATATCCTGCGAGGCATGGCGCGAGGTGGACGAACACGCGAGCAGGACGCGCGAGCCCACGGCCTCGCACATCTGCAGCATGCTCTTGGCGATGTCCACCTTGTAGCCATGCAGGTGCCCCGACAGGCCCTCGAAATCGCGCAGCACCTGAAAACCGGTGGCGCGCAGCCCGCTGGCGTGCACCGCAGCCACTGCGGCCTTGACGCCGCCGGGATGGCCGACGACGTCACGGGCGCTGAGCATGACCTGCTCAAAGCCGCCCGCACACATCGCCTCGAGCTTGGCCTCCAGCGGACCCGCCAGCGTGATGGTGTCCATGCCGAACCCTGTGATACGCCGCTCCATGGTGACCCCGCTAGCGATCGACATGCACCAGCTCGAAGGCGACCGAGCCCAGTTGCGTGAGCGTGAGGGCGCCGCGGTCGTCAGGGTGCAGACGAGCCGACTCGACAAACTGCACCCCTCTGCCGCGCAGCGCGGCGACGGCTGCCGCCACGTCGGGCGCGCCTATGCCCACACGCTGCATCCGTTCGCGCCCGTCGTCATCGTCCAGACCGACCGGCTCCACCAGTTGCCACATGAATTGGCCGCAGGGGCTTCGCATCAGCTTGCCGGCCGGCATCACACCAAAGCGCTGGTCGTCCGCAATCTCGCTGAAGCCGAACATGTGCGCATAAAAGCTCAACCAGTCGGCGCTGCGCTCCAGGCCGATGTATTGCACCACGCCGAAAAATGCGTTGCCGGCGACGGCCGGCGGATGCGGGTTGACGGTGGGGATGGGCAGGAAGTCAATGTCATAGACCGAAAAATCGTGATGGCGGTCGACAAAAAAGAAATGCGAGCCGCCCGGTCCGTGGATGGCCGGGATGTTGAGTTCCATGGCCTGGGCATGGCAGGGGGCCTCCCAGGCGCCCAGCTCGACGCAGCGTGCATGCGCCAGCCGCGCGTCCCGGACGCGGAAGGCCACGGCCGAGAGCACCGGGTGGCCGCCTTCTGTGGCGCTCGCGCGGGCGTCGTCGGGGTGCGCATTGACCACGAGGTTCATGCCGCCCTGACGGTACAGCATGACCTCTCGGGACCGGTGCCGTGCAACCGGGCGGAAACCCATGTTTTCCAGCACCTGGCCAAGTGCCTGCGGCCGCAAGGTGGCGTATTCGATGAACTCGATGCCGTCAAGCTCGAGAGGGTTGGGCTGCTCGGGAAGTGCTTCGCGGTGGATGGCCATGCCGGGGTCCTCTGGTGGTGCTCAGCGGCTGGCCAGCAGCCGCCGAAAATGTTGCTCCATGCGCCCGGCGTCGGCCTGCAGGCCGGTGAACAGCTCAAACGCGCCCACGGCCTGCCCCACCGCCATGGTGCCGCCGTCGACGGGGGCGCAGCCGGCGGCCCGGGCCGCCTTCAGCAAGGCGGTCGCTATCGGAAAGTAGACGACCTCGGATACCCACATGGACGGCCGCAGCAGCGCTTCGGCGACAGGCAGGCCTGGCAGCTTGTCCATGCCGGTGGGCGTGGCGTGGATCAGGCCGGTAGCGCCGGCCACTGCCTGTGCCGTATCGGGCATGGCCACTGCACGGGGTCCGTGCCAGCCATTGAGCGCAGCCGCCAGCGCCTCGGCACGTACCGGGTCGGTGTCCACAATGCGCAGCTGCGCCGCACCGAGGCCAAGCACCGCGTGGGCAATCGCCGAGCCGGCACCGCCCGCGCCCAGCAGCACCACGCAGCCCAGATCGGCATCGGGGAGCGCGCGGCGAAAGCCCCAGGCCCAGCCCGAAGCATCGGTGTTGTGGCCGACCAGGCGCCCGCCGCGCAGCACCACCGTGTTCACGGCACCCATCGCCTCGGCCTCCGGCGAAAGCCCGTCGAGCAGCGGCAACACCGCCTGCTTGCAGGGGTAGGTGATGTTCAGGCCGCCAAAACCCATGATGCGTGCCGCGGTGAGCAGGGCCGGCAGCTGTTGCAGCGCACCCGGGGTCTGGTCCAGATCGATCAGCTGGTAGTGCAGGCGCAGGCCGTGGTGGCGCGCTTCCTCCTCCTGCATGGCCGGGGTCAGTGACTGCTGGATGCCAGAGCCAATCAGGCCCACGAGGAGCTTGGTGGCCGCCATGTTCACCCCGTGTACCCTGCCAGCCGCGGCAGCCACAGCACCATGCCCGGCCAGAAGGTCACCAGCGCCAGCGCGCCCAGCATGACGAGCAGGTAGGGCCAGACCTCCACCATCAGCTCGGAGAACGAAACGTTGGCAATCTTCATCATCATGAACAGCAGCAGGCCGTAAGGCGGCGTGACCAGACCTATCATGATGTTCAGCACCGCCATCACGCCGAAGTGCACCGGATCTATCCCCAGCGCCACCGCCGTAGGCAGCAGCACCGGCAGGATGATCAGGATGATGGTCGAGCCTTCCAGGAATGCGCCCAGCACCAGCAGGATGGCGTTGACCAGCAGCAGGAAAACCATGGGCGTCATCTCCAGCCCCTTGAGCAAGCCGCTCAGATGGGTGGGGATGTTTTCCGAGGTGATGACATAGTTGAACACCAGCGCGCCGGCGATCAGCATGCCGATGGAGATGCTCATCTTGGCGCTGGACAGCAGGGAGTCGTAAATGTCGCCCCAGCGCATGCTGCGGTACAGGCCCGCAGAGATCAGCAGCGCGTAGGCGGCGGCCACACCCGCGGCCTCGGTCGGCGTGGTGATGCCGCTGTACAGGCAGCCCAGCAAAATCACCGGCAGCATCAGCGCGGGAAAGGCCTCTTTCGTGATGCGCGGCATCTCGCTCAGCGGCACCCGTTCTTCCACCGGGAAACCGCGCCGTTTGGCCTGGAAGTAAATCAGCACCATTTGCACCACGCCCAGCAGCAGGCCGGGCAGCACACCGCCTATGAACAGGTAGCCGATGGAGGTGCCCGACACCAGCGCGTACAGCACCATCGGTATGGAAGGCGGGAGAATGGGCCCGATCACCGACGACACGGCGCTCAGCGCCGCAGCAAAGGGCGGCGTGTACTTGCCCCCGCGCGTCATCATGGTTTGCATGATCTTGCCCGAGCCGGCGGCGTCCGCCAGGGCCGAGCCCGACATGCTGGCAAAAACCACGCTCTGCAAGACATTCACCTGGGCCAGACCGCCCGGGAAACGTCCCACGATGGCATTGCAAAAGCGCAGCAGCCTGTCCATCACGCTGCCCGTGCTCATGAAGGTGGCGGCCAGGATGAACAGCGGAATGGCCAGCAGCAAAAAGCTGGAGTAGGTGCCGTTGAGCAGTTGCTCGGCCGCGGCGCCAACATCCATGCCCTTCATGTACAGGTAGAGCACCGAGCCGGCAATCATGGACAGGCCTATGGGCGCGCCCAGCAGGCTCAGGGCGACGATGGCGACAATCGCCAGTGAAAAGGGACTCGTGAAATTCATAGGGCGGACGCGGAGGACGGCATGTCGCTGGTGACCTTGTCAGGCCCGCGTATCAGCTGGCGCAGCGCCCGCAGGATGACCGCCACGACGAAAACAATGTAGATGGAATAGGTGATGTCCATGCGGACACCGAGGTAGGAACTCTTTTCGACTTTCATGAAGGTGACGTAGCTCCAAGCACCGGGCAGCGACATGCCAAACAGCACGATGATGGCCAGCGCGACAACGCCGGCCACCACCCTGCGCGTGCGGTAGCTCCCGCGCGAGCTGATCATGTCGATGCGGATCTCCTCGTCGTCCTTCAGCACAAAGGCGGCACCCCAGAGCACCAGCCACAGCCAGGCCGCGAGTGACAGCTCGGTGGTCCAGCCGACCGGCGCGTTGAACACATAACGCATCACGATCTGCACCAGGAAGGCGACAAAAATAATCGCCAGCAGGCCGGCCGCCACCGCTTCGGCGAAGCGGTGCAGCCCTCTCATCACTCGGGTCAGCATCGGCGGCGCGTCACTTCATCGCGTTGATTTGCGCCAGCAGGCCGGCAGGCCAGGTCTTGGCTTCGTCGGACGCCAGATACACCTTCTGCGCGTAGTCGCGAAAGGCACTGATGTTGGGCACATAGACGTCGAGCCCCCCCTTGCGGAAGCTGTCGGCCAGCTCGGCCTCGCGCTTCTGGTGCTCGGCCGTGCTCCAGGCGATGGCCTTGTCGGCGGCAGCCTGGAAGGCACGCTGCTTCGCGGGCGACAGGCTGTTCCAGGTTTTCATGTTGACCGTCAGCAGGTCAAAGCCGACCAGGTGTGAGGTCAGCACCAGCTGGCCCATCACCTCGTTGAACTTCATGTTCTGCACGTTGGGCAGCGGGTTGTCCTGGCCGTCGATGGCACCGCTTTGCAGGCCTGTGTAGGTTTCGGCATAGGCCATGGGGGTCGGATTCGCGCCCAGGGAGCGGCCCAGCAGTTGCCAGGCATCGCCTGGGGGCATGCGCAGCTTCACGCCGGCCAGATCGGCCGGTGTGTTGATCTTTTTCTTGCCCTTCAGGCCCACATGGCGGGTGCCGAAAAATGTGGGACCGAGAATTTTCACCTTGAGCTGGTCTTCCACCATCTTCTTCATCTGCGCGCCCTGCTCGCTGGCGAAGAAACTGTTGAGGTGGTTGGCGTCGCGGAACAGGTAGGCCGAGGTCAGCAGTGACCAGGCGGGTATCTGCTTGGAGATGTCCTGCGGCGAAATATTGCCCATCTCGAGGTTGTCGCGTTGCAGGGCCACCAGCTCGGTACCCTGGCGGAACAGCGTGGAGTTCAGGTGCATTTCCACCTTGAAGTCGGCGGCGACCTCTTTGGCGAACTGGTTCATCATCTCGGCGCGTATGTCCTTGTCGGAGAACACGGCGGCGAAGCGGATGGTGGCGGGGGCCTGGGCCCAGGCCGGCAGTGCGGCTGTGGCGGCGAGGGCTGCGCCCGTACCGAGAAGCGCGCGACGTTGGATGGAATGGTTCATGACTGTCTCCTTTGATGTGTTGGCTGAAACGAAATTACGCGGAAATTCTGTGCGACGCAATCGGGCTCTACGCGGGGGCCAGGCGTTGCGCGAGCGCCCGCAAGGCCATCTCGTAGCCGAACGGGCCGAAACCGCAGATCACCCCCGTGGCGGCCAGCGACACGAGCGAATGCTGGTACAGCGCGTCGCGCCGGTGGATGTTGGTGATGTGGACCTCGGCAATCGGCTGGTCCAGTGTCTTGAGGGCATCGAGCAAGGGGATGGAGCGGAAGGACAGGCCAGCCGGGTTGATGACCAAGGCGGCGGCTTTTTCGCGCGCTTCCTGCACCCAGTCGACCAGCACACCTTCATGGTTGGTCTGGCGAAACACGCAGTCATGGCCCAGCTCCTGCGCCACGCGTTGGCACAATTGCTCCACCTCTGTCAGCGTGGTGCTGCCATAAAGCTGCGGTTCACGCACGCCCAGCAGGTTCAGGTTGGGGCCGTTGAGAACGTAGAAGGTGCGGCTCATGCGGCACCAGCCAGGTGGTTGAAATTGCAGATCAAGGCTTGTCTCCGGGGTGCGCCAACAGGGCACTTCATTCATTGCTGGCAATTCTGCTGGCCGGATGGGAAAATGTTTCTAAACTGGAAACGTATTCCATCATGCAAAATGAACATTGCCCTTGAACGCGGCCTGGCCGTACTCGAACACCTGACCCGTTATCCGGAAGGCTTGCCGCTTTCGCTGATTGCCTCGGAGCTGGACATCCCGCTCAGTGCCTGCCACCGCCTGCTCGCGGATTTGCAGCAGCGGGGTTATGTGCGTCAGGCGCGCAAACAGGGCGACTATGTGCTGACCCTGAAAATGGTATCGCTGGGACTGGGTTTTCTGAGCAGCGCCGGGATTGTGGACGTCGCCGAACCACTGCTGGAGCGGCTGGCGCAAAGCTCCGGCGAGCTGGTGCGCCTGTCCATCGTGGACGATGATCGCCTGACCTGGGTCGCCAAGTCGCAGGGGATGCGGCAAACCGGCCTGCGCTACGACCCCGACATGGGCATGGATGCACGTCTGTCGTGCACAGCCTCGGGCCATGCCTGGCTGATGGCCCTGAGCGACGAACGCGCGCTGGAACTCGTTTCGCGCCAGGGTTTCGGTACGCCTGCGGAATACGGGCCCAGGGCTCCGACCACCCTCAAGGCCTTGCTCGGCTTTCTGCATGCGGCACGCGTGCGTGGTTACGCCATGATTGATGAGGTTTTTGCCCCCGGAATGGCCGCCATGGCCACACCGGTGTTTCGCCGCCGGGAAGTGATAGGCGTGATCAGCATCGCCGGTCCGCGTTCACGCCTGAGTACAGAAAAAATGCACGAACTCGCCACCGCCCTGCTGGCATCTGCTGCGGAACTCGGCCCCATCAGCAATGCCTCCACCCTGTTCGGGCGTCCTCCCCTGGGCAAGGGCTGAACCGCCCCCCTGGCGCGCTATGCGTGGATGCCGGTCGGTGTGTGCAGTGTCGAGCCCCGGCAAACCGCTCAGTGGGCGTCGAATGCAGCGCGCAGCCACTCGATCACCGCGGACTCCGGCGCGTCCAGAGAACCCTGGACCGTCACGACATCAAAACGGCAGGGCGGCAGGCTGGCAAATCGCAGCAAAAAATGACGGGCGGCAAAAATGATACGCCTTTGCTTGACGGCGCTGACGCTGGCCGCCGCTCCGCCATGCAAGCTGCCCTTGCGCTGCCGGACCTCGACAAACACCAGCGTGCCGTCCCGGTCGCGCATGATCAGGTCCACCTCACCGCCGCCCCGGCCCGGCGTCCGGTAGTTGGCCTGAACCAGCGTCATGCCGGCGCGCACCAGATGGGTCAGCGCCAGGGATTCTGCCGCGTCGCCCCGGCGCTTGGTGGTAATCTGGCCGGGCTGCGCCGCAGCGCCGGTCTGGCTGCCGGCCGGCGCCTCTTTTGCAACCTGCTTTCTGGAAAACCACATGCAAGCTAGAAACGGCGGTTGACCGCTCTCTCCTTGAATAAAATCCGCATGATCATCACCCTGTACACCCAGAACAATCTTACGCAATCCATGCTGTCCCGCTACGCACCCGATTGCACCGCCCTGACGCGGCTTGGGGGCGTTGCTCGTCCTTGCAGGCATGAGCCTGCTGCGTCCTCGCGCCTACCCACGCCACGCCATGACGGCCCACTCGGGCACGTCCAACCGCAGTTTCCAGCTTGAACGCTTCCTTCGACCTGGCACTGCCCGCCGCGCGCGCCGCAGCCGGCATGCAGCATTATCCCGAAGCGGCGCTGTATGTGGTGGCCACGCCTATAGGCAATCTGTCAGACATCAGCCTGCGCGCATTGCATGTTCTGCAGCTGGTCCACGCGATTGCCTGCGAGGACACGCGCCACACCCAGACCATGCTGCGCCAGTACGGCATCGACAAACCCCTGCTGGCGGTGCACGAGCACAACGAGGCCGAGGCGGCTGTGCTGGTGATAGAGCGGCTGCAACGCGGTGAACGTGTGGCCTATGTCAGCGATGCCGGCACCCCGGCTGTCAGCGACCCGGGCGCACGGCTGGTGGCCGCCGTGCGCAGCGCCGGCCTGACCATCCTGCCCTTGCCCGGCGCCAGCAGCGTGACAGCCGTGCTCAGTGCGGCCGGTGTCAGCGGCGGCTCGGGATTTGTTTTTGCCGGCTTTCTGCCGTCGAAAACGCTGGAACGCGATCAGGCCGTGTTGGCCTTGCAGGCCGACGCGCGCGCGATCGTCATTCTGGAGGCGCCGCACCGCATTGAAGCGCTGGCCCGCGCCATGGCGCTGCTCGGGCAGCGCCAGGTCACTGTCGGCCGCGAGCTGACCAAACAGTTTGAAGAAATCGCCACGGTGGCGGCGCAGGATCTGGGCGCCTGGCTGGCCGCCGGCAGTCAGCGCACACGCGGCGAATTTGCGCTGGTGCTGCATCCGGGTGAAGAGCTCAAGGCCCATCACGATGGCCACCGGGTACTGCAATTGCTGCTGGCCGAGCTGCCGCTCAAAACCGCGGTCAAGCTGGCAGCCGACATCAGCGGTGCGCCGCGCAACGAGTTGTACGACGCCGCCCTGCAACTGAAAAAGGCCTGAGCCCTGGTTCCAGGCGCTAGTTGCGCTCCGGGTCATTGCGCAACTCCATGCCGGGATGCGCCCTCTGCACCACCTGATTGCCGTCAAGGTAAACCCAGTAAAACAGATCCTGCAAGTCATACCAGCGGTAAGTCAGGATATCGCCTTGCCAGGAAGCGACACGATCGACCATGGCGGGCCGGCCAAACTCGCGCAATACATCGTCGCGGGTCCATTTTCCCGGCTCTATGCGCGCAAAATCCCGGGCGGTAAGCACCTGCCGCGCACTGAGCACCCGCCCCGATTCGTCCAGATCGACCATGTAAGCAAACTGGCCGGTGGGCTGGCCGGAGTACTGCAGCCGCCTGCCCTGGGGGATGGCCACCACGGCACCGGGCTGGCCCATGCGTAGCAACACGTCTTCGCGCGACATGCCGGGCGTGACGCCGCCAAAGGGC
Organism: Kapaibacterium sp. (SeqCode); assembly: GCA_943370435.1. Classification (GTDB taxonomy): domain Bacteria; phylum Pseudomonadota; class Gammaproteobacteria; order Burkholderiales; family Burkholderiaceae_C; genus Polaromonas. The sequence continues at coordinate 98,536 of CALRQX020000004.1, read as the reverse complement.
TGCAACGCACAGCCCGTCAAGCAGAGCAGGCCGGCGAGCAAAAAGAGGCGAATGTGGAGCAGGCGCATGGCAGATCCTTGAGGTCGATGTTGGCTGTTTTGTTATACACCGCTGAAGTAAAGCGTTTTGCCGCGACATCAGCCAGGCGCTTACCCGGCAGCGACAATAATCCGCCTATGAACAAACCCCAGGCCCCGGCCACCGAGCGCAACCGCGAACCCATTCTGGCCGTCCTGCGGACGCTTTTTGCCGACCGGAGCGCAGTGCTGGAAATTGGCAGCGGCACCGGTCAACACGCGGTCTATTTCGCACGCGCCATGCCCTGGTTGCGCTGGCAAAGCTCGGACGTCGCCGGCAACTTGCCAGGCATCAGGCTCTGGCTGCAAGAGGCTGGTCTGGCGAACACGCCCGTGCCCACGGCGCTTGATCTGCGCCAGGACTGGCCCGAGCTGGAATTTGACGCGGTCTTCAGCGCCAACACCCTGCACATCATGGGCTGGCCGCAAGTGCAGCGCCTGTTTGCGGAGCTGAAACTGCATATGCCACCTGCAGGCCTGCTGACGATTTATGGCCCGTTCAACTACGCGGGCCGCTTCACGAGCGACAGCAATGCGGCGTTTGACGCGTCTTTACGCGCGGGCAACCCGGACAGCGGACTGAGGGACTTTGAAGCGGTGGACGCTCTGGCCCGGCAGGCGGGACTGCACTTGCTGGAAGACCGCGCCATGCCGGCCAACAACCGCTGCATCACGTGGCAACGAAGCCCTCGCGCACAGCCCTAGGCTGGATGAAGAACAAGCTGTTGGTGCGGCTGGCGGGGATCGAACCCACGACCCTTGGCTTCGGAGGCCAATACTCTATCCACTGAGCTACAGCCGCAATGCTGAGAAACTTTTGCCTGGACTTTGCAGCAGACAAGCCCCGACAGAAACCGGCTTTTGAAGCGGCCGCCCTGTGAGGCTGGCTGGATTCTACCAGCCGGGCAGGCCCCACCCGGGGTTTACAGGGCCCCCCGCTATAATCAAAGGTTGTCGAATATGAGATGTTTTAGTCACCGATTTTCAGTATTTTGAGGAAGCCATGAGCGCAAACGATCACACGACGGCCCACGAAGAAGACCACACTGGCCCCATCAAAACGCCCCAGCAGCTGCTTGCCGCAGTCTTCTTTTCTTTCGTAGTCCCGATTTTTGCCATCATCGCCCTGGTTTATTACGTGACCTCGGCCAACAAGCCTGCGGCTGGAGCGGCGGAAGGTGAAAAAGCCGTGGCCCAGCGCATACAGAAAATCGGCATGGTTGAAATCCGAGATGCCAATCGCCCACTCAAATCCGGCGAAGAAGTTTACAAAGCCCAGTGTGTGGCCTGCCACGCGGCCGGTGCAGCCGGTGCGCCCAAGTTTGGCGATGTCGCCGCCTGGGCGCCGCGCATCAAAACCGGGTTTGCAAGCCTGTGGAATTCGTCCCTCAAAGGCAAGGGGGCGATGGGTGCCCAGGGCGGCGGCGATTTTGACGATGTCGAAGTTGGCAAGGCGGTGGCCTACATGGCCAATGCAGCCGGTGCCAAGTTTGCCGAGCCGCAGAAAGCGGCAGCCACCGTGGCCGCTGAAGCGCCTGCTGCGCCCGCTGCTGCCGTAGCCGCCGCGCCCGCTGCCCCCGTGCTGGCGGCGGCGGCTGCCGCTGCGCCGGCCGCCCCGGCCAAAGCGGGTGCGGGGGCCGGCGAGGCCTTGTACAAACAGGTCTGCGTTGCCTGCCATGCCGCAGCGGTCGCGGGTTCGCCCAAGTTTGGCGACAAGGCCGCGTGGGCACCACGCATCAAAACCGGTCTGGACATGTTGACCGCCAGCGTCATCAAGGGCAAGGGCGCGATGCCACCCAAAGGCGGTTCCGCCGCTTCCGATGCGGACATCCGCGCGGCCGTCGAATTCATGGTCAATGCAGCCAAATAACGGGCACTGACCACACACCGAAAAGCCGGTCCCTGACCGGCTTTTTTAATGCCAAAAAGGCATCCAGCCCTTTGTGGACGAGCACAAACAGCTATTGAATCGATAGCATCAAACCGGCCCGGCCAGGCTGGCTGCCGGGCTGCGCACGTAGGAAAAACGTTGCGGCAAGTCGCGGGTGGCAACTTCGACCGGCACCCACAGCCCCTGCTCTACCGCTTCTGAGGCCGGGATCATGTCCAGCGTGTGCACCAGGCCAAAACCCATGTCGGTGTCCAGATACAGACGGCCATGCTCATCCACGACGCAGCGCTGCACACGCGCCGACCGGCCGGTGTGCGCCGTGACCGCAAAACCCGGCGCAGCGTCCACGCGCCAGACCAGCGGCGTGGCCTCGAGTTCCACATAAACCCGCTGCGGGCCGTTCTGGAAAAACCAGCGTCCGGCCGGGTCGCTTTCGTAGTTGCGGGCGATGAAGTCAATCAGTTTGTCGTGTTTGAGCAGTGAACCTTTGCCGGCCGCCGTGCCGCCGGCAAAAGCGCCCGCCGCCTGGGCCTGGTCGTCACGCATGTACCAGTTGCCACGAGCGTCCAGGCCCAGCCAGCCATAACAGTGGGGGACGTTGGGCCACTTGGCAATGGCCTGGCGAACGATGTCATCCATGGTGGCCATTTTGCCCCGCTGGGGGCAGTGCCGCAGCAAAAAAGCTGCAAACCGCCTCGGGCATGGCACGTACATGGCCAGGAAAGGGCGCTGCCGGAAAACCGACATGGCCGCCCTCGCGCGGCTGCCACAAGGTGACTGCGGCGCTCACGTCGCCCGCCTGCGGCAGGCTGGAGGCCGGCACAAAAGGATCGTTCAGGGCATTCACGGCCAGCGCCGTCAGCGCAATGCGCCGCATGTGCGGCTTGGCAGAGGCGCGTTCCCAGTAATCTTCCGTGTTTTTAAAACCGTGCAGCGGCGCGGTCACCACATTGTCGAAGGCGTACAGGTCGCGCGCGGCCAGCAGGGCTTCGGCACTGAACAGGCCGGGGTGCTGCTCGAGTTTTTTCATGGCCTTGGGCACCATGGAATTGAGGAACATGCGGGTGTACACCAGCCGGTTAAAGCCCCGGCCTATGGCGTGGCCGCTGGCTGCCAGATCAAGCGGCGAGCAGACCGACGCGACCGCCGCCGCCACACTGCCGGCCTGGCTGCCCAGCTCTCCGGCCCAACGCATCAGCGCATTGCCACCGAGCGAAATGCCTACCGCCAGCAGCGGCCCTGCATGGCCACGCTGGAAACGCCGCAAAATCCAGTCTATCTCTTCAAAATCACCCGAGTGGTAGGCGCGCGGTGCGTGGTTCAGCTCCCCCGAGCAGCCGCGAAAATGCGGCACGGCAAAGGCCCAGCCGCGCACGCGCGCGACATCGGCAAAGGCTTCGGCATAGTGGCTGGCCGATGAACCTTCCAGCCCGTGGAAAATAACCAGCAGGGGCGCGGAGGCCGCGCTGGCATGCCGGGCAAAGTCGACATCGACAAAATCATCGTCGGGTGTGACCCAGCGCTCACGGCGAAAGCTCGGGGGCTCGCCGAGGTAGCGCCGGGAGCGCAAGGCCGCATAAATCGTCTGCAGGTTGCCGCCGGGCAACCACCACGGCGCTTCGTAAGACATCATGGTCCAGTTCTCAATGCAGGACCTGGGGACTGTCCGAGATTTCCTGCATCTCGCGCGGCGTGCCGGGGCTGGCATGGTGGGCCACCAGACGCCAACCCTGTGCGGTCTTGTGATAGACATTGCTGGCAATCACATAGGCGTGACGCGGGCCTTCTTCGGTCATGACCTCGATACGCTCGAGCACGCTGTGCAGGCTGGCCCCCATGGACTCCACCTTGCGCACCTTTTCTGCATGGGCGCGAATGCTGCCGTTGGCAAACATGGCTTCAAACGCCGCGCGTATCGCACCGGCGCCCAGCCAGCGCGGACCGCCGGGGTGCACACAGACTATGTCGTCCTCATCGGCCCAGCAGGCCATGAGTTTGTCGATGTCGCCGCTTTGCAGGGCCTCGTAAAAGGCCGCTTCGATGTCATCGGCGTTGCCGCTGCTGGCCGGGGGGACTTTGGGTTTTCGCATGGTTCGGTGGGAGGGTGCGTTAGCCTGCCCGGGCGTCGGGCTTTGTTGTATTAAGCCACGCCTGTACGACAGCCTGCATGTCGCGGGCCTGCGCCGCGCGGCCCAGCAGCTCGGGGTCGGCCACATGGGTGCCGGCCGGCAACACGCGCAGGGCCGCATCCACAAACGCGGCCAGCCGGGCAGGTTGCACCGGCAGGGAGGTGGCGGGAATCATGTAGCTGAGCACGGACAACATCCACTGCGCGGTTTTCTGCAAAAAGCCGGTGGCGCCGGCACCGCTTTGCTTCTGGGCGGAGCGGACCAGCAACACGCGCTCAAAACCCAGGGCGACGACCTGCTGCTCGTCCAGGTTGGCCAGGCCGTGCCGCAGGGCGGCTGGCAAGCTGCCCTGGGCATGCGGCAGCACCACCACCAGCGTCTGGACGCCACAGCGGCGCAACCACTGCGCCAGCGGCAGCAGCTGGCCGGGTGCCGGCGTCCACAGGGCGCGCTCGCGGTCATGGTAAAGCCGGGGCGGCTCGAACATGACCACCGCAGTCTGTGCTGCCAGGCCGCTGGCGGGCCAGCCGGCGATATCGGCGCCCGACACCGGCGCAATCACCACCTGGGCCAGACCGGTGCTCATGGGTTCACGCGCGAGCACCTGGGTGTGCGCAAAACAGCCGCTGCCGGCGAGGCGGCGCAACACCTCGCTGCCCAGCGCGCCCGTGGCGCCGGCCACCATCAGTCCGGGCTTGACACCGGTACTGGCGCGCTGCGGACGCAGCGCGGCCTGCAGCACATGAAGCGGACTGCCATCTGAGGAGCGGTTTTCTGACGCCAGGGACATGGTGGTCTATGGTAGTGTTGCCCATCGCATTTTTTGGAGGCTTGCCATGAAATCACGCTTTTTCAACGGGATCCTTTTGGGCGCCCTGGCGCTGCTGCTGTCGGGCTGCGGCTATAACGAGTTTCAGCGCCTTGATGAGCAGACCAAGTCGGCCTGGTCCGAAGTGCTGAACCAGTACCAGCGCCGCGCCGACCTGGTGCCCAACATTGTCGCCACGGTCAAGGGAGAAGCCGCCTTTGAGCAGGACACCTTGACCAAGGTGGTGGAGGCCCGCGCCAAAGCCACCTCCATGCAGGTCACGCCCGAGACGCTGAACAACCCGGAAGCTTTCGCCAAGTTTCAGGCGGCCCAGGGCGAACTGAGCTCGGCGCTGTCGCGCCTGCTGGTGGTGACCGAGAACTACCCCAACCTCAAAGCCAATCAGGGCTTTCAGGATTTGCGCGTGCAGCTCGAAGGCACGGAGAACCGCATCACCGTCGCGCGCAACCGCTACATCCAGGCGGTGCAGGCTTACAACGTGCTCGCGCGCAGCTTTCCCAACAACCTGACGGCCATGGTGTTTGGTTACACGGTCAAGCCAACTTTCAGTGTGCAGAACGAGGCGCAGATATCGGTACCGCCCACGGTGGACTTCAACAAGAAGTAAGCGAACGCTTTGCCGGCCATGCGCCACTTTCTGCGTTTTCATGGACCCCATCTGGCCCTGGTCCTGTGCTTGTGGGGCGGCGGCGGCGCCCTGCAGGCACAGGATGTGCTGCCGGTGCCGGCGCTCACGGCCCGCGTGATGGACAGCACCGGCACCCTGGATGCCACGCAAAAGCAGGCGCTCGAAGCCAAACTGGCGGCCTTCGAACAGGCGCGTGGTGCCCAGGTGGTGGTTTTACTGGTGCCCAGCACCGCCCCGGAAGACATTGCGGCCTATGCGCAGCGCGTCGGCGACAGCTGGAAAATCGGGCGCAAGGACATCGGTGACGGCCTGCTGCTGGTGGTGGCCAAAAACGACCGCAAGGTGCGCATTGAAACCACCAAAACGCTGGAAGGCGCGATTCCCGACCTGGCCGCACGCCAGATCATTGACCGGGCCATCACCCCGAGCTTCCGGCAAGGCGACTACGCCGGCGGCCTGAACGCGGCCACCGACCAGATCATGGTCCTGATCAGCGGCGAAAACCTGCCGGTCCCCGCGCAGCCCGGCGGCAACCGCCCTGCCGACCAGGGCATCAACTGGACCGACATGGCGGTGTTTCTGTTTTTTGCGGTACCCATAGGCGCGCGCGTGCTCGCCAGCATGCTTGGCCGCAAGCTCGGGTCGGTGGCGACCGGTGGCGCAGTCGGTGTGCTGGCCTGGTTGTTCACCAGCAGCCTGTGGATAGGCGGCCTTGCGGCGCTAGCCGGCACGGTGTTTGCGCTGGTGTCCAGCCTGGGCAGCCTGGCGGCCATGGGTCGCGGCCGCGGCTCATCCGGTTGGGGGGGGGGTGGCGGCGGCGGCAGTTGGGGCGGCGGTGGCGGCGGCGGTTTCAGCAGCGGCGGTGGCGGCAACTTTGGCGGCGGTGGCGCGTCGGGAAGCTGGTAGGCAAGATGCTCACCAAAATCAAACTTCTGCTCAAACACCTGTGGCTGGACGCCTCCGACACGGCGCGCGCGATTCCGCCGGACCTGCTGGATCGGCTGGCGCGGCGCGTGGCCGCCAGCGAGCGGCGCCACAGCGGCGAGATCCGCATCTGTGTCGAATCTTCACTGCCCGCGAGTTATCTCTGGCGCCTGAACACGGCCACATCGGTCAGCGCACTCACACGCGAACGCGCGGTGACGATGTTTGGCAAATTGAGGGTCTGGGACACAGAGCACAACAACGGCATCCTGATTTACCTCTTGCTGGCAGAACAGGCGATTGAAATTGTCGCCGACCGGGGTGTGGCCCGGCATGTCGCTTCGGCCCAGTGGCAGTTGATGGTGGGCCACATGGCCAGCGCCTTCAAAGAGCAGCGTTATGAAGACGGGCTGACGCAGGCCCTGGAAGAATGTTCAGCCGTGCTGATGCTGCACTTTGCGCTGGAGGGCGGCGCCAGCGGCGTCCAGGATGCAGGCAACGAGTTGCCCGATACACCGCTGCTGCAATAGCCGGATTTAACGCGCGAGCAACACCCCGAGTGCCGCCACGGTACAAAGCAACAAAAGCGCGCGCCTGAGCCAGACCCAGCCCGCACGCCTGGCCTTGCCTGCAGGATGGGCCTCGTCCACCCAGGTCACGCTGTCCAGAATGCTGTCCATGATCTGCCTGCCTCTTTGTCGTTGGAATCACCTCCAACATAACGCCCACAGGCCCGTGCTGTCGTGAGCAGTTGTTACAAACGCTATTGATTTGGTAGCTGCTTGTGCTTGCCGGGAAAGGGCTGGATGCCGATTTGATGGGTGGCCATACGGGCTGCGCCGGAAAAGCCACCATTGCGGTAAATGCCACACCACCAGAAGTTGCGCCGGCTCAGGCCTGCAGCCAGGCAGCCAGGGCGCACGAAAAAGCCCCTGGCTTGCGGCAGGGGCCTGGGTACTGGTGCAAACACCGGCAGCGGGCGCTGCGCTGCCCTACTTTTTCTGGCGGTACTTGCGCAAGGCGGCAATCTGCGCCGCCATCACCATCAGTTCGGACTGCGCCATCGCCACATCGATATCGGACTTGGCGTTTTTCAGCGCCTCTTCGGCTGCCGCTTTGGCCACACCCGCTTTGGCTTCGTCCAGGTCCTTGCCGCGTATGGCGGTGTCGCTGAGCACAGTCACGCAATGTGGCTGCACTTCCAGCAGGCCGCCGGCGACGAAAACAAACTCTTCCGTGCCATCGGCCTTTTCAATCCGCACCGCGCCCGGCTTGATGCGGGTGATCAGCGGTGTGTGGCGCGGGTAAATGCCCAGCTCGCCCGCCTCGCCCGGCAAAGCCACGAACTTGGCCTCGCCCGAAAAGATGGACTCTTCGGCACTGACAACATCGACGTGGATGGTGTGGGTGGTGTCCATGACTTAGACCTTCTTGGCCTTCTCGAAAGCTTCGTCAATCGTGCCCACCATGTAGAAAGCCTGCTCTGGCAGGTGATCACACTCGCCCGCCACAATCATCTTGAAGCCGCGGATGGTTTCAGCCAGGCTGACGTATTTGCCGGGCGAACCGGTGAACACTTCAGCCACATGGAAAGGCTGGCTCAGGAAACGCTGGATCTTGCGGGCGCGGGCCACGGCCAGCTTGTCTTCAGGCGCCAGCTCGTCCATGCCCAGAATGGCGATGATGTCGCGCAACTCCTTGTAGCGCTGCAACGTGCCCTGCACGGCGCGCGCCGTGTTGTAGTGGTCTTCACCGACCACGGCCGGCGAGAGCTGGCGGCTGGTCGAATCGAGTGGATCGACCGCCGGGTAGATACCCAGCGAAGCGATATCACGGCTCAGCACCACGGTGGAATCCAGGTGGGCAAAGGTGGTGGCAGGCGAGGGGTCGGTCAAGTCATCGGCAGGCACGTAAACGGCCTGGATGGAAGTGATGGAGCCGACCTTGGTGGAGGTAATACGCTCTTGCAGGCGGCCCATTTCTTCGGCCAGCGTCGGCTGGTAACCCACGGCGGAAGGCATGCGGCCCAGCAGCGCGGACACTTCTGTACCGGCCAGCGTGTAGCGGTAGATGTTGTCCACGAAGAACAACACGTCACGGCCTTCGTCACGGAAAGATTCGGCGATGGTCAGGCCGGTCAGCGCCACGCGCAGGCGGTTGCCCGGCGGCTCATTCATCTGGCCGTACACCATGGCCACTTTGGACTCGCCGAGGTTCTCGAGGTTCACCACGCCGGAGTCGGCCATCTCGTGATAGAAGTCATTGCCCTCGCGGGTACGTTCACCCACGCCGGCAAACACGGACAGGCCCGAGTGCGCCTTGGCGATGTTGTTGATCAGTTCCATCATGTTCACGGTCTTGCCGACGCCGGCGCCGCCGAACAGGCCGACCTTGCCGCCTTTGGCAAACGGACACACCAGGTCAATCACCTTGATGCCGGTTTCCAGCAGTTCCTGCGATGGCGAGAGTTCGTCGTAAGCCGGGGCCTTGCGGTGAATCGGTGCCGTCAGGGTCTGGTCTACCGGGCCACGCTCGTCAATCGGCGCACCCAGCACGTCCATGATGCGGCCCAGTGTGGCCTTGCCGACCGGCACCGTGATGTTGGCGCCGGTGTTGTACACCATGTTGCCGCGGCGCAGGCCGTCGGACGTGCCCAGCGCAATGGTGCGCACAATGCCGTCGCCGAGCTGCTGCTGCACTTCAAGGGTCAGCGCAGAGCCTTCCATCTTGAGCGCGTCATAAATCTTCGGCATCTGGTCGCGCGCAAATTCCACGTCCACCACCGCACCGATACACTGAACAATCTTGCCTTGAGCTTGAGCCATGACTGGATCCTTTTCCGTTCTTTAAATCTTGAATGCGGTTTAAACCGCTGCGGCACCAGCGACGATTTCCGAAAGTTCTTTCGTGATCGCCGCCTGACGCGTTTTGTTGTAAACCAGCTTGAGCTCGCCAATCACGCTGCCGGCGTTGTCGGTGGCGGCCTTCATGGCCACCATGCGGGCCGACTGCTCGGACGCCATGTTTTCGGCCACGGCCTGATACACCAGCGCTTCGACATACCGCACCAGCAAATCGTCAATGACGGTCTGGGCATCGGGCTCGTAGATGTAGTCCCAGCCGTGCTGGTCCTTGTCGGCCTGCATGTTTTCTGCCGTCAGCGGCAGCAACTGCTCGACCACCGGCTCCTGGCGCATGGTGTTGATGAATTTGGTGTAACACAGGTACACCGCCTTGATCTTGCCTTCGCTGTAAGCGTCGAGCAGCACCTTGACGGGGCCGATCAGCTTGTCCAGATGCGGCTTGTCGCCGAGCTGCGTCACATGCGAGATCACCTTGGCGCCAACCCGGTTCAGAAAACCCAGGCCCTTGTTGCCGATGGCGACCGCCAGCGAATCTTCACCGGCCGCCTGCAGCTCCTTGAGCTTGAGCGTCACGGCGCGCAGCACGTTGGTGTTCAAACCACCGCACAGGCCCTTGTCGGTCGTCACCACGATGAAGCCCGTTGTTTTGGTGTCGTTGGACGCCATGAACGCGTGGGTGTACTCGGGGTTGGCCTGGGCCAGATTCGCCGCGATGTTGCGGATCTTGTCGCTGTAAGGACGGGCGGCACGCATCCGTTCCTGCGCCTTGCGCATTTTGGAGGCCGCCACCATTTCCATGGCTTTGGTGATCTTCTTGGTGTTTTCCACCGATTTGATCTTGCCGCGTATCTCTTTTCCTGCCGCCATATTTTTTCCTAAATGGTTTCTAAGCGCTGGGCTTTGATGTCTTCAGGTATGAATCAGGCAAACGACTTCTTGAACGCAGCCACGGCCGTGTTCAGTTCAGCCTCGGCGTCCTTGTCCATGGCCTTGTTGGACTCCAGCTTGGCCATCAGCGCGGCATGTTTGTCCTTCAGGTAGCTGTGCAGCCCGGATTCGAAGGCCAGCACCTTCTTGACTTCCACGTCGTCCATGAAACCCTTGTTCACTGCGAACAGCGTGGCGGCCATGTTGGAAATCGACAGTGGCGAGTACTGGGACTGCTTGAGCAGTTCGGTCACGCGGGCACCGCGGTCCAGCTGCTTGCGGGTGGCTTCGTCCAGGTCGGAAGCAAACTGCGCAAACGCAGCGAGCTCGCGGTACTGGGCCAGATCGGTACGGATACCACCGGACAGGTTCTTGATCAGCTTGGTCTGGGCTGCACCACCCACACGCGACACCGAGATACCGGCGTTGATCGCAGGGCGGATACCGGCGTTGAACAGGCTGGTCTCCAGGAAAATCTGGCCGTCGGTGATAGAGATCACGTTGGTAGGCACAAAGGCCGACACGTCACCGGCTTGTGTCTCAATGATCGGCAGAGCCGTCAGTGAACCGGTTTTGCCCTTGACTTCGCCCTTGGTGAAGTCTTCCACGTATTTTTCGTTCACGCGGGCGGCGCGCTCAAGCAGGCGGCTGTGCAGATAAAACACGTCGCCGGGATAGGCTTCGCGGCCTGGCGGACGGCGCAGCAGCAGCGAGACCTGGCGGTAAGCCACGGCCTGCTTGGACAGGTCGTCATACACAATCAGCGCGTCCTGGCCGCGGTCGCGGAAGTACTCGCCCATGGTGCAGCCAGAGTAAGCACTGACATATTGCATGGCTGCCGACTCGGAGGCCGATGCCGCCACCACAATGGTGTAGTCCATCGCACCGGCCTGCTCGAGCGAGCGCACCACGTTCTTGATCGACGAAGCCTTCTGGCCGATGGCGACATAAACGCAGAAAACGCCCGTGCCCTTCTGGTTGATGATGGCGTCAATCGCCACTGCCGTTTTGCCGGTCTGGCGGTCGCCAATGATCAGCTCGCGCTGGCCACGGCCAATCGGCACCATGGAGTCGATGGACTTCAGGCCGGTCTGCAGCGGCTGGTCCACCGATTTACGCGCGATCACGCCAGGCGCGACTTTTTCAATCACGTCGGTCATCTTGGCGTTGACCGGGCCTTTGCCGTCGATCGGCTGACCGAGTGCATTGACCACGCGGCCCAGCAACTCGGGACCTACCGGCACTTCCAGAATGCGGCCCGTGCACTTGACGGTGTCGCCTTCAGCGATGTGTTCGTATTCACCCAGAATCACGGAGCCGACCGAGTCGCGCTCCAGGTTCAGGGCCAGGCCGTAAGTGGGGGTGCCGTCAGCAGTGGGCGGGAATTCCAGCATCTCGCCCTGCATCACATCGGACAGGCCGTGGATACGCACGATGCCGTCGGACACGGACACCACCGTGCCCTGGTTACGGACGTCGCTGCTGGCGCTCAAGCCCTCGATACGGCTCTTGATCAGTTCAGAAATTTCTGCGGGATTGAGTTGCATGACTCTTTCCTTCTTTCTATGTTGTTGGCTAATACCGGGAAGTTGCGCTTGAGCGCAGGCTCACGAAATCAGCGCCACTTTCATTTGCTCTAAACGGGCTTTGACCGAGGTGTCCAGCACCTCGTCACCCACCACGACACGTACGCCGCCTATCAGTTCGGGTTCCAGCTCGACTTTGAGGTTGAGCTTGCGGCCAAAACGCTTTTCAAGCGTTACCGCCAGATCGGTCAGTGCGGCCCCTTCCAGCGCAAACGCGCTGTAAACGATGGCATCCGACGATCCGCTTTGCGCATTTTTCAGGGCCCGGAACTGGCTGGCAATTTCGGTCAGGGCGCCCAGACGCCCGTTCTCAATCACCGTGCGCAGGAAGTTTTTTGCGGCCTCGGGCAGTTTTGCCTTGGCCACACCGGAAACCACGTCAAACGTCTGTTCTGCCGTGACCCTGGGGTTGCCGGCAAACTGCAACAACTGCGCATTGGCCGCGATGGCGGCCATTTCATCCAGCCAGGCCGCCGCAGCGCCCAGGTCGGACCCGGAGGCCTTGAACAGCGCTTCAGCGTAAGGACGGGCGATGGTGGCTAGTTCTGCCATGTTGACCCCTTCTTACAGCTCTGTCTTCAGGCGGCCCAGCAAGTCAGCATGCACACCGGCATTGACTTCCTTGCGCAGAATCTGCTCGGCACCCTTGACGGCCAGCGCGGCGACCTGCTCGCGCAGCGTCTCCCTGGCCTTGACGGTTTGCTGCTCGGCTTCGGCATGGGCAGCGGCAATGATTTTTTTGCCTTCTTCCGCAGCTTTGGCCTTGGCCTCTTCGATCAGGGCCTGCGCGCGACGCTCGGCCTCAGCCAGACGCAGCGCCGACTCGTTGCGCGATTTGGCAAGTTCTTCTTCCACGCGCTTGTTGGCAACGGAGAGTTCGGACTTGGCCTTTTCGGCAGAAGCGAGGCCTTCAGCGATCTTTTGGGCCCGCTCGTCCAGCGCTTTGGCGATCGGCGGCCACACGAATTTCATCGTGAACAGCACCAGCAATGCAAAGACGATGGCTTGCGCCACCAGTGTTCCATTAATGTTCACAGTAAATCTCCCTCAACGAGGTGTTGCAGGCAGGACTTACTTGACCAGGCGTGCGATTTGAGCGAGGAAGGGGTTGGCAGTTGCGAACCACAGTGCAATACCGGTACCGATAATGAAAGCGGCGTCAATCAGACCAGCCAGCACAAACATTTTGGTTTGCAGTTCGCCCATGAGTTCCGGCTGGCGTGCAGCGGCTTCAAGGTACTTGCTGCCCATGATGCCGATACCGATACAAGCACCGAGTGCGCCCAGACCGATGATCAAACCAGCAGCCAGAGCAGCAAAACTAATAACTTCCATGATTCACTCCTAAATTAACGAAAAAACACCAAAACGAAAACGAAAATCAATGCGCGTCGTGCGCCTGCCCGATGTAGACCAGGGTCAACATCATGAACACAAAAGCCTGCAGCAAGATGATGATGATGTGGAACACGGCCCAGGCCCAGCCCGCCACCACGTGCAGCAACAGCAGCATCAGATCCCCGGGCGCTGTCGAAAAGGCCCACGAACCACCGAGCAGCGCGATCAGCATGAACACCAGTTCACCGGCGTACATGTTGCCAAACAGCCGCATGCCGTGTGACACGGTTTTGGCCACAAAAGAAATCAGTTGTTCAGCGATATTGACGATGCCCAGAATCACCGCGAAGAAGGGGTTTTTGCTGGTGCCGAAAGGCGCAGAAATCAGCTCATGCGCCCAGCCGCCCACACCCTTGATCTTGATGTTGTAGATCAGGCAGATGAACAAAACGGAGACCGACAGGCCCATGGTCACCGACAGGTCGGCGGTGGGCACCACACGCAGATAAGCGTGGCTGGGGTCGCCGCCGGCTGCGCCGTAAATTTTTGCCCAGATTTCGGGCAACAGGTCCAGCGGCAGCAAGTCCATCGCATTCATCAGGAAAATCCAGACAAAGACCACCAGTGCCAGCGGGGTCACCAGTTTGCGGCTGTTGGCGTTGTGCACAATCGCCTTGGCCTGGCCGTCCACCATTTCAAGCAGGATTTCAACCGCGGCCTGGAAGCGCCCAGGCACGCCGGATGTCGCGCCGCGAGCTGCTTTCCAAAGAAGAAAACAACCCACCACGCCGAGCAGGATGGAGAAAAACAGGGAGTCAATGTTGAAGACGGTGAAATCGACGATTTCCGTCTGCGGCTTGTTTTGCCAGTGCGTCAGGTGGTGAACAATGTATTCACTGGCTGTCGGAGCGTTTGCTTCTGCGGACATGGTTGACTCTTTAAGCTATTTTTCGTTTTGGACGCATTAACAGCGCCACCCAATACACCTTCAGGGTCACGATCAGGCCAATCAGCATTGCCAACCAGTCCAGATCGGGGACCAAGCGCGGGGCCGCAAACAGCATCCCGACGCTGGAGGCAATCTTGATTGCCTCCCATACAAAAAAACCGAATCCTGCAGTCATTGCGTTGATGGACGAGAACTGGCTCATCAAACCCCGCGCAAACAAGGCGCCGGGAATCACCACCGCCAGCGCGCCATACAGCGCGGACCATCCGGCACCTGGCCGTCCGGTCAGCAGCCAGGCGGCACACGCTGCCAGCACACCCACCAGCAGCTGACCCGCCAACACCGCCCAGGGGGAGGTGGAGGGGTGCGCCAGACGAAGTTTTTGAGCTTCATCACGCGTCAGCGGCTTGAAATCACCGTCTTCTGCCACCACCGGCCAAGCCGTAGCTGTTGTAGAAACTGCTGAATTTGTCATTTTGGCGGGCACAAATTACAAGCGGGTTACAGGCTGGTGATTAGCAAAGCCCTTGATTATACGTAGAAACCCGAGCGCGCCCAAAATGCCCCTGCCGCACGCTGCGGTGATGACCCGTGGCCACAGGGCAAAAGCGCCGGACTTTGGAGGCGACAATTGAGCTCAGGTGCCCCACACATGCTGGAAGCCCGGCGTCCGCCCTCCGTTCCCTGACACCTGTTTTCAAAGGTCTCCCATGCCCGCCCTGATGAAATTTCTGCACCTGGCCGCCGCCATTGTCTGGCTGGGCGGCATCAGCTTCATGCTCTTTGCCCTGCGACCCGCGGCCCAGGCGCAATTGGCGCCGCCCCAGCGTTTGCCGCTGATTGCAGCGGTACTCACGAAGTTTTTCCGGCTGGTGTGGATCAGCATCGCTTTGCTGCTGGTCACCGGCCTGGCGCTGCTGCTGGCTGTCGGCATGAAAAACGCCCCCGTCGGCTGGCACCTGATGCTGGGTATGGGCCTGCTGATGTTTGCACTGTTTGGCCACCTTTATTTTGGCCCCTACCGCCGTCTTGTACAGGCGGTGGCCGCGTCTGACTGGCCGGAAGGGGGGCGCCGTGTCGGACAGATTGCGATGCTCGCCGGTATCAACCTGGCGCTGGGTGCAACGGCGATTGCCGCCGTGGTTTTCCTTGGCTGAACCCCGATTTGGGAGGCAACACGCTGTGCCCTGGTTTTTTGCCCGTTTTTTGCTGATTGTTCTGCTCGGTGGCTGCACCGCCCTGAACCCCTATTACGACGCCTCCCGTCCGCACCACACGCGCGAAGGCTTCAGCAACAACTACGCCGCGCAAATCACGAAATCACGCGCCGACCTGTTGCGCTGGTGGCTTGCGGCCTGGCACATGGGCCTGCCCAGGCCACCAGAGTCCCCCACCCCGACCCAGGTTGCCGACCTGAAGGCGATCCACGCCTATTCGGCGGCCCGGCCAGGCGCAGCCACCCCGGCGCCGTCCATCACCTGGATTGGCCACGCCACCATGCTGGTCCAGGCCGGCGGGCTCAATGTGCTGACCGACCCGATTTTTTCAGAGCGCGCCAGCCCGGTGCAGTTTCTCGGTCCGAAACGCGCGCAGCCCCCCGGTGTAGCGCTGAAGGACCTGCCCCCCATCGACGTGGTGCTGATCTCGCACAACCACTACGACCACCTGGACCGGCAGTCGGTGCTGGACCTGGCGGCGCGCAGCCAGCACAAGACCCGGGCGCCCACGCTGTTTCTGGTGCCACTGGGACTGAAGGCCTGGTTCAGCGACATCGGCATCACCCATGTGATCGAGCTGGACTGGTGGGACCGGCACACCCATGAAGGGGTGGCCTTCCATCTGACCCCCGTGCAGCACTGGTCGGCACGCAGCCTCGGCGACCGCAGCCAGACCCTGTGGGGCGGCTACACGGTGTTGGCGCCCGACCTGCACTGGTATTTCAGCGGCGACACCGGTTACTCCAGAGACTTTGCCGACACGCGGCAGCGTTTTGCGCCAGGTCAGGCCGATGGCTTTGACCTGGCGCTGATCGCAGTCGGCGGTTATGAGCCGCGCTGGTTCATGAAAGACCAGCACATCAACCCGGCAGAAGCCGTGCAGGTGCACAAAGACCTGGGCGCCAAACGCAGCGTGGGCGTGCACTGGGGCACCTTCAATTTGACCGACGAGTCGCTGGACCAGCCCGCGCGCGATCTGGCGCAGGCGCGCCTGGTCCATGGCTTGCGCGAAGATGATTTTTTCATGATGAAAATTGGTGAAACGCGGCAGCTGCAAGCCAGAAAGGCACAGCCGTGAGCCCGCGCAAGCCGCCCAAGGCCCACTGGAGCGACCGCTTCACCCAGGGCGTCAGCCCACAAACCCTGGCGGCCCACCCCTGGCTCAAGCCGGTCGCGCACCGGCTGCAGGAGCCCGGGCTCTGGCACATGCAGCATGAGGCGGTCGCGCGCGGTGTCGCGATCGGCATGTTCTGGGCCTTTGCGCTGCCGGCCGGGCAGATCCTGGTGGCGGCCGCGCACAGCATCTGGTGGCGCGCCAATATTCCGGTGGCGGCCGGCATGACCCTGATCACCAACCCCTTCACCATCGGCTTCTGGCTCTGGCTGGCTTACAAGCTGGGCAGCCTGATCCTCGGGGTGTCCGACGGCGAAGCCACAGCGGGCGACGCCGCCTACCGGGCGGCTGCGGCCGCGCCCGGCTTTGACGCCCTGGCCTGGCTGGCGCATTTCGGCTGGCCCGCCGTGATCGGCATGGCGATTTTTTCGGTCGCGGGTTCGATCACCGGCTACTTGCTGGTCAAGCTGATCTGGCGCTGGCGCGTCTGGTTCAAGCGGCGCGCGCGGCGGCGCAGCCGCTGAGGGATTGCGCGACAATCAACGCCCACCCCCCAGACGCTCATGATGACCCCTTCCACGCCACTGCTGCCCGACACGCCCTGCTACCTCAACGGAGAAATCACCGCGCTCAAGGACGCCAAAATCAGCGTGATGGACCGCGGCTTCATCTTCGGCGACGGGGTCTATGAAGTGGTGCCGGTGTATGGCGGCAAACCTTTCCGTTTTGCCCAGCACATGGCGCGCCTGGACCGCAGTCTGGCGGAGGTACGCATCGCCAACCCGCTGTCCCACGCCAGCTGGCAAAAGCTGGTGCTGAAACTGGTGGACGCCTACGCACTGTCGCAACACAGCTCGCACGAAAAAATCGACCAGCTGGTGTACATCCAGATCACCCGCGGCGTGGCCCTGCGCGACCATGCCATGCCGCCCGATCTGACGCCCACCGTTTTTGTCATGAGCAACACCCTGAAACCGCCCACGCCCGAGCAGCGCGCACACGGCGTGGCCTGCGTGAGCGCCGACGACTTCCGCTGGAGCAAGGCCCATATTAAAAGCACCAGCCTGCTGGGCGCGGTGCTGGCGCGCCAGATCAGTGCCGATGTCGATGCGGTGGAAACCGTGATGTTCCGGGACGGCTGCCTCAGCGAGGCAGCGGCCTGCAACGTCTGGGTCGTGCGCGGCGGCCAGGTGCTGGGCCCGCCCAGGGACAACCTGGTGCTCGAAGGCATACGTTACGGCCTGATCGAAGGCATTTGCCGCGAAGCCGGCACAGGTTTTGAATTGCGCCGCATCAGCCGTGAAGAAGTTTTCAGCGCCGACGAGCTGCTACTGTCCTCGGCCACCAAAGAGGTATTGCCCATCACCCTGCTCGACGGCCAGCCGATTGGCAGCGGCAAACCCGGCCCGGTCTACGCCAGGCTACACGCCGCCTACCAGCGCGCCAAACAGGCAGAACAGGCATGAGCAGTACCACGCCCCCGGAAGTGCCGCGCCAGGAGTCGCTGATCGAGTACCCCTCGCAGTTCCCGATCAAGGTGATGGGCCAGAAGGCCGATGGCCTGGTGCATGCCATCAGCCTGATTGCGCAGCAGTTTGACCCGGCCTTTGATGCCTCGACCATAGAGCTGCGCGAAAGCAAGGGCGGCAACTACCTGGGCATCACCATCACCGTGACGGCGACCTCCAGGGAACAACTCGACGAGTTGTACCGCACGCTGAGCACACACCCGATGGTGAAAGTTGTACTCTGAACACCGAAGCGCCAACCCATGCAGGCTGATGTTGAGGTCCGTCAACTCGGGCAGGTCGACTACCTGCCCACCTGGCAGGCCATGCAGGCCTTCACAGCCGCCCGCAGCCGCGAAACCACAAGCCCAATCGGCACCCTGCCCTTATCCGACGGGCGTGACCAGCTATGGATTTGTGAGCATCCGCCGGTTTATACCCAGGGCCTGGCGGGCAAGAACGAACATGTGCTGAACCGCGGCGCCATCCCGGTGGTGGCCACCGACCGCGGCGGCCAGGTGACTTACCACGGGCCCGGGCAGGTGGTGGCTTATCCGCTGCTCGATCTCAAACGCGCCGGCTACTACGTCAAGGAATATGTGTACCGGATCGAGGAAGCCGTGATCCGGACGCTGGCGCACTTCGGTGTGACCGGCCACCGCGTGGCCGGCTCGCCCGGCATTTACGTGCGCCTGGACGAGCCCGGCGCGCATGCCGCGCTGACCGGTCCCCTGAACCCGGCAGACCCGTTTCGCGGCCTCGGCAAAATCGCCGCGCTCGGCATCAAGGTCAGCCGGCAGTACAGCTACCACGGCGTGGCGCTCAACGTCGCCATGGACCTGGAACCCTTCTCGCGCATCAACCCCTGCGGTTATGCCGGACTCAGCACCACAGACCTTTCTACAATCGGGGTATCGGCAAGCTGGCAAGAGGCAGCAGACGTCCTGAGCCAAAAGCTTGTGACCTATCTGGCACCCTGAGCCACCCCCAAGGCAAAACACCCATGAGTACCCAAGACGTTGTCAATCCTGTCGTTCGCGATATCCAGAGCCAGCAAGACTACAACCCGCTGGCCAAACAAAAGGCGGCGGCCAAGCTGTCGCGCATTCCGGTCAAGGTCGTGCCCGGCGAGCTGCTGAAAAAGCCCGAGTGGATTCGCGTCAAGGCCGGCAGCCCGAGCACGCGCTTTTACGAGATCAAGCAGATCCTGCGCGAGAACAAGCTCAACACCGTCTGTGAAGAAGCCAGCTGCCCGAACATCGGCGAGTGTTTTGGCAAGGGCACGGCGACTTTCATGATCATGGGCGACAAGTGCACGCGCCGCTGCCCGTTTTGCGACGTCGGCCACGGCCGTCCCGATCCGCTGGATACCGACGAACCCTTGAACCTGGCCAAAACCATTGCCGCGCTCAAGCTCAAATACGTGGTGATCACCAGCGTGGACCGCGACGACCTGCGCGACGGCGGCAGTGGCCATTTTGTCGAATGTATCCAGAAGATCCGCGAACTCTCGCCCGCCACCACGATTGAAATCCTGGTGCCCGACTTCCGCGGCCGCGACGACCGCGCGCTGGAGATTCTGAAAGCCGCGCCGCCTGATGTGATGAACCACAACCTGGAAACCACAGCCCGTCTGTATAAAGAAGCACGCCCCGGCTCGGACTACGCCTTCAGCTTGAACCTGCTGAAAAAATTCAAGGCGCTGCACCCGGACGTGCCGACCAAAAGCGGCATCATGGTCGGCCTGGGTGAAACCGACGAGGAAATCCTGCAGGTCATGCGCGACATGCGCGCGCACAACATCGACATGTTGACCATAGGCCAGTACCTCGCGCCTTCGACCAGCCACCTGCCGGTGCGCCGCTACGTCCACCCCGACACCTTCAAGATGTTTGAAGCCGAGGCCTACAAAATGGGCTTCACGCACGCCGCCGTCGGCGCCATGGTGCGCTCCAGCTACCACGCCGACCAGCAGGCGCATGCGGCCGGTGTTTCCGACAAGCCCATCAGCGCGGCCTGAGCCGCGTTGGCCGACCTGCTGACCGGCTGAAAGTGCCCGCCAATCTCTTTGCTTTGGGTGCCATCGCCCTGTGGGCCAGTCTTGCCTCTCTGGGGGTTTCGCTGCGCCACGTTCCGCCCTTTCTGCTGACTGGCATCGCGCTGCTGGTCGGCAGCCTGCTGGCCCTGCCCTTGGTGCTGAAAGACAGGCGGCAATGGCAAATTTTCCCCTCCACCCTGCTGCTGGGCGTCTACGGCCTGTTCGGTTTTCATTTCCTGCTGTTCATCGCGCTGCGCCACGCGCCGCCTGTGGAGGCCAACCTCGTCAACTACCTGTGGCCCTTGTTCATGGTGGTGCTGGCACCGCTGTTTTTGCGCGGGGTTCAGTTGCGCAGCGTGCATGTGGCGGCGGCCCTGCTCGGTTTTGCCGGCGCGGCAGTGGCCATCCTCGGTGCCGGTAGCGGCGGCCGGGGCGGCGGCTGGTCCTGGGGCTACCTGCCGGCGCTGGGCTCGGCCTTCATCTGGGCCAGCTACTCGCTGCTCACAAAACGAGTAGCACCTTTCCCCACTGCAGCCATTGGCCTGTTTGGCCTGGTTTCCGGCGCGTTGTCGCTGCTGTGCCACTGGGCGCTGGAGCCGTCGGTGGCACTGTCGGGCCGCGACGCGCTGCTGCTGGCCGTGATGGGACTGGGCCCGCTGGGTGCAGCGTTTTTCCTGTGGGACAAGGCGCTCAAACTCGGCGACGCGCGGCAGATCGGCATCCTGAGTTACCTCACGCCGCTGGGCTCGACCGCGCTGCTGATGCTGGTCAGCGGGCGGGCGCTGAGCTGGAGCATAGGGCTGGCGGCGGTCATGATTATTGGTGCGGCTGTGCTGGGGACCCGGGGGAAATAGGACATCTTTGCGTCACGCTGCGCCTCGAGCCCGGACCCGACAGTAGGGTCTGACTCCCCACTCCCACCCTCAGGGATGCGCTGCCTGACTCGCGCGATGCGCGGCGGGGCTTTTGCGGGATGAGCCGTGAGGCGCAAAACCCAAGGCAAGGCTTTGCGCCTTGCTTGGTTTTGTAACGAAGCGGATCTCCCGCAAAACCACGCCCCTTCGGGTTCGGACCAAAACGGGCGCTTTCCTCACCAAACCCCTTGCGTGTGCCTTCGGGCACACGACGCGGGGTATTGGCAAGCAAATCATCCCGTTGTGGACCCGAACGCGCATGGCGGGAGTCAGGCAGCGCATCCCCGACCCCTCCCTCGCCCCGCTGGGCGATGGAGGGGGACTTCATTTGGCCGCGTGTGCTGCTCTCGCGTGCAAACATGACCGCCAACCGAATACGCCTTGACGCGCTGAGCGCGTCAAGGCTCCCCGCATCCGTTTTGGTTTCCGCATTCGTTCCCCCAACCCGTCGGGCTGGGCCGAGGAGCGCAGGTCAAAGCGGATCAGGGCTCGCGATTGTCTGAGCCGAAGGCGAGTTCGAGCGAGACCCCGCTTTTACCGAGCACCGCAGGTTGCCCGTAGCGAAGCGAAGGGTCCCAGACCATCGGGTCGCCTTTCTTTTCCTTAGGTTTCTTTGGCGAAGCAAAGAAAAGTAAGTCGCCCGCCGGGGCGAGACCCGGCCAGCAGGCACACGCGACGGCATGAGCAAGCCAATATGGATCCCGGATCAAGTCCGGGATGACAAGCAAAGAGCTTGGCACCCCTTCCCCCCACCCGTCGGGCTGGGCCGAGGAGCGCAGGTCAAAGCGGATCAGGGCGAGCGATTGTCTGAGCCGAAGGCGAGTTCGAGCTCGACCCCGTTTTGACCGAGCACCGCAGGTTGCCTGGAGCGAAGCGGAAGGTCCCAGACCATCGGGTCGCCTTTTGGTATTCGCGTAACTTCGCTTCGCGAAGTGAGCGAATCCCCACTACGTGACCTTTGGTGACTTTCTTTTGGCGACGCAAAAGAAAGTTACTTGCCGCCGGGCAACCCCCGGCTTGCCGGCACACCGCAACGCATCACTCACACATGATTTCAATGAATTCGGATTCCAGCCCTTTACCAGCAAGCGCAAGCAGCTACTATTTCAATAGCAAACTGGCCATCAACCCCGGCCCCGCATTACGCAACTCCAGCATAGTCCCATGCGCCTGCGCCACCAGCTGGCACAAATACAGGCCCAGCCCCACACCGCCGGTCGCGCGCTGGCGCGCGCTGTCGGTGCGGTAAAAAGCTTCGGTCAGGCGGGCCAGCTGTTCGGCATCCACGCCCGGGCCAAAGTCACGCACCGCCAGCCACACGCCGCCATCCTGGCGAGCCAGCGTGATGCGCGGCGGCTGCGCCGCATCGGCGCTGTAACGCAAGGCGTTGTCCAGCAGGTTGCGCAGCAGCAGGCGCATGCGGCTGCGATCCAGCGCCAGCGGGTCCAGGCCGGGCGCCAAGTCCAGGGTGACGGCCGCAGCGGCCGGCATGTCGGCCACCACCTCGCGCACCAGCGCCGCCAGATCCACACTTTCGCGCTGCAGGGCGGCGTGCGCACTGGCCAGCCGTTCACTCTCCAGCAGGTCGCTGATCAGGTCGCGCATTTCACCGAGGTCGCGCAGCAGGGCCGCGCGCTCGCCGCCGCCTTCGGGCGAGTCGGGCAGCAGTTCGGCATTGAGCCGGGCCCGCGTCAGCGGTGAACGCAACTCATGGCTGAGCGCCAGCAGCAGCGCGCGTTTGGCATTGAGCATGCCTTCGATGTCATGCGCCATGGTGTTGATGCGCTCGGCCAGCTCACCGAGTTCGTCGCGCCGGCGCAGCGGAATCGGCGCGTCAAAAGCGCCACGGCCAAAGCGCTCGGCACCGGCCCGGATGTCATCCAGCGGCCGCAGCAGGCGCCGCACATAGGCATAGGCCAGCACAATCAGCCCCAGCAGCAGGCCCAGGGTGATCCAGCCAATACCGCCGGGTTCGCGTTGCCAGGGCAGGCTGCCCAGGCCAAAGGTCAGACGGTGGCCGTCGGCCGTGCTGCGGCTGCGCCAGTCGGCGCCACCGGCCTCGTGCCGGTCCAGGCGTTCGTTCTTGTCGTCCATCCAGCCGCGCCGCGACCGGTCCGCATGCGAGTCCCAGTTGACTGCCGGTCCGCTGATGCGCACCGAAATCGGCAGCCGCGCCACCAGCGCCTGCGCCCGCGCGACATCGGGCGGGCTGCCGATGTCGGCCGCCAGGCGGTCCATGTAATCGTTGACCACAGGTCGCGCCGCATCGCGCCAGCCACCGGTCAGCGCACGCTGCATGCCACCCATGAACACCGCGCCCATGGCCAGCGCCAGCAGCACAAACACGCTGATCAGGCGCAGCCGCAGCGAATGGCGCCAGCGCTGCGGCCAGCCGCTGGAGCGGGGAGCGTGCCCTGCCTTCACGGCGCCTCTGCCTTGCCCACAGCCAGCGTGTAACCGGCGTTGCGCAGCGTCTTGATGCAGTCCAGCGGTTCGAGCTTCCTGCGCAGTCGGCTCACCACAATGTCCACGGCGCGGGTGTAAAGCTCTGCCTCGTGGCCGCGCAGGCGGTTCAGGATGTCGTCGCGGCTGAAGACCTTGCCTGGCTCGGCCGCCAGCAGCGCCAGCAGCTCAAACTCGGTGCCGGTCAGCTCGACCGGCTGGCCCTGGCGCAAGACCTCGCGGGTTTCCAGGTCAATCACCAGCTCATGAAACACCCGGCGCTGCCCGCGTGTTGCCACCGGCGTGGCGCGCTGGCGCCGCAAAATGGTTTGCAACCGCGCCACCAGCTCACGCGGCTCAAACGGTTTGGGCAGGTAATCGTCGGCGCCCAGCTCAAGGCCCACCACGCGGTCCATCACATCGCCGCGCGCAGTCAACATGATCACCGGGACATCGCTGCCCTTGCGGATCTCGCGGCACAGCGCAAAACCGTCCATCTCGGGCAGCATCACATCGAGAATCGCGGCGTCATAAGGCCTGCTGCGCAGCATGGCCAGGCCTTGTGTGGGACGGGTGGCACTGTCGAGCTGGAAACCGAAACGGGCAAAGTAGCTGGCCAAAGGTGTGGCCAGATGTTCATCGTCGTCAATCAGCAAAATACGGGGCATGGCAGATCATAAGAAGCTGGCACGCAGCGATGCCAACTATTTGTTCACCAGGGATCACTTTGGCCGATGTGTCCCAGGTGGGTAAGGCCAAAGCCGGCGCTGTACTTGAGCCCGTAACCGAGCGCGCGGTCAAAACCGATGTGGGCGCACCAGACCAGTCCCACGGCCAGCAGGCCGGGCATGGCGGCCAGCACCCCCGCAGCCAGCAGCGCCAGCGCACCCACATAGGAATGGGCCGCGTTGTAGGCCGCAGCACCCCAGCGCGGGCCGGCCAGATAGGCCGCAAAAGACAAATCCGGCAGCAGAAACAGCAGCGCGAACCAGCCCCAGCCGGCACCGAACTGCGCGTAGGCCGCCAGCGCCAGCGTCAGCACCGCCAGCCCCTCCAGACGCAGCAGCGCACGCACAGCGCCGGCGGCACTGCCCGGTGAGGCCGTCAGCGTGGCCGAGCGCCGCGGCTGTCGGCCCGCGTCCAGGCGCACCAGCCGGGCGCCCAGCAGGCCAAAGCCGGCCGCTTTAGCCATGGTGGCCCCAACGCCGGCCACGCTGCATGAACTCGCGCACCTTTTGCTGCTGTTCCGGGCGCAGGTTGTCAAAGAAGTCGGCAGCCGCCGCAATCACCTCCGGGCTGCCGCTCTGGATGGCCGCGGTTTTTTCGGCTATCAGTTTTTGAGCAGCGCTCTGGTCCAGTTTGCTGCCGGCGAACAGGCTCTGCATGGCCGCACGCGGATCGGTGGCGCCGCGCAGAGCGCTGCGCTGGGCCTGCAGCTTGTCGGCCAGCACACCGAGCTTCTGTTTTTGCGCCGCATCCAGATCCAGCCGCGAGCCGACTTTTTCGACCAGCCGTGCACGCGACTCAGGCGAAGCCTCGCTCCAGCCGCCAGGGCCGCGATGCGAACAAGCGCCCAGGCTGCCAACAATCAGCGCCCCGCCAAACAGGCCGAGCAGGGTTCTTTTGATGAAACGTTTCATGGTTTACCTTGTGAGGAAGTGGTTGAGGCTTTGTATGGTGCGCGGCTGGGCCGCGGGCCGGGTTTCAGGGGGGTTGCGCTGTGTTTCGTTTTGTTTCGGCGTGGGGGTCACTCTTGCGTCACGCTGCGTCTGTGGTCTGCTTTGGACAGTAGGAGCGACTCCCCACTCCCAACCCCCCGCCCTTCCCTCGCCCCGCTGGGCGAGAGAAGGGAGCCTCATTTGGCCGCGTGTGCTGCGCCCGCGTGCAAACATGACGGTCCCATGGTCCGACGATGACGCGCTTTGCGCGTCATCGTCTCCCCGCATCCGCACCCGTTCCCCCACCCGTCGGGCTGGGCCGAGGAGCACAGCCAAAAACGGATCAGCACGGGCGATTGTCTGAGCGAAGCGAGTTCGAGCCCGGCCCCGTTTTCGGCGAGCACCGCAGGTTGCCCGTAGCGAAGCGAAGGGACCCAGACCATCGGGTCGCTTTTTTCTTTGCTTACTTTCTTTTTGGCGACGCAAAAAGAAAGTGAGTTGCCGCCGGGCAACCCCCGGCTTGTTGGCGAGCCCGCAGCACTCGAAGAAAGCAAGACTTCGAAAGGCCAAGCCCGCAAGCTGCAGAAAAACCTAAGCCGCCGCAGCCGCTTTCTGAATCTCCACCCGCAAAGCCTGCTGCTGACTCACATGCCGCCCTTGCCGCTCAAGCCGCGCGCCCGCAACCGGCGCAGAGGGCGCTTGCGACTGCCCGGCCAGCAAGGCCGCCAGACAGGCCGGCCGGCCGCGCGCGCCGCTGGCCTGGTAGTCCGCGAGCAAGGCCGCCGCAACCTGCTGCGGCTCGAGCCCGCGCTCCTGCGTCAAGTGGGCAAACAGCAGGTCCACCAGTTTTTCGAGTGCAAATTCATGAGTCTTGGCTGTGGTCTGCCAAAGCCAGTCGCTGAAGGCCAGAAAATGCCCGAAAGCCGAAGCCGGAGAACCCGGTGCGTCCTTGAGCAACACATCAAGGGCTTGGGAAAAGCGCCCGGAATTGGCTACCATTTCCCAATAACGCGCAAAGCGTTTGACACGCTGCATCGCGGCAAAATCAACCGTGCCGTTCTGCAAAATTGTGTACGGCGTCTGCGGGTCATACACCATGCCAAAGTCGGCCGTGTGCCGCGTGATCGGGGTACCGCGCAGGCGCTTGAGCACACCGAACTGGATTTCATGCGGGCCCAGGGCGTAGAGCCGGTCAAAACCGGCGGCAAAACTTTCCAGCGTTTCACCGGGCAGGCCGAAGATCAGGTCGGCATGCACATGGGCGCGGCTTTGCGTGACCAGCCAGCGCAGGTTGTCAGCGGTTTTCACATTGTCCTGCTTGCGCGAGATGCGCTGCTGCACCTCGGGGTTAAAGCTCTGTATGCCCACTTCAAACTGCAGCGAGCCTGCGGGGAACTGCGCGATCAATTCCTTCAGCCGGTCCGGCAGGCTGTCGGGCACCACTTCAAAATGCACAAAAATATCAGGCGACGCGCCCAGCCGGTCCAGAAAAAATTGCAGGATACGCACCGAGTTGTCTATCTTCAGATTGAAAGTGCGATCGACAAACTTGAAGTTGCGCGCACCCCGGCGGTACAGGGTCTCCATCTGCGCCATGAACAGCTCCAGATCAAAGGCCCAGGCGGTTTTGTCGAGCGCGCTGAGACAGAACTCGCACTTGAAGGGGCAGCCGCGCGAGGCCTCGACATACAGCAGGCGCCGGGCCAGGTCCTCATCGCTGTATTCGCTGTAAGGCAGGGCCAGCTTATCGAGTGCAGGCTGCTCGCCGGTGATCACTTTCATGAGGGGCTGGGGCCCGTCCAGCAGCGCGCGGCACAGTTTGGGAAAACTCACATCGCCCCAGCCAGTCACCACATGGTCGGCCAGGCGGCAGATTTCCTGCTGCTCCACCTCATGACTGACCTCGGGCCCGCCAAGCACGATGCGGATGTCGGGCCGCAGGGCCTTGAGCAGGCGTACCACCTGCGTGGTCTCCACCACATTCCAGATATAGATGCCCAGGCCAATCACCTCAGGCTGCGGCGCCAGCAACTCTTCGACGATACGGGTGGCGGGCTGGCCAATGACAAACTCGCGCAGCTGCGTCTGCGCCCGCAGACCCACGCCACCGTGTGGGTCCATGTTGGCCAGCAGGCAGCGCAGGCCCAGCGAGGCATGGATGTATTTGGCGTTGAGGGTGGCCAGCACAATACGTGCGTCGCCCTGCGGGACAAGGGTGGCGGGCAAAGGCGCAGGGCGGTTCATGCCGGTATTATCAAACCATGACACAAACCCTGTTTCGCGAGGACGCTTATCTGGCCGAATGCGCCGCCACGGTCACCGCCATCAGCGAGCAGGGCATTGTGCTGGACCGCACCGTGTTTTATCCCATGGGCGGCGGCCAGGCGGGAGACGCAGGTGTGCTGATCCTGGCCGATGGGCGTGAAATTGCCATCAGCGACACACGCAAGGGCAAAAACGCTGAAGGCCAGTTCACCGCTGCCATCTGCCACCTGCCGGACCCGCTCCTGCCATCGGGCCTGCAGGTCGGCGACCGCGTCATGGCCCGCATCCACTGGGCGCGCCGGCACCGGCTCATGCGTTTTCACACCACCACCCACTTGTTATGCCATCTGGTGCCGCAGCTGGTCAACGGCTGCTCGATCACACCCGACTATGCGCGGCTGGACTTCAACATGACGGACCCACTGGACAAGGACGAACTGACGGCCGGCATCGCTCGGCTGGTGGCCGCCGCGCATCCGCTGCTGGTGGGCAGCATCAGTGATGCCGAACTCGATGCGAATCCGGCGCTGGTCAAAAGCATGAGTGTGCAGCCGCCGCGCGGCAGCGGCCAGGTGCGCACCATACGCATAGGCGGGCCGGGCGCAGAGGCCATGATTGATCTGCAGCCCTGCGGTGGCACCCATGTGGCGAACACGGCCGAGATTGGCGCGGTGATCGTCACCAAAATTGAAAAGAAAAGCGCCAGCACGCGCCGTGTGGTGCTGGGCTTTGCGCCCTAAGTATTTGCCGATGCGCAACAGACATGTCACCGGCGACTCTTTTTTTGCCTGGGACGGTGAGGTGCTGGTGCTGAACATTCTGGGCAAACCGGCCGCCAGCCGCGATGCGATTGGCAAACCCAAGGGCACCCAGCTCAAGGTCAGCGTGACCGCTGCGCCGCAGGGCGGCAAGGCCACCGACCACATGCTGCGTTTTCTGGCGCCGCTGTTTGGCGTAACGCTGGCCGATATCGAGGTGGTTTTCGGCCGCGAGAGTGTGCACAAGCAGCTGCGCATCCGGGCGCCTGCCAGGCTGCCGGCCGTCTTCACACAGCCCGCCACCGCCATGGCGCCCCAGGAACTAAAGCTGCGGCCTCCGCTCACACCCTGACCATGCCTTTTCACCGTTTTTTGTCTGCTCTGTTTTTGATAGCTGCTTGCGCAATGCCGACGTGGTCTGCAGCCCAAATCAACCTCACAGGCAAAACCCCCGTCAGCGCTGTGGTGAGCACCGACCAGGTGCGCGCCGAATTGCTGGCCTGGGCACCCGAGGGGGTGGCGCCGGGCAAGCAGGTCTGGGTCGGCCTGCAACTGGCCCATGCGCCGGAGTGGCACACGTACTGGAAAAACTCCGGCGACTCCGGCTTGCCGACCGTGCTGGAATGGACATTGCCCGCCGGTGTCAGCGCTGGCGACATCGCCTGGCCCACACCCAAAAAAATACCGGTAGGTACACTGGCCAACTACGGTTATGAGGGCACCGTGCTGCTGCCGGTGCCGCTGACGGTGTCGCCGGCCTTTGGCGCTTCGCAACTGAAGATCCGGCTCAAGGCCAGCTGGCTGATCTGCAAAAAAGAATGTATCCCCCAGGACGGCGAATTTGCGCTGCAAATTCCGGTGAAAGCTTCCAGCGCTTCCAGCGGCGCTGAATTTGCCGCCAGCTTTGCCGCCAGCCCACAGCCGCTGGCCGGAAACGGCAGCCACATTGAGGCCGGGCCCAAGACCATCCAGGTGGCGTTGCGGGGTTTGCCCACCGCGTTTCAGGGCAAAACACTGGCGCTTTATCCCGAAACCGGCGGCGTCATTGAGCCCGCTGCGCCCTGGCAGCAGGCCTGGCAGGGCGCGGTCTGGACAGCGCAACTCCCGCTGTCAGCACAGCGCAACGAAAGCCCGCGTGTGATGCCGCTGGTGCTGGCGTTCGGGAATCAGGCGGTGCGCATCGAAACACCGGTCAAGGGCAACTGGCCCGCCGTGGCCGCTGCCGCTGCCGTGCCGCCCGCGCTGGAGGCCGCACTGAAGGCCAACGCCGCCCTGGGTGCCGCACCCACGGGCAACAACACGGCGCCGCTGGGTCTGTTTGCCGCCCTGCTCGGTGCGCTGCTGGGCGGACTGATCCTGAACCTGATGCCCTGCGTGTTTCCGGTGCTGGCCATCAAGGTGCTCAGTTTTGCGCAGCAGAAAAATCAGGCGGAGCGGCTGGCCGGCGGGCTGGCTTACAGCGCCGGGGTGTTGCTGTCTTTCCTGGCGCTGGGCGCCTTGCTGCTGGGCTTGCGCTCGGCCGGTGAACAACTGGGCTGGGGCTTTCACCTGCAAAGCCCGGCGGTGGTGGCGGCGCTGGCGGTGTTGTTCACGCTGATAGGCCTCAATCTCGCGGGCCTGTTTGAATTTGGCAACTTTTTGCCGAGCCGCGTGGCGACTTTGCAAAGCAAAAACCCGGTTCTCAATGCCTTTCTGACCGGCGTGCTGGCCACCGCGATTGCCTCACCCTGCACCGCACCTTTTATGGGGGCGTCGCTCGGTTATGCGCTGGGTTTACCGGCCATCCAGGCGCTGGCGATTTTTGCCGCGATCGGACTGGGCATGGCCCTGCCCTACCTGCTGGCCAGTGCCGTGCCGGCGGTGGCGCGGGCCCTGCCGCGACCGGGGCTGTGGATGGTGACTTTCCGGCACCTGATGGCGTTTCCGATGTTTGCCACGGTGGCCTGGCTGGTCTGGGTGCTGGGCCAGCAAAGCGGCATCGACGGGGCAGGCGCCTTGCTGGCGCTGCTGATTGTGCTGGCGCTGGTGGTGTGGTCGCTGACGCTAAACGGCCGGACCCGCCTGCTGCTTGCTACATTTTCAATAGCGCTTGGCGTCATCGGTGTATGGGCTGTCGGTCAAAATGTCATCAAACCGATGGAAGCCTCAGCGCTGGCAGCGGCGCCGTCGGAGCGCTGGCAGGCCTGGGAGCCGGGCCGGGTCGAGCAGCTCACCGCGCAGGGCCAAAACGTGTTTGTGGACTTCACCGCCGCCTGGTGCGTCACTTGCCAGTACAACAAAAAAACCACGCTGGCCAACCCTGAAGTGCTGGCCGATTTTGATGCCAGGAAGGTGGTGTTGCTGCGCGCCGACTGGACGCGCCGCGACCCGGCGGTGACAGCGGCACTGGGCCAGTTGGGCCGTAGCGGCGTGCCGGTGTATGTGATTTACAAGCCCGGCAGTGCGCCCCGCGTGTTGTCGGAAATTCTGTCCGTCGACGATGTCAGGGCCGAACTGGCCAGACTGTAAGTACTGTTTCAAGGAGTGGACGCCATGCAGAACCGTTTCATCAATCGCCGCAGTTTTTCCGGCTCTTTGCTGCTCGCCCCCTGGGCGCTGTCCCTGACCCGCCCCGCTTTGGCCGCCACCGTGGGCCAGGCCGCGCCAGACTTTTCCGCCAGCGACACCGGCGGCAAAACCCGCAAGCTCAGTGATTACAAAGGCAAACTGGTGGTGCTCGAGTGGACCAACCCGGGCTGCCCTTTTGTACAAAAACATTACAGCGGCAACATGCAGGCCCTGCAAAAGGAATTTGCGGCCAAAGGGGTGGTCTGGCTGTCCCTGAACTCGACCGAAACCGGCCACGGCGACTACCTGGCCCCGGCCAAACTGGCGGGCTGGATGCGCGAGAAACAGGCCGCGGCAACAGCCCTGCTGATGGACGAGTCGGGGAAAATCGGCCAGCTTTATGGCGCCAAAACCACGCCGCACATGTACATCGTCAGCCCGCAGGGCCAGCTGGTGTATGCCGGGGCAATTGACAGCATTGCTTCGGCGCAGGTGGACGACATCAAGACCGCCACCAACTATGTGCGCCAGGGCCTGAACGAGGCCCTGGGCGGCAAAGCCATCACGCAGTCGTCCAGCCGCGCTTATGGCTGCTCGATCAAATACAAGGCCTGAGGCAAGACCATGACCGCCATCGCGCCAGCCGACCGCATGCCCTATATCCTGAACCACTGCCGCACGATTGCGGTGGTCGGCCTGTCGGCCCAGGCGCACCGCGCCAGTTTTGATGTGGCGCGTTACATGCAGGCCCAGGGCTACCGCATCATCCCGGTCAATCCCAACGTCAGCGAGGTGCTGGGCGAAAAAGCCTACGCCAGTTTGCGCGAGGCCGCGCAGCACGAGCGCATTGACCTGGTGAACTGCTTTCGCAACAGCGAGGACATCCCGCCCATCGTCGATGACGCGATTGCCATTGGCGCCAGGGCAGTCTGGATGCAACTGGGCATCAGCCACGCCGCAGCAGCCGCCAAAGCCGAAGCCGCCGGGCTGCTGGTGGTGCAGGACCACTGCCTGAAGATTGACCACCGCGTGTTGCAGTCGCGCGGCCTGCTGCCGGCCGACAGCGCCTGAAGGCCGCAGGCTGCCTTTTGCAGGCCACTGGCAGTCCGGGATAATCGGCGCATGCCTGTACAGCGCCGCCACCTGTTTGCCTGTTTCGGTCTGGCCCTGCTGCTGGGCGGCTGCTCGACCATGGGGCCGGCCCCGGTGCACCGCGGCGAAACCCAGACCGCGCCGCTGACCGGCAGCGAGCTGGCGCAGTCCGACGTGAACCGCATGGCCACGCTGGGCATGCGTGACAACCTCGACAGCCTGTACCGGCTGCTGGACAAGTTGTACCGGCGCAACCCGGCCGAATGGCGCAAGACCAGCAGTACCAGCCGCGAGGCCGCGATAGAGCGTGTGCGCAGCGCCATCGACAGCCGCACGCCCTGGCCCGAGCTGCAGGGCAAACGCGACATTGCCGCACTGTCGCTGGCGCTGAGCGCTGATTTCAGGGGTGACCGCGTCGCCGCCTTCATCTACGCCAGCGCCGACATGCTGATCGTGGCGCACGGCGGCAAAACCGCTTTTTACCTGGTCGATGGTCTGGACGCGCAGTATGTGTACAACGCCGCACGCAACATCGAGTCAGCGGTCTGGCTGCTGGCCACACGGCGCAATGTCGCAGGCCAGCCGCTGCTGCTGGCTGATGAAATCTCCGAGCGCGAGCGCAACCTCAGCTTTGAGCGCGAGTTCGGCAAGGTCATAGGCCGGCTCGATTTGCTGTCATCGGTCCTGACCGAGAAATACCGGCGCGCCGTGATCACCTACATGCAGAATCTGGCCGGCGCCTCCTTTCTGCAGTTTCTGCCGGTTCGTTAGCCCCCACGGTCGTTCACTGCGTGTAACTCCCTGCCCCCCGAGGGGGCCGCTGCGCCTGCGGGCCGGCAAAGCCGGACCCGCGGCCCCTGCTGGTTTGAACAGCCCCCAGAGTCGTGAAGATTTCGTAGCGAGCGGGCCGAGGTGGCGTCGAGGAGCGGAGCCGTACAAGGGTACGGTGAGCACCGCAGGCGCCAGATCGGCCCGCGCAGTAGAAAGATTCACGGCTCTGAGACAATCGGGGCATGTACGCCCCGCTCCAAAACGACACCTTTCTGCGCGCCTGCCTGCGCCAGGCCACCGACTACACCCCCGTCTGGCTGATGCGCCAGGCCGGGCGCTACTTGCCCGAGTACCGCGCCAGCCGCGCCAAGGCCGGCAGCTTCATGGGTCTGGCGACCTCACCCGACTACGCCACCGAAGTCACGCTGCAGCCACTGGAGCGTTATCCGCTCGACGCCGCCATCCTGTTTTCCGACATCCTGACCGTGCCCGACGCGATGGGCCTGGGCCTGTCGTTTGCGCTGGGCGAAGGCCCGCGTTTTGCCACGCCGGTGCGCGACGAGGCCGCCGTGGCCAGACTCGAAGTGCCGGACATGGAAAAACTCCGCTATGTGTTTGACGCCGTTACTTCGATCCGCAAGGCGCTGAACGGCCGGGTGCCGCTGATCGGGTTTTCCGGCAGCCCCTGGACGCTGGCCTGTTACATGGTGGAAGGCGCCGGATCCGACGACTACCGCCTGGTCAAAACCATGCTCTACCAACGCCCCGACCTGATGCACAAAATGCTGGCCATCAACGCCGACGCGGTCGCGGCCTACCTGAATGCCCAGATAGCAGCCGGTGCCCAGGCGGTGATGATTTTTGACAGCTGGGGCGGTGTGCTGGCCGACGCGGCTTTCCAGACCTTCAGCCTGGCCTACACCCAGCGCGTGCTCAAGCAGCTCAAGCGCAGCCATGAGGGCGTCATCATCCCGCGTCTGGTCTTCACCAAAGGCGGCGGTTTGTGGCTGGAGCAAATGGCCAAACTCGATTGTGAGGTTCTGGGCCTGGACTGGACCGTGAACCTGGGCCAGGCCCGTGAGCGTGTGGGCGCACGCATGGCGCTGCAGGGCAACCTGGATCCGAATGTGCTGTTTGCCGGGCCGGCCCAGATCGAGGCAGAAGTGGCCGCTGTGCTGGAGAGTTTTGGTACGCCGCATACCAACCTCGCCAGCACCGGCCCTACCCACATCTTCAACCTGGGTCACGGCATCAGCCAGCACAGCCCGCCGGAAAGTGTGGAAGTGCTGGTCCGGGCAGTCCATGCCTGCTCGCGCCGTATGCGCACCGGCACGCCACACTAGCTTCTGGCGGACCCCCTGTAACATAAAAACCGGGCAGTGGGGGCCAGACTTATTCACAAAATTTGTGCTGCGGTGCGGCATGAAGGTGTAACCGCCGGGCCCCTCGCTATCAAAGCAATAGCGCCGCTAAGTGCTTGATTTATATGACATCTTTTAATTGCTTTTTTTGCGGGCAATTTAAGAAAAGCCTTGATTTATAAGGCTTGGTGGCGTGTGGGGACAATCTATCAACAAAGTTATCCACAGAAACTTTGGAAGACCCGCAAAGCGTTTTTAAATCAAGCACTTAGAGCAACTTTCGAAGATGTATCTGAAGACTAACAACTTAAGTTCTCATTCGCAGCAGCGGGGAGCACGCACGGCATGAGCCACTGGCTCAGCATTGTGGTGGCCACCCCCGCGCACAGCAGCGTGGCGGGCGCGCTGACCTACAGAAGCGAGTGGCCGCTTGCGCCTGGATGCCTGGTGCGTGTGCCGCTGGGCAAGCGCGAGGTCCTCGGCGTGGTCTGGCAGGTGTTGCCCGACAGTGGCGGCTTGCCTGAGGAGCAGGCTCGGTCGGTGCTGGGTGCGCTCGACGGTCTGGCCCCGCTGTCCGACACCTGGCGACGGCTGGTGGCATTTACCGCCAGTTATTACCAGCGCTCCATCGGTGAGGTGGCGCTGGCGGCCTTGCCGCCACAGTTGCGCGAGCTCAGTTCGCTGCAACTGGCGCGCCGGCTCAAACGGCCCGCCGCCACAGAAGCTCTGCCGCCAGAAAATACTACTGATTTGATAGCGCTCAGCGCAGAGCAGACAAGGGCTCTGGCCGAATTTTATGCCGAGACGCGGCCAGGCCTGCTGTTTGGCGCCACCGGCAGCGGTAAAACCGAAGTCTATCTGCGTGCCGCCGCCGAGGTGCTGGCGAGAGACGCCAGCGCCCAGGTGCTGGTGATGGTGCCCGAGATCAACCTCACGCCGCAGTTGCAATCACGTTTTGAAGCGCGTTTTGCGCATCTGGGCAAAGCCCAGGTGGTGGCCCTGCACAGTGGCCTCACCCCGGCCCAGCGGCTCAAAAGCTGGCTGGCGGCACACGCCGGCCAGGCCCGGCTGGTGTTGGGCACCCGCATGGCGATTTTTGCCTCGCTGCCGAATCTGCGCCTGATCGTGGTCGATGAGGAACACGACCCGAGTTACAAGCAGCAGGAAGGCGCGCGGTATTCAGCACGTGATCTGGCGGTGTACCGCGCCATGCTGGAGAGCTCGGCCCACAACAACAGCGTCGGTGTCATGGCTCCTTCTTCACCAGCAGGGGCCGCGGAACCGGCTTTGCCGGGCCGCAGGCGCAGCGCCCCCTCGGGGGGCAGCGAACCACACGAAGTGGGGAGCGTGGGGGCTGGCACCTGCAAGGTGCTACTCGGTTCTGCCACACCTTCACTCGAAAGCTGGCAGGCCACCGAGACCGGCCGTTACCAGCGCCTGAGCATGCTGGAGCGTATAGGCGGCGCGGCGCAAGCGGGCAGCCTGCCAGCGGTGCGGCTGGTGGACATGAACCACCAGCCCAAACACGCGACGATTGCGCCGCCGCTGCTGGACGCCATCAGCCAGCGCATCGCGCGCGGCGAGCAGTCGCTGATTTTCTTGAACCGGCGCGGTTATGCGCCTGTGCTGGCCTGCCACGACTGCGGCTGGAAAAGCGAGTGCCCGCACTGCAGCGCCTACCGCGTCTTCCACAAAATCGACCGCACGCTGCGCTGCCACCATTGCGGCTTTACCGAACGCGTGCCGCGTGCCTGCCCCGGCTGCGGCAACATTGACATTGCGCCTGTGGGCAAAGGCACGGAACGGCTGGAGGAACACATCAGCGACCTGCTGGCCGGCGTGACCCGGCCCGATGGCAGCCCGCTGCGTATTGCGCGCATTGACGCCGACACCACGCGGCTCAAGGGCGCGCTCGAGTCGCAACTGGCCAGCGTCCATGCGCGCGAGGTGGATGTGCTGGTCGGCACGCAGATGATTGCCAAGGGCCACGACTTCCGCCACATCACCCTCGTGGCCGCGATCAACCCCGACAGCGCGCTTTTTTCCAGTGACTTCCGCGCACCCGAGCGCCTGTTCGGCCTGTTGATGCAGGCCGCAGGCCGGGCCGGACGCGACGCCGACCACGGCGAAGCCAGCGAAATGTGGGTGCAGACTTTTCACCCGCAACACCCGCTGTTTGCTGCCTTGAAAAAACACGACTACCCGGCCTTCGCCGCGCAGGAACTCAAAGAGCGTGAAGCCGCTGGCATGTCGCCCTTCGGTTTTTCAGCCCTGGTGCGCGCCGAGGCGCGCGAGCAGGCGGTGGCGCAGGGCTTTTTGAACGCGGCCGCAGCCTCCGCGCAGGCACAGCAACTGCCTGGAGCCGATGCGGTCACACCCTATCCGGCGGTGCCCATGACGATACAGCGCGTCGCCAACATAGAGCGCGCCCAGATGCTGGTCGAAAGCCCCTCACGCGCCGCGCTGCAGCGCTTTCTGGCCGCATGGCAGCCGCTGCTGCACCAGACCCGGCAGGAGGGCGAGTTCAAAAGCCTGATCCGCTGGGCGATTGATGTGGATCCGCTGGCGATATGACCCCCACGGTCGCTCACTGCGTGTAGCCCCCTGCCCCCAGAGGGGGCCGCTGCGCCTGCGGACTGGCGGAGCCAGATCCGCGGCCCCAACTGGTCTGAACCGGGTCCAGCGCGGCCGAAGTCTCAGGTCAGAAGCGCTACGGCGGCAGAAAAACTGAAAAACGCCAGCACCGTGGACAGCAAAATGATGCGTGCAATGCGCCCGTTGTTGGCGCCAAAACGTTCAGCCAGCAGCGACACATTGCTGGCGCTCGGCAGCGCTGCCACCAGCACAATCACCGTCAGCGCAAACGGTTGCAGCGGCACACCGAGCTGGATCGTGCCCAGTCCCACCAGGCCGACCAGCACCGGGTGCAGCACCAGCTTGATCAGCGCCACCGGCAGGTAGTCCTGCAGCGGGATTTTCTCGACGCTGTTCATCTGCGAACGCGCCAGCACCGCGCCTATGGTGAACAGCGCCACCGGCGAGGCGGCGTCGGCCAGCAGGCTCAGGGTCTGCAGCACCGGCGCCGGCAAGGTGATCGCCAGCCCCGAGGACAACGCGCCCAGCACAATCGCCCAGGGCATGGGGTTCAGCGCCACGCCTTTGAGCGCGTTTTTGGCCGCCACTTCCGCGCCGTGGCTGTCGGCTGAATCGAGCCGCGACAGCGCAATACACAGCGAACTGGTCACCAGCAGGTCGATCACGATTGTCACAATCGCCGGCCCGGCCGCCTGCGCACCGAGCAGCGCCACCAGCAGCGGCACGCCCATGAAACCGGTGTTCGGGAAGGCCGCGACCAGCGCACCAAAAGAAGCATCGTTCCAGCCAATGCGCTGGTTGCGCGTGAGCGCAATCGTGAAGCCCACCATGATCAGCGCGCACAGCAGGTACACCGCCACCAGGCTGCCGTCGAGCAGCTGGGCCACCGGCGTATTCGCGCCAAAGCGGTACAACATGCAGGGCAGTGCGAAATACAGCACAAAGGTGTTCAGGCCGGGAATCGCGGCCTGCGGCAGCAGGCCGCGGCGCGCCGCCAGGTAGCCACACAGCACCAGCGCGAAAAACGGAAAGGTGACCAGGAGAATGCTTAACACAAAGCGTATTGTCACTTGCCCGGTTTGCAGCTGCCTGACTGGCTATGATGACCCGCTGCCTGCCCCTTGTCGCGTCCGCCTTCCCACTGCATGTCGTCCCACCCGTCCCCAGCCTCTCCCCCCAACACCGGTCTCAATCTCGCCCAGCAGGAAGCCGTCAATTACATGCACGGCCCCTGCCTGGTGCTGGCCGGCGCCGGTTCCGGCAAGACGCGGGTGATCACGCACAAGATCGGGCGCCTGATCCAGGCGGGACTGCCGCCCGAGCAGATTGCCGCCATCACCTTCACCAACAAAGCCGCCGCCGAAATGCGCGAACGCGCCAAAAAGCTGATTGGCAAACCGGCACGCGGCGTGCTGATCTGCACCTTTCACGCGCTGGGCGTGCGCATGTTGCGCCAGGACGGTGAGGCGCTGGGGCTGAAAAAACAGTTCTCGATTCTGGACAGCGATGACGTGACCAGCATCCTGAAAGACGCCGGCGGCACGACCGACGCGGCCACCGCGCGGCAGTGGCAGTGGACCATCAGCGCCTGGAAAAGTGCCGGGCTCAATGCGGCGCAAGCCGAAGTGCAGGCCAGGGGCGACGAAGAGCGCCTGATCGCCCGCATCATGGCGCGTTACGAAGAACGCCTGAGCGCTTACCAGAGTGTGGACTTTGACGACCTGATCGCCCTGCCGCTCAAACTGCTGCAGCAACATGCCAACGTGCGCGACAAATGGCAGCAGGCGCTGGGCCATGTGCTGGTGGATGAATACCAGGACACCAACGCCACGCAGTATGAAATGCTCAAGCTGCTGGTAGGGGCGCGCGGCCGCTTTACCGCCGTGGGGGACGACGACCAGTCGATTTACGGCTGGCGCGGTGCCACGCTGGAGAACCTGAAAAAGCTGCCGCTGGACTATCCGGCGCTGCGCGTGGTCAAGCTCGAGCAGAACTACCGCAGCACCGGCGCCATCCTGCGCGCAGCCAATAACGTGATTGCACCCAACCCCAAGCTCTTCCCGAAAACCCTGTTCAGCGAACTGGGGGAAGGCGAGCCGGTGCGTGTCGCCGATTGCGACAGCGAGGAGCACGAGGCCGAGCGCGTGGTGGCGCGTATCCAGAGCCTGCGTGCCGAAGGCACGCTGCTGGCCGCCGGCAGCCAGCACAAGGAGTGGAAGGACTTCTGTGTGTTGTACCGCGCCAACCACATGGCCAAGCCGCTGGAAAAAGCTTTTCGCAAGGCGGCGATTCCGTACAAGGTGTCGGGCGGGCAGAGCTTTTTTGACCGGGCTGAAATCAAGGACCTGTGTTGCTGGTTGCGCCTGCTGGTCAACAACAACGACGACCCGGCCTTCATGCGTGCCGTGACCACCCCCAAACGCGGCATAGGCCACACCACGCTGGCCGCGCTGGGCGCTTTTGCCAGCACCTACAAGCTCAGCCTGTTTGAGGCGCTGTTCAGCCACTCGCTGGGCGCCGCCCTGCCGGCCAAGGCGGTGGGCTCCCTGCACGAATTTGGCCGTTATGTGAATGATCTGGAATACCGTGCGCGGCACACCGTGGGTGCAGAAGCTGCCGGCACGCTGCTCAAGGACTGGCTCAAGGACATCGGCTACGAGAAACACCTGTACGACGGCGAGGACAGCGAAAAAATCGCCGCCGCGCGCTGGACCAATGTGATGGATTTTTGCGGCTGGATGGCCCAGCGCTGCGGCGGGCAGATTGACGACACGGCCGGTACCACCATCGCCAGCGAACCCAAAAACATGCTGGAAGTGGTGCAGACCATTGCCCTACTGTCCACCATCAGTGAACGCGAGGGCGAGCAGAACGTGGTGACCCTGTCCACCCTGCACGCCGCCAAGGGCCTGGAATGGCCGCATGTGGTGCTGGCCGGCGTCAACGAGGGTTTGCTGCCCTTCAAGCTGGACAGCGACGACGGTCAGGATGCGGCAAAAACCGAAGGCATCGCACAGCGCCTGCAGGAAGAGCGCCGCCTGATGTATGTGGGCATCACCCGGGCCCAGCACACGCTGACCGTGAGCTGGCTGCGCCGCCGAAAAAAAGGGCGTGAGACCGTGGCCGGCCTGCCCAGCCGTTTTATTGCCGAGATGGCCCTGGACAAAACCACGGTGAAAGAAGACCCGCGTGAGAAAATCCGGGCGCTGCGGGCAGAATTTGCCAAACGCGCCGCCGACAGCGCCGAGGCGCAATTGCTCGCCGAAACCACCCGTGACGCACCCCGGTCCCACACGCCATGACACCTGCTTTCTTCTTCAAAATTGCTATATTTTTAATAGCTGCTTGCGCAATCTGCTCAAGGGCCAGCGGCCAAAATGACCCACAAGCATCGGCGGCAAACAGCTGCCCGGCCGCCAAGCTGCTGAAGGCCGCGCAGATTCACGGGCAGTGGCGCGTGAGCTTCAAGTCGGCACCCGCAGGCCTGCCCGCCACAGCCACCGTGTTGCTGGAGCGGCATGCACAATTCAGCGAGAGTGTGGCGGGATTCGTCATCCGCAACCTGGCTGCACCAGCGCCTGGCCACGCAGCCAAGGCGCAACTGGCCGGCGATCTGGAAGACGGCTTTCTGACACTGGACGAGTCGTCGAACGGCATCAGCATCACCGGCACCTGGAACGCAGAAGTGGTGGAGGGCTCCTGCGGAAGAAGTATTCGCGGCAGCTGGAAAGACACCAGCAGCAGCGCCCCGCCCGACGCGCCAGAGATTGTATTCACCATGGAAAAGCTGGCAGGATGGTAAACATGGACATCTACACACCTCGTTTTATAGCCGTGGGCCTGCTGGCGCTGGGCATGTTGGGCACGGCGCTGGCCCAGACCCCTGGCAGCGGCGCACCCACACTGCCAGACCGCAGCAGGCGCCTGGACTGGCAGGCCTGCCATGCGATGAGCGCCGATGCCACGGCGCAGCTGGCCTGTTTCAAAAACTGGGCGCAATCGCAGTTGCCGGCGGGCACAGCGCCGCCGGCCATGGCGACCGCGCCGGCCAATGCGCAGACCGGTCAGGCCAGCACCGAGGTCCTGTTGCTGCCGGCGCTGGCCACCGAGGCGCCGGACGGCA
The DNA here is from genome assembly GCA_943370435.1 of Kapaibacterium sp. (SeqCode). Classification (GTDB taxonomy): domain Bacteria; phylum Pseudomonadota; class Gammaproteobacteria; order Burkholderiales; family Burkholderiaceae_C; genus Polaromonas. The sequence goes on along the minus strand of CALRQX020000004.1, from coordinate 57,991 downwards.
AGAAAATTGGATGCAGAAACACCAAATACTCCGAGCTCTCGCGTTTCTGGGAGCTGCAGCGCGGCACCGATTGCGACACCTTCGGCCTGCGTGGCTACCGGCCTACCAGCCTGATGTGGGCCGGCTCGGACAGCGTGAACAACCAGCCGTCTTCACCGGCGGCAGGCCACACGGTGACCACGCCCTTCAACTACAAACGCGCGGAAACCCGGCTCCAGCTGTCGGTGCGCACCAAAATCGCCAAGGGCCTGCTGGCCTCAGGCGGCGATGACGATGCCGGCAGCGACTCGCTCTGGCTGGGCTACACGCAGCAAAGTTACTGGCAGCTGTTCAACGGTGCGGTGTCCCGACCCTTTCGCACCACCGACCACGAGCCCGAGCTGGTGTATATCTACCCGCACCAGATTGATTTGCCCGGCGGCTGGAAGTACCGGCTCAGCGGCCTGGGCCTGAACCACCAGTCCAATGGCCAGAGCCTGCCGCTGTCGCGCAGCTGGAACCGCGTCTACCTGATGGGCGCTGCCGAAAAAGAGCTGGGCGGCGACGCCAGCCTGGGCCTGCAGGCGCGTGTCTGGCAACGCCTGCGCGAATCCTCGGGGGCGGACGACAACCCCGGCATCTCCGACTATATGGGCCGGGCCGAGCTGGCGGGCCAATGGCACATCAACAAGGTGCACAGCCTGGGGCTGACGCTGCGCCATTCGCTGCGCTCGCAGGCGCGCGGATCGGCCAGACTGGAGTGGATGAAGGCCTCCACGGCGATTGCCGACAGCGCCTCCCTGCGTTACCACGTGCAGCTGTTCAGCGGTTACGGCGACAGCCTGATCGACTACAACCGCCGCCGCAACGTGCTGAGCATAGGCCTGAGCCTGGTCGACTGGTAATTCCAGTGGCACCTGCCAGGAGTCAGTCTGACCATGAGTGAATCCCTGATTTTCACCCTGAGTTTCATTGTGGTCGGCGTGCTGCTGATTGTGATGACCATGGGCAGCTCCTTCATTGCCCGCTTGCCGCTGAGTGCCGCCATGCTTTATCTGGTGGTGGGCGTGGGCATAGGGCCGGACGGGCTGGGGCTGCTGACGCTGGACCCGCTGGTCGATGCCGGCTTGCTGGAGCGGCTGACGGAAATCGCGGTGCTGATATCGCTGTTCACCGCCGGCATGAAGCTGGAGATGCCGCTGCGCGACCGGCGCTGGCGCATTCCGCTGCAGCTGGCATCGCTGTCCATGCTGCTCACGGTGGCCGCCATCACCGCGCTCGGCGTCTGGGTCATGGGTTTGTCGCTGGGCGCCTCGGTGTTGCTGGGCGCCATTCTGGCGCCCACCGATCCGGTGCTGGCCTCTGACGTTCAGGTGTCCGACCCCGGCGACCGGGACCGGCTGCGCTTCGGCTTGACCGGCGAGGGCGGCCTCAACGATGGCACGGCTTTTCCGTTTGTGATGCTGGGTCTGGGCCTGCTGTCATTACACGACCTGGGTGCCGGCGGCTGGCGCTGGTGGGCCATTGATGTGGTCTGGGCGGTGACCGGCGGGCTGGCCATAGGCTACCTGCTGGGCGCCCTCGTGGGCCGCGCGATTTTGTACCTGCGCACCCACCACAGCGAGGCGCTGGGCTCGGACGAATTTATTGCGCTGGGGCTGATTGCGCTGACCTACGGCGTGGCGGTGTTGTGCCACACCTATGGGTTTCTGGCTGTTTTTGCCGCCGGGCTGGCATTGAGCCGGATCAACAGCGCCGGCACACCCCTGGCTGGCAGCGATGTATCCGGGCAGGCCACCGCCGAAGCCGCCCTGAAATCGGTCCAGGCCCCCGTCCACATGATGCAGGCGGTGCAGCGCTTCAATACGCAGCTGGAGCGTTTTGCCGAAGTCGGCATAGTGCTGGCCGTAGGCGCACTGCTGGCAGTGGTGGAGTTCCGCAGCGAGGTGTTGTGGTTCATCCCGGTGCTGTTTCTGGTCATTCGCCCGCTGGCGGTTTATGTGGGCCTGCTGGGAACAAAGGTGGCAGCGCCACAACGGCGCCTGATCGCCTGGTTTGGCATACGCGGCATAGGCTCGATCTACTACCTGATGTATGCCATCACCCACGAGCTGGAGCCCGCGCTGGCCAAGCGCCTGCTGTCGATCACGCTGGCGGTGGTGGTGGCCTCGGTGATTGCACACGGCATCTCGGTCACACCGCTGATGCAGCGTTACGAGCGGCGCAAGCGCCGCGATCCGAAGGCCCTGAAACCGCCGGCCTGATCAGGCCGTCCTGGTCCTGACGCCTATGCCGCGCGCATGGTCCAGCAGGCCCTGGATGTATTTCTTCTCGCTCTCGTACTTCTTGCGTCTTTCCTTGACAAACAGGTCCCGCATCGGCGCCTGCTGCCGGTCCACATTCGCCGGTGGCGGCCCCATGCTCGGGCTGGCCTTGAATTCAAAGCCGGAATCGTTGAGGTATTTCAGCCCATAGGTTTTCAGGCGTGTGAAATATTTGGTGCCACTGTCGAACTCCTTCTGTCCGATTTCGCCGATGTCGGTGAACATGTTCTGCAGCTGCCACTGGCTGCCGCAAATGCCGGTGTTGAGCGTCAGCATGGCGATCAGCGGGCTGGCGTCGCAGCCGTCCTGGTAAAACTCCTTGAACTTCGCCAGATTGGCGACCAGCCTGCCGTCCCGTTTTTTCTCGCTCCTGGTCCTTGCAGACCTTGGATCACCATCGACGGCATCCTCGACAGGCACTTTTTCCTTCAGGAAGGCAATCCGGGCCCGCAGCAGAAACAGCTTGATGCTGGCCTGCTCCATCAGCCGCATCACAATTTTGATCACCCATTCCACCGCACTGGTGAGGGCAGAAATCAGGCCTTGCGCGCCTGCGGCCAGGAAGGCCAGCGCCATCTGCACCGCACCCTTGATCAGGGTCCACAGCCCGGCGGCGATGTCCATCGTCATGCTGCGCTCGATCCGGCTGGCCAACAGCGCCGGATGGCCGTCGGTGATGCGTATCTTGCGGCGCTCCAGCCAGCCACCCACCTTCATCTTGATGGCCTTGAAGCTCTGGGCCAGACCCACCACCAGGTCCAGGCCGGCACTGACAAAAGGCACTGCGGCTTCTGCGCATTTTTTCACTGCGAACATGATCAGCGGCCGCAGTGTTTCGGTCCCTTCCATGAACGGGTCCTTGCCCATGGCCATCAACTTGTCCATCAGCCACTTCACGAGGTCTTTGACCAGGCCAATCAGCACGTTGATGACCTTGGCCATCAGGTCGTAGAACAAGGCACCAATCACCACCGCGCCACTGACAGGCGCAAAGATGGCGGCGGTCACCGGGTTGTTGCCCAGCGCCTTCAGCGCTTTTTTGGTCACCGGGAAGCCATAGTCACTTTGCGCCGCAGTGGGCATGGTGGTGACGGTATGGGTGCTGGCGGCCAGCTTGAGGTAATTCATGTTGCCCACGGCATGCGGCGGGCCTTTTCCGCCATTGACGGTTGCATGCTGGCGCTGCAGGGGTGGCGGCGCGGCTTGACCCCGGCCACGCGTCGCGGTCGACGCGCCCGCCGGCACGCGGCTGTGCATGGTAGGCCGCATCGCCGTGACCTGCCGGGTGGTCGGCCCGGCTTTGGCAGCACCCGGCGCCGTGGCCATGCTGGCGATTTTTTTGATGCCGGCCTGCCCCACCGTATTCGAATAACCAAAGGTATCGGAAACACTGACGTCCTCGCCGTATGCGCTGAATGCCGTGATATCGGCCTTGTCCGGGTCGCGCAACTCGCTGTAGTTGGTGCCAAAGCCGCTGGCCAGGGCGCCGCCTACCGCACCGGCCCCCTCGAGCACGATGCCAAAATACTCCATGTTGATTTCAATGTTGGCCAGCAGGTAAAGCACGCCGTAACGCGAGTGCTGGTTGTCCGCATCCATGCGCTTGCGGCCCGCCGCCGTGATCGGATCCGGCGCTTTCACCTTGCCGTAGATGAACTCCAGCAGGCCGTTGCTTTCGGTGTTTCTCTTGCACTTTTTCCAGGAACCGCCGTGTTCGCTGTAATAGGCCAGCAACTTGTCCCGCAGGGCCTGCCTGTGCATCTCCTCGATGGCTTCGTTCGGCTGGGTCCGGCTGTTGTACCAGCGCGCGTAGGCAGAATCGAGTTCCAGGGTGGTTTCACCCCGGCTGCTCAGGCGCAATGAGGTTCGCTCCTTCCATTCAGCAGGCGGCACGATGGCAGGGGGTTTTGAGCTGGACATGTGAACTCCTCGGCTGAATGGGATGTTGGCAGGCAGACAGGAAAAATTGACAGGCCGGACGGGTCGCCGGGCTTGATGACCCGTTTATTCGCGCGACTCCTTGATGCCCAGCAGGGAGAAATAACGCGCAATATCACCCTCTTCGCGCACCACCTCCTGCATCAGGTCGGCCAGCGACATGCGGCCCCAGGTGACGGCGCGCTTGACGAGGTAAGGCGTCGGGCTGTGCGGCTCGGCTTTTTGCAGATAGGCTGCGACCGCCTCCAGCATGCGGTAAGCGTCTTCGCGGCTCGTGATGGCGCCGGAGCGCAGCACGACGTCGTGCGCGGCATCGGCCGGTTCTGTGTTCTGACTGGCAGCGTCCATGGTGTGGTCCTCGTCGGTCTGGCGGTTTTCCCTGTCGGGAACAGGGGGGGTGGCAGCGGGCGGCGCAGCCGGCGCTGGCTGGGGCCGGGGGTCGCGCCCGTCGATCAGGCTGGCGGCGGCGCGTTCAATGTTGCGCAGCATTTCCCCGACACGCGCGACGCTGGGCGGATTGGTGCTCATCCTGGCGTCCAGCAGGCGCGTCAGCTCGTCCCATTTGGCGCTTGCAAGCTGCAACTGCTCGCGCAGGGTCACCAGTGCCAGCAGGTTTTTTCCGTTCGCGGCGGCCGTCAGCTCTTCGCGTGTCAAGGGCAGGGCGCGCCCGGGATCCGGTTTTTTTCCGTCGCCCTTCTGGTTGTCGGCAATCAGCGCCTGCTCCCAGTCGGCCAGACTGACCGCCGTGGGCATGCGCTCTGGCAGTTGCAGCAGGGTCAGGTTCAGCTTCAGCGTCAGCGGCAGGTTTTCATTCATCCAGATGAAGGGCGCCGCCCTGGCATCGTCGTCACCGTCTTCAATCTGCGGATGGGCGCTGTCCCAGTACTGCTGGACCAGACCGGCCAGCACATCCACCGCAGCGATAAAGCCTGGAAGCTGGTGTGAACGGATCCAGGCCTCACACAGCCAGGCGGCCACCTGAAAGTCTTTGGACCGGGTGCCCAGCAGCTGGACGCAACGCGCCGAAACGGCCTTCCAGTCGGCTTTTTTGAGCGGCCGCTCCCAATCACCCATGGGCAGACTGGCATCGTCTTCTTCACGCGCCTGGCGGATAGCCAGATACAGCGGGTCATACCGCAGGGAAGGACCGGCGGGTTCCGCCCCGGGGATGGGCGCCAGCAAGGCGCTGACGTCGGCTGAAAAATCTGCGGAGGGGCTCATGTCTCAGGGCCCGGAAAATTCGGGCGCCCGGCTTGGGAACACCCCAGGCCAGAACACCGGCGTGCGTTTGCCCACAGGCGACAGCGCCAGGCGCAGGTACACCCGGGCGCGCACCTCCTGGGGCACGGCGCGGGGGTTGTCGGCATTGAGAATCAGCGGAAACTCCAGGCGCAGCAACTGCGAGCGGCCATCGGCGCGGCCCGCCGCATCGGGCTCGCGCTGGCGCTGGATCATGCGCACCAGGGCCCAGGCATCGGCAAAACGGTAAGTCACGGATTTGCCGTCTGCAACCATCTGCGGCTGCGTGGCATCGGCACCGGCGCTCACCGGCGAGTCCTTGGCCAGGCGCAAGGTCAGCGTGATCGGTGTGCCCGGCTCCCAGCGCAGCGGTCGCGGCGCATCGCGCAGCCTCAGGGTCTGCGGGCCGACATCCAGGGTCCAGTCAATGACCTTGTTGCCTTCCAGCTCGGACGCCTGGTTGGCGCGGAACTCCACCGCCAGGTCATAACCGGCCACGGCGCCTTCTTCCACCGGGTACAAGGGCGCCATGAAAGTCCTGACGCGGTCGAACTGCTCGGCAAAGCGGCGCGCAGCCTGGCCCGGCGCCACCACACGGGTGCTGGCAGCGCTTTCCTTCATCGAACGCAAAAGCCGCTCCGAGCTTTTGAGGAGCTGGCCCACGTCTTCAAAATCGGCATCGGCAGCGTCTTTGGCGCCTGGCAGGGCAAAAGGTTGGCGCCCAGCCAGCAGGCGGTTGAAACTGGCCGAGAACACTGCCCATTGTTCCTGCTGCTCGCCAAAGCGCAGCTCGTTGCAGCGTTTGACCAGGGCGTTGTAGACCTGCAAATGCCGCTCCGCAAAATAGTCTGCCGGCCGGCCAGCCGGCGCCTTGCCGGCCAGCTTTTCCGAGCAGTTGCTGCGCTCAATGTCGGCGCCGACTGCCAGCGCAAACTGTTCATAGGCGATCAGGCTGCCGTTCGGATTTTTCAGGCGGTAACGCTCGAGCTCGCGGTTGATGGCCTGCCAGCGCCGCGCCAGCTGCGCATCCACCGCTGCGGGATCGAGCGAGGCCAGGTAGATCTCGGACTGCCGGCCCAGGGTTTCAGCCCGGCTGAATTGCAGCGCAAAATACTGCTGCAGACCCGGCGCGTCAGGCACACCAAATGCCTGCAGCAGCGGGCCCCTGTCGCCGAGCCAGTAGCTGAAGTCGCGGCCACGGATGGCGTAGAGGTCGGACTGCGTCAGGCTGTCATCGACCAGCCGCAGGCGCGCAATCGCATCCTGCGAGATCAGGCTGCGCAGATTGTCTGCCTTGCCCCTGGCCCCGAGTTCGGTGAGCAGGCCCTGCACCTTGATGAGCCGGCCACGCGACGCCTCGAATGCCAGCGCATCGGCCACCGCGCCAGGGTCGGACCGGCCACTGATGGACAGGGCTTCCACCGCCAGGTCACTGACCAGCCGGGCAAACTGGAAATTGACAAAAGCCGTGACACTGGGCCGTGCCGCCGGTGGAAACTTGACCAGGCCTTCGCCAAAGAAGCGCTTGTGCGCATCGCTCAAAGCCAGCGCCTGATCAAGCCGGGACGCATCCCAGACCAGCACACTTTGCGCCACGATTTCCGGGATTTCCCGGTCGCCAGGCGGCGTCATGAAAGGCTGGGCCAGCAGGCCGGTGAGCGCATCGCGCAGCGCCACGCGGTCGGCCGACAGCACAAACCGCGCGTCTTTTTCCTGCCAGAGGACACCGGACTGCCCCTCGGCGCCAAAACGGGCGTAAAACTCTGAGCTGAATTTCTGGAACTCGGCGATCGCATGCTGACGCGCCGCATCTGCCGACTCGGGGCCCAGCAGGCGCCGCGACTGGATGACACGCTGCAGGGCCCCGTCATAGGCGGGACCGAGGTTCAGACTGCTTTGCCGCATCCAGCCGCCTTTGCCCGAGGCCAGAAGGCTGTCCTGGTCCTTCACCGCCGCCAGGACTTCGCGGTAACCGCCCACAGTCTGGCTGTAGCTGCTGATGCGGGCGTCGGGCGCAAAAAGCCGGGCGCCGAGCGCGGTCAGCTGGCGCTCGGAAACCAGCAGATCGTTGTTGACGAACAGGCGCTGATCCAGCGCGTTCATGCCTTTGCCGAACGAGCAGCGCACCGCCTGCTGGATATGCATGACGCTGATGGCTGCCGGGGAGATGCTGCCCGGCGCGTCGCTGCCGCGGAAGAAGCGGATGCTCTGGGAGATGTTGCCCGGCAGTTCCGCGCCCAGGGTGTACTTGACCAGCAGGCGCAGGTCATTGGCTTCATTCTGATTGGGCTTTTGCAAGCGAACCATGGACACGATGGCCTGGTCCAGCCGCTCCACCGCCGTCAAATACTGCAGGACCGCCGCAAACTCGGGCAAATCCTCCACCGCCAGACTCGACTTGCGCGGCGCCGCTGCTATGGCGGCAAAACCGGCAGGCGCGGCGCACTCGCCCCCTATGATCAGCTCCCCGGTACTGCCGTCCTGCAACACGCCGGTCAGGTCGGCCGCGCGGGCATAAAGTTCACGCCGCAGCGTGTTGATGGCGATTTCGCCAAACTCACGCTCTATGCGTTCGGCCACACGCTCGTCGAGGTTGTCAAAAATTTCCCAGGAGCCCGGCATAAAAAATGTCCAGGCCTTGTCGGTACCAAGTTTTTCAATGGCCGCCAGCAGCGACAGGGTCTTCGCCCGGTACCAGTCCGAGGGGATGGCCTCACCGCGCTCGCTGGCTCTGGCCCGGTAGTTGGCGTCGGTCTCTATCTGGGTCAGCGCCCGCGCCAGCTCGGGGTTGCGCTTGCTCAGCTGCACGGAGGCGACCAGCAGCCCCAGGCCCCAACCGCCCAGCACCACCACCGCCGCCCAGCGGGCGGCCTGGCTCAGCGCCGGCCGTGCCAGCTGCTGGCGCGAAGGCCTGGCCACGCCATACTCCATGAAGATCTTTTTCTCGAAAAGATCGCGCAGAAATGCCGGCTCACGCATCAGCTGCGACACCAGATCGGTCGTCTCCGGGCTGCCCTCGCCGTCGCGCAAGGCGGAAGCGGCATCCATGCTGCCGGCCTTTTGCGCGGACTCGCTGCTGTCGCCGGTCAGGTAAATGCCGCGAAAGAAAAAGGGCTCATGGTAGGCGCTGGGTCGCATCAGCTCATCGACATACACCTGAAGTTGCGCCCGCACCGCATCAATGCGGGACGGCAGGAGAAAAAACTTGCCGGTCTCGGCGCTGACCGAATCCAGGGCAAAAAGCTCGGCAGAGGTATCTGCCACTGTGCGTACCACGCTGTCCATCGCCTCACTGACCCAGCTGTCCTGGTAGGTGGTGGACAGGTCGTAAGGTGAAGACCAGCCGAGAATGCCAGCCCGCATGGGCTCGGGCAAGGCCCTGGCGAAAGGCGAAAAACCTTCGATCTGGTCACAGCCCGAAACCGCCACATATACTGCAAAACGCATGGCAAAGCGGTTTTGGGCCAGCCAGAGGCGGCGGTGCGCCAGCCGCGCCAGTTTGCCGAGTTCCAGCAGGGCATCGGGATTGGTGTCCATCAGCAAGGCCGCCGGTACCGTGATGACCACCGAGTCAAACGGCCGCTGCGGGCGGTACTTGCGGCACAGGCCGAGAAACTCGTCCCAGGGTTTTTCGGTGGCGTCTTCATCGTCCGGGGAGCCCAGGTAAGCCCCCTGCATGTCGATCACAATGCCTTTGTCGAAAAAGTGCCAGGAAATGCCCTGGGCGGCGGCGGCGGACGCGGCCTCGGAGCTGAGCGCACTCGCAACGCCCGACTGCTCAATCGGCAATTGCCGGTTGTCATGGCCCTCATTGAGCACCAGCACCCAGGGGATGCTGTAGCGCTCACTGCGCGACGCGATATTGCCCTCGATCAACTCCACCGCCTGCCGGAATGAGTTGCGCAGGGAATCAAACCTGAGCTTGACGATCTTCGGGTCACTGCCGGGCTTGGCGGCCGAGCGACGCACGGCAAAGTACAGAACCAGCGCCAGCACCACCAGCACCAGCACGATGAGCAGCCCCAATGACGCGAGGAACAGGTTATCTCTCAGCATCGGCGACCTTTCGAAATCGGCACATATTGAAAGCCCGTCATCTGGAAGCTTCCGCAGCGCTGACGCTTCCGGTCTGCAACACCTGGCGCACCGGCCACGACTGCCAGAGCCAGAGAATCTCCGAGACCGCCAGCAGTGCCACAAAACCCAGCAGGAACACCACCGTCCAGCGACTCAGGGTCTGCATTTTGCGCGGCGCGATATGCGACAGGGTGCTGGCGTAAGCACGCTCGGACAACACGCGGTCCCGTCCCGACAGGTCGGGACGCCGCTGGTAAACAAACTGGAACAGCTCCTCGCGGTAGCCGGCAAAGCGGTCGGTCTCGCCGGTGCCGCGGTATTTGCCCTGAAACCCGAGGGCCAGCACCGACAGGTACAGGCTGGCGATGGGCCGCAACGACGGCTCGCGGCTGGACAGCAGGGCCTCAATACGCTCAAACACGCGCTCGCCGGCTATGCTGGTCCTGAACAGGGACGCTTCCAGCAAATGGGTGGTCCAGCAGTCGCGCCCTATCCAGGGTGTGTTGAGCAGCATTTCATCGGCCAGCGCGGCCTTCAGGTAACGGGCGTCGGCAATACTTTCCAGTTCAAACCGGTTGCCTTCGCGCTTGGACTCCAGCGTCTGCAGTTCGATCAGGTTTTCCAGATGTTTGCTGACATTCTGCGCGGCCAGATCGGGATCCGTCTCGCGCATCTCGATGGCACGCAGTTGCGCTTTCGACACCTCGTCAAAGAAAGAACGAAACTGCTTGATCAGGTGATCATCGTCGAGCTTGTCGCGGGTTGGACGTGCCATGGTTGATTGCTTCCTGTTCGAGCCTCAGCCCTTGACGAAAAGAACCATTTCCTGCGGACGCTGGGCCGAGGCGCTTTCCGTGGAATTGCTGACAATCAGGGGTTCGCCCGCCAGCGTGAGCGCTGCGCTGGTCTGAATTGAAAAAAGCGTGTACCCGGAGCTGGCGCGCACACCGAGCTCCTGGGACACCTCGATGTGCGAGCGCAGGGCGCCCAGCACCCGTCGCTCCCTGAGGGAGGCATAGGCGGACTGCGAACCCACGATGGCGCCGCTCATCCAGGCCACCAGGTCTTTTTCAGGTTGCCCGCGCAGACCCACCACCAGTTGTTTGTCCACCCATTCAGGCTGCAGGCCGATCTCGAAGGCGCCATGGCGGTATTCGAACTTGTGCTCGCGGTACTCCTGGCTGATTTCAAGCAGCGAGTCCTGCAAGGCCTCCAGCACCGGATTCAGCACCGACAGCGGGTTGGCATGGTCGTAGGGCGGCGGCACCGGCGGCAAGGCACCGGGTTTGAGCATGCTGAGCGGCCCAAGCAAAGCGCACAGCGCAAGATAAAGGGCATAAGGATGCAAGCTGGGGGTGCGCAACACCGCCTCCATCTGTGGCAGCCCGGTCATCAGGTTGCGAAGCCGCTCCCGCTGTTCGAGATAAGCCAGCCGGTCTTCAGTTTTGGACGAAGGTACAGCCGTCTGTTTGGCCACAAAGGCGGCTTTGCCGCGCAACTGCCCGACGAAGGCCGACACCCGGTCCCAGAGCTCGCCTTCCTTGGGCATTTCAATCAGCGCAGGAAGGTCGTCGCCCATTTTGATGAGTTCGTTGTCCTTGAACACGGTTCCCAGCCGCAGGTAGGTGTACAAGCCCGATGGCACACCGCCGGCGACCAGCGACAGGTTGGGCAGAAGGCGCGGTACGTCAGCGGGCATGGCCTCGGACACCTCGTCATCCACCTGGGGACTTGCCACCGAACGGAAGCGCGCCGGTGACCCTTTGTCGCGCATGTTTTTGGTCAAGGGCAAAACCAGATAAAAGTCGAGCGGTCCATGGCCCAGCTCGTCGGCAAAAGGAGCCAGCTTGAGTTCGAGCGCGCCGTGCAAGGCGTTGTCGGCCTGGAAACTGACCGAGGTCCCGTCCGGCATGATGGCCTCCAGCTCCTGCACGCGTACAAGCCCCGCGGGCAGCAAGCCGGCGTCGATGCGCAGGCGGCGAACGCCCCAGGAAAACGGGGCGGCCAGCAGCGTGTGCCAGGCCACCAGCGAATCAAGCCGGGCTGAGGTCTGCTGGAAGTGCTGCGGCGCCAGCAGCATGCCCTCGTGCCACTGGATACGGTCTTCCACAGGAAACGGCTTAGACATGAATATGCCCTCGAAAAGCCAGCAAGCTGACGGGTGAACGGGACGCCATGGGGTGCTGATTCATGGAGCCTCCGCTGATCATTCGGTTTTCTGGGATGAAACGGAAAAGCTGCGTGCGCCCAGCTGCACCAGGATGTCCCCCTGCAACTGGTCAACCCGCACGCGGTGCTCACCCGGGGTCAGGTAGTCGGCAAACACCACGACACCGACCAGCCGCGACCCGCCAAAGGCGGCAGCAGGCAGTTTCAAGGTCTGGCCCGGCACAATCTCCATGCTGCGGTAGCTCAGGCCTTCGGGAAAAGTCTTGGCCAGGTCGGTGCGGGAATTAAACCATTTGGAGGCCGACAGGGCCGACACCATGCCCAGCGATGCGTCGTCCCGCAACAACACCACATCCAGCGCGACCGGGGTGTTGAGGTTGGCGCCTTCGGCAGCGACAACCGTCATGCCGTTCCAGTCCAGGCGGCTGCCTTTGACGGTAAAAAAGCTGGCGACGTTGCTGAGGGTAGCCAATGCACTACAGGCAGGCAAGACCCCCATCATCCCCAGCAGCAGGCAAATTTTCAGGAGTTTCATCATTTTCTTATATGGAATTATCCACAGCCATGACCACTGGCCGCATGGCATTCAGGGCCGGCGCGCCAGCGCCGGCTTTTCTCATGCCCACGCCAATACCCGCAATCGTAGTCAATATCGCCACCACCAGAACGCAGGCCAGCACCATTGCAACACTTGTGCGGGAAAAAACAAAGCGAACCGGCTCCATGGGACGCATATCCGCAGAAACTGTGGTTTCAACGCGCTCTGAGGGCAGCCCCGCCGACACCAGCGCAATCAGCGCGCAAGCAAACAGCAAGGTGAGCAGGTTGCGCGGGCCTTCGCAGATCAGGTCAATCGCCAGGAACAGGGCCAGGGCCGCCTCGATGGGCAGGTTCAGCATGGCCAACACCACGGCGGCAAACCCCACGGCGGCCAGGCTGTTGTTGCCCGCGGAGGCAAACGCAGCCACGGAAGCACCCAGACAAATCAGCAAAAACTCTGGCGCAGCGATGGAGCGCCCATAAATATTGGCGACAAAAACCGCCGCCAGCGCGAAGTAAAGCGCGGCGCCTGAACGCATGAACACGGAAGAAACCGGAATCACCAGCTCGACAATCCCGCGGCTGAAACCCAGACGTGAGCTCATGGCTTCAATCGTGTCGGGAATGGTGGCCGTGGTGCTGGCAGATGTCAGGCTGATCAGGGCAGGTGTCTTCAGCGCGGCCAGCACCCGGCCCGGTGCAAGTCCGGATTTTTTCCAGATCACGACCATCGCCAGGCCGGACAGCGACAGGGCAAACACGAAAAAGCTCGCCAGGAAACTGCCCATGGCCTGCAGCGTGCGGGTGTCTGTTTTGGCCACAAAATAAGCCGCCATCCCGAATGCCAGCACCGGAATGAACACATTGACTTTGGAAATGACCAGCTCGAGCGCCCGGTAAATGGCCTCGAATATTCCCATCAACGCGCTGGTCTGCGACCTGAGCAATGCGGCGAAAGCCAAACCGAAGAAAATCGCGCACATCAGGATGCCCAGCGACTGGCCCTCGGCCAGCGCCCGGAAAAAATTGTCGGGCACGGCGGCAGACAACATCGATGGGCTCTTTTTCGCCGCAGCAGGCGGCTCACCGTAAAGGGAAACTTCGGCATTCGCAGCGTCGCCCCCGGCGTTTTGCACCAGCCTGCCCAGGTATTCGCGGTCCGTGGCACCGAGGTCGCGCCCGGTTCCAGCCAGCACACCCAACACCGCGCCCAGCACCGCACACAGCACCACCAGTCCGACCGCCAGGGTGATGATCATCAATGCGCGCCTGCCGGGCTGGGGCAGGGACAAGGTCTGGCGCAGGCCAAAGAAAGTGGCGACGACCAGCAGCGGAAGCGCTGCCATGTTCACCAATGCCAGGTAAATTTGCCCGAGGATAAAGGCCTCCGCACCAACGGAAGGCGCGAGCCAGCCCAGCAGGCCGCCCCCCAGCAGGCACAGCAGCAGGGCCAGCGGGCTGCTGGAGAGACGCTTCAGGAATCCCATCCGGGCCTGTTCCATCCTCTGGCGAGGGCAAACGAGACACTGGCTCGGGCCAGCTCCAGGGAGCTGTCGATCAGCCTCAGCCCCGACACGTCAGCGTACCGGCTCGCGAGGGGAATCTCGGTGCAACCCATGATCAGCAGATTGGCACCCTGTTGCACCACCTCCCGGCAGGCCTGGGTGAGGTGCTGCCCCCCGGTCTCGAAGTTTCCCGCCTTGATCTCGCGTATGCAGCTGTCCACCTGTGTCTGCCCCCCATCGGGAGCGGGCAGCATGAAATCAATGGCGCGCGCCAGAAGCTCACGCTGGTAAAAACCCGACATCAAGGCACCGCGCGTCGCGAAAATGGCCACGCGCGGTTCACCGCCAGATGGAATCGCCTCCACACAGGTTTTACCAATATGCAGCAACGGGGCCTTGCTGCTGCTGCTCATCTCGTCAAACCAGTGGTGGGACGAATTGCAGGGGATGGCAATCACCCCCACACCAGCCTGATTGAGGAGGGCTATGCCCGCAAGCAGCTGGGGCAAAGGGTCGCGCCCGTGACCCAGAATGGCGCTGGAACGGTCGTGAATGTGCGGCAAACTGGCGACGATCACCGGCAGGTGATCCTGATCTCTGGCTGCAGGCGTCAGCCTGACCAGCTTGTCCAGGAAATCGACGGTGGCCGAAGGCCCCATCCCTCCAAATACGCCAATTCTGGACATGCGGGGACCCTAGATCTTCAACGGTCGCGGGCAGATCAATGACACAGCCGCGTTGTTGCCAATCACCAGCACCAGGGTGCGCAGCATGTCGCAAATCGGATCTACGGCCAGGAAGAGGATGAAGGCCGCCTCAAACGGCAGCCCCAGATAGCTGCAGGTCAGGCCGACCAGCGAGACCGTCAGCAGTCCTGTCATACCGGCCGAAGCAAACCCGGCCAGGATGGACGCCGACAGAACCACCGCCAGTTCAGTCGGGCCCAGCGACTTCCCATACAGCTGGGCAATGAATACGGTAGCTGCCACGTAATAGATCACCGGACCTATGCGCAGCAAGGACACACTCAGAGGCACCATCAGCTCGACGCGCGAGCGCGCAAACCCAAGCCGGTCCGCCAGGCTTTCAATCATGATGGGCATGCAGGTCGCGCTGCTGCGGGTCGCGAGCGCCAGGGCAAAAGGCCCCTTGAGTGCATCCAGGGTCTGGCCGAGTGTGGCGTTGGAGCGCTTCCAGATGATGAGGGTCGCGAAGGCCAGGGCCAGCAGGGAAGCCACCAGAAAGGCCAATACGAACTGTGCCATGGCCTGTAGCGGGCCTATGCCGGTTTTGGCCATCTGCGCCGCGCTCATGCAAAAAAGAATGATGGGCAAGGGGTAGTTCAGCCAGCGCATCAGGGTCTGGCAGGAGTGATAAATGGTTTCCAGCGATTGGGTCAGTCCGTCCGACACCCGCGACGGTACCTGCCCGACCGCAAACCCGAAAAGCAGTGCAAACACCAGTGCCTTGAGCGTGTCGCCACTGGCCAGTGCCGCAAAAATATTCGAAGGCACCAGGCTGACCAGCACTTCCGTGAAGCTCACCGACTTGACGGGGGCATCGACGCCACCCAGGCTCATCACCGTATCGCTGGAGCTCAGGTCGTTGCCGACAATCTTGCCGAAGGTCTGCATGGTCTCGGCCGACAGGTTTTCTCCCGGCTTCATGACCAGCAGGGTCAAGGCACCGAGCAAGGCCACCACCACCGAGAAGACCGCAAACACCACCGCCACACGCGCCATCAGTCCGCCCGCTCCGCCTTCACGGAACAGCCGCTGCAAACTGAAGATCACCGCCGACACCATGAAAGGCAGGGCAATCATCTTCAGCAAGTCCACATACACATCCCCCACAAAGCCGAGCTTCAGACCCAGGCCGGGCATGTAAAGGCCGACCGCAAAACCCGCAGCTATGCTGGCCAACACCACCCAGGGGTTGAGGGCAAATGCATAAAGTTTTTTCAGATTGATCATCAGAGGCCTTTGTTAATCAATTACCGGTCCAGCGCCTTCAGCACCTTGTCAATGGTCAGCTTTTCCGTGCCTTCGGCCAAAAACTGGTTCACATAGGCAAGAAGAGTCGGGTCCTGAATGCCCACGGCAATACCGAGCGTGTCTTCCAGGTCCTTGAAGGTCACGGTGCGCAGCGTCAGGGAAGCCGTGGGATCACTCTTCAAAATGCGCTTGATCTCGAACTCATCCCGATAGGCCGCCATGATCTGGCCTTTTTCCAGCGCCTTGAGGACCTCGCCCCAGTTTGGAAACTCGCGCAGTTCTGACAAGGGAAAGTTTTTGCTGGCGTAGTCTGAAAATGATGACTTGGCGATCACCCCGATGGAGCCCTTGAACTCGCGAACAACGACGGGCAGAGGCCGGTCCCGCGCGAGCTCTGCAAACTTCACCCGGTTCAGGATGAACGCGTGGTTCAGCCGGAGGTAGGGCTCGGTGAAACTGATCATCTGTGCGCGCGCCAGCGTGCGGGAAAGTTTGCTGATGCCCAGGTCTGCTTCCTGGCGGGCCACCACTTCGACCACCTCATTGAATGTCCTGGCACTTCGGTCAAATCTGACGTTGACTTTCAGTTCCTTGGCGATGGCCTTGGCGAGGTCCACTTCCAGCCCGACCAGCTCGCCCTTTTTCATGTAGAAGAAAGGCGGCGTGTCGACACCCAGCATGGCCACCACCAGTTCACCCCGGTTGACGATGCGGGCTATGCCCGGCGCCAGCATGCGGCCATCGGCCACCTTGATCAGGCTCGACACAGGGGCCACAGGCGCCACTGCTTCTGCCGCAGCAGCTGCGCCAACCGGAACAGGCGGCACGACAGGCCCTGCGGCTGCCACCGCGCCGACAAGGCCACACAGGCAGATCAGGCCGAACACTGGTTGAAGCCAGTGGTGCCAGAGTCGGGGCGCAAGATTTCCGGGCTGTGTATGCGACATCATCAGTTCCTGGGTCATGGTTTGGCAGCGGCGGGGGCAGAAGCTGCCTCCCTGGCTACAGGTAAAGGTGCAGGGGATACAGCAGTCAGCTCTGAAGCAGGCGCAACACCTTCGGCGGGAGCAGCTATTTTTTTGCCTATTTCCACACCGAGCAGGAACAACAGCGCGCACAGCAGAAGCAGACAAAGCCCTGCGATCGTCATCATCCGGGTGGTCAGCGATAAAGTGTATTGCATTTGTTACTCAATTTGACGTTTACGGAACCATGACGGTGAATTGCCCGGGTGCAAGAATCTGAATCACACCGCCCCACTGACACATCAATTTGGAAGAATTCTGCAAGGCGGGCATGCCGCCCAGCATCACGGTTGCAGACCCCGGCATCCAGGGTGCAGTGGTCATGGGAATGCAGGGCATAGGTGTCAGAACCCCCAGGGCGGCAGCGGTGGCTGCGGCGACCATCGGGTTCGAAGGACAGCTGCACATCCCGAACGGCAACACGTTGAGCATGGGTACATGGTCCATGATGTTGGCCGCCGGCCCCCCGGTTAACACGCGGTTGACCGGCAGCACCGTCAGGACGCTGGGCGCCACGCCAAAACTGCATTGAAGGTTTGCACCCACTGCAACCTGAATACCCATGCTCAGCCTTTCACCAGTTTTTCCAGCCGCTGCATGAGCCCGGCTTTTGCGTCATCGCGCAGCTCTGCGCCCTTGCTGTCAAAGCGCCTGGGTTTGCCGATGGGTTTGCCGGCCCGGTACAGCAGCACCTCCATCACCTGACCGTCGGGCCAGTAACGGGTCAACGGACCTTCCAGAAGATTGGCCTTGTAGTACGACTTTTGAACCACTGCGCCATCCCTGTCGTAGTCCAGCGCCTCACCTTCAAGGCGCCCGCCGCGGTATTGCAGGCGGCGGACCAACCCGCCCTCGTTCATGAACAGGGACTCCCCCTCGATCTCGCCTTCATAAAAACTCTGCTTCATGGTGATCTGGCCGGCCTCCGAGTAAGCCGTGGTCTCGCCATGGAGCAGGCCGGCTGCAAAACGCTGCTCGGACAGCAGGCGACCCTCCACAAACAGCCGGGTCAAACCGTGCTGCTGGCCATGGCTGTACAGGGCTTCCTGAACCGGCTCGCCCTTCTCGTCAAAAAGTGTCAGCAAGCCATGCAGCAAACCAGAGTCGTAGTTGGCTCTGGCCATCGGTTTTCCGTCTGCAGTAAATGAACTCATCTCTCCATGCAACACGCCATCGAGGAAGCTGGCCCGGTTCAGCACCTGCCCGGCTTCGCC
Source organism: Kapaibacterium sp. (SeqCode) (assembly GCA_943370435.1). Classification (GTDB taxonomy): domain Bacteria; phylum Pseudomonadota; class Gammaproteobacteria; order Burkholderiales; family Burkholderiaceae_C; genus Polaromonas. The sequence continues at coordinate 39,987 of CALRQX020000004.1, read as the reverse complement.
GGTTTCTTCAATCTGGACAAAGCCGCCGGCCTTGGGTGCACCTGCTGCCTGGGGTGTTGGCGCTGCTGCCATGTCAGTTGATTTTCACCAGGCCACCCTTGAGGGTCAGCATGCCGCCGCCATCGACGGTTTGTGTCGCCGAGGCCTTGCTGGTGACCATCGCACCCTCGTTGTCCAGCGTGGTACCGGCCTTGTTCTTCAGCCCGGTCCCGGCCTGATTGGTCAGGTCCATGCCGGCCTTGTTGGTCAGTGAAGTCCCCGCCTCATTGGTCAGGGTGGTGCCGGCCTTGCTGGTGAGCGCTGTACCGGCCTCGGCAGCCAGGGTGGTTCCCGACTTGATGCTGATGGAGCCGGTGACATCAATCACCAGATTGCCGGTCACTTTGAGCTCGTAATTTCCGGTCACCGCCTGCTTGAAATCTGCCTCGTTGGTATGGGTCTCGTTGCCGGTGACTGTCAGCGCGCGCGTGCCCTTGACCTTGTGAATCTCTTTGCCGGTCTGGACATCAACCGTGCGATCGCCCTTTTCGAGGGTATGTGTCTCGGAGCCCTTCAACAGCTTGGTGCTGAGGTCATTTTCGATCTCCACCTTCATGTCTTTCTGCGCATGGATGTAAAACTCTTCAGAGTCCTTCTTGTCTTCCATGCGCAGTTCGTTGCCCGCGCTGCCCTGCTTGGAGGAGCGCGACTTGATGGTGCTTTGCGTCTGCATGCCGGGCAGGGTGACGGGCGTGGTGTTTTCGGCGTTATAGACGCTGCCTGTGACCAGCGGCCGGTCCGGGTCGCCATCGACATAACTGATCACAACCTCCTGTCCGATACGCGGCAAAAACAGACTGCCCCACCCCAGCCCCGCCCACGATTGCGCCACCCGCACCCAGCAGGAGCTGTTTTCGTCTTTGACGCCTACCCTGTCCCAGTGAAACTGAACCTTGATCCGGCCATGCTTGTCGGTCCATATTTCCTCGCCACTGGGGCCCACCACCAGCGCAGTCTGGCTGCCGGCCACCCTGGGCAATGGCGAGAGCCGGGGAGGTCGAAACGGCACCGTGGCTGCAAAGGCCTCAAAGCTGTTGCTGTACTGGTCGCTGCTGGCGGAGTGTGTGACCGTGCGCAGGACCAGCGCAGTGTTCAAAGCGGTCCTGGCGTGCCCCGACAGCGTGAATTTTTTGCCGGTCGACAACGGATAGCAATAACTCATGCCGCGGCACACAGCACCATCGACCTGGCTGGCCTCGGCGCGCACCTTGGCCCGCTGGGTACCGTCAGCCAGGACTTCGTGTTTGCCCGGGTACGCAAACTGCTTGCCTTTTCCCGTGGCCCCGGCGGACTCTGTCCGCAAGGCAGTGCTGGGGGTCAAATAGTTGTAGTCGCTGTACTCGAACTTCTGCGCGACCAGGCGGCTTTCATACCCGATCTGGTGCACCGTATCGATGGTCCGGCGCCCACCCGGGTCGGGGAAGTAGCGCAGGGCCGCCGCACCGGTGCAATCGGTGTGCGCGGAAGAACTGTCACCCAGCACCATGGTGTGCCCACCATCTGTATGGGTAAAAAAGTAGAAAATTCCCTCTTCTTCCATCAGTCTGGAGATGAACTCCAGCGCAGTCTCATCGTACTGGACGCAGTATTCGCGGCTGCCGTAGGTGCCGGTCAGCTGCGCATCGAAAGTCACGCCGAAATTTCCCAGCACGGCCTTGATGATGTCTGCAGCGGTCTTGTTTTGGTAAATGAAACGGTCCCGGCTCAAGGTCAGGAGCCAGAGACTGGGCACCAGCTCGGCCGAATAAGACGCAAAAGCAGAATCTCCGCCGGCGTGAATGAAGCGCGACACAATGCCATTGAAAAACCGCACCGGACCACCGGGCGGAGCCATTTTGACAGTGACCGACGCACCCACAATCAGCGCGGGGTCCAGGGCGGTACTGGACGAACGCATCAGCAGGGAAAACCTGAAGGGCTGTGAAATCGCCTCGGTGCCCTGAAACGAATCCAGCAGCAGCACATCGGCACCGAATGGCGTGGTGACCGCCAACGCCGGGTTCTGCTTGAAATCGGTTCGCATGGCTACTGGGCCTGCCTGGGCGCGCTGAAGGTGAAACAGAAATCGTCGCGCGCGTCCACACCCATGTGCACCTCGCCAAAGGCATCGGACATCGAAATCCGCTCCAGCACCTGGCGCGAGAGTTCGGGAAGAACCGCGTGGGACAGAATGTGATCGACGTTGCGCGCACCGCTGTCCACTTCGGTACAGCGCGCCGTAATGGTTTTTGCCACCTCGTCGTCCCAGCTGAAGTGCGCCTTGTGGTTGCGCGCAAACCGCTGCGCCAGTTTTCCCAGCTTGAGGGTGACAATCGAGCGGATCTGTTCGTCGCCCAGGGGGTAGTAGGGAACGATGGCCAGGCGCCCCAGAAAGGCGGGTGAAAACTGCTTCATCAGCACCGGCCTGAGGCGCTCTATCAGAACCTCGGCGTCGGGTCGGCGCCCACCCTCACAGGCATCGGTGATCACGTCCTGCGCAGCATTGGACGTCAGCAGGATCAGGGTGTTCTTGAAATCAATCTGCACACCCTCCCCGTCTTCCATGATGCCCTTGTCGAACACCTGGAAAAAGAGCTCCAGCACGTCGGGGTGGGCCTTTTCCATCTCGTCAAGCAGAACCACGCTATAGGGTCTGCGCCTGACCGCTTCCGTCAGCACGCCGCCGCGGCCGTAACCGACATAACCAGGCGGAGCACCCTTGAGGCTGGAGACGGTGTGCGCCTCCTGAAACTCCGACATGTTGACGGTCACCATGTTGCGGTCTCCGCCGTAAATCATGTCCGCCAGGGCAAACGCCGTTTCCGTCTTGCCGACACCGCTGGGGCCTACCAGCAGGAAAACACCCACCGGCTTGCCGGGGTCGTCCAGATCGGCACGCGAGGTCCGGACACGACGCGCAATGGCATCCAGCGCCTGGTCTTGTCCGACCACCCTTTCAGCCAGTTTTTCCTTCAGGTTGAGGACCGTGTGCAGTTCATCAGCCAGCATCTTGCCCACCGGAATGCCGGTCCAGCCGGAAATCACCGAGGCCACAACCCCGGAATCGACACACACCGGAATCATGGGCTCATCACTCTGGATCGCATCGAGGCCGCGCTCAAGCCGATTCAGGGATGCCGCCAGGTCTTCACTGTCCTCATTCTCGAGCCGGTCGCCGTCCTCTCCGAGGCCGTCGGCAATGCGTTTTCGCAAAGCGACGATCTCGGCCACCGCACCTTTTTCCTCTTCCAGTTTTTCGCTCAGCCGCTGTTTGCGCTGCCTGTGCTTTTCGAGCTCCAGCGACAACACGCCGATGGCATGCGCATGGTCGCGTCCGGTCGCTGATTCATGCCGGAATATCCTCAACTGATTTTCCGCATTGGATATTTCGCGCGTCACCGATTCGATTTCCGGCGGCAGGCCGTTTTGCCCAATCGCCACGCGTGCGCAGGCGGTATCCAGAACGCTGATGGCCTTGTCGGGTAGCTGACGCCCGGTGATGTAGCGGTGCGACAGCTTGACAGCGTCGCGCACCGCATCGTCAATGATTTCCACACCGTGGTGCTTTTCCAGCGTCTGAACCATGCCGCGCAACATGTCGATGGCGACCTCTTCCGACGGCTCGTCCACCTTGACCACCTGAAAGCGGCGCGCCAGCGCCGGGTCACGTTCGACATATTTTTTGTACTCGGCCCAGGTGGTGGCGGCAATCGTGCGCAGCTCGCCGCGCGCCAGGGCCGGCTTGAGGAGGTTGGCAGCATCGCCCTGGCCCTCTGCACCACCCGCGCCTATCAGCTGATGCGCTTCGTCAATGAACAGCACAATCGGAACCAGTGAGGCCTTGACCTCGGCAATCACGGATTTCAAACGGTTTTCGAACTCTCCCTTGACCCCCGCGCCGGCTTGCAGCAAGGCCAGGTCCAGCGAACGCACAGACACTTTCTGCAGCGCGGGCGGCACATCACCTTGCACCACGCGCTGCGCAAAACCCTCGACCACTGCGGTTTTTCCAACACCCGCTTCACCCGTCAGGATCGGGTTGTTTTGTCGGCGCCTGAGCAAGACATCAATGATCTGGCGAATCTCCCCGTCGCGGCCACGAATCGGATCAATTTTCCCTTGCCGGGCCTGCTCCGTCATGTCCACGGTGTACAGGTCCAGCGAGGGGTGGGACGAGGCCCCGCGCCGCATGCTGGGCATCTGCGGCGCCGGCATATCCGCGCCGGAACCAGCTGCCGCTGCAGCGTTGGCGCCAGCTGTGGGCATGGCGGCCGGACTGGCCGATGAGCGCACGACACCGCCCGCGTCTTCGGCCGAACTGGCCAGCACGTCGGCCAGGTTTTTGCGCAGGCTTTCGCGTGGTATCTGCAGCAGGCCAGGCGCTGACTCGATCAGTGCGCCGCGCAGGCTGTCCACCTCCAGCAAGGCAAGCAGCAAGGTGCCGGACCGTACCTGCTGCTCACCAAGCAGCATGGAACTGAGCAACCAGGCCTCCTGGAACAAGGGCGCCAGATGCGGCGACAGGGCCGGCGTGCGCCCGTTGCCGCGTTTGAACCGGTCCATCGCCTCCTGCAGCTGCGAAAGGATGACGTCCCGCTTGATGTCGTATTCCGGAAAGATAAGTCCGACGTCAGGCGCTTCGGTCTCAATCAGCTTGAACAGCAGGTGCTCCACATCCACGTTGTAATGGGTCTGCTGCACACACAGCTCGGCGGCTTTTTCAAGAGCACGCTTGCACTCGGGGTTGAGCTTGCCCAGCAGGGTACGAATGTCGATGTCCATCTTCTTGTGCCGTTTCGTTCAGACCTTGCCTGTGGGGGCATCGTCATGCAGTTTGAAGCGCGCCGGTGCCAGCGTGCCGGCGCAGGGCGCGCTGCTGACCAGCCAGGCGGTCCAGCCCAGCATCAGCGTCTCTTTTCCACCGAGAACACTGGGCCTGACGTCCCGCACCTCGGGCCTGAGAACCATCTCGACACCTACATCCTGCTGCAGATAGCGACGAACCATCCAGCGCAGCAGCTCATGCTCTTCGCCACCCCTGAGCAAGCGCCTCAAGCGGCGCAGCGGCAAGCCCGACAGCTCCAGCGTGATGCCGGCGGTCTGGTCCCAGACCCGCCGCCCCAACACCGCTGAACGCCCCAGACGCGGTGCACGGGCGGGCCTGCGGGCCGACAGCCTGGCCACGTCGCGCGGCTCCAGATTTCTCCAGCCGCCGCAAAACTGCTGGCCCCTGGCGGTGACAGCCAGCCGGTCCGAAAGCATGGCCAGCAGCCCGCTCATCGACCTTGGCGCCCCGCCGAGCAAGCCTGCATGCCTGAGCCAGTTGGATTCGCCCTCAGGCGCACCGGTACCGGTTTTCAGACCCAGCGCACTGAGCGCATCGAGGCATGCCGCCAGCGATGAGGACTGGGGCGACTGCCAGTTCAGCCCCATGTGGTGCTTCTTGCGGCTGCGGAACAAAAATGCCAGGAAACGGTGGTTGAAGATATCCAGAAAATCTGCGGTGGCATGGTCACGCGCGGCAGTTCTTTCGAGCACCATTTCGGTAAACGGCAGGGGCAGCGGTCCGTGCGCGCCGGCCAGCGACAAGACGGCTGTGGACAAGGTCCAGGCCTCGGCGCCTTCGGGGCCTGCGCTGACCTTGCTGACATCACTGGGCTGGAAGCCGAGCGAGACCACCGAACTCAGGCGCACCGATTCGGTCTCGCCGGCACCCCGCCCCACGGGCGCCAGCAGCGGCGACGCTCGTTCCAGCAGGCTGATGGCCTGAAAAAGATTGAAGCCCTGCGGCTTGGCGACCAGTCGTTCGACTAGAGCACCAGCTGGCGGCCGCTCATCGGTTCCCATTGTTTCCATACCTCATCGCCGCGGTGTACGCCCAATTGAACAAATGAGTTGACGGAGGTGTACATGGCAAAAAACCGCGCCAGCACAGCCGACATCAGAAGCTGCGACCCTCCCACAAACGCTTCTTCGTCAAACTCCAGTGTGACCTCCGTGCCGCGGCAGTAGCCACGCCAGGCGTCATGCCCGACCCTGCCGGTGATGCTGCGCGCCTGCAAGTCCTTGATGCCGCGAATCTGTTCATGGTCGCGCGTGCTGTCCGATGCGAACAAAGTCAGCATTTCGCGCAACTGGTCTTTGCCCGTGGACCCGTCCACCAGCGACTGGTGGTTGAGCGTCAGCAACGAGACAAGCCGCCACAGGGTTTCACTGCCCAGGGGCGGATTGCGCTGGGAGGTGGGCTCGTACAGGCAGCGCACACTCGCGGTCTTTGAAACGCCTTCGGCCACCATGCGGGCCCCAATGGGCACCTGCTCCGCAAGCCGCCGGTTGGTACACAGCAAATTGGCAAACACCACCGGCTCGGCCGGCGTCTTCAGGGTGTTGCCCTGATCGACGAAGGACAGGAACACATCCGTGCCGGAGATGTCCTTGCGCAGGCTGTGCTCGCGCCGCGACGACCAGAAGCTGGTGTGTGCATCCGCCCGGATATGGCCCAGCGCAGAAAAACTGGGCACGATCACCGGCCTCTCCGCATTCGGGTCAGAGGCCGTCACAGACACAATGGAGTGCACCTCTGTCGTGGATTCGCGCTGGCGGTCAGCCACCAGAAGGTACTCGTAGTGGCGGTGGTCCACCAGGATGGGTTCGCTGGTTTTTGGGAAAAGATTCACCACCGGCGTACATCCGAGGCGGAAGTTGTCCGCCGACACACCGCCCAGTCCGCGCGCCGGCTGGTCCAGCGTCAGGACCAGGTCAAAGCGCCTGCAATGGCCGGCGTGGGTGCGGATATTGAGCAGGTCAAAGAAGTGAAACTTCCTGGGAAAGGCGAAGTACTCCTGCATCAGACCATAGGCCGGCTGGGCATTGGCCGGCAAGGGCAGAACATTTTCTGCCTCGCCATACCCCACTTCACGCCAGGAACCCATGGGCAAGTACCGGGACACGCCATTTTCCGGCGTGATGCAGGCGCTGACCACATCTGCCACCAGAAACTCGTACAGCGGCATGGTGGTCATCCAGTCGCCCTGCAAATGAAGCCGCAGGCTGTCCATTTCCAGCTCTGCAAAATCAGTTTCAGCATTGCACTCAAAGGTCAGCCTCAAACTCGAGCCACCGCCTTCGATGACCGCCCTGGCTACACTGACCGGCCACAACACCGTATCCCAGGCGGTGCGGAAACGGCATTGCTGCCCGTTCGAAGCACTGGCATACAGGGCGGTGTGCTGCGGGATCTTGAAGCCTGCGGTCACCTTGCCCTGACTGGGATCCAGCTGAAATTGGGCCACGGTCATGGACGGGACGGGCTGGACCAGCGAAGGGCACAGATTGTCGAGCAGCGCGGCCGCTACCTGGGGAAATTCCCGGTCCAGATCCTGGTGCACCCTGGCGGCCAGAAAGGCCACCGACTCGATCAGCCGCTCGGTGTGCGGGTCCAGCGACTCGGTTCCGTGAAGCGCCAGCATCGCAGCGACTTTGGGGTAACGCTTGGCAAAATTCGAGCCCTGGTCGCGCAGGTAAACGAGTTCGCGTTTGTAGTATTGCAGCAGGTCGTTGTGCAGGATTTCGGCCACTTTCAGGCCGCTTTCGCTTGGGCGCCGGGCCGCTGATCGAGCTGGAGCTCAAAATTCAACTGGCGCAATTTCAGCCCTATGGTGACAGTGCCGGCTATCAGCAAAGTCGCGCTGCTGCGCGCCCCGCTGGCGGGAAACGCCTTCACCGAGACATCCTGCAAACGGGGCTCGTAATGATTGACCGCCTGGCGAATGGTCGATTGGAGCAGATCAAGATCGGGGTGGGATTTGGGCGACAACGCTGAAATATCCGGAATTCCATAGTCAAGCGTCGTGCCTGTGCTGGAAGCGTATTCCGAAGGTTTCAGGCGCGAGCGGGTGTTCAACAGACGGGAAAGTTCCCGCCCTATGGACAGTTCGAGTTGTTCGGGGGTCAGCAACTGGCGGCGGCTGCCTTCCGAGCCTTCCGCCGAAGACAGTCGATCAAACAAAGGGAGCGGTGAGCCTCGGACGAGTTCCGACATGATGGCCTGCGTACCTCAAGAGACCGGCTGACATCGGGGGAAATGCCACATTGATCAGGCGGGAGGCGCGAGGGCTTTGCCCTCTTTGAGATCCCAGCCAAATGGGGCGACGCCCTTCTTGGTGGAATCGGGATTTTGCTGGGTCATCTGCGACGTGATGGTCGTGAAGTTGATGCTGAAGCTCTCTGAAGGCAGGTCACCGCCGCCGGAGCCGGAGGTGCTGATGCCGGAGATCATCGCGTCACCCAGCACATAGGTGATGGTGGACATGACCTTGGCACCCTCAATACGCGTGACCGAGACGGTGGCTGTGCCCAATTTCAGGTTACCGGCGCAGGCCTGGTACAGGCCGGGCGAGGAGGAGTCCATGGTCTTGGTGAAGTTCATCTCCGAAAACTGGGGGCCGTCCGACGTACGCTCGGTATTGCCCGGGCGGGACGTCAGGGACTGGCTCAAACCATGGCTGAACGAGTCCAGGATGATTTGTTCCTTGTAGGGGTCTTCCGTGCAATTGCCTTTGATGGAATCAATTTTGAGATAGATCATGAGTCACTCCGTAAATAACCAAATAGGTGATGGGAGCCCCTGACATTCGGGGCTCCTCTTCTTTTTAAACGCGCCGGTCGCTGGGCCGCATCAACCTGCTGCGGCCGGCAACTCGGCCACCAGACGGATGGAAGCCGTCAACTCTTCCATCTGGAAATGCGGCTTCAGGAAGCAGGTGGCCTGGTAAGCGCCCGGCTTGCCCGCCACTTCCGTCACGTCAATGCGGGCGGCACCCAGCGGGAAGCGCGCTTTCATTTCCTGAGGGGCTGACTCGTTGAGCAACACATAGTCTGCAATCCAGTTGTTGAGGAAGGTTTCCACCTGCCCGCGCGTCTGGAAACTGCCAATCTTGTCGCGCATGATCACCTTGATGTAATGCGCAAAACGCGACGCTGCCAGCACGTAGGGCAAGCGGGCCGACAACTGCGCATTGGCATTGGCCGCGTCCTTGTTGTACAGCTTGGGCTTGTTGACCGTCTGGCCACCGAAGAAGGAGGCGAAGTCGGAGCCCTTGGAGTTGACAATGGCGATAAAGCCGAGATCGTTCAGCTCTTTTTCGCGGCGGTCCGTGATCAGCACTTCGGTCGGGCACTTGAGAACCACATCACCTTCATCGGTCTTGAAGGCATGGGCCGTCATGCCGGTGACCTTGCCGCCACCTTCCACGCCGCGTATGGCCGTGGACCAGCCGTACTTGGCGTACGCGTCGGTGATGCGCAGGCCCAGCTGATAAGCCGAGTTGGCCCACAGGTACTTGGAGTGGTCTTTGCCGTCAACGTCTTCCTCGAAGTTGAAGTTTTCGACCGGGATGGTTTTGGCACCGTAGGGCAGGCGGGCCGCATAGCTGGGCAACACCAGGGACACGTAACGCGAGTCTTCCGACTCGCGGAAGCCGCGCCAGGTTGCGAGCTCGGCGCTTTCAAAGATTTTGGACATGTCGCGCGGAACACCCAGCTCGGTGAAAGACTTCATGTCAAACAAGGCTGGCGAAGCCGCTGCAATGAAAGGCGCATGCGCCGCTGCGGCCACCTTGGACATGCGTTCAAGCAGCGCCATGTCCTGCGGGTGCCGGCCAAAGGTGTAATCACCGATCAGCAACGAGTAGGGGTGGCCGCCAAAGGTGCCGTACTCTTCTTCATAGACCTTCTTAAAGAGAACACTCATGTCGTGGTCCACTGCGGACTCGAGATCTTTGAGCAGCTCTTTTTTGGTCACGTTGAGCAGGCGCAACTTGAGCCGCGTGCTGGTTTCCGTACCAAAAACCATGTCGTGCAGGCCTCTCCATGACGCCTCCAGCGCCTGGAAAGAGGCGTCATGCATGATTTCATTGAGCTGGTCGGACAGCAGTTTGTCGATCTCGGCGACACGCTCGTTGATCATCGCCACCACACCCTTGTCAGGGCTGGCTTTCATGCCTTCGTCGAGAATTTGCGAGGCAAACTGACCGATCAGTTTTTTGGCATAGGTGCCCTGTGAGGGCTCAACCGCCATGTTTCCCTCAACGATGATTCGGTCCAGAAGACCCAACTCACCGGCTTCACTGGTGGCAGCTGCTGCGCCGCCCGCTTCTGATTTCTTAGTAGCCATATCAATCACCGTTCCAAAAAATGAGATATGTGCCGAGGCACAGACCGGGATGGTTTATTTAGGCAGCCGGGGTTTCGGCGGCTGGAGCGTCTGCTGCGGCTTCGGCGCCGGCATTGGCCTGGGTCTGCAGTGTTTTCAGCTCTTCGGTGCTCAGGACAATGTTTTCGAGCAGGGTGTCGAGTTCGTCATTGCCGTCAAGCTTGGCCAGCAGGTCGCGTAGTTGCTGGCGCGCCTCGAGCAGCTTGGCCAGGCGCGGAACCTGTTTGACGATGGCCTCGGGGTGAAAGTCATCGAACTCCTTGAAGTTCAGCTCGACCTTGATGTTGCCCTCGCCTTTCATGGCGTCAGGCACCGAGATGTCCAGGCGGGGAGAAATTTTCCCCATGATCTCGTTGAAGTTGTCGCGGTCAATTTCGACCAGTCGGCGATCCTTGAGCTTGGGCAGCGGCGTGGCGGGCTGACCCGACAGATCGGCCAAAAGGCCCACCACCATCGGGAGTTCCTTCTTCTCGACTGCATCGCCAATCTCGACATCGTACGTAATTTGAACCCGTGGTGGCCGGTTGCGACCTACCCACTTTTGCAAACTGTCAGACATAAATTCCCCTTGAAAAAGGTTGATAACAATGCAGCAAGAATCAGCGCCCAGAAATCCGGCCGCCAAAACACAACTCTTACGTTTGGTGGTTTTTACATTACAAAACCCGTCTAGGCAATACGTAAATACTAACTTTCGGCAGATTTGCAGATCGATGTGACCTGCTGATGACAGGCCTTCACTGCGGATAGAGAAGATATCCCCGGCGGAAATTGTGCGCAATGGTTACTTTTTGTTCGCGGCGTGGGATTAAATTACAGGAAACGTCCGCGCCCCTATCCGGCGGGGAATTAACGTCGCTGCTGCACCGTTGCAGGTTCACGCTTGACAGTCCGGCACCCTGCGGCGGCTAACATGCGGGTCAACATCGGAAGACGCGCACCAACAAGGTGAATCGGCAGCGCACATTTTTTGAAAGAGCGGGTTATGGACAAGCTGGACATGCTGCAATCAGAAATAGCCAGTCTGCGGATGGTGGTGGCGATCGACTCCGCCATGCTGCTGTCGGTCATGCGGCGCATGAATGGCGACCAGCTGGCACTGGCGTCCAAGGACTTCCTGGAGGTCTGCGAGGGCCTGAGCATCAAGACGCTGTTTTCCGAGATGGACGACCACTCCATCCAGGCCGCACAAAAGCGCCGCGACTGGTGGATAGGCCTGCTGGCCGAAATTGTTGCCAATGAAGCGGTGACACAGCCGCTGACCGACAGCCCGCGTCCGCCCGCCTAGCAGCCGCGCCCTTCACCCCCCGCTCACCCGTCCCCGCGCGCGCCCTTTCGGCTGACCGGCACAATCGGCGACCAGCACAAAGTCCGGCGTCGATGAAAGGAAGCAACCCATGAACCAGACCGAGGCGGAAGCGGCCTTCAAACAGGCGATAGAACTGCAGCAGCAGGGCCAGCTGGCGCAAGCCCAAATCCTGTACGAGCAAATTCTGGCGGTGCATCGCAACCACCACCATGCGCTGCACTTGCTGGGCGTGATCGTCAGCCAGAAGGGCAACCAGTTTTATGCCCGAAGGCTGATGGAGACGTCCCTGACGCTCGCCCCGGGCGACCCGGATGTACTGGCCAATCTGGGGCAAGTGCTGTTTTACCTGGGCCTGTACGCGCAGGCCCTGGAGCGATGCGACCAGTCGCTGGCGCTGCAGCCTGCCAATGCGCGCTGCCACATGACGCGCGGCAAGGCCCTGCGCTTTCTGTCACGTTACGAGGAGGCGGTCGCCAGCCTGAATGAAACACTTCGGCTTCAGCCCGACTTGCTGGAAGCGTTGACCCACAGGGGGTTCTGCCTGCACAACCTGAACCGGCTGGCCGAAGCGCTGGCCGATTACAGCGAGGCCCTGCGGCTGCGGCCGGACAACCCCGAAGTGCTCAACAACCGTGGCCACGCCCTGTTTGCCCTGCAGCAGCACGAGGAGGCGGTTGAAAACATACAGCGCGCCCTGAAGATCGCCCCCGACCTGCCTGAAGCGCACTACCACCTGGGCCTGGTGCACCAGCACGACAAACGCCTGGAGGATGCACTGGCCTGCTACAGCCGCGCGGTTCAGCTCAAGCCCGACTACCAACAGGCGCTGGTGCGCCTGGCCTTCGTCATGCACAAGCTGAAAAAGCCGCCGCAAGACTGCATCGCCGTCCTGGACCGGGCTTTGCGCTTCAACCCGGATGACGCTTCGACGCTGGCCACCCGCGCCGGTTTGCTGGCGGGGCTGAAAATTCTGGACCAGGCCCTGCAGGACTACGACCGCGCCATCAGCCTCACACCGGGCGACGCAAAAATGCATTCGGACCGCGGCGAAACGCTGTTGATGCTCAAGCGCCCCGACGACGCGGCGCAGGCCTTTCGCCAGGCGCTGGCGCTGGGCGGCGACACGGCCGAGTTGACCTATGCCCTGGCATCGCTGGGTGGGGACGCCGCGCCGGTCACGGCACCAGCGCGTTATGTGGTCAACCTGTTCGACTGGTACGCAGAACACTTTGATGAGCACCTGCAGGGCCGGCTGAAATACCAGACGCCGGAGCTGATCTGCCAGCAGATTTTCAAACTGCAACCCGCCACCGGCCTGGATGTGCTGGACCTGGGTTGTGGCACCGGCCTGTGCGGGCCGCTGCTCAAACCGCTGGCACGCCGCATGACGGGTGTCGACCTGTCACCCAACATGCTGGAGATGGCCGGCAAACGCGGACTTTACGACGAGCTGGTGTGCAGCGACCTGACCACCTTCCTGGCGCCGCACAGCGCCAGCTTTGACCTGGTGGTGGCCACCGATGTCTTTATCTACGTCGGCGCACTCGAAGAGGTCTTCCGCACCACGGCCCGGGCACTGCGTCAAGGCAGCCTGTTTGCCTTTTCGTTTGAAAGCAGCGACGACGAAGACCTGGTGCTGCGCCCGACACGCCGCTACGCCCATTCCGTCGCCTACATCCAGCGCCTGGCCGCCAGCCACGGCTTTCAGGTCGAGAGCCTGGAACCCAGCGTGATCCGTGAAGAAGGCGGCAAGGACATGGACGGCTTTCTGGCCGTGCTTCGGGCCATTTGAACGCCTGAGCGCGCTCTGATTTTCATAGCTGCATACGCTTGTCTGGCATGGGCCAGAGCCCGATTTGATTCAGGAGAACGAGGGCTGTCGGCAAAAATCAGTCCGGCGGACCGGCGCTGCCTGCAAGCTGCTGGCAAAGGTCGGACGCGGGGCACTGCGGCGCCAATAAAAAAGCCCCTGAATCCGTTAGGAATCAAGGGCTTGCGCATCTGGTGGCCTGGGGCGGAATCGAACCACCGACACAAGGATTTTCAATCTTCCAAAGGAATGAGGTCTGACATGGAGTTAACCGGACTTCTTTCTACAATCCGTCCGAACTATCCAATCTTTTCTCATTGGAAAGCAACCCGGAGTTCCGTGTTTTGTAGAAGGCGCATAGGGACTTCGCTGCCCTAGATGAGGTCAACGACGTCTCGAAGGTGCGCCGCCGTTTGAGGCAACCCGCGCTTCTCCAGAAGATCCACCAAGGCCAGCGCGGTGAATTGAGGGCGCTCCCATCGCTCACGCATTCCCTTTATTGCTGTCAACGCGATTACGCCTCGCAGCATGACCTGATTCAGAACAAATTCGTCTGGCGTCTGCAGCTCTATTCCGAATGGGTCCAGGACATCTCTGGGGAAGTCTTTTTCGTTCCAAGTAATGATTGCATCCGCATGTCCAGTTATCGCAGCGGCCAGAACGTGACGATCGTCCGGATCAGGAAGCACTAACCCATCGATGAGATGCTCATATCCGCTGACTAAGCAATCCGGAATGGCGGCCTCCATTGCTTCCGCAGCGGCCGCAATTTGAGCCCCCATGGTTGGACGATCCCTCAAAAGAGAACGCGTCCATTCATCTTTAATATGCTCAGTCCATTTGGCGCTGTAGAGGTCTGCATGGGCGAGGCTTAGCAACACGTCTCGCAAGAGCGCCGGATACAAGACGTTTGCATCCAGAACTGCTGTGTAACGTGCGCTACCTGCCACTTAAAGTTCTTCCCCAAGCTCTTGGGAAAGTTTACTAAGCCTCTTGAGTGCATCGTTGGAACGCCGCTTTTGGTCTTTCTGGTAGCGCAATAGCTCTTCAAATTCAATGCGGCGATGTCGGTTTATGAGCCGACATTTCAATCTCTCGGCCTGGATCTCTTTAATCACGAAGGGCCTCGACACATTTAGAAATGCTGCTGCTTCCTGAGTCGTTAACTCGTGCTTCTGGGGCACTAGAAGCATTGGTTCGCGCTTAGCCATCTGCCGTAAGACGTCCGCAAAAAACCGTAGCGCTCGCGGAGGAAGGTTCAGCACCGGGGCCTCACCTGCCCCTCCGTCCATCTCAATCGTCACTTTGATCTGTTCCGCTTTGGAGTGATCCAAAGCTGCCACGAGGCAAGCTCGCGCCGTACCTGCCATCTCAGCTTCCGCTTCGCTGGCAGAGTCCAGTACTTGTTGGGTCATTTCTTTCTCCTGCAGTTGTCGACCGTAATTCGGACTTCTTTGAGTCCTAAGCGAAATATACGCAACATTCGCATTATTCGCAACGGAAGAACACAAAACCTTTCGTAGGTGCGGTCCTACACCAACCAAATCCGCTCGAAAGTCCGCCTTGGACATGTTCCCCCCAATGGCGGCAGCAGGGGGCCCCGAAAAGGGGGCGGCACGCCGGGTATGGGGTGCAACCCCATGTAGCGAAGCGAAGCCCCCAGGGAACCTCAAGGCCCTTTTGGCGTATGCTTAGCTTATGGCTAAAAATCCGGCCCCTAAACCAACCAAAACCAAGACGCCCCCTGCAACTTCTAAGGAGGTAGCGGAGCGGTATGCCGTAATGGATCGCGTCATTCGGCAGACAGGCTTCCAGATTGATGAATTGGAGTCGGCACTAGGGATGTACATGGTGGGATTTCACTTCGGCTGGCGAGTTTTATACCTGGTGCACAGTAAACGTACGATCGCGAAGTACGAAGCCATCCTGGGCCTCAAGATCAGCGAAGTTTTCCCAGAGTACGGGCCTGATGCGGACCGTACCAACGCCTACAAGGTAATCCAAAGCGTCCAAAATTTCTGGAAGCTAGTCTCAGGCGACGAAAAAACGACGCTCGATCTCGACAAACGAGCTTTGTCCAAATAAGGGAACCTAAAATCCCTTGACAGGAACTTAATGCTCCCTTTAAATAGGGAGCATGAAATCCCCTTTACCTTATTCAACAGAACCAGGCGGCGCGGCAGCGCCGACCGGAGGGGCCCCGCGCAGCGGGGACACCGGGGCGGCGCTGCCTCCCCCTGGGCTTGTCTCATTTAAAACAAGTGGCCCGCCTGAATGCCTTGAAATCAGCTTTGATGACGACCTCGTCCAAAAGCGTCGTGTCAGAAAGCTCAGAACCCAAATCTGGGCGCGTGGGCAACTCCACAGCGTAAACAGGCCCAAAGGCTTCCGCGAAAACCTCTGGTTTGTCACTCTCACTTATCGCGGGGTGCACGACTGGCGCCCTCGCCATATCTCCGACTGTCTCAAAGCGATCCGGAAGTGGTGCAAGCGAAGGGGCGTCCCCTTCCGCTATGTCTGGGTAGCTGAGCTTCAGCAGCGCGGGGCCTTGCACTACCACCTCGCGGTCTGGCTTCCCAAAAGAATCCAGCTACCCAAGCTCGACAAGCAAGGCTGGTGGCCACATGGCATGACCCAGCGAATCATCGCCCGAAGCGGTGTGGGGTACCTCATGAAGTACCTCTCCAAGATCACCCCAGCCCATCGGTTTCCTAAAGGAGTGCGTATTCATGGATCAGGAGGACTTAACCAGCAATCCCGCAACATTTGCTCCTGGCTCAACCTTCCCGGTTGGTGCAAACAGCAATATGGCGTCGGAGAAGTTAAAACGACCCACGGTCGTCGTGTGGTGTGCGCAACGGGAGAAATTATTGCGCCCATGTACCGAAGAGTTTTCACGTCTACCGGCATGTTTCTGTATCCCAATGCTCAATTACCTTTGCGGTGGGCGGACGGACCCTACTCGACGTTGAACCCCCAGACGGAGTTCACGGCATGACTGCCACCACCAATCAACCGTCGCTGTTTCTGGTCTCAGACGAAATCGAAACACTAACCGGGTACAAGCTGCCAGCACATCAGACAAAGTGGCTGCGCGCCAAAGGCTGGCGCTTTGAGCTCAATGGGAACAGTAAGCCAGTCATTGCACGCAAATACGCCGAAAAGATGCTGGGCTGCTTTTCCGAAACGCAAGAGACTTATGCGCGCCCCAATTTCCACGCATTGCGGACCAGGTGATGGGACGTCGCCGCCAATCCAATTACGACGACCCTCCCCGCTTTCACAAGAAGGGAAAGGTCTGGTATCACGTCAGTGGCTCAGCGCCTCGGATATGGACGAAGCTCTCCAGCGACCGTGCCGAAGCGCTCCGGCTGTGGGCTCAACGGGAATGTGTCCGTGAGGATGAGTCAAGCAAGCTGTTTTCAGTGGTCGCACGCCGCTATGTCCGGGAGATATTCCCGACCAAGAGCGTTCAAACCCGTAAAGACAACGACAAGGAGCTGGCCAACCTCCTCAAAGTCTTTGCCCACGTCCCTATCCACGCCATAGCGCCTATGCACGTCCGGGAATACATGGACATTCGAGGCCAAACCGCCAAGGTGCGCGCTAACCGCGAGAAGGCCCTGCTCTCCCACATCTTCAACAAAGCGCGGGAATGGGGCTACACGGCGCTCCAGAACCCATGCCAAGGGGTTAAGGGCTTCAAGGAGACCGGGCGCTCCAGGTACATCACAGACGCGGAATTTGACCAGGTGAAAGCCCACGCCCATTCCACCGTGATCGACGCTATGGACCTAGCACTACTGACCGGCCAGCGGCCTGCGGACGTGCTCAAGCTCAAGCGGACAGATATCCGGGACGGTGCGCTCTGGATTGTCCAGAACAAGACGGGAGCCAGGCTAGGCATTGAGATCACCGGAGAGCTGGCCTCGGTCATCAACCGCATCAACGAGCGCCCACGGCGGGCCATAGGCGCTTATTTGGTACAGGATGAGAACGGCCAGCCGCTTAGCCAGTTTGCGTTGCGCTCACGCTTTGACAAGGCGCGGACGGCTGCAGAGGTGGATTTTCAGTTTCGGGATATTCGAGCAAAGGCGGCTACGGATACCGGTGACTTGGCGCACTCTCAGTCACTCCTCGGGCACAAAAACCGGGGCATGACTGAGCATTACGTGCGAGCTCGGGCTGGCGAAAGAGTAAGACCATTAAGATAACTTGAGGTAGAAAAACTTTAACTTATAAGATGTGGTACTTCATAAAGTTTGCGACTTGGCCCGAAAGCTATTCTCAGAGCTACGAAAGCGAAACGTGTCCAACCCTTTCAATCCATTAGATTGGCTTAAATCCGCTCAAGATTGGTTTGCAAAGACCGAAAAATCTAGCGGATTTCGGCCATTCTTAATCTATTTTCTTCTATCAATTGGTGCAGGAATATCCATATTGGCAGGGTTTCCTTTGCGGCCTTTTACGGACGTTTTAGCACTGCTTCTAATCGGAGTTCCAGTGATCTCGTTTGTGCCGTTATTTGCGTGGAAGGCACACACCGACCCAGACTTTTGCCGTTCTGAAAGTCATGTCCAGCGCATCAAAAAGTATGAGCTTGAGTCTATGGGCACCGAGACAAAAACTATCCCCGGGGAAGTGTATGAACAACCGACACTACCGCCGGTGAACGAACCTCCTCAAATTGGTAATTCAACGCAGCAAGGAACCTCGAAATGAAGTTCTATGTTGTCACCTTCGACCGCGATCCGAACGCGGCCTACAAAGCGTTTCATGACGCTTTTACGGGTGATCCCCGGATTAAAAGATATTTCCACTACATAAAAAGTAGCTATCTCATTGGCACGGAGATGTCTGCCGAGCAACTGTCATCGCACTACACAAATACAGCACAGGCTCACGGCCTAAAAACAACCCACCTAGTAGTCGCCGTTGATAGGTCCGAAAGGTTCGGATTACTGCCAAAAGACGCTTGGGAATGGTTTAGGAGGTGAGGTGTTTGGCGCTTTTGTAGAAAACGGGCCCGAATTGTAGAAACGCCCCAGAACCCGAAAAGGGCGCTGGGGCGCATGGATGCTGGTGGCCTGGGGCGGAATCGAACCACCGACACAAGGATTTTCAATCCTCTGCTCTACCGACTGAGCTACCGGGCCTGAGCCCTCTATTATATATCAGGCTGCGCGCTTGCCCCGGGTCAGGTCCACGCCGAGCTGCTTGAGTTTGCGGTACAGGTGGGTGCGCTCCAGCCCGGTCTTTTCGGCCACGCGGGTCATGGAGCCGCCCTCCTTGGCGAGGTGAAACTCGAAGTAGGCTTTTTCAAACTCGTCGCGCGCATCGCGCAGCGGTTTTTCCAGCAGAAAACTCTGCGTCGCCTGCGGGCCCAGGTCCATGGGCAGCGGCATGGCGGCGCCCGTCATTGCGGCTTCCAGTGTCAGCTCTACCGCATGCAGCAGGGTGGCGGGCGGGTTGACCGGTTTGCGGCCGGCAGACTTGGCCAGGCCTTGTTCAACCGCCTTGAGCAGCTTTTGCAGGGTGATCGGTTTTTCCAGAAACGCCATGGCGCCGATTTTGGTGGCTTCCACCGCCGTGTCTATGGTGGCGTGGCCGCTCATCATGATCACCGGCATGCTGAGAAGGCCGCTGGACGACCACTCCTTGAGCAGGGTGACACCATCGGTGTCCGGCATCCAGATGTCGAGCAGCACCAGGTCGGGCCGGCCGCGGCTGCGTGCGCTGCGAGCCTGCGCGGCATTTTCTGCCAGTTCGACCTGATGCCCTTCGTCGTTGAGAATTTCAGAGAGCAAATCGCGTATGCCCAGCTCGTCGTCAACTACCAGAATGTTTGCCATGATTGAATTGCTATCCCTGCCAGCAGTTATCGATTCCCGCGGCCCCCCGACCGTCGCCCGCAGTGTTGTTAAGTCACCACCGCGAATGATAACGATACTTGGGCGCCCTGCACGACGTCGTCGACCACCCGGTTCGAAATATCGATACGCGCGCCATGCTCGTCGGCAATTTTTTTGACCACAGCCAGCCCCAGACCGGTGCCTTTGACCTTGGTGGTGACATAGGGCTCAAATGCCCGTTTCAGGATGTGTTCGGGGAAGCCGGCCCCGTTGTCACGCACGGTCAGGCGTACGCGCCGGGAGGTCGGGGAGTACTCGGTTTTGAGGACCACCTTGCCGTTCGGCCTGCCCTCCTGGGCATCCTGGGCGTTTTGCAACAAGTTGTGTATGACCTGCCGGATCTGTTGCGCGTCGCCCTTGATGGCGGGGCAATGGGTGTCGAGTTCGGTGCACACGGGCACCACAGCGTTGTCGCTGGCATACAGCTGCATCACGTCGCCCACCAGCGCATTGAGGTCCAGCGGCTGGAGCTCTGCCGCCGGCAGGCGCGCATAGTCCCGGAACTCATTGACCAGACGTTTCATGGCATCGACCTGATCCACAATCGTTTTGACCGACTTGGTCAACAGGGCCTGCTCGGGCTCGGCGATCTTGCCGGTCAGCTTCATCTCCAGCCGTTCGGCCGACAGCTGGATCGGTGTCAGGGGGTTCTTGATTTCATGGGCCAGCCTGCGCGCCACCTCGCCCCAGGCCTGGGCACGCTGGGCCGACACCATCTCGGAGACGTCGTCAAACACCAGCAGGCATTCGTCGCCCGGCATTTTTGCGCCGCGCGCGATCAGCGTGATGGCGTTGTCGGGTGAACCGGGTTGCGCGGTATTGAGCTCGAAGGACTGCTGCCAGTGCTCAATGCCGTGCAGCGTGTTCTCCCCGAAATAGGTGTCAAACTGCGCCTGCACACCCTGCGCAAACGCTTCAAGGCCCGGGATGTCGCCCAGCGCGCGCCCGTGGTAAGCCGCCAGCGGCGCGCGCAAAATCCGCGTGGCCCCGGGGTTGCTGGTCTGGATGCGCCCCTGAAGATCCAGCACCATGACACCGGCGGTCAGGTTGTCCAGGATGGTCTGCAGGTTGGCGCGCGCCGCATCGACCTGATCCATGCTTTTCTGCACCGCACCACGCGCATCCGCGAGCTGTTGGGTCATGTCGGCAAAGGAGCGGGTCAGGCCACCGAGTTCGTCCTTGCCTTGCAGGGCCGCTTTGGGAGTGAGGTCGCCCTGCGCCACCTGGCGCACGCCTTCTGCCAGCAGCAACAGGGGCCGCGCCAGCTGGTTGCCCAGCAGCACCGCCAGCAACACGGCACCAAACACCGCCAGAAATAAACTGAGCGTGAGTGTGCCTATATACATCTTGCGCAAACCGCCACGCGCCAGGGCACGCTCCTGGTACTCGCGGTTG
The DNA here is from genome assembly GCA_943370435.1 of Kapaibacterium sp. (SeqCode). Taxonomy (GTDB): domain Bacteria; phylum Pseudomonadota; class Gammaproteobacteria; order Burkholderiales; family Burkholderiaceae_C; genus Polaromonas. The sequence goes on along the minus strand of CALRQX020000004.1, from coordinate 19,330 downwards.
GCCTCCTGCACGGCAATCGCATTGGCGACCAGGGTGACGGGCAACACCTCGGTCACCTGCAGGTAGCGGGCCTCGCCAAGCAGGCCGACATTCGGGCTGCTGATCAGGGCCAGCGCCTTGATGCGCGGCGCCGAAGCAGTCCCCCCGGCCGAGGCGGCTTGCCCGGCCTCGGCTGCGCCCGGCAAAGCCACCTCGTCAAGCCCCTCTATCTGGGTGGCCACGCGCTGGCTGCGCGCGCTGCGCAGCAACTGCGCCGGCGGGCGCTCCGGTTTGAGCGAATAACGCGAGTCGCCTGCGCTGGCAATCAACTGGCCCGAGGCGGTCCAGAGCACCACGTCGCTGACACCCAGTTGCTCGCGCAGGCGCTCCAGCGCCAGGCCGGCCGAGGCGTCGGGCGTTTGCGTCAGCTGGTTCGCCGCCACCCGGGTTTTGTTGGCCAGCTCGGTGGCCAGCGTATCGAGTGTGACCCGGCCAAGGTTCAGGCCGGCATCCAGCGCGCCCTCCACCTTTACATCGAACCAGCTTTCGATGGAACGCGACACAAACTGGTAAGACACCACGTAAATCATCATGCCGGGCAACAGCCCCACCAGTGCAAAAATCGCGGCCAGCTTGACCAGCAGGCGGCTGCCAAACTTGCCCTTGCGCAGGCGCAGAAGCAGGCGCAGCACAATCCAGCCTATGACCAGCAGCAGCAGCCCGGCCACCGCCACATTGAGCCCGAACAGCAACACGTAGTTGCGCTCGTAAAGCTCGCGGTTGCCGGTGGCCTGCGTCAGCAAAAACAGCAGCACCAGGCCCAGAGCCGCCATCGTGCCGACACCCACACCCACCGTCCAGCGGAAAGCCCGGCTGCTTTTCAGCGGCGACGCAGGCCCCCCGGTGCTCACTTGAGCGCCTCTTTGGCCGGTTCTTTGGCGCTGTCTCTGCCCACCTCCTTGGGCGCTTCCCGGATGGGCTCGACGATGAGCTCGCGGTTGGTCTCGACGGCGATGGTCCAGTCCTTCTGGCCAGCCACGCCGATCTGGAAGGGCCGCGGCAATTGCGACAGGTCCAGCCGGAAGCGGAACTCCACCTTATGCCGCACATCGGCCTCGACCTCGGCCGCATCGGCGATGCGCCAGCGCGACAGGCGCTGGATCGAGCTGATGGCGTCAGGCAGGCTGTCGTAGTTCTGGCTGAAGGAGGCGCGCAGGCCGGTGACGCTGATGGCGCCAGGCAGCACATTGAGGCGCCAGCGCCGCGTCAGCGGCTGGTAGGCCAGGCGCATGGTGCGTGTTGCGGTGGTGACACGTTTGTCGTACCAGTACCAGCGGTCGCGGAAGATGTCTGCCTCGGCCACAAAAAACATCGGAATGCCCTTGAGCATGGCGTCTTCCACCACAGCAGGCAGGTCGAACTGGACGCTGGCAGACAGGTACACGCCTTCATCGGAGCGCTCCATTTTCAGTTGCGTGACTTCGGTCGCCTGCGCCGCCGGCGCGGCCCACAGCACCAGGGCGCACAGACACAACGCCAGCAGGCTGCGCAGTGCCGCCTCAGGCGTTGCGTTTTTCAAAAACTGCGTAATAAAACCCGTCGTGCTCACCCTGCAAATTGTCCGGGAAGACCGCTTGCCCTGCCCCACTTTGGGGTAGCAAATGACCGGGAGACGGCATGAAACAGGCATCTGTGTGGTGCGTAACAAACGTTTGTGCCTGCTGCTCGCCCTCCGCCCTGAAAACCGAGCAGGTGCAATACAGCAAGCGGCCGCCGGGCCGCAACAGGGGCCACAGGGCTTCAAGCAAACGGGCCTGCGTGGCTGCCAGCTGCGCAATGTCGGTCGGGCGGCGCAACCAGCGCACATCGGGATGGCGCCGCACGATGCCCGATGCGGTGCATGGCGCGTCGAGCAGGATGCCGTCGTAAGCCTGGCCGTCCCACCAGTCCTGGGGCCTGGCCGCGTCGCCGACCCGGATATCCGCCTGCAGGCCCAGCCGTTGCAGGTTCTGCGCGATGCGCTCACAACGACTGGCATCGATGTCCAGGGCGGTGAGTTCGCAGTCGGCCAGTTCCAGCAGGTGGGCGGTTTTTCCGCCGGGTGCGGCGCAGGCGTCCAGCAGCCTGAGGCGGCCCGGCGCGGTGGCCGTGAGTCCTTCGAGCAGCAGCGGCGCTGCCATCTGTGCGGCAGCATCCTGCACCGAAAAATGCCCTTCGGCAAAGCCCGGCAACGATGGAACCGCCTGCGCCTGGGCCAGAATGACACCCTGCGCACCCACCGGAATTGCTATGATATTAGTAGCTTCCAGTGTACGTAGATATTGGGCTTGAGTCGTTTTTCGCTCATTGACCCGGAGAATCAGCGGGGCCCGGCTGTTGTTGGCCTGCAGGATGGCCTGCCAGCAGGCGGGGTGGTCCTTGCGCACCCGGTCTATCCACCATTGCGGGTGGTTCCACACCGCCTGCGGACTTTTGCCGGCCAGCGCCAGCAGCGCATCGCGCTCCCGCAGGAAGCGCCGCAGACAGCCATTGACGAAGCTGGCCTGGTGCAGTGTGCTGTCGCTGCGTTTGGCGGCCTCGACCGCCTGATCAACCAGCGTGTAGGCGGTGTAGACAGGGCTATCGCAGTCCGCAGCGGCGTCCCCGTGGGCAGCGTCAGTGCAGGCCAGCGCAAGCGCCACACACAGCAGTGCATCGGCTTCTGGCGGCGGCGGGCGTTTGGCCAGTTGCTGACGCAGCGCCTCGGCCCGGCCCAGCCAGCGCAACACATGCGAGCCAAGTGCCTGCACGCCGGGACGCAGCGCACTGTCCACATCGGCCAGGGCAGCTGTCATGGACTGGCCATCACGAACCGCCATCAGCAGGGAAGCCGCCCCCTGGAGCTGGCGCCACAAGGGAATTTGGGAGGGGTTGTCTTGCATCGGGCTTATTGATGTCGTTCGAAATGAGCGACCACCCGTATTAGACCAGCCAGAAGAAGCCCCCGCGGTCGCTCACTGCATGCAGCTCCCTGCCATGCACTGGAAAGGGGCCGCCACGCCCGAGGCCCGGCAAGCCGGTTCGCGGCACCGGCTTGCAAAGCACAATCGCAGCTGGGATGCCCCCGAGGCCAATTTCAGACCAGCGTGTCGGCCCAGATGTTGCTGGCCCAGTTCAGCGCATAGACGCCTTCCAGCTCGGTCGGACCGGTGCTGACACCACCCGAGCCGGCCACCGTCTTGAAGGTTTTTTCGGCCGCCACGTATTCGTGCACGCTGGCCACATGCACCACATTTTTGTTGTCCACAAAGCTGTAGCAGGTGTTGGTCAGCATCGGTGCGGGATTCACCTCCCAGCCCGAAAGCTGCGCCACGATGGCGGCGGCGGCCACCTTGCCATGGCTGTTGGCCATGTGGCCGCTTTTGGGCATGGCCGGTGCGATCTGGATGGAGTCGCCGAGCACAAACACATCTTTGGCCGCTGTCGACTCAAAGGTCTGGTAGTTGACGCCACACCAGCGGTTGTTGGCCATGTTGTTGAGACCCGACTGCAGCGCAATGGCGCCGGCGCGCATGGACGGCAGCGCATTGATGACATTGGCCTTGACATCTTCCTGCACATCAAACTTGATGACGCCGACTTTGGCATCGACCGCAGTGGTCTTATGCTGGCCGCGGTATTCAACAATGCCCTTGTACTGCTCGGCCCAGACCTTCTTGAACAGCGGGCCCTTGGAGGTGACGTCTGGATTGGCGTCAAGAATCAGCACCTTGCTGCGCGGCTTGACCGCCTTGAAGTAACCGGCAATCACCGAAGCGCGCTCATACGGGCCGGGCGGGCAGCGGTAGGGCGCTTCCGGGATGGTGATGGCGTAAACGCCGCCATCGGGCATGGCTTCGAGTTGTTTGCGCAGCGCGAGTGTCTCGGGGCCGGCTTTCCAGGCCTGCAATATCTGGCCCGCCGCCTGCGCCTGTTGCAGGCCTTCTATGCTGCCGTACATCAGGTCCACACCGGGCGAAACCACCAGCTTGTCGTAGCTGATGGTGGCACCGCCGGCGAGTGTGACGGTTTTCCTTGCCGTATCAATCGCGCTGGCCATGTCGCGCACCACGGTCACACCATGGTTTCTGGACAGGCCGGTATACGGGGTGGTGATATCACCGAGCTGTTTGGCGCCGGCCAGCACCAGATTGGAAATCGGGCACGAAATAAAAGCCGCCTGCGGTTCGATCAGGACCACATCAATTTTGTAGTCCGACAACAGGCGCACATATTTGGCGGCGGTGGCGCCGCCGTAACCACCGCCTATCACCACCACCTTGGCTTTGGCAGGAATCGAGGTGGTGGCGCAGGCGCCCAGGCCAAACAGGCTCAGTGCGGCGGAAGACTGGAGGAAGGAGCGTCGTTGCATCAGTGTTCTCCTTATTTCTTCTGTGCTGAAAAGTAGCCAGCCAGCACGTCGATCTGGGCGTCGCTGTAACCCTTGCTGATCTGGTGCATCACCGTGGCCGGCCGAGCGCCGGTCTTGAAAGCCTTGAGCTGGGTCACAAGATAGTTCTTGTCCATCCCGGCAATCGACACCACGGTGGAGCCCGGTACCGCCCTGCCGTCGGTGCCATGGCAATTGGCGCAGGTGGCCGCGAGGCCCCGCACGTACAGGGCCTGCGCCGACGTGTTTTGGGCGTGAACCACGGAAGGCGCAGCAAGCGTACACAACGCCAGCGCCAAAGCAGGTAGGACAATCTTCACGGCTACTCCTCGCAGTTGCTACAACTGTTCAATTTAACGCGCCACCGCATGTGGGCCATAGGGAGTATCCAGTACGAAGCGGGTCTGCGCCTGGCTGTTGTTCGAACCTTTTGTGATGTGCTTATTCGCCGCTGTCCTTGTGCCGAACTTCGGCCCAGGGATCGGCCAGCTCCTGTTTCTGGCCGTCGGTCAGCGTCGGCATGGCGCGGCCATAAATGCGGCGGATACGCTCGGCCAGCGGTGGATGTGAGTCCAGCCAGTGTGCCCTGGCCCCACCGGCTACCAGCAACATGTGCTGCACGGCCGGATGCAGGCTGGGCATGGCCACCCCACCCCGGGCTCTCGCCACTTTGCGCAATACGCCACCCAGCCCGTCCTTGCTGCGCGTGAACTGGACGGCCCGCGCATCCGCCAGAAATTCGCGTTGCCGCGACACGGCGGCCTTCAGCGCCCGGCCCGCCAGCCAGCCCAGAAAGCCGGCCGCCATGATCGCCAGCCCGGGCAGTGCAAGCGCCGAGCGCTGGCCGTTGTCGCCGCGTTCGCACATGCCAACGCCAAGGTTGAAAATCATCTCCAGCCCGAAGACCATGCCCGCCAGCCGCATGTTCAGGCGCGTGTCGCCCTCCCGGATATGGCTGAGCTCGTGGGCCACCAGCCCCTGGAGTTCATCGCGGGTCAAGCTGTCCAGCGCGCCGCGTGTGACGGCAATCACCGCGTCATCCTCATCCCAGCCGGCGGCAAAGGCATTGATGCTGCTTACCCTGTCGAGCACCATGACCTGCGGGACCGGCATGCTGGCAGCGATCGCCAGCTCGCTGGCAATGTTGCACAGCTTCTGCTCTTCCAACCGGCTGGAGGGCCAGGCCTCGCGCGCGCCCACGCGCCGAGCCAGCTTTTCACCGCCGCCCTGCAGGCTGGAGGTCTCCAGCCACCAGCCACCGAGCACAAAGACCAGGGTCATGACGGTGTTGACAGTGAAAAAATACGCCGGGTAGCCGCTGAAGCCGGGCGTGACCAGGCGCCAGGTCAGGGCCAGCGCGGCATTGATGGCCAGCACCAGCGCCAGGACCGCGAGCGCAAACAGCAGCAACAGCTGTCGCGTGCGGGCACGTGCCCGCTCCTGCTGCTCGAAAAAACGCACTGCGGCAGGCTCCCGGGTTGACCGTTTAGTGTTGCACTAAATCTGGATGCGCACGGCTTGCCGCTCCACCGCGTTTTCGGTGGCTTGCAGCATGGCCGAGGGTGCAAAGCCAAACAGGCGCGCAATCAGCAGCGTGGGAAATTGCGCCTGCGCGTTGTTGTAGTCGAGCACCGAGTCGTTGTAAGCCTGGCGCGCAAAGGCGATCTTGTTTTCGGTGCTGGTCAGCTCTTCGCTGAGCTCGCGTATGGTCGCGTCGGCCTTGAGTTCCGGGTAAGCCTCGGCCACGGCAAACAGGCGACCCAGGCTGCTGCCCAGGGCCTGCTCAGCCGCAGCCAGCGCCAAAACTTCCGGCGCATGGGTGGGCCGGCTGCGCGCGGCGTCACTGGCCACACGCGCCTGGTTGCGTGCCGCGATCACCGCTTCCAGCGTCTCACGCTCGTGCAACAGGTATTTTTTGGCGGCGTCCACCAGATTGGGAATCAGGTCGTAGCGGCGCTTGAGCTGCACATCGATCTGCCCAAAAGCGTTGGCGATGATGTTTTTCAGCCGTACCAGACGGTTGTAGGCGCCGACCGCCCAGAACAGCAACAAGGCCAATGCGGCGATCAGGACCAGGGACTGGGTGGACATGGCGACTTTTCTCCTGAGGCAGCGACAGTGCTGCAGCCGTGGGACGGCCAAGCGACTTTAGCCGACAAGTGCGGGCCTTGTACAGCAAGAACCGGTGCACCAGCGCCCGCCCGTGGTTCAGTCATCGGGACTCACAATGAAAAACGCCTCACACCCTTTATCCATGGGCGTGAGGCGCTCCGCTTTTTATAGCGCTGAAAAGCCGCGATTACTCGCTGGCTGCACCTTCACTGCTGGCTTCGGGCAGGGCTTCGAGTTCTGCCGCTTCTGCCTCGGCAATGGCGCGGCGCTCGGCGTCGTCCATCTGGTCCTTGGCTTTGCGCGCCTCGTGATAGGCCATGCCGGTACCGGCCGGGATCAGGCGTCCGACGATCACGTTTTCTTTCAGGCCGCGCAGCTCGTCGCGCTTGCCCATGATGGCAGCTTCGGTGAGCACGCGGGTGGTTTCCTGGAAGGAAGCTGCAGAAATGAACGAGTCGGTGGACAGCGATGCCTTGGTGATACCGAGCAGCAAATTGCTGAAGGTCGCCGCAATCTTGCCCTCTGCACGCAGCGCATCGTTGGCATCCAGAATGACCGAACGCTCCACCTGCTCGCCGGCAATGTAACTGGACTCTCCGACGTTCTCGACCACCACACGGCGCAACATCTGGCGAACAATCACTTCGATGTGTTTGTCGTTGATCTTCACGCCCTGCAGCCGGTAAACGTCCTGCACTTCGTCGACGATGTAGCGGGCCAGCTCTTCCATGCCCAGCAGGCGCAGGATGTCCTGCGGATCGGCCGGACCATCCACAATGCTTTCGCCCTTGTTCACGACCTGGCCTTCGTGCACCAGAATGTTCTTCTCTTTCGGGACCAGGTCTTCCCAGACCTTGCCTTCAGGATCGGTGATCTGCAGGCGAACCTTGCCTTTGGTCTCCTTGCCAAACGACACAGTACCCGTCATCTCGGCCAGCGTGCCCTTGTCTTTCGGCGTACGGGCTTCAAACAGCTCGGCCACACGCGGCAGACCGCCGGTGATGTCCCGTGTTTTCTGGCCTTCGACCGGAATACGCGCCAGCACCTCGCCGGGGCCCACGTCCTGGCCGTCACGCACCTGGACCAGCGCACCGACCTGGAAGCCAATCGTCACCGAGTGATCGGTGCCGGGGATCTTGACTTCCTGGCCAGCGGCGTCGATCAGCTTGACCTGTGGACGGACCACTTTGGTCGCGCCGCGGCGCTTCGGATCGATCACCACCAGCGTGGACAGACCGGTCACCTCGTCGAGCTGCTTGGCCACGGTCACGCCTTCTTCCACATTCTCGAACAGCACCTTGCCGGCGAACTCCGTGATGATGGGGCGGGTCAATGGATCCCAGTTGGCCAGAATCGCGCCAGCCTTGATCTGCTGGTCGGCCTTGACCGACAGGATGGCGCCGTAAGGCACCTTGTGGCGCTCGCGCTCGCGGCCATGCTCGTCGTGAATCACGATTTCGCCGGAGCGGGCGATCACCACCAGTTCACCCTTGCTGTTGGTCACATAACGCATCGGTGCGTTGAAACCGATCACGCCGTTGGACTTGGCCTCAACGCTGGACGCGATCGCTGCACGCGATGCCGCACCACCGATGTGGAAGGTCCGCATCGTCAGCTGCGTGCCGGGCTCACCGATCGACTGGGCGGCAATGATGCCAACCGCTTCGCCGATATTGATCAGGCCGCCACGGCCCAGATCGCGGCCGTAACACTTGGCGCACAGACCAAAGCGGGTTTCGCAGGTCAGCGCGGTACGCACCTTGACTTCATCCACGCCGGCAACTTCCAGCTCGTCGATCAGGTCTTCATCGAGCATGACGCCGGACTTGGCCAGCACCGAGCGGTTCTCGGGGTGCAGAATGTCTTCAACTGCGGTGCGGCCCAGAATACGGTCGCGCAGCGATTCAATCACCTCGCCACCCTCGACGATGGCGCGCATCACCGAGCCGTCCTGCGTGCCGCAGTCGTCCTGCGTCACCACCAGATCCTGTACCACGTCGCACAGGCGGCGTGTCAGGTAACCGGAGTTGGCGGTTTTCAGCGCCGTGTCCGCCAGACCCTTACGCGCACCGTGGGTGGAGATGAAGTACTCCAGCACGTTCAGGCCTTCACGGAAGTTGGCGGTGATAGGCGTTTCGATGATGGAGCCGTCAGGCTTGGCCATCAAACCGCGCATGCCGGCCACCTGGCGAATCTGGGCTGCGGAACCGCGGGCGCCGGAGTCGGCCATCATGTAGATGGAGTTGAAGGACTCCTGCTCGACTTCCTTGCCGTGACGGTCAATGACTTTCTCCTTGGAAAGCTGGGCCATCATGACCTTGGACACTTCGTCACCCGACTTGCCCCAGATGTCCACCACCTTGTTGTAACGCTCACCGGCCGTCACCAGACCCGAGACATACTGCTGCTCGATCTCTTTGACTTCCTTCTGGGCGCGCGCAATGATGGCGTGTTTTTCCTTCGGCACCAGCATGTCGTCGATACAGATCGAGATACCGGCCTTGGTCGCCAGGCGGAAGCCCGACTGCAGCAGCTTGTCGGCAAACACCACGGTCTCTTTCAATCCGCATTTGCGGAAAGACACGTTGATCAGTTTGGAGATTTCCTTCTTCTTCAGCGCCTTGTTGATGTTGGCAAACGGCAGGCCCTTGGGCAGGATTTCAGACAGCAGGGCCCGGCCACCGGTGGTTTCCCACAGCTTGGTCGAAGCCGTGAAGTCACCGGTTTCCTTGTTCTTGGTGTACTCGGTCAGGCGCACGCTGATGCGCGCGTTCAGGTCGAGCTCACCCGCATCAAAGGCGCGGCGGACTTCGCCGGTGTCCGAGAACACCAGGCCCTCGCCCTTGCCGTTGGTGCGTTCGCGGGTCGTGTAGTACAGACCCAGCACCACGTCCTGTGAAGGAACAATGGAGGGCTCGCCGCTGGCCGGGAACAGGATGTTGTTCGACGCCAGCATCAGGGTGCGGGCTTCCATCTGCGCTTCCACCGACAGCGGTACGTGCACCGCCATCTGGTCGCCGTCAAAGTCGGCGTTGAAAGCCGAGCAGACGAGCGGGTGCAGCTGGATGGCCTTGCCCTCGATCAGGATGGGCTCAAAGGCCTGGATACCCAAGCGGTGCAGCGTAGGCGCACGGTTGAGCATGACCGGGTGCTCTTTGATCACCTCTTCCAGGATGTCCCACACCACTGGCGTGCCGGATTCGACTTCCTTCTTGGCGGCCTTGATCGTCGTCGCGATGCCCATGGCTTCGAGGCGCGAGAAGATGAAAGGCTTGAACAGCTCGAGTGCCATCAGCTTGGGCAAACCGCACTGGTGCAGCTTGAGCGTCGGGCCCACGGTAATGACGGAACGGCCCGAGTAGTCGACGCGTTTGCCCAGCAAGTTCTGGCGGAAACGGCCCGACTTGCCCTTGATCATGTCGGCGAGCGACTTCAGGGCGCGCTTGTTGGCGCCCGTCATGGCCTTGCCGCGGCGACCGTTGTCCAGCAAGCTGTCCACGGCTTCCTGCAGCATGCGCTTCTCGTTGCGCGCAATGATTTCCGGTGCCTTCAGCTCCAGCAAACGGCGCAGGCGGCTGTTGCGGTTGATGACGCGGCGGTACAGGTCGTTCAGGTCGGAGGTCGCGAAGCGGCCGCCGTCGAGCGGCACCAGAGGACGCAGGTCCGGCGGCAGCACAGGCAGAACGTCGAGCACCATCCAGCCCGGCTTGATGCCGGACTTCTTGAACGCTTCCATCAATTTCAGACGCTTGGCGTTCTTCTTGATCTTGATTTCGGAACCGGTCAGGTCGTTGCGCAGCTTGTCGATTTCGACGTCCAGGTCCAGCCCTTCGAGCAGGTCCTTGATACCTTCGGCGCCCATCTTGGCGGTGTACTCGTCACCGTATTCCTTGCGCTTGGCGTCGTAGTCGTCTTCCGACATGATGCTGAATTTCTTCAGCGGGGTCATGCCGGGATCGGTCACCACATACGCTTCAAAATACAGCACGCGTTCGATGTCGCGCAGCGTCATGTCGAGCACCAGGCCCAGACGCGACGGCAGCGACTTCAGGAACCAGATGTGCGCGCACGGTGCGGCCAGGTCGATGTGACCCATGCGCTCGCGGCGAACCTTGGTCTGCGTGACTTCAACGCCGCACTTCTCGCAGATGACACCGCGGTGCTTGAGGCGCTTGTACTTGCCGCACAGGCATTCGTAGTCCTTGATCGGGCCGAAAATCTTGGCGCAAAAAAGACCGTCGCGCTCTGGCTTGAAGGTGCGGTAGTTGATGGTTTCAGGCTTTTTGACTTCGCCGAAAGACCATGAACGGATCTTCTCGGGCGAGGCCATGCCGATCTTGATGGCATCGAAATGCTCATCCGGCGTGAATTGCTTGAACAGGTCGAGTAATGATTTCATGTGTAAATCCTTTTCTTGTCCGCTGTTTAGCTGCGTTCGAGTTCGATGTCGATACCGAGCGAACGAATCTCTTTGACCAGCACGTTGAACGACTCGGGCATGCCGGCCGTGATCGCGTGTTCGCCCTTGACGATGCTTTCGTAAACCTTGGTGCGGCCCACCACGTCGTCGGACTTGACGGTGAGCATTTCCTGCAAGGTGTAGGCCGCGCCGTAGGCTTCCAGCGCCCAGACCTCCATCTCGCCGAAGCGCTGTCCGCCGAACTGCGCCTTGCCGCCCAGCGGCTGCTGTGTGACCAGCGAGTACGGGCCGGTGGAACGTGCGTGCATCTTGTCGTCCACCAGATGGTGAAGTTTCAGAACATGCATGTAGCCGACGGTGGTGGTGCGCTCAAACTGGTCACCGGTGCGACCGTCATACAACTGGGCCTGGGTACGGGTGGCCGTCAGGGCTTTCGCCTTGGCAATGTCGTCCGGGTAGGCCAGTTGCAGCATGGCCATGATTTCGGCTTCCGATGCGCCGTCAAACACGGGGGTTGCAAACGGCACGCCGGTGGACAGGTTGCCCGCCATCTCGATGACTTCCGAATCCGACAGCTTGCCGAGGTCTTCCTGGCGGCCGGACTTGTTGTACAGCGTTTCCATGAATTTGCGCACCTCAGCCACCTTGGCTTCGGCTTGCAACATGTCACCGATACGCTGGCCCAGGCCTTTGGCAGCCCAGCCCAGATGCACTTCAAGCACCTGGCCGACGTTCATGCGTGAAGGCACGCCCAGCGGGTTCAGCACGATGTCGCACGGCGTGCCGTCGGCCATGTAAGGCATGTCTTCAACCGGGACGATCTTGGAGACCACACCCTTGTTGCCGTGACGGCCAGCCATCTTGTCACCGGGTTGCAGGCGGCGCTTGACAGCCAGGTAAACCTTGACCATCTTCAGCACGCCGGCAGGCAACTCGTCGCCCTGCGTGAGCTTCTTGCGCTTTTCTTCAAAAGCCAGGTCAAAGCTGTGGCGTGTCTGCTCCATCGAGTTCTTGATGCTCTCGAGCTGCGAAGCCACTTCGTCGTCCGCCGGGCGGATGTCAAACCAGTGGTACTTCTCGACATCGGCGAGGTAGGCCTTGTCGATCTTGGTGCCCTTGGCCAGCTTTTTCGGGCCGCCGTTGGCAACCTTGCCGTTGAGCAGCTTTTCGATACGGTCGAAAGCATCAGCCTCCACAATGCGCAACTGGTCGTTCAGGTCCAGGCGGAAGCGCTTGAGCTCGTCGTCGATGATCTGCTGGGCGCGCTTGTCGCGCACAATGCCTTCACGGGTGAAGACCTGCACGTCGATGACGGTGCCCTGCGAACCCTGGCTCACACGCAGCGAGGTGTCTTTCACGTCGCTGGCTTTTTCGCCGAAGATGGCTCGCAGCAGTTTTTCTTCCGGCGTCAGCGTGGTCTCGCCTTTTGGCGTGACCTTGCCGACCAGCGTGTCGCCCGGCTGGACTTCGGCGCCGACATAAATAATGCCGGACTCGTCAAGGCGGTTGAGTTGCTGCTCGGACAGGTTGGGAATGTCGCGCGTGATCTCTTCCGAGCCCAGCTTGGTGTCGCGGGCCATGACCACGAGTTCCTCGATGTGAATCGAGGTGTAGCGGTCTTCCGCCACCACACGCTCGGAAATCAGGATCGAATCCTCGAAGTTGTAGCCGTTCCAGGGCATGAAGGCCACCAGCATGTTCTGGCCCAGGGCCAGCTCGCCGATGTCGGTCGATGCGCCGTCCGCAATCACGTCACCCTTGGCCAGCTTGTCGCCCATCTTGACGATGGGACGCTGATGGATGTTGGTGTTCTGGTTGGAACGCTGGTACTTGATCAGGTTGTAGATGTCCACACCGACTTCGCCGGCTTGCGCTTCTGCGTCGTTGACGCGAACCACAATGCGGGTGGCATCGACATAGTCCACCACGCCGCCGCGGGTGGCAGTGACCACCGTGCCCGAGTCGATCGCGGAGACGCGCTCGATACCCGTGCCGACAAAGGCTTTTTCAGGGCGCAGCACAGGCACGGCCTGACGCTGCATGTTGGCACCCATCAGTGCGCGGTTGGCATCGTCGTGCTCCAGGAAGGGAACCAGTGAGGCTGCCACCGAGACGATCTGGGCGGGCGACACGTCCATGTACTGGATGCGCTCGGCACCAACCAGCACCGACTCGCCGTTTTCGCGCGCAGACACCAGATCACCGGTCAGCTTGCCGGAACCGTCGAGCAGGGCATTGGCCTGGGCGATTACATACTTGCCTTCTTCAATGGCGGACAGGTAGTCGATCTGGGTGGTGATCTTGCTGTCGATCACGCGGCGGTATGGTGTTTCGATGAAGCCGTACTCGTTCAAACGGGCGTACAGCGCCAGCGAATTGATCAGGCCGATGTTCGGGCCTTCAGGCGTTTCAATCGGGCAGACGCGACCGTAATGGGTCACATGCACGTCACGCACTTCAAAGCCGGCACGTTCACGCGTCAAACCACCGGGGCCAAGGGCCGATACGCGGCGCTTGTGGGTGATCTCGGACAGCGGGTTGGTCTGGTCCATGAACTGGGACAGCTGCGATGCACCGAAAAATTCCTTCAGCGCGGCAGAAATCGGCTTGCTGTTGATCAGGTCGTGCGGCATCAGGGGCTCTTGCTCGGCCTGGCCCAGACGCTCTTTCACGGCCTTTTCGATACGCGCCAGACCGGTGCGATACTGGTTTTCGGCGAGTTCGCCGACACAACGCACGCGGCGGTTGCCGAGGTGGTCGATGTCGTCGACTTCGCCATTGCCGTTGCGCAGGTCAACGAGGATCTTGACGACGGCGAGGATGTCCTCGTTGGTCATGACCATCGGACCGGTCGAGCTGTCGCGACCCACACGGGCATTGAATTTCATGCGGCCGACCTTGGACAGGTCGTAGGTGTCCGGGTTGTAGAACAGGCGCTGGAACAAGGCCTGGACGGCATCCTCCGTCGGCGGCTCGCCGGGACGCATCATGCGGTAAATCGCAACACGGGCGGCAAACTCGTCGGCCGTTTCGTCAGCGCGCAGGGTTTGCGAGATGTACGCACCCTGATCCAGTTCGTTGGTGTACAGCACCTGCAGGTCCTGCACGCCGGCAACGCGGAGTTTCTTCAGCAGCAACTCGGTCAACTCGTCATTGGCCTTGGCGATGATCTCACCGGTCTCGGCGTCAACAATGTTCTTGGCGACCACGCGGCCGATCAGGAAGTCTTCGGGAACGCTGATCGTGGAAGTGCTGCTCTGCTCGAGCTCACGCGTGTGGCGCACCGTGATGCGTTTGTCCTTGGCAACAACAACCTTGCCATTCTTGTCAGTGATGTCAAAGCGCGCGACTTCGCCGCGCATGCGCTCGGCGACAAATTCCATCTGCGCGCCGCTGTCCATCAGGCGGAAGTTGTCGAACACAAAGAAGTTCGCCAGGATGGACTCGGGGTTCAGGCCGATGGCCTTGAGCAAAATCGTGACCGGCATTTTGCGGCGGCGGTCGACACGGAAATACAGCACGTCTTTCGGGTCGAACTCGAAGTCCAGCCAGGAGCCGCGGTAAGGGATGATGCGGGCCGAAAACAGCAACTTGCCCGAGCTGTGGGTCTTGCCCTTGTCGTGCTCGAAAAACACGCCGGGCGAGCGATGCAGCTGGGACACGATCACACGCTCGGTACCGTTGATGACGAAGGAACCCTTGTCGGTCATGAGCGGCACTTCGCCCATGTAGACCTCCTGCTCCTTGACTTCCTTGACGACCTTGGATTGCGAGGTCGAGGATTCGCGGTCATAAATGATCAGCTGGACTTTGGCGCGCACCGCCGACGCAAAGGTCAGGCCGCGGGTCTGGCATTCACGCACGTCGAACGCGGGTTTGGCCAGGTTGTATTCAAGAAACTTCATCTCGACAAAACCGTTGTGCGAGACGATGGGGAAGGCGTTTTCAAACGCTGCCTGCAGGCCTTCAATCTCGCGCTTTTGCGGCGCGCGGTCGGCTTGGAGAAAGGCCGTGTAGGCGTCTTTCTGCATCTGCAGGAGGTAAGGAACGTTCAGCACACTTTCGCGGCTGCCGAAACTTTTGCGAATTCGCTTGCGTTCGGTATAGGAATAGGCCATGAGTTCTCCGCTTGGATGGGACACAAACCAGTACAGCAGCTGGTTTGTTAAGCTCTGGCGACTGTCTTGAATGAATACACCGCGTAATCAAACAGACTTGGTGGTTGGCCACTACCAACCATGGCGGACGGCAACGCATTGCGCGTTGCCCGAACCAAGGCGTTTCCTGCAGTCGGGGTCAGGAAGCACTGGCAAGAAGATTTTTGTCAAATCTGCTTGCCAGTGGTTCCAAAGAGCTGAAAAACCCGCTTGCGCGGTGCTTTTAACGCTGCTCCTTGAAAGCACGAAAGGCTGGAAGCCGAAACCGGCTTCCAGCCTTCGCAAAACCCAGGGATTACTTGAGTTCGACTTTCGCGCCAGCGTCTTCGAGCTTTTTCTTGGCCGCTTCAGCGTCAGCTTTTGGCAGGCCTTCCTTGACGTTCTTGGGAGCGCCGTCAACCAGGTCCTTGGCTTCTTTCAGGCCCAGGCCGGTGATCTCACGCACCGCCTTGATGACCTGCACCTTCTGGGCGCCGGCTTCGAGCAGAACGACGTTGAAGTCGGTCTTCTCTTCAGCCACTGCAGCAGCAGCGCCGCCGCCGCCGCCGCCAGGTGCAGCCATGGCTGCAGCGCTCACGCCAAATTTCTCTTCGATGGCTTTCACCAGGTCGTTGAGTTCGAGGACCGTCATGCTGTCGAGCGCGGTCAAAAATGCGTCTTTATCGAATGCCATTTTGATTTCCTAAAAAAGTTGGGTACAAGTTACGCCGCTGCAGCTTCTGCTGCGGGCTCTGCGGCTGCGACAACGTCGCTGCCAGCGCCTTTTTTCTCCGCCAGCGCGGCCAGCACTCGTGCCGTACGCGAAATGGGGGATTGCATCAGGCCCAACAGCTGGGCGAGCAGCACTTCTTTCGAAGGGATGTTCGCGAGCTGCTTGACGCCGTTGACGTCCAGGACTTTTCCTGCCATTGCGCCTGCGCGAATCACCAACTTGTCGTTGGTTTTTGCGAAGTCGGCAACTACCTTGGCGGCAGCCACGGCATCGGTGGAAAAGCCATAGATCAGCGGTCCGGTCATCTGGTCGGACAGGACATCAAACGCGCTGCCTGCCACGGCACGGCGAGCCAGGGTGTTTTTCAACACACTCAGGTTCACGCCTTTGTCGCGGGCTTGGCTGCGCAGCCTGGTCATGTCAGCGACCGTGATGCCACGGTATTCCGCCATCACAAGCGTTTGAGCTTTAGCGGCGAGGCCTGTCACTTCATCAATGACGGCTTGTTTCTCACTGCGGTTGAGACTCAAGGTCTACTCCTTAATATTGTGTTTCCGGGGATGCCGCTTTCGCACCACCCCATCCACACGCCTATATTCAGCGACCAACTGTTTTCAGATTCTTTTCAAAACCATTCAAGCAGCGGGACCGCCATCTGCGTTGGCTGCCTTACGGCGATTAAGCGGGCCAGCCTTTCGGCCGGCCGCACCAACGGTCCTGGATGGCCTGCCGGAGTCGTGAAACCCCGGCAGCCCACCACTTCGAACAGCCCTTGCGGGCCATTCAAATTTTTTGCAATTACGCCGCGATGGTTTGTGTGTCGACGCGAACGCCCACACCCATGGTTGACGAAACTGCCACTTTTCTCAGATACACACCTTTGCTCGACGCAGGCTTGGCCTTGGTCAGCGCATCAATCAGCGCAGCCAGGTTGCCCTGCAGCTTGTCGGTGTCAAAAGAACGACGGCCTATCGTGCCGTGCACAATGCCGGCTTTGTCGACACGGAACTGCACCTGGCCGGCTTTGGCGTTTTTCACGGCCGTTGCCACGTCAGGGGTGACCGTTCCGACTTTCGGATTGGGCATCAAACCGCGTGGGCCGAGGATCTGGCCCAGGGTACCGACGACACGCATGGCGTCGGGCGATGCGATCACCACGTCGAAATCCATCTTGCCGGCCTTGATGTCGGCGGCCAGATCGTCCATGCCGACGATGTCAGCACCGGCGGCTTTGGCTTCTTCAGCCTTGGCACCCTGGGCAAACACGGCCACACGTTTGGTCTTGCCGGTGCCGTTGGGCAGCACAACGGCGCCGCGCACGACCTGGTCGGATTTCTTGGCGTCGATACCGAGCTGCACGGCCACATCGATGGATTCATCGAACTTGGCAACCGCAAACTCTTTCACCAGACCCAGGGCATCGGCAACCGCGTACAGCTTGTTGCTGTCGATTTTGTCGCCAATGGTTTTTTGACGCTTGGTCAGCTTGCTCATACAACACCCTCCACCGACACGCCCATGGAGCGGGCCGTACCGGCAATCGTGCGAACTGCTGCGTCGAGGTCAGCAGCCGTCATGTCTTTCATTTTGGTCTTGGCAATTTCTTCCAGCTGTGCGCGGGAGATCTTGCCCACCTTCACCGTGTGCGGCGTGGCAGAACCCTTGTCGAGCTTGATGGCCTTTTTGATCAGGACGCCTGCGGGAGGTGTCTTGATGACAAAGGTAAAACTCTTGTCGGCAAATGCCGTGATCACCACAGGCAGTGGCAGACCCGGCTCGACACCCTGGGTCTGGGCATTAAATGCCTTGCAGAACTCCATGATGTTCAGGCCGCGCTGACCCAGCGCAGGGCCGATCGGGGGGGACGGATTGGCCTTACCAGCTGGCACTTGCAGCTTGATGAAGCCGACGATTTTTTTCGCCATACTTTTCTCCTTGCGGGTACTGACGCCAGGACAACTGTTAAAAACAGGTCCGGGCTCCCCGGGGGTTACACAACTCCATCAGCTCCTGAAGAGCCCTCCGCGCCGAGTTGCAAAGCGCGAAATTTTTATCTGCAAGCCGGAATCAGGTCTTCTCGATCTGGCTGAATTCCAGCTCCACCGGCGTCGCACGTCCGAAGATCGTGACCGACACACGCACTTTGTTCTTGTCGTAGTTGACTTCTTCGACCGTGCCGTTGAAGTCGGTGAACGGGCCGTCCTTGACGCGAATGTATTCACCGGTCTCAAATTCGACCTTGTGCCGCGGCTTCTCTGTGCCGACCTGCATCTGGTCCACAATTTTCTGCACGTCTTCTTCGGAGATGGGTGCGGGCCGGTTCTTGGCGCCGCCGACAAAACCCGTGACCTTGTTGGTGTGTTTCACCAGGTGCCAGGTTTCGTCGTCCATCACCATTTCAACCAGCACATAACCCGGAAAGAAACGGCGTTCTGTGGTTTTTTTCTGGCCGTTCTTGATCTCGACCACTTCTTCGGTGGGCACCAGAAAACGACCGAACTTGGCCTGCATGCCGGCGCGGTTGATGCGCTCGACGATATTGCGCTCAACGGCTTTTTCCATGCCCGAATAGGCATGCACCACATACCACTGCATGCCGGGAGTTGGCTGCAGGGATGTGCCAGCCGCCACTTCGCTGATCACGTCACCGTTCATATCGCTCATTATTTCTTCCACCCCAATATCAGGTCGTAAAACACCCATTCCAGCGTTTTATCGGTGAGCCACAAAAACAGCGCCATCACCACGACAAAGGCAAACACATAAGCCGTCATCTGCATGGCTTCCTTGCGGGCCGGCCAGACCACTTTTTTGACTTCGCGCCAGGAGTCCCGGCCAAATGCCACAAACTGTTTGCCTGGCTCGGAGGTCATGAACACCACCACAGCCGCCACCAGACCCACAATCAGGCCACCCCATTGGGCAATCTGACCCTGCTTGGACAGCAGGTAAAAGCCCGCAAGCGAGCCCAGGACCAAGGCCACAGCAAGAGCCAGTTTGGCCTTGTCAGCAGTGGTGCTGACGGTTTCGACTTGAGAAGTGGCCATGAGCGCCTGATTCCTGTTCAATCATCTGGCGTCTTTTCAGACGCTTAAGCCCACCTGGGGTCCTGGGACTCCCGGCGGGCTTGCTTTTGTTATCTCTTCACACCACCTGCAGCATCCCTGCCAGGTGGCAGGGGCAGTAGGAATCGAACCTACAACCTTCGGTTTTGGAGACCGACGCTCTGCCAATTGAGCTATACCCCTTCATCTCTCAATCAGTGGGGACAGGGCAGAGACGCCTTGTGTTATCGAC
The DNA here is from genome assembly GCA_943370435.1 of Kapaibacterium sp. (SeqCode). Taxonomy (GTDB): domain Bacteria; phylum Pseudomonadota; class Gammaproteobacteria; order Burkholderiales; family Burkholderiaceae_C; genus Polaromonas. The sequence continues at coordinate 245 of CALRQX020000004.1, read as the reverse complement.
CCAGCCCCGAAAAACCAGCTTTCTTACGCAAGAATCTTTGCCACGACACCGGCGCCGACGGTTTTGCCGCCCTCACGGATGGCGAAACGCAGACCTTCTTCCATCGCGATCGGGTTGATCAGCTTGACGGTGATCGACACGTTATCGCCTGGCATCACCATCTCTTTGCCTTCTGGCAACTCGATCGCACCGGTCACGTCCGTCGTGCGGAAGTAGAACTGGGGACGGTAGTTGTTGAAGAAAGG
>CALRQX020000003.1:0-198097 GCA_943370435.1 Kapaibacterium sp. (SeqCode) | reverse complement strand
CGCTGCGTGAGGGCTACAGCCCGCTGGCGGTCGGGGTGCTGCTGGCGTTGTTTGCCTTGACGCAGGTGTTTCTGGCACTGCCGGCGGGGCGCTTCGCCGACCGCCATGGACTCAAACGTCCTATCGGGTACAGCGTGGTGGCCGCCGTGCTGGGTGCGGGCATGGCGGTGGCTTGGCCGGTGTTTCCGGTCTTGTGTCTGGCCGCTTTGTTGACCGGCGGGGCCACCGGGGTCGCGGTCATTTCGCTGCAACGCCATGTCGGCCGGGCCGCGGCCGGGGGCCTGCAGTTGCGCCAGGTGTTCAGCTGGCTGTCCACAGGACCGGCCGTGTCCAATTTTCTCGGGCCGTTTTCGGCCGGTTTGCTGATCGACCATGCCGGTGCTTTGCCCAACAGCACCGACGGCTACCGGGCTGCGTTTTTTCTGATGGCGGTGCTGCCGCTGGCCAGCTGGTTTCTGGTGCGGCCCACGCGCGAACTTCCCCCAGTGCTGACTGCAGCGGGCGGCACGAGCACCAATACCTGGGATCTGCTGCGTGAGCCGGCTTTTCGCCGGCTGATGCTGGTCAACTGGTTTCTTTCGTCCTGCTGGGATGTGCACACCTTTGTCGTGCCGGTACTGGGTTTTGAGCGCGGCATCAGCGCGTCGGTCATTGGCACCATCCTGGGTGCGTTTGCGGTGGCGGCGGCGGCGATCCGTTTTGTGATGCCGCTGGTCGCGGCCCATCTGCGCGAGTGGCGCGTGCTGGTGGTGGCCATGCTGGCGACATCGGCGCTGTTTGCGGTCTATCCCCTGATGCGGACGGCGCTGGGCATGGGGTTGTGCTCGGTGCTGCTGGGCCTGGCACTGGGAACGGTACAGCCCATGGTCATGAGCATGCTGCACCAGATCACGCCCGAGGCGCGGCATGGCGAGGCGCTGGGCCTGCGACTGATGGCGATCAATGCATCCAGCGTGTTGATGCCCATGTTGTTCGGAACCATGGGTGCCGTGATTGGTATCGCCGGCGTGTTCTGGGCCACCGGTGCGGTGGTCGGTGCCGGCAGCCGCCTGGCCTGGCAGCTCAAGGACTGAGGCTAAAGCGCCCCCACGGTTGCTCACTGCGTGTAGCGCCCTGCCCCCCGAGGGGGCCGCTGCGCCTGCGGGCCGGCAAAGCCGGACCCGCGGCCCCTGCTTGCAGGGAGACTCCCATGCTCGCCCACTGCTGGGCGTCTACAACTGATAAAAAGTCTTGATCGCGTCCCAGGCCGCCTGCGGCTCATCGACGTATTCAATGAGCTTCAGGTCTTCCGGGGAAATGGCGCCTTCTTCGATCAGCACATCAAAGTTGAGCAGCCGCTTCCAGTAGCTGGAGCCGAACAAAATGATGGGCACCGGTTTGGCCTTGCGCGTCTGCACCAGTGTGATGACCTCAAACAATTCGTCCAGCGTGCCAAAACCGCCGGGAAAAGCCACCAGCGCCTTGGCCCGCATCATGAAGTGCATTTTGCGCAGCGCGAAGTAATGAAACTTGAAATTCAGCGAAGGCGTCACGTAGGGGTTGGAGCCCTGCTCGTGCGGCAGGGCGATGTTCAGCCCTATCGTGGGCGCGCCCATCTCCTGCGCGCCCCGGTTCGCCGCCTCCATGATGCCCGGGCCGCCACCGGTGCAGATAAACAGTTGCTGTGCTGGCAGCAGGGGTTTGCTGTAGGTCGCCACCAGCCGGCCGAACAGGCGAGCCTGTTCATAAAAAACCGCGTTACGCTCCTGCCGCTGCGCCAGGGCCAGCGCCTGCGCATCGCCGGAATCACGCGCCAGCGCAAGCGCCTGTTGTGCCTGCTCGGGCGCCGGAAAACGCGCGCTGCCAAACACAACAATGGTGTTCTCAATGCCCTGGGCGTGCTGCTCAATGTCGGGCTTGAGCATTTCAAGCTGAAAGCGCAGGCCCCGGGTCTCGCGCCGCAGCAGGAACTCCGGGTCGGCAAAAGCCAGGCGGTAGGCGTCGGCCTCCAGCGGGTTGCCTTTGTCGGCGTGTGACTGCAACTCGGCCCAGGCATCGGCCAGGCGGCTACCGGATATTTCTTCTGTCTGTTGCATAAACCAGGCTGTTCAATAGGGGGATGTAAAAAGGCCCCGTCAGGAGCCTTTTGCGAGTCGGATGCGGCGGGGCAGGCTCAGACCCGCTTGCGGTATTCGCCAGTGCGGGTGTCGATTTCGACAATATCGCCCTGGGCCACAAAAATGGGCACACCGATCTCGAAGCCGGTGGCCAGTTTGGCGGGTTTCAGCACCTTGCCGGAGGTGTCCCCCTTGACGGCGGGCTCGGTCCAGGTGATCTCACGCTGGACGCTGGTCGGCACTTCGACCGAAATCGCCTTGCCGTCGTAAAACACGACTTCCAGTTCCATGCCGTCCTGCAGGTAATTGAGCGAATCGCCCATGTTTTCGGCTTCGACTTCGTACTGGTTGTACTCGGCGTCCATGCAGATGTACATCGGGTCGGCAAAATAGGAGTAGGTGCAGTCCTTCTTGTCCAGAATGACCTGGTCAATCTTGTCATCGGCCTTGAACACCACTTCGGTGTTGAAGTTGGCGATCAGGCTTTTGAGTTTCATGCGCACGGTGGCGGAATTGCGCCCGCCGCGGCTGTATTCGGTCTTGAGCACCACCATCGGGTCTTTGCCGTTCATGATGACATTGCCGGCGCGTATTTCTTGAGCGATTTTCATAACAGTTTCTGGTTGAGTTGGGCCGCCAGAGGTGTCTGCGGCGCCCCAGGTCTTTGGCCGGTTGGCGGCATGGCCAGCTACCGGCCCATGCAAAGCCCTGTATTTTAGCGTTTTTTGGAGCGTGCCCCGCGCGGCATCGTCTGGCTGGTCTGTGGGGCGGCCTCAAGCGTCCTTAAGGCTGGTTTAAGTGTCCAGGCCGCAAGCTGGTGGCCTGTCCGACTCCGGGGTGCGCCAGTGGCCACCCGCCTGACCCCCATGACCTTGCCTCCTGCCAGCGCTGAAACAGCGCTTCGCCCCCGGGTTCTCAAACTACGCGTGTCGCGCCCGGCACTGCAGGTGGAGACGCTGGTGCTCGCCTGTGTCAGCTTCCTGCTGCTCACCGGCAACAGTCCGTTCTGGCGCGGGGCGCTGGCCGATCGCAACTGGGAACTGGCTACGAGCTGGGGTTTTGCGCTGGCGCTGTTTGTCGCTTTTGCGGCGTTTTATTTTGCTTTCACCGCGCTGCTCGCCACCCGCCTGACGGTGCGTCCCTTGCTCAGCGTGTTGCTGCTGTGCACCGCTTTTGCGTCCTGGTACATGGACCATTACGCGATTTATCTCGACCGGGCCATGCTGCGCAACGTGCTGGCCACCGATGTGCAGGAAGCCGGCGAGTTGCTGGTGTGGGGCATGGTCCCGCACCTGTTGCTGCTCGGCGTGCTGCCGGCCGCGCTGATCTGGTGGCCCCAACTGAAGCAGCGCCCACGGGGCCGTGCGCTGGCTGTTCGCCTGGGGTGGGTGACCGCTGCACTCGTCGTAGGCACGCTCAGCCTGCTGCTGGTGTTTGCCGATTTCGCCTCGCTGATGCGCAACCACCGGGAGCTGCGCTATTTGCTGACGCCCGGCAATCTGGTGGCAGGCCTGGCGGGCAATGCGCTGGCGGGCGCGCAGCAGCCGGCGCAGTCCAGACTGCCGGTGGGCGAAGACGCACATCTGGGCCCTGCCTGGCAGGCGCGAAGCCGGCCGGTGATGTTTGTGCTGGTGGTCGGGGAAACCGCGCGCTCGCAGAATTTTTCGCTCAACGGTTATGCCCGCCTGACCAATCCGCTGCTGGCCCAGCGCGATGTCATCAGTTATCCGGATGCAACAGCCTGCGGGACCTCCACCGAGGTGTCGCTGCCCTGCATGTTTTCCCCTTACGGCCGGGCGCATTACGACGAGGCCGGGATTCGCGCGCATGAATCCGTGTTGCACGTGCTGGCGCGGGCCGGTTTCAAGGTCTTGTGGCGCGACAACCAGTCGGGCTGCAAGGGGGTGTGTGATGGCCTGCCTGCAGAGCAACTGGACCACGCCAAAGTAGAAGCACTTTGCGCAGAGGGCCAGTGTCTGGACGAGGTGCTGCTGCATGGCATGGAGGGCATAGCGCGTGACAACCAGGGCAACCTGCTGGTGGTGATGCACCAGCTGGGCAGCCACGGACCGGCGTATTTCAAGCGCTACCCTGCGGTGTTCAAGCAGTTTTCGCCGGCCTGCGAGAACGAAAACCTGCGTGGTTGCAGTGCCGCCGAAATTGTGAATGCCTACGACAACTCGCTGCTGTACACCGACTTTTTCCTGTCGCGCGTGATCGGCTTTCTGGAACACTCGCAAAAACAGTACGACACCGCCATGCTGTATGTGTCAGACCATGGCGAGTCGCTGGGCGAGAGCGGCCTTTACCTGCACGGCATGCCTTATGCCATTGCACCGGAGGTCCAGACGCGTGTACCACTGGTGATCTGGCTGTCGCCCGGGTTTCGCAGCAGCTTTGGCATCAACCAGGACTGTCTGCGCAAAAATGCCGGCGCTGCGCTCAGCCATGACAAGCTGTTTCACTCGCTGCTGGGGGTGCTGGATGTGCAGACCCGGGCTTATGACCGTGCGCTGGATTTGTTTGCGCCTTGCCGTCCGCCCTTGCTCACGGCGACCGGGCCGCAAAACGAACACTGATGCGCAAACCGGGGCCGCCGGGAGCGTCTTCCAGCGAAATCTCGGCGCCGTGGCGCTCGGCCACTGCCTGGACAATCGCCAGCCCCAGGCCGCTGCCGTGGGGCACGCCGCCATCTTCACTGTTGCTGTTGCTGGCGCTGCGGTAGAAGCGGTCAAAAACCCGCTGGCGCTCGGCCGGCGTAATGCCCGGGCCACTGTCGGTGACACGCAGGCAGGGGCGGCCCTGGTCGATGCAGGCCGCCACATCGATGCGCCCGCTGGCCGGGGTGTGGCGCAAGGCGTTGTCCACCAGGTTGTTCAGCAAAATGGTCAGTTGCTGGGCGTCGGCCTCGGTCACGGGGTTGCCTTCGTTGACCGCACCCAGGTCAATTTGCCGCTGTTCTGCACGCGCGCTGAAGCGGCTCACTGCGGCGCGCACCAGGTCTGCCAGGTTCACCGGCTCGCGCTGCAGCGCAGGTGTTTCCGGTGCCAACCGCGAGAGCTGCAGCAGTTGCTCGACCAGGTGTTGTGCACGTTCTATGCCTGCACGCAACTGGCCCAGGGCGGCCTGGCGCTGCATGTCGTCAGCGGCGCGTTCGAGCAACTGCAGCTGCAGCCGCAAGGCGGTGATCGGTGTGCGCAATTCATGCGCCGCATCGGCCAGAAAAAGCCGCTGCAGCGCCAGCGCGCCGCCCAGGCGCGCCATCAGGTCGTTGATCGCGCCTATCAGCAGATGCAACTCGGGCGGATGGGCCGACAGGGCGATCGGGTGCAGGGCCTCGACACTGCGCGCCGTGACATCGTCGGCTGCACGGGCCAGCGGGGCCAGGCCACGCCGCAGCGCCAGCGTCAGCAGCACGGCCAGCACGGCGAGCAGCGCCAGCGCCGGCGCGATCAGCACGGTGCCGGTTTCCCTGGCCAGTGCCTGGCGCTCGCTGTCGCGCTGGGCCGCCTGCACAATGCCATCGTCGAGCACGATGGTGTAGAGGTGCCAGCGCTCCTGACCCAGGCTGACCACGCTCAGGCCGCTGCGCGACAGAAAAGGCAGGGTCACCTCAGGGTCGGACCGGTGCAGCAGGGTGCCGCTACGGGTCCAGGCCGCAGTGACAAATTCAAATTTGCCGTATTCCTCATACACCCGCGGCAGCTGCCCGGCCAGGCTCGGTGTACGCGCCATGCCGTAGCTGCCGTGGTGGTTGGCCACCGCCAGTGCCACCTGCTTGAGGTTGTCCTCAAAGACCTCTTCCATCTCGTGCGCCAGCGTCCAGTACGAGGTCGCCACCAGCAGGCTGGCGCCCAGCGCCAGCGCGCCCATGGCCCAGACCAGGACGCGGCGGTGTATCGATTGAGGTGCGCCGCTCATGCTGGCTCGCAGACCTTGTAACCCACGCCGCGCACATTGCGTATGGTGTCGGCGCCGAGTTTGCGGCGCAGCTTGTGCAGGTGCACTTCGACCGCGTTGCTGCCGATTTCTTCGGTCCAGCCGTAGATCGAGTCCTCCAGCTGGGCCCGCGACAGCACCGCGCCGGGGCGCTGCATCAGCGTCTCCAGCAGCGAAAATTCACGGGCTGACAGATTCACGTTTTCGCCTTTCAGGCTCACCTGCTTGTGCACCGGGTCCAGCGTCAGGCCGCCACATTGCAGCAGCGGCGAAGCGCCTCCGGCATGGCGGCGCAGCAGGGCGCGCACACGGGCAATCAGCTCGTCCAGGTCAAAGGGTTTGAGCACATAGTCGTCGGCCCCGGCATTGAGCCCGGCAATCCGGTCAGCCACCGCGTCCCGGGCCGTGACGATGAGGACCGGAATGCGGGTGCCGCGCGTGCGCAGCTGCCTGAGCACCGCCATGCCGTCCTGGCCCGGCAGACCCAGGTCCAGCACGGCCAGGTCGTAGACATCGTTGGCCAGTGCCCTGCTGGCGGCGTGGCCTTCCATGACCCAATCGACGCTGAAACCGGCCTCGCTCAGGCCCTGCCGCAGCGCGCGGCCAATCATGGTGTCGTCTTCAATCAGTAAGAGTCTCATGCTGGATCAGTGCGATGGTGTGTGACAAAACGAATGAGCTGGGTCGCCAGGTCCTCTTGCGCCAGCAGGCCCTGCCGGGCAGCGCGGACCGTGTCCGTCCAGACGCCGCTTGCCAGGGCCGGCAGTGTGGCTGCGCTTGCGGCGTTCCAGAGCCGGTGAAAATCGCGCAGTGAAGGCGGCGCCTGCAACATGTCCAGAAAAGCCTGCAGCTTGTGCAGGTGTGCCGCGTCACTTTGCGGGTAAATCTGCCAGACAAAAGCCTTGCCGGCCCAGAGGGCGCGCACCAGCGAGTCTTCACCACGCACAAAGTTGAGGTCGCAGGCCCAGAGCAGATGGTCAAAATCGGGCTGTGTCAGCCAGGGCAGGTATGAAATCGATAGCTGCCCATGCCCGTCCCTGTCGGGTTGTGGCGATTTTTGATCATCAAAAACGGCCTGGACGGCGGCATGGGCCCGGCCCGCGGCCACCAGCAGCCGGACCGGCTGGCCGTCCAGCCCGGCTTCGGCCAGCTGCGCCAGCAGGGCAGCGAGCGCAGGCGGTTCGTAGCAGAACAGGGACAGCAGCTTTTCGCCGTGCCAGGGGATGTCCTGCTGTGCCAGCCAGGCGCCGCGGTCAAACGCGGCCTGGCGCTGTGCCAGATCCGCTTCACGCAACAAGCCGCCGGTGGAGGCGCTGAAGCCGGGGTAGAAAAACCACTTGGTCCAGCCAGCGGCCGGTCCCTGCGATACCGGGGAGGGCATGGCATGGTTGCGCCCGGCGTAGCCTTCCGCAGACAGGTACTCCAGATTGATCCATACAGGTTTTTGGCCTGTAGCCCTTTCGCATTCTGCGCAGACAGCTATGAATTCAGGAGCAACTTCACAGGCAAAGGCTTCGACCAGAACTTCACATGGGGCCGCGTCCAGGCGCAGCAGGTTCATGCCCAGCGGCTCCAGCCAGGGCAGGACGCTCACACCGTCGCAGCCTTGCGGCGCCATCCAGTGCAGGGCAGAGGCATCATCGACCCACAAGCGCACGCGCTGGCCACGCGCCGCGAGCGCAGCGCTGAGCCGCCAGCAGACCGCGATGTCGCCATGGTTGTCTATGACTTTGCAAAAAATGTCCCACTGCAAGCTCTGATCCATTCCCGGATTGTCCACAATACGCATACTCTGGCACAAGCATGACATCACCGCACGAATTTGACCCCCAACTGCTCAGCGAAGTGGCGGCCCTGCCGGCCATGCCTGGCGTATACCGCTACTTTGATGCGGAGGGTGCGGTGCTGTATGTCGGCAAGGCGCGCGACCTGAAAAAGCGCGTCTCCAGCTACTTCCAGAAGAACCACGGCGGCACGCGCATCGGCCACATGGTCACGAAGATCGCCCGCATGGAAACCACGGTGGTGCGTTCCGAAGCCGAAGCGCTGCTGCTGGAAAACAACCTGATCAAGACGCTGAACCCGCGCTTTAACATCCTGTTCCGCGACGACAAGAGCTATCCCTACCTGAAACTGGCGTCCCACAACTTTCCGCGTGTGGCCTATTACCGCGGCGCGGTCGAAAAGAAGCACCGCTACTTCGGACCCTACCCGAGCGCCTGGGCGGTGAAAGAGACGATATTGCTGTTGCAAAAGGTGTTCAAGCTGCGCACCTGCGAAGACACGGTGTTCAACAACCGCACGCGGCCCTGCCTGCTGTACCAGATCAAGCGCTGCTCGGCACCTTGTGTCGGCCATGTGACACCGGAGCAGTACGCGCTGGACGTCGCCAACGCCGAACGTTTTTTGCAGGGTCAGGCCGGGGAGATACTGACCGAACTCGAAAAGCAGATGCGCGACCATGCGGAAAAACTCGAGTTTGAGCAGGCCGCCGAGCTGCGCAACCAGATGTCGGCGCTGTCCAAGGTGCTGCACCAGCAGTCCATGGAAACCGGTGGTGACAAGGATGTGGACATCCTGGCCGTCAAGGTGCACGGCGGCAAGGCCTGCGTCAACCTGGCCATGGTGCGTGGTGGCCGGCACCTCGGTGACCGGCCGTATTTTCCGACCCATGTGGAGCACGCCGCTGATCTGGCCGGACTCGATGGCGACAGCCCGGAAAGTGCCGGCACCGGCACGAGGGACAAGGTTAAAAGCCTGGAGGCGCTGGTGCTCGAGGCTTTTGTGGCCCAGCACTACATCGATGTGCCGGTACCGCCGGTGCTGGTCTGCAGCCAGCCGGTGGACAGGGACCTGATCGCCGCCCTCGTCATGCAGACCGGCAACAAGATCAACGCGATCCACCAGCCGCGCGAGCAGCGCCGCATCTGGCTGGAAATGGCCCAGAAAAATGCCGATCTGCAACTGGCGCGGCTGCTGGCCGAACAGGGCTCACAGCAGGCCCGAACACGCGCGCTGGTGGAGGCGCTGGACTTGAAGATGGACGACCTGGACACGCTGCGCATCGAATGTTTTGACATTTCACACACGGCCGGTGAGTCTACCCAGGCCTCGTGTGTGGTGTTTCACGGCCACAGGATGCAAAGCGCCGAGTACCGGCGCTACAACATCGAAGGCATCACCCCCGGCGATGACTACGCGGCCATGCGCCAGGTGCTGATGCGGCGCTACAGCAAGCTGGCCGAGGCGGCGCGCAACAACACTGCGCGGCTGCCGGACCTGGTGCTGATCGACGGCGGCAAGGGCCAGGTCAGCATGGCGCGCGAGGTGTTTGAAGAACTGGGTCTGGACCTGGGCCTGATTGCCGGCGTCGAAAAAGGCGAGGGCCGCAAGGTGGGTCTTGAAGAGCTGGTGTTTGCCGATGGCCGTGACAAGGTCTACCTCGGGCGTGACTCGGCCGCCCTGATGCTGATTGCGCAGATACGCGACGAAGCGCACCGCTTTGCGATCACCGGCATGCGTGCCAAACGCGCCAAGGTGCGGGTCGGCGCCAGCCGGCTGGAAGATGTGGCCGGCATAGGCCCGAAACGGCGCGCCAGCCTGCTGCAGCGTTTTGGCGGCATTCGCGGCGTGAGCGCGGCCAGTGCCGAGGACATCGCCACGGTGGAAGGTATCTCGCGCGAACTGGCCGAGGAAATCTACCGGGCCCTGCATTGATACGCCAAGTGGCCTCAAGCCCAATGGATACGTGCGTGAGCAGCTACTGAAATCATAGCGGTTCAGAGCATGTCAAAATCGGGCCATGTTTCTGACCATACCCACCGTGATGACCTGGACGCGCATTGTCGCGATTCCGCTGATTGTGGGCATTTTTTACCTTGAGATCGCGCCTGAAAAAGCCAACCTGATCGCCACCGTGATGTTTGTGGTGTTTGCCGCCACCGACTGGCTGGACGGCTTTCTGGCACGCAAGCTGAACCAGACCTCTTCCTTTGGCGCTTTTCTTGATCCGGTGGCCGACAAGTTTCTGGTGTGTGCGTCTTTGCTGGTGCTGGTGCACCTGCAGCGCACCGATGTGTTTGTGGCGCTGATCATCATAGGGCGCGAGATCGCGATTTCGGCGCTGCGTGAATGGATGGCACTGATAGGTGCCACCAAAAGTGTGGCGGTGCACATGTTGGGCAAGCTCAAGACCACGGTGCAGATGGTGGCCATTCCGTTTTTGCTGTTTGACGGTGTTCTTTTCGGCATCATCGACACCAACGAATGGGGCACCTGGCTGATCTGGCTGTCGGCCGTCCTGACGGTCTGGTCCATGATTTATTACCTGAAAAAAGCCATTCCCGAAATCCGCTCGCGCGCCAAATGAATGCCGCTGGTGCCGACGGCGCAAACAATGCCCTGATCCGGGCCATGCCGGTCGTGTTTGTGCTGATCTGGAGCACCGGTTTTATCGTCGCCAAATACGGCCTTCCTTACGCGCCGCCGCTGACTTTTCTCAGCATCCGTTATGCCCTCTCGCTGCTGTGTTTTGTCGTCTGGATCATGCTCGCGCGTGTGGCCTGGCCGCAGAGCCGGGCCCAATGGCTGCACCTGGGCGTGACCGGCATCCTGATCCATGCGGGTTACCTCGGCGGGGTCTGGTCGGCGATCAAGGGCGGCATGGGCTCGGGTCTGTCGGCGCTGATTGTGGGCTTGCAGCCGGTGCTGACGGCGGTCTGGGTCTCGCGCATGGGGGACGCCGGCCAGAGCGACAACCGTGTCAGTGCGGGTCAGTGGCTGGGTCTTGTCCTGGGACTGGCCGGCCTGCTGCTGGTGGTATCGCGCAAATTTGGCGCGGGCGATGAGGCCACGCCCTACACACTGCTTTGTGCGGTGCTGGCCCTGCTGAGCATCACCGCCGGCACGCTGTATCAAAAACGTTTTGTCAAAGCTGCCGATGTGCGCAGCGCCAATGCCATCCAGCTCGGTGCGGCCCTGCTGGTGACGCTGCCTTTTGTTTTTCTGGAAAACGAAGCCGTGCAATGGACGTCCGGCTTTGTGGGTGCGCTGGCCTGGGCTGTGCTGGCGCTGACACTGGGTGGCAGCTCCTTGCTGTACATGCTGATCCAGCGCGGCGCCGCCACGGCCGTGACCAGTCTGCTTTACCTGGTGCCGCCGACTACCGCGCTGATGGCCTGGCTGCTGTTTGGCGAAGCCATCACCGTTGTCACCGTGCTGGGCACGGCGCTGACGGCGCTGGGGGTCTGGCTGGTGGTGCGCAGCCCGACCCGGCCGGCCTGAGGCGCCAGCTTGCGCCCTCAGTGCGGGGCTTTGGCAAGCGCGCGCCAGGGCTCCTGCCTGAATTTTTCTGCCAGGCAATCGATCAGCAGGCGCACGCGTCTGGGCGTCTGCAGGCGGTAGGGCGCCAGCCACTGGATGTCTGCGTCCAGCATCGCGTACTGCGGCAGCAAGCGAGTCAGCTTGCCGGAGGCCAGATGAGCCTGTACATCCCACAGGCTGCGCAGCATCACGCCGCGCCCTTGCAGGCACCAGTCGCGCACCACCTCGCCCGAATTGGAAGACAGCAGACCCTGGACACGCACGCGCTGCCCGGGCGCTGGGGCGCTTTTGCTGCGGACTGCGCGCACCGGCTGCAGCTGCCAGGTGTCAAACTGGCGCCCGCTTTCGCGAACAATCAGGCAGTTGTGCTGCGCCAGTGCCTCGGGCGTGGCGGGCAGTCCGTGCTTGCGCACATAGCCGGGTGCGGCCACCAGCACGCGCTGGTTGCCGGCGAGTTTGCGTGCCGTCCATTCAGCGCTGCGCTGCGGCCCCGGCGCCCACAGCCAGACCGCACCGTCAAACCCCTCTGCGGCCAGATCGGGCAGGTGTTCGCAGAGCTGCAGCTGGATCTGGATGGCGGGGTGCAGGGCCTGAAATTCAGCCAGCAAAGGCGCCAGCCAGATGCGCCCGAAACCCAGTGTGGCAGCCAGCCGGATCAGCCCCGCGGCTTCTGATTTGCGCTCCTGCAGCGATTGCTCCAGCGCTTCAAATTCGCCCAGCAGCAGGCGCGCACGTTCACACAGCAGCTCACCTTCCAGCGTGGCTGCCACACGCCGCGTGGTGCGCTGAAACAGCAGCAGCCCCAGTTCTGCCTCCAGCCGGGCCAGGCGTTTGGTGACGGCCGAAGGGGCGATTTGCAGCGCCTCGGCGGTGGCGGTCAGGCTGCCATGTTGCGATATGGCCAGCACCAGGGTCAGGTCAGCGCGTTCCATAATTTCCTGTTTGAGAATAATGTGTTGACGGATTATTCCTTGATGGAAGACTGTCTGGCAATCACAATCGCAGCATGCTGGAAGCTTTTGAGATTTTTGAGTGCAGTCGCGGTGCGGTGAAGTTACATGGCCGCCGGGGCGGGCAGGGCGCGCCCCTGCTGTTGTTGCACGGCCATCCGCAAACCCATGTGATGTGGCACGCCGTGGCGCCGGAACTGGCGCAGCATTTCTGCGTGGTCATGATGGATTTGCGCGGTTATGGGGATTCCGGAAGGCCGCCGGCCGACCCTTTGCATCAGGCTTATTCAAAGCGCGAGATGGCGCTGGACGCGCTGTCGCTGATGCGGCAGCAGGGGTTTGAACAGTTCCAGGTGCTGGCGCACGACCGGGGCGCGCGGGTGGCGCATCGTCTGGCGGCGGACCATCCGGCCGCGGTGCAGCGGTTGATGCTGCTGGACATTGCGCCCACGCTGGCGATGTACGACCAGACCTCCGACGTCTTTGCGCGCGCCTACTGGCACTGGTTTTTCCTGATCCAGCCGCCGCCCTTGCCGGAAGCGCTGATCGAGTCTGACCCGGTGCGTTATCTGCACAGCGTGATGGGCAAACGCCATGCCGGGCTCCAGGCCTTTGCGCCGCAGGCGCTGCGTGAATACGAACGCTGCGTGCAGATTCCCGGCAGCGCGCAAAGTATTTGCGAGGACTACCGCGCGTCGGCCAGCATGGACCTGGTCCATGACCGCGCGGATGTGGCGGCCGGGCTGCGTTTGCCGCAGCCGCTGCGTGTGCTTTGGGGTGAGCATGGCGCGGTGGGCCAGTGTTTCGATGTGATGCAACTGTGGCGCGCGCGTGCTGCGCATGTGACCGGCCTGAGCCTGCCCTGCGGCCACTACATTGCCGAGGAGGCGCCGCAGCTGTTGCTGGCGCAAGCCCTGGATTTTTTCAAACCCTGAAACCGAGAAAGCCACTCATGAATACAAGCACCGGAACGAAAAGAATTGCAGTCATCGCCGGAGACGGCATTGGCAAGGAAGTCATGCCCGAAGGCATTCGCGTGATGGAAGCTGCTGCGCTGAAGTTCGGCATCAAGCTGCAGTTCGATCACTTTGATTTTTCGAGCTGGGACTATTTTGAGAAACACGGCCAGATGCTGCCTGACAACTGGAAGGACCAGATCGGCGGTCACGACGCGATTTATTTCGGCGCTGTCGGCTGGCCCGACAGGATTGCCGACCATGTCTCGCTGTGGGGTTCGCTGCTGCTGTTCCGGCGCGAGTTTGACCAGTACATCAATTTGCGTCCGGCCCGTTTGATGCCCGGCATCATCGCCCCGGTGGTGCGGCGCGACGGCTCGGCGCGTGCGCCCGGCGAGATTGATTTTTACATCGTGCGTGAAAATACCGAAGGTGAATACTCCAGCATTGGCGGCAAGGCTTTTCCGGGCACAGAACGTGAGTTTGTGTTGCAGGAGTCGGTGTTCACACGGATTGGTGTGGACCGCGTGCTCAAGTTTGCCTTTGAGCTGGCGCAATCCCGGCCGAAAAGGCACCTGACCAGCGCCACCAAATCCAATGGCATTTCCATTTCCATGCCCTACTGGGACGAGCGCGTGGTCGAAATGGCCAAGGGCTACCCCGGCATCCAGCTGGACAAATTTCACATTGACATACTGACTGCACATTTTGTGCAGCGGCCTGATTTCTTTGATGTGGTGGTGGCCAGCAATCTGTTTGGCGACATCCTCAGTGACCTCGGGCCGGCCTGCACCGGCACCATAGGCATCGCGCCCAGTGCCAACCTCAATCCGGAGCGCAAGTTTCCCTCGCTGTTTGAGCCGGTGCATGGATCGGCCCCGGACATTGCGGGGCGCGGCCTGGCCAATCCGATTGGCCAGATCTGGTGCGGCGCCATGATGCTGGAATTTCTGGGTTACAAGGACGCGCACGACGCTGTGCTGGCCGCGATTGAAAAAGTGCTGGCACCAGGCAGTGGCGCGCCGCGCACGCCCGACCTGGGTGGCACCGGCCGCACGGCAGATGTCGGCAAGGCGATTGCAGCAGCGCTGGGCTGAGCGGCGGGTGGCCCCCTTGACGGGCTGTTTCGCAAATGCAGGGCATGCTTACGAATATGACGGGAAAGCGTGAAAAAAAAGACTAGAATCCGCCACCGCACGTTGTAAAAATCTGATGTTGTATTGACACGATAGGAGTCCATGGCTCTAATTGGAATCAGCAGACGATCTGCACATGCCGCCTCCGCTGCCATCTTTGTCACAGATGCCCAGGGGAGTAATTTCCAGAGACAACCAGATTAACTTACCAATCAACGAGGGGCTCCTTGTGAACAAGACTGAACTGATCGAGCACATTGCCAAACACGCCGATATTTCCAAAGCCGCCGCAACACGCGCGCTGGAGTCCACCATCGGTGCTGTCAAATCAACGCTGAAAAAAGGGGGGTCTGTGTCTCTCGTGGGTTTTGGCACTTTTGCAGTGGGCAAACGTGCGGCCCGAACCGGCCGCAACCCGCGTACCGGCGATGCGATTAAAATCAAGGCAGCCAAGGTGCCCAAGTTCCGTCCGGGCAAAGCGCTCAAGGACGCACTGAACTGATTACACGAATGGATAGTTGAGGTGGGGTGCTTAGCTCAGTTGGTAGAGCAGCGCCCTTACACGGCGTAGGTCGGCGGTTCGAGCCCGTCAGCACCCACCAGAAACTGGACAAAGGCGAACAGCAGGTTCGCCTTTTTTATTGATGGCTTAACATGGCCGATTGACCGCCGTACAGGATATTCGAGATGTTTGATTTCATTCGCAAGCACACCAAAATCACGATGGCGCTGCTGTTTTTGCTGATTGTTCCATCCTTTGTGCTGGTGGGCATGGACGGCGCCAGCCGCTCGGGCGGCAGCAGCGCTGACGGTGTGGTCGCCGTGGTGGATGGACGCGACATCACCCAGCCCGAGTGGGAGATGGCGCATCAAAATGAAGTCAACCGCCTGCGCGCTTCCATGCCCACGCTGGATGCCAAGCTGCTCGACTCGCCAGAGGCCCGTTATGGCTCGCTCGAGCGCCTGGTGCGCGACCGTGTGCTTGCAGCAGCTGCCGCAAGCAGCGGGCTGGTCGTGCCAGACCAGAAGCTGCAGCGCCTGTACGCCGAGGACAAGGCCCTGGCCTCTTTCAGGTTGCCCGACGGCAAATTTGACCGCGCCGGTTTTCAGGCCCAGACCGGTATGGCGCCAGAGCAGTATGAAGCCGGTTTGCGCAGCGACCTGGCCATGCGTCAGGTGATGCTCGGGGTGTCGAGCACCGGCTTTGCGTCAAAGGCTGCAGCCGACGCCTCGCTCAATGCCTTTTTTGAAAAGCGAGAGGCCCAGGTGGCACGTTTTTCCACTGCCGACTATGCGGCCAGGGTCAACCCGAGCGATGCCGAACTGGCGCAGTTCTACAAGGACAACCAGCCGCTGTTCCAGGCGCCTGAAGAGGCCACGGTCGAATATGTGGTGCTGGATCTGGAAGCCGTGCGCAAAGGCATCACGGTCGATGAGCAGGAGTTGAAAAAACAGTACGAGCAGAGCATCCAGCAACAGGCCGGCAAGGAAGAGCGCCGTGCCAGCCACATCCTGATCGAGTCGCCCGCTGCCGCACCGGCAGCCGAGCGTGAAAAGGCCAAAGCAAAAGCGGTGGAATTACTGGCTGCTGCCAAAAAAGCGCCCGACACATTTGCCGATCTGGCGCGTAAAAATTCGCAGGACGCCGGTTCAGCCCCCGCCGGTGGGGATCTTGATTTCTTCGCTCGTGGCGCCATGGTCAAGCCTTTCGCCGATGCGGCTTTTGCCCTTAAAAAAGGCGACATCAGCGATGTGGTGGAGACCGAGTTCGGTTACCACATCATCCGGCTCACCGATATCCGCCTGCCGAAACAGAAGACCTACGAAGAGATGAAACCCGCGCTGGAAACCGAGATCAAGCAGCA
This sequence comes from Kapaibacterium sp. (SeqCode), assembly GCA_943370435.1. GTDB lineage: Bacteria > Pseudomonadota > Gammaproteobacteria > Burkholderiales > Burkholderiaceae_C > Polaromonas. The sequence continues at coordinate 181,833 of CALRQX020000003.1, read as the reverse complement.
ACTCGCGCAGAAAAAATTTGCCGAGACGGCAGAGACCTTCAGCAACGCCGTGTATGAACAATCCGACGCCCTGCGCCCTATCGCCGAGCGCCTGAAACTCGAAGTCAAAACTGCCACCCGGCTGACGCGCAACCCGGCGCCGGGCGCCACTGGCGTACTGGCCAATCCCAAATTTCTCGGCGCGCTGTTTTCACCCGATTCGGTGGATAAAAAGCGCAATACCGAAGCGCTTGATCTGGGCGCCAGCCAGCTGGTGTCCGGTCGCATCACCCAGTACACACCGGCCCGCACCTTGCCCTTTGCGGAAGTCGGCGCTGCGGTACGCACGCGCCTGCAGCAGCAGCGCGGCGCTGAACTGGCGCGCAAGGAGGGTGCCGAAAAACTCGCTGCCTGGAAAGCCAGTCCGGACGCAGCGGTGTTGCCGGCGCCGCTGGTGATCTCGCGCGAGCAGTCCCAGCTACTGCCGGCGCCCATCGTCAGCGCGGCGCTGAGCGCAGACCTCAGCAGCGCGCCTGTGCTGGTCGGGGTCGATCTTGGCGCGCAGGGTTATGCCATCGTGAAGGTACTCAAGGTGCTGCCGCGCCAGGCCCCTGCGGCCGCGCAGGCGCAGCAGGATCAAACCCAGTACACCCAATGGTGGACATCTGCGGAAAGCCTGGCGTACTACAACATCTTGCGCGAGCGTTTCAAGGCCAATATCAAGGTGGCGCGGCCGGCAGAGCAGAAAGCCGGCGCGTAAACCAGGCGCTCAAGCTGCAACCCGGTATCCGCTCACGCAGTTGCCGTTATAATTGAAGGCTTCGGTGGCTGTAGCTCAGTTGGTAGAGTCCAGGATTGTGATTCCTGTTGTCGTGGGTTCGAGCCCCATCAGCCACCCCAGTATCCCCAGTGAAAAAGCCCCTCTTCAGGGGCTTTTTTCATGCTGGCCTCAACCCGGGATGCCCGAAAGCCCTCAGGCTGCAGGCCGGATGGTCTGCCAGTAGGCCTGCGCCTCGGCCAGCCTGTTCTCGAAGTCGCGTGCAGTCAGTGGTTTGCTGGCGTAGCTGTTGAGCCCGCCTTTGAGCGCCAGTATGGCTTCGGATTGTTCGCTGGCGGCGGTCAGCAGCAACACGGGAACAAGGGCAGTGCGCAGGTCGGCGCGCATGCGCTGCAGCACTTGCAGGCCGTTCAGCCTGGGCATGCCCAGGTCCAGGAGCACCAGCTCGGGCTGATCATCCGGGCTGCGCTGGCTGTAGCTGCCTTCGCAGAACAGGTAGTCCAGGGCCTCCAGCCCGTCGCGGGCGATCACAATCTGGTGCGTACACCCGGTTTCCTCCAGCGTGATCAAGGTCAATTCAAGATGGTCCGGGTTGTCTTCCACCACCAGCATGGTCGGCATTTGCATTGTTGGCCCGTTGAATCATGAACAATCAATATACGGCCAAAGCCGGGCGGTGCAGGCGATGTACCGCGCCGATTGGTGTGCAAAATTACCGGCTTTGCCGGCGCGTTGTGGCCCGCCAGGACGTCATGTCCGTGTCAGTTGACCATCACCAGCTTGCCCTTGACACCGCGTGAGCCCATGTGGGCGTAGGCTGCCTTGAGTTCGGCCATGGGCATGGTGCGGTCTATCACCGGCTTGATTTTTCCCTGCGCATACCACTGGGCCAGCTCGGCCATCGCTGCGGCGCTGGCTTTGGGTTCATTCTTGGCGAAGCCGCCCCAGAACACGCCGACGATGGAAGCACCCTTGAGCAGGGTCAGGTTCAGCGGCAGGGCAGGGATGGGGCCGGCGGCGAAACCCACCACCAGGTAGCGGCCACGCCAGGCGATGGAGCGGAAGGCCGGCTCGGCAAAATCGCCGCCCACCGGGTCATAAATCACGTCCGGGCCCTTGCCACCGGTCAGTGCCTTGATCGCGTCGCGCAGGTTTTCGCGGCTGTAGTTGATGGTGGCATCGGCGCCTATGGATGTGCACAGCGCACATTTCTCGTCGGTGGATGCGGCAGCGATCACGCGCGCGCCCATCACCTTGGCGATCTGTATGGCCGAGGTGCCTACACCCCCGGCGGCGCCCAGCACCAGCACCGTTTCACCGGCCTTGAGCTGCGCGCGGTCCACCAGCGCGTGGTGCGAAGTGGCATAAATCATGATGAAAGCCGCAGCATCGACATGCGGGAAGCCGTCGGGCAGCGGCATGCACAGCGCAGCCGGCGCGATGGTGTGGGTGCCGAAACCGCCGGTGCCCGATAGACACGCGACGTTCTGGCCCACTTTCAGGTGTTTGACACCTTCGCCCACGGCTTCAATCACGCCGGCGTATTCGGACCCCGGCACAAAAGGCAGGGGCGGCTTCATCTGGTACTTGTTCTGCACGATCAGCAGATCGGGAAAGTTCAGGCTGGCGGCCTTGATGGCAATCAGCACTTCGCCGGCCTTGGGCTCGGGGGTGGGCAGTTCCTGCCAGTTCAGGGCATCAACGCCAGTAGGGTCTTCACAAAGCCAGGCATGCATGGGGTCTCTCCGTTGTCTTTCAGATACCTGCATCATAGGCAGCTTGATCCGGCAAACCGGGACAGAGGCTGCGCTGTTTGTCACCCCAGAGACCCGAGGCCCTAAAATCAAAGGCATGAAAATCCTGATCTGCAACGACGATGGCTACCAGGCCTCCGGCATCATTGCCCTGTACGAAGCCCTGAAAGATATTGCCGACGTTGAAGTGGTCGCGCCCGAGCAGAACAACAGTGCCAAATCGAACGCGCTGACCCTGCATTCGCCCATGTATGTGCAGACAGCGGCCAATGGCTTTCGTTACATCAACGGCACGCCGGCCGATTGTGTGCATATTGCGCTGACCGGTTTGCTCGGCTACCGGCCCGACCTGGTGGTGTCTGGCATCAACAACGGCGCCAACATGGGCGACGACACGATTTATTCAGGCACGGTGGGTGCGGCCATGGAGGGTTACCTGTTTGGTATTCCTGCCATTGCGTTTTCACAGACCGAAAAAGGCTGGAGCCATATCGATGTCGCGGCCCGGCGAGCGCGCGATCTGGTGCAGCAATTGATGCCGTCACTCGAAAAAATCGCCGATGGCGCCCAGCCCACGGTGGCGCCCTGGCTGCTCAATGTGAACATTCCCAACTTGCCCGACGAGCAGCTCCAGGGCTACAAGGTCTGCCGCCTGGGCCGGCGCCATGCGGCAGAACGCGTCATCATGCAGACCAGCCCGCGCGGTGAAACCATGTACTGGATAGGCGGCGCCGGCCCGGCCAAGGAAGAGGGCGAGGGCACGGACTTTCATGCCACGCAGCAGCGCTGCATTTCCATCACGCCCTTGCAGGTGGACCTGACCGACCACGAGCGCCTGCCTTACTGGGCGCAGACAGCGGCCCGCCTGACGCAGGCAGCGCATACCGCAGTGGCGCCTGACGCGGCCCGGGCTGCGGCATGAAGCCCGCGGAAAAACCTGCGTCCAAACGCCCGGGTTTCCCGGTTCGCCTGGAGCCCGATGCGGGCACCCCATCTGCTACAAAAAAAGTAGCTGGTCGCGCACATCCGGAAAGGGCTACAGGCATTTTTGACTCCAAAAAACCGGCCCCGACGCTGTTGCCCAGCGGTGTGGGCCTGGATTCCAAAGCGGTGCGCGCCCGCATGGTGCACAAGCTGGCGGCCCAGGGCATTGCCGATGTGCAGGTGCTGGCCGCCATGGGGCAGGTCGAGCGTCATCGCTTCGTCGATACTGCGCTGGTCAACCAGGCCTACGAAGACACCAGTCTGCCGATTGGTCTGGGCCAGACGATTTCCAAACCGAATGTGGTGGCCCGCATGCTGGCCTTGTTGCGTGAGGGCGTTGCCAGCCCCCAGGCCAAGCTCGGAAGGGTGCTGGAAATTGGCACCGGCTGCGGCTACCAGGCCGCTGTGCTGGCGCAGCTGGCCAGTGAGGTGTACAGCATCGAGCGCCTGCGCGGCCTGCACGACAAGGCGCGCGAAAACCTGCGCGTGTTCCGCCTGGCCAATGTGCACCTGCTGTTTGGTGACGGCATGGCCGGGTATGCCAAAGGCGCGCCCTATGCGGCCATCATTGCGGCTGCGGGCGGCGAGGCGATTCCAGCCGCCTGGGTGGAGCAACTCGCCGTCGGTGGCCGGCTGGTGGCGCCCATGCATGTGGCCGGCGGTGCACAGGCGCTGGTGGTGCTGGACAAGACCCCACAGGGTGTTACACAGACGGTTCTGGAGGCGGTCCACTTTGTCCCTTTAAAATCGGGAACAAGCTGACTGGACTGAACTCTGCTTCAACCGGGCGTTCTACGTTTCTACGTTCTACGCAGTGGGCCCAGGAGGCGATGGCAATTGCACAGGCAAAGGAAAAAAAGAAATGAATGAACAAGCAGGCCCGGTCATGGCAGCGTCTTTTCACCCGGCCTTGGGCGGGCAGCACAAGACGCGCCTGCTGCTGGCCGGCGTGCTGGCTGGCGCCATGCTGCTGTCCGCCTGTGGCACCCGCAGCCTGGGCCGGGCCCCGGTTGAAGACCGTGGCATAGGTGCGGCGCGCCCGGTGCCCAGCGCGGTCGATACCGGCGGTGTCAAGCTGCTGCCCGGCGCCGAGAACGCCGGCAAACCCGGCTATTACACCGTCAAACCCGGCGACACGCTGATTCGCATTGGCCTGGACACCGGGCAAAACTGGCGCGACATCGGCCGCTGGAGCAACCTTGAAAACCCCAACCTGATCGAAGTCGGGCAGGTGTTGCGTGTGGCGCCCCCCGTGGAAACCACTGCCGTGGTCGTCCGGCCGGTGACATCCGGCGCTGCCACCGCTTCGTCTCCGGCCCCCGCCAGCAGTGCGCCGGCTGCGGCCGCCAGTGCTGCCAAACCGGCATCCGCGCCGCCGGCATCAGGTTCGGCCGGTGAGGATGACCTCGCCTGGATCTGGCCCGCCCAGGGTCAGGTGCTGGCCGGCTTCGACGAAGCCAAGAACAAGGGCATGGACATCGCTGGCAAGGCCGGCGACACCGTGGTGGCTTCGGCCGATGGCCGCGTGGTGTATGCGGGCGCAGGGCTGCGCGGCTATGGCAACCTGATCATCCTCAAGCACAACAACACTTTTCTGACGGCCTACGCGCACAACCAGACCCTGCTCGTCAAGGAAGACCAGTCGGTGCGCAAAGGGCAAAAAATTGCCGAAATGGGCAACAGCGATGCGGACCGCGTGAAGCTGCATTTTGAAATCCGGCGTCAGGGCAAGCCGGTGGACCCGGCCAAATACCTGCCGGGCAAGTAAACGCCTGAGGCGGCGCCCACACCGGCGCCCGACGCTCGCACCATTTTGCGTAAATCGGCCGTCAACCTTTATCTGACATGCGTGAAAAGCTATCAAGTTGATAGCTGATCTTGCCCGCCGGGAATGTTGTCATAACCGCGGCCCGTGAACTGGAGCAGGTCCAGGCCATGTCCAAACGGGTCAGCCAGCCCGGCAATTCGTCCCCAGACGCGGTGGGTGACCGGTTGCTCCAGAACCGCGCCGTGCCGCAGCAGCCTTTCAACCGCGGCATCGATGTCATCCACCACAAAATCAAGATGCACCGGTGTCCAGTGGCGCCGGTAACTGCGGCTGCCGGACTGACCCGGCAGGGGTGTGGACCCTTCGGCCTGCAGCAGCAGGTCTATCGGGCTGCCCGCCCCCAGCAGTTCGACAAAACCGCTCTGGAAGCGCCGGCCGGTGCGCAGGCCCAGTCCGCCGGTGTAGAACGCAATTGCGCGCTCCATGTTGTCCACGTCGATGCAGATGCGTATGTCCATGCATGGCTCCTTGTTGACCGGTGTTGGGTTTCCAAAAATGGTAACGCAGCCTGAGACAATGGGCCATGTCCCGAAGAAAACAGAACAAAACGCAGAACCAGCCGGTAGCCACCCCACCCGCAGACTACCCCCCGGATGTCCTCACCGTCGAGTCGCTCGACATCGAAGCCCAGGGCATTGCACACCGCGATGACGGCAAGGTGGTATTTATCGACGGCGCGCTGCCCTTCGAGACGGTCAGCGCCAGTGTCTATCGCAAGAAACCGAGTTTTGAAAAAGCCACGCTGATGGCGGTGCTGCGTGAGTCCTCGCAGCGCGTGCGCCCGCAGTGCCCGCATTTCGGCCTGCATACCGGCGCCTGTGGCGGCTGCAAGATGCAGCACCTGCATGTGGGTGCGCAGGTGGCCGTCAAGCAGCGTGTGCTGGAAGACAACCTCTGGCACATCGGCAAGCTCAGAGCCGACACCGTGATGCGGCCCATCGAAGGTCCGGCCTGGGGTTACCGCTACCGGGCCCGCCTGTCGGTGCGGTACGTGCGCAAAAAGGGCGAGGTACTGGTGGGTTTTCATGAGCGCAAAAGCGGCTATGTCGCCGACATGCGCGAATGCCATGTGTTGCCCCGGCATGTGAGCGACCTGCTGCTGCCGCTGCGCGCGCTGATTGCCGGCATGGACGCCAGGGAAACGCTGCCGCAGATCGAGCTGGCCTGTGGCGACGCGGTGACAGCGCTGGTGCTGCGCCACATGGAGCCGCTGTCTGATGAAGATCTGGCGCGGCTGCGCGTTTTTGCGGCAGGCCACCCCGGCCTGCAATGGTGGCTGCAGCCGGGCGGGCTGGAGACCGTGCATCTGCTCGATGAAGGCGGGCCACAGCTCAGTTATGGCCTGCCCGAGTTTGGCGTGTTGATGCCTTTCAAACCGACCGACTTCACCCAGGTCAATCCGCACATCAACCAGGTGCTGGTGTCGCGTGCGCTGCGCCTGCTGGATGTGTCGCCGCATGAGCGGGTCATCGACTGGTTTTGCGGCCTGGGCAATTTCACCTTGCCGCTGGCCACCCGCGCACGTGAGGTGCTGGGCATTGAGGGCAGTGAGGTGCTGGTCGCCCGCTCGCGTCAAAACCTTGAAGCAAACAAGGCCTCAGCCCACGGCGCGCGAGCGCTGGCAGCTACTGAATTTATAGCAAGCAACCTGTTTGACATCACGCCTGGTGCGCTGGTGAAACACGGCCCAGCGGACAAATGGCTGGTTGATCCGCCACGCGAGGGCGCCTATGAATTGTTCAAGTCACTGGCTGCGCTGCACCAGCAAAAGCTGACCGGTGTGCCCTGCGACGAGGCCGGTGGGCAACAAAACCTGCAGATCGGCGACTGGACGCCGCCTGCGCGGATTGTGTATGTGAGCTGCAACCCGGCGACGCTGGCGCGTGATGCGGGGGTGCTGGTGAATGACGCCGGTTACCGCTGCACGGCAGCGGGTGTGGTCAACATGTTCCCGCACACCGCACACGTGGAGTCCATCGCAGTGTTTGACCTGAACATGTACTGAATCTGAAAATAAGAGGAAAAAAGGGGCCAAAGGCCCCTTTTTTTCGCTCTGGAGCGAAGCGGACTACAAGCGAAGCGGATCAGTCGCGTTCACCACCCATGCCGAGCAGGGCCAGCAGCGCCTGGAACACATTGAACAGGTCCAGGTACAGGGCCAGTGTGGCCGTGATGTAGTTGGTCTCGCCGCCGTCAATGATCTGTTTCAGGTCATACAACATATAGGCGCTGAAAATACCGATGACCGCGACTGAAATCGCCATCATGCCGGCGGTGGAGCCGACAAACACATTGATGATGCCGCCCACCATGACCACCAGTGCGCCGACAAACAGCCATTTGCCCATGCCGGAGATGTCGCGCTTGATGACGCTGGCGACGCTGGCCATGACAAAAAAGATGCCGGCTGTGCCGCCCATGGCGGTCATGATCAGCTCAGAGCCGTTTTTGAAGCCGAGAATCATGCCAATCATGCGCGAGAGCATCAGGCCCATGAAGAAGGTGAAAGCCAGCAGCACCGGCACACCGGCGGCGGAATTCTTGGTCTTTTCAATGGCGTACATGAAGCCGAAGGCGCCGCCGAGGAAAACGATCAGTCCCAGACCACCGGTCAGCGACGCGGTGATGCCTGTGGCCACGCCAACCCAGGCCCCCAACACGGTGGGCAGCAGGCTCAGTGCCAGCAGCCAGTAAGTGTTGCGCAAGACCCGGTTGCGCTGCTGCGCCGAGGCGAGGTAGCCGTGGTCAAGGGTCTGAACATTGTCATTCATGAAGTCTTCTCCGTTTGGCCTGCATATGCGGGCAGCTTTATTTTAGGGGCCGCCCCGGGTTTTCAAGGGATTAACCCCTCGGACTGCCTACTTTTTGTCAGGGTTCTATAAGTCTTAAAGCGGGCAATGGTCCTGTGGCAAGCCCGCAAACTTGCGTATGCTTGCACTTTTGCTTCAAAAAACTCTGGAAAAACATGAAATCAAAAGCAGTGCTTGAATTCTCCGATGTGCAGGCCATGGCCAGTGCGGCCGCCGCAGAGGCGGCCAAACACGGCTGGGCCGTGACGATTGCGATTGTGGACGACGGTGGCCACCTGCTGCACCTGCAGCGCCTGGACGGCGCCGCGCCCATTTCCGCCCACATTGCACCGGCCAAGGCGCATACCGCCGCCCTGGGCCGGCGTGAAACCAAGATTTATGAAGACATGATCAATGGCGGACGCTTCTCGTTTCTGAGCGCGCCGGATCTCAAAGGCATGCTGGAAGGTGGCGTGCCCATTCTGAAAGACGGCCAGTGCCTGGGCGCAGTCGGTGTCAGTGGTGTGAAATCCACTGAAGACGCGCAGATTGCCCGTGCCGGGCTGGCGGCCATCGGCCTGTAAGGGCTGACCTTGTATCTTGGGGTGAAAAAAAACCTGGCTACTACACCCACCCTGAGGCTTGTGACTGGCTGGCTAAAAACGACCTGTGAGGCCTGCTTGAGGCCCCGGATCGTCCCACGATGAAACTGCTTATTTGGTCAGGATCAGTTTGCCCAGGCGTGTGGCCTGCAGGCGGTAGACAAGGCCGTTGTGCTGGATCTCGACGGCTTTGTTGCCGCGCAGAATGTCGGTGCTGTCCAGCGCAGCGCAAAGCCCGGAGCCGCCTTGCTCGCCGCTTGTGTTTGCCGACGGACGCGCTGGACGCGGCGGCAGGCTCAGGGTTCGGGAGGTGAGGGCTTCAGACATGGCGGTGGACCTGATGGATGGCGTTGAGTTAATGATAATCATTCTCAATTAAAATGCAAGAAAAACCTGGAGTTTCGAGTGAAATTCCAGCGGGTCAATTCACCGGCTCGGTCACAAAACCGATTTTTCGCAAGCCTGCCTGTTGCGCTGCAGCCATGGCCTGCGCCACGCGTTCGTAACGTACCGCCTTGTCACCGCGGATGTGCAACTCGGGTTGCGGGTTTTGCGCCGCCGCCGCCTGAAAACGCGGCACCAGCTCCGGGTCTTCGACTTTGGCCTCATTGAGGTAATACGCGCCTTGCGCGTCCACCGTCAGGCGCACGGTTTCAGGCTTGATGTTTTGCGCCTCGTTGCTGGCGCGCGGCAAATCGATGTTGACCGAATGTTTCATCACCGGCACGGTGATGATGAAGATGATCAGCAGCACCAGCATCACGTCCACCAGGGGCGTCATGTTGATCTCGTTCATCACCTCGTCGGTATCGTCCTGGGTTCCGAAGGCCATGGTGTTTCCTTATCCGGGTTCAGGCTTTTTTCATGGGCACAACATTGGCCGGGCCATTGCTGGTCACACGCGCGCCGGTGACGAAGTAGGCGTGCAGGTCATGGGCGAAGCGGCTCAGCTTCTGCAGCACGCCCTTGTTGCCGCGTACCAGTGCGTTGTAGCCCAGCACGGCGGGAATTGCCACCGCCAGGCCCAGCGCCGTCATGATCAATGCCTCGCCAATCGGGCCAGCCACCTTGTCGATGGTTGCCTGTCCGGCCGTGCCAATACTGAGCAAGGCATGGTAAATGCCCCAGACGGTGCCGAACAGGCCGATGAAGGGGGCGGTCGAGCCGACCGAGGCCAGGATGGCCAGGCCCGACTGCAGGCGCGAGGTGAATTCGTCCATGGTGTTGCGCAGGCTGCGCGTGATCCAGTCGCTGACATCCAGCGCATCATGCAGGTGTGCTTTGGTGTTGCGGTGATGGGCCGTGGCTTCGCGCCCCTCAATCGCCAGCTGGCGGAAAGGATTCGCCGGGTCGTTGCCGAGTTTGGCCAGGCCGGCGGCGAAGTCTTCGCTGTGCCAGAAGTCTTCGGCGCCGCGGGCGATTTTTTTGTATTTCAGCAGGTCCAGCGTCTTGATGACGATCACGATCCAGGATGCCAGCGACATGCCGATCAGCAGCAACGCGACTGCCTTGGTGACAAAGTCGCCCTGCGTCCAGACGCTCATCAAGCCAAGTTGTGAATTCATCAATGTTTACTCCAGAACAAAATTAATCGGGGCTTTGAGCAGGAACTGGGTGTCCTCGGAGATACCCGCCCGCCGGAAAGGGGTGACCTGTGAAGCCATGACGGCCTCGCGCGCGGCGCGGTCCAGACGTTCAAAACCGCTGGACTTGAAAACTTCGGCACGTTTGGCATAACCGGCCGCGTTGTAGTAAACCGCAATGATGACCACGCCGGTTTCACCGCTGCGTTTGCTCAGCGCCGGGTAAACCACGCGCGGAGGCCGGATGTATTCTGTTTCGCCCTGCGTGATCTCGACCAGCCGTGCTGCGGCCGGTGGCGCGGGCGGCGCAGGGGCCGGCGCCACCGGGGCCATTATGGGTGGCGCAGGTGGCTGCGGCTCCAGCACGCCGGTGGGTGCATTCGGCGCCGGCACCGGGTCGCGGGTGGCCACGGGCATGGGCGGCGGCGGCAGCCTGGGCGTTGGCCGTGCTGCTTTCGGCGGAGGCGGAGGCGGTGCAACCCTGGGTGGTTCGATCTCGATGATGCGGGTCAGAAGCTCGGCCGGCACGACCAATTCAGCCCCGCGGCGCAGCAGGCCGTTTTGCAGCGCCCAAAGCGCGCCGACATGGAACAGCACCACGCTGACAGCGATCACGATGTTGCGATTCAGGGGCAGGCGCACGGGTGTTGTCGTAAGTACGGGGACGGAGGGCCCCGAGAGGGCAGGAGCGGTCATGGGAAGTCTAGTGGATACAGGCAGGAAAGCGGCAGGGTGCAGGCGCTGGCCGCTCTAGCGGCGAAAGATCCACCAGAGCGGGCTGATGACGAGGATCAGGCTGCCGGCGAGAGTGGCCAATGAGGTGAGGGTTGATGCCATGTGCTGCTTTCCAGAGGGGAATTGGCGAGCTTGATGTGAGCTGTCGGGCAGGTGTTGCTGCACTGCGCGACGACATCGCGCGCGCAGCCTTCGCACTGGCCGCACTGGGTGGCGACACCCAGTTCGAACTGAATCTCTTCAAAGCCCAGACCGGCACGGGCGTGGCGGGCAATTTCGCGGTCAGAGATTCGGCGGCAGACACAGACGATCATGGGATTGGCTTGCTGGTGGTTAAATCGATGTGTGAAGTATAAATGCGAATCGATCGTATTTGCAATAAATCTTTGATATCCCCGAAAAAATCAGGCCATCGGATCGAAGAACAGCTCGGGCGAGGCCTGATCCAGAGTGGAGCATCCACACAGCGCCATGGCTATTTCCAGCTCGTCGCGCAGCAAGCGCAGCACATGGGCCACCCCCAGCGCGCCCGCATTGGCCAGTCCGTACACGCAGGGGCGCCCCACCAGAACGGCGCGTGCGCCTAAAGCCACGGCCTTGAGCACGTCGGTGCCACGACGGATGCCGCCGTCGACCAGCAGCGGCAGCTCGCCCCTGACGGCGTCGGCGATGCGCGGCAATATCGCCGCGGTGGCCGGTGTGGTGTCCAGTGTGCGGCCCCCGTGGTTGGAGACGATCAGCGCAGCCACCTGCAGCGCCGCAGCCTGGCGTGCGTCCTCAGAATGCAGGACGCCCTTGAGCAGCACCGGAAGGTGCGTGATGTCCTGCAGCCATTGAACATCGGACCAGACGGGCGCGTGTGGGGGCAGGGTATCAAACAGGCTGCTGCCGGAGCCCGGGGGCGGCGCAGCCAGCTGTTCCAGATGAACAGCGGAAATGCCGGCGGGTAATTTGAATCCGCTGCGCCGCTCGCGATCACGCGCGCCATGGACGGGGGCATCCACCGTCAGAACCAGCGCTTCGTAACCGGCGGCCTCAGCGCGCTGGACCAGTTCGCGCGTGAAGCCCCTGTCGTGCTGCAGATAGAGTTGAAACCACAAGGGGCCGCGCCCGGCATGGGCGCCGAACGCGCTGGCCACCGTCTCCAGGGGAACACTGGCCTGTGTACTGAGCACCAGCCCGGCTTGCTGGGAGGCTGCAGCGTGTGCCATGGCCATTTCCCCGTCGGTGTGCGCCATGCGCTGGTAGGCCACGGGTGCCACCAGCACGGGATGGCTCAGCGTGCGCCCCAGCAGTTCAACACGAGTGTGTCCGCCGGCCAGTGGCCTGAGTACGCGCGGCAGCAATTGCAAGTCATCCCAGGCACGGCGGTTGGCGCGCAGGGTCAGTTCGTCCGCAGCGCCGCCGCTGAAATAGGCCCATGCCTGTTCATCCAGCCGCGTGCGCGCGAAGGTTTCATGGTCGGCCAGATTGACCAGACCGGGCGGAAGCGCCTCAATGGCAGGAACGGGGACGGGACTGGATACTTTCACGTGTCGGCCCACATGCGCAGCAGGTTGTGGTAAGTCCCGGTCAGCGCCGTGGTGGCCGCGCTGTCGCCGTGGGCCTGCCGCAAGTGCATCAATGCCATGTCCATGTCGAACAACAGCCGGCGCTGTTCGTCGCTGCGCACCAGACTCTCGACCCAGAAAAAGCAGGCCAGGCGTTCACCGCGCGTGACGGGTGTCACCTGGTGCAAGCTCGTGCCGGGATAAAGCACCGCATGACCGGCGGGCAGCTTGATGCGCTGCTCGCCGTAGGTGTCGGCCACGGTGAGTTCCCCGCCTTCGTAGTCTTCAGGGTTTGACAGAAAAACGGTGCAGGACACATCGGTTCGCACCCGCTGTCCGCCTGCAAGGGTGCGGATGGCACTGTCGACATGGTTGCCGTAGTGGTTGGCTGCACCGGCATAACGGTTGATGCGTGGCGTGAAAATTTTTCTCGGCAGGGCGGCGGTTAAAAACAGCGCATGGCGCTCCAGCCCACGGGTCACCATGGCACTGATGGCTTGTGATGCTTCACAGTCGTAGGGCAACTGATCATTGTTTTTCACCTGTGCCGCCTGGCTGCCCGCGCTGCCCTTGCCATCGGCCCACGGGGCGTCGGCCAGCAACTGGCCGACCACCTGCAGTTCTTTTGCGTCGAGGATGTTCGGGAGCGTGAGCAACATGGGATGTGATGTTTTGTAAAAAGCAAAAAGCCGCCCCAGGTACGGGGCGGCAGGAGACTCGAAGAGACTGACGTGTTTCAGAACCTGGCGCTGGCCGTGACCTGGAGCAAGCGGCCTGCGCCCGGGATGTAATGCCCGGAATACAGCGAATCCGCATACAGCTTGTTGCTCACGTTGGAAATGTTGGCTTTGACGGTCAGCATCTGGTTGATGATGTATTCGGCCATCAGGTCGCCGGTCACGTAAGCGGGCACCTTCCATCCGGGGTTTCGGATGGGGGTTTGTTCACCGCGGAAATTCAGGCCGCCACCGACACGCAGTTTGGGGGTGAGCTGGTAGGTGGTCCACACCGTACCGCTGTGTAATGGCGTGAGCGAAGGGCGGGACCCCTGGCCTTCCGCACCGGCAGCGCCTATGTCGATACGCGCGCTGGGCATCCACATGTAGGAGCCATAAACTTCCCATTGCGGCGTCAGGCGCCCGGTGACATCGGCCTCGAAGCCGGCGGCGTGCCGTTTGCCCGACAACACGTCGATATTGAGCAGCGGATCGGTGTTGCGTTCGTGCAGCTTGGTCGAGTGGAAAATCGCCATGCGGGTCGTGAAACGCTTGTCCGTCGTGTCGAGTTTGGCGCCCAGTTCGATGTTCCGGCTGGACTCCGGCGGCGTGTTCACGGTGGTGGCGCTGTAGGAGTAGGTGTCGCCTGAGGTGTTGAACGAAGTGCCGTAAGACAAGTGGTAGGAGTGCAGCGGATTGGGTTGGTACAACAGGCCGGCGCGCTTGCTCCAGGCTGAAATTTTCTGGCTGTACGCAGTGGTGGTGACGGGACCTGGCGCCGCAGCGGGAATGGCGTAAGTGTTGTAGTCGCCTGTCATGTTGTCATGGCGCAGGCCCAGCAGAACCTTCCAGTGCGGTGCGACCTGGATCAGGTCCTGCGCGTAAATACCCATGCCGCTGGAGACGAAGTCGCTGGAAGGGCGCAGCACGCGGCGGGATTCGTCAATGGAAGCGCCGTCATCGGGCCTGCCCGCGAGCGTGTTGGGCTTGGTCAGGTTCACGCCGCCCTGGGCTGCAGTACGGGCTGCATAGACCGTCTTTTTTTCACTGGCAAAGTCAACACCTGTCAGCAGCTCATGCTTGAAGCCCAGCGCGGCAAACTTGTTGCTGAAGTCGCTTTGCAGATGCACCGTTTCCATGTCCTGGATTTTCAGCTGCGTGCCGCGCGTGAGGACGGTATTGGGCCCGAAGTTGCCCAGATTGACGGCCCTGCCATCTGGCTGCAGCGCTGCGGCGCCGATACGCACCGTGCCGGCACGCTGGTCGCGGTCGAATTTCCCGACGCGCACCTGTGTCTTGAGTTCGCTGTCGCTGCTGAAGCGATGCGTGTGGCCCAGTGTGGCCATGGTGGCGCTGCCGGCGTTGTAGTCGCTGGCCATGCCGTAGTAGGCCTTGGGGTCCAGCGGCAGCATGGTGGTGCTGCTGGCCGGCGCGCCTGCGGCTGGAAGAATCCAGGGCATGCCGTAATTCATGCCGTTGTTGTTGTCCAGATGGTAAAGGCTGGCCAGAAACTCGTCGGTCGTCCCTATGCCCAAACGGTAAGCCACCGCGAGCCCTTTTTTGTCGAGGCTGCTACCGGCGCCGTTGTTATCGGCGGAGGTGCTCATGGCATTGATGCGCAATGCCGCGTTTTCGCCCGTCTTGATGTTGAAGTCGCCTGTCAGCCGTTTGTAGCCATGGTTGCCAACGGTGGTGGCCACTTCATGTTCGGTGATCAGCCGCGGCACCTTGCTGACCTGGTTAACGGCGCCGCCGGTGGAGCCGCGGCCGAACAGCATGGAGGCGGAACCGCGAAGAATCTCCAGGCGATCCAGGTTGAAGGTGTCGCGCTCATAGAAGGCCGGGTCGCGTATGCCGTCAATAAACAGGTCACCAGTGCTTTGCAGCGGGAAACCGCGCAGGCGAATGTCTTCCTCACCGCCTTCAGCGGCCAGGAAGCTGATGCCGGCGGTGTTCTTCAGGGCTTCCTTGACCGTGTCCAGATTGCGATCGTCGATGAGCTTTTCGGTGACCACCGTAACGGATTGCGGAATGTCCCGCAGTTCCTGGTTACCCTTGCCGATGGTGGAGCGGTTCACGCGCAGCGAGTCCTTGCCGTTGTCCTCCGCTTTTTCCCGCACCGTGACCGGCGCCAGCGTGTCTGTTGGCGTGCTGGTTTGGGCCCAGCTTGAAAAGGAGGCCGCCAGCATCAGCGCGCCCAGGGGCAACAGGGTCTTGCCGGCTGCAGCGGCAGCAGGCGCGGGTGCAGCAGCGCTGTAGAGATGATTTTTTTTGTGCCGCGCTGAACGCGCGCGCGTAGAAGGGTTTGCCACGATGGCCTCCAAGCGTGGTCCGACCTGATGGGGTGGCGGACCTGGTTTCAGGAAATGGCTTGGCTGTGCTCGTGGCCGCCCGGGTGGGCGCGAGATGGCTGGCTGATGAGTCTGAAGTTTATACTAATGAGAATGATTCGTATTGTATTTGTTGTTGAATCCAGTCGAAGCGGCGCAAAATCGCCCCGCTTGTGGCGGAAAAACCAAAAAGGGATCGTTCGCAAAGAAAAATGGAGCCTATGAGGCTCCGTATCTGGCTGCGCCGGCGCCATGGTCTGGCGCCCGGCCGCGGGCGCACTCAGCTCAGTTCACCCATCTGGTTTTGCAGGTAATTCTGGAGACCGACTTTGCCGACGAGCTCGATCTGGGTCTCCAGAAAGTCGATGTGTTCCTCAGTGTCGTCCAGGATGCCCTGGAGCAAATCGCGCGAGACGTAGTCACGCACGCTTTCGCAATGGGCCATGCCGGCCTTGATGGTGGCCTGGGCACCGGTCTCGGCCTTCAGGTCACAGGCCAGGGCTTCCGGCACGTCCTCGCCGATCATGAGTTTGCCGAGGTCCTGCAGGTTCGGCAGGCCGTCGAGCATGAAGATGCGGTCCATCAGTTTGTCGGCGTGTTTCATCTCGCCGATGGATTCCTCGTATTCCTTCTTCGCGAGCTTGTCCAGGCCCCAGTGTTTGTACATGCGGTAGTGCAGAAAGTACTGGTTGATCGCGGTCAGCTCGTTTTTGAGCTGGGCCTGCAGGTGGCTGATGACTTGTGCGTCGCCTTTCATGGCATTCCTCTGGTGTTGATGGATGGGATGCGCGATTGTCACCTTACAGGGGCCTCAACTCAAGCATGACCGTGCGAGCGCGGTCTGCTTGCGTGTGAGTGTGATAACTGTTCGTATTGCGTCCGGGCTGAGGCATAGAACAAAAAGCCCGCTCGGGGGCGGGCTTTGCAAGCGCAGGGCTTGGGCTCAGTGCGCGACCGCAGGACTGCGGATCAGGTAGTCAAACGCACCCAGCGCCGCCTTGGCGCCGTCGCCGGCCGCAATGATGATCTGCTTGAAGGGCACAGTGGTCGCGTCGCCGGCGGCAAACACACCGGGCACGGAGGTCTGTCCGCGCGCGTCCACAATGATCTCGCCGTGTTTCGAGAGATCCACCACACCCTTGAGCCAGTCGGTGTTGGGCACCAGGCCGATCTGGATGAACACGCCTTCGAGCGCCACGGTTCTGAGCTCGCCGGTCGCGCGGTCCTTGTAGACCAGGCCGGTGACTTTCTGGTCGCCGGTGATCTGTGTGGTCTGCGCGTTGGTGAACACCTCGACGTTGGAGAGGCTCTTCAACTTGTTCTGCAGCACCGCATCGGCGCGCAGCGCGGTGTCGAACTCGATCAGCGTCACGTGGCCGACGATACCGGCCAGGTCGATCGCCGCTTCGACACCCGAATTGCCGCCGCCTATCACCGCCACGCGTTTGCCCTTGAACAGCGGACCGTCGCAGTGCGGGCAGTAGGCCACGCCCTTGTTTTTGAACTCGTGTTCGCCGGGCACGTTGATGTTGCGCCAGCGGGCGCCGGTGGAAATGATCACCGATTTGCTTGTCAGCGAGGCGCCACTTTCCAGCTCGATCTCTATCATGTCCTTGCCGGCGCCACTGTTGGGCCGCAGGGCTTTGGCGCGTTGCAGGTTCATGATGTCGACGTCGTAGTTGCGCACGTGTTCTTCCAGTGCGTGGGCGAATTTCGGGCCTTCGGTTTCCTTGATCGAGATGAAGTTCTCGATGCCCAGGGTGTCCAGCACCTGGCCGCCGAAACGCTCGGAAGCCACGCCGGTGCGTATGCCTTTGCGAGCGGCATACACGGCCGCGGCCGCGCCGGCCGGGCCACCGCCGACGATCAGCACATCAAACGGATCCTTGGCATCGATCTTTTTGGCTTCGCGCTCGACACCGCTGGTGTCGATCTTGGCGAGGATTTCCTCCAGACTCATGCGGCCATTGCCAAACATGGTGCCATTCAGGAAAACCGTGGGCACACCCATGATTTCGCGCTCCTTGATCTCGTCCTGGAAGCTGCCGCCTTCGATCATGGTGGTTTTGATACGCGGGTTCTGCACCGCCATCAGGTTCAGCGCCTGCACCACGTCGGGACAGTTGTGGCAGGTCAGCGAGACATAGACCTCGAAGTCGAGGTCACGGTCCAGCGCACGGATCTGCTCCAGCACTTCCTGCTCGACCTTGGGCGGGTAGCCGCCGATCTGCAGCAGTGCCAGGATCAGCGAGGTGAATTCATGGCCCATCGGCAGACCGGCAAAACGCGGGCCGTGGTTCTCGCCGGGGCGGTTGATCGAGAACGAGGGTTTGCGGTGCGGGTCGTCGCGGCTTTCGGTCAATGTGACCAGTGGGGACGCCTCGGCCACGTCCTTCAGCAGCGACAGCACCTCCCCAGAGGCCTCGCTGTCGTCCAGCGAAGCGACGATTTCTATGGGTGTGGTGGCGCGTTCGAGGTAACTTTTCAGTTGGGCTTTGGTGGCGTCGTCGAGCATGGCGGACTCACTTTCAATGTCAATGGGGAACAGAAAAGCCCGGGACGGCACCTTTGTGCCGGGGCCCGGGCCTTCGTCAGGAAGGCAGCAGGGCGCTTAAATCTTGCCAACCAGGTCGATGGACGGGGCAATCGTCTTGGCGCCTTCGTTCCACTTGGCTGGGCAGACCTGGCCGGGGTGGGCGGCGGTGTACTGGGCAGCTTTCAGCTTGCGCAGTGTTTCCTTGACGTCGCGGGCGATTTCGTTGGAGTGCACTTCAGCGGTCTTGATGATGCCGTCGGGGTTGATCACGAACGTGCCGCGCAGTGCCAGGCCTTCTTCGGGGATGAACACGTCAAACGCCTTGGTCAGCACGTGGGTCGGGTCGCCAACCAGCGGGAACTTGGCTTTGCCAACGGCGGGGGAGGTCTCATGCCACACCTTGTGCGAGAAGTGGGTGTCCGTGGTCACGATGTAGACCTCGGCGCCGGCTTTCTGGAATTCGGCGTAGTTGTCGGCGGCATCTTCGACTTCGGTGGGGCAGTTGAAGGTGAATGCGGCCGGCATGAAGATCAGGACAGACCATTTGCCCTTCAGCGATTCGTCTGAAACCTCGATGAATTTGCCATTGAGGAAGCCTTGGGTTTTGAAAGGCTGGACTTGGGTATTGATCAGGGACATGGGGTTTCCTCTATTGTTGGCGACGTAAAATTAACGACAGAGAGAGCTTAAGGTCCGGGCATCGATTAATCCAATTAATTGAATGTATTTATGTCATGGAGTATGGCTATTGGTTGGCGCGGCACCTGTGGGCTGTTGAAAAACTGAGCCGCTTGCGCCCATGGCCGCTGGTATGACGACTTGGCTCTCCCCGGCCGCTGGACCCGGTTCCTGGCGAAATAAATGTGCCAAATCGCCGCTTGACCCAATAAGCACGAGCGCAAGAAGCTATCAAAAAGATAGCTAATTCGGAGCGGGGCCGGGCTGAATCTCAGTACTCCAGCCGCTCCGGCCGGATCTCCTGAAGGATGGTGGTGGCGATTTCCTCGATCGACTTGGTCGTGGTCGAGAGCCAGCGAATGCCTTCACGCCGCATCATGGCTTCGGCCTCGTGGATTTCTTCGCGGCAGTTGGCCAGGCTGGCGTATTTCGAATTGGGCCGGCGTTCGTTGCGGATCTGGGCCAGGCGCTCGGGCGCAATCGTCAAGCCGAAAATTTTCTTGCGGTGCGGCACCAGGGCCGGCGGCAGCTGGCGGCGCTCGAAATCTTCGGGAATCAGCGGGTAGTTCGAGGCTTTCAGGCCGTACTGCATGGCCAGATACAGCGAGGTCGGTGTTTTGCCGCTGCGGCTGACGCCCACCAGAATCACGTCCGATCCCTGCAGGTCCTTGTTGCTCTGGCCATCGTCATGCGCCAGGGAAAAATTGATCGCCTCGATGCGGTCATCGTATTCCTTGCTTTTCGAGGCGTCCGAAAAACGGCCCACCCGGTGATTCGATTTGATGCCGAGTTCGGTCTCCAGCGGCGCCACAAAAGTGCCAAACATGTCCAGCAGCATGCCGTGGCAATGCGTCGCTATCACCGCCAGAATTTCCATATTGACCAGGGTGGTGAACACAATCGGGCGTTTGCCCTCCACCTCTGCCGCATGGTTGATCTGGCGTATCGCCTGGTGCGCCTTGTCGACCGTGTCGATAAATGGCAAGCGGATGTGCCGGGCCTTGAACTCAAACTGCGCCAGGATGGCATTGCCAAAGGTTTCGGCGGTGATGCCGGTGCCGTCAGAGATGAAAAACACGGTGCGATTGGGCATGGCAAAGGGTCAGGTAGGTGAAAGGTGAGGGCGTTTTCCAGAGGCTGCTGGCCCCTACAATCAGGACAATTATCCTGATTCTGATGCCATGCCCCGCACCAACCCCCCAGAACAACAACAAGGTTGCCCGCCGCGCATGCGCCATCTACCGGTTTTTAAACCTCCCGGAGTATTTTCATGTCCAACCTTTTTGAGCCGACCGCCCTGGTCGTACCGTTTGAAAACCTGAGGATGACCGATGTCGAGGCCGTTGGCGGCAAAAACGCCAGCCTCGGCGAGATGATTTCGCAACTGCCGACCGGCCCCAGGGGGGTGCAGGTGCCCACCGGTTTTGCCACCACAGCCCACGCCTTCCGCATCTTCCTGGCCCATGCTGGCCTGGACAAAAAAATCAACGCCGTGCTGGATGCGCTGAACACCGACGACGTGCGCGCGCTTGCTGTCGCCGGCGCCCAGATTCGCGGTCTGGTCGAAGCCCAGCCTTTTCCGCCAGAACTTGAGCAGGCCGTGCGCGCAAGTTTCGCCACCTTGAGCGCGGGCAACGCTCAAGCCAGCTTTGCGGTGCGTTCGTCGGCAACTGCCGAAGACCTGCCCGATGCCTCGTTTGCCGGCCAGCAGGAAACCTTTCTGAACGTGGTGGGCATAGACGATGTGTTGCACAAGATGAAAGAGGTGTTTGCCTCGCTGTACAACGACCGCGCCATCAGTTACCGCGTGCACCAGGGTTTTGCCCATGCCGATGTGGCCCTGTCTGCAGGCGTGCAGCGCATGGTGCGCAGCGACCTCGGTGCCGCCGGCGTGATGTTCACCATCGACACCGAAAGCGGTTTTGAGGATGTGGTGTTCATCACCTCCAGTTATGGCCTGGGTGAGACCGTGGTCCAGGGTGCCGTCAACCCCGACGAGTTTTATGTGCACAAGCCCATGCTCAAGGCCGGTCACCGTGCGGTGATTCGCCGCAACCTGGGCAGCAAGTTGTTGCAGATGGAATTCACGACCGCGGATGAGAAAAAGACCGGCGGCAAGCTCGTCAAAACCACCGACGTACCGACCGAGCTGCGCAACCGTTATTCGCTGAGCGATGCCGATGTGGAGCAGCTGGCGCGTTATGCGGTCGTCATCGAAGAGCACTACGGCAGGCCCATGGACATCGAATGGGGCAAGGACGGCACCGACGGCCAGCTTTATATCCTGCAAGCACGGCCCGAGACGGTGAAGAGCCAGGTCAAAGGCAAGGCCGAGCAGCGCTACAAGCTCAAGGGGAGCGGGACGGTGCTGGCTGAAGGCCGTGCGATTGGCCAGAAGATTGGCACCGGGCCTGTGCGCATCGTGCGCGACATCAGCCAGATGGACGAGGTCCAGCCCGGTGATGTGCTGGTCACTGACATGACCGACCCGAATTGGGAACCTGTGATGAAACGGGCCAGCGCCATTGTCACCAACCGGGGTGGCCGCACCTGCCACGCCGCCATCATTGCGCGTGAACTGGGCATACCGGCCGTGGTGGGTTGCGGGGACGCTACGGAGATGCTCAAGGACGGCATGCTGGTCACGGTCAGCTGCGCCGAGGGTGATACCGGCAATATCTACGACGGCCTGCTGGAAACCGAGGTGACCGAGGTGCAGCGCGGGGAGATGCCGCCGATTGACATCAAGATCATGATGAATGTGGGCAACCCGCAACTGGCGTTTGACTTCTGCCAGATCCCCAACCACGGCGTGGGCCTGGCGCGGCTCGAGTTCATCATCAACAACAATATCGGGGTGCATCCCAAGGCCATCCTGGACTACCCGAATGTCGACGCCGATCTGAAAAAGGCGGTGGAAAGTGTGGCGCGCGGCCACGCATCGCCGCGTGCCTTTTATGTGGACAAAGTGGCCGAAGGCATTGCCACGCTGGCCGCAGCCTTCTGGCCCAAACCGGTGATTGTGCGGCTGTCGGACTTCAAGTCCAACGAGTACCGCAAGCTGATAGGCGGCTCGCGGTATGAGCCGGAAGAAGAAAACCCGATGCTGGGCTTTCGTGGTGCGGCGCGTTACCTGAGCCCCGACTTTGCCGACGCTTTTGCGATGGAGTGTGAAGCCATGCGACGTGTCCGCACTGACATGGGGCTGACCAATGTCGAGGTCATGGTGCCCTTCGTGCGCACGCTGGGTCAGGCCAGGGCGGTGACCGAGCTGCTGGCAAAACACGGTCTCAGGCGCGGTGAGCAGGGCTTGCGCATCATCATGATGTGCGAGGTCCCCAGCAACGCCGTGCTGGCCGATCAGTTCCTCGAGTACTTCGACGGTTTTTCCATTGGCTCCAACGATTTGACCCAGCTGACGCTGGGTCTGGACCGCGACTCCGGCCTGGAAATTCTGGCCAGGGACTTTGACGAACGCGACCCGGCGGTCAAGGCCTTGCTGAGCCAGGCGATTGCCGCCTGCAGGCGCCAGGGTAAATATGTCGGCATTTGTGGCCAGGGGCCCAGCGACCATCCGGACTTCGCTGTCTGGTTGAAGGAGCAGGGCATAGGCTCGATCTCGCTGAATCCGGACACCGTGATCGACACCTGGAAACGACTGGCCAACTGAGGCTGAAGTGCTGACCTGGGATTAAGAATTTGGTTGTAGGCGCGGCCCGCGCAAGCACAACCAAGGGAAAGTCCTAGGAGGGTTTGAACTGCCTGCGCCACGCTGGCTGACATTTTGTAAGAAGTTGGTAAGTACCGGGGCAACAATCAGGTCATTGTTGCCAGGGGTCTTATGCTTTTTGCCGCGTCCACTCTCAAATTGATCGCTGAGATTGCCCTGTTGGCATTGCTCGGGCAATGGATACTGGGTTTGCTCGCAGGCGCCAGGAAGGACACCAATCTTTTTTATCAAATCCTGCAGATCGTCGGCAAACCCTTTGTGGTGGCCTCGCGCTTCATCACTCCCAAACAGATCATTGACCGCCACGTACCGCTCGTGGCGTTTTTGTTGTTGCTCTTCATCTGGATCGCAGCAACCCTCCTGAAAATCCGCATTTGCCTGGAAATCGGCGTGGAGATGTGCAAATGAATACCGTTGCCGCTTATTGGTATCTCAAGCTGCAGGCCCTGGTCCTGCTGGTGTTCGGCAGGCAGGCCGCAGCCCTGGAAAAATTCACCCAGATGCTGCTGGTGCGTCCCGGTGACCGTTACGCGCTGGCGAGCCGGGCACATGTGCTCGCGCAGCTGGGTGACAAACACGGTGCGATTGACGCTCTGCGCGAGCTGGTGGCACGTTTCCCCGACACCGCGGCGGCCTGGTTCAACCTGGCCTACATGCTCGAAGAGATCGGGGGGCAGCCCGACGCCGAGCCAGCGTTTCGCCGCGCGCTGGACCTGGAACCCAAGATGGACCGGGCCTGGTATGGCCTGGCGCTGCTCCTCATTCGCGACCGCCGCTTTGACGAAGCGGTGCAGGCGCTCAAGAAAAACACAGAACTGCAGCCCATGAGCCCGTTCGGCTGGTATCAGCTGGCGCGGGTTCATGTTGACAGGCAAGACCCTGAAGAGGCGGTGAAGGTCATTCGCCACCTCAAAAGGTTTGAGCCAAAAGTGGCCGCCCAGCTGGAGCGCGAGACGGGGTTGAGCATCGCTCAGTCTTCCTGACCGCAAACCAGCTGGGTGGGTATTTGAAGGCCAGGGTCTGAGCCCAGGCTTATAAGACGCGATCCGGCTTGCAGGCCACGCCAGGGACTGGTGGTGATCGTGATGTGCCCGAAAGGGCGTTGTTGATGGAGGCAAGTGTTATGCAGTTGACTGACAACCATCGCCGTTATTGGCGGAAGAACCTCAATATCACGGGCATCCTGCTGGTGATCTGGTTCGTCGTGACGTTCGTCGTGAGTTATTACGCCCGCGAATTGAACTTCAATTTCTTTGGCTGGCCCTTCAGCTTCTGGATGGGAGCGCAGGGGGCTTTGGTGATTTACGTGGCGATCATCGGGTATTACGCCTGGTACATGGGCAAGCTCGATATTGAGCACGGCGTCCAAGAGAGCGAGGAATAATCATGGCTGGAATGTTTGGTTCTGATAACGGCGGCGGTAACACCAAAGCCTCCAACGCCGCGTTCAAGTCTGGCTTGAACAAGGTTTACAAGTGGTACACCGGGGGCTTTCTGGCCTTTGTGGTGGTACTGGCCGTCCTCGAGCAGATGGGCCTGTCCAAGCAGTGGATTGGCCTGATTTTCCTGCTGGCCACCATTGGCCTGTATGCCGGTATCGGCATCATGAGCCGTACGACCGACGCTGCCGAATACTATGTGGCAGGCCGCCGCGTACCGGCTGTGTACAACGGCATGGCCACAGGTGCTGACTGGATGTCTGCCGCCTCCTTCATCGGTATGGCTGGTACGCTCTACCTCACGGGTTACAGCGGCCTGGCTTTCATCATGGGATGGACCGGTGGTTACTGCCTGGTGGCCCTGTTTCTTGCGCCCTACCTGCGCAAGTTCGGCCAGTTCACGATCCCCGACTTTCTGGGCGAACGTTATGGCGGCAACCTGCCACGTTTCCTGGGCATCGTCGCTGCGATTCTGTGCTCCTTCACCTATGTGGTGGCACAGATTTATGGCGTCGGCATCATCACCGCCCGCTTGACGGGTGTGGCTTTTGAGCTGGGGATTTTCCTGGGTCTGGGCGGTATTCTGGTGTGCTCCTTCCTGGGCGGTATGCGTGCTGTGACCTGGACACAGGTGGCCCAGTACATCATCCTGATCGTGGCTTACATGATTCCGGTGGTGTGGCTGTCGGTCAAGCAGACCAGCGTGCCGATTCCGCAGGCGATCTACGGCTTCCAGCTGCAGAAAGTGACCGCCAAGGAAAAAGAGCTGACGACCAACGCGAAAGAGGTGGAAGTTCGCGAGATTTTCAAGCAGCGCTCGGCTGCATTGGCTGAAAAACTCAAGGACCCCGGCGCAGCACTGGCCGTCGACAAAGCGGCAGCCGAGAAAAAAGTGGCTGACCTGAAAGCTGCCAATGGCGCGCTGTCGGAAATTTCTGCAGCTGAAAAAGCGCTGGCTGCTGTGCCGAAAGATGCAGCCGCTGCCACGAAAGCCTGGACGGCGGCCAAGGCTGGTGCTGACGCCAAGGCCAAACCGCTCAACGGCATGCCACCGCATGCCCAGCAGTTTGCTGGTGATCCGAACGGCGATGCAGCCGCGCAGAAGGCTTACGACGTCTCACGCCGTAACTTCCTGGCGCTGATTTTCTGCCTGATGGTGGGTACCGCAGCCTTGCCGCACATCCTGATGCGCTATTACACGGTGCCGAGCGTGAAGGAAGCGCGGGAGTCGGTCACCTGGTCGCTGTTCTTCATTTTCCTGCTGTACTTCACTGCGCCGGCCCTGGCTGTGCTGGTGAAATACGAGGTCTTCACCCTGGTGGTGGGAACACCGTTCAACGCATTGCCGGAATGGATCACCGCCTGGAACAAGGTTGACCCGACCCTGCTGTCGGTGGTGGACATCAACAAGGACGGTTTGCTGCAACTCAACGAAATGTCCATCGGCGGCGACATCATCGTGCTGGCGGCTCCCGCGATTGGCGGCCTGCCTTACGTGGTGTCCGGCCTGGTGGCTGCCGGTGGTCTGGCTGCGGCGCTGTCTACTGCTGACGGCTTGCTGCTGACGATTGCCAATGCGCTGAGCCACGACCTGTACTACAAAATGATCGATCCGAACGCCTCCACTGCACGCCGCGTGACCATTTCCAAGGTCTTGCTGCTGGTGGTTGCCCTGGCTGCCGCTTACGTGGCTGCACAGAAGCCGGCCGACATTCTGTTCCTGGTGTCTGCGGCGTTCTCGTTCGCAGCAGCAGCGTTTTTCCCGGCGCTGACCTTGGGGATCTTCTGGAAACGTGCCACTGGTATCGCTGCCTCCCTGGGCATGATCGCCGGCCTGGGTACCACGTTCTATTACATGATCACCACCCAGCCATGGATGCGCGGCCTGTTCGGCATCACATCCCCGGTTCAGCTCTGGTGGGACATCCAGCCGATCTCGGCCGGTGTGTTCGGCGTGCCTATCGGTTTCGCGGTGATCATTCTGGTCAGCCTGGTGACACCAGCGCCGTCCAAGAAGGTTCAGGAACTGGTCGAGCATGTGCGCTACCCAACCCTGCGCGCAGCCTGAGGGTCAGATACCTGACCTGATCTGACAGCCGTCAGATCAAGGGCCCGGCAACGCAAGTTGCCGGGCTTTTTTCATGGGCGGGTGTTTTTCATCGGAGCGCCGGGAGCGCTTCCCCTTCAAGCAGGGGCCGCGGGTCCGGCTCCGCCGGCCCGCAGGCGCAGCGGCCCCCTCTGGGGGCAGGGAGCTACACGCAGTGAGCGACCGTGGGGTGCTATAATCATGGGCTTCGCCTTGCTGCACCCTTAACGACGCTGGGGCAGCTTTTATCAACCACAAGGAGAGTTTATGCGTCATTACGAGATCGTCTTGCTGATCCATCCGGATCAAAGCGAGCAAGTCCCAGCCATGCTGGAACGTTACAAGGGCATGATCACTGCCGGCGGTGGAAAAATCCACCGTGTTGAAGACTGGGGCCGCCGCCAGCTGGTGTACCTGATCCAGAAGCTTGCCAAGGCACACTATTTGTGTATCAACATCGAAGCCAGCCAGGCTGTGATGGACGAAATTGAGCATGCGTTCAAGTTCAATGATGCCGTTCTGCGGCATCTGACCGTGGTCAAGAAGAAGGCTGAAACCGGCCCGTCCCTCATGATGCGCAACGTCGAACGGGAAGAAGCCCGCAAGGCCCAGCAGCAGGAGTACGCGGCTTAATTGCCACCCCGCTGTTGAACGACTCGCTGCCTTGAATACATCTTGCAGTGAACCACGTTGAACTGACCGCCTGCATCGCCGAGGCCAGTCCTCTGCGTTACACGCCAGCTGGCATCCCTGCCGCCAACTTTGTCCTCGAACATGAGTCAGAGATGGTTGAGTCGGGAACCACCCGGCAGGTCAGATTGACGGTCAAGGCGGTTGCCTTTGGCACGCTGGCTGAACAGACAGGCCGGCTGGCTTTAGGTCACCGCTTCAGGTTCGCGGGTTTTCTGGTCAACGCGCGTGGCAGCAAAAGTGTCGTTTTTCATATCCAAGCTTTTCAACCAGTTTCTGAACAAGTACTGAACCCCCCTTAAGGAGTCCATCATGCCCGGACCAAAACGTTTCAATAAAGACAAGCGCCCGAAGCGCAATACCCAATCCCTGCTGTTCAAACGCAAGCGTTTTTGCCGTTTCACAGCGGCTGGCGTTGAAGAAATCGACTACAAGGACATCGACACCCTGCGTGACTTTGTCTCTGAGAACGGAAAAATCATTCCCGCACGCCTGACCGGCACACGCGCGATTTTCCAGCGCCAGGTCAACACCGCCGTCAAGCGTGCGCGCTTTCTGGCAATGCTGCCGTACAGCGACCAGCACCGCAGCCTGTAAGGAACACGACCATGCAAATTATTCTGCTCGACAAAGTTGTCAACCTGGGCAACCTGGGTGAAGTCGTCAAGGTCAAAGACGGTTACGCACGCAACTTCCTGATCCCTTCCGGCCGCGCCCGCCGCGCCACCGCAGCGGCCATCAAGGAATTTGAAGTCAAACGCGCTGAACTTGAAAAAACTGCCGCCGCCAAGCTGGCCGAATCGCAAGCCCAGGGTGAAAAACTCGGCGGTACCACCGTCAAGTTGACCCAGAAAGCTGGCGTTGATGGCCGCCTGTTTGGTTCTGTGACCAATCATGATATTTCGGCCGAGCTGACCAAGCAGGGCTTCCCCGTGCTCAAGTCGCAAATCCGCATGCCCAACGGCCCGCTCAAAACCGTGGGTGACCACCCGGTGACTGTGGCCCTGCACACCGATGTGGCTGTGGACATCACGGTGACGGTGTACGGCGAATCGGCTTAAACCGTCTCCAGCCGGTTTTCCCGGTCGCAAAAAGCCGCTCTCCGAGCGGCTTTTTTAATGGTGCGTTCATGCACATCCTGTACAGGCTTGTGCCCCGGTTATCAACGACTTATCAACACCTTTGTCCCGTGACGCCAGCGCCGCTTGGCGCTAGCATGTAGAGCTGTTTAGGAAACCCATGTCCGCCGTACTTTCCACCGCCTCCGACCCCCGCTACAGCGCCGACCGGCAAATTGCACAGCTGCGTGTTCCGCCGCATTCCATCGAAGGCGAGTCCAGCGTGCTGGGCGGCCTGCTTCTCGACAACGGCGCCTGGGACCGGGTCGGCGACCTGCTGACCGACGAGGATTTTTACCGCTACGAGCACAAGCTGATCTACGCCGCCGTGGGCGCGCTGATCAACGCCACCAAGCCGGCGGACGTGATCACGGTGTACGAACACCTGCAAAACCAGGGCAAAGCCGAAGAGGTCGGCGGCCTGGCTTACCTCAATTCGCTGGCCCAGTACGTGCCCAGCGCCAGCAACATCCGGCGTTACGCCGAGATCGTGCGCGAGCGCTCGATTCTGCGCAAGCTGGTGGCTGCCAGCGACGAAATCGCCACCAACGCCTTCAACCCGCAGGGCAAGGCGGTGGCCATGATCCTCGACGAGGCCGAGCAGAAGATCTTCAAGATCGGCGAGCAGGGCTCGCGCATGAAGCAGGGCTTCCAGAGCATGGACACCCTGGTGGTCAGCCTGCTGGACCGTGTGACCGAAATGTCGGAGAACCCGAACGACGTGACCGGTGTGCCCACCGGTTTTTACGACCTCGACAAAATGACCTCGGGCTTTCAGGCTGGCGACCTGGTGATCCTCGCGGCCCGGCCGTCCATGGGCAAAACCGCGCTGGCCATCAATATCGCCGAACATGTGGCGCTCAACGAAGGCCTGCCGGTGGCCGTGTTTTCGATGGAGATGGGGGCCTCCCAGCTCGCGGTGCGTATCGTCGGCTCCATAGGGCGTATCGACCAGACCCATTTGCGCACCGGCGCCCTGACCGACGAAGAATGGCCACGCCTGACCGAAGCGATTGAGAAGCTGCGCAACATCTCGCTGCACATCGACGAAACCCCGGGCCTGACGGTCAGCGAGCTGCGCGCCAACGCCAGGCGTCTGGCGCGGCAGTGCGGCAAGCTTGGTCTGATCGTGGTCGACTATTTGCAGCTCATGAGTGTGTCTTCGAGCATGAGCGAAGAAAACCGAGCCACCGCTGTCGGCGAAATTTCGCGCGGCCTGAAGATGCTGGCCAAGGAGTTGCAGTGTCCGGTGATTGCGCTGTCCCAGCTGAGCCGCGGTGTGGAATCGCGCACCGACAAGCGCCCGATGATGAGCGACCTGCGCGAATCCGGCGCGATCGAGCAGGACGCCGACATCATCATGTTCATTTACAGGGATGAGTATTACACCAAGGACGCCTGCAAGGAACCCGGCGTGGCCGAGGTCATCATCAGCAAGCAGCGTAACGGCCCGACCGGCACCGTCAAACTGGCGTTTATCAGCCGCATCACCAAGTTCGAGAGCTTGGCGCACGGGGGCGGTGGGGATTTTTGAGGTAGCGGCTGAGGGGGTCGGATTCAATGATTCGCGGCAGGTATGGCTGTAGATTTGCGGGTGAAATTTTTCCCTTTGCTCCTCGATGTGTTTGCCAATGCCGACCAGCTGCTTCTTGCAATGGTGAACAGGTTGCTCGCCGCGGACAGCTGAAGCAGGTTGCCACTTTGCGGCGCATTCTGCGTGCCGGACAGCGCCGACGGTAGCCTTCAAAGTCACCACATGCTCGTTGAACCAGTCACTGAAACCCGGCATGAATCGCTGATAGACCTGCTGTGCGAGTTGCACGCGCACTACAACGAAGGTTCCGTGGTTTCCCGAGAGCTCGTGCGAGAACATCTGCTTGAGAACCTCCTGGGCGCTGAGTCGCCCCATCGTTTGGTCGTCGCGTCAAGCGACGCCGGCGAGGTGCTTGGCCTGGCAGTCATCACACTGGTTTATTCAATGGTCGACTTTGCCGCAGACAAGCGCAAGCACTGCCAGTTAAAAGAGCTTTATGTGCGACCCCTGGCGAGAAGCCAGGGCGTGGGCAAGGCGCTCATGTCGTGGGTGGCACGGTATGCGTTGGAGAACGATTGCCGCCGCCTCGACTGGCCTGTCAGGGCATCGAACGCAGGGGGAATCGCTTTCTATGAGGGCCTTGGTGCTGCGCAGCTTGTGGAAAGACTCAGTTACAGGCTCACCGAGCCCTGCCTCAGTCAGCTCGCCCATGAGAGCCGGTATAGTCAGAACTAAGCCTCCAGCGCATACCGGCTTACCAACAGCAGCTCGATCCTCTCCCCAATCGCGTCACATTCCTTCGCCTCCAGCCGGCTGAACTGCGCCGCCCAGGTATCTGACGCTGCAAACTTGGGAAACTGCGGTGGCTCGCCCCATAACCAGTCGGGATGCGTTGCCCGTGGGCTTCTTCCAAAAACATGCAGATGCATTTTCCGGTGAAGCTCGGGGTTCTTGGGGCCCGGCGGATGCGCCAGATCGTTGAGCGCGTTGTTGCCTGCCTCCCAGTAGTTCAGGCAACCGCCGGCGAGTTGGGGCAGGGTGTCCAGCATGGCTCTTCCGGTGGCTGCGACCAGGCAGGACCATAACGCCAGTTCATGCGGTTGCAGTTCACTTCGCTCCCACACCGGCCGCGGCGGGTTGACGAGCAAATGCCCACCATCACTGCGGTGGTTCATCGGCCTGGCCGGCAGTGCGACCGTGCCGCCGGCGCAGGTGAAAAGCGTGTGGTGAATGTCCAAATGCAAGTCTCCAAAAACAAGTGAGTGAAGGAAGAGGGCGGCGGCGGAAGTGTTTTCAGTCGCTGCTTTGCCTCAGGCAGGCCATGGCGGTGGCCGACAGAAGCAGCGCAGCGACGCCATAAATCCATGCAGACGGCACGATGGGTAAGAGCAGGCCGGCCAGCACCGGACCGGCGCCGGCGCCCATGTCGCGCCAGACCGAACGTGTGGCGAGGGCCTGTATGCGTCCGGGCCCCGGTGTGCGCAGTGCGACCAGCGGCGGCAGCAGCGGCAGCAACAGGGCACGTAAAACCACGATGGCCAGTGCGCAAGTCCACAGCCAGCCGAAGCCAAAACCCACCAGCGCGACCGAAGTCAGCACGGAAAAAATTACCAGCAGCACTTCAGCACGGTGTTTTTCAGCCATGTGCCCGCCGGCAGAACTCAGGACAATTTCCGCCAGGTAACGCACCGACAGCAGCAGACCGGCCACGATGACCGGGTTGCCCGGCAGCAGGTCACGCCCCAGGTAAGACAGGCCGATGATGAACAGGCCGTCCAGCACCAGGCCTTCGGTGAAGGAAAAAGTGTCCAGGCTGCGGGGAAGCCTGAACCATTTTTTTCCGGGTGGCGGCTCTGCATGCGGGGCGCTTGGCAACTGCCGTGTGACCAGCAGTGCAGACAAGGCGACCGCCGCGAACACGAAGAAGATGACTTTCGGACCCAGCCAGAGCGCGCACACCCCACCCAATGGCAGCGCCAGCATGGGCCCGAGGGCTGAAAACGCGCGGGACTGCCCGGCCCGGCGCGCGGCGCCTGCAGGTTCGGCGGTGGCCAAGGCCTGGGTGGCCAGGTTCAGGGCGGCAAAAGCCAGGCCCCACAAAAGCCGCAGGACCAGCAGGGCAAAAAATCCGGTGAGTGTGGCGTAACCCAGCGCGCACAGTGCGGCTGCCAGCGCCGCCAGCGTGCAGGTGAGCCGCTCGCCGTTGCGGGCGTAAAACCTGGCCACTGCGCCATACCCTGCGATGCGCACCAGGCGGTTTGCAGCCAGCAGAAGGCCTGCTTCAGGCAGGCTGACGCCAAAGGCTGGCGCAAACATCGGCAAAAGCAGATAAAGCACCGTGTCCCCCGGAAGTGACAAACCGAGTGCCATGGCGGCATGGCGCGAGTGGCGGTCAGACGGGGAGGCGGGGGGCTGTTGCATGGGTCGTATGGTGCGCGGCGCTGCCTCTGCCGACAAACGACATTAGTGCGCTGTACGTGTGAGAAAATTGCACGCATGTTGCCTCGCCTGCCTCCCTTGAATGCGGTCCGTGCCTTCGCCGCCGCGGCGCGCCATCAGAGTTTCACCCGGGCCGCCCTGGAGCTGCATGTGACGCACAGCGCCATCAGCCGCCAGATCAAGGCGCTGGAAGCGCATCTTGGCGTCGAGCTGTTCGAGCGAAAAACCCGGCAGGTTCTTCTGACGGCTGCCGGCCATCAGTTCCATGCGCAGGTGGGGCCTGCACTGGCGCAAATAGGCGCAGCTGCCGAATCGCTACGGGGCGGCACGCCATTGCGCGCGGTCAAGGTCAACGTCAGACCCAGCTTCGCGGTGCGCTGGCTGATCCCCAGGCTGCCGGGTTTCGTGTCGCAGCACCCGGACATCGAACCGCAGGTGATGACCAGCACCTTGCCGCCCGACAAGGCCGTGGACGAATTCGATCTGGCGATCCGGCGGAGCACCAAGGGCTGGCCGCCGGGCATGCAAATCCATCCATTTCTGGAAGACGAAGTGCTGGTGGTGGGGTCGCCAGCCTTGTTTGCCAGCCGTCCTGTCACCGGGCCGCAGCACTTGGCGGCGCATGTCCTGTTGCTGTCCAGATCGCGCAGCCATGACTGGGAAAACTGGAAAAAGCAGGTCAAGCTGCCAGAGTTGAACCCCGCCAGTTGCCTGCAATTTGATCATCTGCATTTTGTCCTTCAAGCCGCTGTCGACGGGCTGGGTTTCGCCCTGGCGCCGGTATCCCTGATTGCGCATGACATGGCAGCCGGGCGGCTGATGAGCCCCTTGCCGGAATTACGAATGGCGCTGAGCCGTCACTATTTTGGTCTTGCGCCGAATGCCGCCCCGGAGACACAGCAGTTTGTGCAGTGGCTCATGGAGGAACTCAAGTCCGCCTCAGCCCAGCAGCTCTGACGACTCAAGAATCCGCGCGTACTCGCCATTCAGGTTGGAGAGCGACATGCGGTGAATGTCTTCAGGCGTTTTGTGACTGCAGCCCAATAAAAACGGGCGCAAGCAGCTATTGATTTCGTAGCGCCTGGGGGGCGGGCTGCTTATTCCAGGTCTTCCATGGCGAGCATGTGGTACTTCTGTGCATAGGAGAAAGGCTGCTTTCTCACCACTGCCATCACACGTTCGGTTTCCTTGTCGGACGGCGCGCGAACCATCAGGCCGTGCTGGCCTTCCCGGGCCAGCTTGACGTAGGTCTTGACGGTATGGCCTTCTGTACCGACCGAGGGCAGGACCACGTCAGACTCGCCGTCCACCTTGCCGATCTCGCGCAGGATGGTGTCGGGCTCCAGCAGCATGATGGCTTCGCCGTCAAAGCCGCTTTCTTCCAGCTCACGCGCCGCTTCTTCAGCCTGGGCACCCTCTGGAAACATGATGAAGGCATAACCTGTGGGGTAGAACACGCCCGACAGGGTCAACATTTTGGGGATGAGGGCAAATGTTTTCATGGTGAATCCTTTTGAGCTGATTCATCATTAATGCACGTCCGCGCCGCCCTGTCTGTAGGCCGGTTCGCACAATTGCGGTGAAGCGCCGGCCGGTGCGGCGCTGGTTCAGGCGCCCGGGAACTGGGTCGTCAAGGCAGTTCCTCGGTTTTGGCCGCCGGCTCGGACATCACGCGGGCGGCGCTGGCCAGACTGTCGATCAACTGGTTGGCGAAATAGCTGTTTTGTGTGTCGGGCTCGAGCGCGGCCATGACCAGATTGGCCAGGGGCTGGCTCAGCGGCACGTAGTAACTGCCGGCGGGCGCGTCGATCACGCCGCGCACCAGGGCCACCTCGGTTTTGGTGATTTGCGCCGCGTCGCTGATGCTGCCGCGCACATCCTGCCGCGCGCCGGCAGACCGCGCGGTTTCGCGGTAGATGTCGCCCAGCATGGAGCTGGGCTCCAGCACCCGCAACACCTGCACGCCATGCAGGCGCAAACGCTCCACCGCTGTTTTGGAGCCAGCGGACAGCCAGTAACCGCAGGGCCGCACGCGGGTTTTGAGCTTGCGCAGCGTCAGCGCCGAGTTCCATTCCACCTTGAGCGCCTTGTCGGCGCCGCTGACCGGGTCGAGCATCAGCAGCTCGTACTGGGTCGGGGTCGGGCCGGCTTCGACCACAGCTTCTTCCTTGCAGGCCTGGGCGCTGAGTTCTTTTTCGATATAGGGCTGGAGCTGGCCCAGCTCGCTGGCGCGCTGGGCGGTACTGGCCAGCACGCTGCTGATGGCCGTGACATGGGTATGCACCCGGCGCTGGATGTGCAGCCGGCCTATGCCCACGCCGCGGGTTTCTATCAGCAGGCTGACCGTGTTTTTCAGGCCGTTGACGTTGCGGCCGGTGTCAGGTTGTGTGCCACCCATGGAGATTTTTTTGTCGGCCAGGTCGGCAGAGGTGGTGTAGTACCACTCGGTACTCAGCCCTTGCGCCTTCAGCGCGGCCAGCAGCGGACGGCGGTACCACTCTTCAGACGCCTTGGTCAGAAATTCCGGCATGTTGGCGGTGGTCGCGTATTGCAGCAGGGCATCGTATTTCTGGATGGCATCAAACTTCTGCAAAAAGCGCCCGACCACGGTGTATTCGTGGGCATCGACCACCACAGTGGGGCGGTAGTCGCGCGCCAGTCGGGCCAGGGCTTGGGCCTCGGGCGTGTTCAGCAGCAAGTGGTCGCGGTTCATGTCCAGCCCGCCGCTGGTTGCGCGTTTGCTGTCGGTCGAGCCGTCGGGGTTGGCGCGCGGCACGATGATCACATTGATACGTTCGAGCAGCGGTCGCAGCAGCCCCTGGGTCAACTCACGCGCCACCACCAGCAGGGCTTCGCTGCCGGCAGGCTCGTCGCCGTGCTGCTGACCCAGCAGCAGCACGCTGGGGCGGCCCGAGGCGAGCAGCGCAGCAGCATCCGTGCCCGCGGCACGGGTCAGCACCAAAGCCTCGAGGGCTTCACCGCGTTGCGACTGGCCCATATTCAGGACAGCGGCCTTGAGGCCTGGTGTGCCAGTGGCCGAGGCCGTCAGGTCGCGCAGCCAGGTCTGGACTTCCGCATTCGAGCTGAAACTGCTGCGGCCTGCCTGCAGGCCGGGCGTGTTGTAGATGACCGATGGTGCGGGAAAGCGGGCCGCGACTGCAGCGCTGTAAGGTGCTTCGGTGGGAGGCGCCGCCAGCAGCGCAGGCCGCGCAGGCACGGGTTGGGCCACCGCCACCGCAGCGGGTACCGGGGCCGCCACAGACACGGTGGCCGGCGCTGGCATGGGCCGGGGCGCGGTACCCTGCGTCGGCCAGGGCGGCAGCGGCACCGAGGTACAGGCGCTCAGCGTCACCAGCAGCGATAGCAGCAGGAAAGCGCCAGGCGTGAGGCGGCGGACGGCAGCAGCGGGTGGTGGCGCGCTGATCTGTGGAGAAAGGGCGGGCAGGGTCATGATCATGGCGAGGATGTGATGAGGGCGAAGCGGGCGCAAATACCGGGCAAGCGCCATTATCCCGCCTGCCACTGCGGAAAGCTTGTGGGGTGCCGCCCCGCCGGCGCAGACCGGATGGCCTGCGCGTGAGAAAATGCAGCATCCATGCAAGCCCAACCCGATTTTTTGTCCCCAGGCTCCGGCGTTTTTCCAGCGCACAGGCTCAGCGTGGCCCCGATGATGGACTGGACCGACCGGCATTGCCGCTACTTTCACCGCCTGCTTTCGCGCCACGCCTTGTTGTACACAGAAATGGTCACCACCGGTGCGCTGGTGCACGGTGACGTGGCCCGGCATTTGCGCTTCAACACGCAAGAACACCCGGTGGCGCTGCAGCTCGGTGGCAGTGAACCGGCCGACCTGGCGCATTGCGCGCAATTGGGCCAGTCATGGGGTTATGACGAAATCAACCTAAACTGCGGCTGCCCGAGTGAACGTGTGCAGCGCGGCGCGTTTGGCGCCTGCCTGATGGCCGAGCCGCAACTGGTGGCCGATTGTGTGAAAGCCATGGTCGACGTGGTGGATGTGCCGGTCACGGTCAAACACCGCATCGGCATCGACAAGGGCGAAAGTTACAGTTTTGTGCGCGACTTTGTCGGTACGGTCGGCGAAGCGGGCTGCCACACCTTCATCGTGCACGCGCGCAATGCCTGGCTCCAGGGCCTGAGCCCGAAAGAAAACCGCGAAGTGCCGCCGCTGCGTTATGAGCTGGTGCACCGGCTCAAGCGCGAATTTCCGCACCTGACCCTCGCGATCAACGGCGGCATCACCACCGGCGAGCAGGTGATGGCGCAGCTGCAGGAACTCGACGGTGTCATGGTGGGCCGCGAGGCTTATCACAACCCGTGGTGGCTGGCCTCCTGGGATCAGGCTTTTTTTGGCGCTGATGCGGGTGAACAAACGCGCGAGTCGGTGGAGTCACAAATGGTGGACTACATGGCTGCGCAGGCCACGGAACACGGCACGCCCTGGCCGTCGGTGGCGCGCCACATGCTGGGTCTGCGCCATGGACTGCCGGGTGCGCGCCGCTGGCGCCAGGTCTGGAGCGACCACCAGCTGAAAAACCTGCACCCGCGCGAGGTGATGGCGCTGGCGCATGCGCCGGCACTGAGGGGGCAGGAGCTGGGCTTGCCGCCCTTGGCCGATCTGGCGCATGCCTGAGACCGCGCAGCGCGAGACGCGCAAGGCTCTTTTGCTGCTGTGGCTGGTCCCCGCGCTGTGGGCCGTCAATTACATCGTTGCGCGCAAGGCGCCCGGTGTGATTGGCCCCTACATGCTGGCGCTGGGGCGCTGGGGCCTGGCGGCCCTGATTCTGGTCCTGATCACCCGCTCTGAACTCTGGCGTGAGCGCGACTCGATTGCCCGCGCCTGGCGCCAATACCTGGTGCTGGGCACTTTGGGCATGCTGATTTGTGGTGCCTGGGTGTACGAGGGCGCACGTTCAACCGGTGCGATGAATATTGCGCTGATTTATTCGGCCTCGCCGGTGCTGATCAGCCTCGGTGCCATGTGGTGGCTGGGCGAGGGTTTTGGTGCGCGCAAGGCTGCGGGTGTGTTGCTGGCGCTGGCCGGTGTGGTGCATGTGGTGGTCAAGGGCCACTGGACGGCTTTGGCCGATGTGCAGTTTGTCGCGGGGGACGCCTGGATTCTGGCGGCCACCGTGTCGTGGGCGGCTTACGCGCTGCTGCAAAAACGATGGCCCAGCCCGCTGGGTGCCACGGCCCGGCTCGCGGCGATTTGTGTGGGCGGCACCCTGGTCCTGCTGCCACCAGCGCTCTGGGAGGCCACGCGGCCAGATGCCGATGTCCTCGGCGGGCAGGCGCTGTTGCTGGTGGTCACGGCTGCACTGATCCCCGGCGTGGGCGCTTACTGGATTTATGGCTGGGCGCAAAAAATCCTCGGGGCCAGCCGGGTGGCGGTGGCGCTGTACCTGGGGCCGCTGTATGCGGCAGCCGCCGCCTGGGGCCTGCTGGCTGAACCGCCGGGCTGGCACCATGCCGTGGGTGCGCTGCTGATCCTGCCGGGGGTGTTTCTGGTCACGCGGCCCGTCAGGCCCTAGGCCGCCGCCTCCAGCCCGTTCCTGAAATGTTCGCGCATGCGCTGCGCCGTGGCTTCCGGGTCGCGTGCGGTCAGCGCGTCCATGATGGCGCGGTGTTCGGCCAGTGATTCCGCTATGCGTCCGCTTTTGAGCAGCGAGTTGTGCCGGTTCAGCTTCATGACCTTGCGCAGGTCGGCCACCATCTGGTCGCGCCAGCGGTTGTTGGCGATTTCCAGCAGGCGCATGTGGAAGGTTTCGTTGATCTCGAAAAACCGTTCACGCTGGGCGACGGCTTTTTCGAGCTCGCGGTGTAATGCCTGCAGTTCTTTCAGCTGCGCCTCGGTGGCCTGGGTCGCCACCACACCGGCCGCATCACTTTCGAGCAGGGAGAGCAGGTGGTACACATCGGCCAGGTCGCGTTCCGACACCTCGGTCACATACGCGCCGCGCCTGACCTTCATGGTCACCAGCCCTTCGGTGGCCAGCACTTTCAGCGCTTCACGCAGCGGCGTGCGGCTGATGCCGTACTCCTCGGCCAGCTTGAGCTCGTCAATCCAGCTGCCAGGCGCCAGTTCGCGGCTGAAAATACGCTGGCGAAGCAGCTCCGCCACCTCTTCATAAAGTGCGCGGGGAGTCAGTGAAACAGCGGCCATGGTGCTTGTAAGGGGGTCAATAACACAGCACGATCTTATCTGAAACTAAATTTTGCATCAATAATTATAAATAATGTAAACTTGGCCGGCCGACAAAACACCTTCACAGCATTACCCCGCACGCGCCATGAGTACCCCCACAACACCGTCCTCCCCCGAATTTGCGCCTGCCAGCCTCGAGTCCTGGGCCAAAGCTGCAGCCAGGTCCGCGCCCGGCGGCGACCTCGGTGCCCTCAACTGGCACACCCCGGACGGCATCACGGTCAAGCCGCTGTACACGGTCGAGGATGTCAAGGATCTGCCACATACCCATACCCTGCCGGGCTTCGAGCCTTTCATACGCGGTCCGCAGGCCACCATGTATGCGGTGCGGCCCTGGACCATTCGACAGTACGCCGGGTTCTCCACAGCGGAAGAATCCAATGCCTTTTACCGCAAGGCGCTGGCTGCGGGCGGGCAGGGCGTCTCGGTCGCCTTCGACCTGGCCACACACCGCGGTTACGACAGCGACCACCCGCGTGTGACCGGCGACGTCGGCAAGGCCGGCGTGGCGATTGACAGTGTTGAGGACATGAAAATCCTGTTCGACCAGATCCCGCTGGACAAGGTCTCGGTGTCCATGACCATGAACGGCGCGGTGCTGCCGGTACTGGCCGGTTATGTGGTGGCGGCAGAAGAGCAGGGCGTGGCCCAGGACCAGCTCAGCGGCACCATACAGAACGATATCCTCAAAGAGTTCATGGTGCGCAACACCTACATCTTTCCGCCGGCGCCCAGCATACGCATCATCGGCGACATCATCGAGTACACGGCCAAACACATGCCGAAGTTCAACTCGATCAGCATCTCCGGTTACCACATGCAGGAAGCCGGCGCGAACCAGGCGCTGGAACTGGCCTTCACCCTGGCGGACGGCAAGGAGTATGTAAAGACGGCGATCGCGAAGGGCCTGGATGTGGACGGGTTTGCCGGCCGCCTGAGTTTTTTCTGGGCCATAGGCATGAACTTCTACCTCGAAGTGGCCAAGATGCGCGCCGCGCGCCTGCTCTGGTGCCGCATCATGAAGGAGTTCAATGCCAAAAGCCCCAAAAGCCTGATGCTGCGCACACATTGCCAGACCAGCGGCTGGAGCCTGACCGAGCAGGACCCCTACAACAATGTGGTGCGCACCACGATTGAGGCCATGGCCGCGGTATTTGGCGGCACACAAAGCCTGCACACCAACAGTTTTGACGAAGCGATTGCGCTGCCGACCGAGTTCTCCTCGCGCATCGCCCGCAACACCCAGCTCATCATCCAGGAAGAAACCCACATCCCGAACGTGATCGACCCCTGGGCCGGCAGCTACATGATGGAAAAGCTGACCCAGGACATGGCCGATGCGGCCTGGGCCCTCATTGAAGAGGTGGATGCCATGGGCGGCATGACCAAAGCCGTGGACAGCGGCTGGGCCAAGCTCAAGATCGAGGCGGCCGCCGCCGAGAAACAGGCGCGCATCGACAGCGGCAAAGACGTGATCGTCGGCGTCAACAAGTACAAGCTCAAGACCGAGGACGCGATTGAAACGCGCGACATTGACAACGTCGCCGTGCGCGAGGGGCAGATCACACGCCTGAAGGCGATCCGTGCCAGCCGCGACAGTGCGGCGGTGCAGGCGGCGCTGGACGCGCTGACGGCTGCCGCTGAAAATAACAAGGGCAATCTGCTGGACCTCAGCATCCAGGCGGTGCGCCTGCGTGCCACGGTGGGCGAGGTCAGCGACGCGCTCGAAAAAGTTTACGGGCGCCACCGCGCCGATACACAAAAGGTGACCGGTGTGTACGCAGCAGCCTATGACTCGGCCGAAGGCTGGGAAAACCTGAAGTCCGAAATCAACGCCTTTGCCGAAGCCCAGGGCCGGCGCCCGCGCGTGATGATCTCCAAGCTCGGCCAGGACGGCCATGATCGTGGCGCCAAGGTGGTGGCCACGGCCTTTGCCGACCTCGGCTTCGACGTGGACATGGGACCGCTGTTCCAGACCCCCGAGGAATGCGCGCGCCAGGCGATCGAGAACGATGTGCATGCGGTCGGCGTCTCGACCCTGGCGGCTGGCCACAAGACCCTGGTGCCGGCCATCATCGCCGAGCTCAAAAAGCAGGGCGCCGACGACATCATCGTGTTTGTCGGCGGCGTGATTCCGCGGCAGGACTACGAGATGTTGTACGAAGCCGGGGTCAAGGGCATTTACGGCCCGGGCACGCCGATCCCGGCCAGCGCCAAGGATGTGCTGGAGCAGATCAAGGCTGCGCTGAAGTGATTTCCGGCGAACTGGTGGAGGCGGTTCTGCATGGCGACGCCGCCGTGCAGCGCCGCGCCATCGCCAAAGCCATCACCCTGCTGGAATCCACGCGCGCCGATCACCGTGCCCAGGGCGACGAACTGCTGACCGCCTTGTTGCCGCACACCGGCAAGGCCTTCCGCCTGGGCATCAGCGGTGTGCCCGGCGTTGGCAAATCCACTTTTATTGAAGTGCTGGGCCTGCACCTGATTGCGCAGGGGCATCGGGTCGCGGTGCTGACGATTGATCCGTCGTCGAGTGTTTCGGGCGGATCCATCCTCGGCGACAAGACACGCATGGAGCAACTCTCGGTCCACGAAAAAGCCTACATCCGGCCCAGTCCGTCCAGCGGCACCCTGGGCGGCGTCGCCGAAAAAACCCGTGAAGCCATGCTGGTCTGCGAAGCCGCCGGTTATGACATCGTGATTGTCGAAACCGTCGGTGTCGGCCAGAGCGAAACCGCGGTGGCCAACATGAGCGACATGTTTGTGCTGATGCAATTGCCCAATGCCGGCGACGACCTGCAGGCGATCAAGAAAGGCGTCATGGAACTCGCCGACCTGGTTGTCATCAACAAGGCCGACATCGATGCCGATGCCGCCATGCGTGCCCAGGCGCAAATTGCCTCGGCCATGCGTTTGTTTGGTCTGGTCAACAACGCCATGGGCAGTGCGCAGGCTGCCGAATTTGACAGACAGTGGCATCCGCAGGTGATCCAGCTCAGCGCGCTGCACAACACAGGTGTCGATGCCTTCTGGGCCGCCGTGACGCAGTTCCGGGCGCTGCAGACCGCCAATGGCCGGCTGGCGGCGCGGCGCCAACAGCAATCGCTGTCCTGGATGTGGGAACGAATCGATGCCGCCCTGAAGCAGGCCTTCCGCCAGAACCCGGTGGTCAGCGCCTTGTTGCCCGCGCTGCTGGCTGATGTCGCGGGAGGCCGAATCCCTGCCTCAACCGCAGCAAGAAATCTGCTTGCAGCCCATGCGGGACGAGCGCAACCAGCTATCAAATAAATAGCATAGAGAGAGTAAATACCATGCAGGACATTCTTGAACAACTGGAAAAAAAGCGCGCTGCGGCACGTTTGGGCGGCGGGCAAAAACGCATAGACGCCCAGCACGGCAAGGGCAAACTGACGGCGCGTGAGCGGCTGGAATTGCTGCTCGACGAAGGCACGTTTGAAGAGTGGGACATGTTTGTCGAGCATCGCTGCACCGACTTCGGCATGCAGGACAACAAGGTGCCGGGCGATGGCGTGGTCACCGGCTACGGCATGATCAACGGCCGCCTGGTGTTTGTGTTCAGCCAGGACTTCACGGTGTTCGGCGGTGCGCTCAGCGAAGCACATGCAGAAAAAATCTGCAAGGTGATGGACCAGGCCATGAAGGTCGGCGCGCCGGTGATCGGCCTCAACGACTCCGGCGGTGCGCGCATCCAGGAGGGCGTGGCTTCTCTCGGCGGATATGCCGACGTGTTCCAGCGCAATGTGATGGCCTCGGGCGTGGTGCCGCAAATCAGCATGGTCATGGGCCCCTGCGCCGGCGGTGCCGTGTATTCGCCGGCCATGACCGACTTCATCTTCATGGTGAAGGACAGCAGCTACATGTTTGTCACCGGCCCCGAGGTGGTGAAAACCGTGACGCATGAAGAAGTGACCGCCGAGGAACTGGGCGGTGCGACCACCCACACCACGCGCAGCGGCGTCGCCGACCTGGCGTTTGAAAACGATGTCGAGGCGCTTTTGATGCTGCGCCGGCTCTACAACTACCTGCCGCTGAACAACCGCGAAAAAGCACCGATACGCCCCAGCGCCGACCCGGCTGGCCGCATGGACCTGAGCCTGGACACGCTGGTGCCCGAGAACCCGAACAAGCCTTACGACATGAAGGAGCTGATCACCAAGACGGTGGACGACGGCGACTTTTTCGAGTTGCAGCCCGAATACGCGAAAAACATCATCATCGGTTTTGCGCGCATGGAAGGACAGTCGGTCGGCATCGTCGCGAACCAGCCGCTGGTGCTGGCCGGTTGCCTGGACATCAAAAGCAGCATCAAGGCCGCGCGTTTTGTGCGCTTTTGTGATGCCTTCAACATCCCGGTCATCACTTTTGTGGATGTGCCCGGCTTCATGCCCGGCACCAGCCAGGAGTACGG
Source organism: Kapaibacterium sp. (SeqCode) (assembly GCA_943370435.1). GTDB lineage: Bacteria > Pseudomonadota > Gammaproteobacteria > Burkholderiales > Burkholderiaceae_C > Polaromonas. The sequence goes on along the minus strand of CALRQX020000003.1, from coordinate 139,303 downwards.
CGGCATCATCAAACACGGCGCCAAGCTGCTGTACGCCTACGCCGAGTGTACGGTGCCCAAAATCACCGTGATCACGCGCAAGGCCTATGGCGGCGCCTATGACGTGATGAGCTCCAAACATTTGCGCGGCGACGTCAACTTCGCCTGGCCGAATGCCGAGATTGCGGTCATGGGCGCCAAGGGCGCGGTCGAGATCATCTTCCGCGAAGACAAGGGCGACCCGGTCAAACTCGCCGCGAAAGAAGCCGAATACAAGGCGCGGTTTGCCAACCCCTTTGTCGCCGGCGCGCGCGGCTTTATCGACGATGTGATCCTGCCGCATGAAACCCGCAAGCGGATTTGCCGTTCGCTGGTGATGCTGAAGGACAAAAAACTCGAGAACCCGTGGCGCAAGCACGGGAACATTCCGCTGTGAGTTTTGTGGTTATGCGTTCTTTCCACGCTGGATCGGACTGCCCGGACGTTTTGCTCCGTGTCCCCCGCCCTGCGGGCTCCTCCTTGACCTGCGCAAAACGCCCAGGCAGCCCGATCCCGGGGCCCGCGCGTATCGACACCCAAAACCAAACTCCCTTCGCGGCAACGGGCGCGCTGTGTCTGCCGCAGCGAAGTCAAGGAGGAGCCCCAATGGCGGGGGACATGAGCGGAGGCGGATGCAGCGTGCCCGTTGCGAGCTCAGAAATTAAGCAAAACGATTCCCGACCAGGAGCCTGACAATGTTTACAAAAATTTTGATCGCGAATCGGGGTGACCAGCCGCGAAGCGGCGCAGCAGCGCAGCTACATCGGCTGATGCACGAAGTGCATGCAGGCGATTTCACCCCGATGGAGAAGACTTATGTTTGAAAAGATACTGATAGCGAATCGGGGTGAAATCGCCTGCCGCGTCATCCTCACCGCCCGCAAGATGGGCATCAAGACTGTGGCCGTGTATTCCGACGCCGACAAGGATGCGCGCCATGTCGAGCTGGCCGACGAGGCCGTCAACATCGGACCAGCGCCCAGCCGCGACAGTTATTTGCAGGCCGACAAAATCATCGCGGCCTGCAAACAGACCGGCGCGCAGGCGGTGCACCCGGGTTACGGTTTCCTCAGCGAAAACGCCGGTTTTGCCAAACGGGTCGAGGAAGAGGGCATTGTTTTTATCGGCCCCAAACATTATTCGATTGCGGCCATGGGCGACAAGATCGAGTCCAAGAAGCTGGCCGGCGCGGCGGGTGTCAATTGCATTCCCGGTGTCAACGATGCCATCGAGACGGCTGAGAAAGCTGTCGAGATCGCCCAGGGCATCGGTTACCCCGTGATGATCAAGGCCTCGGCCGGGGGCGGCGGCAAGGGCCTGCGTGTCGCCTTCAATGACAAGGAAGCTTTTGAAGGCTTCACCAGCTGCCGCAACGAGGCCCGCAACAGTTTTGGTGACGACCGGGTCTTCATCGAGAAGTTTGTCGAGGAGCCGCGCCACATCGAAATCCAGTTGCTGGGCGACAGCCATGGCAATGTGATTTACCTCAATGAGCGCGAATGTTCGATCCAGCGCCGGCACCAGAAGGTGATCGAGGAGGCGCCGTCGCCGTTTATCAGCGAGGCCACGCGCAAGGCCATGGGTGAGCAGGCGGTCGCGCTGGCCAAGGCCGTCAAATATGAAAGCGCCGGTACGGTGGAGTTTGTCGTCGGCAAGGACCAGAGTTTCTATTTCCTCGAGATGAACACCCGGCTGCAGGTCGAGCACCCGGTGACCGAATGCATCACCGGCCTGGACCTGGTCGAACTGATGATTCGTGTGGCGGCCGGCGAGAAGTTGCCGCTGGCGCAGAAAGACGTCCAGCGCAATGGCTGGGCCATCGAGTGCCGCATCAATGCCGAAGACCCGTTCCGCAGTTTTTTGCCGTCCACCGGCCGGCTTGTGCGTTTCCAGCCGCCCAAGGAAAACATGTTCGCGTCGGACACCGCGAACCTGATGGGTGTACGCGTCGATACCGGCGTACAGGACGGTGGCGAGATCCCGATGTTTTACGACTCCATGATTGCCAAACTCATCGTGCATGGCCAGGACCGTCTGGATGCGATTGCCAAAATGCGCGAGGCGCTCAATGCCTTTGTGATCCGCGGCATCAGCAGCAATATTCCGTTCCAGGCGGCCTTGCTGGCGCATCCGAAATTTGTCGCCGGCGACTTCAACACCGGTTTTATCGCCGAGAACTATGGCCAGGGCTTTCACGCCGAAGACGTGCCACATGCCGATCCGGACTTTCTCGCGGCGCTGGCGGCTTATGTGAACCGGCGCCTGCTGGGCCGCGCGGCCGGCATCAGCGGTCAGATGCCGGGCCACGGTGTCACGGTGGGGGAAGAGTTTGTGGTAATAACACGGGACAGCGCCGGACAAAACACCTCCCGGGCCGTGACTGTGCGCGACTATCAGGCGCAATCAGGCTCCAGCCGAATAGACACGGGCGCAAGCAGCTATGAAATCTGTAGCAACTGGCACCTCGGTGGCGCCCGCATACGGGGCACGGTCAACGGCCAGCCGTTTGCCGCACAGGTCGAGCGCGGCGTCGGCCGCAACCCGCTGGCCATCCGTATCGCGCACAACGGCACGCGGCTGGACGCGCTGGTGCTGTCGCCACGCGCGGCGGCGCTGCATGCGCTGATGCCTTACAAGGCACCGCCCGACATGAGCCGGTTTGTGCTCTCGCCCATGCCCGGCCTGCTGGTCGAGGTGGCGGTGCAACCCGGCCAGAAGGTGCAGGCCGGCGAACGTGTGGCGGTGATCGAGGCCATGAAAATGGAGAATGTGTTGTTTGCCAGCGCCGATGGCGTGGTCGGCAAGGTGCTGGCCACCAAGGGCGAGTCGCTCAGTGTGGACCAGCCGATTGTGGAGTTTGTCTGATGGCCTCCCTGCGTCCATTCAAGGTGCTGGGCATCCAGCAAATCGCCATAGGCGGCGTCGACAAACAGCGCCTGCGCACCCTGTGGGTGGACATGCTGGGGCTGGAAGTCACCGGCAACTTTGTCAGCGAACGTGAAAACGTCGATGAAGACATCTGCGCCATGGGCAGCGGTCCCTTCAAGGTCGAGGTCGATCTGATGCAGCCCATCGATCCGGAAAAAAAGCCGGCGGTGCACCAGACCCCGCTGAACCATGTCGGTTTGTGGATAGACGACCTGCCCAAAGCCGTGGAATGGCTGACGGCGCAGGGCGTGCGTTTTGCCCCCGGTGGGGTGCGCCAGGGCGCTGCCGGTTTTGACATCTGTTTTCTGCACCCCAAGGCCAATGAGGCGTTTCCGATTGCAGGCGAGGGTGTGCTGATCGAGCTGGTGCAGGCGCCGCCCGAGGTGGTGGCGGCTTTTGCCCGCTTGCAGGCGGCTGTGTCCTGAGGTCCTGGGAGCGGCAGGACTGAGGGATTCACCCGAGAGCGTTTGCCCGCATGCCGGGCGTAAACTGGCCTGACCTCCTGGCCGCATTCGCACGGAGCGGGGGGCAAAGGAGACAGCGCTTGCAGCCAACCAACGTAGCCAATCCGTCCTATTTCCACAAGGTCGTTGATTGCCAATGGGCCTGTCCGGCCCACACCCCCGTTCCCGAATACATACGCCTGATTGGCCAGGGTCGTTACACCGACGCCTACATGGTCAACTGGGTGTCGAATGTGTTTCCCGGCATCCTGGGCCGAACCTGCGACCGGCCCTGCGAGCCGGCCTGCCGCCGCAGCCGGGTGGAAGAAAACAACGGCGAACTGCCGGAACCGGTCGCGATCTGCCGCCTCAAACGCGTCGCGGCCGACATGAAAAACGATGTCAGCCTGCGCATGCCCAAGGTCGCGCCAAAAAACGGCAAACGCATCGCCTGTATTGGTGCCGGCCCGGCCTCATTGACCGTGGCACGGGATCTGGCGCCGCTCGGTTACGAGGTCACGGTGTTTGACGGCGAGGCCAAGGCCGGTGGCTTTATCCGCACGCAGATTCCGCGCTTTCGCCTGCCCGAGTCGGTGATTGATGAAGAAACCGGTTACATCCTGGACCTGGGCGTGGAGTTCAGGAGCGGCCAGCGCATTGAGTCCATGCAGGGCCTGCTGTCCGAGGCCTATGACGCGGTATTTGTCGGCTGCGGCGCGCCGCGTGGCCGCGACCTGCAGCTGCCGGGCCGCCAGGAAATCAGCGAGAACATCCACATCGGCATCGATTGGCTGGCCTCGGTCTCGTTCGGCCACATCACCAGCATAGGCCAGCGCGTGATTGTGCTGGGCGGTGGCAACACCGCGATGGACTGCTGCCGCTCGGCGCGGCGTCTGGGCGGCAGCGATGTGAAAGTGATTGTGCGCAGCGGCTTTGACGAGATGAAAGCCTCGCCGTGGGAGAAGGAAGATGCCCAGCACGAGGGCATACCCATACTCAACTTCCATGTGCCCAAGTCGTTTGAACACAGCGGCGGCAAGCTCACCGGCATGAGGTTTGAAGTGGTCAAGGCGGTGTATGACGCCAAAGGCAAACGCAGCCTGGTCGCGACCGGCGAGCCCGACGTGCTGATCGCCTGTGATGCGGTCCTGATCGCCGTCGGGCAGGAGAACGCCTTTCCGTGGATTGAGCGTGACAGCGGCATCCAGTTTGACGAGTGGGGCCTGCCGGTGCTCAACAAGACCACTTTCCAGTCCAGCCTGCCGCAGGTGTTTTTTGGCGGCGATTCGGCCTTCGGGCCGAAAAACATCATCACGGCGGTGGCGCACGGGCACGAGGCGGCGGTGTCCATAGACCGTTTTCTGCATGGTGAAGACATGGCCCGCCGGCCTGACCCCATGACCAACCTGATGTCCACCAAGATGGGCATTCATGAATGGAGCTACGACAACGACACCTCGAACGACAGTCGCTTCAAGGTGCCCTGGGCCAAAGCCGAGGTGGCGCTGGCCAATATCCGGGTCGAGGTCGAACTCGGTTTTGACGCGGCAACGGCTTTCAAGGAGGCCGGGCGCTGCCTGAATTGCGACGTGCAAACCGTGTTTGCAGAGCCGGCCTGCATCGAGTGTGATGCCTGCGTGGACATATGCCCGATGGACTGCATCAGCTTCACGACCAATGACGAGGAGCCGGTGCTGCGCACCCACCTGAAAGCCCCGGCAGTCAATCTGAGCCAGGACCTGTATGTGTCGGGCGAGCTCAAGACCGGCCGTGTCATGGTCAAGGACGAAGACGTCTGCCTGCACTGTGGCCTGTGTGCCGAGCGTTGCCCGACCGGGGCCTGGGACATGCAGAAGTTTTTGCTGCAGACCACGCAGGCCGGGCCGTCGTGTCGCGATGCGGCTGCGCCTCGTGCAGCAGGGGTGCCAGCATGAAAAAAAGAATAGAAGCCGTCAACAACTTCGTCATCAAGTTCGCCAACGTCAATGGATCCGGCTCAGCCTCGGCCAACGAGCTGTTTGCCAAAGCCATTTTGCGCATGGGGGTGCCGGTCAGTCCGCGCAATATTTTCCCCAGCAACATCCAGGGCTTGCCGACCTGGTACGAGGCCCGGGTGTGCGACCGGGGTTACCAGGGCCGGCGCGGCGGCATCGACATGATGGTGGCCATGAACCCGCAGACCTGGGACGCCGATGTGGCCGAGCTCGAGCCCGGGGGTTATCTGTTTTACGACAGCACACGGCCCTTGCCACCCGACAAATTCAGGGACGACGTCCACGTCATAGGCATGCCGCTGACCGAGATCTGCAACGCGGTCTACAGCGATCCGCGCCAGCGCCAGCTGTTCAAGAACATTGTGTATGTGGGGGCGCTGTCGGCACTGCTGGAAATTGAGCCGCAAGTGCTGGAAAAACTGTTTGCCGAGCAATACAAGGGCAAGGAAAAGCTGCTGGCGTCCAACGTGCAGGCGCTGCACCTGGGGCGGGATTTCGCCACCGAGCACCTGCAGGTACCACTGGGCATACGGGTGCAGCGCGCCGACAAGGTGGGTAACCGTATTTTTGTCGATGGCAACAGCGCTGCCGCGCTGGGCTGTGTGTACGGCGGTGCCACGGTGGCCGCCTGGTACCCGATCACGCCCTCATCGTCGGTGGCCGAGGCCTTTCAGTCCTACTGCGCCAAATACCGGGTGGACCCGGACACCGGCCGGCACAACTACGCCATCGTGCAGGCGGAAGACGAAATCGCCTCGATTGGCATGGTGGTGGGAGCGGGCTGGAACGGGGCGCGTGCTTTCACCGCGACCTCGGGCCCCGGCGTGTCGCTGATGACAGAGTTTCTGGGGCTGGCCTATTTTGCCGAGATACCCATCACCATCATCAATGTGCAGCGCGGCGGGCCGTCCACCGGCATGCCGACCCGCACCCAGCAGGCTGATCTGATCTCCTGTGCCTATGCCTCGCATGGCGACACCAAACACGTGCTGCTGCTGCCGCAGGACCCGCATGAATGTTTTGAACATGCCGCCGCGGCGCTGGACCTGGCGGATAGGCTGCAGACTCCGGTGTTTGTCATGACCGATCTGGACATAGGCATGAACCAGCGCCTGTGCGAGCCCTTTGTCTGGGACGACAGCCGCAGCTACGACCGCGGCAAGGTGATGAGCGCCGAGGAACTGGAAGCCGGCAAGGACTTTGGCCGCTACAAGGATGTGGATGGTGATGGCATTCCGTGGCGCACCCTGCCGGGCACACACCCGAGCAAAGGCAGTTATTTCACCCGCGGCACCACGCGCAACCCCTATGCCCAGTACTCCGAACGCGGGCAGGACTACATCTACAACGTCGAGCGCCTGCTCAAAAAATTCGCCACCGCGGCCACCCTGGTGCCGCAGCCGGTGCTGCGGCCTGCGGCCCGCAAGACGGCGTTTGGCGTGATCTATTTCGGCTCTACCAGCCCCGCGATGCACGAAGCCCTGGACGTGTTGACCGAGGCCGGCCTGCACCTGGACGCCATGCGGCTGCGGGCTTTTCCGTTTGCTGCCAGCGTGGCGCAGTTTATTGCCGAGCATGACAAGGTGTTTGTGGTCGAGCAGAACCGCGATGCGCAAATGCATTGCCTGCTGGTCAACGAACTCGATGTGGACCCGGCCCGGCTGGTGCGGGTGCTGCATTTCGACGGCACACCGATCACCGCGCGTTTCATCACCGAGGCGATCCGGCAAAAAATGCAGGCCGAAGCGGCCGTGACAGCACCAAAAACCAGGGCCCATTCATGACTTATCTGGCCAAACCCAGGCTGCACCATCCGTCGCTGACCGTCAACAAGGTCGGTTACACCCGGCGCGACTACGAGGGAAAAATATCCACCCTGTGCGCCGGTTGCGGGCACGACTCAATCTCGGCGGCCATCATCCAGGCCTGCTGGGAGCTCGACATCCAGCCGCACCGCGTCGCCAAGCTGTCGGGCATAGGCTGCAGCTCCAAGACACCGGACTATTTCCTCGGCGCCTCCCATGGCTTCAACACCGTCCATGGCCGCATGCCCTCGGTGCTGACCGGCGCGAATCTGGCCAACCGCGACCTGCTCTACCTCGGTGTCTCCGGCGACGGCGACTCTGCCTCGATCGGCCTGGGCCAGTTTGCCCATGCGATGCGGCGCGGCGTCAACATGGTGTACATCGTCGAGAACAACGGCGTGTACGGCCTGACCAAGGGGCAGTTCTCGGCCACGGCCGATCAGGGCTCCAAAAGCAAGAAAGGCGTGGTCAACAGTGACAGCCCGGTCGATCTGGTGGCGCTGGCGCTGCAACTCGGTGCCACCTATGTGGCGCGCAGTTTTTCCGGTGACAAGGCGCAGCTGGTGCCGCTGATCAAGGGGGCCATAGGCCACGGCGGTGCGTCTTTTATCGACATCGTCAGCCCCTGCGTGGCTTTCAACAACCATGCCGGCAGCACCAAGAGTTACGACTATGTGCGTGAGCACAATGAATCGGTCAGCCGGATTGACTTCATCAGCCCGCGCGAAGAGATCACGACCAGTTATGCGCCCGGCGAACTGATCGAGGTGCAGCAGCACGACGGCAGCAGCCTGCGTTTTCGCAAGCTGCAGTCCGATTACGACCCGACCGACCGTTACGCCGCGCTGAGCTACATGAATGCGCACCAGGCGCGTGGTGAGGTGGTGACCGGGCTGCTTTACGTCGATCCATTGGTCAGCGATCTGCACCTGGCGCTCAATACCAGCGAGACGCCGCTGAACCAGCTGGGGGCGGCGCAGCTGTGCCCGGGGGCCGGTGTGCTGGACAGGATCAATACCGCGCTGCGCTAGTGCCCAGGCTTTTTCAGGACCGGAGGACCCTCATGTCTGAACGTACCGTTTTTCAATCGATTCCGCACCGCCATGTGGTGAGCCTGTCGCCGCAGGCCAGTGTGCGTGAAGCGGCGCGTGTCATGACCAAGGCCAACTGCGGCAGCGTGCTGATCATCGACGCGGCCGGTGTGATGCTGGGCATACTGACCGAGCGCGACCTGATGACCCGGGTGCTCGCCAAAGCCCTGAATGCAGAAAACACGCCGGTGTCGGAGGTGATGACGCCGCATCCCCAGTGTGTGCTGCCCGAAATGACCGTGGCTGACGCGGTGCTGATTTTGCTCGAGCGCGGCTTCCGGCATTTGCCGATTGTCTCGGCGGCCGGAAAAATCCTCGGCGTCTTTTCGATCCGCGATGCCTTGCCACGTGAGATTGACAGCGCCGTGAGCCTGGCCGAGTTCAGGGACTCGGTCAACGACGCGCTCGGTTAGGCCGCTACAGGCTTACAGGCATTTCGGCCTCCAGCCCTTAACTGGTTTGCGCAACCAGCTATAAAATCAATAGCATTTCTGGCCTGGCCTCACAGCAGCCCAGACCGCCGCTCAGGTGGTTTCTGCCGGCAGGTTGTTCTGCCAGGCCTCAAGCTGCTGGCGCGTGACGTCCCAGCAGTCCTGCAACTGCTGCCTGAGCAGTCCGGCGTCGGCTGCAAAAGCGCCCGCATCGGCCTGGCTCTCAATCGCGGCGCTCAGGGCCACCAGGGCGGTCGCGCCGACGTTGGCCGCCGCACCGCGCAGCGCATGTGCCGCTTCCGACAGCGCCGCCGCATCACGCTGTTCATGGGCCCGGGCAATCGCGTCCATACGTGCCGGCACATCGGCCATGAACAGGCGCACGATGGCGCGCGCGGTGCTGAAGTCGGGGTCGAAACTGCGGAACTCCTCCAGCCTGGCAAAGTTCATGGGCGCTGGTGTGCTGGCAAGCTCAGTGCCGCCGGGCGCAGCCGTTGCGGCGTGCGTGCTGACGCTGACAGGCGCAGCGGTCCAGCGCTCCAGCATCTGCGCCAGCGCCGCCACCTGCAGCGGCTTGGTCAGGTAATCGTTCATGCCGGCGGCGGTGCAGCGCTCGCGGTCTTCCGAGGTGGCGTCGGCTGTCAGGGCAATGATGGGTGGCGCGGCCGCGCCAAAACGCCGCTGTATCACCTGCGTGGCCTGCAGGCCGTCCATGCGTGGCATGTGCAGGTCCATCAGCACCGCCCCGAAGTGCCTGCCGGCCTGCATCGCAGCTTCCACCGCAGCCACAGTTTCCAGCCCGTCGTTGGCGCTGACCGTGTCGTAACCGAGCCGGGCCAGCATGCCGCAAGCGACCTTGATGTTGATGCTGTTGTCATCGGCCACCAGCACGGTGATGTGTTTTTTGACATCGGCCGGCTCGCGCGGCCGGGTCTGGGCCACCAGTTCCGGCGACAGGCAACGCGCCAGCGCCTCAAACAGCTGGTTGTGCCGCGCCGGTTTGAGCAGGCGCACATTGAACAGGCTGGTGCCTTCGGCGCCCGCCGGCATGAAGCCCGAGCTCAGCAGCATCAGCGGCAAGGCAGCGCCGCCGGGCATCTCGCGGATGTGGCGCGCCAGCTCCACCCCGTCCATGCCGGGCATGTGCATGTCGGTGATCACGATATTCGGCAGCGGGCCCTGGCCCAGCACGTCCAGCGCCATGGCGCCGGAGTCGGTACTGGCCACACGCATGCCCCACTGGCGCAGCTGGCGCGTCAGGACCCGCACGTTCACCGGGTGGTCGTCCACCACCAGCACCCGGTGGCCCTGCAAGGCCAGCGCATCCGCGGGTGTCACCGCCGGCGGCATTTCGGCCAGCGCGGCGCGCACGGTGAATGAAAAAACCGAGCCCTGGCCCACCGTGCTTTTCACTCGGATGCGGCCCCCCATGAGTTCCACCAGCCGCTTGCAGATCGCCAGGCCGAGGCCGGTGCCGCCGTATTTGCGGGTGGTCGACGCGTCCACCTGGGTGAAAGCTTCAAACAGCGCATCGATGCGGTCGGGCGGTATGCCGATGCCGCTGTCATGCACGCTGAACTCCAGCAGCGCCTGACCGTTGCCATCGGGTGGCTCGGCCAGCCGGGCGTGGACCGAGACTTCGCCGCGATCGGTGAACTTGACGGCGTTGTTGACCAGGTTGATGAAGATCTGGCGCAGGCGCGTGACATCGCCCAGAATCGCCGTCGGCGGGCCGCCGCCTGCCACATCCGGCACATCGACAATCAGTTCCAGTCCTTTTTCACGCGCGCGCGGCGCGGCGATGTCGCAGGCTTCCTCCATCACATTGCGCAGGCTCAGCGGCTCACTTTCGAGGTCGAAGCGGCCCGACTCGATCTTGGAGAAATCCAGGATGTCGTTGATCACACCCAGCAGCTGGTCGCTCGACAGGCGTATGGTCTGCAGGAAGTCGCGCTGCTCTGCGTCCAGCGAGGTTTCTGCCAGCAGCGCACTCATGCCGACCACGCCGTTGAGCGGCGTGCGTATTTCATGGCTCATGGTGGCCAGGAATGCCGCCTTGGCGCGTACCGCTTCTTCGGCCACTTCACGGGCCCGCACCAGCTCGGACTCGCGTGCCAGCACTTCTTCCTCGGCGGCGCGTGCGCGCTGGCTTTCGTTGTCGGCCTGCAGTTTTTCAGTGCGCAGGCGCTGGGCCACGCGGTTGAAGGCCAGCACCACCTCGCCCATCTCGTCGTGGGTATCGAGCAGCACCGGTGAACTGGCCCCGTCCCCCAGCATGCCCTCGGACGCCTCGCGTAGGCGCGTCACGGTGCGCATCACACCGGCATAAAAGGCCAGCAACAGGTAAAGCACCGCCAGCACCAGCGTGGTGACAGACAGCACCACAATCAGCACACGTTGCTGCAGGCCCTGTATGCGCGACGCCAGCAGGGTGTTGAGCTCGGCCGCTTCGCGTTGCCAGAGCATGTAGTTGGCCGACTGCGCGCGTGCCAGCAGCTGGCCGGCCGTGTCCACGGCGGCGGGGGAGTCGCCCGATGCGGTGAGCCCGCGCAGTGCGGCAATCGCCTCCCGGGTGGCGAGCTCATAGGTCTGCATGGCGTCGGACAGGCGCAGCCTGAGCTGGCCGGTTTTTTCGCTTTTGAAAGCGGTCTCGGCGCCATAACGGGTGCGGGCCAGGTTGGACTCGATCAGGCCGCTCAGGCGAATCAGGTCGGTGTTCCGGACGGCACGTGATGCGACCGCGATCTGGGCCTGCGTCAGCAGGCGGGCCTTGAGCATCAGGTCGGCCGCGTCCGGCAGCTTGAGCAGCACACCTTCCATCATGTAGTAGGCGTCCAGGTCCGGGTCCAGGATCAGGTTGGAGCTGTCGCCGACCAGCGCCACCAGCGCGCTGATGTCGTCCTGGAGCTTGCTGTGCAACTCGTCGGTCGCCACCGGCGGCAGCAGCAGCAGCCGGCTACCCAGAAAGGCAGCGTTTTCTTTCAGGACGCCAAGCTGGCGCGTGGACTCCAGTTCCTGCCCAACCTCGGCATCCACCGCATCGAGCTCCTTCAGGGTGCCCTGGATCAGCGCCTGCGCGCCCACCAGCGCCGGCCGCTGGTCCGGTTGCCCGGCCATGTAAGCGGCAGCCGTGAGCCGGCTGTGCGCCAGTTGTTCCTGCAAGGCACGCAATGGCCGCAAATACTGCACCCCGGCGATTTCCTTTTCGGCAAAACGGATGGCGTTGTTGATCTCGCTGACCAGCAGATACAGGGTCAGCGCCAGCGCCAGCGCGAACAGCAGGAAGATCAGCAGGAATTTGCGCGGGTAGGACAGCCGGTCCATCAGCCGCCGCGCCGGCTGGAGCACGGCGGCCCCTATCAGGAACGAGGGCTTGGCGGATGGGTTGGCAGGTGTCAAAAGGGTGCTCCGGCTGGATAGTCGTGGGGTCAGCGCTTGTCGCGCAGCGTGCGGGCGCGGGTGAGGGCGGCGGCTATCAGGCTGCGTTTGCGTGTGCTTTCCGGGTCAGAGCCTGCGGCTGGCGGCAGGTCTTCCGGTGGATCAGGCGATTTTTGCACCTGGCCCTTGTGCGGTGCGCGTCGCAAGCTATGAATTTCATAGCGATTTCTGGCTTCCTGCGCTTGCCCGGCGGACCAGGCGGCCCAGCCGGTGTGCGCGCCGTTGAGGTTTTCCAGGGAGATGCAATCGACCGGGCAGACCGGAATACACAGCTCGCAGCCGGTGCAATAGGGCTCGATCACGGTGTGCATGAGTTTGTTGCTGCCCACAATGGCGTCGGTCGGACAGGCGTCCAGGCACAAGGTGCAGCCTATGCACCAGGCTTCGTCGATGACCGCGAGCTGGCGCGGGCCTTCCTGGCCGTGGACCGGGTTCAGTGCCTTGACCGGCTTGCCGGTGAGGGTGGCCAGCCGCGTGATGCCTTCTGCGCCGCCGGGCGGGCACTGGTTGATGTCGGCGTCACCCGCGGCGATGGCCTGCGCGTAAGCCGCGCAATCGGGGTAGCCGCAGCGTGTGCACTGCGTTTGCGGCAGCGCGGCGTTGATCCGGTCAGCGAGCGGGTTCACGGCGCTACCGGGTCGCAGCCGGGGGCTTATTTCCTGGACACGGTCTTTTTGGCGGCAACACGCGGCCCGGCTTTGACGGTTTTGGCAGGTGCCGCTTTGCTGGTCTTTTTGGCAGCTGCGGGCGCTTTGGCAGTAAGGGCCGGACCCTTGTTGTGTTCCAGAATGAAGGCTTTGACCTGCGGATACACCACCTCGCGCCAGCGCCGGCCACTGAAGATGCCGTAGTGGCCCGCGCCCTTGACTTCGAGGTGCTTCTGGCGCGCCTTGGGCACGTTGTAGCAAAGGCCGTGGGCGGCTTCGGTCTGCCCGGAGCCGGAGATGTCGTCGAGTTCGCCTTCCACCGTGAAGTGGGCGGTGCTGGTGATGTCCTGCGGGCGCACGCGCTCGAGCTTGCCGTCTCTGGACTTCACATCCCAGGTGCCGTTGACCAGGCTGAACTCCTGGAACACGATCCTGATGGTGTCCAGGTAGTAGTCGGCATCCATGTCGAGCACCGCGTTGTACTCGTCGTAGAACTTGGTGTGGGCTTCGGTACTGGCGTCGTCGCCCTTGAGCAGGTTCTTGAAATAGTCGTAATGGTTGCTGGCATGGCGGTCGGGGTTCATCGCGACAAAACCGGTGTGCTGCAAAAAGCCCGGGTAGACACGCCGTCCAGCGCCTGCGAAGTTGCTGGGCACGCGGTAAATGACGTTGTTCTCAAACCATTCAAAACTCTTGTTCATGGCCAGGTTGTTCACGGCCGTCGGGGATTTGCGCGCATCAATCGGCCCGCCCATCATGGTCATGGACAGCGGCGTGGTTTCGCCGCGGCTGGCCATCAGCGATACCGCTGCCAGCACCGGTACCGTGGGCTGGCAGACGCTGATCACATGGCAATTGCCGTAAATGCCCTGCACGTGGGTGATGAACTCCTGCACATAATTGATGTAGTCGTCGAGGTGGAAGGCGCCATCGGACAGCGGCACGGTACGCGCGTTTTTCCAGTCGGTGATGTAGACCTTGTGGTCCTTGAGCATGGTTTTGACGGTGTCGCGCAGCAAGGTGGCGTAGTGGCCGGACAGCGGCGCGACGATCAGCACGGCGGGCTGGCCCTTGAGTTTGGTCAGGGTGGCCGGGTCGTCGGTGAAACGCTTGAAACGGCGCAGCTCGCAAAAGGGTTTGTCCAGCTCGACACGTTCGTGCACCGCGACGCCGGTGCCGTCCACATCGACGGTGGTCAGGCCGAATACGGGCCTTTCGTAGTCCTTGCCGAGGCGGTAAATCAGGCTGTAGCCGGCGGCCGCGCGCTGGGCCAGCGGGTTCTGGCTGAACGGGGACAGCGGGTTGTTGTAAAGCTTGGCAGCGGCTTGGGCAAAGTCAACAAAAGGCTCCATCAGGGAGCGCTGGGCTTCATAGACTTGGTAAAGCATGTTTCAAAACCTTTGTACAACGACATGTTGCAGTGCAACAAATAATAACAGGTGTACTTATAAATTTCTGGAGGGCAAACACCAATGCCGGAGGGCTTTGCCTTTGCCTCGCATAATGACAGACCTATGAGCGAGAACACCAGCGCCGCAGCGCACGAACTGCTGACCAGCCTGAAGCCCAGCGACCGCATGCCGGTTCTGTTTGTCGGCCACGGCAGCCCGATGAACGCGATTGGCGACAACGAATACCGCCGCAGCTGGCAGGCGCTGGGCGCCGGTTTCGGCCAGAAATACCCGCCGCCGCAACTGATTTTGTGCATTTCTGCACACTGGCTGACCGAGGGCTGGTGGCTGACCGGCATGCAGACGCCCAAAACCATTCACGACTTTGGCGGTTTCCCGCAGGAATTGTTTGACCAGCAATACCCGGCACCCGGCGCTCCCGCTGCGGCGCAGGGCATCAGCCGTCTGGTGCGGCAACGGGGCTCGGCGCCGCTGGGGCTGGACCTGGACAGCTGGGGCCTGGACCACGGCAGCTGGTCCGTGCTCAAGCCGATGTTTCCCGCGGCCGACATCCCGGTGGTGCAGCTGAGCATGGATTACAGCCGCGCGCCGTCCGAACATTACGCCCTGGCGAAGCAGCTCAAGGGGCTGCGCGAGCGCGGCGTGCTGATTGTCGGCAGCGGCAACATCGTGCACAACCTGCGCCAGGCCCAGCGCGGCGCGGCGGGCAACCAGGCCTATGACTGGGCGCTGGAGTTTGACCAGACCACGGGTGGCTACATCCAGCAGGGCAATCTGGACGCGCTGCAGAACTTCCAGAAACTCGGCCAGATGGCGCAGATGGCGCATCCGACCTACGAGCATTACCTGCCGCTGCTGTATGCAGCGGCAGCGGTTGATGCCGGGGAGCAGCCGCAATTTTTCAACACCAGCTTCCAGCTCGGCTCGATCTCCATGCGCTCCGTGGTCTGGGGCTGAACCTCACCTGCTCAGGACCCCCATGCCAAGCCGTCAAACCGTCCAGGACTTCATCACCACAGTGGAGCAGGGCAATTACATTGAAGCCATAGAGCAGTTTTATGCGCCCGATGCCAGCATGCAGGAAAACAGCCAGCCGCCGCGCCGCGGCCGCGACACGCTGCTGGCCTATGAGCGCGCCGTCATCGCAGCCTGCAGCGCCATGCGCACGCTGCCGGTCGAGTCCGTTCTGGTGGATGGCGACTTTGTCGTGATCCACTGGGTGTTTGAGTTCACACGCCTGTCGGGCAAAACCATGCGCATCGACGAGCTGGCGCACCAGCGCTGGGACGGCGAAAAAATCGTGGAAGAACGCTTTTTCTACGATCCTGTGGCCACGCTGGCGGAGTAGCTGCCGCCAAATTGCTACTATTTCGATAGCTGCTTGCGCTCGTCAGTAAAGGGCTGGGCAGCGATTTTTTGATGTTGCCCGGGGCCGTCCCCGGGATTTACATCACCTTGGCAATCGACGCGCAGACGTGCGCTATGTTCTGGCTGTTCAGCGCCGCCACACACATGCGGCCAGTGTCAGTGCCGTACACGCCAAATTCATTGCGCAGGCGCACCATCTGCTCTTTGGAGAGGCCGGAGTAGCTGAACATGCCGATCTGCGTCGTGATGAAACTCATGTCCTGCTTCACGCCAGCGGCTTTCAGGCCATCGACCAGTTTCTGGCGCATGGCCTTGATACGCACCCGCATCTCGCCCAGCTCTTTTTCCCACAAGGCGCGCAGCTCGGGGTTGTTCAGCACATTGGCGACCACGGTGGCGCCATGGATCTGCGGATTGCTGTAATTGGTGCGTATCACCACCTTCATCTGCGACAACACGCGTTCGGCTTCTTCCTTGCTTTCACAGACGACGGACAGGGCGCCCACACGTTCGCCGTACAGGCTGAAACTTTTGGAAAACGAGGTTGAGACAAAGAAATTGAGGCCGGCAGCCACAAACTTGCCGACGACAGCGCCGTCCTCGGCGATACCCTGGCCAAAACCCTGGTAGGCCATGTCCAGAAAGGCCGTGAGTTTGCGCGCCTTGACGGTGCTTATCACCTGGTCCCACTGGGTGCTGGTGATGTCGTAGCCGGTCGGGTTGTGGCAGCAGGCGTGTAACACCACGATGGTGCCTTCGGCTGCTGCATTCAGCGCGGCCAGCATGCCGTCGAAGTTGACACCGCGTTTGGCCGCATCGTAATAGGGATAGGTTTCCACCGTGAAACCGGCCTGGCTGAACAGGGCGCGGTGGTTTTCCCAGCTCGGGTCGCTGATCAGCACCTTGGCATTCGGGCTCAGTTTCTTCAGAAAGTCGGCGCCTATCTTCAGGCCACCGGTGCCGCCTATGCCCTGGGCGGTGGCGACCCGGCCACTTTTGACGGGCTCGCTGTCGGCGCCAAACACCAGGGCTTTCACCGCAGCGTCATAGGCGGCGACACCATCCATGGGCAGGTAGCCGCGCGGCTTGGGGGATTCCATCATGGCTTTTTCGGCGATCTGCACACATTGCAGCAGCGGCAGTTTGCCCTTGTCGTCGTAATACACACCCACGCCGAGATTGACCTTGGCCGGGTTGGCATCGGCATTGAATTGCTCGTTCAAGCCCAATATGGGGTCACGGGGGGCCATTTCGACGGCGGTGAAAAGCGACATGAAAATCCTCTGAAAGAGTGGTTTGCAGTTTTAAAAACGGTCCGGCAGGCCATCTGGTTTACCGGGTGTTACGCAGACATTCGGGAGATCGGCGAGCCCGGGGCTCCGTCCATCGTCCAAATGTCGTATTCTGTTTGGTTGCCCCGGATTTTAGCGGGCCAAAATTGAGATGCTTATGCCAGAACTGATTGAAGTCATGCCCGAAGCCGATGCCGCACAAGCAGGCGGCGAATTTGTGCGCTTTCCGGACTCGCCATTCGAGTTGTTCATGCCGTATCCGCCGGCGGGTGACCAGCCGGTTGCGATTGAACAACTGGTCGAAGGCCTGAACGACGGCGAGGTGTTTCAGACGCTGCTCGGTGTGACCGGTTCTGGCAAGACCTTCACCATGGCCAATGTCATTGCGCGCATGGGCCGGCCGGCGATTGTGTTTGCACCCAACAAGACGCTGGCGGCGCAGCTGTACAGCGAGTTTCGCGAGTTTTTCCCGAAAAATGCGGTGGAGTACTTCGTCAGTTATTACGACTACTACCAGCCCGAAGCCTATGTGCCGCAACGCGACCTGTTCATTGAAAAAGACTCTGCCATCAATGAACACATCGAGCAGATGCGCCTGTCGGCCACAAAAAGTGTGCTGGAGCGGCGCGACACCATCATCGTGGCAACCGTCAGCGCGATTTACGGCATAGGTGCACCCGAGGACTACACGCAGATGCGTTTCATCGCGCGCAGTGGCGACAAGATGAACCAGCGCGATGTGATCTCGCGCCTGATCCGCATGCAGTACGCACGCAACGATCAGGACTTCGCGCGCGGCACCTTCCGCGTGCGCGGTGACGTGATCGACGTGTTTCCGGCAGAACACTCCGAGCTCGCCATCCGCATTGAACTGTTCGACGACGAGATCGAGTCGCTGCAGCTGTTCGACCCGCTGACCGGGCGCATCCGCCAGAAGGTGCCGCGTTTTGTGGTGTATCCCAAGAGCCATTACGTCACGCCACGCGACAAGGTCATGGCGGCGGTCGAAACCATCAAGCTCGAGTTGTCCGAACGCGTCGCGCAATTTGTCGGTGACGGCAAGCTGGTGGAGGCGCAGCGGATTGAGCAGCGCACCCGCTTCGATCTGGAAATGCTCAGCGAGATCGGCCACTGCAAGGGCATTGAGAACTACACGCGCCACCTCAGCGGCGCGCCGCCCGGCTCACCGCCCTCGACGCTGTGCGACTACCTGCCTAAAGACGCACTGATGTTTCTCGATGAGAGCCACGTCATGATTGGCCAGCTCAACGCCATGTACAACGGCGACCGCTCCCGCAAGACCACGCTGGTCGAATACGGCTTTCGCCTGCCGAGCGCGCTGGACAACCGGCCGCTGAAGTTCGAAGAGTTCGAGTCCAAGATGCGGCAGGCGATTTTTGTATCGGCCACCCCGGCCGCTTACGAGCAGCAGCACGCCGGCAAGGTGGTCGAGCAGGTCGTGCGTCCCACCGGGCTGGTGGATCCCGAGGTTGAAGTCCGGCCCGCGACGCACCAGGTCGATGATGTGCTGCAGGAGATCCGCATCCGCGTGGACAAGAACGAACGGGTGCTGATCACCACCTTGACCAAACGCATGGCCGAGCAATTGACCGACTACCTGACCGACAACGGCGTGAAGGTGCGTTACCTGCACAGCGACGTGGACACCGTCGAGCGGGTGGAAATCCTGCGCGATCTGCGGCTGGGCGCTTTTGACGTGCTGGTGGGCATCAACCTGCTGCGCGAAGGGCTGGACATTCCCGAGGTCAGCCTGGTGGCCATCCTCGATGCTGACAAGGAAGGCTTTTTGCGGGCCGAACGCAGCCTGATCCAGACCATAGGCCGGGCGGCACGCAATCTCAACGGCCGGGCGATTTTGTATGCGGACCGCATCACCGATTCGATGAAAAAGGCCATGGATGAAACCGAACGCCGACGGAACAAACAGATCGCCTTCAACCTCGAACACGGCATCACACCCAGGAGCATCGTCAAGCGCATCAAGGATCTGATCGACGGCGTGTATAGCGAAAAGTCCGGCAAGGAAGCGGAAAAGCTGGAGTTGCAGAAGGCGCTGGTGGAGGACATGAGCGAGAAGGACATCGCCCGCGAAATCAAGCGGCTGGAAAAACTGATGATCGAACACGCGAAAAATCTCGAATTCGAAAAAGCCGCCAAGGTGCGTGACCAGTTGCATGTACTGAAGGCGCAGGCCTTCGGCGCCCCGGGTACAGACAACCTGCTGCCGGCTCCTGACTAAAAGCCTGCAAAAAGGCGTTTGTCCAGGACAGATGCCACTGTCTGCGCTACAATGGCGACTGAATCGGTCGGGCATTTGTGCTATACTTGACGGAAATAGTCGGGAACAAAGCAGAGAACAACAAAGCCCTGAAACCGGTAAGGCCGACAGGCCGGGGCGGGTGGAGAAAAAGTTCCCTGGCGGGCCACAAGCTTGTCAGGGTGAGCCAAACGACAGTCAAGCCAACTTTGAAGGAGCTTGAAAATGCGCCTCACGACCAAAGGCCGCTTTGCGGTCACCGCGATGATTGACCTGGCTTTGCGCCAGAACAACGGCCCGGTTACGCTGGCTGCCATCAGCCAGCGCCAGCAGATTTCCCTGTCTTACCTTGAACAATTGTTCGGCAAGTTGCGCCGCCATGAACTGGTCGAATCGACCCGTGGCCCCGGCGGCGGCTACACCCTGGCCCGCAAGGCGGCCGAAATCACGGTCGCCGATATCATTGTGTCGGTGGACGAGCCGATCGATTCCACCCAGTGTGGCGGCAAGGAAAATTGCCTCGGCGACGGTGGCCGCTGCATGACGCACGAGCTCTGGGCTTCGCTGAACAGCCGCATGGTGGAGTTTCTGGATTCCGTGACGCTGCAAAAACTGGTGGATGACCAACTCGCCAAAGGTGTGGTGGTTGAAAACACGCCCATGGTGAAGAAAGCCATCTTTACCGCGCCTGTGCCCAAACCCATGCGTGTCAATGCGCCGAATTCGGTTTTTGCCCTGGGCAACGCCTTCTCCAAATCCTGATTATTGAGGGCGCCTCGCCGGGCATGATTGCCGGAGACTGACGTCCGTTTTTTGATGCTGCACGCCAGCCATGACCTAAAAAGCCAGCCACATGGAAACGCCTCACTTCCCCATTTACATGGACTACAGCGCCACCAACCCGTGTGACCCACGGGTGGTGGACGCCATGATTCCCTGGTTGCGCGAGCATTTCGGCAACCCGGCCTCGCGCAGTCACGCCTGGGGATGGGAAGCGGAAGCCGCGGTTGAAAAAGCGCGTGAGCAGGTGGCCGCGCTGATCGGTGCCGACCCGCGCGAGATTGTCTGGACCAGTGGTGCGACCGAGTCCAACAACCTGGCGATCAAGGGGGCAGCGCATTTTTACAAATCCCGCGGCAAACACCTGATCACGGTCAAGACCGAGCACAAGGCCGTGCTGGATACCTGCCGCGAGCTCGAGCGCCAGGGTTTTGAAGTGACTTACCTTGACGTGCAGGCCGACGGCTTGCTGGACATCGAGGTGCTGAAAGCGGCGATTCGCCCCGACACCATCCTGGTCAGCGTCATGTACGTCAACAACGAGATCGGTGTCATCCAGGACATCGCGGCCATCGGCGCCTTGTGTCGCGAGAAGGGCGTGATTTTTCATGTGGACGCGGCGCAGGCCACCGGTCGCGTGGACGTCGATCTGGCCACCTTGCCGGTGGATTTGATGAGCCTGACCTCGCACAAGACCTACGGCCCCAAGGGCATAGGCGCGCTGTATGTGCGGCGCAAGCCGCGGGTCCGGCTGGAGGCACAAATGCACGGCGGCGGGCACGAGCGCGGCATGCGTTCCGGCACCCTGCCGACGCACCAGATCGTGGGCATGGGTGAGGCCTACCGCATCGCCAAAGCCGAGATGCACGAGGAAAACAAGCGCATCCGTGCGCTGCACGAGCGCATGCTGGCCGGGCTCAAGGATGTGGAAGAAGTGTTTCTCAATGGTCACGCAGACAAACGCGTGCCGCACAACCTGAACATGAGTTTCAACTATGTCGAGGGTGAGTCTCTCATCATGGGTATCAAGGGTCTGGCGGTGTCCAGCGGCTCGGCCTGCACCTCGGCCAGCCTGGAACCCAGCTATGTGCTGCGTGCCCTGGGCCGCAGCGACGAACTGGCGCACAGCAGCCTGCGCATGACGATAGGCCGCTGGAGCACCGAAGAAGAAATTGATTACGCGGTGGCGACCATCAAGGAAAATGTGGCCAAGCTGCGTGACCTGTCGCCGCTCTGGGAAATGTTCAAGGATGGTGTGGATTTGTCCACCATCCAGTGGGCCGCCCACTGACCGCGGCGGCAAAGGCTTAAAGAGGTAAACAAAATGGCATACAGCGAAAAAGTGGTAGACCACTATGAAAATCCCCGCAACGTCGGCTCGTTTGAAAAAGGCGACGACACGGTAGGCACCGGCATGGTTGGCGCGCCCGCTTGCGGCGACGTGATGAAGCTGCAGATCAAGGTCAACCCGCTGACCGGTGTGATCGAGGATGCGCGTTTCAAGACCTATGGCTGCGGTTCGGCGATTGCATCGAGCTCGCTGGTCACCGAGTGGGTCAAGGGCAAGACCCTGGATGAAGCGGCGAGCATCAAGAACAGTGCGATTGCCGAAGAGCTGGCCCTGCCGCCGGTGAAAATCCATTGCTCCATCCTGGCGGAAGACGCGATCAAGGCCGCTGTCAGCGACTACAAACTCAAGCACGCCTACTAATCTTCCATCAAGCTGCGCACCATGTCCGTTACCCTCACCGACGCCGCAGCACGGCACGTCACCCGCTACATGGCCAAACGCGGCAAGGGCGTGGGTGTGCGTCTGGGCGTCAAAACCACCGGCTGCTCGGGGCTGGCCTACAAGCTTGAATACGCCGACGAAATTGCGCCCGAAGATGTGGTGTTTGAAGACAACGGCGTCAAGGTGCTGGTCGACCCGAAAAGCATGGCTTATATCGACGGCACGCAGCTGGATTTTGTGCGCGAGGGCCTGAACGAAGGTTTCAAGTTCATCAATCCCAACGAACGTGACCGCTGCGGATGCGGCGAATCTTTTCGGGTGTGAAACTACTGCGCGGGCGTGATCGAGGCGCGGGCAGTGCTCGCCATCCTCACGTAACCACAGTACGCTCCGGTGTCTCCGCGCTGGCCGCACCTCGCTGACGCCCGCTCGCTACGCTTCAAATCCCGAAAACCGCTTCTTGTGCCAAGCCTCCAATCCAACGATTTCGAACTGTTTGATGTGCCTGTGCAGTTTGCGCAGGACAGTGCTGCGCTCGATGCGCGCTGGAAAGAGCTTCAGCGCGAGGCGCACCCCGACAAGTTCGCGGCGCAGGGCGCCGCCGCGCAGCGGCTGGCCATGCAATGGTCGGTGCGCATCAACGAGGCTTACCAGCGTCTGAAGCATCCGCTGAAACGTGCCATCTATCTGTGTGATCTGCATGGTGCACCGATTGAGGCGGAAAGCAATACCGCCATGCCTGCCGACTTCCTGGTTCAGCAGATGCAGTGGCGCGAAGCGCTGGAGGAGGCCGGTGAACTTGAAAGTCTTGAAGCAATCGCCGCTCAGGCCCTGTCCAGCAAGCGTGAGCAGCTATCAAAAATAGAGCAGCTGCTGGACGGCGCGAGAGACTTTCCGGCGGCAGCGCGCCAGGTCAGAGCCCTTATGTTCATTGAGCGCTTTGGCAGCGAGGTTGATGCACGCATCGACTCGCTGGGACAATAAGCTTTCACCCGTATTCAGTCGCAACCTCAACCTCCATGGCCTTACTGCAAATATCCGAGCCCGGTCAGACGCCTGATCCGCACCAGCGGCGCATTGCCATTGGCATTGACTTGGGCACCACCCACTCACTGGTCGCCAGCGTGCGCAACGGCGTGGCCGAATGCCTGCCCGATGCCCAGGGCCGCGTGTTGTTGCCCAGCGTCGTGCGTTACGGCCTGGACGCTGCAGCTGCGGTGACCCGGCAGATCGGCTACGAGGCGCTGGCCGCGCAGGTGGACGATCCGGAAAACACGATTGCCTCGGTCAAGCGCCTGATGGGCCGGGGCCTGCAGGACATCGCCAGCCGCGCGCAACTTCCCTACCAGTTGATCGACAAACCCGGCATGGTTGTCGTGCAGACGGTTGCCGGCGAAAAAAGCCCGGTCGAAGTCAGCGCCGAGATCCTGGCCACCCTGCGCTACCGCGCTGAAGACACTTTCAATGACGATGTATTCGGCGCGGTGATCACGGTGCCGGCCTATTTCGACGACGCGCAGCGCCAGGCCACCAAGGATGCCGCCCAGCTGGCGGGCATCAACGTGCTGCGCCTGATCAACGAGCCCACGGCGGCGGCCATTGCCTACGGTCTCGACAACGCCAGTGAAGGCGTTTATGCGATCTACGATCTGGGCGGCGGTACGTTCGATATTTCCATCCTGCGACTGACGCAGGGGGTCTTCGAGGTGGTGTCCACCGGCGGCGACTCTGCGCTGGGCGGCGACGACTACGACCGCGCGCTTGTCGAATGGGTGCTGGCCAAGGCCGGTCTCGCTGCAGAGACGCTGACTGCGGGCGACAAGGCGGCACTGTTGCAGGCCGCGCGCAGTTGCAAGGAGGCTTTGTCTGCTACGGATTCGGTAGCATTCGCTGTACGCCTGGCAAGGGCCAACGTTCAATTTGACATGAAGGCTGCAGACTTCGAGGCGGCCACCGCGTCGCTCACGCAGCGTACGCTGACGGCTGTGCGCAAGGCCTTGCGCGACGCGCAACTGGGCAAGGACGAGGTCGAGGGGGTGGTGCTGGTGGGCGGCTCCACCCGGATGCCGCAGGTGCGCCGCGCGGTGGCCAGCTTTTTTGGCCGTGAGCCGCTGACCAACCTCAATCCCGACGAAGTGGTCGCGCTGGGCGCGGCGGTGTCGGCCCACCAGCTTGCCGGCAACCAGAGCGGCAGCGAGTTGCTGCTGCTCGACGTGATCCCGCTGTCACTGGGGATCGAAACCATGGGTGGCCTGGTGGAGCGCATAGTGCCGCGCAACCAGACCATTCCCACCGCCATGGCGCAGGACTTCACCACCTACCAGGACGGCCAGACCGCGCTGGCCCTGCATGTGGTGCAGGGCGAGCGCGACCTGGTGGCCGACTGCCGCAGCCTGGCGCGGTTTGAGTTGCGGGGCATCCCGGCCATGGTGGCCGGCGCGGCACGCATACGGGTGACCTTCACCGTCGATGCCGACGGGCTGCTCAGTGTCAGCGCCAGGGAGCAGGGCAGCGGGGTGGAAGCCAGCATTGAGGTCAAACCGGCTTACGGTCTGTCCGATGACGAGATCGCCCGCATGCTGCAGGAGAGTTTCTCCACCGCCCAGCAGGACATGCAGGCGCGCGCACTGGCCGAGGCCCGGGTGGATGCGGATCGCATGTTGCTGGCGACGCGCAGCGCGCTGGCCGCCGATGCGGATTTGCTGACTGTGCAGGAGCAGGCGCAGGTGCACGCGCTCATGGCCGCGCTGGAGCAGACGTTGCAGCAGGGAGCTGCAGCAGAGATCGAGGCCGCCATCAAAACGCTGGCCGATGGAACAGAAAATTTCGCCGCGCAGCGCATGAACCGCGGCATCCGCCAGGCCCTGGCCGGCAAAAACATAGCGACGGTCTGAAGCACCGCACACCCATGCCCATCATCAAGATACTGCCTCATCCCGAGTATTGCCCGGACGGCGCCGAAGTCAGTGCGCCTGCCGGTACATCCATCTGTGAGGCGCTGCTCGACAACCACATCAACATCGAGCACGCCTGCGACATGAGCTGCGCCTGCACCACCTGCCACGTCATCGTGCGCCAGGGCCTGCAGTCGCTCAATCCCGTCGATGAAAACGAAGAAGACCTGCTGGACCGCGCCTGGGGTCTGGAGCCCAACTCACGGCTGAGTTGCCAGGCTTTTCTGGCCCAGAGCGATGTGACGGTCGAGATTCCCAAGTACTCGATCAACCACGCCAAAGAGGTTCACTGAGGGGCTGGACTTTGCCACGGCGCGTGTTTGTCCATCACGCGCAGATACAGCGCGCTGGCTTCGAACGCCGCCAGCCAGGTCTGTAGCCGTGGCCAGGCTTGCGCCGCAAACCAGAGCCGGTCGGTATGCGCAAACTGGCGCACAAAGGGCAGCAGGGCCATGTCGGCCAGGCGGGCTTGCGGACCCAGTAGCCAGCCCTGGTCCAGCCGCGCGTTGAGCTGCGCCAGCCAGGGGGCAGCCTCGTCCCGCTGCCTCAGCGCAAAGCCAGGCGCGTCGCCGCCGAATTCCTGCGGATACCGGTTCGGGTATTTGTAGCGGTCCAGTTGCTGTTTGAAGGCGCCGTCGTTGGCAGCAATCAGCGCAGCCATGTCTTCACGCGAGCCGACCGGCGGCGCCAGCCACTGCTCCGGGTCGTTGCGGGCCAGTGCCCAGCGCATGATGTCCAGGCTTTCGGCGATCACCTCTCCACCCGGCAGGACCAGCACCGGCACCGTTCCCTTGGGTGAGGCGGCCAGCAGGGCGGCGGGCTTGGATCGAAGCACCACTTCGCGCAGCTCATGTGCCTGTTCGCTGACTGCAAGCGCGAGCCGCGCACGCATCGCGTAGGGACAGCGGCGAAACGAATACAGGACCGGCACGGCGCCCATCAGTCGGGGTCTTCTGCGCCCACACCAGCTGGCGCCGGCAGTTTTGCGCCTATGTGCGGCTGGCGGCGCCGATTGGCGTAGTCCACCTGGCGCTGCCGTTCCATGAAGCCGCGTTTTTGTTCCTCGGTTTTTTTGTCATGGCAGCCCGGGCAACTGACACCGGGCACATACAGGGGGGAGGCCTTGTCTGCGGCGCTGATCGGGTCCCGGCAGGCGCGGCATAACTCGTAGTGGCCGGTGGCCAGGCCATGCACGACCGAGACACGCTCATCAAACACAAAACACTCGCCTTGCCAGCGGCTTTCGGATTCGGGCACGGTTTCCAGGTATTTGAGGATGCCGCCTTCCAGGTGGTAAACCTCGTCAAATCCCCGGGTGCGCATGAAGGCGGTGGACTTCTCGCAGCGTATGCCGCCGGTACAAAACATGGCGACCCGGGGTTTTTTGCCGTTCCTTTCGGCCAGCAGGCCACCCGGGGCCGACTGTGCTTCGACCCAGGCCGGCAGCTCCGAGAAACTTTTGGTGTGCGGGTCCACCGCACCTGCAAAAGTGCCGATGCCGACTTCATAGCCGTTGCGCGTGTCCACCAGCACCACCTCGGGGTCGGCAATCAGCGTATTCCAGTCCTCTGGCTTCACATACTGGCCGGCCATCTGGTTCGGATTGATGCCGGGCACGCCCAGCGTGACGATCTCGCGCTTGAGGCGCACCTTCATGCGGTAAAACGGCAACTTGTGCGACCAGGACTCCTTGTGCGTCAGCCCAGCCAGGCGCGGGTCGCTGCGCAAATGGGCCAGCACCGCATGCACGCCTTCGGCGGGACCGGCAATGGTGCCGTTGATGCCCTCTTCCGCCAGCAGCAGGGTGCCGCGCACATCCTTCGACTCGCAAAAAGCCTGTAGAGGGGCTTGTAGCGCGGCAAAGTCGGGCAGGGTGACAAACTTGTAGAGGGCGGCGGTCAGAAAGTGGGACATAACAAGGCGGGCGACAGCGTCAGGGCGTCCATCGTAACAAGTCGCCTGCCGGCCCATGCTGCGCTGCGTCAAGCCCCTGACAGGTACGCGGGGCGAAGGCCCACAGGCAACAGCGCCCTGGCCGCCAACAACTTTTGCTGCAATGCAGCAAAATACATGCATGCTTACTAATTCGTGCCTGTCCGGCCCTGCCGGAGCCTCATGGCCAAAAGCCTGAGCAGCCTCTGGCTCAAAAGTGTACGCCGCATGGGCCGGGCCCAGCAGGCGCAGGGCCGCCGGCTGTTGCAAAGCCTGATGCCCAAACCCGTGCGCGCTCCGGCGGCGCAAGTCGCCAGGCGCATCAAGTCATCCAAAGTGACCACCAGCGTGCGCAAGCCGCGCGCGCTGCCCGAGCTGCCGGGCAGCTGGCAAAAAGCCTGGTTTTCAGCGCCCGACGACGCACAGCTCGCGCCGGCACGCATGGCGTACTGGCTGTACCTGCCCGCCAACACAGGGCAGTCGCCACTGCCGCTGGTGGTCATGCTGCACGGCTGTCAGCAGAGCGCCACCGATTTTGCCGCGTCCACCCGCATGAACCAGCTGGCCGAGCGCAAAGGCTTCGCGGTGCTGTACCCGCAGCAATCGGGCGCCGCCGATTCGCACCGCTGCTGGCACTGGTACAAGCGGCAGACGCAGCAGGGCGGCGGGGATGTGCAGCGGGTGGCCGGGCTGATGGCCCATGTGCAGCGCAAACACGCGCTGGACAGCAGCCGCTGCTACATGGCGGGCCTGTCGGCGGGTGCTGCGCTGGCCACCCTGGTGGCTCTGCATCATCCCGAACGTATTGCCGCGCTGGGCATCCATTCGGCGCCGGTTTTTGGCACCGCCGATTCAGCCATCAGTGCTTACCGCGCCATGCAGCACGGCACCCGGCTGGCGCACATCGCTGCGGCCCAGGCGCTGGCCGAATCGCAGCCGCAGTTCCCTGGCATGCCGGCGATGATTTTGCATGGCGACAGCGACGCGGTGGTCAGGCGTATCAATGCGGCGCAGCTGTTCGACCAGCTCCAGGTCCTGAACGCCCCGCTGCTGGGCGGCGCCCCGCCGGTGCAGCGCAAACATCCGGGTCGCAGCGGTGGCCGGCGCCCGCGCCATGGCTACACCAGCGCCAGCGTTTATGCGGGCCGCAAGCCGCAGTTGGTCTGCTGCGAGATTGCCGGCCTGGGCCATGCCTGGAGCGGCGGCGCTGGCGAACTGGCTTTCAGCGCACCCGAGGGGCCGGATGCGTCATTGATGCTGTGGACGTTTTTTGCCCGGCACCGCAGGCCGCTGGCGGCGCCACTGCCAGACGCCATGCCGGATGCAGCGCCAGGCCCCTAGCGGCTAGGGGGCTGTTATTTGTCCTGTTTGGCGGCAGAGGCCGCCACCTGCAGTACAAAACGGGCGCGCAGGTCCTCCACGCGTGAGCGGTTGACACCCATGTCCCCGGATCCGAGCCGGCTGGCCGACCGGACGTGAATCACGCTGGCCGCCGGGTCGAGCAGGAACTCCACATCGTCGGTGAATTTCAGCCGGCGGGTGCTGCACTGGGTGTAAAGGTAAGCGGGTTCGCGAGTCACCAGCACGCAGCCTGGCGTTTTCTCCAGCAAGGCGATCAGCCGGGTCATGGCCTGCCGGGGATCAACGGTGTAGACGATGGGCCGGACATCGGCATAAGCGCGTTGCGGGTGGTCGGGATACAGCGCGGCCTGGCTGGAGACGCTGTTGGGCGTGAGGGCCGGTGGCTTGAGGCTCCCCTTGTGAACGCCCAGGTCTTGAGGTGGCGTCCCGCTGAGCAGGCCCATCTGTCCGGCCAAAAAGACACAGAGGGCCGCCAGCAGCGCCAGCAAAGCCGAAACCCCCAGGATTTTCATCATGCCTCCTTGATGAACCCAGCAGCACCTGTGCGGGTGTGTGAGTGAAATCAGCCTCCAGCCCTTGCGGGTTGTACGCAAGCAGCTACTGATTTTATAGCAATTAGAGCCGGGACAGGCGCTCCAGCGCGAGTTTCAGCGTCTCGTCCTTCTTCGCAAAACAAAAGCGCACCACACGCTGGTCAAAGCCATTGCCGTAAAACGCCGACAGCGGGATCGCGGCAACCCCGATCTCGGTGGTCAGCCATTTGCAGAAGTCGGCTTCGTTCAGGTCGCTGACCTCGGAGATATCGACGCACTGGAAATAACTGCCTTCGCTGGGCAGCAGTTTGAAGCGGGTCTTGGCCAGACCGGCGCGGAACAGGTCGCGCTTGCGCTGGTAAAACGCCGGCAGGCCGAGGTAGGGCGCGGCATCCGCCATGTAGGCGGCCAGGCCGTGCTGCACCGGTGTGTTGACCGTGAACACGTTGAACTGGTGCACCTTGCGGAATTCAGCCGTCAATGCGGCGGGTGCGGCGACATAGCCGACTTTCCAGCCGGTCACGTGGTAGGTCTTGCCGAAGCTGCTGACGATAAAAGCACGCGCTGCCAGGCCGGGAAAACGCGCGGCGCTTTCGTGCTGGCGGCCCTGGGCCGCATCAAACACCATGTGTTCGTACACCTCGTCGCTGATCAGCAGTACATCGGTGGGCGCCAGAATCTCCTGCAGACGCAGCATGTCGGCATGTGTCCAGGCGGTGGCACTCGGGTTGTGCGGTGAATTGATGATGATGGCGCGGGTTTTGGCGGTGATGGCGCCGGCAATCAGACCGAAGTCGGGCCTGAAGCTGCCCGGCGTCAAGGGCACACGCACCGCCACACCGCCGGCCAGCTCGATATTGGGCACATAACTGTCGTAACAGGGTTCCAGCACGATGACCTCATCGCCGGCGTGCACCACCGCCAAAATGGCCGTGATGATGGCCTGGGTGGCCCCGGCGGTGATGGTGATTTCGGTATGGGCGTCGTAGCTGCGGCCGTGCAGTTTGAGCAACTTGTCGGCCACCGCCTGCCGCAGCAAGGGGACACCGGTCATGGGCGGGTACTGGTTCAGGCCGCGGGTCATGGCATCGGTCACAGCGGCTACCAGCGCAGGGTCGCACTCGAAATCCGGAAACCCCTGGCCCAGGTTGACCGCATTGTGTTCTGCAGCCAGGGCTGACATCACGGTAAAGATGGTGGTCCCGACCGCCGGCAACTTGGTCTGAAGTGTGGGAGTTCGCGCGCTGACGGGCGCCATGGTGTTTGCGTGGGTCATGCTGCTTACATTTCAAAATCGCCATGGCGGCTGCCCATGGCGCGGGTGATCTGGCTGCGGCTCAGTTTGTCGTTGAGCAGCTCGGCAAATTTGTACACGAAGTTGCGCAGATAGGCGCTGCGCTTGAAGGCCACCCGCGCCACGTTGACGCCAAACAGCTGGCCGGCCGGCAGGGCAATCAGGTCGGTGTTGGTGCCGTCGTCCTTGAGCGCCATTTCCGCCACAATGCCCACCCCCAGGCCCAGGCGCACATAGGTCTTGATCACGTCCGAGTCGATCGCTTCGAGCGCGATGCGCGGATGCAGGTGTTTGGCGGCAAAGGCCTGGTCGATCTTGGTGCGGCCGGTGAACGAGGGGTGGTAGGTGATCAGCGGCTGTTCGGCCAGGTCTTCCAGCGTGATGCTCTCCTGTTTGGCCAGCGGGTGGTCCAGCGGCAACACCAGCATGTGTTGCCACTCATAACAGGGCAGGGTCACCAGTTCCTCGTAACGCGCCAGTGATTCCGTGGCAATGCCGATTTCGGCGACTTCGTCGATCAGCATGCGCGCGACCTGGTCGGGCGAGCCCTGGTGCAGGCTGACGTTGACCTTGGGAAAGGCTTCGCGCAATCTGGCCACCGGCTGCGGCAGCACATAACGGGCCTGGGTGTGGGTGGTCGCGATCGACAGGGTGCCGCTGTCCTGCGCCGAAAACTGCTCGCCAATACGCTTGAGGTTGCCCACTTCCCGCATGATCAGCTCAATGCTCTTGAGCACATGTTCGCCCGGCTCGGTCACGCGTTTGAGGCGTTTGCCGTGGCGCGCAAAAATTTCCACACCGAGCTCTTCTTCCAGCTCAATGATGGCCTTGGAAACGCCGGGCTGGGAGGTGTGCAGCGCTCGCGCGGTTTCGGTCAGGTTCAGGTTGCGCCGGACGGCTTCCTGTACAAAACGAAATTGGTGAAGGTTCATATCTTATTTGGGCTAAATATTCTTTTTATTATGCCTGCCACGCCTAAAGAACGAGTTGCAACACCGGGAAGGTGAGCTTGTCTGTCGCCTCAGGACAGCGCGATGTCGGCCATCAGGGCGGTCATGCCGGGATGTTCGCCCGCCGTGGGCAGCAGCTCGACCACCAGTTCCGGGTGCAGTGTGCGCAGTTCTGCCACCAGCACCGGCAGATCTTCACGCGCGTGTTTTCCTACACCCAGAAAAAGCGGAAATATCCTTATCCGACAAGCACCAGCAGCTATCAATTCAGTAGCGGCCTGGGGCAGGTCGGGGGCACACAACTCGAGGTAGGCGCAGCACACGAGGGCATCGGCGGTACGCGCGCGAATGGCATCGGCGACGGCTTCTATCGGCAAGCGCCACAAGGGGTCGCGCGAGCCGTGGGCAAAAAGAATCACGCCTTGCCGCATCGTTATCGCCGCAACACCAGCCAGCCGAAGGCGCCCAGAGAGATGGCCATGTAAAGCAGGCCAGGCGCCGCCGCCGCCAGCCAGGGCTGCCAGCTCTGCAGGTTGCCGATATAACCAAACACGTTGTTGAGCAGGAAGAAACTGATGCCTATCATCACGCCGCCGAACACATAGCCGGCGATGCCGCCACTGCGAAAGTGCAGGTAGGCAAAGGGCAGGGCCAGCACCACCATCACCAGGCAGCTCAGCGGGTAAAACACTTTTTTCCAGAACTCGATCTCATAACGCTGGGCGCTCTGCCCGTTGGCATTGAGATGGCGCACGTAATTGAACAGGTCCAGGGTCCCCATGCGTTCGGGTTTGAGCACCGCGACAGAGACCATTTCCGCGCTGATGTCAGTCGGCCAGCGAAAGCTGGTGATCGGGTTGATGCTGATTTTGGCCGAGTCGCGGCCGGCTTCGGTGGTGCTGGCCGGCGCCGCGCGGACGGCAAAGTCGGTACGGCTACCGCCTTGCAGTTGCCAGGAGTCGTCTTTCCCGAACCTGGCCACCGGGGACTGGGTGATGGACGTCAGCAGGCCCTTGTTGTCAAACTCAAACACACGCACGCCCTGCATCTCGTTGTCTGATGACAGCGCGCGCACATTGACCACATAGCTGTTGTACGCCTGTTTTTCCTTGAGCCATGCACCGGTCTGACCGATGGTGATGCGGCCCTGGTAACGCGCCTTGAGCAGCTGCGCGGCACGGTCGGCTGCCGGGGCCAGGTAGTCGCCCACCGCAAAACACAGCACCACAAAAAAGGCACCCAGGGTCAGGAGCAGGCGCAAGGCGCGCCAGGGTTCCAGGCCGCTGGTACGCAAAATGGTGTATTCCGAGCTTTGTGCCAGCCGCGCCATCACAAAAATGGTCCCTATCAGTACCGAAATCGGCACCAGCTCGTACAGGTGGCTGGGAACCAGCAGCGCCACATACAGCAGGGCGTGCCTGATCTGATAGGTGTTGGCGTCATTGCTGACCGTCCCCGCTGCGTTTTTGCCGAGGTATTGCAGCTCATCGACCAGGTCAAAAAAGAAAAACAGCGCCAGAAAACCAACCGCCACAAAGGCAATCGAGGCCAGCACCTCGCCATAGATCAGGCGTCGTATGGTTTTCATGGCACTGTCCTTGTGCGCTGGCGTGCACCCCGCGCCTGGCGCTGGCGGCCCAAGGCCGACTTCAGTGTCCAGTTCTGGTGCCGCTTGGACAGCCAGACCACAGCTACCAGCAGGGCGCCGCCATGCAGCGCCACGAGAAGCCCACCGAAGTTGGCCGCGCCGACACTGATCCAGCTCTGACCCAGATTCAGCAGGTTGTGATAAACCACAAAAGTGAACAACACAAAAATCAGGTTGCCGCTGCGCCCGGCGCGCGGGTTGACGCTGGCCAGCGCCAGCGCAATCACCACAAAATTGACGGCCGCCAGCGCCATGCCCAGGCGCCAGGCCAGCTCACCCTGGTTGCCTCGGGTGGGCTGGCGCAGCAGTTCAAGCGTCGATTTCGAACGTTCCGGAATGTAGGCTCCGGCCAGCAGGGCGCTGTCTCCGGTCTTGCTGCCGTATTCGCCAAACTCGGTGATCTTCAGGGCCGATTTGCCGATCTCGCTTTCCAGCCGCTGGCCGTTGTCGAGCAGCAGCAACTGGGAATTGCCCACATTTTCGATGCGCCCCGAACTGGCGGTGGTCACCGAATTTTTGCCCTTTTCGGTGGAAGCAATAAACACGTTGTTGCTGGCTTTTTCGCCGGTGATGTCACGGTCAATGAAGAAGACCCGGTTGCCGTTGGACGACTCCTGAAACTGTCCCGGTGCGACGCGGTCCAGGTCTCCACGCTGTTCGTAGCGGTCTTTCATGTCCTGGGCCTGCTGGTTCGACCAGGGCCAGACAAACAGCGACATCAGCGTGATGACCAGCAGCACCGGCCAGGCAAACCGGAACAAGGGGACGAGAAAAAATCCGAGGCCGCGTCCGCTGACAAACCAGACCACCATTTCGCTGTCGCGGTACATGCGCGACAAGGTGCTGACCATGGCGACAAACAACGACAGTGTCAGGATGATGGGCAGGCGTCCGAGCGCCGAGTAACCCATGACCATCATCACGTCCTGCGGGTTGACGCTGCCGCGTGATGCCTGGCCCAGTGTGCGGATCAGGATGATGGTGATCACAATGGTCAGCAAAACCACAAGGGTCGCCCCGAAACTGCGGGCCAGCTCTTTGCGGATCGAAGATTGGAATAACATTGGCCGGAACTTTGCCTTCTTTGCCTGAAAACTGACCCTGGTACTGCGCCTGCAACACCCAACCCCTGATTATGGACTTTGAACTCAAACCCCTGACCCCATCCCGTCTATGCGCCGAAAAATGCGATGCCCTGATCGTCCTGATTGCTGATGACACGGTCACAGGCAGCGACCCTGTTTCCCGGCTTGCTGCGCTGGCCATCAAGTCCGGCGACTTTGAAAGCAAGGCCGGCAAGCTGCTAAGCGCCTACCGGGCCGATGGCATCAGTGCCACCCGGGTGTTGCTGGCCGGGGCGGGTGACGGCAGCGAAAAAGGTGTTCGCACGGCCGTGCAGACAGCCATGGCTGCCCTGAAAACCACCAACGTGCGGCGTGTGCTGCTGAGCCTGCTGGCCGTGCCCGCGGCTGGCCCGCAAATCGTTCGCACTGCCGTCGTGGCCTGCGCGGACGCCGCTTACACCTACAGCAGCACCAAGTCGAAACCGGCCGAACAGAAACTGCAGCGGGTGCTGGTCGGCGTTTCGGCGCAGGCGGACAGCCAGCCCGGCTTTGACAAGGCGGTGGGGCTGTGCAAAGGTCTGGCCCTGACCCGCGAGTGGGCGAATCGCCCGGCCAATCACGCCACCCCCACGCTGCTGGCCCAGGCCGCCAAAGAGCTGGGCAAGTTGCGCCGCATCCGGGTGGAAGTGCTGGGCCCCAAGGATGTGGCCAAACTCGGCATGGGCTCCTTCATGGCTGTGGCGCAGGGCTCGGAGCAGCCGCTGCGCTTTATCGTGCTGCGTTATGACGGTGGCGCCAAGGCAGAGGCGCCGGTGGTGCTGATCGGCAAAGGCATCACTTTTGACACCGGCGGCATCTCGATCAAGCCTGCGGCCGAAATGGACGAAATGAAATACGACATGGGGGGCGCGGCCAGCGTGCTGGGCACCTTCCGGGCGCTGGCCGAGCTGCAGCCGGCGCTTAATGTGGTGGGCCTGATTCCCGCCTGCGAGAACATGCCCGACGGCCGCGCCATCAAGCCCGGTGACGTGGTGACCAGCATGAGCGGGCAGACCATCGAAATCCTCAACACCGACGCCGAGGGCCGGCTGGTGCTGTGTGATGCCTTGACCTATGCCGAGCGTTTCAAGCCGCGCGCCGTGGTGGACATTGCCACCCTGACGGGCGCCTGCGTGATTGCGCTGGGCGGCGTGCGCAGCGGCCTGTTTTCCAGCAATGATGCGCTGGCCCAGTCGCTGGCTGCGGCGGGCGACAGCTCACTGGACTTGTGCTGGCGCATGCCGCTCGACGACGAATATGCCGACGGCCTGAAGACCCATTTTGCCGACGTCGCCAATGTGGCCGGCCGGGCCGGCGGCGCCATCACGGCCGCGAAGTTTCTGCAGCGTTTTGCCGGCAAGTTTGCCTGGGCGCACCTCGATATTGCCGGCACGGCCTGGAAAAGCGGCGCGGCCAAGGGCGCTACCGGCCGACCGGTGCCCTTGCTGGTGGACTTTCTGCTGGCTCAGGTGCAGCCGGTCAAGGCCCCGCGCAAGCAGCCGGCCCCGTCCCGCAGTGCCAAACCATCGCCCCGCTCCCGCGCATGACCGAAGTGGCCTTTCATTTCAATGTGCCGGACAAGCTGGCCTACGGTTGCCGGCTGCTGCGCAAGGCCTGGGGCAGCGGGGCGCGGGTGGTGGTCACGGCAGAGCCTGACACCCTGGAGCGCCTGGACCTGATGCTGTGGACTTTTTCTGCGCTTGAGTTTGTGCCGC
The DNA here is from genome assembly GCA_943370435.1 of Kapaibacterium sp. (SeqCode). Taxonomy (GTDB): domain Bacteria; phylum Pseudomonadota; class Gammaproteobacteria; order Burkholderiales; family Burkholderiaceae_C; genus Polaromonas. The sequence continues at coordinate 104,155 of CALRQX020000003.1, read as the reverse complement.
ATTGCCGCGTGACGGCGCCCGCCGCCACTCTGGCCGCCAGCCCGGTGCTGCTGGCGCCCACGCTGGCCGACTGTCCGCACCACGAAGTGCTGGTCAATCTGGGGCAGGATGTCCCCCCCGGTTTTGAGCGCTTTGAGCGGTTTATCGAGCTGGTCACGGGGGCCGATGCAGACCGGGTCGCCGCCCGCAGCCGCTGGAAACACTACGCCGATCGTGGTTACGCGATGCAGCGGCACGACCTGGCCAGCGCATGAGCCGAACTTCGCCGCCTCCGCGTTTTGTGCCCACCCTGACCGAGGTGGTCAGGCCTGCGCAGACGCCAGACGCGGAACGGACGGGCGAGGTGCCGGAGCGGCCGGCACCCGATCTCCTGCGCCTGCAGGAGCAGATGGTGCACCGTGTGATGCAGCGTGTGGATCTGACGCTGGAGCGGCTGTTGCGCGAGACGGTGGGCCGCCTGGTGCTGGAGCACACCCAGGCACTGGCCCCCAGCCTGCGGGACGAAATTGAAATGGTGGTGCGTCAGTCGGTGAATCAGGCTTTTGAGCAGGAGCTCGCCAGCCAGTTGCTGGACAGGACCTGAAAGTACTGCCAAAAAATTGCGCGGCTCGCGGGTTTTATTAGAACGGCTAATACCTGAACACTTTCCGTTCTTTCGTCGTCGCGGCGGCAACACCCTAGGGCTCCTTGCTATGGTGCAGGCGCGAAAATTGCGGTATGTTCTGTGCCGTTGAGCAAAAAAAATCTGTTCTCAACCTTTAACGGTAATTTCCTAATTGGAGTGTATTTATGCAAATGAAATGGACTGCGGTCGCTTTGGCCGCCATGTTGGTTGTTGCTTGCGGCAAAAAAGAAGAAGCCGCGCCAGCCGCCACTGCACCTGCTGCCCCGGTCGCTGCAGCGCCTGCTGCTGCCGGTGATACGCTCGTCGTCAAAATCGGTCACGTCGCCCCGACTTCCGGCGCGCAGGCCCACTATGGCAAGGACAACGAAAATGGCGTCCGCATGGCCATTGAAGACCTGAACAAGCAAGGCGTCATGATTGGTGGCAAGAAGGCCACTTTTGAAATCGTGGCTGAAGATGATGCCGCTGATCCAAAACAGGGCACGGCTGCTGCACAAAAACTGTGCGACTCCAAAGTCGCCGGCGTGGTGGGTCACCTCAATTCGGGCACCACCATTCCTGCCTCCAAGGTCTACAACGACTGCGGTATCCCCCACGTCACAGGTGCTGCCACCAACCCCGACCTGACCAAGCCTGGCTACAAAACCACCTACCGCATCATTGCCAATGACCTGGCACTGGGTGCTGGCCTGGCGTTTTACGCAGCCGACACGCTCAAGCTGAAAAAAGTCGCCGTGATTGACGACCGCTCGGCTTACGGCCAGGGCGTTGCCGATATTTTCAAGAAGACAGCCAAGGAAAAGGGCATGACCGTGGTGGACGAGCAGTTCACGACCGACAAGGCCACCGACTTCATGGCCATTCTGACCGCCATCAAGGCCAAAGGCCCTGACGCTGTGTTCTACGGCGGCATGGACCCACAAGCCGGCCCGATGCTGCGCCAGATGGAGCAACTCGGCATGACCAAGGTCAAGTACTTCGGCGGTGACGGCATCTGCACTTCAGAGATCGCCAAACTGGCCGGCGGCGCCAAGACCCTCGAGAACGTCATTTGTGCCGAAGGCGGCGCTTCGCTTGCCAAAATGCCTGGTGGCGCCGAGTGGAAGAAACGCTACGACGAGAAGTACCCCAACCAGTTCCAGGTCTACAGCCCGTACACCTATGACGCTACTTTCGTGCTGGTCGACGCCATGAAACGCGCCAACTCGAGCGATCCAAAGGTTTACACCCCTGAGCTGATCAAAACCAGCCTCAAGGGCGTGACCACCACCATCGAATTCCTGCCTACCGGCGAGTTGAAGAACCCGTCCATCACCTTGTACAACTACAAGGAAGGCAAGAAAGTTGCTCTGGAATAAGCTGCTTCAAGCATGAAAAAAGCCACCGCAAGGTGGCTTTTTTTTGTGCGCATCAGGGTGTTGGGCAGAACTCCTCTCAGTCGGCGCCGGCAAGACCTCAAGCATGATGATGCTGTCCGCGTCGACAGCCGGGCACAAAAAAGCCCAGACTGGCTGGGCTTTCAGGAGTTTTCACCACCGTGTCGGAACTCACGGCAACTGTACTAATTGGCGGAAGAGGCGGGATTCGAACCCGCGGTGGGTATAACCCCACGCACGCTTTCCAGGCGTGTGACTTAAACCGCTCATCCACCCTTCCGCGAAGCCTCAGATTGTAGCAGTGCGCGCGTGCTCCAGCACGTCTGCTACTGGAGCGCGCTGCGAAACCGGTGTCTTTCGAGCTGAGCCCGCGTCACGAAGGCCAGCGCCTGGGCATGGGTGGACTCCAGCACCACAGGTGGTGCGCAGCCTGCCTCCACGGCCTCGCGCCAGCGGTTGGCGCACAGGCACCAGCGGTCGCCGGGTTGGAGCCCGGCAAAACGGTATTCGGGGCGGGGCGTCACCAGGTCATTGCCGCGCGTTGTCGAATACGCCAGAAAAGCCGGGGTCACCCGCACGCAGATCAGGTGTGAGCCGAGATCGGACGCATCGGTATTACAGCAGCCGTCGCGGAAGTAACCGGTCAGCGGATCGTAGGAGCAGGGGACCAGATCGGTGCCCAGCACGTTTTTGGCGCTCATGGCCCCTCCTGCTGTGCTCAAGCCTTGCTGGTGGATTGCACCATCTTCATGGCCGAAGCCACCAGGGCCGAGACCTCGGTCATGTTGCTCGGCACGATCAGGGTGGTGGTGGCGTCGGCAGCCACGCGTGAATAGGCTTCAACGGCTTTTTCGGCCACCTTGAGCTGCACCGCCATTTCACCGCCAGGCTGGCGGATGGCTGCCGCCACCACTTCGATGGCTCGCGCATTGGCTTCGGCCACGGCCGTGATGGCCGAGGCTTCACCCTGGGCGTTGTTGATGGCGGCGAGTTTTTCACCTTCCGAGCGGGCGATAAAAGCCTCGCGCTCGCCGGTGGCGATGTTGATCTGTTCCTGGCGCCGACCTTCCGAGGCGGCGATCAGCGCGCGCTTTTCGCGTTCAGCGGTGATCTGCGACTGCATCGCGTGCAGGATTTCCTTGGGAGGTGTCAGATCCTTGATCTCATAACGCAGGACTTTCACACCCCAGTTCAGCGCCGCCTCGTCAATCGCGGCGACCACCTGGGCATTGATGATGTCGCGCTCTTCAAAGGTCTTGTCGAGCTCGAGCTTGCCGATCACGCTGCGCAGCGAGGTTTGCGCCAGCTGGGTCACGGCCACGATGTAATTGGACGAGCCGTAGCTGGCTCGCATCGGGTCGGTGACCTGGAAATACAGGATGCCATCAACCTGGAGCTGGGTGTTGTCACGCGTGATGCAGACCTGGCTGGGCACGTCCAGCGGGATTTCCTTGAGCGAGTGTTTGTAGGCCACGCGGTCTATGAAGGGGATCAGAAAATTCAGGCCCGGGGTCAGGCTGCCGTGGTATTTGCCCAGACGCTCAACGACCCAGGCGTTTTGCTGGGGCACCACTTTCATGCTGCGGATGATAAAAATAACCGCAATCACGAGGATGACAAGCGCAATTTCCATTTTCATGGGGTTCTCCGGTAGATCAAAAAAAGAAGCGGCCTGCGCAGCGGCAGGATACCGCCGACTGTCTCACAGTTTATGGACCACCAGCCGGTTGCCGTTCAGCTCTTTCACCCTGAACAGACCCGGCTGGGGGGCGGCGTCGGTGTCGGCCAGCACGACGGCCCACTGGGCGCCGCGATATTTGACGCGGGCGGTGGCGTCGGCGTTCCAGTGCGCGACATGTACGGTCTCGCCGATGTCCATCTGCACATCCGCATTGGCCTGGGCTTCGGCGGGTTTGGGGTCTTTGCTGCGTTTCCAGTGCCAAAGCACCACCGCGCCGCCACCGACCACGGCCGCTACCAGGATTTGGGCGCTAAGCGCCAGACCAAAGTGGGCGGCCAGCGCCGCCGCTGCCAGTCCGACCGCCAGCATCAGCAGGTAAAACGTGCCGGTCATCAGCTCCACCGCCACCGCGCCCCCTGCCAGCAACCACCAGATCGTTGATTCAGCCATGTTTTTCCCTCACGTTTCGTAAAAGCCACATTTTGGGCCACAACAGCCCGCTGACAAGCTTAACCGGGCGCTTCAAAGGCCAGGCCGACTCTGGCTTCACCAAATGTCCTTACACTTCGGCCCTGCTTCGCTTTTTTTGGCAATTTCCGGCAAAGGCCTTTTGATGAAATTCCGTTTTCCCATCGTCATCATCGACGAAGACTTCCGATCTGAAAATACCTCCGGTCTGGGCATCCGTGCGCTGGCCCAGGCCATAGAGACGGAAGGCTTCGAGGTCCTGGGTGTCACCAGTTATGGCGATCTGTCGCAGTTTGCACAGCAGCAAAGCCGGGCCAGCGCCTTTATCCTGTCGATTGACGACGAAGAATTCACGCCCGGCCCCGATCTGGACCCGGCCGTGCTGAACCTGCGGCATTTCATTGAAGAAGTGCGGCGCAAGAATCTGGACGTGCCGATTTATGTCTATGGCGAGACCAAGACCTCGCGCCACATCCCCAACGACATCCTGCGCGAGCTGCATGGTTTCATCCACATGTTTGAAGACACGCCGGAGTTTGTGGCGCGCCACATCATCCGCGAAGCCAAGAGTTACCTCGAAGGTGTGCAGCCGCCGTTTTTCAAGGCACTGCTCGATTACGCCGAAGACGGCTCCTACTCCTGGCATTGCCCGGGGCATTCCGGTGGCGTGGCCTTTCTGAAAAGCCCGGTCGGGCAGATGTTTCACCAGTTTTTTGGCGAAAACATGTTGCGTGCCGACGTGTGTAATGCGGTGGAAGAGCTGGGCCAGCTGCTGGACCATGATGGTCCGGTCGGTGCGTCCGAGCGTAATGCGGCGCGTATCTTCAACGCCGACCACTGCTTTTTTGTCACCAACGGCACTTCGACCTCGAACAAGATGGTCTGGCACCACACGGTGGCGCCCGGCGATGTCGTGGTGGTGGACCGCAACTGCCACAAGTCCATCCTGCACGCCATCATCATGACCGGCTCGATTCCCGTGTTCCTGAAGCCGACCCGCAACCACTTCGGCATCATTGGGCCGATTCCGAAGGAAGAGTTCGAACAGGCATCGATACAGGCCAAGATCAAGGCGAATCCCTTGCTCAAGGGTGTGGACGCCAAAAAGGTCAAGCCGCGTGTGTTGACCATCACGCAATCGACCTACGACGGCGTTCTCTACAACACCGAAACCATCAAGGGCATGCTCGACGGCTATGTCGAAAACCTGCACTTCGACGAGGCCTGGTTGCCGCACGCGGCCTTTCACCCGTTTTATGGCAGCTACCATGCCATGGGCAAAAAGCGCGCCCGCCCCAAGCAGGCCATGGTGTATTCCACCCAGTCCATCCACAAGCTGCTGGCCGGCATCAGCCAGGCCAGCCATGTGCTGGTGCAGGACTCGCAGACCGTCAAGTTGGACCGGCACCTCTTCAACGAGGCCTACCTGATGCACACCTCTACCTCTCCGCAGTACAGCATCATCGCGAGTTGCGATGTGGCTGCGGCCATGATGGAGCCGCCCGGCGGCACCGCCCTGGTTGAGGAAAGTATTGCCGAGGCGCTGGACTTCCGCCGCGCCATGCGCAAGGTCGATGAGGAATACGGCGACGACTGGTGGTTCAAGGTCTGGGGACCGGACAAGCTGGTCGATGAGGGCATTGGCCGGTCAGAAGACTGGATCATCAAGGGCGAGTCCAAAAACGCCAAAGCCGGTGTCAACTGGCACGGCTTCGGCAAGATGGCCACCGGCTTCAACATGCTGGACCCGATCAAGTCGACCGTGGTCACACCCGGCATGGACCTCAACGGCAAGTTCGCCAAAACCGGGATTCCCGCCAGCATCGTGACGAAATTTCTGGCCGAACACGGCGTGGTGGTCGAGAAGACCGGCCTGTACAGCTTTTTCATCATGTTCACCATAGGCATCACCAAGGGCCGCTGGAACAGCATGCTGACGGCGCTGCAGCAGTTCAAGGATGACTACGCCAAAAACCAGCCGATGTGGCGCATCCTGCCCGAGTTCTGCCAGAAGTATCCACGCTACGAAAAAATGGGTCTGGCCGACCTGTGCCAGCACATTCACAACCTGTACGCCAAATACGACATCGCGCGCCTGACCACCGACATGTACCTCAGCGACCTGACGCCGGCCATGAAGCCCAGCGACGCTTACGCGCACATCGCCTTGCACAAGACCGAACGTGTCGAGATCGACAAGCTTGAGGGCCGCATCACCGTCGGGCTGGTCACGCCTTACCCGCCCGGCATTCCGCTGCTGATTCCCGGCGAAGTGTTCAACAGGAAAATCGTCGACTACCTGAAGTTCTCGCGCGAGTTCAATGCGCAGTGTCCGGGCTTTGAGACCGACATCCACGGTCTGGTTGAAGTGGAAGATGAGAGCGGCAAAAAGCACTACTACGCCGACTGTGTGAAAGAGTGAGCACATCCGGCAGCCCGCTTGCCGAGCCTTCCCATGATGTCGAAGGTTTGGAGCGGGCCACGGCGGCGGCCGTTTCACCCGAAGCCGTGGAAGAGCTGGACGGCTGGCTGCTGGCTTTTGACGGCGGCAGCGTGAACCGCGCCAAAAGTGCAGCGCCCCTGGTGCACACGGCGTGTCATGAAGCTGTGGTCGGCAAGATAGCGGCGCGTTACGCCGCGCATGGCTTTGCACCGCTGTTTCGCCTTCCCACGCTGGCTTGTTTTGACGGCGTGCGCCGCGTATTGACGCTGCGCGGCTACAGCGCCGAACGTCCCACGCTGGTGCAACTGGGTTCGGTCCGTGTGATGCGTGCGGCTTTTACCCAGCCCCCGGCCGAGATCGCCGCAGCGCCTGATGCCGCCTGGGCGGCGTTGTTTATGGGCGATGGCTTTGACCCGGTCGATGGCGCCTGCCGCGTCGCCAAGCTGGGCCGTGCGCCGGGCTCGCTGTATGCCAGCGCGCGTGAGGCCGGCGCTACCGTGGCCGCAGGCGCTGCCGCTTTCTCGCACGGCTGGATGAGCGTACACGGCATGCGCACCGCGCCGGCCTTTCGGGGCCGGGGCCTGGCTGGCAGGGTACTGGCCGCGCTCGCGGAAGCAGGCTTGCAACGCGGGCTGGAGCGCGTTTTTTTGCAGGTGGAGGCTGGCAACGCTCCAGCACTTGCGCTGTACCAGCGGGCGGGTTTTGCGACGGCCTGGTGTTATGAGTACTGGCGCCGCGCCTGAACAGCTGGTTCAGCCCGCCTACGCTCACATTTTGATAGCTGCCAGCGCTCGTGTCTCAAGGGCTGGTGCCGTATTGGACTCCCAGGCCGGGGCAGGACCCGGCGCCGGTTCAACCCGCCTCGGTGTCGCGGCCTATGCCCGCCGTGTGGCTGAAGCCGCCGTCCACATAGGTGATTTCGGCGGTGACGCCCGACGCCAGATCGGACAGCAGGAAGGCAGCCACGTTGCCCACATCCTCGATGGTGACGTTGCGCCGCAGCGGCGAGGCGGCGGCCACCATGCCCAGCAGCTTGCCGAAGTCCTTGATGCCGCTGGCCGCCAGTGTCCTGATCGGGCCGGCACTGATGCCGTTGACGCGCATGCCTTTGGGGCCCAGCGATTCGGCCAGGTAACGCACGCTGGCTTCCAGGCTGGCCTTGGCCAGGCCCATGGTGTTGTAGTTGGGGATGGTGCGCTGTGATCCGAGGTAGGTCAGCGTCAGCAGGGCCGACTTGGGGTTCAGGTTGGGCAGGGCGGCCTTGGCCATGGCCGGAAAACTGTAGGCGCTGATGTCGTGGGCGATCTTGAAGCCCTCGCGTGTCAGGCCTTCGAGAAAATCCCCTGCGATCGCCTCGCGCGGTGCGAAGCCTATGCTGTGCACAAAGCCGTCAAAGGTCGGCCAGGTTTTGCTCAGGTCCGCAAACAGGGCGGCAATTTGCGCATCGTCGCCGACATCGCAGTCAAAAATCAGATGGGAGCCAAAGTCGGCCGCAAACTCGGTGATGCGCTCCTTGAACCGTTCACCGACGTAGCTGAAAGCCAGTTCGGCGCCCTGGGCATGGCAGGCTTTGGCAATGCCGTAAGCGATGGACCGGTTGGACAGGACGCCCGTGATCAACAGTTTTTTTCCGGTGAGAAATCCCGTGGGTGTGCCCATGCGTGTGCTCCAGTGTGTGCGAGTGAATGGGCAAAGGGCGCGCTGCGTGCATGGCGCTCTTTGCCAACCTAAGTAGTGCAGAATTGTCGCATGCGGGATTTGTCATTTTTGCGGGCCTTGATGATGGCCGTTCTGGTCTGCCTGGCTCCGGCGTCCTGGGCTGCGCACGCCTATGCGCAGTTCGGCGACATCAAGTATCCGCCCGGCTTTACCCATTTCGCTTACGTCAACCCGGCGGCGCCCAAGGGCGGCGAGATCCGCATGGTGCCCCCGACCCGGCCGACCAACTTCGACAAGTTCAACCCCTTCACCCTGCGTGGCACGGCGCCCTACGGCATTGGCACGCTGATGATAGAGAGCCTGCTGACCGGCAATGCGGAGGAACCCACCACCGCTTACGGCCTGCTGGCCGATGACGTCGAGGTTTCCACCGACCGGCTCCAAGCGAGCTTTCGCATTCATCCCCAAGCCCGCTTTCAGGACGGCTCGCCGGTGCTGGCCGCCGATGTGCTGCATTCCTTCATGCAACTGACCGGCAAGCTGGCCGCGCCCCAGTACCGCAGCATGTATGCCGAGGTCAAGGCGGTCAAGGTCTTGTCGGAGCGGCTGGTCCGGTTTGACTTTTCCGTCCCCAATCCCGAGCTGCCGCTGGTGGTGGGCGGCATGCCGGTGTTCAGCCGCGCCTGGGGCGGCGGCAAGCCGTTTGACAAAATTGTGTCGGAATTGCCCATAGGTTCCGGCCCGTACAAGCCTGGCAGCGCCGCCATGGGCCGTGATATCACTTATGTGCGTGACCCCGCGTATTGGGGGGCGGATTTGCCCAGCCGCAAGGGCCAGTTCAACTTCGACCGCATCACCTTCAAGATATACCTCGACGAAACCTCGCGTTTCGAGGGGCTCAAAGCCGGTGAATACGACTTCATGCGCGAATTTATTTCGCGCAACTGGGCGCGCCAGTACACCGGCAAGCAGTTCAGCTCCGGTGAGCTGGTCAAGCGCGCTTTTGAAAACCGCAACCCCGGCGATTTTCAGGGTTATGTCTTCAACCTGCGCAATGAGAAATTCAAGGACGTGCGGGTGCGGCGCGCCATCGGACTGGCCATGGACTTTGAGTGGATGAACCGCCAGCTGTTTTATGGCATCTACAAACGCGTCAATGGTTATTTTCCGAACAGTGAATTTCATGCGGAGGGGCCGCCCAGGCCGGATGAACTGGTCTTGCTGGAGCCCCTGCGCAGCAAGCTCAAGCCCGAGGTGTTTGGCCCGGTGCCGCTGTCCCCCAGCACCACGCCACCGGGCAGCTTGCGGCAAAACCTGCGGCAGGCCCAGGCCTTGCTGAAGGAAGCGGGCTGGACCTACCGGGATGGTGCCCTGCGCAATGCGAAGGGGGAGGCGTTCACGATGGAGTTTCTCAACGACCAGCCTTCGCTGGTGCGCATCGTCGGCCCATTCCAGAAAGCACTTGAAAAACTCGGCATCACCATGACCTACCGGGTGGTCGATTTTTCGCTGAGCAAACAGAAGATGGACGCCTTTGACTTCGAGGTCACCACCTTGCGTTTGCCGGGTTCCAACGCGCCGGGCAGCGAATTGCTGGAGCGTTTTGGCTCCGAGGCGGCCAAAACCCCGGGTTCGTCCAATGTCTGGGGTATTGCCGATCCAGCGGTGGATGCCTTGCTGCAAAAGGTCGTGACCGCCAAAACCCGGCCTGAGCTCAGCGCCGCGATGCGTGCACTGGACCGGGTGCTGACCCATGGCTTTTACTCGGTGCCACAGTACTATGGCGATGCTTTCCTGATCGGTTACCGGCCTGCGCCTTTTGTTCTTCCCCCCGTGATTCCGCCGTATTACCAGGCCGACACCTGGGCCATGAGCACCTGGTGGGCGTCTGCCACCCACAAATAATGGCCAGCTACATCCTCAAACGCCTGCTGCTGATGATTCCCACCTTGCTGGGGGTGTTGCTGCTGACCTTTGCAATGGTGCAGTTTGTGCCCGGCGGACCGGTCGAGCAGATGGTGGCGCAGCTGCAGGGACGTGACTCGGGCGGCGAGCGCGCGGCCTCCACCGGCTCCGGCTATCGCGGCCGTCAGGGCCTGGACGCACAGCGTATCGCGGAAATCAAGACGCTGTACGGCTTTGACAAACCGGTGCATGAGCGATTCCTGCAGATGCTCGGACAGTTTGCGCGCTTTGACCTGGGCAAGAGTTTTTACCAGCACAAGGACGTCTGGCAACTGGTCAAGGAGAAGCTGCCGGTCTCCATCAGCCTGGGACTGTGGACGTTTTTTATCAGCTACCTGATCGCCGTGCCGCTCGGTGTGGCCAAGGCGGTGCGGGCCGGTACCCGTTTTGACTTTGTCACCACGCTGATTGTGCTGGTTGGTTACGCGATTCCGGGCTTTGTGCTGGGTGTGGCGCTGCTGGTGGTTTTTGGCGGGCAGTTGCAGTGGTTTCCTCTGCGCGGCCTGACCTCTGCGAACTGGGAGACCCTGGGCTGGGGCGCGCGTATTGCCGACTACCTGTGGCACATCGCCTTGCCGGTGACGGCCATGGTGCTGGGCAGTTTTGCGGTGACGGCGGTGCTGACCAAAAACTCCTTCCTCGAAGAAATCCGCAAACAGTATGTGCTGACGGCGCGCGCCAAGGGCCTGTCCGAGCGCCAGGTGCTCTGGAAACATGTGTTCCGCAATGCCCTGATTCCCATCATCACGGGTTTTCCATCCGCTTTTATTGGTGCTTTTTTTACCGGCTCGCTGCTGATCGAAACCCTGTTTTCCCTCGACGGCCTGGGACTGCTCAGTTATGAAAGCGTGATCCGGCGCGACTATCCGGTGGTGCTGGGCACGCTGTATCTGTTCACGCTGATCGGTCTGGTGACCAAGCTGGTCTCGGACCTGTGTTATGTCTGGGTTGATCCCCGCGTGAAGTTTGACTGAGACATGACGGACCCTGGTTTGCCCCTTTCCGCATCGCCTTCCAGGCGGGCGTGGCAGCGTTTTCGCCGCAACAAGCTCGGTTACCGCAGCCTGCTGATCTTCTGCGTGCTGGTGCTGCTGAGCCTGTTTGCCGAGGTGCTGTCCAACGACAAGCCGCTGTTGCTGCGGTATCAGGGCGAGTTTTATTTTCCGCTGGTCAAGGACTATTCCGAAAAAACCTTTGGCGGTGATTTCGACACACCTACCGACTACCTCGATCCCTTTGTTCGCGACAAACTCGAGGAAGGCGGCAACTGGTCGATTTATCCGCTCAATCCCTATGGGCCGCGCACCATCAACTATTTTGCAAAAGCACCCAATCCCTCGGCACCATCGCGCGACAACCTGTTCGGCACCGACGACCGGGGCCGCGACCTGCTGGCACAGCTGATTTACGGTTTTCGCCTCAGCGTGTTGTTTGCGCTGGCGCTGACGCTGATTGGCGTGTTTGTCGGCATCCTGACCGGGGCGGTGCAGGGTTATGCGGGCGGCAAGACCGACCTGGCTTTCCAGCGTTTTATCGAGATATGGGGCTCCATGCCCGAGCTTTACCTGCTCATCATCTTCAGTGCGGTGTTTGCGCCCAGCGTGGCCTTGCTGCTGCTGCTGCTCAGCCTGTTTGGCTGGATGGGACTGTCCGACTACGTGCGCGCCGAGTTTTTGCGCAACCGCCAGATGGACTATGTGCGGGCGGCCAGGGCGCTGGGTGTGGGCAACCTGCAGATCATGTGGCGCCACATCCTGCCGAACAGCCTGACCCCTGTGGTCACGTTTTTGCCGTTTCGCATGAGTGCGGCCATCCTTGCGTTGACCTCACTGGATTTTCTGGGCCTCGGTGTGCCGCCCGGCACGCCCTCGCTCGGCGAGCTGCTGAGCCAGGGCAAGGCGAATATCGACGCCTGGTGGATTTCCCTGTCCACCTTTGCCGTGCTGGTGCTGACGCTGCTGCTGCTGACATTCATGGGTGACGCGCTCAGAGACGCGCTGGACCCGAGAAAGACTGACAAGTGACCGTCCGCCTGCTCGACGTCAAAGGCCTGCGCGTCTCTTTCAGCGGCAAAGAGGTGGTTCACGGCGTGGACTTTCACATCCGGCCCGGCGAAAAACTGGCGCTGGTGGGTGAATCCGGGTCCGGTAAAACCGTCACCGCGCTGGCTTTGCTGCGGCTGGTGCAAAACGCAGAGATTGCTGGCGAAGCGCTGTTTGCGGGGCGTGACGGCCAGGCAGACCTGTTGTCGATGCCCGAGCATGCGCTGCGCGGCATACGCGGGCAGGATATCGCGATGATTTTCCAGGAACCGATGACGGCGCTGAACCCGCTGTTCACGGTGGGGGAGCAGATTGCCGAGGTCTTGCAGCTTAAACGGGCGCTTACGCCCGCCGAATCTGCGCAGGCAGCTGTTCAACTGCTGGCGGATACCGGCATCACCGAAGCCGCGCGGCGCGCCAATGCCTTTCCACACCAGCTCTCGGGCGGGCAGCGCCAGCGCGCGATGATCGCGATGGCGCTGGCCTGCCGCCCCAAATTGCTGCTGGCCGACGAACCGACAACGGCGCTGGATGTGACCCTGCGCACGCAGATTCTGGACCTGCTGACCGGTTTGCAGCAGCAGACCTGCATGGCGGTGCTGCTGATTACCCACGACCTGAACCTGGTGCGCCGTTTTGCCGACCGGATTGCCGTCATGGAGGGCGGCCACATTGTGGAAACCGGGCCCGTCGCACAGGTTTTCCAGAACCCCCAGCATGCCTACACCCGCAAGCTGATCGACAGCCGCCCGGTGCGCGATGTCACCGAGGGCCTGCCGCAGCCCGGCGCAGTACCCGTCATGCAAGCCAGCCAGTTGCGTGTGAGTTACCCGGTGCGCCTGCCGGGTATCAAAGGCTGGTTCAGGCAGGGCGAATTTGTAGCGGTGCAGGGGGCCAGCTTCAGCATTGCGCCGGGTCAGACCCTGGGTGTGATTGGCGAGTCGGGCTCGGGCAAATCCACGCTGGCGCTGGCGGCGCTGGGTTTGCACCCGCACCACGGGCAGCTGCAGGCCGCAGGTGGCCACTGGAGCCGTGACGCGGCGGGCAACAAGGCGATACGGCGCGCCGTCCAGGTGGTGTTTCAGGACCCTTTTTCTTCCCTGTCGCCGCGCATGACCGTCGAGGAAATTGTCGGCGAAGGGCTGCGGGTGCACCAGCCCGGCCTGGCAGCCGGTCAGCGCCAGGCGCAGGTGTTGCGCGCACTGGCCGAGGTGGGTATGGGCGAGACCCAGTTTCCGGGGCTGTTGCAGCGTTATCCGCACGAGTTTTCGGGCGGCCAGCGCCAGCGCCTGGCGATTGCGCGGGCCCTGATCATTGAGCCCCAATTGCTGGTGCTGGACGAACCCACCAGCGCGCTGGACGTGACGATCCAGAAGCAGGTGCTGCAATTGTTACAAAAGCTGCAGCGCGAGCGTGGCCTGAGTTACCTCCTGATCACCCACGATGTGGACGTGATCCGCGCCATGGCGCACCAGGTGATGGTTTTGAAGGACGGTGAGGTGCTGGAAGCCGGCACGGTGCAGCAGGTGCTGGAAAACCCTGAACACCCCTATACCCGGGTACTGGTCGCCGCCCAGCTCTGAGCCACGCGGGCCTGTGGGGCGGGCGGGCATGCGAACTGCTTGCGCGGGCGGGTGCGGCAGGTTACAATATTGGCTTCACGACCAAATGGGCGGGTTTTCACCGCCCATTTTTTTTGGGCGTTTGTTTTTGCAGGTGTGGGTAAGACGCTGCTTTTTAGACCTGAATGGCATTACACGAGACGATTGAGCAAACAGTCACGGGACTGGGTTACCAGCTGGTGGATATTGAACGCACCGGCGGTGGTCTGCTGCGCGTCACGATTGACCAGCCCTATGTGCCGGGTGCCGAAGAGCAGTTCATCAACGCCGAGGATTGCGAAAAGGTCACGCGCCAGCTGCAGTTTGTGCTGGAAGTTGAAGGGGCAGCGTATTCCCGGCTCGAGGTGAGCTCGCCGGGCATAGACCGGCCCTTGCGCAGCGAAGCGGATTTCGAGCGTTTTGCCGGAGAGCTGGTCGATATCACGCTGAAAGCGGCGGTAGGTGCGGCGGTGTCTGCCGGGACCGGCATTTCTGCCAGCCGGAAAAAATTTCGCGGCACGCTCGAGCGTGCCGCCTCGGGGTGGCAAGTGGTATGGAGCGAAGAGCCCGCCGCCAAGCCCGGACAGAAAGTAAGCAAGAAGCGGATTCCCGCGCCGCTGCAGGCGCTGGGCTTCACGCTCGATGAAATTGTGCAGGCGCGTCTGGCGCCTGTGGTTGACTTCAAGGGGCGCAGACCGAAAAGCGCACCCGGTACAGAGATATAAAAGAAAGGCAGGCTTGTGAAATGAATCGCGAACTGTTGATGTTGGTGGATGCCATATCGCGTGAGAAAAATGTTGAACGTGACGTCGTCTTCGGCGCAGTCGAGCTTGCGCTCGCCTCTGCCACCAAAAAGGTGTACCAGGGCGAAGTCGATATCCGCGTGGCGGTGGACCGCGACAGCGGCAACTACGAAACCTTCCGCCGCTGGCTGGTTGTGCCCGACGAAGCTGGTCTGCAAAACCCGGAAGCTGAAGAACTGGTCAGCGATGCCCGCGACGAGATTGCCGACATCGAAGAGGGCGACTACATCGAAAAGCCGGTCGAAAGCCTGCCGATAGGCCGCATCGGCGCGCAAGCCGCCAAACAGGTCATCCTGCAGAAAATTCGCGATGCCGAGCGCGAAATGCTGCTCAACGACTTCATGTCGCGTGGCGACAAGATTTTTGTCGGCACCGTCAAGCGCATGGACAAGGGCGACATCATTGTCGAGTCCGGCCGTGTTGAAGGCCGCCTGCGTCGCGGCGACATGATTCCCAAAGAAAACCTGCGATCCGGCGACCGGGTCCGCGCCATGATCATGGAAGTCGACACCACACTGCGTGGCGCGCCCATCATCCTGTCGCGCACCTCGCCCGAATACATGATCGAGCTGTTCCGCCAGGAAGTGCCCGAGATCGAACAAGGCCTGCTGGAGATCAAATCCTGCGCCCGTGACCCCGGTTCGCGCGCCAAGATCGCCGTGCTGTCGCATGACAAGCGGGTCGATCCCATTGGCACCTGCGTTGGCGTGCGCGGTACCCGCGTCAATGGCGTCACCAATGAACTCGCTGGCGAACGTGTCGACATCGTCCTGTGGAGCGAAGACCCGGCCCAGTTTGTGATTGGCGCACTGGCTCCGGCCAATGTCTCGTCCATCGTGGTGGACGAAGAGCGCCATGCCATGGACGTGGTGGTGGACGAGGAAAACCTCGCGATCTCCATCGGCCGTGGTGGCCAGAACGTGCGCCTTGCCGCCGAGCTGACCGGCTGGAAGATCAACATCATGACGGCTGACGAGTCTGCAGAAAAGCAGGCCACCGAGACCGACACCAGCCGCAAGCTGTTCATGGAAAAGCTCGATGTGGACGAAGAAATCGCCGACATCCTGATCTCCGAAGGTTTCACCAGCCTGGAAGAAGTGGCCTATGTGCCCATTCAGGAAATGCTGGAAATTGAATCCTTCGATGAGGACACTGTGACCGAGCTGCGTACACGCGCCAAGGATGCGCTGCTGACCATGGAAATCGCCAAGGAAGAAAACGCCGAGGGCGTCTCGCAGAACCTGCGCGATGTCGAAGGCCTGACACCAGAACTGATTGCCAAGCTGACCGAGGCGGGTGTGGGCACCCGTGACGACCTGGCCGATCTGGCTGTTGATGAATTAACCGAGATCACCGGCCAGTCGGAAGACGAAGCCAAAGCCCTGATCATGACCGCTCGCGCCCATTGGTTTACCGATGATGCCGCCGAGACTGCCGACGCTGCTGAGCCTGCCAGTGCAGACCTCGCGGCCAAAGAGCAATGATCATGGAGGCCAGCAGGAAAAAAACATATGTCCAGTACCACTACCGTCGCTGAATTCGCAGCTGAGTTGAACAAACCCACCGCCATACTGATCGAGCAATTGACCAGTGCCGGCGTTGCCAAGGCGCAAGCCGATGACCGCCTCTCCGAGGCCGACAAACAGAAGCTGCTGAGCTTTTTGCAGGCCAGCCACGGCACGGCCAGTGCCGAGCGCAAAAAGATCACGCTGGTCAAGAAATCCACCAGTGAAATCAAGCAGGCCGACGCCACCGGGCGCGCGCGCACCATCCAGGTCGAGGTGCGCAAGAAGCGCACCTTCGTCAAGCGTGACGAGAGCGCCGAGCAGCCTGCTGACGAAGCTGCTGCCTTGCCGGAGGCGCCCCAGGTGCCGCAGATTGACGAGGCCGAACTGGTGCGCCGCGAGGAGGAAGCCAGCCGCCATGCGGAGCTTCTGCGCCGCCAGGAAGAAGAGCTGTCCGAAAAACGCCGCCTGCGTGAAGAACAGGATGCCAGGGATGTGCAGCGCGAGCAGGAGAAGCTTGTCTCCGAGCAGGCTGCGCTGGCCGCCGCACAGGCGACCGAGGCTGCAGCTGAAGCCAAAAAACCGGCGGCAGGCAAGTCGGCTGCGGCCGCCAAAGCCGCCGCTGTCCAGGCGCCGGTGGTAGCCGATGCGGCTGCCGCCGAAAAAGCCGCCACCAAAGCCGCCGAGGCCAACGCCGCGCAGGTGGCCGCCAAAGCCAGGGCCACCGCTGAATTCCAGGCCGACGCCGTCAAGGCGCAGGACCTGCAGGACCGCCGCAAGAAAGCCGAGGCCGAGGCCGCCGGCATCCGCGCGATGATGAATGCGCCCAAACGGGTGCTGGTGCCACACGTCGACCCCAAAGCCGTCATCAAGGGCACTTTGCACAAGCCGGCGGTGGTGCCCGGTGCTGCCAAACCCGCAGCAGCGGCTGGCGCTGCTGGCGTCGGGGCCGCGGGCAAGAAAGAAGTCAAGTCAGAGAACCTGTCTTCGACCTGGAAAGACGATGCCGCCAAGAAGAAGGGCGAAATCAAGACCCGCGGCGCACCGGTGGTGCCTGGACGTGGCAACTTCCGGGGGGGCCCGCGTGGCCGCCGCACGCCGGACCGCGATTCGCGTTCCGAGTCGAATTTTGTGGCACCGACCGAGTTCAAGGTCATTGAGGTGCATGTGCCCGAGACCATCACAGTCGCCGAACTCGCCCACAAGATGAGCGTGAAGTCGTCCGAGGTCATCAAACACCTGATGAAACTCGGCCAGATGGTGACCATCAACCAGCCGCTGGACCAGGACACCGCCATGATTGTGGTGGAAGAGATGGGCCACAAGGCCGTGACGGCCGCGCTGGACGATCCGGAAGCCTTTACCGATGACGATACCCAGGGCCCGCAGGCAGAAATGTTGCCACGTGCACCCGTCGTGACCGTCATGGGTCACGTGGACCACGGCAAAACCTCGCTGCTCGATTACATCCGCACCGCCAAGGTGGCAGCGGGCGAGGCCGGCGGCATCACCCAGCACATCGGCGCCTACCATGTGGAAACCCCACGCGGCATGGTGTCCTTCCTCGATACCCCGGGTCACGAGGCGTTTACCGCCATGCGTGCGCGTGGCGCCAAGGCCACCGACATCGTGATCCTGGTGGTCGCGGCCGACGACGGCGTCATGCCGCAGACCCGAGAGGCGATCAAACACGCCAAGGCAGCCGGGGTGCCCATCGTGGTGGCGATCAACAAGATCGACAAGCCTGGCATCAACATGGAGCGCGTCAAGGGCGAGCTGGTCACTGAAGAAGTGATTCCCGAAGAGTTTGGCGGCGACGTGCCTTTTGTTGGCGTGTCGGCCCATACCGGTGCCGGTATCGACGCCTTGCTGGAGCAGGTCTTGCTGCAGGCCGAGGTGCTGGAGTTGCGCGCGCCGGTCGATGCGCTGGCCAAGGGTCTGGTGATTGAAGCCCAGCTCGACAAGGGCCGTGGCCCGGTGGCCACCGTGCTGGTGCAGTCCGGCACGCTGAAAACCGGCGATGTGGTGCTGGCTGGTTCGACCTATGGACGCGTGCGCGCCATGCTCGACGAGAACGGCAAGCCGATCAAGACCGCGGGCCCGTCGATTCCGGTCGAAATCCAGGGCCTGACGGAAGTGCCGCAGGCTGGTGACGAGTTCATGGTCATGCTCGACGAGCGCCGTGCCCGTGAAATCTCCACCTACCGCGCCGGCAAGTTCCGCAACACCAAACTGGCCAAACAGCAGGCCGCCAAGCTGGAGAACATGTTCTCCGACATCGGCGCCGGCGAGGTCAAGATGCTGCCCATCATCGTCAAGGCCGATGTGCAGGGTTCGCAGGAAGCGCTGGCCCAGTCGCTGCTCAAGCTCTCGACCGACGAGGTCAAGGTGCAACTGGTGTACTCCGCCGTCGGTGGTATTTCCGAGTCCGACGTGAACCTGGCGATTGCGTCCAAGGCCGTGCTGATCGGGTTCAACACCCGCGCCGACGCCCAGGCCCGCAAGCTTGCAGAAAACAACGGTGTCGAGATTCGCTACTACAACATCATTTACGACGCTGTCGATGAGTTGCGCGCCGCCATGTCGGGCATGTTGACGCCGGACAAGAAGGAAGAAGTCATTGGCAATGCCGAGATTCGCCAGGTGTTCAAGGTCAGCAAGATCGGTTCGATCGCCGGCTGTATGGTCACCGCAGGCATTGTGCGCCGCAGTGCGCGCCTGCGCCTGTTGCGCGAAAACGTGGTCATCTTTACCGGTGAGCTCGACTCGCTCAAACGTTTCAAGGACGATGCCAAAGAGGTCAAGGAAGGCTTCGAGTGCGGCTTGAACGTCAAGGGCTACAACGACATCCAGGTCGGCGACATTCTTGAGTTCTTTGAAATCAGGGAAGTGGCCAGGACGCTGGAGGTCTAGATACCGCGGTCGGCCGGCGCCCCAGGGATGCCGGCCGCCACAGGTTTTGCCACTTTTTGTATGCGTAAAAAATCTTCCACCCCGAATCGCGGTTTCCGCGTGGCCGATCAGATCCAGCGTGATCTGACGGAGCTGATCGCGCGCGAGTTGAAAGACCCGCGCGTCGGGATGGTGACCATCCAGGCGGTCGAAGTGACGCCGGACTACGCCCATGCCAAGGTGTTTTTCAGCGTGCTGATCGGCGACCCGACCGAGTGCGAAACCGCGCTGAACCAGGCGGCCGGTTTTCTGCGCAACGGCCTGTTCAAAAAGCTGATGATCCACACGGTTCCGACGCTGCATTTCCAGTTTGACCGCACGACCGAACGTGCGGCCGACATGAACGCCTTGATTGCCAAGGCGGTTTCCTCGCGCGCCCAGGACGACTGAGTTCGCGCCGTTTCCCTTGATGACAGGTTCAGGGACAACGGTGCCAACCGAGCGCCCGGGCATGGCCTGTGCGCTGAGCCTGTCGGAATTTATGACGCAAACCCCTTCTCAACGCCAAAAGATACAGCGACGTCCCGTGCATGGCGTGTTGCTGCTCGACAAGCCGTTGGGCCTGTCAAGCAATCAGGCCTTGCAGAAGGCCAAATGGCTGCTGCGCGCCGACAAGGCCGGCCACACCGGCACACTGGACCCGCTGGCCACCGGCGTGTTGCCGCTGTGTTTTGGTGCGGCCACCAAGTTCAGCCAGCTGCAGCTCGACGCCGACAAGACCTACGAAGCCGTGCTGCTGCTCGGTAAAAAAACCAGCACCGCCGATGCCGAAGGGGAGGTCATTGAAACGCGGCCGGTGCCGCCCATCACGCCGGAGCTACTGGCCGAGATGACGCAGCGTTTCACCGGTCCGTTGGCCCAGGTGCCGCCCATGTATTCGGCGCTGAAGAAAGACGGCAAGGCCTTGTACGAATATGCGCGCAAGGGCGAAGAAGTGGAGCGCGCAGCCCGGCATATCACGATCTACAAGCTGGAAATGGCTGTAGCCCACGATCCACGTGCGCAAGCAGCTATCAAAATCATAGTGTCGTGCAGCAAGGGCACCTACATCCGCACGCTCGGTGAAGACATCGGCGAGGCCATAGGCTGCGGTGCCCACCTCGGCGCGCTCAGGCGGCTGGAGACCGGCGGTTTCACCGACAGCCAGTGCGTCAGCCTGCCATCGCTGGAGGCCATGAGCGAGGCTGAACGTGAAGCCTGCCTGCTGCCGGTTCAGTCGCTGGTGGCGGCGTATCCGCTTGTCACACTCGATGCCGATCATGCAGGGCGTTTTCTCAGCGGCCTGCGCCGCCGCGGCACGCCGGGCCAATGGGGGCCCGATGCCGCGCTGGTCCAGGTTTATGGCAGCGACCCGGCAGCTTTTCTGGGCTCGGCCCATATCAGCGCCGATGAATTGATCCCCGGGCGCCTGCTCAGCCCGATTGAAATCCAGGACATGCTGGCCCAGCGGCCGGTACTTTCCTTCCCTGCGGCCAGCGCCGCAATGGCCCACTAGCCAGAACCCCGTTCAAGTTTTTAGAAAGCGAACCATGAGTCACAAACAAATCCGCAACATCGCCATCATCGCCCACGTTGACCACGGCAAAACCACCATGGTCGACCAGCTGCTGCGCCAGTCCGGCACCTTTGCCCAGCACGAAAAAGTGGTGGACACCGTGATGGACAACAACGCCATCGAAAAAGAACGCGGCATCACCATCCTCGCCAAGAACTGCGCCGTGACCTGGGAAGGCACCCACATCAACATCGTCGACACCCCCGGCCACGCCGACTTCGGCGGTGAGGTCGAGCGTGCGTTGTCCATGGTCGACGGTGTGGTGCTGCTGATTGACGCGCAGGAAGGCCCGATGCCGCAGACGCGTTTTGTGACCAAGAAGGCGCTGGCCCTGGGCCTCAAGCCCATCCTCGTGGTCAACAAGGTGGACAAGCCCGGTGCCCGTCCCGACTACGTGGTCAATGCCGCTTTTGACCTGTTTGACAAACTCGGCGCTACCGATGAACAGCTCGATTTTCCGGTGGTCTACGCCTCCGGCATCAACGGCTGGTCCTCGCTGGAAGAGGGCCCGCCGAACGAGCAGTGGGGTCCCGACATGTCGGCCCTGTTCAACACCATCCTCAAACATGTGCCGCACCAGGAAGGTGACCCGGCAGCGCCGCTGCAGCTGCAGATTTCCGCACTCGATTTTTCGACCTTTGTGGGGCGTATCGGCGTGGGCCGCATCAGCCAGGGCACGATCCGTCCCATGATGGACGTGGTGGTCATGGAAGGCCCGGATGGCAAGGCCATCAAGGGCCGGATCAACCAGGTGCTGACTTTCCAGGGCCTGGAGCGTGTGCAGACAACGGAAGCCGGCCCCGGCGAAATTGTGCTGATCAACGGCATTGATGAAATCGGCATTGGTGTGACCCTGACCGATCCACTCAACCCCATGCCGCTGCCCATGCTCAAGGTTGACGAGCCGACCCTGACCATGAACTTCTGCGTCAACACCAGCCCTCTGGCCGGCCGCGAAGGCAAATACGTCACCAGCCGCCAGATATGGGACCGGCTGCAGAAAGAGCTGCAGCACAACGTGGCCTTGCGCGTCAAGGAAACCGGCGAGGAAGGCATTTTTGAAGTCATGGGCCGCGGCGAGCTGCACCTGACCATCCTGCTGGAAAACATGCGCCGTGAAGGTTTTGAGCTGGCGGTGTCCAAGCCGCGCGTGGTGATGAAGGAGATCAACGGCGAGAAACACGAGCCGATAGAGCTGGTCACTGCCGATATCGAGGAAGCCCATCAGGGCGGCGTGATGCAGGCCCTGGGTGAGCGCAAGGGCGACCTGGTCAACATGGAGTCCGACGGCCGTGGCCGTGTGCGCCTCGAGTACCGCATTCCGGCGCGTGGCCTGATTGGTTTTACCAACGAATTTTTGAACCTGACACGCGGCTCCGGCCTGATCTCCAACATCTTCGACAGCTACGAGGCGCACAAGGGTGACATCGGTGGCCGCAAAAACGGCGTGCTGATCTCCATGGACGCCGGTGAAATTTTCACTTACGCCCTGGGCAAGCTCGACGACCGCGGCCGCATGTTTGTGCGCGCCAATGACCCTGTGTACGAAGGCATGATTGTCGGCATCCACAGCCGCGACAACGACCTCGTGGTCAACGCCACGCGCACCAAGCAGCTGACCAACTTCCGCGTGTCCGGCAAGGAAGACGCGATCAAGATCACGCCGCCCATCGAACTCACGCTGGAATACGGCGTGGAATTCATCGAGGAAGACGAGCTGGTTGAAATCACGCCCAAGTCGGTGCGTCTGCGCAAGCGCCACCTGACGGAAAGCGAGCGCAAGCGCGCTGGAAGGTAGGCCCCCACGGTGGATAGGGCCCCCACGGTCGCTCACTGCGTGTAGCTCCCTGCCCTCCGAGGGGGCGCTGCGCCTGCGGACCGGCGGAGCCGGATCCGCGGCCCCTGCTTGAAGGGGAAGGGCCCCAACGTTCGGAACATTGATGAAACTGACACATAGCCGTGCCGTACTGCTGATGATCGCGATCACGCTGATGTGGTCGATCGCGGGCGTGGTGACGCGCCACCTTGAATCGGCAAAAAGTTTTGAAGTGACCTTCTGGCGCAGCTTTTTCACCTTGCTGTCGCTGCTGGTGATTCTTCCGCTGTTCCAGGGGCGGGCGGTTTTCACAAAAATCCGTCACGCCGGACCGTATCTCTGGATCTCCGGCGTCTGCTGGAGCATCATGTTCACCGCCTTCATGGTGGCCATGACCATGAGCAGCGTGGCCAATGTGCTGGTCACCATGGCGGTTGGTCCGTTTATCACGGCACTGATGGCCTGGGTATTCATCGGGCACCGCATACCCGCTCGCACCTGGGTGGCCATTGGCGTGGCGGGAGCCGGCATCGTCTGGATGCACGGCAGCCAGGTGGGCGCCGGGCCAGGCCAGCTGGCCGGCATGCTGGTGGCACTTCTCGTCCCCCTGGCCGCCGCCGTGAACTGGACGGTGGTGCAGCGCAGCCAGACCCAGGGCCAAAGCATAGACCTGGTGCCTGCGGTACTGGTGGGCGCCTTTATTTCTGCCCTGACCACCTTGCCGCTGGCTTTTCCGTTTGCCGCGACGGCGCATGACCTCGGTTTGCTGGCCTTGCTCGGTCTGGTGCAGCTGGCGATTCCCTGTGTGTTGTCGGTGATCTGTGCGCGTGTGCTGAAAGCGCCGGAAATATCGCTGCTGGCACTGCTGGAAATTATTTTTGGCATTCTGCTGGCCTGGGCAGGGGCGGGCGAGGTGCCGGCTGCCAGTGTGCTGACCGGCGGTACGCTGGTGATAGGCGCGCTGGTCGCCAATGAACTGCTGGGATGGAAACAACGCGCATGAACACGATCACCGATTCAAACCCCGGCGCCCCCCACAGCGACATCCTGTCCGAGGTGCGCGGGCAGGTCGGCTTCATCACCCTGAACCGGCCCAAGGCGCTCAATGCACTGTCGCTGTCCATGGTGCGTGAACTCACCGCCGTCCTGAGCGCCTGGCACGCTGACAGCAGCGTGCTGGCCGTGGCGATACGCGGCAGCAACAAGGTGGGCCGGCCCGGCACGCCGGAAAGCCTGTTTGGCGGATTCTGCGCCGGTGGCGACATCCGCTTTTTCCACCAGGCCGCATTGGCCGGCGACACTGCGCTCGACGCCTTTTTCACCGAGGAATACCGCCTCAACCACCTGATCCACCACTACCCCAAGCCCTATATCGCTTTCATGGACGGCGTGGTCATGGGCGGGGGCATGGGGATCTGCCAAGGCCCTGCCTTGGCATCCCCTGCGGGCAATATTGGCAGTACTCCCGGCAAGCCGTCCGCACGCCAGGGCGGCGTCGTCCGCATCGTCACAGAACACACCAAAATGGCCATGCCTGAAACCAACATCGGCCTGTTTCCCGATGTCGGTGGTGGTTACTTCCTGAGCCGCTGTCCCGGCAGCGTGGGGGAGTATCTGGCGCTGACCGGTATGGTGATCAGCGGTGAAGAGGCGCTGGCCTGGGGCCTGGCCGATGTGTTTCGACCGGCTGCCAGCCTGCCGGCCCTGTGGCAACAGCTGGGGGATCAGTCCTTCCGGAGCAGCACCGATGCCGAGCAGTGGATTGCTACGAATTTGGTAGCTGCTCACGCTCATCCAGAAAGGGCTACTGGCCAGCTGGATGCATTCTTTTCACTGGCGCGGGTGAAACACATGGTGGACGCGCTGGAAGCCGCGAAAGACAATGAGTGGGCGCAAAAGACCGCTGCCGTGCTGCGCAAACGCTCGCCGCTGATGCTGCATGTGACGCTGGAGCAGATCCGCCGTGCCCGCAGCATGGGCCTGGCCGATGACCTGCGCATGGAGCGCGACATGGTGCATCACTGCTTCCATCTGCGCCCGGGGCCCGCGAGTGAAACCGTGGAAGGCATACGTGCGCTGGCCGTGGACAAGGACTATGCGCCAAAGTGGAACCCGGCGCGGATTGAAGACGTCAAGCCGCAAATGGTGCAGGCGTTTTTTGCCAGCCCCTGGGCGGCAGATACGCACCCGCTTCGCGACCTGGCCTGAGCCTCAGCGGCTGCGCGACTTCATGGCGCGCTCCACCTCGCGCTTGCCTTCGCGGTCCTTGATGGTGTCGCGTTTGTCGTGTTCCCCTTTGCCTTTGGCCAGTCCCACTTCACATTTGACCTTGCCTGCCTTCCAGTGCAGGTTCAGCGGCACCAGCGTGTAGCCCTTTTGCTCGATCTTGCCAATCAGCCTGCGGATTTCTTCCTTGTGCATCAACAGCTTCTTGGTGCGCACCGAGTCCGGCCGGATATGGGTGGACGCGGTGCCCAGGGGATTGATCTGGCAGCCTATGATGAAAAGCTCGCCGTTGCGGATCACGACGTAGCCGTCGGTCAGCTGTACCTTGCCTTCGCGCAGCGACTTGACCTCCCAGCCTTCCAGCACCATGCCGGCCTCGAAACGCTCCTCGATGTGGTAGTTGAACAGCGCCTTTTTGTTGTCGGCAATACGCACTGCCGCCGCAGCGGCCTTGGGCGTCAGGTTGATGGCGGGCTTGCCGGTGGATTTTCCGGAGGAGGCTGCGGCCGGTTTTTTCGAGGATGCTTCTTTGGTGGCCATGTAGGGAAGGTAGGGGCGGCGCCGGCTAATACAATCGGACAATCGGGCGCAGCCCATGATTGTATGAAAACCGTTCACAAGTCCGTTCTGATCTGGTACAGCGCTGCCGAAATGTTTGCCCTGGTCACCGATGTCGGCAGTTATCCGCAATTTTTGCCCTGGTGTGACCATGCCGAAGTCAGCGCTGAAGACGCCCAGGGCATGACAGCCAGGGTCAGCATTGCGTTTGCGGGCATGGGCCAGAGCTTCACCACGCGCAACACCCATGTCCAGGACCGCAAGGTCACCCTCGAGCTGGTCGACGGTCCGTTCTCCAAACTGGACGGCCATTGGGACTTCACCCCCTTGGGCGATGGCAGCCAGCGTGCCTGCAAAGTTGATTTCACCTTGCGTTACGACTTTGACAACCCCGCGCTGGCGGCGCTGGTGGGCCCGGTGTTCGACAAGATTGCAGGCAGCCTGGTCGATGCGTTTGTCAAACGGGCGAGTCAGGTCTATGGCGAGGCCTGATGCGGGAGGCCTTGTGAAGATCACCCTGGCCTATTCCCCGGCGTCCCGTCAGGTGCGTGAGTGGTTGCTGGAGCTGCCCCCCGGCAGCAGCGTCGCGCAGGCGCTGGCCGCCAGTGGGGTGCTGACGGAGTTTCCTGAATTCGCGTCGGGGCGCCTGGCGCTCGGTATCTGGGGCAAAAAAGCCGGCTTGCGCCAGCTGCTCTGTGACCAGGACCGGGTGGAGATCTACCGGCCGCTGCGGGTGGACCCCAAGGTGGCTCGGCGCGAACGCTTCAACACGCAGGGCGTCAAAAAATCGGGTTTGTTTGCCAGGAAGAGGGCAGGGGCCAAGGCCGGTTATTGACGCTGTTTGGGAGAGGGGCGATTCGGCAGCATCCCGGCCTCAAGCCCGGCCTACCTGCATTCGCTGTCGACGATGGCCTGCAGGCGTTTGCTTTCAGCGGCGCGGGCGTTGTCGTCCATGATCTCGCGCTCGCCTTTGGCATTCACCGTTGACACCCGTACGCCCGACTGGAACGTCGACAGGCCTTTCTGGGCGCGCTGGCAGTTCTCGGCCTTGACCACGGAGATTTTTTCCTCTTCGGCTTTCTTTTTCTCTGCTTCTTCCTGCTCGAGTTTTTTCTTCTTCGCTTGCAGCTCGACATCTTTGCCGGACAGCTTGGGACTGGTGGTTTTCATTGCAGGTGCAGCCGCTGCTGCCGCGCCGGCTGCCGCTTCCGCCTCGCCGGCTTCTGCCGATGCCGCGGCGGCAGGCGCGCGGCCCCGACCGCCAGGCCTTTTCAGAATGTCTTTGTCCTTGATCTCGGAGGTCGGCGGGCGGTCGCTGAAAACCTTGCGTCCGTCCTTGTCTATCCACTGCCACTCGGCTACTGCGGACAGGGACAAAGTCCAGGCCGCCAGCAGGAGCAACAGCGATTTGGGGGTGATGGTCAGGTCCATGGTTTCAAGTGTAGCCGTCTGTGTCGGAGAAGCGGATGTCCGGGCGCTGCGGCAACCGCCAATTTTGTAACGCGGCAACACGCGGGCCGGCGCGAGGGTTTGTACCGAGCGGCGCGGGTACAATCGTGTTTTTGGAGCTATCCCTATGCGCCTACTCGGCAAAGCGCTCACCTTCGACGACGTATTGTTGGTGCCAGCGTTCTCCCAGGTCCTGCCCAAGGACACCTCGCTTTCCACCCAGTTCTCAAGAAACATCCGCCTGAACCTGCCGCTGGTGTCGGCCGCCATGGACACGGTCACCGAAGCCCGCCTGGCCATTGCCATTGCGCAGGAAGGCGGCATTGGCATCGTTCACAAGAACCTCACGCCGCAGCAGCAGGCCGCCCATGTGGCCAAGGTCAAGCGTTATGAGTCCGGGGTGGTGCGTGATCCGGTGGTCATCACACCCGAGCACACGGTGCTGCAGGTGCTGGAATTGTCCGAGCAGCTGGGCATATCCGGTTTTCCGGTGTGTGACGGGGGCAAGGTGGTGGGTATCGTGACCAGCCGCGATTTGCGTTTTGAGACCCGTTACGACGTCAAGGCGCATGAGATCATGACGCCGCGTGAACGACTCATCACGGTCAAGGAAGGCACTTCGGCTGCCGAAGCCAAGGCCTTGCTGAACAAGCACAAGCTGGAGCGTGTGCTGGTGGTCAACGACGATTTTGAGCTCAAGGGCCTGATCACCGTCAAGGACATCACCAAACAGACCAATTTCCCGAATGCTGCACGTGATGCCTCTGGCCGCCTGCGCGTGGGTGCGGCAGTGGGTGTGGGCGAGGGCACCGAGGAGCGGGTGGAGGCGCTGGTCAGGGCCGGTGTCGACGCCATCGTGGTCGATACCGCCCACGGCCACAGCCATGGCGTGATCGAACGTGTGCGCTGGGTCAAGAAAAACTACCCGCAGATCGATGTGATTGGCGGCAACATTGCCACCGGCGCAGCCGCGCTGGCGCTGGCCGAGGCTGGCGCCGACGCGGTCAAGGTCGGCATAGGCCCGGGCAGCATCTGCACCACCCGCATTGTTGCCGGCGTCGGTGTGCCGCAAATCATGGCCATAGACAACGTCGCCACGGCGCTGCGCGGCAGCGGCATTCCGCTGATTGCCGACGGCGGCATCCGTTACAGCGGCGACATTGCCAAGGCGATCGCTGCCGGCGCCGGCACCGTCATGATGGGCGGCATGTTTGCCGGCACCGAAGAAGCCCCCGGCGAAGTGATTCTGTTCCAGGGCCGCAGCTATAAAAGTTACCGCGGCATGGGCAGCATAGGCGCGATGCAGCAGGGCAGCGCCGACCGTTATTTCCAGGAAGCCACCACCGGCAACCCGAATGCCGACAAGCTGGTGCCGGAGGGCATTGAAGGCCGTGTGCCCTACAAAGGCTCCATGGTCGGTATCGTGTACCAGATGGCCGGCGGCCTGCGGGCCAGCATGGGTTATTGCGGCTGTGCCACGATTGAAGACATGCGCAACAGGGCCGAGTTTGTCGAGATCACAACGGCCGGCATACGCGAAAGCCATGTGCACGACGTGCAGATCACGAAGGAAGCTCCCAACTACAGGGCTGATTGAGCCCCCACGCTTGTCACTACGTGTACTACGCTGCCCCCCGAGGGGGCTAATTTTCCTAGGGACGGCCCGTCGGAAAATTGTCTTCAAGCTATCGACGGCCTGTGGCAAATGATCTAACCCAATGCAGCACCAGAAAATCCTCATTCTCGATTTCGGCTCCCAGGTCACGCAGCTGATCGCCAGGCGCATTCGTGAAGCCCATGTGTTTTGCGAGGTCCATCCCTGCGATGTCAGCGACGACTGGGTGCGCGATTACGCCAAAGACGGAAACCTCAAAGGCGTAATCCTGTCGGGCAGCCATGCCAGCCTGTGGGAAGACGAAACCCTGCGCGCGCCGCAGGCGGTGTTTGAGCTCGGCATTCCGGTACTGGGCATCTGTTTTGGCATGTATGCGATTGCCGAGGCCCTGGGCGGCAAGGTCGAGGGCGGGCACAAGCGCGAGTTCGGTTATGCCGAAGTCCGGGCACGCGGCCACACCCGGCTGTTCGAGGGCATCCAGGACTACGCCACGCCCGAAGGCCACGGCATGTTGCATGTCTGGATGAGCCACGGCGACAACGTGACCGAAATGCCGCCCGGCTTCAAGCTCATGGCGTCCACCGACTCCTGCCCGATTGCCGGCATGGCCGACGAAGAGCGCAAGTATTACGCGGTGCAGTTCCACCCCGAGGTGACCCACACCACGCAGGGCAAGGCGATCCTCGAGCGCTTTGTGCTCGATATCTGCGGCACGCGCCCGGACTGGGTCATGGGTGACTACATCAGCGAAGCCGTCGAAAAAATCCGCCAGCAGGTGGGTGATGAAGAAGTCATCCTCGGCCTGTCGGGCGGTGTCGATTCATCGGTGGCCGCGGCGCTGATCCACCGTGCCATCGGTGACCAGCTCACTTGTGTGTTTGTTGACCACGGCTTGCTGCGCCTGAATGAAGGCGACATGGTGATGGACATGTTTGTCGGCAAACTTCATGCGAAGGTTATCCGGGTTGATGCGGCCGGGCAGTTTCTCGGCCACCTCGCAGGGGTTAGCGAGCCCGAGGCCAAACGCAAAATCATAGGCCGTGAATTTGTCGAAGTGTTCAAGGCTGAAGCCGCGCGCCTCAAGGCCGGCGATGGCGGCCACCAGGGCGCCAAATGGCTGGCCCAGGGCACGATTTACCCCGACGTGATCGAGTCCGGCGGCGCCAAAAGCAAAAAGGCCGTGGTCATCAAGAGCCACCACAACGTAGGCGGCCTGCCCGAGCAACTGGGCCTCAAGCTGCTGGAGCCGCTGCGCGAGCTGTTCAAGGACGAGGTGCGCGAGCTCGGTGTGGCGCTGGGCCTGCCGCATGACATGGTGTACCGCCATCCGTTTCCGGGCCCCGGCCTGGGTGTGCGCATCCTCGGTGAAGTCAAAAAAGAATATGCCGATCTGCTGCGCCAGGCTGACGCGATTTTCATTGAGGAATTGCGCAACTTCAAGGATGTGGCGACCGGCAAGAGCTGGTACGAGCTGACCAGCCAGGCCTTCACCGTCTTTCTGCCGGTCAAAAGTGTCGGTGTCATGGGCGACGGCCGCACCTACGATTACGTGGTGGCCCTGCGTGCGGTGCAGACCAGCGACTTCATGACGGCCGACTGGGCCGAGCTGCCCTATGCGCTGCTGAAAAAGGTCTCCAGCCGCATCATCAACGAAGTGCGCGGCATCAACCGCGTCACCTACGACGTCAGCAGCAAACCGCCGGCGACGATTGAGTGGGAGTAGGGCTCAAAGCGAAGGGCGAGGAGGACGCGGAGCGAAGGGCGAGGATCGCGCGAGGCGTCAGCTCGGCGAAGCGAAGCCGTCGAGCGCGATCACAGGGTGCGCCGCCGCTGCTTGCTGCGCAACGCGGACGCTCTGGCGCACCCCCGCGTCAGCGGGATCGACCAGCGCAGCGTCCGGCGAGTCAATGGCCCTCGATGGGCCATTGAGGAGAGCGCGGCCCGGGACGGCACCCCCGCGCAGCGGGATCGACCCGCGTAGAGACTGGCGAGCGAATTGCCCTCGATGGGCAATTTGCGAGTGCGCGGCCACCCCATTTCATCGCATACTCTTGCCATGTATTTACCTCCCCACTTCAAAGGTGATCGCGCCCAGGCTGCAGCGCTGATGACCGGCCACCCGTTTGCCAGCCTGATCAGCGTGGACGAGGCCGTTCTGCCCTATGTCACGCACCTGCCGCTGCACCTTGAAGAACGCGGTGACGAGTTTGTGCTGCTGGGCCATGTGGCCAAACCAAATCCGCACTGGCGCTACCTGCAGGCCAGGCCGCAGGCCGTGGCCACTTTTCTCGGGCCGCACGCCTACCTGTCGCCCAGGGTCTATCCGGACCTCGCGCGTGTGCCGACCTGGAATTACCTGGCTGTGCATTGCACAGTGCAGACCACACTGATTGAAGACCCCGCCGGCAAGGACGCTTTGCTGAAAAAGCTGATCGGTGACCATGAGCCGCCGTACGCCGAGCAGTGGCGCGGACTTGGCGAGGAGTTCGCCCACAAGATGCTGGCCGGCATTGTGGCCTTCGAACTGCGGGTCACGGACTGGCAGTGCAAGGTCAAACTGAACCAGCACCGGCCTGAGGCGCGTGCGGCGATGCAGGCCATGTATGCGGCCGGTTCGCCCGACGAACAGGCGCTTGCCGCCTGGATGGACCGCCTGGCGTGAGCATCAAATTGGCCGCCGGCCCTTTCTCTGTCTGCGTAAGCAGCTCTCAAAAAAGAAGCAATCATGGATGATGCCGACTTCATGCAGCTGGCGCTGGCGCAGTCCCGGCAGGCCGCTGCCGAGGGCGAGGTGCCGGTTGGCGCCGTGCTGGTGCGTGATGGCCAGGTCATCGCCAGCGGGCGCAACGCGCCGATTGACAGGCATGACCCGACGGCACACGCGGAGATGCAGGCTTTGCGCGCGGGTGCGCTGGCGCTTGGCAATTACCGCCTCGACGACTGCGAGCTCTTTGTCACGCTGGAACCCTGCGCCATGTGTTGCGGCGCCATGTTGCATGCCCGGCTCAAACGGGTGGTGTTTGGCGCCGCCGAGCCCAAAACCGGGGCCGCCGGCTCGGTGATCGACCTGTTTGCCCATCCGCAGCTGAATCACCAGACCCAGGTGCAGGGCGGGGTGCTGGCCGATGAATGCGGCGCCGTGCTGCAGGATTTTTTCCGGCAGAAGCGGGGCGACCAGCGCCAGCAGGCCGGCTTGCACCATCCGCTGCGCGATGACGCGCTGCGTACGCCCGACGAGGCTTTCGCCGGCTTGCCGGGCTACCCCTGGCAGCCGCATTACCTGAGTCAGCTGCCCGCGCTGGATGGCCTGCGCCTGCATTACCTGGATGAGGGAGCGCCAGAAGGCCTGACCTGGCTGTGCCTGCACGGCAACCCGGCCTGGAGCTACCTGTACCGCAAGATGCTGCCGCTGTTCCTGGCCGCAGGCCACCGCGTGGTGGCCCCCGATCTGATCGGCTTCGGCAAAAGCGACAAACCCAAAAAAGACAGCTTTCACAGCTTCACCCGGCACCGGGAAATCCTGCTGGAACTGGTGGAACACCTGGACCTGCAAAACGTGGTGCTGGTGGTGCAGGACTGGGGCGGCCTGCTGGGCCTGACCTTGCCGATGGCGGCGCCTGATCGTTACAAGGGCTTGCTGGTCATGAACACGACCTTGGGGACCGGCAATGCCCCGCTTCCGGCGGGCTTTCTCGCGTGGCGCGAGATGTGCGCCAAAAACCCGGCGTTTGACATCGCGCGGCTGTTTGCACGCGGCAATCCGCAAATGAGCGCAGAAGAATGCGCCGCCTACAACGCCCCTTTCCCCGACAAAGGCCACCGCGCAGCGACGCGCGCCTTCCCTGCCATGGTGCCGGAGTTTGAAGACTCGGACGGCGCCGCCGTCTCGCGCCAGGCGCGTGACTTCTGGCGTGAGGACTGGCAGGGCCAGACCCTGATGGCGGTGGGTGCGCAGGACCCGGTACTCGGCTTGCCGGTGATGCAGCAGCTGCAAAAGCTGATTCGTGGCTGTCCTGCGCCCCTGGTGCTGGACCATGGCGGACATTTTGTCCAGGAGCATGGCCTGGTCATTGCCCGGCATGCGCTGGGCCTGTTTGCACCTGCTGCGGTGGGATACTCCGGGTCGTGACAAAACATATCTACATTTTTTCCCCCTGTAGCGCCGTGCGCGACAAACCGGCCTTCCGGCGTGGTGTGTTGCGCTTGAAAAAACTCGGTTACGAGGTCGAGATTGATATCGCCGCCCTGAGCAGCCACCAGCGTTTTGCCGGCGACGATGAAACCCGTCTGGCCGCCATAGACCGGGCGGCGGCCAGCGGGGCCGATGTGGCATTGATCTCGCGTGGCGGTTACGGCCTGACCCGCATCCTGCCGCGCATCAACTACAAGGCGTTGGACAAGGCGGTTTCCCGCGGCACCCGGTTTGTCGGCCTGAGCGACTTCACCGCGCTGCAAAACGCGCTGCTGGCGAAAACCGGCGCCGTCAGCTGGGCCGGCCCGGCGCTGGGCGAAGACTTTGGGGTGGACGGTGAGCCGGACGACATCATGGAGGCCTGCTTTGACGATCTGGTCAGCGGCCAGGGTGAGGGAACCGGCTGGCGTCTGCCAAAAAACGCTATCGAATCAATAGCTGCTTGCGCAGGTGCTGCAAGGGTTGAGGGCCAATTCAGCGTCAACAATGCGGTCTTGTGGGGTGGCAATCTGGCGGTCCTGTCGTCGCTGGTCGGCACGCCCTATCTGCCGGACGTCAAGGGCGGTATCCTGTTTCTGGAGGAGGTGCATGAACACCCTTACCGGTTGGAGCGCATGTTAACGACCTTGTTGCATGCGGGCGTGCTGGCGAAGCAAAAAGCCGTGGTTCTGGGGCAGTTCACCAATTACAAGCTGGTGCCGCACGACCGGGGCTTCAAGCTGGCCACCGTGGTCGCCTGGCTGCAACAGCAGATCAAGGCGCCGATATTGACCGGCCTGCCTTTTGGCCATGTGCCCACCAAGGTGGTGTTGCCGGTGGGTGCCAGGGTGACCCTGGCGGTGGAGGACAGGGATGCGTTTTTGCTTTGGGGCCATGCGCACTGAGCGCAGGCACTGACCTAGTTGGTCAGCGAGCTGCGGCGCGAACCCAGGCCGCCGGGCAGCAGGCCTTCAAACATCTTGGTGATGCTGCTGACTTTTTGTCGGGCGATGGTTTCACCCTGCATGGCCGACAAAACCGCCATCACATCGCCGCGGGCATACCACAGGCCTTGCGCGTCCTGGGCGTAACGCACCCGCAGCGCGATTTTCGGGTAATGTTTTTCGCCAAACTCGCCGAGTTCGTTGAGCATCAACTGGCGTATGCCTTCGGTGCGCTTTTCCAGGCTGGACGAGGTGACTTCACCACCATTGAGCAGGCCCAGCAAACTGCTTTTCAAATGAGGTTTGATCCAACGCATAAGGCTGAAGACTTTCGAATGAGGTGTCATGAAGACTCGTGGTCTGGTAGATTAAAGCCCGGCAGCGCTTGATGCAAGATGTATCGCGTGACTTGGTTAACGTAAAACAACAAATAAATCAACGTGTTAGTAACTAAATGTCATGTCAATTCTGGGGCGAATATTCAATATGAATACTTATGACCTCATTTTTCAGCCCACTTTCCCTGAAAAAATGCACTCTCGTTTCCTGTGATTTATTTACCGTTCAGGCAGTCGTTTTTTTCACAACCCCATCTTTTAAACCATTCATATGACAAGTTATCCATCGCATTACATCAATGGCCAATGGGTCAAGGCCCGATCGGCCGAAACGCTGCCTGTACATGACTCCAGCACCGAGGAAATCATGGCCACGGTGCCGGCCGGTACCGTGCAGGAGGCCGAAAGCGCGGTGCTGGCGGCACGCGCCGCGTTTGAGGGCTGGTCCGCTTTGCCGGTCGAGGTGCGTGCCGCCTACCTCGACAAGGTGGCTGCGGGCCTGAAAGCCCGCACCGACGAGATGGCGCTGGCGATTGCGCGCGAGGTCGGCATGCCTTTGAAGATGGCGCGTGCGGTGCAGGTCGCCGGACCCACCTGGCACTGGGGCAACTTTGCCAAGGTGGCACGCCACTTTGAATGGGAGAAGAAAGTTGGCAACTCGCTGGTGGTGCGTGAGGCGATCGGTGTGGTCGGCTGCATCACACCGTGGAATTTTCCGCTGAGCCAGATCACGCTGAAGGTGGCGCCGGCACTGGCCGCCGGCTGCACCGTGGTGCTCAAGCCGAGCGAGATCGCCCCGGTCAACGCCATGATCCTGGCCGAGGTGATTCATGAGGCCGGTTTGCCGCCCGGCGTGTTCAACCTGGTCAACGGCATGGGGCCGGTGGTCGGCGAGGTGCTGGCCACCCACCCGGAAGTGGACATGCTGAGTTTTACCGGCTCCACCCGCGCCGGAAAACGCGTCAGCGAGCTGGCCAGCCAGTCTGTCAAACGCGTGGCGCTGGAGCTCGGGGGCAAGTCGGCCAGTGTGATTCTCGATGACGCCGACTTTGAAGCCGCCGTCAAAGGCACGGTGTCGGCCTGCATGCTCAACAGCGGCCAGACCTGCTCGGCGCACACCCGCATGCTGGTGCCTGCCGGCCGTTATGACGAGGTCAAGGCGCTCGCCAAAACCGCGATCGCCAAATTCAGCGTGGGCCCCAGCCTCGAGGAAACCAGCCGGCTCGGCCCGCTGGTCAGCGCGAATCAGCGCGAACGGGTGCTGGGGTTTATCCGCACCGGCATTGAAGAAGGCGCGGACGTGATTGCCGGCGGCGACCAGCCGCCTGCCTTCGCGAAAGGCTATTTTGTGCAGCCGACCATTCTGGGCATCAAGGCCACCGACACCCTGGCACAGGAAGAAATTTTCGGGCCGGTGCTGGTGGTGATTCCCTATAAGGACGAAGAAGACGCGGTGGCGATTGCCAACAGCACGATTTATGGCCTGGGCGGCGCTGTCTGGAGCGGCAGCGACGACCATGCGATGAAAGTCGCACGCCGCCTGCGTACCGGCCAGGTGGACATCAACGGCGGCCCCTTCAACGGGAACGCACCGTTTGGCGGCTACAAACAATCGGGCAATGGCCGCGAAAACGGCGTTTACGGTTTTGAGGAGTTTCTGGAGTTCAAGTCCATGCAGCTCAAGCCGGCCGCCGCCTGAGTTGGCGCGCCGGAGGCGCCAGGCCGGCGCCCATCACCATAAAGACAAATAAAGAGGAGACAGGCATGGTCTGGGGCAAACGATTTCTGGTTTTGCTGCTGTTGCTGGCTGCTGTGGTGGCGGCTGTGCTGGCGGTGTATGTGTACCGCAGCTTCCCGGCCCTGGACGGCGAGTTCAAGCTGGCCGGACTGGGCGCCCCGGTCACGGTGGCGCGGGACGCGGCCGACGTGACCCACATCCAGGCGCAATCGCCGCACGATGCCTGGCTGGCGCTCGGTTATGTCCATGCGCAGGAGCGCGGCTGGCAGCTTGAATTCAACCGCCGCGTCATGCACGGCGAGTTGTCCGAGGTGCTGGGTGAGGCCACACTGGAGACCGACAAGCTGCTGCGCACCCTGGGCATCATGGAGGCCGCCAGCCGGCAGTGGCAGGTCTTGCCGGCCGACGCCAAAGCTGCGCTGCAGGCCTACAGCGACGGCATCAATACTTTTTATGCCGGCAGCTCGCAGGCGCTGTCGCCGGAGTTTCACATTCTGGGCGTCAAGCCGGGCGGGCGCTCCGGCCAGCCCTGGACACCGCAGGACAGCCTGGGCTGGTCGCTGATGATGGCGCTGGACCTGGGCGGCAACTGGGGCACAGAGTTTGCACGCCTGTCGGCCGCCAAAGTCCTGAACACGGCCCAGCTGTGGGAGCTGTTCACGCCTTACCCCGGCGAGGCCCCCGCCTCCAAAACCGACTTTTCAAAACTCTACGCCGGCCTGGGCCTTTACAAAAACCTGCCGGACGCTATCAAAACAGGAGCTGCTGGCGCACAACAGGAAAGGGCTGGCGGCACTTTTTCCACTGAGCTTGTGGGGGGCATGCGGGGCCAGCTCGCGCAGGGCATCGAGGACTGGTCGGCCAGCCTGGGCAACGTCGAGGGCAAGGGCTCGAACAACTGGGTCTTGCCCGGCAGCCGCACGCGCAGCGGCCTTCCACTGCTGGCCAATGACCCGCACCTGGGCTTGTCGGCGCCGGCCATCTGGTACTTCGCCCATCTGCAGGCACCCGCCGGCCAGACGCCGGACGGGCTCAGCCAGCCCGGCATGAATGTGATGGGCGCGACCCTGCCGGGCCTGCCCTTTGTGGTGCTGGGCCGCACCGACAAGGTGGCCTGGGGCTTTACCAACACCGGGCCCGATGTGCAGGATTTGTACCTTGAGCAGATCAACCCGGCCAACCCCGCGCAGTACCGCGTGCCGGGTGCAAGCGGTCAGCCGCAGTGGGCCGATTTCAGCACCCGCAGCGAAACCATTGCGGTCAAGGGCAAGCCCGATGTCACCCTCACGGTGCGCAGCAGCCGCCACGGCCCGGTACTCAGCGATGTGCAAAAAGCCCATGGCGAGCTCATCGACACCGGCAAATATGTGCTGGCCCTGCGCTGGAGCGCGCTGGACACCGACAACCTGACCGTGCTCGCGGGGGTGCGTTCCAACCGCGCGCAATCGGTTGATGAACTGACGGCCGCCTACGCCGACTACCACTCGCCGATGCAGAACGTGGTGATGGCCGACGTGGCCGGCAAGGTGGCCTACAAGGCCGTGGGCCGGGTGCCACTGCGCCTGCCCGACAACGACATCCGCGGCCTGGCCCCGTCGCCCGGCTGGGAGGCCAGGTACGACTGGGCGGGCTGGCTGCCGTACGCGCAGACGCCGCAGAGCGACGCGGCCGCGATTGCCGCCAAAGGCTGGTTTGCCAATGCGAACCAGCGTGTGACCACGCCCGGCGACGGGGTTTTCATGGGCCAGGACTGGGTCGTGCCCTACCGTTTTGACCGGATTGAAAAATTGCTGTCGGCCGCGCCGCAACACGACATCGCATCGATGAAAACCATCCAGGCTGACCAGCTCTCCCTGGCCTCGGTCCGGTTACTGCCGTTTTTGCGCAAAACCGTGTCACAACATGTACTGGCCAAAGACGCGCAGGCTGCGCTGGCAGGTTTTGACGGCACCATGCAGGCCGCCGGCGCAGCGCCGCTGATTGTCTCGGTCTGGGCCGACGAGTTCACGCGTGGCGTGGTCGGCGGCAAGCTGGGCGCCGAGCGTTTTGCCGCGTTGTATGGCAAGCGGCATTTTCGCAGCGCGATGGAAGATATCCTGCAGCGCGACGACCGTTTCTGGTGCGGCGCCGCAGGTTGCGCCGCGCAGTCCAGTGCCGCGCTGGACCGCACGCTGACACGTTTGCAGGCCAGTCAGGGCGACACCGTGTCGGCCTGGCAATGGGGCAAGCTGCATCAGGCGGTGTCGGCGCACCGGCCGTTTGGCAGCGTGCCGGCCCTGGCCCGGGTGTTTGATGTCACGGTGCCGACCGGCGGTGATTCATTCACCGTCAACGTCGGGCAGTACTGGCCGAACGACCCCAAAATTCCGTTTGCGAATCGCCATGCGGCATCGCTGCGCGCGGTTTACGATCTGGCCGATCTCGAGCAGTCGCAGTTCATTTACCAGACCGGGCAAAGCGGCCTGGTGTTCTCCAGCCGCTACCGCGACATGAGCGCCGACTGGGCTGCGGTGGCTTACCGGCCGCTGCAAATGAAACCGGCGGCTTTGGCGCACCGGCTGACACTGAGGCCCTGAGAATCAAGCGGGTACCGCGTCCACATTGACCCGGTCCCAGTGCCGGTGGCTGGCAATGGCGGCGATCAGGGCCTGAGAAATCTGCCCCTCGCCGGCCTTGCGCGCGTCGGCCAGTAACACGCCGGCGGTGGGCTCCATCACCTGGCCGGCCTGGGCTTCGAGCGCAAAACCCAAGGTGCTCAGCAACTGTGCGCCTTCGTTGAGTGCGCAAATGGTCTTGCAGTGTTTGTAGGCTTCCAGCACAAAGTGCACCGCATCACCGAGCTGCGCCAGCGTTGCCGCACTGCCTTCACCGCCAGGCAGCAGCAGCGCATCAAACATCACTGAGGGCATGTTGGCGAAAGTGTGGTCCACCGCCAGTTGTTTGCCCGAGGAGGTGCTGACCGTGCCGAGCTGGGGCGCAATCACCTTGCACACCGCACCGGCATCGAGCAGGTCCTGCTGAATACGCTTGAAGGTGAACAGGTCCACGCCATCGGCGACCAGAATTGCCACCTTGCGCGTCTTGATGTCGGGTGCCGGGCGCGCCATGCTCAGCGCGGCGTCTTCTTCCACCGTCTGCGCTATTTTGTAGTCGCGAAAACCGAGGCGTCCGGCAGCGGCTTTGGCGTCCGGCGCCTTGATGCCCAGCGGCGCGGCCACGCGGGCGGCCAATTTGGCATCCACATGCGCGAGGTTGTCGACCATGCGCTGGCGGATGTCGGGCACCTCGACCTTGGACAGCTCAAACCGGAAGGCAGCCACGATGTGGTCTTTTTCGGTCGGGCTCTGGCTGTTCCAGAACAGTGCGGCGTGCGAGAAGTGGTCGTCAAACGAGGGGCTGCGCCGCCGTATCTTCGGTGACTCCATCACCTCGGGGTGACTCTGAAAGCCCTGGGCGCCGCCATCGACGCGAAATTCCGCACCATTGCCCAGGGTGTTGGGCTCATACGCCACCCGGCCCTTGTTGACACTCTGGCGGTGCATGCCGTCGCGCTGGAAGTTGTGCATGGGGCAGACCGCGCGGTTGATCGGAAGCTCGTGAAAGTTGGCACCGCCCAAACGCGAGATCTGCGTGTCGGTGTAGGAAAACAGCCGGCCCTGCAGCAGCGGGTCGTTGGAGAAATCAATCCCCGGCACCAGGTGCCCGGGGTGAAAGGCCACTTGTTCGGTCTCTGCAAAAAAATTGTCGGGGTTGCGGTTCAGCACCATTTTGCCGATCAGCTGCACCGGCACGACCGATTCGGGGATCAGCTTGGTCGGGTCCAGGATGTCAAAGCCCAGCTTGTCTTCCTGGCCTTCGGCAATGATCTGCACGCCCAGTTCCCACTCGGGGAAATTGCCGCTGTCAATCGCTTCCCACAAATCGCGCCGGTGAAAGTCGGCGTCCTTGCCGGCAATTTTCTGGGCTTCGTCCCAGGCCAGGCTGTGCACGCCGAGTTTGGGTTTCCAGTGAAACTTCACAAAATGCGCGTCGCCGCGTGCATTGATGAGGCGAAAGGTGTGTACGCCAAAACCTTCCATCATGCGGTAGCTGCGCGGGATGGTGCGGTCCGACATGGCCCACATCAGCATGTGGGTGGACTCGGGCATCAGCGAGACAAAATCCCAGAAGGTGTCGTGGGCGCTGGCGGCCTGCGGCATGCCGTGGTGCGGCTCCGGCTTGAGGGCATGCACCAGATCCGGAAACTTCATCGCGTCCTGGATAAAAAAGACCGGGATGTTGTTGCCCACCAGGTCGTAGTTGCCTTCCTCGGTGTAAAACTTCACGGCAAAGCCGCGCACGTCGCGCACCGTGTCGGCGGACCCGGCGGATCCGGCCACCGTGGAGAAGCGCACAAACACCGGTGTCTCGACTTCCGGATTCTGCAAAAAGCCGGCGCGGCTGTACTGCTCCAGCGGTTTGTAGAGCTTGAAGTAGCCATGGGCGGCGCTGCCGCGTGCATGCACGGCCCGCTCGGGGATGCGCTCATGGTCGAAGTGGGTGATTTTTTCGCGGAGTATGAAGTCCTCCAGCAGCGTGGGCCCGCGCACGCCTGCCTTGAGTGAATTGTGGTTGTCGGGGATGTGCAGGCCCTGGTTCGTCGTCAGCTGGCTGCCGGATTCGGTGGTGAAAGCCTGCAGCTGTTTGTGCTTGTCTGCCGCGCTGCTGGTTTTGGGCGGGCTGGCGGCGTTGCGCTTGGGTTGCGACATCTGGGGTCCTTGAAAGGGTGAGAATAAGAAAGAGGTGTGCCCGGTCAAGGCATGCACAGAACGCCCGGACGGGGCGCTCAGCGGGTTTCGCAGTCCAGCAGAAGATCCAGTCCTTTGGCGACCGCCAGCACGGCCAGAACCGCTACGATGGCCACAACCGCCCAGCCCAGCGCCGTCTGCAGCGGTTCGGCCACGCCGTCCGGCAGGCCGATCAGCAACGCCAGAAGCGCGCTCATCGTGCCGGCCAGCCCCAGGCCTGTACGGCGAGTCAGCGTGGTCGGAGATGAGGACTGCGCAGAGGGTGTGGCGGCAAATGTCATGGTGAAAGTCCCGGGCAAAATGACAGAAGAGGGTGACTGGGAGGGCTGCTGGCGAACCGGTTTGGGGCACTGTCTTGAGCTTAGGCAGCATGTCGCCGCCAGGCCATAGCTGGTCTGCGTCAGCCGCTGTAAGGGCTGGCCCGACTGTCTGTAAGACGGGTCTTACGATCAGTTGGCGCTGTGCGGGCGCTTGGCCTACATCCGCATATCCCCCTTTCCCGCAAGTGCTCGATGCAGTGGCTTTTAATGTTGGAGCTACTTTCTTTTTATGCTGGAGACCATCTGCATGAGTGCTACTTTTGAGAACGAAACCCGGGGCACGCCAGAACCCGCCCGGCGGCTGGACGACGATGTGTTGCAGTCGGCGCAGGAGGCGGTGCTGACCAACCCGGCCGCTGCCGCCGTGTTGCCGGGGCAGGGCGAGCCCCTGGCCATGCGGGATGGTCAAACGCCCGCGCTGGCACGGCGGGTGGCGCAGCAGCCCTTTGCGGCGGCCCTGCTGGCCTTTGCCGCCGGTGCAATGGCTGCAGCCCTGCTGCGCTCAGCCGTCAAACGCCGCCGCGCCGGGCCAAGGAGCTGAGGTGATGCTGTCCGCCGCCACAGGGCCTGCAACACCGCTGCCCACCGAAATGCCCCCGCCCGTCATGCCACCGCTGCCCGAGGGACCACCCGAGGTGGTGGAATTGCCGACCGAGCAGCCTGCGCTGCCGGTGCGCGAACCCGGCAAGGTGGTACCGGCGCAGGCCTGAGTTTTTTTGCCTGGAAGTCTCAGCGCCCGTCCAGCTCGCGCACAGCGCGGCGTGCCGCTTCACCTTCGGGAATCGCGTCGCCGCTATCGCGCCACTGCACAGCCGCCTTGAAGCCTTCGGACTGGGCATAACGGCGAAACCACATGCCTTCGGGGTTGTGCCGGGTGATGCCGTCAAACACCGTGGCCATCATCTGGCTTTGCTCCAGGCCCATGGTCAGCATCACCTGATTGACCACCATTTTGTGCATGGCCAGGTGCGAGCGTGGCACGCCGGCAATACGCTGCGCGAGCCGCAGGGTGGCGGCCTCGAGTTGCTCAGCGGGCACACTTTCATTGGCCAGCCCCCACTCGGCGGCTTTGGTGCCGTTGATGGTGTCGCCGGTGAACATCATCTGTTTGGCCCGGGCAGGGCCCAGCCGGTAGGTCCACATGGCAGTGGTGGGGCAGCCCCAGACACGGGTCGGCATGTAGCCTATGCGGGCATCGTCGGCCATGACCAGCAGGTCGCAACACAGCGCGATGTCGCTGCCGCCGGCAGCGGCATGGCCGTGCACCTTGGCAATCGTCGGCTTGGGGCTGCGCCAGAGGCTCATGAAGTCTTCGGTGTTGCGCTTCATGTAAGCGTAGTCCACCATGGGGTCCCAGGGAAACTGTTCCTGCTGGCAGGGGTGGTCGATGTGGCCTTCGCCAAAGTGGTTCAGGTCGTAGCCACCGCAAAAACCCTTGCCCGCACCTTCCACAATGATGACGTGAACCTCGTCCTCGGCAGCCGCCCAGTCGATGGCGGCGCGGATCTCGCGCGGCATCGCATCGTTGATGGCATTGAGCCGCTCGGGGCGGTT
This sequence comes from Kapaibacterium sp. (SeqCode), assembly GCA_943370435.1. Taxonomy (GTDB): domain Bacteria; phylum Pseudomonadota; class Gammaproteobacteria; order Burkholderiales; family Burkholderiaceae_C; genus Polaromonas. Next base: position 61,964 of record CALRQX020000003.1, on the reverse strand, counting down.
CAGCAGCAGACGGGCGATGCGCGGGTGCGCGCTGTCCTTGTGGATGCGCAGGGTGCTGAAGTCAGGCATGGCTATCTCCTTTGATTTTGCGGGGCAAAATCATCATAGCCAGTCACTCCAGCAGCCAGCGGTGAAATGTCGGCCCGCTTGCGCGGGGCCGAAGGTGAGGCTGTTTTTCCGCAGGGTCTCCCGAGGAAAAATGCGCCCCCTCGGGGGGCAGCGAGCTACACGCAGTGAGCGAGCGTGGGGGCCCTGGTCAGCCCATGCCGGCCAGGTAAATGATGGCGCGCAGGGCGGAAAACTCGTAGTCCACAAACTCGTCGAACTCGCGGCCTTTGAGCAGTGCAGGCGTCCACTTGTTCGTGGCCATCGCATCGGTCCAGGCTTTGGTGCGGGTGGCTTCCACCACCATGCGTGTCAGGGTTTCGCGCTGCTCGGCGCTGATGCCGGGCGCGCCATAGACGCCGCGCCAGTTGCCTATCACCACGTCATAACCCTGCTCCTTCATGGTGGGCACGGCCACACCCGGCAGGCGTTTTTGCGAGGTCACGCCAATCGGGCGCATTTTGCCGCTGCTGATGTATTCGGCGAACTCGCTGTAGCCGCTGCCTCCCACGGTGACATTGCCACCAAGAATGGCTGCCGTGGCCTCGCCGCCGCCTCGGAAGGCCACGTAGTTGACCTTGCGCGGGTCCACGCCCACGCTGCGCGCCAGGATGCAGGCTGCGATGTGTTCTGTCGAGCCGCGTGAGCCGCCGCCCCACTTGACGCTGCCCGGGTCTTTCTTGAGCTGCTCGACCACATCCTTCATGCTGTTGAAGGGCGAGTTGGGCGGCAGCACAAAAACGTTGTATTCGCTGGTCAGGCGGGCAATCGGTGTGACCTGGGTCAGGTTGACCGGCGGTTTGCCGGTGATGATGCCGCCCAGCATGACCGCGCCCATCACCATCATGGCGTTCGGGTCGCTCTTGCTGCTGTTGATGAATTGCGCCAGGCCCAGCGCGCCGGCGGCGCCGCCCTTGTTGTCATAAACCACGGTATCGGCCTGTTTGCCTTCGATCAGCGCCTTGCCCAGGGCCCGGCCGGTGGTGTCCCAGCCACCGCCCGGGTTGGCGGGAATCATCATTTTGACGCTGGTGGCAGCTCGCGCTGTCAGGGGCAGGGCACCGGCAGCGGCCAGTGCGGCCATGGATTTCAGAAAAGTATCACGACGCATGGTTGTCTCCTCTTGGGGTGGTGGGTGAGCCTGCATGGTGCGCATCGAGCCTGTCATTCGGCTGTCCTCGATCTAGGTGGAAACGAGGGCCCTGGAACCGGCCCGCTGGACGCAATAGCCTTGCCGCTGGCCCACGCAGGGGCAAAAGCCTAAAATGCAGGGTTCCCCCCAAAGCCCCCATGAACGCCCCCATCGACGTCTCCTTTTTCGCGCGCGCCGCCAAACCGCTGACCAGCTACCGAAAGTACTGGGCCAGCCGCTTCGGCACGGCCAAATTCCTGCCCATGAACCGGGCCGAGATGGACGTCCTGGGCTGGGACAGCTGCGACATCATCATCGTCACCGGCGACGCCTATGTGGACCACCCGAGCTTCGGCATGGCCGTCATAGGCCGCATGCTCGAGGCCCAGGGCTTTCGCGTCGGCATCATTGCCCAGCCCGACTGGCAAAGCGCCGACCCGTTCAAGGTACTGGGCAAACCGAATCTGTTTTTCGGCGTGACCGCCGGCAACATGGACTCGATGATCAACCGCTACACCGCGGACCGCAAGATCCGCAGTGACGACGCCTACACGCCTGGCGACATAGGCGGCAAGCGCCCCGACCGCGCCGCGCTGGTGTATTCGCAGCGCTGCCGCGAGGCTTACAAGGACGTGCCCATCATCCTGGGTGGCATCGAGGGCTCGCTGCGCCGCATTGCGCATTACGACTACTGGTCGGACAAGGTGCGCCGCTCCGTGGTGATCGACGCCAAATGTGATCTGCTGCTGTACGGCAATGCCGAGCGTGCGATTGTTGAAATCGCGCACCGGCTGGCCGCCAAGGAGCCGGTGGCCCAGATGACCGACATACGCGGCACGGCTTTTATCCGCCGCAGCGGCGACGAGACCGCCCAGGGCTGGTTCGAGATTGATTCGACCAGCGTCGATGCGCCGGGCCGGGTCGAGGCACATGTCAATCCTTATCTGATGATTTCGGAGCAGGCGAAAGAGCAGGGCGCAAGCTGCGCGCGCGAGGACGAGGCGGCCGAGGTGGCTGTTCAGGCCGAGTCCGCAGGGTCCCCGGTACTTGCCAGGGCGCCGCAGGCCAACCCGGCGATCAAGCCGCTGACCTTCGTCCCCAACCCCAGCCTGCCGCACATGCAGGGCAAGATCCGGGTGCCGCCGCGTGACCGCTCGGTGATTCGCCTGCCGTCTTACGAGCAGGTCAAAAGCGACGCGGTGCTGTATGCCCACGCGAACCGTGTGTTGCATCTGGAGACCAACCCCGGCAACGCGCGTGCGCTGGTGCAGGCGCACGGCGAGGGCGCGACCGCGCGCGACGTCTGGATCACGCCGCCGCCGATTCCGCTGACCACGGCCGAGATGGACTACGTCTTCGACCTGCCGTATGCGCGTTCGCCACACCCGTCTTATGCCGACGAAGCCGGCAGCCACGACGGCGCGACCAAAATCCCGGCCTGGGAAATGATCCGCTTTTCCGTGAACATCATGCGCGGCTGTTTTGGCGGCTGCACCTTCTGCTCGATCACCGAGCATGAAGGCCGCATCATCCAGAGCCGATCGGAAGACTCGGTGATCCGCGAGATCGAAGCCATCCGCGACACGGTCAAGGGTTTCACCGGCGCGATTTCCGACCTCGGCGGGCCCACCGCCAATATGTACCGCATCGGTTGCAAGTCGCCCGAGATCGAGGCCGCCTGCCGCAAGCCGAGCTGTGTTTACCCCGGCATCTGCTCGAACCTGAACACCGACCACAACCCGCTGATCAAGATGTACCGCCGCGCGCGGGCGCTCAAGGGCGTGAAGAAAATATTGATCAGCTCCGGCCTGCGTTACGACCTGGCCGTGCAGTCACCCGAGTATGTGAAAGAGCTGGTTACGCACCACGTCGGCGGTTACCTCAAGATTGCACCGGAACACACCGAGCAGGGGCCTCTCACCAAAATGATGAAGCCCGGCATCGGCAGCTACGACAAGTTCAAGCAGATGTTCGAGAAGTACAGCCTTGAAGCCGGCAAGAAGCAGTTTTTGATCCCGTACTTCATCGCCGCGCACCCCGGCACCAGCGATGAAGACATGATGAACCTGGCGATCTGGCTGAAGAAAAACAGCTTTCGCGCCGACCAGGTGCAGACCTTTTACCCCTCGCCGATGGCCACGGCGACCACCATGTACCACACCAACAAAAACCCGCTGCGCAAGATCACGCGCGACAGCGAGACGGTGGACATCGTGCGCGGCGATAAGCGCCGCCGCCTGCACAAGGCCTTTTTGCGCTACCACGACGCCAACAACTGGCCACTGCTGCGCGAGGCGCTCAAAGCCATGGGCCGCGCCGACCTGATCGGCAACGGCAGGCACCATTTGATCCCGACCTTCCAGCCGCTGACCGATGGCGGCTACGTCAGCGCGCGCAAGAAAAACTCGACCACCGTGGCCTTGAAACCGGTCACACCCATCAAGGGCCGCATCCTGACCCAGCACACCGGCCTGCCGCCGCGTGACAACGGTTCCGGCAAGCCCGGCGGCAAGCCGGGCGCGCGCAAGCCGCGCTGAGGGCATGGTCCGGTGCCGTGCCGGACTTTTTCCACACCTTTTCCGGCGCTTTCGCAGGCAGTCACGCGCGTGACAAGACAAGGGTTTTCACTGCCAGCATGTTTTCGCACGATGTTGCTAAATATCTTCTTCAACCGGAGATTTTTATGTCACAACCCTTGAACCGTCGCGAATTGCTGGCCCGTGCGGGTGCAACGGGACTTCCCCTTTCCCTTTATCTCGGAGGCGTCAGCACGCTGGTCATGGCCCAGCAGGTCTACCCGAACAAGCCGATTCGCATCGTCGTGCCATTTAATGCCGGTGGCGCCACCGATGTGTTGACCCGCCTGATCGGGGAAAAGCTCAGCGCACGCCTGTGGCAGCCGGTGATTGTTGAAAACAAGGGAGGGGCTGGCGGCATTGTCGGCACCGACACCATCGCCAAGGCGCCGCCGGACGGCTACAACTTTGTGGTCTCGCTCAACTCGTCCTTGCTGACCAACCAGTTCCTGTACGACAGGCTGCCTTACCACCCGCAGCGCGATCTGACGCTGGTCTCGCAATTCGTCAATTCGCCAGTCACCCTGGTCGTCCACCCCAGCGTGCCCGCCAAAAATGGGCCCGAACTGCTCAAACACATGGCCGCCAACAGGGGCAAGCTGTCTTATGGCTCCTGGGGCGTGGGCTCTTACGCCCACCTGGCTGGCTACTCGATGAGTGAAAGCCAGAAAGCCGACATGGTGCATGTGCCGTACAAGGGCGAGGCCCCCATGCTGCAGGAATTGATCGGCGGCCAGATCCAGATGTCTTATGCCAGCGCGCTCGCCGCCAAGCCGCATATCGAGGCAGGCAAGCTCAAGCTGATTGGCGTGACCGGGCTCAAACGCATGGCTGTGCTGCCCAATGCGCCCACGCTGGCCGAGCAGGGCCTGACCGAGGAGTTCTACCGTATTGCAGGCTGGATAGGCATGGCCGCGCCGTCCAAAACGCCCAAAGACATCATTGCGCGTGTGTCCAGTGAGATCCAGCGCATCTGCGTGATGCCCGAAATCGTGGAAAAAATTTCCAGCATGGGTTTCACGGTGGCCGCAAACACCCCCGAGGCCTTTGCCGCCGCCTACAAAAAAGACTACCCGGTGTGGGAGCGGCTGGTCAAAACCTCCGGCGCCCGGCTGGATTTGTGAACGGGTGCTGACGCAGGTCCGCGCAGTGACACCGCGCCAGGCGCTGGCGCTTTGATGGGCCTGCAGCCGGGCGCTTTCGCGCACCGGCGTATCGCCGTAGACTGGGTTTTTCCTACGGAGAAACCACCATGCTTCAAAGCGCAGCCCTCTATTCCTATGTGCCCGCCAGCGATATGGAGCGAGCCCGCCAGTTTTATGAAGACAAGCTGGGCCTGGGCCGCGGCCAGCCTTCGGGCCCTGGCCTGATCTTCCGCTGCGCCGGCGGCACGGGGTTTTTCATGTACCCCACACCCGGCGCCGGCACCAGCCAGGCCAGTTGCGCTTTCTGGCAGGTGGACGACATCCAGTCCGCGGTGGCCTGGCTCAAGGGCCGGGGTGTGGTGTTTGAAGAGTACGCCACGCCCGAGATGACAACCGTCGGCAGCATCTTCACCGGCGGCGGCGCCATGGCGGCCTGGTTCAAGGACAGCGAGGGCAACATCATGGCCGTGGTTCAGGACCTCGACGAATAGAGTTTCTGCGGCCGGACCGGTCCGGTTGCACCCCGTTTTATAGTCCAGCCCATGCCCCAGAACCGCACGCTGCTGCAGCAAACCGACACGCTCAGGGTCGAGCGTGTGCTGTTACACGCGCCTTGCGCGCACTGGAGTCCGAGTTACCAGGTGGCCACGCCGCGCCTGGTGCTGCCAGCCAGCGGTGCCACCGAGTTCCGCATGGCCGGGCAAACCGTGCTGCTTGACGGCCTGACCGCGCTGAGCCTGTCGGCCGGCCTGCTGTACCAGATGAAGCCCTGTGTAGATGCCGCCCGCGCCAGCATTGTGGTCAGCGCGCCAGCGCACGACCGCCAGGTGCTGCCGCCGTCGGATGTCTGGGCGCTGAGCCCGCGCGCCGTGTGGTTGCTCAGGCGCCATTGGCGCGCGATCGCACGCGGCCAAGGCGGCGAGTCCACGCAGGCGCTGCTGCAAAGCGTGCTGCGCCACGCGCCACCGGTGGCGCATATGCAGGGCCGTGCTGCGCCCGCGGTGCAACGGGCGCAGCGCTTCATGGTGACCCACACCGCGGCTGCCGGCGCGGCGCCGTGGACGCTGAACGACGTGGCCGACGCCGCCTGCTGTTCGTTTTTTCACCTGGCACGCTCGTTTCGCCAGCACACCGGGCTGAGCCTGCACGGCTACCGCCAGCGACTGCGCCTGGCCACGGCGCTGCAGCGGCTGGAAGAGGGCGAGCGCGATATCGCCGCGCTGGCGCATGAACTCGGTTACAGCAGCCAGAGCCACCTGGGTGCGGCTTTTGTGCAAGCGCTGGGCGTCACGCCCGCGCAAGCCCGGCGCGAACTCACGGCCTGAAACTGCAACTGCGCACAAGCGCAGGAATCTGATAGCCGCAGCCGGCCCGTGCCGCCAGACTGCGCGCATGAACCGAAACCTCACCCTGGGCCTGCTGGCCGCACTTGCCGCCGCGCTCATAGGCAGCGGCTGGCAAATCGCCTCACGCCATGGCGTCACCACCACTTTGGGCCCGCTGGAAATTGCGGTGCTGCGTTACGGCGTGCCTGCGCTGGTGTTGCTGCCGCTGCTGCTGCGGACCGGTTTGTTGCCAGCTGGCCTGCCGCGCCGCCAACTGGCCTTGCTGGTGCTGGGCGGTGGTTTGCCTTTCGGCCTGCTGGTGCTGGCCGGGGCACAGTGGGCACCGGCCGCCCACATGGGCGTGTTTGTGGGCGGCGGTGTGCCGCTGTTCACCGCGCTGGGCGCGCGCCTGGCGCACGGCGAGCGCATCAGCGGCCTGCGACTTGCGGGCCTGTTGCTGATGGGGGGCGGCATGGCGGTGTTCGGCGCCGGCGGCCTGGCCGATGCGGCGCCAAGCTGGCGCGGCGACCTGTTGTTCTTGCTGGCCGCCATGGTGTGGGCCATGTACACCCTGGTATTTCGCGCCAGCGGCCTCACACCCTGGCAGGGCGCGGCCGTGATCAACACCTGGTCGCTGTTGCTGCTGGTGCCCGTGCTGCTGGTCTTGGGCGCGCCGAAGTTCCTGACAGCGCCGTGGACCGACGTGGCCTGGCAGGCACTGGGGCAGGGCGTCGCCGCTGGCATGCTCGGTCTGGTGACTTACATGATGGCGATTGAAAAGTTGGGCGCTGCGCGGGCGTCGCTGTCGGCGGCGCTGGTGCCCCTGATGACAACCTGCGGCGCCGCCTGGCTGCTCGGCGAACCCCTGGGTGTGGGTGCGCTGGCGGCGAGTGTGCTGGTCGCTGGTGGTGTGGCGCTGGCCAGCGGTGCCTCGGGGCGGCGTGGGTGACACCCGTTTCCCCCGGCCAGTCATTACAATTTCTTTCTGCGGGGTTTGTGGCTCAATTTGACCGTGCGGGATAAACAACATATGTCTGAAAACCGAATCGCGACAAGCACTTACGCTGCCGGGTTTCCCAAGTTAAACCGCAGCCGCCGAGTTATACCGCAGGGTTTGCGGTCGACATTACGTTATGCGCTTTACTAGAACGCACCGCCATCTTCTATACGGCGTTGCCTGGCTCGTGGGTTTCACCTTGCTTGTCGTACTCGTCGCGTCGATGGTCATGCCGACCTCCGCAGATGCAGCAAGCCGCGGCACAATGCTGGCCTATTCGCAGATCGGTTCCATACTCTGGGTCCTCGGTTTTGCCGCGATATTCTTCTCATGGGCGCGCGTCGACGCGAGGGATCATGGTAGGTCCCTCAGCATTGCTGTCGTCTTCTCGGTGCTTTGGCTCTTCTTCAATGTGCTTTCCCATATTGGCTACTTGTTCGTCACGCGAGGTTGGCGGGAAGGGTCGTTATCTACTCTCAGGTTTATCTGCTTCCTCTTGTCAGCGTGCATTGTCTGGTTTGGGCTCGCGAAGTTCTCCGGGTTATTCTTCTAAGGCGTGAAGCTCATGGACGTCCAACCTCTTGCTCCCTCGAACGCAGCGCATAACATGTCATTCGACCGGACCGCCTACGGCGGCCGGTCACTTTCACGTTAGACCTCGATGAATTTGACTTTGAGATTGGTGGCGCTGGCATTCGTTGCGATCTTCGCAATGGCCGTTTGGTTTGTGGTCGCCGGCTATGTTGCCCCTACATTGCCGTCTGCAGATGCGCGGGCAGAGGTGAACTGGGCGATTTCCGGGTCGGCTGGTTCGGTCGCTGCGGCCGCCGTAGCGTCGCCATTCTTGGTAGTCTTGTTTGCCCGGCGCCGATGGTTGGCCGCCATGTTCACGGTTGTTCCGTTGGTCGTCGTGCATGGTCCAAGCAATTTCTCTGTGGTGGGCGCCTATCTAGCAGTGTTGTATTTTCTTTTGCTCGTGGGAGGATCGTGGCTAGCATCTCGCGTATTGAACTCGGTCTAACTAGTTGCGCCATCCGACCGCCTACGGCGTCGGCTGAGCGCCAACGTTAAGTCTCACATGCTTGCTACTCTTCCTTCCATCGAGGCGCTGGCTCAGATGTTCAGCTGCGAGCCAACCGTGGAGATGGGTCCACCGGAGTTCGGCGTTGTTAGCTATGAGGTTACGTACGAGACGGACAACGACCGGATCACCCTGCAGGTGCTGCCTTGGGCTGCAGAGATTCAACTGTCCGTGGTGGCGAAAAATCCGACGCGTATCTTTCGCATGGCGCTGGGAGACGTTGCCGAACTTTCAGCGACCGAGGATGAGGAAGGCGTTCGAATTGACATCAGTTTTCTTAGCGAAGGCGTGCAGCCTTTACACCTTTCAGTCAGGCCGGTTGTCCTCTTGATTTGGGGCAATCAGGAGGACTCCCCCGAAAGGCATCCGCCTTGGGAGAGGGATGAGACTTAACATGCCAATCGACACGGACCCGCAACAGCAAGCTGCGGCTCCGCCGCTCATGTTGGTGGCCCTGTCATTTCTACGTTAGCTCTCACGCTCATGGATGATTTACCCACGAAAAAGAGCGCCGGTGATTTCGCCCGCGAGGTTGGGCGCGCCGTCGTGTCCCTGGTGCCTGCTGCCGGCGGACCGCTACAAGTCGTATTTGAGAACTTCTTCACCTCTCCGATTGAAAGGAGAAAGGAAGCGTGGCTTCAGCAGCTCGCCGACGTCATGAAAGAGGTCGAGGGTAGGGTGGCGGAGCTCACGCCTGAGAAACTTGCGGAGAACGAGGCGTTCGTAACGGTGGCGATGCAGGCGTCACAGATTGCATTGCGCAACCACCAGCAGGAGAAGCTCGTGGCCCTGCGCAACGCCATTCTGAACGCCGCACTTGCGAACCCCCCGCAGGAAGACGAGCAGATGATCTTCCTGCGGTTGATCGATCAACTAACCCCTTGGCACCTGAGGGTTCTTTCCGTTCTGAACGAACCCGTTCAATGGATGGAGCGCCATGGTGTTGGGAATCCTGGTTGGGGGATGGGCGCAACTTCAACGGTCCTGGAGCATTGTCTCCCCGAGTTACGCGGGCAGCGCGACACTTACGACCAGATAGTTCGGGATTTGCAATCCGAGGGTTTGCTTAGCCAAGGCCAGTTCCTCCACGTGATGATGACCGGGGGCGACATGGTGGGCTCGCGCACGGCGAATCGGGGCACGCGATTTATCAGGTTCATCACATCCCCATGAACTCGGCCCAAATCCGATCTAACAAGTCGATCGACACGGACGTACTATCTGCCAACTTCGCCGACCTACTGTCCGCCGGTCATCTCCGACGGTAGTCCGCACAACACGACACCTGCATCATGCGAATCGAAGTCGACGATCTCTCCCGCCCTGCCATCCAGGAACTCCTGAGCGAGCACCTGGCCAACATGTACGAGCTGAGTCCGCCAGAGCAGGTGTTTGCCCTGGATCTGTCGAAGTTGAAGTCTCCAGACATCACCTTCTGGACCGTCTGGGAAAACGACCTGTTGCTCGGATGTGGCGCGCTGAAGGAGTTGACTCCGGGGCATGGAGAAATAAAGTCCATGCGCACGCCGGCAAAGCTTCGCGGCCGCGGCGCTGGCCGTGCAGTACTCCATCGGATCATTGAAACCGCAAAACAACGCAGGTATCGCCTGCTCAGCCTCGAAACGGGTACCCATCCCGCGTTCATGGCTGCACAGCAGTTGTACAGGAGTGCAGGCTTCCGGGAGTCAGGCCCGTTCGCCGACTACAAGGAAGACCCGCACAGCCTTTTCATGGAACTTCGGCTGTCCGGGGACGCGGCCTGACCCATCGTTAGCGCGGACCCACACCGGCAGCCACCTGCTAAGCTGGCTGATACATGCGCACCGCAGGTGGTCGCGTGCCAGTCTTTCAAACGGGGAACCGACCATGCGCACCACCCACCGGGCTTTCCGCCGGATTTTGTTTGCCCTGGCCATGGGCGCGCTGGTGCTGTGCGCCTGGCTGGCGCCTTTGGACAAGCCCGCGATGGAACAGGTGGATGCGGGCCTGAAACGGGCGCTGGTCAGTTTTGCGACTGCGCGTGTGCTCAATGCCGCCATTTCGGTGGCCCAGGGCACCGAGGCGCTGGTCCAGCCTTTTGGTTTTGGCGTCACGCTGGCGCCCGGCCAGGTGCTGGACCCGGTCAACGACCTGGTGGAGCAGTTCTCCAACCTGATGCTGGTGGCCAGCGTGGTGTTTGGTGTGCAGAAGGTGCTGATCGCCATAGGCGCGTACTGGCCGGTTTCCCTGGTGCTGAGCGCCGCAGCGCTGGGCTGGGCAGGGCTGCACTGGCGCGGGCAACAGCCGCCGGCCTGGCTGTCCCGCACGCTGGTGCTGGTGCTGATGCTGCGTTTTGCGGTGCCGGTGGTGACCATAGGCACCGATCTGCTGTGGCAGAAGTTTCTGGCCGCCGACTACCAGGCCAGCCAGCAGTTGATGGACAGCGCGTCCGGGCAGGTGGATCAACTCGGCCCCAACATGCCGGCGGCGGCGGACAACACCAGCCTGCTCGACAAGCTCAAGGGCTGGGTGGCCAGGAATGCCGATGTCAAAAAGAACTTTGACGACCTGAAGCTGGCCGCCGAGCGCGCCACCGAACACATCATCCAGCTCATCGTGATTTTCCTGCTGCAGACCCTGGTGCTTCCGCTGGCGCTGCTGTGGGCGCTGTACGCCTGGTGCGGCGCATCTTTGAATGGCCGCGGCAAGGCAAATTGGCCGCTGGCCCTTGAATGACGGGCGCCAGCAGCTATCCATTCAGGAGCTGGACGCTAGGAGGCTGACGGCTGGGCCTCGGCCAGCACGCGCTGCAGGGTTTGCAGCAGCTCAGTGTTCGAGGTCTGGGCCTTGAGCAGCACCGCGGCAAAGCGGGCGGTCTCGGCCGGCTTCAGCGCCGTGGCCGAGAACACCACCACCGGCGGCGGCTGGCCCAGCGCGTCAATGTCTGCCAACACGTCCCAGCCTGACCCGTCGCGCAAGGCCAGGTCCAGCAGCACCAGATCAAAGTGCTGCTCGCGCAGCCGCACGCGTGCTTCGCCGGGTGAGGCCGCAAACTCGAAAACGGCGAAATCCTGCGCAATCGCGGCCGTGATGCGCTGCGTGTCGAAGTCGTCCTCGATGTGCAGGATGCGCGGTTTGCCCAGGCGCATGAGGCCTATGGCGCGGCGCAAGGAGAGCACCATCTGATTTTCGTCGATCGGTTTGTCCAGCCAGTCCGAAATGTTCAGCAGCAGGTTGTTGCACTGGATCTGGCCTTCGCTGGCCGAGGCCGAGACCACCACAATGGGCAGGTCGCGCGTGTGGGCCTGCCGGCGCAGGGTGCGGATCAGCGTGATGCCGTCCTGGTCGGGCAGTTCCAGATCCACCGTCATCGCGGCATAACTGCTTTTCTCCAGCAAGCTCAGCGCCATGGCGGCGGTGTAGGCCCGGTCCACGTCAAAGCCGCCCTTGTGGAGCATCAGGCCTATCAGGTGGGCGATGTCGCGGTCATCTTCACACACCAGAATGCGCGGACGGCCGGCGGCGGGCACTGCCAAGGGCGGTTCATGGCGCTCTATGGATAGCGGCAGCTCAAAGAAAAAGGTGGTGCCTGCGCCGGTTTCGCTCTCGAAACCTATGCTGCCACCCAGCCGTTCGACAATGGCGCGCGAAATATTCAGGCCCAGCCCGGTGCCTGCGACCTGGCGCGTGTCGGACGAGTCGGCCTGCGAGAACTTCTGGAAGATGCGCTTGCGGAACTCGTCGGGAATGCCGGGGCCGCGGTCGCGCACCTCAACCCGCACGCCGAGGCCGGCCCGCAACACATGCACCTCCACGGTTTCGTTGGGCGGAGAAAACTTCATCGCATTGGACAGCAGGTTGGTCAGCACTTGGGTCAGGCGGTCGCTGTCGGCCAGCACCTGCAGGCTTTCGTCGGGGCAGAACAGGCGCAGGCTCACGTTTTTTGCGGCGCCAAAACCTTCGTTGGCTACCAGCGTCTGCGCCAGCAGCGGCTTCAGGGCCGTCTCCTGCAAGTCGAGCTGCATCTTGCCGGACTCGATTTTTTCGATGTCCAGGATGTCGTTGATCAGCCGGATCAGGCGTTCGCAGTTGTTCTTGGCAATATCCACCAGTTTTTTCACGGCATCGGGCAACTGCCCCCCGACGCCACCCGCGATCAGCCCGAGCGAACCCCGAATCGAGGTCAGCGGCGTGCGCAGCTCGTGGCTGACGGTGGAGACAAACTCGCTTTTGATGCGGTCTATCTGCTTGAGGGCGGTGACGTCGGTGGCCATGACGTAAAAGCCGACCACCGTGCCTTCGTCGGCGTCATCCCCATAGCGCGGAAAATAATGGACCACATAGTCCCGCAGCTCGCCGCGCGGGTTTTTGCGGATGCGGTCGTAAACCACCGGATATCCCGCCAGCACCTGTTCAATGGCGGGGATGTTGCCCTGGTAGATTTCCTCGCCCAGCACCTCACGCATGTGTTTGCCGTCAATCTGCGCGGCAGACAAGCCCAGGGACTCTTCATAAGCCAGATTGTGAAAGCGGTAGCGCTGGTCGGCGCCGATGTACGAAAGCATGGCTGGTATGTTGTCGGTGATGTCGCGCAGCTGCGACTCGCTGCCGCGCAGCAGGGCATTGGCATCACGCGCGTCCTTCTCCGATCGAACCAGCTTGCGCACCAGCGGCGTGACCACAAGACGCAGCAGCAGCATGCCGGCCAGCATCAAGCCCGCCAGCAGCGGCAGGATGAACCTGAGCTGGGCAAAGATCGGCGAATACAGCTCCTTCTGGTCGACCTTGAGCACCATCCCGAAGCCGGCAGGCGCCACCGGTATGTACGCGGCCACCACCTGTTCGCGCCGGTAGTCCAGTGCGGCGATGATGCCGGTGTTTCCGAGCAGGGCGTGGTGCATGGGCAGGGCCGTGCCCCCGACCACACGGTCCACACGCCTGAACTCGATGCCGGACAAACGCCCCAGGAAACAGTCCATGGCCTTGCCGCCATCGTCCAGCGGCGCACAGACCGCCAGCTCGGCGCTTTGGCCCATTGTGTTCACCTCGCCAAAAACACGGCTCAACAGCGGCAGGGTGGCCTCTGTCAGGACGGCGCCCACGCGCCGGCCTTTGGGGTCGAGGATGTCGAGCCGCGTCTGCACCGTGAACTTGTCGTTCCACAGCAGCACGGCCTTGTCCTTGTTGCTCAGCGAGACCTGTTTGTCATCGCCGGGGTAGAAGCTGCCGGCACGTGCCACTTCACGGCCGCCTGCATCCAGAAAGGACATGCCCTTGAAGCCGGTGGGAAGAAACGAGGTGGCCGCCCGCTGCATGGCCAGGAGGGCGGCAGCATCGTCCGGCGTGGATTCGAGCACCTGCAGGGTTTGCGCCAGGAAGGGGCGGGTGGCTACGGTGCGCGCGTCGGTCAGGGACTGGTTGATCTGGCTTTCAAACAGCCGGGCATTGCTTTGCAGCGCCGCCTGCAGGCTGCGGCTCAGAACCGACTCCGTCTGTTGCACCATGACGGCATACACTGCGATGCCGGTGGCGATACTGGTCGCCAGAAGGATCAGGCCACCCAGAAGTGCGATCCGGCGGTCTTGAGGCATTGAAAACAAAAGTTCCCTTTTTGTGTGGGCGCTTCAAGTGGCGCGTTTTGTTCATCTGACAGCGCTGTCTCACCGCGCCTGGAGTCGTCTCAAGAATAGCGCCGTTTTGCTGCTTTGGGTACATTCCGCAGCTCGCGTTGCTTGTGACATCTGGACTGGAATCGGGATCGCGCAGTCTGTGGCGCCTTTGCCAGCACGCAGGGGCCGAAATCCGGGCGCACGGAAGTTTAATGGCATGAAGCATGAATCCTTTTCGCCTTTTGCCCCCTCTTTGTGGGTGATGCCGACTTTTTTTACCGGCAGCCATGGAGAGAAAAATGTTCTATCGAAAAAATGTGGGCAACAAAGAGCGCGTGGCGCGGCTGGTGACGGGCGTGTTGATGGGGGCTTGCGGCTTGTTCTTTTTTGGCGCGACGCCACTCGGGTGGCTGGCGCTGGGTGCTGGCGTGATGACCGGGGCCACCGGGCTGGTGGGTTTTTGCCCGGCCTGCGCCATGGTCGGCCGCAAGCTGCCGGATGGGCCGCGTTGATGCTTGAAAAGGCCATGTTTGCCGCCGCGCAGGCCGGCGACCCGCTGGCGCTGGACCTGCTGCTGCGCCAGCTGCAACCCGACATACGCCGCTATGCGCGCTTTCAGTGCCACCGCAGCTCGGCGATTGAAGACGTGGTGCAGGAAGCGCTGATCATTGTTTACCGCAAGGTCGGCTCAGTGCGCGACTCCGCCGCCCTGGCCGGCTGGATGTTCAAGGTGGTGACCAGGCTGTGCATGCTGCCGGTGCTTGGCTTGATGCGCGGCACCGAACAAATCGAGGCCATGCAGGATGACGCGCGTTTTGCCAGCATGCCGCAGGACGAGCTGCGCATTGACCTGATCCGCGCGCTGGAGTCACTGCCCGCCAGCTACCGCGAAGTGGTTTTGCTGCGCGACATGGAGCAGCTGACCATCACCGAAATTGCGCAGTTGTTGCAGATCACGCGTGAGGCAGCCAAAAGCCGCATTCACCGCGCCCGCAGCCTGGTGCGCGAATACCTGCTGGGCGGCCAGCCGGGAAAGGCGGCGCCATGAAATTCTTGCGCAAAGCCGCCACCGGCCTTTTTGCCAGCCAGAGCCTGGCTGGGCATCTGCTGTGTGGCGCAGTGGCCTTCACACTTTTGTACTGGGCCATCGCGCAGCAGCAGGCGGAGCCCTTCATGGCTTTGCTGGCCGGGGCCGGCGCGCTGGTGGCGATGCGCGGCTGCCCGGTTTGCTGGACCATAGGGCTGGTGGAGACTTTGGGGCAGAAGTTCAAGCGCCGGGCCGGTTGAGGCTGTGAATTCTGGCGCTTGTGGACACGGTGGCGCTGTCGATTTGCTATCGTCTTCATAGCTGCTTGCGCTAGTGAAATAAGGGCTGCAGGCCGATTTGACTTTACAGGTCGGACGACCCTGTAGTCCAGAAATGGGCCCAGGTCCAGGCCTTTGTTCCCGCACTGGCAGCCCCAAAAAGGCCGTGTAAAAATGGCCGCATGAGAATCCGCTCCCAACTTGTTCTGATGACGGTGGCTGTGCTGGCGCCGGTGTTGCTGGCGACGAGTTTTGCGATCGGGAAAATCCGGGATGACGCGCGCGAGGCGGCCTTGCGCGGGTTGCGCGAGACCGTGCGGGCCACGGCGCTGACGGTGGACCGCGATGTACACGGGTCTTTGTCGGCGCTCAAGGCGCTGGGAAACTCGGAAAACCTCAGCGCCCGGGATTTCGAGAAGTTTTACCATCAGGCGGCTGCCCTGAACCAGTTGCCGGACGTCTGGACGCTGCTGTTTGATCAAAGCGGTACCCAGTTGGTCAACACCCTGGTGCCCTATGGCACGCCGGTCCCGCCGCCTTCCGCGCGCGAGCGTGTGACCCAGGTGATCAGCAGCCAGAAGCCGCTGGTCACCGATCTTTTTGTCGGGCCGGTTTCCGGAAAAATGCTCACCACCCTGTATGTGCCGGCGGCCGCCGCAGGGGGAAAGTCGTTTGTGGTGGCGCAGGCGTTTTCGGTGGATTACTGGAAAAAGGCGGCGCTGCACGGCGCTTTGCCGCCGGCCTGGATTGTTGCGGTGATAGACCGCAACGGTAATTTCATTTCGCGCAGCCACAAGAGTGAGGAATTTCTGGGCCAGCAAGCCAGGCCGGAACTCGTGGCCGCTGCGGCGGCCGCGCCCGATGGCCTGATCCGGCATTCGACGCTGGAAGGGGTGGAATCCTACGACGCGTTTGTGCACTCGTCCCTGACCGGATGGACCATCGCGGTCGCCGCACCGGTTGCCGTGGTGGAACAGGCCGCGGCCAATGCGGTCTATCTGTCCTTGCTGGGGATTGGTTCTGCACTGCTGGCTGCGATTGCGGCCGTGGTGTTGTTCGGTCGCCGCTTTATCACGGCCATTGACAGCGCGCGTTCAGCGGCGGCGGCGCTGGGGCGTGGTGAAAGCCCCCAACCCGCGCACACGCCGGTGGCCGAGCTGAGGGAACTCAATGGCGCGCTGGTGAATGCCGGCGCCTTGCTGCAGGCCGAACGCAGTTCGCGGCTGGCGGCTGAAGCCGAGCGTGAGCGGCTGCTGCAAAACGAGACGCTGGCGCGCGAGACCGCCCAGGCCGAGAACCATGCCAAAGACCAGTTTCTGGCCATGCTCGGCCATGAGCTCAGAAACCCGCTGGCGGCCATATCGGGCGCTGCCGCTTTGCTCGAGAGCGCCGGCCCCGACAAGGAGCGCGCGGAGCGTTACCTGGACATCATCAACCGGCAGAACAAACACCTGACCCATATCGTCAACGACTTGCTCGATGTGAGCCGCCTGATGGCGGGCAAGATCGAGCTCGAGCCGCATCCGCTCAACCTGGCCGACTGTGTGGCCAGTTGTGTGGAAGCGCTGCGCACCACCGACCGCGCGCAGGGCCATGTCATCGCCATTGACAGCACGCCGGTATGGGTCAACGCCGACCGGGCGCGGATTGAGCAGATCGTCAACAACCTGATCACCAATGCGCTGAAGTTTTCGCCGCCGGCCAGCAAGATAGAGGTGTTTGTCGCCGCAGAGGCGGGCACGGCGGTGGTGACTGTGCGCGATCCGGGCGCCGGCATGACGCCCGATTTGCTGCAGCGTGTGTTTGAACCCTTTGTGCAGGGCCCGGCCCCGGCGAACCGCTTGCAGAGCGGCATGGGCATTGGCCTGGCGCTGGTGCGGCAACTCGTGAGCCTGCATGGCGGGCAAGTGCAGGCCACCAGTGCCGGCCCCGGTCAGGGCAGCACTTTTTCCTTCTGCTTGCCGGCCATTGCGGCAGCTCCCGCAGCGCAGGCCGAACAGCTGAAACCGGTGCCGCCCGTGCCGGCCAGGCGCAGGATTGTTTATGTGGAAGACAACGCTGACGCGCGCGCCACACTGGGCGAGCTGCTGCGCCTGTTCGACTACCAGGTGACCGAGGTCACCGACGGCGCCGGCACCTTGCCTGCGGTGCGTGCGGTCCAGCCCGATCTGGTGCTGATGGACATCGGGCTGCCCGACATGGACGGTTATGAGGTGGCGCGCGGTTTGCGCGCCGATCCGCTGACCTGCAAGGTGCCCCTGATCGCGCTGACCGGTTATGGCCAGTCGCGTGACAAGGAAACGGCCGCGCTGGCGGGTTTTGATGCCCATCTGGTCAAACCGGTGGACCCGGATGAGCTGGTGGCCACGATAGAGGGCGTGCTGGGGCGGCTGGATGCGCCGCCGCCCGGCTGAGTGGTCTGGCTTGTCATCCCGGACCCCGGATCAAGTCCGGGGCAGGCCCAATCCGGGATCCATGGGGCATGAAACAGCGGCTTCGGGCTGCCGGCATGGATTGCGGGTCGAGCCCGCAATGGCAGACTCTAGTCCCAGAACGGCCTGGCCTTGCGGGCCAGACGGTCGCAGGCCTGCTGGCAGGCCAGCACATGGGGTTCGCGCCGGGCGCTGAGCCAGCCGGCGCCAAACAGGGCGCGCGGTTCATGGCCCGACAGGGTCTGCCAGGCTTGCAGCCCTGCCAACTCGTCCTGGTAGCTGCCGAGAGCGTCCTGCAAGGGTTTCAATTCGGCGAGGTAGGTGTTGGCCTTGCGCGCGGAAAACAGCGGCTGCGCAAATTCGGCCAGATAACGCAGCCGCTTCAGGCGCTTGCGCAGGCTGTGCTGCCCGGCCTCCGGCAAGGCCGCGAACTGTCCGCCCTGGGCCAGCACCTGGCGGTGCAGGCTGGCCAGGCACTGGCGCAAAGCTTTTGCGGGCGCCTTGTTTTTCTGGTCTGGCTGATCTTCCCGGCCGTCGGCGGCATGGACCCAGCCGATCAGGCCCAGCAGCGTCTGCTGAAAAGCCGGTGAACGCAGGGCTGCAGCAGGGCTGGGTAATTCGCTCAGGGCATCGCGCCAGTCCAGCGCCGGACCGCCAGCCGCTTCGATCTGGCCTTGCAGCTTGCGCAGCAGGTGGTCGCGGTCGCGATGTTGGCCCAGCTCGCGAAAAACGGCGGCCAGCGCTGTTTCCCAGGCCTGGCCGTGGCCGTCCCAGGCGTCGGCCAGGCCAGAGAGTTCACGCAGGGCAGTCCGCAGCCGGCGTATGCCCACGCGCAACTGGTGAATGGTGTCGCCGTCGGTGCAGCCGGCTGCCACATCGCTGGCGTTGGGCAAGACCTGGTCCAGGCAGCTGGAGACCACGGCGGCGGCCAGCGCGTGGCCTGTGAGGTGGCGGCTGTAGTGCAGCGGGCTGGCACCAGTGGCCGTGCCGAAGGCCTGGCCCAGCGCCAGGCGCTGGCCCTTGGCCGACTTGCTCACGCTGCTGAGCCAGAGCCCGTGCCGGGCGCACCAGCTCGCGGCCAGGGCGGCTGCACTGGCGGCCTGGCCCTGCTTGAGCTCCAGCTCCAGCTCGCTGACCGGCAGGGTCAGGTTGCCGGCTGCGATATGGCCCTGATCCAGCGCGATTTCCACCACGGCCCCGCGTACCCGCAGCAGACGGCTCAGGCGCTGTATGTTGCTGCTGAACACCATGACCAGCGCCGGAAAAGCTTCGCCCGGCTTGAGCTGCAGTGCGCGGCGTATGCACTCCCCGACAGCCACATGCTGATGGCGCGCCAGATCGGGCAGCGGCGTGGCTTGCACGCCCAGCGCCACGTTGTGCTCGAGCCGCTGCAGCGGGCGCTTGCCGGGCGCCTTGGCGGTCTGTACCCACTGCCGGCCTTCCTTGCGCAGGCGCACAACCACGCCCTGGGCGGCCAGCCGGTGATCGGGCGTGTCAAAGTAACGCGCCTGCAAGCGTTGTGACCTCGCCTGACCGCGCTGCACGGCGGCCTGGACCCCCTTGAAGCGGGCCGGCGGGATTTCCAGCTTGAGTTCGAATTCGGTCATGGTGGGGCAGATAAAACGTCTGTGATCCGCATCCTACGCCTGCTGCCCGCCTGCATTCCAGCCTCTTGATAAAAAGCCCTTACAGACCTTTCCTGGCAAGCGCAGATAGCTATTGATTTGATAGCGTATGGAGCGGAATGTCGTTTTCTGCTGCGAGCTGGTCGAGCTGCGCGCGGGTCTGCGTCAGCATGAAAGCGGCCAGCGCCTGGTGCGTGGCGGGCGCAAACATGGCGCGTATGTCTGCAGCTAACACGCCTGCGGCCGCGCACAGGGCGGCGGCAAAATGCGGCTCCAGCGCTGCCACGGCCACGCGGCCGTCCTGGCAGGGGTAGATGCGGTAGCCGGCATGAGCGCCGCCGACGGAGCCGCCAGGTTGCGTCAGGCCCCACTGGCGCGGCAGTGCCAGGTAGGCCGCCGCGTCGGACAGCGCCACTTCCACATAGGCGCCCCGCGGATGGGGATCGCCCGAGCCGGCATACGGTGCCTGCCGCGGCAGCGCGGCCTGCAACACGGCTTCGCTGGCCAGCAGCGAACCGCTCATGTCGGCATACAGCGTGGCGGGCAGTTCCAGCCCGGGCACCAGGCCGTTGTCGGCCAGGTAGGTCAGGTCGTGGCCCGGTTCCTCGGCGCGTGCGCCAGCAGCGCCGACGATGGCGACATGCGACAAGGCCGGGTACAGCGCGTGGATTTTTTTCCAGCCCAGGCCGAGCTTGTCGATGGCCGAGGGGCGAAACGAAGTCAGCAGCACATCGGTTTTTTCAAGTTCGCGCTGCAGCAGCTTCTGGCCGGCTTCAGTTTTTAGATCAGCCGTCAGCACCTTCACCCCTTCATGCAGTTGCGCGTAGGCCGGCTTGTTGTACAGGCCCATGGGGTCGCCCGACGGCGGTTCGAGCTTGATGCAGGTCGCACCCATCTGGCGGCAACGCATGAGCGCGGCCGGGCCCGGCAAATTCAGCGCCAGGCTCAGGATGCGTATGCCTTGCAGGGCCTGCAGGTGAGGGGTTTTGGCGCGGGCAGGTGAGCTCATGGTGGTGCTGGCGGTCGGTGGGAAAGAGGGGCGGAAAGTGTCCGGATGGCAGTGACCTTACCAGACTTTGCAGCCACGGCTTTCATGTCGAAATTTTACAAAATTAGTGTTTTACAGAAATTAATTATTGTTTTATAGATATTTTTGGCGATAATGAACACCTCACGACACAGGAGGTATGCCATGAAAAATACATTCGCCGCCAGCACCCTGACACGCCCTGACGTGCAACGCCTGAACAGTGCTTTTGCCTGGGTTTGTGCCCTGTTGGCTGTGGCCTTGCCGCTGGCCGTGTTTTACCAGCTGGTGACCACACCGACCGAAGGCCTGTTGCTGCGAGCGGGCGTCAGCCTGTCCACGCTGCAGGCGGCCATGCTGGAGGTGGAACTGTGGCAACGTATTTTTGCTGTGATGCTGGGCATGGTGCCGGTGTGTTGCGCCTCCTACGGGCTGGTTTGCGCCATGCGTTGCTTTTCCGGCTTCTCCCAAAGCGAATATTTCAGCCTGCGCAACGTGCGTTATCTGCGCGGTTTTGCCGCTGGCGTTTTTGCATCGGTGGTGGCGGGCTTTTTGGTGTCCATGGCCATCAGCGTGCTGTTGACGCTGGGCGCACCGGCGGGCCAGCGCGCGCTGGCCATGGGTCTGGGCAGCAATGAGCTGCTGACGCTGCTGTTTGCCGGCATGGTCTGGCAGATCTCTGCCGTCATGGCCAAAGCCGTGGCCCTGGCTGAAGAAAACGCGCAGTTCATCTGAGGTTTTCCCTTGGGCATCGTCGTCAAACTCGACGTGATGCTGTCGCAGCGCAAAGCCAGGTCCAAGGATCTCGCGGCCTACGTCGGTATCACCGAAGCCAACCTGTCCCTGCTCAAGCAGGGCAAGGTCAAGGGCGTTCGTTTCGACACGCTGCTGAAGATTTGCGAGTTTCTGGAATGCCAGCCCGGCGATCTGCTGGTCAATGTGCCCGATAGCGGCCGTCCACAAGCGCCGTAAGGCCAGCTGCGTCAGGCGCCGAAATCAAGCGGCAGGCCGACGTAGTTTTCGGCGACCGAACGCGCGCCGGTCTCCGAGTGCACGATGTAGTCGAGTTCGGCGTCCTGCAGTTTCTGGCCGATGGGGCCGTTTTCCGGGAAGTGGTGCATCAGGCTGGTGAACCACCAGGAGAAACGCTCGGCACGCCAGATGCGCTTGAGGCAGCGCTCTGAATACGTGTCGATGCCGGCCTCGCTTTTTTCGGCATAAAACTCTATCAGTGCACTGGACAGGTATTTCACATCGGTGGCGGCCAGGTTCAGTCCCTTGGCGCCGGTCGGTGGCACGATGTGGGCGGCATCCCCGGCCAGGAACATGCGCCCAAAACGCATGGGTTCGGCGACAAAACTGCGCAGGGGCGCCACACTTTTTTCAATCGACGGGCCGGTGACAAGTTTGTCGCGGGCCCCCGCGTCCAGGCGCAGGCGCAGCTCGTTCCAGAACGCGTCGTCCGACCAGGCTTCGACCTTGTCGGTCAGCGGCACCTGCAGGTAGTAGCGGCTGCGCGTGGCGCTGCGCTGAGAACACAGCGCAAAGCCGCGTGTGCTGTTGACGTAAATGAGTTCATGGTGCACCGGCGGCGTATCGGCGAGCACGCCGAGCCAGCCGAAGGGATAGACCTTTTCGTACTCGGTGATCGCACCCGCCGGCACGCTGGCGCGGCAGACGCCGTGAAAGCCGTCGCAGCCGGCAATGAAGTCGCATTCGATTTCATGCGTCTGGCCGTCTTTTTCGTAAGTCACGCGCGGCTTCTTCGTGTCAAAGCCGTGCACGGCGACGTTGTTCGCTTCGTAAATGGTCGTCAGGCCTGCCGCCTGGCGCGCATCCATCAGGTCGCGCGTGACTTCGGTCTGGCCGTACACCATGACGTTTTTGCCGCCGGTCAGGCGGTTCATGTCGATGCGGTGGCGCTCGCCCTTGAACAACATGTCGAAACCGCCGTGCACCAGGCCCTCCTGGTGCATGCGTTGGCCGACGCCGGCTTCGTCGAGCAGGTCAATACAGACCTGTTCCAGCACGCCGGCGCGTATGCGGCCCAGCACGTAGTCGCCGCTCTGGCGTTCAACAATCACCGCGTCTATGCCGGCCTTGTGCAGCAACTGGCCGAGCAGCAGGCCGGAGGGGCCTGCACCGATGATGGCAACCTGGGTACGCATGTCTGTCTCCACTTTGTTTTGGCGAACCGATAGCGTAGGCCGTGCTTGCGCCTGCGGCCAGACGGGCAGGCCGCGGTTGCACGATGTACAGGCTGTTTGTGCGATGATCGCGCAATGAGCAGCCCACCAGCCCTTTCCGCGCAAACCGGCGGCGTCCTGCAGGCCGGCAAGCCAATCGCCAAAGCCGACCTGATTGAAGGCATGGCCAAAGGCATGGCGGTGCTGGAGAGTTTTGACACCCAGCGCCAGCGCCTGAACGCCACGCTGGCCGCAGAACGCGCCGGGATCACACGCGCGGCGGCACGCCGCCACCTGTTGACTCTGGCGCATCTGGGCTATCTGGAAACCGACGGCAGTTATTACTGGCTGGCGCCCAAGGTGTTGCGCTTTTCCGGCAGCTACCTGGCTTCGGCGCGCCTGCCGCGTGCGGTGCAACCGACGCTGAACCGGCTGGCGGCGCAGACCCAGGAGTCGTTTTCAGCCGGCGTGCTCGACGGTGACGAGGTGGTGGTCATAGGGCGCAGCGGTTATGAGTGGAAAAGCGGTGCGGACGGCGCTGTGCGCATATTGGCCTATGGCCTGCACCTGGGCGCGCGGCTGCCTGCGCATGCCACATCCACCGGGCGCGTGCTGCTGGCCGCCAAGCTGCCCACTGCGCTGACGCAATGGCTCAAGGGCCGCAGCCTGCCGCGCCTGACGACGCGCACCATCATCGACATCCGGCAGTTCCGGGCGGTGATAACGCAGGTGCGTGCGGACGACTATTGCCTGGCGGTGGAAGAGCATGAACTGGGCGTGCATGCCCTGGCGGTGCCGCTGCGCAACATGCAGGGCAAAACCGTGGCTGCGCTCAATGTGGTGGCGTCGCCGCAGCGGCTTTCTGCACAGCTGATGCAGCGCGATCTGCTGCCGCTGCTGCTCGATGCCGCGCGCGAGTTGCGGCCGCTGATGTGATGTCTTGCAAGGGTGCACGTGCTGGCACATCTGCCGGGCTGCGCCCGAACTAAAATCAGGCCATGGAAGCGAAAACCAGAAAAAGCGAACTGACGCGCAGCGCGATCATCGAGGCCGGCATCCAGATTGCGGTGCGCCATGGCCTGGGTGCGGTGACTGTCCCCAGCCTGGCTGAGAAGCTGCAGCTGTCCAACAGTGGCGTGTTTTCGCGCATCGGTTCCATTGATACCTTGCGTGTGGCCTTGGTGGATGAATACGGCAAGCGCTTTCTGGCCGAGATATTTGAACCCGCGTTGCAAAAGCCGCGTGGGCTGGACAGGCTCAATGCCATGGTCGAACGCTGGATCGCGAAAATCTGCAGCGGCTCGGGCAACAGCATGGCCTTGTTTGAGGTCACTGCTTTTTCCATGGACCAAGCCGCGCAGGACACGCGTGACACGCTGGTCGTCAACGTGCGGGCCTGGCGTGGCGTCATGATGCGCACGGTGATGCAGGCCATGTCGCACCAGCAACTGCGTGAAGACATCGATCCGGCCGCGATGCTGTTCGAGATTCATTGCCTGGTGCTGGGCGCCCTGTACGAATACCGCATCATGAATGACGCAAATACCGCCGACAAGGCGATTGCGTCTTACCGGGCGCTGATCAAGCGTGTCAGCAAGCCGGTTCAGTCGGCATGAAGTCTGGGTCTTCGGGCGCCGACTCGCGCAAGCCGGGGTCGATTCCCCTGAGTTTTTGCATCAGGCGACGCTGACAGACGGCTGCCACCCAGGCGCGCGTGTCGTCGGCCGCAGGCGTGCCCTGTGCGGCAAAATGCTCAAGCGCCATGGCCTCAAGGCGCGGCGTCATGTCATCGGCCACCCAATCCAGAAAGTCGCGCGGTATCTTGCCGGCATTTTTTTGCAACAGTGCTGCAACCAGTTCATCCAGGGCGTCAATGGCAGTCAGCACGTTACGGTAAGGGGGCCGCAACACACCTGGAACAAGCGGCGGCCTGCGCGTGCTGCGGCCGGAACTGCGGCCGTCGCGCTGCATCAGGCGGCGCGGCAGGGCGGTGGTCAACAACATGCTGTAGGCCGGCACAGGCAGTCTCAGGACATGACCCTGCCATCACCGGAGAGGATGCCGAGGTCGACATAACGTGAGCCCACTCGCGCAACCGTGCCGCTGTAGTCGATCTGAAAGCCGCCCAGATCCAGGTTGCGGATACCGGCAACCGCCTGGCGCAGTTTTTCCCGGTCGGCGGAGCGGCCGCTGCGCTGCAGCGCTTCGCCCATCACACGCATGTTGATGTAGCCCTCCAGGCTGCCGGTGGAAAAGCGCTCCTGGCCGCTGGCACGCATCGCGCTCTGGTACTCGCGGATGATCTGGTGCTTGGCTCGGTTCGGCTCGGGGAACACCATGGTCAGGGCCAGGCCACGAGCGCTGGCGCCCAGCTTGCTGATGCCTTCCTGGGTCAGGGTGGGGCTGATGCCCGCTATCGGCATGCTAGGCGACGCCTTGCGCAACGCGGCCACCAGGCCGGTGGTGGCGGTACCCGTGGTGCCCAATACCACGGCAGACGGGTTGGCCGCAACGGTCTGCGCCACTACCGCTTCGGTGTTTTTTCCATCCACGGCCAGGGCATAAACGCCGATGACGGCGATCCCGGCGCTTTTCAGAAGCGCCGCAGATTCGTCCGAAACCTCCTTGCCGTAAGGGTTGTCGGTGTGAATCAGGGCCAGATTCTTGATGCCCATGGACGCCACGTTTTGCACCAGGCGCTGGATCTCGTCGCTGTAACTGGCGCGGATGTGAAATACGTTGCGCAAACCACTTTTACGCAGGCTGCTGGCGCCGGTGAGGGGCGCCAGATGCACCAGACCGGCGGCTTCAATCAATGGTGTGATGGCCGCATTGTTGGCTGTTCCCAGGCAGGACATCAGGCCCACCACGGCCGGGTTGGAGGCCAGGCTTTTGATGTTTTCAACGCTGCGCGCAGGCAGGTAAGCGTCGTCCATGACTTCCATATGGACGGGGCGGTCATGGATGCCACCCCTGGCATTGATCTGCGCCAGCGCTGCCTGCACACCTTTTTGATTCTCCTGGCCAAACCCCCCCAACGGCCCGGTCATGGCGGCGCTGCTGCCTATGATCCAGGGCGTATTCGCAACAGCATGCGAAAATTGGGCAAAAAATGCGGATCCGAGGGCAAGAGTACTGCCTGAGGCAAGGAGTTGTCGGCGATTCATAAAAAAGTACTTGGTTAATTTGAATTGGAAATTCTTAACGGATGAGGCCAAGTGTAGCTTTTTGTAAAACTATTTAGCATGGTGATGCCAAAAAATGGCAAAAATGTGACTTTTTACTGCTGATGAGGGGCGCGGCCGGCTTACAGGGTGAGCTCGGCCGCAGGCAGAGTGAAAAAGAAGGTAGCTCCCTTGCCAGGCGTGGCTTCAGCCCAGATCCTGCCGCCGTGGCGCCCTATCACCCGGGCCGCAGTGGCCAGGCCAATGCCGGTGCCGGGGTATTCCGATACGTCGTGCAGGCGCTGGAAAGTGCCGAACAGTTTGTCGGCGTAAGCCATGTCAAATCCGGCGCCGTTGTCGCGCACAAAAAATGCGCCGTCCGCGCTGGATCGGCCGACCTCAATCCGGGTTTGAGGCCGGCCCGAGCTGAACTTCCAGGCGTTGCCCAGCAGGTTTTCCATGACGGAGCAGATCAGGCGGCTATCGCCGCGAACCCGCAGCCCCGGCTCAATCCGGACCTGGACTTGGCGGGCCGGGTCGGCGGCGCGCAGGCGGTCCACAATCTCGTGGCTCACGGCGCTGATGTCGACAAGCTCGTCGTCCAGCTCCTGGCGTGCCACATGCGCCAGCGACAGCAGGCCTTCAATCAACTGCCCCATCTTTTCCACACCGGCCTGGATGCGGGTCAGGTAGTGGCGTACCCTGGCGCTCTGGGTGTCGTCGAGCTCCTTCAGAAGCAGCCGGCTGAAACCGTCGACGGAGGTCAGCGGTGAACGCAGGTCGTGCGACACCGAGTAGGAGAAGGCTTCGAGCTCCGCGTTGGACAGCCGCAGCGCGGTTTCAATCGCCTGGGTCTCGGTGACGTCGACGTCGATGCCAACCCAGAAGGTGACCTCGCCGAGTTCATTAAAAACCGGCGAGGCCCGGTAAGACATGGCGTGGTAACTGCCGTCGTGGCCGCGCAGCCGCCGTATGCCGGTGTACAGGCTGAGGTTTTTGCAGGAGCGGATCCAGTTCTGGCTCATTTCGTCCACGTCGTCGGGATGCACCAGATCAACCCAGGCATCACCGAGCCAGTCAGGCGGCGCGCCGCCGGTGATCCCGTACCAGGCGCGGCTGAAGAAGGTGGCCGCGCCGCGCGGGTCGACGGTCCAGATCGGTTGCGGCGCCTGCTCGGCGAGTGTGCGGAACAGTGCTTCCTGGCGCGACAACTCGCGGGTGCGCTGGGTGATTTTTTCTTCCAGGCCGCTGTTGAGGTTGCGCACTTCAGCCAGCAGCTTGACGTTTTCAATCGCGATGGCCGCCAGCTGGGCCAGCTCGGTGGCGACGTATTCGTCCTGCTGCGTGAATTCGCCGCCCTGCTTGTTGCAGAGCTGCAGAAAGCCGATATTTGCGCCCTCGCGGCCTGTCAGTGGAACGGTCAGCCAGCCGCTGACCGGATCGGCACCGGGTTTTCTGTCCGGGGCGAGCCAGTCCGGATGAGCCGCCAGCTCGGCCTGGCTCATGCGCAGGGGGAGGTTGCTGTCGCAGACCACGGTTTGCAGGCTGATCGCCTGCGGATCATCGATCAGCCGCAGGCAATCCGCGTCACGCTGCGGGACCGCCGGAACCGTGATCATTCCCCCGGGGCTGCCTTCGTGCGCCAGGCCGATCAACGCCTGCTGCGCGCCCAGAATCACGCGCACCTGTTCCGCGGCTTCGTGCATCGTCGCCTCAAGGGTCTGATGCCGGGTGATGTTCTGGGCCGCCTCTGCGGCGCGTTGCAGGGTATGCAGCTGGGCCTTGACTTCCCGCTCGGCCTTGACGCGCGTGGTGATATCCTGCAGCGCGCCCTGCATGCGCACGATGTTGCCGCCGGCATCGCGCACGGCCCGGCCCATGGAGCGCACCCAGATGCTGCGTCCGGTGCCTGTCAGCATCTCGACTTCCACGTCAAAGGGTGTGCCGTGTTCGATGCAGGCCTGCGCCACCGAAGACGCCAGCGCCTGCGACTGCGGGGCGCACAGGCCAATCGCCGACTCGAGCGTGGGCGCGCTGCCCATGGGTAATTCGAGCACGAAGGAGGCTTCGTCGGACCATAAAAATCGCCGCTCCGGCAATTCCAGCGCCCAGCCGCCCAGCCGGGAGAGTTGACCCGCCATGCGAAGCAGTCCGGTTTTGGCGTGCAGGGCGGTTTCTGCCTGCTTCAGGTCGTCGATGTCCGTGGAGGTACCGTACCAGGAGATGATGCGTCCGCTGGTGTCGCGGTTCGGCAGGACACGCGCCAGCTGCCAGCGGTAGCTGCCGTCCGCGCAAAGCAGGCGATGCTCGTTGTGCATGCTTTGCCCGGTCTCGATCGCCACCCGGAAATCCTCCATGGTCTGCGCCAGGTCATCCGGGTGCACACGCTTGAACCAGCCGCCATTGAGGGATGCTTCCACCGGTTGCCCGGTGACATGGGTCCATTGGTCATTGATGAAAACCATGAAACCGCTGCCATCGGTGATGAACACGATTTGTGGCATGGCCTGGGCCAGCTGGCGAAAACGCGACTCGGTGCGTTCGCGTTGCTGCGCATAGCGGAACAGCAGCACCGAGAGCAGCGTGACGGTGACCGCTGCGGCGAACCAGATCAGCCAGGTCAGGGTGGCGAAACGCGTCCATGCCGCCAGCACATCTTCATAGGGAGAACCCACCAGAACAACGAGTTCGGGGTAAGGTTCCAGCCCGCGGTAAGCGATCATGCGGACGCGGGCGTCGAAGGTGCTGGTGGTGGTGAAGGTGCCCTGGGGGTTTTTGGCAAACTCTGAAAACAGGGGAAGATGGGGGAAAGCCTTGCCCATGGCTGCATCATCCATGGGGCTGCGCATCATCAGTGTGCCGTCGCGGCGAAACAGCGCAATCGCGCCGCCTTCACCGAGCTTGATCCCGCGCCAGAGTTTGTCGAAGTAGGGCGGCTGGACGGCGGCCACAATCACGCCGGAAAATTTCTCGCCACGGGTGTGCAGCGGCCTCGATGCACTGAGCAGCCAGGTGCCCGTCGCGCGGCTGCGCACAGGCGCGCTGAGGTGGAATTGCGTGGCCGGTTGTTGCCTGTAAATCTGAAAGTACTCGCGGTCGGCCAGGGACCGGCCAGTGTTGCCGGTTTCCGAGTCAAACAGGATGCGGCCTTCAGCGTCCAGCACCCAGATGGCGCGCACAAAAGGCAGGGCCTGGAGTTGCTCGCGCAGCATGGCCCGGGCCGAGTTCTCGTCAAGCTTCTTTTCAACCTGCAGGGCCTGCAACTGGCTGGCCGCAAGCAGCAGGCGTTGATCGACCGTCTGGAAGGTGCGGCTGGTTTGCTCCTCAATCACCTGTACCAGGGACTGGGTCAGAACCTCGCCAGAACGCAGCGCTTCGCCGCGCAGGTAGGACAGCGCGATGGCAACAGCGCAGGCCGATACGATGACCAGTCCGCCCGCCAGCCAGGCGATGGGGCGGACGATGGAGGGCTGTGGGGAGCCGGAAGGCCGCTGGTAGGGCGGAGAGACTGCATCAACTTGCCAGGGCCAACGCATGAATGTAGCCTTTCAGTTCGACGCGGTCACCAATATGTCCGGGTCACCTGGCAATGCACCGGGTAAGTCATGATGCCATGCGGGACGGGCTTTGTCGATTCGCTGCCTGCCCCTAGACGCCCAGGTATTGCGTCAGCAGCTCCGGCCGGCTGTTCAGCTCCGCAGAGCTGCCTGCAAACACCACTTCACCCTTGACCAGGATGAGGTTTCGGTCGGTGATCTGGGTCACGTGTTTCCAGTTCTTGTCGACAATCACGCTGCTGATGCCACTGGCGCGTATCACCCCGCAGATGCGCCAGATCTCGCGCGCAATCAGCGGGGCCAGGCCTTCAGTGGCTTCGTCGAGTATCAGCACGTCGGGGTTGGTCATGAGGGCCCGGCCTATGGTGAGCATCTGCTGCTCGCCGCCCGACAGCTGCTGGCCGCCATGGCCCAGGCGCTCCTGCAGGCGCGGGAAGGTCTCGAGCACACGTTCGTAAGTCCAGTCGCGCTGGCCACGGGTGCCGGCACGCGCCGCCATTTTGAGGTTTTCGACCACGCTGAGGTTGCCGAAGATGCCGCGACCTTCGGGCACATAGGCAATACCCATCCGGGAAATTTCGTAGGGCTCCCGGCCAGCCATGGCCTGGCCCATGATGGTGATGCTGCCCGAGCGCGGTTTGACCAGGCCCATGATGCTTTTGAGCAGCGTGCTTTTGCCCATGCCGTTGCGGCCCATCAGGCCTATGGTTTCTCCGCGCGCGACAGAAAAATCGATGCCGCGCAGGATGTGGCTCGCGCCGTAACAGGTGTGGACGCCTTTGGCATCGATCAGAAGTTCGGCCATCAGTGTTCCTCGCCGAGGTAGGCTGCCTGCACGCTGGCGTCGGCCCGGATCTCGGCGGGCGTGCCACTGGCGATCACCTGGCCGTTGACCATGACGGTCAGCCGGTCGGCCAGGGCGAAGACGGCATCCATGTCGTGCTCGACCAGCAGGATGCCGTGCCCGGCCTTGAGCTTGAGCAGCAGCGCCACCATGCGTTCGGCCTCGGCCACACCCATGCCGGCCAGCGGTTCGTCCAGCAGCAATACCTGCGGTTCGGTGGCCAGGGTCATCGCAATTTCAAGCTGCCGTTGCTCACCATGGCTGATGGTGCCGGCCATGGCATTTTTCCGGTGTTCAAGGCCGGAAAGCTCAATGGCCCTGGTGGCACGCGCATTGACAGCTACAAAATCAGTAGCGCTTCTGAGCCAGCGCAAGGCATGTGGTTCGCGCGACTGGGCGGCCAGCCGCACGTTGTCCCACACCGTGAAGGGCAGGAAGATGTTGGTTTTCTGGTAGCTGCGGCCCAGGCCCTGGCGGGATATTTTCTCGGGGTTCCAGCCCGTGATGTCCTGATGGCCGAGCTGTACCGAGCCTGAAGTGGGCGGCAAATCGCCGGACAGCAGGTTGGTCAGCGTGGATTTTCCAGCGCCGTTGGGGCCGATCACCGCATGGATTTGCTGGCGCTGCAGTTCAATCGACACATCGTTCACGGCGGCCAGGCCGCCGAAACGTTTGGTCAGGTTTTTTGCCGAAAGGAGTGTGGCCCCCGCGCTTGCCACTTCGTGTGCCTCCGGCTGTGCGCTGCCCCTTTCACGACTTGTTGGGGCGTCCGCGCCTTGGGGCGGCCCGGCGGCGCGTTGTGCTTCACTCATCGCCGGCTTTCGCTGATTTGCCAAAGCGCTCCACCAGGCCCAGGATGCCGCGTGGCGCAAAAGTCACCAGCAGCACAATGAACAGACCCATCCACAGTTGCCAGTGTTTGCCCAGGTTCACAGCACCCAGCTGCGGCAAATCCTTGAACACATGCAGCAGGTATTCAAAGGCAAAGGCGCCGACGATGGCGCCGGCAAAGTTGCCCATGCCGCCCAGGATGACCATCATGATGCCGTGTGCGCTCATGTGAAAACCCATGAGTTCGGGGTTGATGTAACCGGTTTGCGTGCCCCACAGATAACCGGCCAGGCCGGCCAGCGCGCCGGCCAGTGTGAAGGCGCTCAGCTTGTAGCGAAAGGTGCCGTAACCCATGGCGCGCATGCGGTGTTCGTTGACACGGATGCCGGCCAGCGCGCGGCCAAAGGGGCTCCACAGCAGGCGGCGCAGGAAGACATAGACCGCCAGCATCACGGCCAGCGTGAAGTAGTACAGCGTGCGCTTGTTGTCCAAATCGAAGGGCATCCAGCCGAACAGCGTGGTGTCGGGCTTGAAGTTGACATACAGCCCGTCGGAGCCGCCCAGCACCTTGTTGTCAAAAAACAGGAAAAACACCATCTGGGCAAACGCCATCGTCACCATGATGAAATAGATGCCGTGGGTACGCACCACAAAAAAGCCGATGATGAGCGCCGCCAGGCCCGATGCCAGCACCGCCAGCGGCAGGGTCCACCACAGGCTGACCGCTTCGCCCTGGGGTGTGAGAAAGGCCAGCGCGTAACCGGCCAGGCCAAAGTAGGCTGCGTGGCCCAGCGACACCAGGCCAGTGACGCCCTGCAGCAAGTCCAGGCTCATGGCAAAAATCGCCATGATCATCATGCGTGTGACCATCTGGGTGTAGAAGTCGGTACCGACAAAAGGAAAAACCGCAAGTGCGACCAGGCCCAGCGCAAGCGTGATCTGAACGCCGCGCGGCAACACTTCGAGATTGGCTTGCAGCGTGCTCATTGTTTGAACAGCCCTTCAGGCTTCCAGAGCAGGACTGCCGCCATCAGCATGTAAACCAGCATGCCGGCGATCTGCGGCAGCAACACCTTGCCAAAGGTATCGACCAGACCGACCAGCAGCGCAGCAATCAGGGCGCCGCGCACCGAGCCTATGCCGCCTATCACCACCACGACAAAACACATGATGAGCACCTGCGAGCCCATATTCGGATAGACGCTGGCAATCGGCGCGGCAATCATGCCGGCCACGGCGGCCAGTGTGACGCCGAGTGCAAACACCACGGCATGGATCAGCTTGATGTTGATGCCCAGCGCACCGGCCATGTCGCGGTTGAAGGCGCCGGCGCGGATTTTCATGCCGAGCCGGGTTCTGGAGATCAGCAGGTACAGGCCCAGCGCCAGCGCGATACACACGCCCGACATGAAGAGGCGGTAGACCGGGTAGGACAGGTTCTCGGTCAGCGGGATGGACGCGCTGAGCAGCTCGGGAATCGTCACGCCGTGCACGTCGTCGCCCCAGAGTATGGAGCGCAGCTCTTCAAAGATGTAGATCAGGCCAAAGGTCAGCAGCACCTGGTCGAGGTGGTCGCGCTGGTAGAAGTGGCGAAACAGCAGCCATTCCAGCGCCAGTCCAAAAATCGCGGAAAGTGCGGCGCCGGCCAGGATGGCCAGCGTCAGGCTGCCGAAATACGCGCTGAGCGACCAGGCCAGGTAGGCGCCCAGCATGTAAAAACTGCCGTGCGCCAGGTTGACCACACCCATGATGCCGAAGATCAGCGTCAGGCCTGCGGCCAGCATGAACAGCAGCAAACCGTACTGCACGCTGTTGAGCAGCTGGATGAGTAAGTTGGCGAGATCCATGGCGCAGGTTCAGGCTTGCCGGCGTGTGAGCAGCAGGAGGCCGCCCATCAGGGTGAACAGCCCGCCAGAGGCGCGGTTGAACCAGCGCACAGCGCGGCTGGAGCGCAGCAGCGGCGCAACGCGCGACACGCCAAGCGCGCAACCGCTCAGCACGCTGAATTCAAAGGCCATGAAGGTCAGCGCGAGGATGGCAAACTGCGGCACAAAAGGCGCAGCCGGATCGAGAAACTGCGGAAAAAACGCAGCGAAGAAAAGCACCGCCTTGGGATTGCTCGCACCGACCAGGAATCCGCGGAGGAAAAACGAGCGGCGAGGCGATTCGTTCACACCCGCATCGGTACGCAGCACGGTGGCATCACTGCGGAATGTTTTGATCCCCAGGTAAACGAGGTAGGCCGCGCCGACCACCTTGGCCACGGTGAAGGCAGTTTCGGAAGCCGCCAGCAGCGCACCGAGCCCGAGTGCCGACAGCAGCATCACACACAACACCGCAGCGACGCTGCCGGCCACCGACGTCATGGCCTTGCGCGGGCCATGGTTCAGCGAGGTCGTCATGCACATCAGCATGGTCGGTCCGGGTGTGAGAATCAGCAGCGCCACGGCTGCCAGGTAGAGAAGGTAGGTGGTGAGGGTCATGGAGGGGAAGATAGCATTGCGACAGGACAGCAAGCACGCGTCGTACCAGCGCGTCCCCCGGTCTCTTAAGCCCAGCAGGGGCCGCGGGTCCGGCTTAGCCGGCCCGCAGGCGCAGCGGCCCCCTCGGGGGGCAGGGAGTTACACGAAGCGAACGACCGTGGGGGCTACATCTTGCAGCCGGCACCAGAGTCTGCGAGGGCCTTGGCCGCCACACCGATGACCTTGTTTTCCTTGTTTTCGACCACGCGCAGGTAGATGTCCTGGACCGGGTTGTGTGACTTGCTCATGGTCCATTTGCCGCGCGGGCTGTCAATCACGGCGGACTCCAGCGCCTTGTACAGGGCCGGTTTGCTGTTCAGGTCACCCTTGACGGCGTTGGCGCCCTGGGCCAGCAGCAGGCCGGTGTCGTAACCCTGCACCGCATACACATCGGGCTGGCTGCGGAAAGCGGTGGCGTAGGCCAGGCGGAAGGCCTTGTTGCGCGGCGTGTCCAGCGAGTCGCTGTAATGCATGGTGGTCACGATGCCGTCTGCTGCCGGGCCGGCGGCGTCCAGCACGCCTTCGGTCAGAAAGCCCGAGCCGTAAAGCGGGATTTTGCCCTTGAGACCGGCAGCCGCATAGTCACGGATGAACTTGGCGGCGCCGCCACCGGCGAAGAAGCAGGCCACGGCGTCGGGCTTGAGCGCGGCAATTTCGGTCAGCAGCGCCTGAAACTCGACCTGCGGGAAAGGCAGGCCCAGCTCCTTGACAATCGTGCCGCCGGCTGCGGTGTAACTTTCCTTGAAGCCTTCAAAAGCTTCGTCACCGGCTGCGTACTTCCAGGTGATCCAGACCGCCTTTTTGTGGCCTTTGGCGACCATGGCCTGGCCCAGTGCGCGTGTCGGTTGCGAGTTGCTGAAGGAGGTGCGGAACACGTTGGGGGCACACAGGCCGCGTGTGGCGGCATGTACACCGGCGTTCGGGATCAGGCTGAGCACGCCGGAGTCGCGCGCGACTTTCTGGATGCCCATCTGGACGCCGGAGTGAACGGTACCCACCAGCACATCCACCTTGTCGCGCTGCACCAGCTTGTTGGCGTTTTCAATGCCCTTGGACGGTTCGGATTCGTCGTCCACCTTGAAATATTCGATCTCGCGGCCACCGAGTTTC
Organism: Kapaibacterium sp. (SeqCode); assembly: GCA_943370435.1. GTDB lineage: Bacteria > Pseudomonadota > Gammaproteobacteria > Burkholderiales > Burkholderiaceae_C > Polaromonas. The sequence continues at coordinate 27,412 of CALRQX020000003.1, read as the reverse complement.
CCGCCTTGCTGGTCAATCGCCAGGCGAAAACCGTTTTCAATCGCCACACCGAGCTGGGCGAATGTGCCGGTATAGGGCAGCATGAAACCCACACGCACCTTGCCGGATTGCGCCCGCACCATTTGCGGGAGCAGCAGGCCGGTGGAGGCCACGCCGATAAGGGCTGCGCTCTGGCTCAGAACAAGGCGGCGTGAGGGAAGGCGTGATGTCATGGATAACTCCTGGTTGAAAACGTCAAGGGATGCGTGTGCTGGTGCAAATGGTAAGGGCCGGTCTGTGAAAATACCCTAGTGAAAAACCCGAGATTGAAGATTAAATTGTTTATATCTAAAGCAATTACCCTGCCAGCTTTTGTCATGGGGCGTGTTGCCGCAATTTGAAACGCTGGATCTTGCCAGTCGCGGTTTTGGGCAGTTCGGCCACAAACTCTATCCAGCGCGGGTACTTGTAGGGTGCCAGTTGCTGCTTGACATGGGCCTTCAGCTCGTCGGCCGATACCGATTGCCCGGCTTTGAGCACCACATAGGCCTTGGGTTTGACCAGCTCGTCGGCGTCGGCAAGCCCGACCACGGCCACCTCCAGAACTGCGGGATGGGTCATCAGGCTGGCCTCGACTTCAAACGGGGAGACATAAATGCCGCCGACCTTCAGCATGTCGTCGCTGCGGCCGCCATAGGTGTAGTAACCGTCGGCATCCACCGTGTACTTGTCGCCGCTGCGGGTCCAGTCGCCGGCAAACGTGGTTTTGGTCCTGGCGCGGTTGTTCCAGTACATCAGCGCCGAGCTCGGCCCCTTGATCTGCAATTCGCCAATCTCGCCGGGGCCGCAGTCCTGACCGTCGTCTGCGGCGATGCGCAACTCATAACCGGGCACCGCCTGGCCCGTCGTGCCATAACGCACGGCGCCGGGCCGGTTGCTCAGGAAAATGTGCAGCATCTCGGTGGAACCAATGCCGTCAAGAATCTCGCAGCCGTACTGTGCCGTCCATTTTCTGCCGATTTCTGCCGGCAGGGCCTCCCCGGCGCTGGTGCAGACGCGCAGCTTCAGCTCTGCTTTTTGCGGCCGCGCCGCATCAGCCAGCAGCGCGGCGTACAGCGTGGGCACGCCATAAAAAATAGTGGGCTGGTGCTTTTTCAAAATGCCAAAAACTTCCGCCGGCGTGGGCCGGCCCGGCAAAAGGATGGTGGTGGCGCCCACACTCATGGGAAAGGTCAGGCCGTTGCCCAGGCCATAGGCAAAAAACAGCTTGGCCGCGGAATAGACCACGTCCGATTCCTGGATGCCCAGCACGCCGCGGCCGTACAGCTCGGCGGTCTGGATCAGGTGGCTGTGCAGATGCACCGTGCCTTTTGGGGTGCCGGTTGAACCGCTGGAATAAAGCCAGAAGCAGGCTTCATCGGCCAGGGTGTCTGCCACGTTTTTGGTAGCTGGCTGCGCGCGCAGTAATTGGGCCAGTGTCGTATGGGATGCGGAGTCTTCGACGCCGGCAACGATCACGCTGCGCAGCGCCGGCAGGCTGGCCAGAATGGGTTCAAAAGCCGGCAGCAGGGCGCTGGACACGACCAGACCCTGGGCTCGCGAATCGCGCAGCATGAAGTCGAAGTCAGGTGTGGTCAGCAGGGTGTTGGCCGCCACCGGTACCACGCCTGCCAGGATGCAGCCGAGAAAAACCACCGGCCACTCGGTACTGTCGTGCATGGCCAGCAGAACGCGGCTTTCGGGTGCAAATCCCTGGGCACGCAGGGCGTTGGCAAAACGGTGGGCCTGCCCGGTCAGCGCGCCGTAGCTCAGCGTGACGCCGCTGCTGGCGTCGATGAAGGCCACTTTGGCGCTACGCCCGGCATGGCGCTCCAGCAGGTCGTGGGCGGCGTTGTACTCGCGGGGAATTTCCACCCTCGGCGGGCTGCTGCTGTGGTCGGCGCGGCTCAGTTTCATCATGGTCTCCGGATGCTCTGCTTTTTATAGCTGCCTTCGCCCGCTGCGCAATGGCGGACAGCTTGTTTTTCTCTGTGAACGCTCAGGCTGCCTCGGTGCTCGGCGTGCTGCTCAGCACCAGCGCCAGCCACTCGCGGCACCAGGTAGCGCCTTCGGTTTCGGGCAGGGTGCCAGCGCTGGCGTCGTGGATCCAGATGTCACCGATGCGCTGGGCGCCCAGGCCCTGCAGCCGCTCATCGAATTTTTTGCCGCCAAACGCAAAGGTTTGCTGGTAGGTGCGGTCGCCCAGGGCAATCACGCCGTAACGCACATGGCCCAGGAATTGGGGCTGGCTGTCGAGCGAGTCGTACAACACCCGTGCGTTGTCCGGCACATCGCCCTGGCCGTAAGTGGAGGTGCATATGAGATATATTGCATCTTCTTCGGCTGTGGCCATGAAGGTGCTGATGTCCAGGCCATCCATGAGCTGCACTTCAATGTCCGCCACCAGGTCGGCGCAATCCATCTGTATGGCCTGCGCTACATAGTCGGCGGTGCTGGTCATGGTGCCCACCAGGATTTTGAGTTTCATCAAGGGTCTCCGGAAAAAAGATGCAATAAACTGCTTGACGGTTACTTGATGTGAAGTATACTGCAATCTTGATATAGCGCAAATACTTTTCACAAAAAGTGGTGTTCGATGCAAGTAATGTCCGAAATTGAAGCAAAAGCCACGCTGGCCGAACTCGGTGCCCGGGTGCGTGCCTGGCGCGCCCGCCGCGGCATGACGCGCAAGGCCCTGGCCAGTGATTCCGGGCTGAGCGAGCGTTTTCTGGCCGACGTCGAAAGCGGCAAGGGCAATGTGTCAATCAACTCGCTCGAAGCCGCTGCCCGCGCCCTGAATATCTCCATTCTTGAACTGCTGCAGGACGCAGCCCGGCCGGCGCTGGCCCGGGTACAGGGTTTGCTGGGCCGGCTGGACGACACGCAACTGGACCAGGCTTATGCCTTGTTGGGCAGCAGCTTTGGCCTCAGTGATGCGGCAGGCCGCGAGCAGCGGATTGCGCTGATTGGCCTGCGCGGCGCGGGCAAGTCCACGCTGGGCCTGAAGCTGGCGACCGAGCGCGACGTGCCGTTTATCGAGCTCGACCGCGAGATCGAGCGTGAAGCCGGTACCAGCATGAATGAAATCCTGCTGTTGCACGGGCAGGCCGGTTACCGCCGCTACGAGCGCCGCGCTCTGTTTCGCATAGCCGAGGACCATGCCGACGGCGTCGTCATGACAACAGGCGGCAGCATTGTCAGTGAGCGCGAAACCTTTGACCTGCTGCAAAGCCGCTTTTATTGCGTCTGGCTCAAGGCCAGCCCCGAGGAACACATGGCCCGTGTGGTGGCGCAGGGCGACATGCGGCCGTTTGACACCACCCGCGGTGCCACCAACGAGGCGATGGAAGATATACGCCGGATTCTGGCCAGCCGCGAAGCGCTGTACGCGCGCGCCGATGCGGTGGTGGACACCTCGGCCCGCACACTGAAACAAAGCCTGAAAGACATGGAACGCGCCGTTCCTGTTCAGGCACAACCGAAAGAATCCCCATGAACGCCATGACCGAACCGCTTTTGTTCAAACAGGTGATTGAAGGCCAGGAGCGCGAACTCGTGAGTTTTGCCACCCACCCGACCAAGTACCAGCACTGGACGCTGGGCGTGGAGGGCGATGTGGCCCGCCTCAAGCTCGACATCAACGAGGACGGTGGCATCAAGCCCGGCTACAAGCTCAAGCTCAACAGCTACGACCTGGGCGTGGACATCGAGCTGCACGACGCGATCAACCGCATCCGTTTCGAGCACCCGGCCGTCAAGGTGGTGGTGTTCGAAAGCGGCAAGGAGAAAATCTGGTGCTCGGGCGCCAACATCTACATGCTGGGCCTGTCCACCCACGGCTGGAAGGTCAACTTCTGCAAGTTCACCAACGAGACCCGCAACGGCCTGGAAGATTCCTCGCGCCACGACGGCCTGAAAGCCATTGCCGCCGTGACCGGCGCCTGCGCTGGCGGCGGCTACGAGCTGGCTTTGGCCTGCGACCGCATTGTGATGGTCGATGACCGTTCTTCAACCGTCAGCCTGCCCGAAGTGCCGCTGCTCGGCGTGTTGCCCGGCACCGGTGGCCTGACGCGCGTGACCGACAAGCGCAAGGTGCGCCGCGACCTGGCAGACATCTTCTGCACCACCAGCGAAGGTGTGCGCGCCGACCGCGCGAAAGACTGGAAACTGATCGACGCCTATGCCAAGCCGCAGCAGTTCGGCGCCTTGCTTGCTACAGAAATAGAAGCACTGCGCGCACGTTCCACGCGGGCTGCGGGTTCAAAAGGCATCGAGTTGACGGCGCTCAAGGTGCTGATCGACGATGCCGGCTACCACTACAGCGTGGTCGATGCGCAGGTGGACCGCGCCACCCGTATCGCCACCATCACCGTGAAAGCGCCCGCCGCCGCGATCGAGTCCACGCCCGAAACGATTGAAGCTGCCGGTGCCAACTGGTACCCGCTCAAGCTGCAGCGCGAACTCGACGACGCGATCCTGAACCTGCGCACCAACGAGCTCGAAGTCGGCACCTGGGTCATCAAGACCACGGGCGACGCCGGCCAGGTGATGCGCATGGACGAGGTGCTGGCCAAACTCAAGGACCACTGGCTGGTGAAGGAGACCACGGGCGCGCTGCGCCGCACGCTGGCGCGCATCGACGTGACCAGCCGATCGCTGATTGCGCTGGTCAATGCCGGCTCCTGTTTTGCCGGCACGTTTTACGAACTGGCCTTGGCCTGCGATCGCATCTACATGCTGGACCTGCCGGATTCGCCCGATGCCGCGCCCGCGCTGCAACTGAGCCCGGCCAACTTCGGCTGGTTTCCGGCCGTCAACGGCCTGACGCGCCTGCAGACGCGTTTCTGCGAAGACGCCGTCACCATCGGCCAGCTGGAAAAACTCGGCGACAGCCAGCTGCGCGCCGACCAGGCGCTGGAACTGGGCCTGGTCACCTTGACCCCGGACGACATCGACTGGGAAGACGAGATCCGCATCATGCTGGAAGAGCGTGCGTCCATGTCGCCCGACGCCATGACCGGCATGGAAGCCTCGCTGCGTTTCCCCGGCAAGGAGACCATGGAAACGCGTATCTTCGGCCGCCTCTCGGCTTGGCAGAACTGGATTTTCATTCGCCCCAACGCAGTCGGTGAAGACGGCGCGCTGAAACTTTTCGGTACGGGCAAAAAAGCGAAATTCGACTGGAAAAGGATTTAACACCATGAGCACCATTGACCTGCAGGCCCTGATCCCCAACAACGTCAACCTCGGCGAGAACCGCCAGTTGCAGCGTGCCCTCGAGCACTGGCAGCCGGCCTTCATGAGCTGGTGGGACGAAATGGGGCCTAGCGATTTCAACGCCAAAGAGGTCTATCTGCGCACAGCCGTTGGCGTGGATGCGTCCGGCTGGGCCAGCTACGGCTACACACCCATGCCCGACTACCGCTGGGGCATTTTCCTGGCCGACAAGGAAGAAAACCGCAAGATCGGATTCGGCGACCACATGGGCCAGGACGTCTGGCAGGAAGTGCCGGGCGAGTACCGCAGCGCCTTCCGGCGACTGATCGTGACCCAGGGCGACACCGAGCCGGCCTCGGTCGAGCAGCAGCGCCTGCTGGGCCACACCGCGCCTTCTTTGTACGACCTGCGCAACCTGTTTCAGGTCAATGTGGAAGAGGGCCGGCACCTGTGGGCTATGGTCTATCTGCTGCATGCGCACTTCGGCCGTGACGGCCGCGAGGAAGCCGAGGAACTGCTGACGCGCCACAGCGGCGACGCCGACAAGCCGCGCATCCTGGGCACTTTCAACGAGCCCATGGACAACTGGCTGAGCTTTTTCATGTTCACCTACTTCACCGACCGCGACGGCAAGTTCCAGCTCAAGTCCTTCGCCGAAAGCGCCTTCGACCCGCTGGCCCGCACCACGCGTTTCATGCTGACCGAGGAAGCCCACCACATGTTTGTCGGCGAGACCGGCATAGGCCGCGTCATCAAGCGCACGCTGGAAGTCATGAAGGAACTGGACACCGACAACGTCGACACCCTGCGCAAGGCCGGCGTGATCGACTTGCCGACCGTCCAGAAATTCATGAACTTCTGGTTCACCTCCTCGCTGGACCTGTTCGGCTCGGAAGCCTCGTCGAATGCTGCCAACTACTTCAGCAACGGCATCAAGGGCCGGCCCGACGAAGCCAAGTTCGCCGACCACGTCGAGCTCGAAAGCGAAATGACCATCCAGGTGCCGGACGGCAAGGGCGGCCTGAAGAATGAAACGATTTCCACGCGCAATGGCATGAACGAGATCACCCGCCTCGAATACGTGAAGGACTGCAATGTCGGCGTGACGCGCTGGAACATGGCGATCAAGCGCGCCGGCGTGGATTTCGAGCTGAGCCTGCCGAACACCCGTTTTCGCCGCAGCGTCGGGGCCTGGGCCGGTGCACACACCGACCCACAGGGCCATCCGATCAGCGAAGCCGAGTTCAATGCCAAAAAGGACGACTGGCTGCCGACCGACGAGGACAAGACATTCATCCACAGCCTGATGCACCGCGTGACCGAGCCCGGCAAGATGGCCGGCTGGATCGCGCCACCGGACCGCGGCATCAACGCCAACGCGATTGAATACGAGTACGTGAAACTTTGATGGACCAGAGCGGGGCAGCAGTGGTTTGACTTTCCCGCCTTTCCCGAACAGTGCAGTGCTGATTTCCTGCTTGTTGTTTCGTTCCGTGCCTCGGCACACACGCACCGTGATTGACGGTGGAACGGGTTCGCTGGCCGTCCCAAGTCTGGAGACACTATGACTCATCTTGCTTCCCGCTTCAGTCGTGCAGGCCTCATCCTGCTTGCCTCGGCCTTGTCGGCGTGCAGCACAGTCCCGAGCGCCGATCAGCTCGCAAGCTCCTGCGCCAGTCTCGCGCAGCATGTCATCGCACCTGGTGCGGTGACGCTCCCCAGCGGCAAGGTCTCGGTCACTGCGGCGATCCTCACGCCCGCCTCCGCGGCAACGGTCAACAACGGGACTTATCGGCCGGCCCTTCCGCAGTTCTGCAAGGTCAGCGGCTCCATCGCATCCCGCGACCCCGCGGCCCAGGCCATCAACTTCCAGCTGAACCTGCCGACCTCCTGGAACGGCAAGGCGTTGCAGTACGGCGGCGGGGGCTTTAACGGGGTGCTGATTACCGGTTTGGCGCCCCTGCGCGACGCGGCTCCCGATGATCCGCTTCCCATCGCGCGGGGTTACGCCACCTTCGGCCAGGACTCCGGCCACCAGGCCGCAGCCTCCCCGCCCGGTGAACCCGGCGCTTTCGCGGTGAACGAAGAGATGCTCGAGAATTTCGCTTTCGCCTCCTACAAGAAGGTGAAGGACGTGGCCGTTGACGTCATGCGCGCGTACTACGCGCGCCAGCCGCAGCGCATGATTTACTTCGGCGGCTCGGAGGGAGGCCGCGAAGGGCTGGCGATGGCGCAGCGCTTCCCGGCCGACTACGATGGCGTCGTCAGTGTCGTCCCGGTGATCAACTGGACGGGCCTGTTCCATGCCTTCGTGCGAAACCAGGTGCCGCAACACGAGGACTGGTTGCAAGCCGGAAAGGCTACGCTCATTGCCAAAGTCACTTCCGACGCGTGCGACGCGCTCGACGGGCTGACCGATGGCGTCGCGAACAACTACATGGCTTGCCAGGCCCGCGTGGACCTGCAGCCCATGCGCTGCCCCGGTGGTGCTGACGCAGGGGTGCACTGCCTCTCGGACGCCGAGCTGCGCCTCGTGCGCACCATTCACTCGCCCTACGTGTTCCCGTTCCCGATCGCTAACGGCCTCACGACGTATCCGCAATGGCTCTACGGGCACGAGGATAGCCTCGACGGCCCCTCCGCCGTCAGCATGGTGCGCTGGGTTTCCGGCACGGCTGCACCCGCCACACCGCCCGATGCCGCGCGCAACTCAACGCAATGGACCTATGGAAGCAACTGGATCCGTTATGCCGTTGCCCGTGACAAGGACTATGACGTGCGCCGCTATCGCCCCGAGGATTTCCGTGCGCAGGTTCAGAAAACCTCAGCGCTGATGGACTCCACCAATCCGGACCTGTCGGCCTTCTTCGCGCGCGGCGGCAAGCTGATCCTGCGGGAGAACGCTGCCGATCGGGCGCAAAGCCCTCTCATGGGAATCCAATACCACGACGCACTTGTCGCGCGACTGGGAGCGGCTGCAGTAGAGAGGTCCGTGAGGCTTTACGTCTCACCGGGCTCAACACATACGGGCAACTCGCGCGCGGTCGCTGGCGGGCCGGAAGTGCCCACGATGGTGGACCTGCTGGATCCGCTCGACCGGTGGGTGAACGGCGGCGACGCGCCTCCGAATGCTTTGGTGCAGACTGTCAAGACATCTCATCCGCCGTTTACCGTGCTGGCCTCCCGTCCCATGTGCCGCCATCCCGCGTACCCGCATTACGTGGGAGGTGAGCGCGTGCAGGCGTCCAGTTACCAGTGCCGACTCCCTTGAGGAACTACTTCTTGCTGCCCTTGGGCGCAAGGTAGTGATGGCATCGCCGCGGAGCGCTTGAGCATCGCGATTCGATTCATACGAGACCGTGAGTGCCTCAATGCCACCCCAGGCAGACACGTCAAAGCATCATGGCGCCGCGTTCCTTGAGCAGATCCCGCAGCAGCGAGCGGTGGCAGCGTGCCTCGTTCTCGCAATAACAGCCGAGCGCAAAATTCGTGTGGTGGGACAGCGCCGCCAGCAGGTCCAGGTTGCGGCTGGCGTCGGCCTCATTCATTTCAGCGCGGTACTTCTTGCTGAAGGCTGCCCAGTCCTTGTCCGACTCCACTGACTGGCCGAGTTTCATGGTTTCCACACTGGGCGCCAGATTCGGGTACCAGACGTCGTACCAGTTTTGAGACGCGAACTCCGTTTTGGGTACGCCGCGTGGTGGCCTTCGAACGGTGCCTATGCGCAGACCCTCATTGGCGCTGCGCGCCGTGCCCAGTTTCACAATGTTGACGCTCATGGGACTTCCCCGGAAATTTTTGTCATTGTGAAGCAAGCCGGACCGGAGGTGGCTCAGACCAGTGGCCACGATCAAGCGGCAAATAAATGGACAGGACTGCCAGGCGGTTAACAGTTCGCGCTATAATCTTGGACTTGTCGGAGTGTGGCGCAGTCTGGTAGCGCACCTGGTTTGGGACCAGGGGGTCCAAGGTTCGAATCCTTGTACTCCGACCATGAATCCTTATAAAAAAGCTCACTTTGTGGGCTTTTTTCATATCTGCCCGTAGCTCAGTTGGATAGAGCATCAGCCTTCTAAGCTGAGGGTCGGGGGTTCGATCCCCTCCGGGCAGACCAGTGCTCCACGCATTGCGCTCCAACCCCCTCCTTTTTTTATTGTTCGGACCGCCACTGGCGCCGCCTTGCAGCCGTGCACAGTGTTTTGGCGTGTTCATGTGTTGCCAAATCACGTCGCCGTGTCGCCAGGTGCGGCGTGGGTATAAGCCCAAAGTCCTAGAAGAGACTCTATGCGGCGCCTAAAACTCATCCTTTAGCATAAAAAAGAATGAAATGTAAAAATATCACCAGATGAATCCAATTTTTCCCAACAAAAGTCACATTTTGAAAAATAGAATCGCATAAAAGATACAAAAAAAGCGGTCCGAAGGGCGAAATGGACAATCTGGCGCCCTGGAATTGCAGCTTTCCCATTTCCGCCAACAGGCAGGACGTGGTCAGGCTGGGGCATGTTGAAGGTGATTCATCAACCAAGGAGTGATCATGAAATCAGAAAGTTTTTCGGCATTCAAGCACCATGCACTGCATGCAACGCTGGCATCAGCCCTGGTTCTGGGCGTGGCGGGCCACGGCATCAATGCGCAGGCAGCAACGGCCGGGAACGATGCCACAGCGACGGTCGTGGCACCGATTGCCATTGCCGCCACCGCTACCTTGCGCTTTGGATCGTTTTCCACCAGCGCGGCTGGACAAACGGTGACGATCAACGCAAACACCGGCGCACGGACCAACACCGGCGCGCTGCTCGCCACTTCAACGACCGGACGGGCCACGTACAACGTCACCGGTGAAGGAGCCCTGACTTATGCGATCACTTTGCCGGGCAACGGCACAGTGAACATCACGACAGGTGCAGCGGATGCAACCCGAACCATGGCTGTGAGCGACTTCACCAGCTTCCCCGCCACGGCCGGTACATTGACCGCAGGTGCGCAGACCTTGGGGGTGGGCGCAACCATCACCACTGTTACCGGCCAGGTGGCCGGGGCGTACACCGGAACCTTCAACGTTACGGTTGACTACAACTAAGGCCCCCGCGATCCTGGTGAGCGGGGTCGTTCCGCTGACGCTCACACGCGTCTGAATGCGGTGGGCCCCGGCCAAGCTCTGTGGTTTTCGGATAGATGGCCTCATAACAGACGGCCTCGCATCAAGACGGGGGTTGTCGGGAAATGTCTGCGATGAAAACGGCAAGCGTCCTCTTCGCACTGATTTGCGCCATCACCCCTGCTTCAGTGAGCTGGGCACAGTCCTTGACGGCCAACTCGCCATTGGCTTTCGGCAGCTTTGCGCCTGGTGCCAGCAGCGGGACGGTGACCATCACCGCGGCTGGTGCGCGCAGTGCCGGGGGCGGCGCCGTTCTGGTGTCTTCTGGCAGCGGGGCTGCTGGGTCATTCAGCTTGAGTGGGGGCAACCCCGATGACACTTACTCCGTAACCTTGCCTGGCAATGGCGTGGTGTTCCTGTCGTTGACGGGCAACCCAGCGATCACCATGGCTGTCAATTCCTTCACCAGCAGCACGTCAGGCGGCCAGCGCGGCATCGGGACTCTCGTATTTACGGTTGGCGCCACGCTCAGCGTAGCCAGCAACCAGAGCAGTGGCAGCTACAGCGGCAGTTTTAACGTCACGGTTGATTTCAACTGAAAACGGCGCTTCACCAGAACACGAGGGATATCACCATGGCAATCTCCATTTTTTTCGGTGCCAATCCGGCCCTGGCAGGCCTCTCATGGCCATCAGCGCCACAGGTCCGTCCCAAGCTGCGATACCTGGTCTGGCTCCCATGCGTTTTGACCATGCTGCTGACAGCGCCGCCTGTCCTGGCAGACCTGATGCTGTTTCCGACGCGTCTCGTATTTGAAAAAAACCAGCGGGCGGCCCAACTGGAACTGATCAACAACGGGCAGGAGAGCACCACCTACCGCGTCCACCTGGCGAATCGGCGCATGAACGAAACCGGTGAATTTACCGCGGCCGAACCCCCTTTGCCCGGTGAGCAGTTTGCCGATGCCTTGTTGCGTTATTCGCCGCGGCAGGTGGTGCTGGCCCCCGGTCGCGGCCAGACCATCCGTATCCTGTTGCGCAAACCGGCAGAACTGCCGGTGGGCGAATACCGCTCACATCTGCAATTTGATCTGGTTCCTGAGGCCACTGGCGCCAGCAGCATTGATGCGCAGGCGAGCAAGCCCGGACCGGGCGAAGTGGGTGTCCAGCTGAGGGCGCTGGTCGGTGTGTCGATTCCCGTGATCGTGCGTCACGGTGAGACATCGGCCACCGTCACGCTGACCGGGCTGGAACTTCCCAAGCCCGCAGCCGGCCAGCCCGCGATGCTGGCTGCGGTGTTGCAGCGCAGCGGCAACCGTTCTGTGTATGGGGACCTGGTGGCGACGTTCACGCCACAGGGCGGGCGGCCGCAGGAAGTCGGGAAAGCTGGCGGCGTGGCCGTTTACACGCCCAATGCCTTGCGCCGCGCCAGGCTGGAGTTGCAGCCGCCCGCCGGAATGGTGTTGGCACGTGGCACATTGCGCCTGATCTACCGGGAGCGTCCCGAAGCTGGCGCCAAGTTGCTGGCGGAAGCAGCCATCGAATTGCCCTGACCGGGACAGCCGTTGCGCCCACCCATGACGCAGCAGCTCTCATCATGAGGGGGATTTTCTTTTTTCGCAGCCTTGCCGGTAGCGTTGCGATGCGCCTTTGCAGGACCTGGGTGCTTGTCCCGGTGGCGCTGGTGCTGGCGCCGGGCCTGACGCTCGCCAGTGTGGTGATCAGCGCAGCATCGCTGGAAAAGGGCGATGCCCGGACTCGCATCCTGCTGGAGTCCCGGACGGAGTTGCGCTTCAGCCTGTATATCCTGCGCCATCCCGGGCGCGTGGTGCTGGAACTGGAGGATGTGGAACTCAATGCAGCGCTGACGGGGCTGGTGGGTCAAATCACCGTCGATCACCCCTATATGCAAGCCATGCAGATCAGGCCATCCCCGTCTACGACCGGATCGGTTTTTCTGGAGTTCGGACTCAAGGCAGAAGCCGAACCCAACATTTTTTCGCTGAAGCCCGAAGCGGGCAGAGGCTACAGGCTGGTACTGGACATCGCGCCTTCATCAACACCAACACCAACACCAACACCAACACCAACACCAACACCGGTACCAGCACTGGCGGCCGCAACTCCCGGGCCCTTGCGCCGTGCTGACGAGCTGAACCTGGTGTTGCTGGAGCTGCAACTGGATGAACATGTGCTGACCGATGCCATCACAAGCTACCAGGCTGGCAGCGAGACATTTCTGCCACTGGGCGAACTGGCCAGGCTGCTGACGCTGGCCATCCGGACGCAGGCCGAACAGGGCACGGCCGACGGTTATGTGCTGAGCCAGGCGCGGGGTTTCAATCTGGATGCGGCTCAAGGCAGGGTCACGCTGGCCGACCAGACCCAGTTGTTTGACCGGACGATGGTCCGTCAGCAGGGCGACGACATCTATGTCGCAGCTTCGCTGCTGTCGCGCTGGTTGCCGCTTGATTTCGAGGTGGACCTGTCCAGCCTGACGCTGCGGGTCAAGCCCAGGGAGCGCCTTCCCTTGCAGGAGCGCCTGGAGCGTGAGAGCCGGGCAAGCAGGCTGGGCGGCCGCAGCGGCTACGAAGACCCGGGCTATCCACGCGTGGACATGCCTTACCGCCTGCTGGGCGTGCCCTTTATCGACCAGACTTTCGGGATGGGCCTGCGAACCGGCAATGGCAGCCGGCAGACCAGCGCCAGTTACACCGCCTACCTGACGGGCGACCTGCTGGGCCTGGAGTCGGCGTTTTTTGTCAGCAGCACCCGACAGGACCCCTCACCGGATGTGCGCTTTACGCTGGCACGCCACGATCCCGATGCGGGTCTGCTCGGTCCCTTGCGCGCCAGTTCGGTGATGTTCGGCAGCGGCGTCTCTGCCCCCAGTGTGCACAACATCGCCGCCCGCAGTGCAACCGGCAAGGGGTATGGGCTGACGCTCAGTAACCGGCCGGTCACCCAGCCAAGCAGTTTTGACCGCCATACGCTGCAGGGCGACCTGCCGCCCGGCTGGGATGTGGAGTTGTATTTCAACGATGCCCTGGTCGGTTTCCAGAGCTCACGTGCGGATGGCCGCTACAGCTTCGACGACCAACCCCTGGCCTACGGGGCCAATGAATTTCGTCTTGTGTTTCACGGACCACTGGGCCAGCAGCGCGTGGAGCGGCAGAGTTTTTTGCTGGAGCAGTCGAGCACGCCACCCGGCGCGTTTTATTACAGTCTCGCCCAGCATCACGACAGCGCGGGCCAGCAGCGCTCGGTGGCCCAGTTTGAGTGGGGCCTGAACAAGTACCTGACCGGTACCGGCGGTTTTGTCCGTTTGCCGTCATCGCTGAGCATGGGAAGCACCGCAAGCGGCATCGCCAGCACCGATGGGCGGCTGTACGGCAACCTGGGGCTGCGTGGTTTCTGGAGGTCCTTCATCCTCAGCAGCGACTTTTTTCGCTCGCCCAATGGCGGCTTGCTCAATGAGTCTGGCCTGAAGACCCGCGTCGGACCGGTTTCACTGAGTTACAGCCACCTGCGGCTCAAGGATTTCCACAGCGAACTGTTTTTGCCCAGCAACGATCCTTTGCGTACTCGCGACAAGTTGCGGCTGGACGGTGCCATTCCGACCGGCTTGTTGCCGCGCATGCCGGTGACCGTGGAAGTCCAGCGCGAGCAGTTTCAATCCGGCCGGAGCAGTCTGGCCCTGACCGGCCGCGTCGCCGCCTATGTCAGGGGCACCTCGGTGGCGAACCAGTTGACCTGGCAAAACTCGGGCGGCACGACCACGGCCAGCGGCGCCCTGCAACTGAGCTACCGCGTCGGGGTCACCGGTCTGAGCGGCCAGTTGGGCTACCTCCTCAAACCCCAGGCGAAACTCGATACCGTGGTGCTTTCGGGCGACAGGCGGCTGGGCGAGGGCTACCAGCTCAACCTCGGCCTGGTGCGCTCCCTCAGTAGCCGGGAAACCCTGTACACGGCCGGTCTGAACAAAAGCCTGGGCAGTTACGGGCTGGGACTGAGCACCAGCTATTCCAGCACGGGGGTGCTGACGGTGGGGGTGCAACTTTTTATTGCGATGGGCCGGGAACCGCGCCAGGGGCAGTGGCGTTTTGACGCGTTGCCCAAAGCCGACAGCGGCGCAGCATCGGCGCGTGTTTTTGTGGACAGCAATGCCAACGGCGTCATGGACGCCGGCGAAGAAGCGGTTGAAAACGCTGCGATCACCGTCAACGGCAGCCGGGCGCCGGTGCGCACGGATGCCGCAGGGATTGCCTGGCTGGACCGCTTGCCGACGCGGCAACATGTGGATCTGGCAGTTGACACGCAGACACTGGAGGACCCCTATTGGACGCCGCAGCGCAAGGGGGTGCGTGTCGTGCCACGTCCCGGACATGTGGCGGAAATTGATTTCCCCATCATTTTGACCAGCGAAATAGATGGCACTGTGTACCTGGTGGAGAGCAACAATACACGGCGTGGCATCGGCGACGTTGTGATCGAATTGCTTGACAGCAACCGGCGTGTCATCAGTACAATCAAAACCAGTTCAGACGGCTACTACATTGTTCCGACCATTCCCCAGGGGCGCTACCATGTCCAGGTCTCCATGGAGCAATTGAGGCGCTTCGGTCTGGTTGATCCGGGTGTGCGTGAGATCAATATCCTGCCCGACGGGAAATTCATCAACGGCGTGGATTTTTTGCTGCGAAAAATGCCGGCCGGAGCGGTTCCCGGTCTTTCCCGCGAGGAGCATCATGAAAAAAAATGATTGGCGACCCCCTATCCCTCAGCCGGCCTTTGCCTGTGCGCTTTTGATTGGTGCCTGGGTCCTGACGACCGGCAGCAGCCATGCGGTGACGGCAGAGGGTATCGCCAGTGCCACAGTGATCGGTTCGACAGTGGTCATCATCACGGTCCCTGCGCCAGTCCCTGCGCCGGCAGCGGCAGCGGCAGCGGCAACGGTTCCCGTGTCTGTCCCCGTCCCGGCACCTGCCACGGTCGAAACGCCCCCGGCCTTGTCGGGGACCGTTTTCACGACCGAAAGTTTCACCAGCAGCCTGTCCACCAGTGGCCCCTTGCTGCGTGTTGGGACGGCTGCTCCCGCCGGTGCAGCAGGGAGCGCTGCCCAGGGGAGCGGGGCGACCGAAGGTGCGGCCTCAGCGCAGGGCAGCACGGCTGTCCAGGGCAGCGCGGGCGCCGCGCCGCCGGCTGCCAGTGCCTCGACCGTCAGTGTGACGCGCAAGGCCGATGGGTCCCTGGCGGTCAGCGGTGGGTCGGGGCTGACCTTTGCAGTGTCGCAACCTGTCAACGGCGCGGTCAGCATCGAGTACAACTGACCAGGCTGCGGAAGGGGCGCAGGCGCGTCTAGCGTTTCTGATACTGCGTCTTGCCAAACAGGACTTCGCGCGCCTTGTCATCGGTGATGGGCCGGCGCAGGCCCGCCAGCACCTCGACGCCGCGCTGTACCGCAGGCCGTGCTGCGATCAAGTCAAACCAGGCCTGAAGGTGCGGGTAGTCGGCCCAGTTTATGCCGTGGTTTTGCCAGTTGCGCAGCCAGGGGAAGATGGCGATGTCGGCGATCGTGTATTCGTCGCAGGCGATGAATCTGCTGCTTGCCAGTTGCTTGTCCATCACGCCGTAGAGCCGCCGGGTTTCGTTGGTGTAGCGATTGATCGCGTAGTCGATTTTTTCCGGAGCGTACTGGCGAAAGTGGTGGGTCTGGCCGATCATCGGGCCGACGCCGCCCATCTGGAACATCAGCCACTGCAGCACCTGGAATTTCAGGCGCTCGCTTTGGGGCAGGAACTTGCCGGATTTGGCCGCGAGATACAGCAGGATGGCGCCGGACTCAAACAGGGTGATGGGTTTGCCGTCCGGACCGCAGGGGTCCAGCAGCGCAGGAATCTTGTTGTTCGGGCTGATGGCCAGAAACTCCGGCTTGAACTGGTCACCAGCCCCAATGTTGACCGCCAGCGCTTGCCAGTCCCGCCCGTGGCGGAGGCCGCATTCTTCCAGCATGACGTGAACCTTTTGGCCGTTCGGCGTGGGCCATGAATAAACTGTAAGCATGAATACGACCTTTGGAACTATGATGATTGCAGGACTGTAAGAGAATTGCCCGAATCATGTTTGAGCGCCTGAAGAAAGTCTTTGTGCCGGGCGCTGCACCGCCTGAAACGCCGCGTGCCGATGCGGTGTCCGAATGGGCAGGTAGCCATGGCTTCAGTTACTCTGGTCCGGAAAAAGGGCAGGGCCTGGTGCTCAGCGGAAAAATCCGCGGCAGACCCTGGAAGCTCGAAAGCGGTGCCGCATCGCGCGACTACATCCGTGGTGAAGAGTTGCGGGCCCGGGCCGAACTCGGCGTTGATGGTGACATGTCGGTGCTGATCATGAACCGGCCGCTCAAGGAAACGCTGGAAAAGCGGGCTTACGCGATTTACACCGACACGCTGCAAACCACCGCAGACCCGAGCCTGCCCGAAGAGATGCGTTGGCTGGCCATGTACGAGGAATTCGGCTGGAGCGGCCTCGTGCCGGATTTCTGGGAACGCTACAGCGTGCTGGCCGATCAGCGCGACCACGCGCTCGCCTGGATAGACAGCAACCTGGCAGAGCGGCTGTTGCACTGGCCGCAACCAGGGGTGGACGGGCACACGCCTTTTATCCTCATGCTGTTGCGTGGAAAAGCTTACCTGCGGATGCAGTACTCCCCAGGCGATATCGCCACCTTGCGGCACGCTGCGGTTATTTTTACCGCGGCCTGTGAAGCTGCGCTGGCTGGCGCCGTGCCCGATATTTCCCTGTAGCCCGGGCTGCCCGGCCGTACAGGTGGCAAGCCTGAATTCCCGATTTGTTTGAATAAAAAATGGCGCCAGCCCAACAGGGACAGGCGCCACCAGCTATAAAAAACAGAGCGGATTGTAATCAGCTGCCACGCGTGATCGGCATCTCCACCTCACCGGGCAGGGCCAGGTGTTTCGCCAGTTCCAGTTTGGCGAGCGAGGCGCGGTGCACCTCGTCCGGGCCGTCGGCCAGACGCAGCGTGCGCTGATGTGCATAGGCGTAGGCCAGGGGAAAGTCGTCCGATACACCGCCACCGCCATGGGCCTGGATCGCCCAGTCGATGATCTGGCAGGCCATGTTGGGCGCGACCACCTTGATCATGGCAATTTCCGCCTTGGCGACCTTGTTTCCGACGGTGTCCATCATGTAGGCGGCTTTCAGCGTCAGCAGGCGGGCCTGGTCGATCATGCAGCGGGCGTCGGCAATGCGTTCATGCCAGACCGACTGGCGTGCCACCGGTTTGCCAAAGGCAATGCGGGTGTTCAGGCGTTTGCACATCAGCTCGAGTGCGCGTTCGGCAATGCCGATGCTGCGCATGCAGTGGTGGATGCGTCCGGGGCCAAGGCGTCCTTGCGCGATCTCAAAACCGCGGCCTTCGCCGAGCAGCAGGTTGCCCACCGGCACACGCACATTGGTCAGACGCACTTCCATGTGGCCGTGTGGTGCGTCGTCGTAGCCAAACACGCTCAGGGGGCGGATCACGGTGATGCCGGGCGCATTGGCTGGCACCAGAATCATGGACTGCTGCTCGTGGCGGCCAGCGTCGGGGTTGGTCTTGCCCATCACGATGTAGATGGCGCAGCGCGGATCGCCGGCGCCCGACGACCACCATTTCAGGCCGTTGATCACATACTCATCGCCGTCGCGCACGATGCTGCACTGGATGTTGGTGGCGTCGGATGACGCCACCTCGGGCTCGGTCATCAGGAAGGCCGAACGGATCTCGCCCTTGAGCAGGGGTTCGAGCCAGCGGTCCTTGTTGGCTTCCGAGCCGTAACGCGCAATGGTTTCCATGTTGCCGGTGTCGGGCGCCGAACAGTTGAAGATTTCCGGCGCGAAAGGCACGCGCCCCATGATTTCACACAGCGGCGCGTACTCGAGGTTGGACAGGCCTTCGGGCGCGCGCGGCGAGTGCGGCAGGAACAGATTCCACAGGCCGGCGGCGCGGGCCTTGGGCTTGAGCTCCTCGATCAGGGTGGTCGGGATCCAGGCATTGCCTTTGGCGCGGTTTTCGGCGATTTCGCGGAAGAAACGCGCCTCGTTGGGGTAGACATGCTGGTCCATGAAGGCCAGCAGGCGGGCCTGCATGTCCTGGACCTTGGGGGTGAAGTTGAATTCCATCGTTATCTCCTGGAGTGATCGTTATGTTTGAGAAGTGAATAATTTTCCGCCGGGCCGCCCCAAGGAAAATGAGCCCCCTCGGGGGGCAGCGCAGTACGCAAAGCGACAAGCGTGGGGGTCACGTCTCAGCCTGGCTTTTTTGAGCAAAGTCCCAGGCCATGCGCGCCAGCGCGGGTGCGCCCTTGGCCGAAGCGACGGCCTGCGCACTGGCGGCGGTGCCGGCTTCCACGCGTTTGGCAATGCCCTGCAAAATGGCGGCGAGGCGGAACAGGTTGTAGGCGAGGTAGAAATTCCAGTCGGCCTTGATCAGTTCCGGGCTGGCAAAACCGGTGCGTTCGCAGTACCGGCGGATGTATTCGGCCTCGCTCGGGATGCCCAGGCTGGCCACGTCCAGCCCGCCTATGCCGCGAAAAGCGCCGGGCGGGATGTGCCAGGCCATGCAGTGGTAGCTGAAGTCGGCCAGCGGATGGCCCAGCGTGGACAGCTCCCAGTCGAGCACCGCCAGCACCCGCGGCTCGGTCGGGTGGAACATCAGGTTGTCGAGCCTGAAGTCGCCGTGCACGATGGAGACCATGGCCTCGTCACGCGCACTGGCCGGGATGTTGGCGGGCAGCCAGGCCATCAACTGGTCCATCTCGGGGATGGGCTGGGTGATGGAGGCGGTGTACTGTTTGCTCCACCGGCCGATCTGGCGCTCGAAATAGTTTCCGGGCTTGCCGTAGTCGGCGAGACCGCGTTCGGCAAACTTCACCTTGTGCAGCGCGGCGATCACGCGGTTCATCTCGGCATAGATCTCGCCGCGCTGGGTGGTGCTCATGCCGGGCAGGGCCTGGTCCCAGAGCACGCGGCCTTCGACAAACTCCATCACGTAGAAAGCGCGGCCAATCACACTTTCGTCTTCGCACAGGCAGTACATTTTTGCCACCGGCACGTCGGTGCCCTGCAGCCCGCTCATGACCTTGAACTCGCGCTCGACCGCATGGGCCGAGGGCAGCAGTTTCGCCACCGGGCCGGGTTTGGCGCGCATCACATAGGCGCGTGCCGGAGTGATCAGCTTGTAGGTCGGGTTCGACTGGCCGCCCTTGAACATCTCGACGCTCAGCGGGCCCTGAAAGCCGGGCAGGTGCTGGTCGAGGTAGCCGCTCAGCGCGGCGACGTCGAAGGCATGCTGGCCGGAAACCTCGCGGGTGCCCAGAAAGTGGTCAAAGTTGCTCATCGCCTATTTTTCCAGGTCGGATTCAGAGATGCGCAGCAGGGCTTCGCGATTACGCACCACCAGACCCCCCGGCTCTATGCGGATGGCATCCTCGCGCTCCATGGCCTTGAGCTCCTGGTTCACACGCTGGCGCGATGCGCCCAGCAATTGCGCCAGTTCTTCCTGTGCCAGCTGCAGGCCAATGCGCACTTCGCGCCCGTCGCTGAGGCTGCTGACGCCGTAACTGCGCACCAGGTGCAGCAGTTGTTTGGCCAGCCGCGCGCGCAGGGGCAGGGTGTTGAGGTCTTCCACCAGGCCGTACAACTGGCGGATGCGGCGCGCATGCAGGCGCAGCATGGCTTCGTACAGCTCCACATGCATGGCCAGGATTTTTCTGAAATCGGCCTTGGCCACGCACAGGATGGTGGTCTCGCCATGTGCATAGGCGTCGTGGGTGCGTCGATCGCCGTCGAAGATGGCCACGTCGCCAAACCAGATGCCGGGCTCCACATAGGTCAGCGTGATCTGCTTGCCGGAGATCGATGTTGAACTCACACGCACCGCGCCTTTGGCGCAGGCAATCCATTGTTCCGGCGGGTCGCCCCGGGCGCAGATCAGCTGGCCATCCTTGAAACGTTGGACGAAAGCGCATCGAAGTATGTCGTGCCTGAGTGAAGGGGATAGGGATGAAAACCAGCGGCCACCGTTGATGGCTTCTCTTTCGTCTATCGTAAGAATGGGATCGTCCATGGCCTGTCTTTTGGGTGACTCACAAGGCGCCTATTGTCGCGCCAGCGACGGCGCATGGCGGCCCCACCTGTCGCCTCGGTGTCCCCGGCCGGATGGCATCTGCCCGGCCAGTCAGTCCAGCTGTGGTGTCAGCTGTAGCGCGGTGCGCGTTTTTCCAGAAACGCAGCAATGCCTTCGCCACCGTTGGGGTGGTGCAGGTTGCGTACAAAATGCGCCCGCTCGGCATCAAGTTGCTGGCTCAGGGTATGGGCGTGCGCATCGTTGATCAGTTCCTTGATGCTGGCCAGGGCATTGGGTGCGCGGGCATTGAGCGTGTCGGCCAGCTTCAGGGCTTCGCTCAGCGCATCGCCGGGTGTGACGCTGCGGTTGATCAGGCCGAGCGTTTGCAGGCGTGTCGCGCCCATGCGCTCGCCACACATCAGCAGCTCGGTCACCAGTGCGCGTGGCAGGGCGCGGCTCAGGGCCCAGCTGCCGCCGCCGTCGGGCGAGAGCGCGACGCTGCTGTAGGCCATGACAAACACGGCGTTGTCGGCAGCCACCACGAAGTCACAGGCCAGGGCCAGTGAAAAACCGGCACCCGCAGCCGCGCCTTCGACCGCCGCGATCACCGGTTTGGGGAAAGTGCGGATCGAATCGATCCAGCTGTGCAGACCATTGATGCTCTGGACCTGCACGTCCTGCGGCTGTTCACGGTTGGCCAGCAGGCGCTGCAGGTTGCCACCGGCGCAAAAATGGGCGCCTTCGCCGGTAATGACCACGCTGCGAATGTCGGGGTTGTTCTCGGCGGCGTTGAGCGCCTCGACGCCGGCGGCATAAATTTCCGGGCTGAGCGCGTTCCTGAGCTCGGGGTTGCTCAGCGTCAGCACCAGGGTGGCGCCGTCGCTGGTGCTTTTGAGTGCGCCTGCCATGTCAGTTCTTTCGAAGGGGTAAGGCCAGTGAGGATGTCTGTGCCTTGTGATTCCACACAAGCAGGGGCCGTGGATCCGGCTCTGCCGGTCCACAGGCGCAGCCCCCTCGAGGGGGGAAGGCGCTACACGCAGCGAGCGTCCGACGGGGGTGGTTCATGATTCT
Organism: Kapaibacterium sp. (SeqCode); assembly: GCA_943370435.1. Classification (GTDB taxonomy): domain Bacteria; phylum Pseudomonadota; class Gammaproteobacteria; order Burkholderiales; family Burkholderiaceae_C; genus Polaromonas. The sequence goes on along the minus strand of CALRQX020000003.1, from coordinate 5,883 downwards.
TCGTGCATCAGGCTCAGGCCGATCGCACCGCGGCGGCGCAGCCACGGGGAAGGGCGGTAGCGTGGATCGCCGTAGACGGTCTGCATGTTGAACAGCACTTCGAGGATGTTGGTCGGGCCGTAACGGTCGCCCATGGCCAGGGGGCCCAGCGGGTAGCCCAGTCCCAGGGTCACGGCGGTCTCCAGATCTTTCGGGCTGCAGATGCCCTGCTGGCAGATGTCGCTGGCGATGTTGACAATCGCTGCCACCACGCGCTGCGTGACAAAACCACCGCTGTCGCGGATCACACTGACGGCTTTGCCGTCACGGGCAAACAGCGCATGCGCGGCCTCCCGCATGTCACTGCGGGTGGCGGGGTTGGTGGCCAGCACACGGCGCTTCGTGGCTGCGTCGTCAATCAGCATGTCTATGCCTATGGTGCGCGCCGGGTCCAGCCGTTCGACCACCGCGACGGTGGTGATGTCAAAGCCCAGAGGGGCAACGAGCACCAAGGCGTTCATCGACGGTGAGGCGCCGGTTTCGATGTTTGCCCCCAGATATTTCAGCAGTTGCAGCAGCTCCGACCGGCGTGCAGCCCGCGGCGATACCCAGACTGCCGGCATCTCCGCCACAACCGGCGCGGGTAACTCCTCGGGGGTTTGCGCCGCACCATCGACATATCGGTAAAAACCTTCACTCGTCTTGCGGCCCAGCATGCCACCCGCGAGGCGCTGCGCGGTGATCACGCTGGGGCGGTAACGCGGCTCTTCGTAATACTGGTGGTAGACCGATTCCATCACCGGATGGGACACATCCAGCGCGGTCAGGTCCATCAACTCGAACGGCCCCAGCTTGAAGCCGGCCTGGTCTTTGAGGATGCGGTCTATGGTGGCGAAATCAGCAATGCCTTCACTGACAATGCGCAGCGCTTCGGTGCCATAGGCGCGGCCGGCGTGGTTGACGATAAATCCGGGCGTGTCCTGGGCCTGCACCGGGGTGTGCCCCATCTGCCGGGCATAGTCAGCCAGTGCCGTGCAGGTGGGCTGGTCCGTTTTCAGGCCTGCAATCACTTCCACCACTTTCATCAGTGGCACCGGATTGAAGAAGTGATAACCGGCAAAGCGCCCGGGATGCTGGAGCCCGGCGGCGATGGCTGTGACGGACAGCGAGGAGGTATTGGTCACCAGCACGGTTTGCCTGGAAACAACAGCTTCCAGAGACAAAAACAGTGACTTCTTCACATCCAAACGTTCTACAACGGCCTCTACAACGAGGTCGCAATCGGCCAGGTCCTCCAGTGCAGCGACGGGTAGGAGGCGGGACTTGTGGCTGGCTGCGCCAGCGCTGTCCAGCCGTCCCTTGTCCACCAGCTTGTCCCACTGGGTAGCCAGTGTGCTGGCCGCCTTGCCGGCTGCTCCTGGCTGGCTGTCGAAAAGCTTGACGGTGCTGCCGGCCTGGGCGGCGATTTGGGCGATGCCCCGGCCCATGGCGCCGGTCCCGACAAGCCCGACGGTTCGGTAAATTGGGTTCATGGGAAGGTATTATCCTGCAGGCACCTCTGTGCTTGCAGGCCCGGCTCCGGGCTTGATGGGTTTGCGTGAGCGGCGTGGCGGGGGTAGACTGACTTGTCAGTCAATTCCGACAACCAGACGGGGCGGTGTCCTGCCCCAGATGGGGGCAACCGGAGCTGGCGTTGGTCCGGGGTCCATGTCCTTGTTTGTCGGCTATGCCAAAATCCATCAAGTGACTAATTTTTTACAGTTGATCGAAACCCGGCGCCTGCTGGCAGGCGGCCTGTTGCTGTCTTTGGCGGCAACTTCGTTTGGCGCGACCCTTGGTCCCAATCTTCGCTCTGCCGTGCTCGGGCAACCGCTTGATCTGTCCATGCAATTGATGCTCGATGCGGGCGAGGACCCCTCGGCCCTCTGCCTCGATGCCGACGTTTTTTACGTTGACAAACCACTGGACAAATCGCTGGTCCAGTTGAGCAGTGAAAAATCCGGCACTGCGCAGGAGCGCCTTGTTCATGTGCGCTCTGCCGTGCCAGTGGAGGGGCCGGTTGTGACGGTGCACATGCGCGCCGGCTGTGTACAAAAAAGCACCCGGCGTTATGTGGTACTTGCTGCTGCCGCGCGTTCCAGGACAAACGCCTTGGCGGCCGAAAAAACGCTGACCGCTGCGGTTGGCACCGGGGCGGTGGCTGGCGAAGGCCCATCCAGCGATGAGAAGGTCAGGGCACTGGAAGTTGAACTGCGGCAAATGCGTGAGGAAATGCTCAAGAACCAGGCCTTGCTGGCCGAAAGGGATGGGCGTATCGAGAAAGCTGAGCATGACCGGTATGGCAAGGCACTGGTGTACGGTCTTGCTGTGCTGCTTGCCGCTGCGGTGATCGGTCTCTTTTATCACTCCTACAAACGCTCCATTGCCCCTGCTGCCACAACCGGCGGAACGCTGAAAACCGGGTTTGGCCCGCCCACCGGTTTTGAACCGCCCACAGGCTTCGGGTCACCGACAGGTTTTGGACCTCCAACCGGGTTCGGCATGCAGTCCGGGCGGGGCGTGACCGATGCGCCCCTTGCGGGTGCCCGGGCGCGAACTGCCACCGATTTCAGTGAGTCGCTGTTTGATGGCCTGAAACGCGCTTCACGCCATCCGCCATCCGAATCCATTCCGCCGCTGGCGGCGCGGGACCGCCCGCGCTTTTCTGTCAGCGTGCCGTTTGTGCAGCGAACGGTCAAAGTCCCGGAATTGCTCGATCTGCAGCAGCAGGTTGATTTCTTCATTTCACTCGGCAAGCAGGAGCAGGCGATCGCCTTGTTGCGTCGGCATCTGGTGGATAACGTTAAAACCAGTGCGCTGGTGTATCTGGACTTGCTCACCCTCTACCACCAGACCGGTAATGAGGCGGATTTTGAAAACCTGCGTGATGATTTCAACCGCGTCTTCAATATGCATGTAGCGCCTTTCCGGAGCTTTGGAGGCGTGGCTGCCGGTACAGCGGCCTATGCGGCCGTGTTGTTGCGGGTGCAGGCCGTCTGGCCAACCCGGCAGGTTTTTCACATTCTTGAAGACGCCTTGTTTCGCGACCCTGGCAACCCGGCGGAGGTGCTGACGCTCGAAGAGTACCGGGAACTGCTGCTGCTGCATGCCGTGGGAAGGGAAATCTTTGACCTTGAAGCCGGGCCCAGCGGTACCGGTCTCGATACGCGAAGCGCCGAACTGGCGATGCAGCCGCGCTCTTCGCCGCGGCTAGGGCTGGACATTGACCTGAGCCAGTTTTCCGGCGACGAGACGCGCTCTGGCAGGCCTTCACCCCAGGATGTCCGGGGCGCGTCGGCCAGAGAGCGCGAGTTACAGCGTCGACCGGATCGAAGCGAAACGCAATCGGATCTGGCCGACCTGCTGCACACGGCCAGGCGCAAGGAGGGCGAACGCGCCGGGGCAGCTTCGATGTCCGCGCCACTGTACATGCCGCGCAACGCACAGCGACCGACCGGCCTGGATTCGCTGGTCGACTTTGACGACTACGACACGGGTTACAGGCCGGATGACCTGGACCGGCCTGGCCGAACCTGAACCCGGGCGAATTTTGGCGGGCTGATCCCGGGAGCCTTTGGACCCGGATCAGGATGAGCCCAACCCGCATAGGTGGCGCAAAGCCGCCCGTCAGCGCCTGACCTGCAGAGCGCCGGGGTTGACGATGTTGGTGGGCGTGCCTTTGATGAAGTTAACCACGTTGTCAAAAGCAGAGCCGAAATACATCTCATAACTTTCCTGCTCGACATAACCGATATGCGGTGTGCAGATGCAGTTTTCCAGCCGCAGCAGTGCGTGGCCTTGCAGGATGGGCTCGGACTCGAACACATCCACGGCAGCCAGCCCGGGGCGGCCGCGGTTCAATCCCGCGATCAGCGCTTCCGGCTCCAGCAGCTCCGCGCGCGAGGTGTTGATAAAAATGGACGAGGTTTTCATGCGCGAGAGGTCCTCCAGCGTGACCAGGCCCCGGGTCTCTTCCTGCAGCCTCAGGTGCAGGCTCAAAATGTCGCTGTCCTGAAAAAAATCGTTTTTCGACAGCGCCACTTCATAACCGTCTGCCTGGGCGCGAGCACGTGAGGCCTGGCTGCCCCAGACCAGCACACGCATGCCAAAAGCCCGCCCGTAACCTGCCACCAGCTGACCGATCTTGCCGTAGCTCCAGATGCCCAGGGTTTTGCCCTTGAGTACCGAGCCGACGCCAAAATTGGCTGGCATGGACGCATTTTTCAGCCCGGCCTGCTGCCAGGCCCCATGTTTGAGATGCGACACATAGTGTGGAATGCGGCGCGTGGCCGCCATGATCAGTGCCCAGGTCAGTTCTGCCGGCGCTATCGGTGAACCAGCCCCCTCGGCGACCACGATCCCGCGCTCGGTGCAGGCCGCGACATCCACATGGGCGCCAATCCGGCCGGTCTGGGCGATCATTTTCAGACGCGGCAGTTTTTCGATCAATTGCCGGTGCAAAGGGGTCCGTTCGCGGATCAGTACCACCACATCGGCGTCCTTGAGTCGCACGGAAAGTTGCCCTATGCCCTTGACGGTATTGGTGTAAACCTTGGCCTGGTAAGCATCGAGTTTGGCCGCACAGGCCAGCTTGCGCACCGCATCCTGATAGTCGTCAAGGATCACAATATTCATGCCGATATTGTGCCTGCAAGTTCTGCTGCCACCCGCCAACAGCGCAGCCGAAAGGTAGCAACAGGTAGCGGAAAGCAAGCAGGCCAGCCGGCGCCCGGGCGCCGCGCGAGGTGATGGCCGGTTCAGCCGGGGGGCAGCGATTCCTTCAGGGCCATGCGGTCCAGCTCGGCGCAGACATCTGCCATGCGGCCAGAAATGACCATGCGTCCGGCGCACGACGGGCTGATGCCTGCTTCAAACTCGCGCACCACCCTGAGTCGCCGCGGCGAGCTGGCCTTCACCACCGTTTGACACTGTTTCTGGCCACTGGCGGTTGTGTGGAAAGCGTGAGCAGCTACTGTTTTTATAGCGGGACAAGGCGACACGGATGCCCCGGATGCGTCGGACACGAGACGCTGGACTGCCGCAGCAAGCATGAAAGGAGCCGGCGCCAGTGACGGCGGGGCCGGGCGAAAGCGCGCGGTCAGTGCCTGCCAGACCTTGCGAACAGTGGCAAGACTGCTACCGGCATGATTTGCGCTGGTGATGGCCCCGATGGCGGGTGAACGTGAAAAAACGGCGATTCCCATGAGAACTCCTGAAAGAGGTAACACAGGCAGGATTGCAAACAGAACATCCGCCGCAGCAGGGTGTTGGTCCACGCGACCAAACGCCCGCCACCTGCTGCACGGAAAGGCCATGGGCGGATTCCCCGGTCAGGGACCGCCCTGCAAGACCTACATCAGCATGGTGTTGCGGATCAGGCCGACTGCCAGCCCCTCGATTTCGAAGGCTTCGCCGGGTTCGACCACGATGGTTTTGAAATCCGGGTTTTCAGGCAACAACTCAATGAGGTTTTTGTTGCGGCGAAAGCGCTTGACCGTGACTTCATCACCGAGGCGCGCCACCACAATCTGGCCATTTTTGGCCTCTTTGGTTTGCTGCACCGCCAGCAGGTCGCCGTCCATGATGCCGGCGTCCCGCATGCTCATGCCGCGTACCTTGAGCAGGTAGTCGGGCTGGCGCTGGAACAGGCTGCTTTCGAAGTAATAGGTGTGGTCCACATGCTCCTGCGCGAGAATGGGGCTGCCAGCAGCAACCCGCCCCACCAGAGGCAGGGCGAGTTGGGCCAGGCTTTGCAAGGGCAGGGAAAACTGTTTGATACGCGACTCGTTGATGGCGCGCAGGGTGTCGCTGCGCAGGCGAATGCCGCGTGAGGTACCGCTGACCAGTTCGATCACGCCTTTGCGG
>CALRQX020000002.1:0-218597 GCA_943370435.1 Kapaibacterium sp. (SeqCode) | reverse complement strand
CGGCGCCATGACCGGCATCATGAAGTCGCAGATCGACTGGATCCCGCTGGCCGACGGCGCCCTACGCCCGACCCAGGGCAAAACGCTGGCCCTCATGCAGGTCAGCGGCGGCTCCCAGTCTTTCAACGCCGTGAACCAGCTGCGTGTGCTGGGCCGCTGGATGCGCATGCTGACGATTCCGAACCAGTCCTCGGTCGCCAAGGCTTTTCTGGAGTTCGACGAAGCCGGGCGCATGAAGCCCTCGGCGTTTTACGACCGCGTGGTCGATGTGATGGAAGAAGTCGTCAAGTTCACCTTGCTGACGCGCGATGTGTCGCCGTATCTGGTGGACCGCTACAGCGAGCGCAGGGAGAGTGCTGAGGCGCTGTCGAAACGGGTGAATCAGCGAAGTCTTTGAGTTTGATGAGTCAAACTGGCCTCTGGCCCTTTAGGAACAAGCGCAAACAGCTATTGAATTGATAGCGCTGGTTGGCCCCTCGTCAGCCCTGCCACGGCACCCTGGCAAAACGCTCCACCAGAAAATCCAGGAAGGCGCGCACCGCCGGTGACAGGTGCTTGCGCGAAGGGTAGAGCGCATAAATGGCCATATCGGGCAGCTTCCAGCCGGGCAGCAGCTGTTGCAGGCTGCCGTCCCGCAGGTGTGGGTTGGCCAGGTAGGTCGGTTGCAGGGCGATGCCCGCGCCAGCCAGCGCAGCCTGAAGCAGGGCGGTCGCCTCGTTGGCGCTGAGGTGGCTGCCGACGCTGACCTCGGCGTGCTCCTCGCCCCGGCTCAGCGTCCACACGCTTTTGCCGAAGTTGGCATAACTCAGGCAGCGATGCGTCGCCAGCTCGGCCGGTAGCTGCGGCAGTCCGTGCGCGGCGATGTAGGCAGGGGAGGCGACCAGCACCGAGGTGCACGGCGCCAGCACCCGGCCGATCAGCGCAGGGTCGGGTTGTGCGCTGATGCGAATGGCCAGGTCGATACGCGCCTCCACCAGGTTCAGCGCACCCTCGCTGGCATTGAGGTCGATTTTGAGTTGCGGATGCAGCTTCAAAAAATCTGTCGCGGCCGCCGCCATCTGCGCATAGGCAAACGACATGCTGCAGGTGATGCGCAGTTGCCCGCGCAAGGCGCCGCCCTGGCTGCTGGTTTCTTCTTCCACGTTGTCCATCAACGCCAGCATCTGCTGGCTTCGGCGCAGGCAGTTCTCGCCCGCGTCGGTGAGTGTGACGCTGCGCGTGGTGCGCTGCAGCAGGCGTGTGCCCAGCCATTGCTCAAGCTCGGCCACATAACGCGTGACCATGGCCCGGGACATGTCCAGTTTGTCGGCGGTGGCGCTGAAGCTGCCGCTGACGGCGACTTCGGCAAACACCTGCATGGCGGTCAATCGGTCCATGATTTGATCGATTTATGAAACAGTTATGCGTGGATTATGCGGTTTATATGTACTTAAATTGAAACTAAAGTCCAGTTATCGCTTAAGAGCGACGTTTATCCACCACCTGACTGGAGTTCACCATGATCCGCACCACCGTTATCGCCGCCTCCCTCGCCATTGCCTTCACCAGCGCCCAGGCGGCCCAGCCGCTGAATGTCAAGGTCTACAACGCCGATGGCAACAGCTTCAATGTCAACTCCACGCTGGTCTATGGCGAAAAGGAAGCCATGGTCATCGACGCCGGCTTCACCCGGGCCGACGCGCTGCGCATCGCCGCCAACGTGCTGGACAGCGGCAAGCAGCTGACCACCATTTACGTGAGCCAGGCCGACCCTGACTACTACTTCGGCGTGGAAACGCTCAAGGAAATTTTTCCGCAGGCCGACGTTGTGAGCACCGCCGCCGTGCTGGAAAAGCTGACGGCCAAGCTCGCAGGCAAGGTCAGCTTCTGGGGCCCCAAGATGGGCGCCAACGCACCGCGCAAACCGGTCGTGCCGCGCGCTTTGCAAGGCAACACCTTGACGCTGGACGGCCAGACCATCGAGATCCGCGGCACCCAGGGCCTGCTGGCGCACCGCCCCTATGCCTGGATTCCGTCGATCAAGGCCATCGTGGGCAATATCGGCGTGTTCGGCAACATGCATGTGTGGACGGCGGACACCCAAACCGCCGCTGAACGTGCCGCCTGGGTGGCGCAACTGGACGACATGACGGCCCTGAAGCCGGAACTGGTGGTTCCTGGCCACATGACATCCGGCACCAAGGTGGACGCCAGCGCCATCACTTTCACCAAAGACTATCTGCAGACTTTCGAGAAAAATCTGGCGGCGAGCAAAAACAGCGCAGAACTGATCAATGCCATGAAGCAGTCTTACCCGCAGGTGACGGGCGGCGCCATGTCGCTGGACATGGGCGCCAAGGTCAACAAGGGCGAGATGAAGTGGTAATCCAGACGGCCTGACAGGGCTTCACACTGCACCCGGTAAAACCTGCCGGGTGCAGCGCTTTTATTTGAAAAGAGAACTCACATGCGTACCCCCCTGAACATCATTGCCGACCACTACGCCGCATCAACACGCCAGGACATCGCCGCCATGATGGCCGATGTTGCGCCGGATGTGTCTTGGACCGAGATGGCAGGCTTTCCCTGCGCGGGCACCTGGATCGGGCCGGCACAGGTTGTGGAGCAAGTCTTCAAGGCCCTGGGCGCGGCCTGGACCGGCTACCGGTTTGAACTGCAGGAACTGATAGACGCTGGCGACCGGGTCATAGGCCTGGGCTGGTACCACGGCACTTACGGCAAGACCGGCAAGTCCATGCAGGCCCGCGTGGCGCATGTCTGGCGGCTGCAGGACGGAAAAATTGTGCAGTTCGAGCAGTTCACCGACACCCTGCTGGTCGCGCGGGCGATGAACTAGGGCCGCTTGAACCATCAGGGAAGAAAACCATGCAGAACACGTTTCAGAAAACCGGCGTCACCTATCTCTTTGACCCGCTGTGCGGCTGGTGTTACGGGGCATCGCCCGTCATTGAGCGCCTGGGCCAGCAAAGCGGCGTCCATCTCGAGCTGGCCCCCACGGGGCTGTTTGCCGGCGCGGGTGGGCGCAGCATGGACGCTGCGTTCGCCGACTACGCCTGGTCCAACGACCAGCGCATTGAAAAGCTCACTGGCCAGCGCTTCACCGAGGCCTATCGCACGCAGGTGCTGGGCAAGCCGGGGAGCCGCTTTGATTCTGCGGCGACCACACTGGCGCTGACGGCCGTCGCTCTGAGCGACGCAGCACGCGAGCTGGACACCCTCAAGCTCTTGCAGGGAGCCCGCTATGTGCACGCACTGGACACCAGCGCAGGGCCTGTGGTGGAAAAGCTGTTGCGAGATGCCGGATTGAGTGCTGCCGCAGACCGCCTGGCGGCCGGCGACGCGGAGCTGACGGCCGCCAACGCGGCGCGCATCCGGACGGCGCAGGCGCTGATGCAGACCCTGCGCACACAGGGTGTGCCGGCCCTGGTGATCACGGACGGACAGGGAAGACGCTTGCTGCGCGGCAATGCGCTTTACGGCAGTTTTGACAGCCTGCTCGCTCAGATCGTTTCTGCCTGAGCCGGTTCAGGCGCGGTACCCAAGTAAAGACAGCCCCTGATGAACACACTTCAGCAGGTCCTGGCCCACATGCGTTCCGGGAATTGGCGCGAGGCACACAATCTTGTGCAAAGCGACGATTCCCTTCTGGCCGCGTGGCTGCACGGCATCCTGCACATCCAGGAGGGTGACCTGGAGGACGCCGAATACTGGTACGGCAAGGCCGACCGCCATTTCCGCAGCCGCGGGACACTGGACGAAGAGCTGGAGCGCTTTGAGGCGGAATGGCGGCGTTCAGGGACCTAGGGCGTCACGCCTCAGGCCTCCCGGCTGAGCAGGCTGCGAACGATCCGGCGCGCCAGGGGCGACACAAGCAGCACTGCGGGAAAGGCGAACAACCACGCCATGAGCCAGGAACCGCCCCACAGCGGCAAAAAGCCCGGCCCCAGCCCGGCGGCGCGCAGCGTGGATATGCCCGATACCAGCAGCGACATCAGGCCGGAGAGGATGAAGCCGAACAGCATGGGTTCGAATTTTTTTTGAATCATGGCGTCACGCCCTGTTCGACATTGGCATTCATGCGCAGCAGCGCTTGCGCAACATTCGCGCCGAACATCCGCGCCGTCTTGATGTCTCCGGGCGCGAACGAATCCGCCGGTGCAGAGTGCCCGGCCTGCGCCATCATTCCCGACCACGAGCCGAGCCGGTTGGCGGCTTCTTCGTAAGGCACACCGCTGTGCTGCTCGGGCAGGATGGCGTTGCCGACCCAGACCATGCCGTGTTGCATGGCAAAGACAAAGAGGGACAGCAGCGTCGATTGTTTGTCGCCGGCGGGCAAGGACGAGACGGTGAAGGCCGCGGCCAGCTTGCCCTTGAGGGCGTGGCTTTTCCAGAGCCGGCCCGTGGCATCCATGAAGGTTTTGAAAGTGCCGGTGACCCCGCCCAGGTAAGTGGGTGAGCCGAAGATAAAACCGTCATAGTCCAGCAGACGGTCGGGCGTCGCGGTGAGTTCTTCCGCCTTTAACAAATACGCGTCTATGCCGGGAAGGGATCGTGCGCCCGCCAGGATGTGCGCGGCGATGTGGCCGGTATGGCCCTGGGCGCTGTGATAAATAACGGCGAGTTGTTGGTTCTTCATGTTGTCCATTTCCTGTTGAGTCAGTGATCCCGAAAAAAAAGTCTTCATCGCGAGATCCAGGCGATGAAAACGGCGGCCAGGTAGAGGCCGAGTCCAAAAATGCTGTGGTTGACCAGGCTTTTGAGCCGGCTTTTTGCCGGCGCCGGCGTGCGCGACGAGGCGATGCCGGCGCCCATGGCGGGCTGCATGAGCAGCCAGGGCGCGGCCACCGTGGCGATGCCCACACACATGGCCGGCAGCAGCGTGGGCTGGTGCACCCAGTCCATGCCGGCAATACCGGCCAGAAGGCCCGCGAAGCTGATGCCGGACGCGTAGTGGAGCAACCAGCCCAAGGCAAGTTCGCCGCGCACGGGCGCCGCTTTCGCGATCGCGTCATGCTTCCAGCTGCCGCGCCCCCAGTGGCCGGCCCAGCGGCCCATCAGCGCGAAGTTGAGTGTGGGCACGCCCAGGCGCTGCAGAAGCAGCAGCCAGACGTCCATGACTGCGGTAGCGCCTACGCCGATGAGCAGGATGTGTGCCGCGCCTGAAGTGAGGGTGTTCATGTGAAATCCTTGTTGACGAAAAGTGAAGCTGGTGTCACTCTACAAGTTCAAGTCAACTTGAAGTCAAGGGTTTTTTCATGGACATTGCCGAAGTCGCCAGAAAATCAGGCCTGAGCGCCTCCGCGCTGCGTTACTACGAAGAGAAGGGGTTGATCGCCTCGGTCGGCCGGCAAGGCTTGCGCCGCACCTTTGCACCGGGTGTGCTGGACCAGCTGGCGCTGATCACACTCGGGCAGGCGGCAGGCTTTTCGCTGGACGACATAGGTGCCATGTTTTCGCCCGAGGGCCAGGCCAGCATCGACAGAAAGTCGCTGAGCGCCAAGGCCGACGAACTGGACAAAACCATCAAGCGCCTGAAGGCGATGCGCAATGGGCTCAGGCACGCCGCGGTGTGCCCCGCGCCCAGCCACGCCGAGTGTCCGACCTTTCAGCGATTGCTTAGATCAGCGGCGGCCGGCGAACTGACGCCGCGTGTCAGGAAGGCCGTGCCCGTGCGTTCGAAAGCGTGAGCGCGCTGTCCAGGCTGGAAACGACCTGCCGCTTCGGTAGGGCGTCAAGGATAGTTGGACGGCTTGTGACCGGCGGCGCTTGCTATCCCGCAGGCGAGCAGCTGCATGGAGTGTTGTTCAATCGGCGCGCTCAGCATGGACCAGAGCCGGTTCTTGCTGGCTTGATTGTCTGGTAGGGGCGGGCATTCAACGCGGTACCGTACTTCGCTGAATTTCGGTTCCCTGCAGTTCTTCCCCTGGGCGTCGCAGCGACCATCCGATACGGGATAAAAGTAGCTCAGCACCAGCCTCAAGTAGGCCAGGCCCTCGCCATGCTGAAAGGCTCGCGTGACCTCCAGCCCGCCTGCATTGCGCTTGCGAAGTGTTTTGTCGACCGAAATCCAGCCATTGACGGGTGACGAATCGAAGACCACCGCTTTGGTGACTTTGAGTGAGGGATACTCTTCCAGAGAGAATCTGGCCGGCGGGAACGCATAGGCCATCTGCTGGGCGAGTGCGCCTCCCAGGGAGTGGCCGGTAATCACGATGCGAAGGCCGTTCTTCTGCGCCAGCGCAACGGGGTGCCTGCGGATCAGCTCCACTGCAAACTCGTCTGCAATCATGCTCCGGACGACCTCATTGGCGTCGGGATAGTCGCCCAGTTGTTGTCCGAACCAGCGCAGGTTGGCACGCCAGTTTCCTCCATAGTTGAATACAGTGCCTCTGAAACTGATGACGACAACAGGCAGGCCGTCGATGGGATCCGTTCGCTCGTAAACCTTGAATGCCAGCCCCTCCCGAACGGCTGCGCACCAGGTTTCATCGGACATGAAATCTGTCCACTCGCTCCACTTGGCTCGCTGCAACAAGGTCATGGTCTCAGCCCCGGTGTTTGTGGCTGCGAATTCGGTGAACTTCTCCCGGGGGTCGTCCCGTTTGACAATGGTGAGCTTTTTTTCCTCCGTCATGGCAGCGGCGTCACAGCGCGACAGGCGCATTTGCTGAGCCTCGCCGATGGGGAACACAGCACTTCGGTGGTAGGCGTTCTCGCTCATCACCGCGTACTCCCAGTGCATCAAGGCTTGTGTGTTCAAGGCTTCTTTTTGCGCGTCGGGTGTGGCGGCGAGATAGTGCTTCTCACCGGACGGACGTATACGTACGGTCCCTGGTTCTTGCGGAGAGAATGCACAACCTGCCAACAGCAGGTGGACCAGCAGTGTCCACACGGAAAGTGCGCGCATGTTCTCTTCCTCGCAAAAAAAAATGGGTTGATGAATGGTAGACAGAGGATGGCTCGCGCACATCCCATAAACTGAGGATGTCGCGAACAGGTTTGTCTTTCTGGTGGTTCGGTGCACGAATAAGCCGGGCGCATGAAGCCTCGGCGTTCTGTCACCGGGTGCTGGATGTGATGCAAGAACTCTTCAGGTTCACCTTGTTGACGCGTGCTGTGTCGCCGTAGCGCCCCAACCTCTGTCATCAAACCGTCATCAGACGGACATGAACACGTCACCCCTGGCTTCCAGAATCTTCCCATCAGTCAAAAAACGCGATGGAGAGTGATTCATGGGTCAAGGTTTTGCAGGGGATTCCGAGCAGTACGGCGTGAACAACACGTCCAATCCCTCTATCCACGACATAAACAGCGGGCGGCGCCATGTGCTGCGCTGCACCTCGGCGGCCGTGGCCTTGCTGATGGGTTCACACACACTGACCGGCCATGCGGCCACAGTCGCCAAAGGCAAACCACTGGGCTTTACCCCTGTGCCGGTGTCCAGCGCCGATGCACTGATCGTGCCGCCTGAATATGAAGCCCAGGTCCTGTACCGCTGGGGCGACGCGACCGGGATGGCCGGTGCTGCGACGCCGGCTTTTCAACCCGATGCGTCGAACAGCTGGCAGGAACAATTGCTGCAGTCGGGCATGCACCACGATGGCATGGAGTATTTCCCGCTGGACAAAAATCCGCGCCACGGCCTGCTGGCGATCAACCACGAATACACCGACGACGGCCTGCTGCACAGCGACGGCATGTTGACCTGGACGGCCGACAAGGTGCGCAAGTCGCAGGCGGCGCATGGTGTCAGCGTGATCGAAGTGGTGGAGCGCGCCGGTGTCTGGCGTGTCATGCCGAATTCGCGTTATGCGCGCCGCATCACCGGCAACACACCCATGGTGTTCAGCGGCCCGGCGGCCGGCCATGCCTTGCTGAAAACCGCGGCCGACCCGGACGGCATGCGGCCTCTGGGCACGCTGAACAATTGCGCAGCCGGCCAAACCCCGTGGGGCACGTTTTTGACCTGCGAAGAAAACTGGAACGGCTACTTTGTCACGGGTGACAAGCCCGGTGCAGACGAAGCGCGTTACGGCATGAACGCCAAGGGGTTTGGCTACCGCTGGCACGAGTTTGACGAGCGCTTCAACGCCGTGAAACATCCGAACGAGGCGAATCGTTTTGGCTGGGTGGTCGAGATCGACCCGCAGGACCCGACACAAACCCCGATCAAACGCACCGCGCTGGGCCGCATCAAACACGAAGGCGCCACCACCACATTAAGCCGCGATGGCCGCGCCGTGGTGTACATGGGTGATGACGAGCGTTTTGAGTACATCTACAAGTTTGTCAGCCGCGACAAGGTCAAGCCCGGTGGTTACCGCGCCAACAAAGAGCTGCTGGACCACGGCACGCTGTATGTGGCGCGTTTTGACGAGCAGGGTTTTGGCCGCTGGTTGCCGCTGGTGTATGGCCAGGACGGCCTGACCGCTGCCAACGGTTTTGCCAGCCAGGCCGACGTGCTGATCAAGTGCCGCCAGGCCGCCGATGTGGCGGGTGCCACCAAGATGGACAGGCCCGAGTGGGTGGCGGTGCACCCCAACACCGGTGAGGTGTTTGTGACGCTGACCAACAACAGCAACCGGGGCCAGGGCAGCCAGCCCGGCCGCGGGGTCAATGCGGCCAACCCGCGCAACGACAACATCATGGGCCACATCATCCGCTGGCGCGAAGGCAAGGGCAGCCCGGGCGGCAGCGCCAGCCGCCTCGATGGCGATGCCAGTGCCACAGAGTTCCGCTGGATGCACTTCGCACTGGCCGGTGACCCGAATGCCGACAAGGCCGAGTACCGCGGCACGATCAAGGGCGACATGTACGGCAGCCCCGACGGTTTGCAGTTTGACTCGGGCGGCATGCTCTGGATACAGACCGATGTGTCCACCTCGGCCATGCACAAGGGCGGCTACAAAAACATGGGCAACAACATGATGTTGTGCGCCGACCCGGCCACCGGCGAGACCAAGCGTTTCCTGACCGGCCCGGCGGGCTGCGAAATCACCGGGGTCAGTTTCACGCCCGATCGCCGCGCAGTGTTCATCAATATCCAGCACCCGGGAGAAACCGCCAGCGAGCGCGGCGACCCGGCCCAGCCCAAGGCGGTCAGTCACTGGCCGGACGGGCCCACAGGTGGCCGACCGCGTTCGGCCACCGTTGTCATCCGTCGCAGGGACGGCGGCATTGTCGGCACCTAGTTTTGAATTCCAGCCCCTGCAACGGGGCTTTTTTACAGCGTTTTCACCTGAGTTATCGAAAGACCACAAGGAGTCATCATGAAAGAACTGCCCAATCCCACCTTTGCACTGTCGCCAGTCGCCCCCGGGCATTTTTCACGGGGGTTACTTCATCAAAGCTCTCATGCAACCCTTCCAGCCGCTGTTCAAAGGCCTGCCCTGGGGAAAATCCAGGTCGGCTGGGCCAGGCACCAGGATGAAGTCCGCCAGGCGCAACGGCTGAGGTACCAGGTCTTCGCGCTCGAGATGGGCGCCACCCTGCCCAACACCGTGCCAGGCCACGACATCGACCTGTTTGACGACTTCTGCGAACACCTGCTGGTGCGCGATGAAGACAGCCAGGAAGTGATAGGCACTTACCGCGTGCTCACACCGACCCAGGCCAAACGTGCCGGCAGCACCTACAGCGATACCGAGTTTGACCTGACGCGGCTGCGCTTTCTGCGCGCCCGCATGGTGGAACTGGGCCGCAGTTGCGTGCATGCCGGGCACCGCCATGGTGGTGTGATTCTGGCGCTGTGGGGCGCACTGGCCGAGTTCATGGCGCGCAACCAGCTCGACACCATGATTGGCTGCGCCAGCATCCCGATGCAGCATACCGGGGCCTCCAGCGGCCAGGCGGCCGCCAGCATCTGGCGCCAGGTGCGGCAAACCCATCTGGCACCGATTGAATACCACGTGACCCCGCGCCTGCCGCTGCCGGTGGAGCGCCTGGATGATTCGCTCGATGTGGAGCCGCCAGCGCTGATCAAGGGTTATCTGCGCCTGGGCGCCAAGGTGCTGGGTGCGCCGGCCTGGGACCCGGATTTCAACTCGGCCGATCTGCCGATGATGATGCGTATTGCCGACCTGCCGCCGCGTTACCGCAAACACTTTTCTGCCGGGGCGGCCTGATGCGCACACTGTTCGACAAACTGGGTCCGCTCAACCCCGGGGGCGCTCCCGAGCCGGATGACGAGCATGACGATGAGGCCTTGCGCAAGCGTTACCGCAGCATTTTCATCTCTGACCTGCACCTGGGCACGCCCGGCTGCCAGGCCACAGCGCTGCTGGATTTTCTGAAAGCCCACCCCAGCGACTACCTGTATCTGGTCGGCGACATCGTCGACGGCTGGCAGCTGCGGCGCAAATGGTACTGGCCGCAAACCCACAACGACGTGGTGCAAAAACTGCTGCGCCGCGCGCGCAAGGGGTGCCGCATTGTCTATGTGCCCGGCAACCATGATGAGTTTGCGCGTGAATTTATTGGCCACCAGTTCGGCGGCATCGAGGTCATGGAAGAGGCGGTGCACACCACCGCCGACGGCCGCAATCTGTGGGTGATCCACGGTGACTACTTTGATGCCGTGGTGCAATGCGCCCGGTGGCTCGCCATCGTCGGCGACAACCTTTATGAATTCACACTCAAACTCAATCGCTACCTGAACAGCCTGCGCGCCCGTTTGGGCCTGCCTTACTGGTCGCTGTCGGCCTACCTCAAGCAGAAGGTCAAAAGTGCGCTGAACTATGTGACCGACTTTGAGGTGGCCGTGGCCGCTGAAGCGCGCCGCAAGGGCCATCAGGGGGTCGTCTGTGGCCACATCCACCGCGCCGAGATGCGTGACATCGACGGCGTGCTGTATTGCAACGACGGCGACTGGGTGGAAAGCCGTACCGCGCTGGTCGAGCACTACGACGGCACGCTGGAGCTTCTGCACTGGGCACCGTCACATGAAACCCGTCAATGGGAGCCGCTGCAAAACGTGGGCAGCGCAGAGGACTCTCCTCTGTTCAAGCCGGGGCCGCGGAACTGGCTTGGCCAGGCCGCAGGCGCAGCGGCCCCCTCGGGGGGCAGGGCGCTACGCGAAGTGAGCAACCGTGGGGGCCAGATACAAGCATGAAGATCGCCCTGATCACCGATGCCTGGCAGCCGCAGGTCAACGGCGTGGTGACCACGCTGGTGGAACTTGTGCGCGAGCTGGAGGACCTGGGCCACAGCGTGGAGGTTATTCACCCGGGGCTGTTCAAGACGCGGCCTTGCCCCGGGTATGCCGGCATAGACCTGGCGATTCGCCCCAGGGCCTTGCTGCGTGCCCGGCTCGATGCCTTGCGGCCCGACGCGATCCATATTGCCACCGAAGGCCCGCTGGGCTGGGCGGCGCGCAGCTATTGCCTGAAAAGAAAATTGCAGTTCACCACGGCGTTTCACACCAAGTTTCCGGAAATCCTGAACGCGGCCCTGAAAATTCCGCTGTCCTGGGGCTATGCGCTGTTCCGCCATTTTCACAAACCGTCTTCCGGCGTGATGGTACCCACCCACGGTGTGTTGCAAATGCTGGAAAAGCGCGGCTTTCGCCAGCTGCGCAACTGGACCCATGGCGTGGACACCGGGCTGTTTGCCTTTCAGCCCGAGGCCCGGCTTTACCCCCGCATGGGCACGCTGGTGCGGCCGGTGTCGCTGTTTGTGGGGCGCGTGTCCTACGAAAAAAACATCGCGGCCTTTCTGGAGCTGGACATTCCGGGGACCAAGGTGGTGTGTGGTGTCGGCCCGCTGGAAGCCTCGCTCAAGGAGCGTTATCCGCAGGTACGCTGGCTCGGTGTCTTGCCACGCGACGAACTGGCCCGGGTGTACGCCGCAGCGGACGTGTTTGTGTTTCCCAGCCGCTCGGAAACCTTTGGCCTGGTGATGCTCGAGGCCATGGCCTGCGGCACACCGGTGGCGGCTTTCCCGGTCGATGGCCCGCTGGAGGTGCTGGGCAAAGCCGACGGCAGTTGTCACGGCGGCGTTCTGCACCAGGACCTGAAACAGGCCAGCTACCAGGCCATGCAGGTACCACGCCATGCGGCGCGGGCGCGCGCGCTCGACTTCAGCTGGGAACATGCGGCGCAGCTGTTTGAGCGCCATCTGGTGCCGGCCCATGCGCAGGCCGAGCGCAAGACCGCAGCGGTGCAGGCCCTGGTCTGAAGCGGTTGTCATTGATTTGCAACAAGGCTGTCACACAACTGTCATTCATTGCAGCCACACTGATGAGTCAGAATGATGACAAAAAAACAAGAGGCCAGGGCCAGACCCTGAATTTGCATGCGCCAAACTCCTTCCCACCCGTCCGCCGCGACCACTCCGCCTGTGGCCGTGCCGGCTGCGCCTGCGGTGCAGTTTCTGGACCGGGACCAAAGCATCCTGGCCTTTAATGAGCGGGTGCTGGACTGGGCCAGACGCCCGGACGTACCGCTGCTGGAGCGCCTGCGCTTTCTGTGTATTGTTTCTTCCAACCTCGATGAGTTTTTTGAAGTCCGCGCGGCGCTGCACCTGACGGCTGCGGTACAGCAGGAGCCCAAGGCCGGCTACTCGGCACAGTCGTTTCAGACCCTGTCGGCGTCGGTGCACGACATGGTGGAGCGGCAATATGCGCTGTACAACGACGCCCTGATGCCCGAGTTTGCGCGGCACGGCATACGCATTGTTTCGCACGGCGACCGCAATGCGGCACAGCGCCGCTGGGTCAGGAACTACTTTGACAACGAGGTTCGCCCCTTGCTGATTCCGGTAGGGCTGGACCCGTCCCACCCGTTCCCACAGGTGGCCAACAAGTCGCTCAACTTCATTGTCCGTCTGGGCGGGCACGATGCCTTTGGCCGCGAAAACGACATCGCGATTGTCAAGGTGCCCCGCGTGTTGCCGCGGCTGATCCACATGCCGGACAAGGGCTCGCAGAAAAAATCGCTGTTTGTGTCGCTGTCCAGCGTGATACGCGCGCACCTCACCGACCTGTTTCCGGGGCGTGAAGTCGGTGAGTTCTCGCAGTTCCGGGTCACGCGGCACTCCGATCTGGCGGTGGATGAAGACGATGTGAAAAATCTGCGTACCGCCCTGCGCCTGGGCCTGGAACAGCGCCACTACGGCCAGGCGGTGCGGCTGGAGGTTTCAGCCGGTTGTTCGGAATACCTGTCGGGCTTTTTGCTGCGCCAGTTCAACCTGCCGGTGCAGTCGCTGTACCGTGTGCATGGCCCGGTGAACCTGGTGCGCCTGACGCAGCTGGTCGATCTGGTGAATGACCCGAAACTTCTTTTCCCGCCCTACAAAGCCTGTTACCCGACGCAGCTGTCACCGGGGCAGTCGTTTTTTGAGCGGCTCAAACACGGCGATGTGTCCATCCACCAGCCCTTCGAGAGTTTTGGCGGCGTGCTGGATTTCCTGCGCGAGGCGGTCAACGACCCGCAGGTGCTGGCCATACGCCAGACGATTTACCGCACCGGGCCCGACTCCGAGCTGATGGCGCTGCTGCGCGAGGCGGTGCGCCGCGGCAAGGAAGTCACGGTGGTGCTGGAGTTGAAAGCCCGGTTTGACGAAGAAGCCAACATCAACTGGGCCGAAATGCTGGAGTCGATCGGTGCGCAAGTGGTGTACGGCGTGGTCGGCCTCAAAACCCACGCCAAGATGCTGCTGGTGACGCGGCGCGAAGGCAAACAGCTCAGGCGTTATGCCCACTTGTCCACCGGCAATTACAACCCCAACACCGCCCGCCTGTACACCGATGTGAGTTACCTGACGGCCGATGTGGACCTGACCGCAGACATCGACAATGTTTTTGTGCACCTGGCCAGCCAGAGCAAGCTGCCCCGGCTGCACCGGCTGCTGGTGGCGCCGTTCCAGCTGCACCGCAAGCTGATCGAAAAAATTGATGCCCTGGGCGAAGCCGCCAAACTCGGCAAAGACAGCCGCATTGTGGCCAAGATGAACGCGCTGACGGACGAGGACCTGATGCTGGCGCTGGTCCGGGCAGGGCAGTGCGGCGTGAAGATTGACCTGGTGGTGCGTGGTGCCTGCATGTTGCCGGCCGGTGTGCCGGGTGTGACGGACAACATCCGCGTGCGTTCGGTGATCGGGCGTTTTCTGGAGCATTCGCGCGTGTTTTATTTCCGCTGCGCCGGTGAGGAAACGCTGTACCTCTCGAGTGCCGACTGGATGAACCGCAACATGCTCAGGCGGGTGGAGCTGGCCTGGTCGGTGACCGACCCCATGATCCGCCAGCGCATCATCGATGAATGCCTGGTGGCTTACCTGCATGACAGCCAGGACGCCTGGGAGCTGCAGCCTGATGGCAGCTACCAGCGGGTGGGAGCCCCCGGCAAGGGTGAACGGCATGGCGCACAAGCCGCGCTGATGGCGCGGTATTCCGCCAGCCTCAGCGAGCTGGACAGGTAGCCCCCATGGACCTGATTCTTTGGCGCCATGCAGAGGCGGAAGAGCAGGCCACGGATGACCATGGCGTCAGCGATCTGGATCGCTCGCTGACGCCGCGCGGTGAGAAGCAGGCGGCCCGCATGGCGGTCTGGCTGGACCGCCAGTTGCCGGAGCGCGCGCGCATCCTGGTCAGCCCGGCGCGGCGCTGCGAGCAAACCGCCCTGGCGCTGGGCCGCAAGTACAAGATTCGGGCCGAGCTCGGCCCCGATGCACTGCCGGCCCAGTTGCTGGAGCTGGTTCAATGGCCGTTCAACAAGTTGCCGATTCTGGTGATTGGCCACCAGCCCGTGCTGGGGCAGACCATTGCCCATCTGCTGGGTCTGCAGGAGAACGATTGCGCCGTGAAAAAAGGCGCTGTGTGGTGGCTGCGAACGCGCGAGCGTGAGGGCGCGCCGCAGACCGTGGTGGTGACGGTGCAGTCGCCGGAAGTGCTTTAAGCAGGGCCTTCTTCGAGACTATCCGGCAGGCCCCGCCTGCTTACAGCCCGGTCAGGGCCAGCGTCCAGGTGGTTTTTTGCCAGGCCAGCACTTCTTCACGCAGCAGGTGTGCCGACTGCGGAAAGCTGTCCGACCAGCCGGTGCGGCAGGCCATGGCAAACACATGGTCGCCCACAGCTTCGATACGCATGTCCCGGATGTCGGGGTCGCGGCGCGCATGGCACAGGATGACGGCCAGGCGCAGGCAGAGCAGCTGCTGCACAAAAAGCATGTCCTCGAAATCGGCTTCGAGCTTGCGCAGCTTGCCGCGGTGGCCCAGCACCAGCAGGCTGAGCCGGTGCAGCTCGGGCAGGGCAAAACCGGGCGCGTCGGCGTTGTCCAGAATGTAGGCGCCGTGTTTGTGGTACTCGCTGTGCGAGATATGGCTGCCAATTTCATGCAGCTGCGCGGCCCAGTCGAGCTTGCGCTGCAGGCGATCAAGTTCCGCTTCGGGCAAACCGGTGCCCAATTGCAGAAAAAGTGTTCGGGCGACCTTGCTGACGCGCTCGGCCTGGGTGTTGTCCACCTCGAATTTGCGCAGCAGGCGCTGGACGGTGGTGGAGCGCAGGTCGGTCACGTCCTGCTCGCGGTCCAGCAGGTCATAAAGCACACCGTGGCGCAGCGCACCCTGCGCTGCATGCATCTGCCTGATGCCGAGCAGCTCAAACACGGCGCGCAGCACACTGACGCCGCCGCCTATGACGGCACGCCTGTCGTCCTTCATGCCTTCAAGCCGCAGGCGGTCGGCGCTTTGGGCCTTGAGCAGACGGTCCAGCAGCCAGTCCAGGCCTTCTTGCGAGACCAGGCCCTGCGGCCAGCCCGCGGCCACCAGCACGTCGCTGACCGCGCCTATGGTGCCCGACGATCCGTAGGCGATGTCCCAGCCCCCACGGTAGGTGTTGATGGCTTCGTCGAGGACCGCCTTGGCGGCGACCTCGGCGGTCTGGAAGGCGCGTGCGGTGAACAGGCCTTCTGCAAAATATTTCATGGACCAGGCGACGCTGCCCACGCGGTAGGACTCCATGGTCTGGGCGCTCAGGCCCTTGCCGAGGATCACTTCGGTAGAACGGCCACCGATATCCACCACCAGGCGGCGGTCGTCCGACTGCGGCAACATGTGGGCCACGCCCTGGTAGATCAGCCGCGCTTCTTCGCGGCCCGGAATCACATCAATCGGAAAACCCAGCACGCGGTGCGCGCGCTCAAGAAACACATCGCGGTTGCGTGCCTCGCGCAGCGTCTGTGTGGCCACCGCGCGCACCTGGCTTTTTTTGAAACCGGCCAGCCGCTCGCCGAAACGCGCCAGGCAATCCCAGCCGCGCTGCATGGCTTCGGGCGTGAGGTTGCGGTCCGCGTCCAGGCCGTTGCCCTGGCGGACGGTTTCCTTGAGGTATTCGGTGCGGTTGATCTGGCCGTGTTCAAGGCGGCCAATTTCGAGGCGAAAACTGTTTGATCCGAGATCAACAGCGGCCAGTCGGGTTCCGTTTTGCATGTAAAAGCGTCTTGTTGTGAGCCCAGCATAGCATCCACGCGGCGCCCAGGCGCGCCCGGTGCGCAGTTCATCGGCTTGTCACAGCCACGTCACCAAGCAGTGGCAGCATGGCCCATACCAACTTTTCGCCACACCATGAAATCTTCACTGGGTCTGGGCAAGTATCGCGACCTGCTGTTCGCCATTCTGCTTTTTATTGTCCTGGATCTCGGCATCCTGTTTTTCAACTTTTTTGCGTCCATCCAGCTCGAACGCGACGCCAGCCGCATCAATACCTCGGGTGAGTTGCGCATGCTGACGCAGCAGATCACCAAATCGCTGCTGACCTTGCAGGTCGAGAAAAAAGCCGAACTTCCGACCCAGACCAGCATGGCACAGCTGACGCAGGGAACCGGGGCGTTTGTGCAGGGCCTTGCCGTTCTGAAAAACTCGATGACCAAAGACACCGAGTTCACCGTGTTTGGCCTGAACCCTGAGGACCTGCGTGACACACTCAGGAAGCTGGAGCGTGAATGGTTGCCGCTCAAGGAAAGCATAGACCCGGTGATCGCCACGCCGGATCCCAATCTGGAGGATACCGAGATGGCGGTCACCAAGGCGGTGGCCCGCAATATCCGGCTGATGGCGCTCAGTGATGACCTGGCCACCGGTGTCGAGGCTGCGGCCCGAACCAAGACGGAACGCATGCGGCAGATCCAGGTCGCGGCGATCATCCTGGCCCTGATCAACTTCGTCTATATCGTCTTCAAGTTTTTGCGCCGCCTCAACGCCAGCGACCGTGTGGCCGACGAGGCCCGCCAGGAGACCGATGACATTCTCAACACGGTGTCAGAGGGTTTGCTGCTGGTCAGGAGTGACGGCAGCGTGGGCACCCAGCTCTCCGCATCGGTGCACCGGCATTTCGGGCGCGAGATCCGGCCCGGTGAAGACTTTCACAAGCTGCTGGACAGCGTGTTGTCGCCGGAGCGGGCTGAAGAAGCCAGGAGTTATCTGAAATTGCTGTTCGACCCCAAGGTCAAGCCCGGCCTGTTGACCCAGCTCGACCCGCTGAAGGACGTTGAAATCAGCATCGCCGACGACAAATCGGGCAACACCCGGTTTCTGACTTTCCAGATCACACAGCTGCGTGAGGCAGACCGTATCAAGGAACTGCTGGTGACGGTATTTGATGTCACCCAGAAGATTCAGCTGCAGCGCGAACTTGCGGCAACGCAGGAGGCTGCGAAGAGCGATGTCGAGGACTTGATCCGGGTGCTGGAGCAGGAGCCGCTGTTGTTGCAGGACTTTCTGCTGGGCTCACGTGCCAAGCTGGCGGACCTGAACCATGCCATGCGTACCGTCGGGCGCCGGCCAGAAGCCTATAAAACCCTGGTCGATGACGCCGCGCGGCTTATCCATGGCATCAAGGGGGAGGGCGCCGCGCTGAGCCTCACGGCCATCGCCCGCCAATGCCACGAGATGGAAAATGCACTGGCACCGCTGCTCAGGCGCCCGGACCTGTCGGGCGAGGACTTGATCCCCATTGTGTTTGAACTCTCCAAGGTGCAGGATCAGGTGGATCGATTGCACCGGGTGTTCGCAAGAATCGGTCAGTCCGGTGGCGCGTCCACCCCTGGCGAGCCGCGCCTTCTGGATGCCATGGTCAGCAACCTGCGCTCCCTGTCGGAACGGGTGGCGCTTTCCCTGGGCAAACAGGTGCGTTTGACGGCCTATGTGGACGAGGCCGTTTTGCCCGCCGAAGTCGAGCAGGTGCTGCGCGAAGCGCTGCCGCAGCTGGTACGCAATGCGGTGGTGCACGGCATAGAGTTGCCGCTGGAACGGCAGAAGCTCAGCAAGCCGCCGGTGGGTGAGTTGCGGCTCGATATCGGACGTGCCGGGGACGGCGCGATTCAGGTGACCCTCAGCGACGACGGACGCGGCATTGCAGTTCCCGAGGTCAGGCAGCGGGTGGCGCAGCTGCGGGCCGATTCCGACCAGTTTTCCGACTCCCAAGTGCTCGGGTTCATTTTTGATCCGCATTTTTCAACCGCCAGCGAAGTCACAGAACATGCCGGGCGTGGCGTGGGCTTGTCGCTGGTCAAGCAGATTGCCGAGAAAGCCGGTGCCAAATTGCGGGTGTTGACCCGGCCCAATGTCTCCACGCAGTTCGTTCTCAAGTTTGCGGTGGCCGGATGAAAATACGCAGCCTGATGGTGGTAGACGATTCCATGATTTTTCGCAACCGCATTGCCCGTCTGGCGACCGACCCGTGCCTGGCGGGCGTTACGGTGGTGGCCATGGCAGAAGACGGCCGCCAGGCGATTGAGCAGGCGAAGCTGCACAAGCCCGATTTTGTGACCATGGACCTGACCATGCCGGTGATGGACGGGCCCGCCTGCCTGGAGGCATTGCGCACGGTACTGCCTGATGCGCGGGTTCTGGTGGTGTCGGCCCTGAGCGACCGCGCGACGGCCCTGAAGGCCATGACCAAAGGCGCACACGGCTTTTTGCTCAAACCTTTTTCCGACAGGCAACTGGTCGAATCACTTCAGGAGTTGATGGCATGACAACAACCCGGCTCAAGGTCGAAGACATCAAGATTTTTTCCGACGCTGCGATGGCCTTTTTTTCGCAGACGACCGGGCACAAGGCCGCTGTTCGCACGGCCTACATGCTGGACGGGGCCGAGACGGTGGTCTGGAATGACTTCCAGGGGCGGATTGAATTGAGCGGCAACTACCGCGGCAGCGTGACGTTTTCGGCGCCGCGCGGGCTGCTGACCCATGTGCTTCTGAAAATGGGGGAAAGCAGTTACACCGATGCCAGTCACCGCGATATCGTGGGCGAAATCACCAACCAGATGTCGGGCTACGCGCGCCGCCATTTTGGCGAAAGCATGGATATCTCACCGCCACGCGTGATCACCCAGCTCGAAGGTGTGGCAGCGCCCGGTTTTGCTGCCGCACCTTTTGTGATCCCCATGTTGTGGGACCGGTATGAAGCGCACCTGGTGGTGCGCATGGGCAAGACGGCTGCCCATTGATGCCGCTGCCGGGCCGGTACTGGCCTGGCCGTTTTCGGCGCAGAAATTCACGGTTCTGTCACGCCTTTGTCACGCGTGGCCCCGAAACTACCCCTTGTTACCAACTCACTGCATGGAGATTTCCGCATGAAATTTGTATTTACCGCTCCCCTTGTTCTCGTCGCACTGTTAGGCGGCTGCGCCACCGGTTCTTCCGTGCCCATGGGCATGAAGGCCGGCCAGTTTGTGACCTTCAATTGCGAGGGCGGCAAGTCCTTTCAGGCCCGTGCCGCAGCGGACGGTTCCACAGTGCGTGTGCGTTACGAGGGTGGCTACGAACTGGACAACAAGGGCGCGGGCGTTTACGAGGCCGAGGGCTGGAAACTGGTTACGCAAGGACCAGGGGCCGCCGAGCTGATCCATAACGGCAAACCTGTACACAAGAACTGCAAGGCAGCCTGAACTGTCACTGTTTTGTCATATTAGAGACATAAACTGACCCCAATGACTTTTACTTCCCGAAAGGAAACCCCATGAAATCTTTTCCCATCAAGTCCCTGCTGGCCACCTCTGCCCTGGCCTTTCTCGGTGCCATGCCTGTGGCGGCTTTTGCCCAGGTCGTCAAGATTGACGGCTCCAGCACCGTTTACCCGGTGACCGAAGCGGTTGCCGAAGAATTCCAGAAGGCCAACAAGGGCATGAAAGTCACGGTCGGTGTATCCGGTACCGGCGGCGGTTTCAAGAAGTTCTGCCGTGGCGAGACCGATATTTCCAATGCATCGCGTCCGATCACCGCTTCCGAAATGGAAGACTGCCGGAAAATCGGTGTTGAATACTTCGAAATGCCGGTCGCATTTGACGCGCTGACGGTGGTGATCAATCCCCGCAACACCTGGCTCAAGCAAGCCACGGTGGCCGAGCTGAAAAAGATGTGGGAGCCGGCAGCCCAGGGCAAGGTCATGCGCTGGAACCAGATCAACCCCACATGGCCAGACCAGCCGATGAAGCTGTTTGGTGCAGGTTCTGATTCCGGTACTTTCGACTATTTCACCGAAGCCATCGTCGGCAAGTCCAAGTCCAGCCGTGGCGACTTCACCGCTTCTGAAGATGACAACGTCCTGGTGCAGGGCGTGGCCGGTGATGTCAACGCGATTGGCTACTTTGGTTACGCTTATTACGCAGAGAACATGGGCAAACTCAAAGCCCTGCCTATCGTTGAAAAAGAAGGCAAACCCGCTGTGTCCCCGAGCGCCGAAACCGTGATCAAGGGCACTTACCAGCCGCTGGCCCGCCCGATTTTCATCTACGTGAATGTGAAGTCGCTGGCCAAGCCTGAAGTCAAGAAGTTTGTCGACTTCTACATGACCCAGGGTGCCAAGATGGCCAAAGAAGTGAAGTACGTTCCTTTGCCAGCGGCCATCTACACGGCCAACATCAAGCACATGGCCGACAACAAAAAGGGCACCATTTTTGGTGGCAAGAACGAAGTGGGCATCAGCATCGAAGAGCTGGTCAAGCGCGAAGCCAAGCTCTGAGCCGACTCATCTGCTGAACGAAACGGATCTGCCTGCATCTTCATTGAAGTTTGCAGGCAGATTTTTTTTAGTCCGCCTCCATGGAAACGAAATCTACAATGAGTGCCTCCACCACTTCAGGTCAGATCGTGATTGCTGAACGACTCACAGGGGCGGCCCGGCTGGCCGAACTGGCCCAAATCAAGGCTGCGCGCAAGCGCAAGGACCAGATCGTCGAATTCGTGCTGCTGATGGCTGCATGTGTGTCGGTGTTCACCACGCTGGCCATTGTCTATATCCTGGTCAAGGAGTCGATCTCCTTCTTCAGCGATGTGCCGCTCTGGACTTTTTTGACCGATACGCAGTGGACGCCGCTGTTTGATGATGCGCACTTCGGCATCATTGTGCTGCTGTCCGGGACCTTGTCGAGCTCGCTGGTCGCGCTGGTCATTGCCATTCCGCTGGGCACCATCATTGCCATTTACCTGTCCGAGTTCGCCAATCACCGTGTGCGTGAAGTGCTCAAACCGGTGCTGGAGCTTCTCTCCGGCGTGCCGACCATCATTTACGGCTTTTTTGCCCTGCTGTTTGTCACGCCGCTGCTGCAGATGATTTATCCCGATCTGCCGACCTTCAATGTCCTGTCTGCGGGCATCGTGATGGGCATCATGATCATCCCCTACGTGTCGTCACTGTCAGAAGACGCGATGCGGTCTGTGCCCATGAGTCTGCGTGAGGGTTCTTACGCCATGGGCGCCACGCGCTTTCAGACGGCCACCCGGGTGGTGGTGCCGGCGGCTTTCTCCGGCATCGCATCGGCCTACATTCTGGGCATCTCGCGCGCAGTGGGTGAAACCATGATTCTTGCGGTGGCTGCCGGCATGCAGCCGAACCTGACACTCAATCCGCTGGAGCCCGCCGCCACCATCACGTCCTTCATCGTCCAGGTCGCGCTTGGTGATCTGCCACACGGCAGCGTGGGTTATCAGACCATCTTTGCAGCAGGCTTGACCCTGATGATCATCACCCTGCTTTTCAACCTGTTGGGCCACTGGCTGCGCCGCAAATACCGGGAGGCTTATTAATGAACCGCAATGAAAAACGCACGGAGGAGATCCGTGCCATCATCAAGGCGCACAAGCGCTGGGACATCACCTTTGGCGTGATTGGTCTGGCTGCCATTGCGCTGGCCATCCTGACGCTGGTGGCCTTGTTCACCTCCATGGTGATCGACGGTTTTCCGCGCCTGTCTTCGGGATTTTTCACCAACTTTCCGTCCCGCAGGGCCGGGGAAGCCGGCATCCTGTCGGCCTGGGTGGGTTCGTTTTTCGTGATGATGGTCACCGCGCTGTTTGCCATTCCGGTCGGCATTGCAAGCGCCATCTACCTCGAAGAGTACGCACGCAAAAACTGGTTCACCGACGTCATCGAGATCAACATCAGCAACCTGGCCGGTGTGCCCTCGATTGTTTACGGGCTGCTGGCGCTTGGTCTGTTTGTTTATACCTTCGGCTTTGGCCAGAGCATCCTGTCGGCTGGATTGACACTGGCCCTGCTCATTTTGCCGATTGTGATCGTGACGACGCGCGAAGCCCTGCGCGCCATTCCCCAGACGGTGCGCGAAGGCGCTTACGCCTGTGGTGCCACCAAGTGGCAGGTGGTCAGCGACCACCTGGTGCCTTACGGCATGCCAGGCATCCTGACGGGGGTCATCATCGGCCTGTCGCGCGCCATTGGCGAGACCGCACCCATCATCACCATCGGGGCCCTGACCTTCATCGCGTTTTTGCCGCCGGTTCCGTTTGCCGGTGATCCGCCCGCGGGGCTGTTTGACTGGCTTTTTTCGCCGTTCACTGTCATGCCGATCCAGATTTTCAACTGGACCTCGCGGCCCGATCCCGCTTTCCATGCCAATGCGGCCGCTGCCAGCCTGGTGCTGGTGTTCCTCACCCTGGGCATGAATGGTCTGGCCATCTGGCTGCGTTATCGCCTTCGCAAAAACATCAAGTGGTAATCCTTCCGAGAACAACCCATGCCATCTACCATCACGCTTCCTGACAATGCCCCTGCGCTCAAGGCGCAGTCAAAAAACCTTGACTTTTACTACGGTGCCTTCAAAGCCCTGAAGAGTGTCACCATGCCGATTTACGAGAACCGCGTGACCGCGCTGATCGGGCCCAGCGGCTGTGGCAAGTCCACCTACCTGCGCTGCTTCAATCGCATGCATGACCTGTATCCGGGGCACCGTTACGACGGAAAAATCGAGCTCTACCCGGACGATGTGGACATTCTGGATCAGGCGGTGGACCCGATCGAGGTTCGCATGCGCATCTCCATGGTGTTCCAGAAGCCCAATCCCTTTCCGAAATCCATTTTCGAAAATGTGGCCTATGGCCTGAGGGTGCGGGGTGAAAAATCGGAGAGTTATCTCGAAGACAAGGTGGAGGCCGCCCTGAAGTCAGCTGCCATCTGGAACGAAGTCAAGGACCGGATGACAGAGTCGGCGACCAATCTGTCCGGCGGCCAGCAGCAGCGCCTGTGTATTGCGCGTTCCCTGGCGACCGACCCGGAAATCATCCTGTTTGACGAACCGACGTCTGCGCTGGACCCGATTGCCACCGGCAGCATTGAAGAGCTGATCGGCGAAATAAAGAACCAGGTCACGATCCTGATCGTGACGCACAACATGCAGCAGGCTGCCCGTGTGTCGGACTATGTGTCTTACATGTATCTGGGCGAGATGGTGGAATACGGTGTCACCAACGACATCTTCATGAAGCCCAAGCGGCAGGAAACTGAAGACTACATCACGGGAAGGTTTGGTTGATCATGAGTGACAAACATCTGTCCAGCCAGTTCGACAGCGAACTGAGCAGCGTTTCAACCCGGGTCATGGAAATGGGGGGCCTGGTCGAATCCCAGATTCGCACCGCCGTCTATGCGCTGGCCCAGTTCAGCGCAGAGGCTTCCAACGAGGTGACCGAGATGGAAACCCGCGTCAATTCCATGGAGATCGACATCGACAAGGAGTTGTCTTCCATCATTGCCCGCCGGCAGCCCACGGCCCGGGATCTGCGTCTGCTGATTGCCATTTCAAAAACCACGGCCAATCTGGAACGTGCAGGCGATGAGGCCGAAAAAATTGCGCGCATGGTGCGCTCCATCATCGACAGCGGCGCCGCCCGTACCCTGCCTTCGTCCGAGCTGCGAATTGCTGCCGACCTGGCATCGGGGCTGCTGCGCAAGGCGCTGGATGCGTTTGCGCGGCTTGACGTCAATGTGGCGGTGTCCATCCTCAAGGAGGACGATGCGATTGACAAGGAATTCGACGGGTTTGTGCGCAAGCTCATTACCTACATGATGGAAGATCCGCGCACGATTTCTTCCAGCCTGGACCTGCTTTTTGTCGCCAAGGCGATTGAGCGCATCGGGGACCACGCCAAAAACATTGCCGAGTTCATCATCTATGTGGTCAAGGGTGCGGATGTGCGCCACACCTCCATGGAGGCGATTGAGTCCGTGGTCCGCTGACCATGGACCACATGTTATGAAGACAGTACCCCGCATTCTGGTGGTGGAGGACGAGCCGTCCATTGCCGAACTGGTGGCCGTCAATCTGCGGCACAACGGTTTCCAGCCGATCTGGGCGGCCGATGGGGATGCGGCCCAGCGCGAGCTCGACGGCGTGTTGCCGGACGTGATTCTTCTGGACTGGATGCTTCCGGGTCAGAGCGGCCTGCAGCTGGCCAAGAAGTGGCGCGCCAGTGCCCGTACCAAGTCCATTCCGATTTTGATGATCACGGCCCGGGGCGATGAGCCCGACAAAATTGCCGGTCTGGATGCCGGTGCCGATGACTACATCACCAAGCCTTTTTCCACACAGGAATTGCTGGCCCGCATCCGTGCCGTGCTGCGCCGGCGTTCCCCCGAGACGGTCAACGACAGTGTCACGGTGGGCTCCCTGGTCCTCGATGCCGCCACCCACCGGATCTCATACGAAGACCAGGAGCTCCGGCTCGGCCCGACCGAGTTCAAGCTCTTGCATTACCTGATGAAACATGTGGAGCGGGTGCACAGCCGCGGACAGTTGCTCGACAAAGTCTGGGGTGACCATGTTTTCATCGAGGAGCGCACAGTGGATGTGCATGTCAAGCGCCTGCGCGAAGCACTCGGTCCCGCCGGTTCGCTGGTGGAGACCGTGCGTGGCGCGGGGTATCGCCTGACAGCCCGTCCGCGCACCCAGTGAGGCGGGTTTTTTCCCTCACAATGCGCGCATGACCTGGCGCCTTTTCCGTTTTTTCCTGTTTCAGTTGGTGGGCGCCTTGCTGGGCCGCCTGCTGCTGGGCGGCGGCAGCCCGGCGCAGGGCGCGATTGTCGGCCTGCTGGTCGCAAGCGCACTGTGGGTGCTGATTGATCTGCGGCGCGGTGCCCGGCTGCTGTTGTGGCTCAAACGCGGCGAGACCGCCAAGCCGGCCAGGGTGGATGGATTCTGGGGCGAAGTGGCGGACCGGACCTGGCGCCTGGTCAAATCGCGTGAGCGCAAGGCGGCCGACAGCGAGACGCGGCTGCAGGAGTTTCTGGCGGCGATCCAGGCCTCGCCGAACGGGGTGATCCTGCTGGACAGCAACCACCGCATAGAGTGGTGCAACGAGACGGCTGCCACACACTTCGGCTTTGATCCGCAGCGCGACATCATGCAGCACATCGGCAACCTCCTGCGCGATCCCCTGTTCACGGGCTACCTGGCCAACGATGACTATCTGCATGAAATTGTCATGATAGGGCCGCGCAGTACTGCGAGCCGGCCTGTCCGGCTGGCGGTGCATCTTCATCGTTATGGCGAGGGGCGCAAATTGCTTCTTTCGCGGGATGTGACGGCTCTGGAGCAGGCTGAAACCATGCGGCGCGATTTTGTGGCCAATGTGTCGCATGAAATCCGCACCCCCCTGACAGTGCTCACAGGTTTTGTCGAAACCCTGCAAACCCTGCCGCTCGACGAGCAGGAACGCAGCCGCTACCTCGCCTTGATGGCACGCCAGGCCAGCCGCATGCAGACGCTGGTCAGCGATCTGCTGACCTTGTCCCGGCTGGAGGGCAGCCCGCCGCCCGGTGCCAACGAATGGGTGCCGGTGCACATGCTGCTGGCCCTGTGTGAGCAGGAGGGGCGTGCCTTGTCGGCGCTGCTGACGGAGCAAAGCGAAAAAAGTCATGTGCTGGTGGTGGACAACGCGGCAGGCGGCGAACTGGCCGGCTCCCAGGCCGAGTTGCTCAGCGCCATGTCCAACCTGCTGAACAATGCGATTCGCTACACGCCGGCGGGCGGCAGTATCGAGCTCAAATGGCAAAGCCTGCCCGACGGTCGCGCGGAGTTCTCGGTGCAGGACTCGGGTCCGGGTATTGCGCCGGAACACATCCCGCGCCTGACCGAACGCTTTTACCGGGTGGACAGCAGCCGCTCACGCGAAACCGGTGGCACCGGTCTCGGCCTGGCGATTGTCAAACATGTGACCCAGCGCCACGGCGCCGAATTGCGCATTGAAAGCCAGCCCGGCCAGGGCTCGCGCTTTTCCATGGTGTTCCCGGCTACGCGGGTGCGGCTGCTTCATTCCGAGACACGCTGCGCCTGACCGCGTGCCACAGCAGGCCGCAAAAACACAGGGCCACCAGAGTCAAGGCCACTGTGCCGGCCAGCCAGAAACTGCTGGCTGACTGCGTGGCGCTGTGTGTCCCCCACCCCTTGTAGGCCAGGCCGTAGCCGCCCAGCAGGCCCAGACCCCAGAGCAGGGCGCTGTACAGCAGCAGCGGCAGCAGCGTGATGCGGTAACAACGCAGCAAAAACACACACACCGACTGCAGCGCATCAGCCACATGAAAGGCCGCCACCCACAGCAGCAGGCCGGCGCCCAGGCTGACCACCGCCGGGTTACGCGTGTACAAACCCGCGAGATTTTGTGCCGCTATAAAAACAATAGCTGCTGACGCAAGTGCCGTAAAGGCTGCAAGCCAAAAACCGGTCCAGACCAGGCGCCTGGCCCGTTCCGGCTGGCCAGCACCTATCCAGAACGAAACCCGGGCGCTGCAGGCTATGGCAACCGACAGCGGCATCATGTAGAGCACGGACGCGACGCTGGTGGCGATCTGGTGGCTGGCCGAAGCCACCGTGCCCAGGCGCGCAATGAACAGCGCCATCAGGGTGAAAGAGGTGACCTCGACCAGGTAGGCCATGCCGGCGGGAATACCCAGGCGCGCAAACGCCGCGATCTGGCGCCAGTCCGGCGCTTCCATGCGGCGCCAGAGCTGGTAGGGGCGGTAGATGTCCTGGCTGCGCAGCATGATCAGTGCCACCAGCAGCAGGGCATGGTTGACCACCAGCGTGGCCCAGGCGCAGCCCACCACGCCCAGCGCCGGCATGCCGGCGCCGCCCATGACCAGCCACAGCGACAGCGGTATCTTCAGCACCAGCGATGCGACCTGCAGCCAGGTGACCAGCCAGGGCCGGCCCAGCGACTGGTTGAAGCTGCTGTAAATCCGGAACAGCAGGGACGGCAGCAGGGCCGCTGCCAGCACGGCCAGGTAACTTTCCACCTCCGCCTGCATCGCTGTGGGCACTTCAGCCCAGCGCAGCAGCGGCCCTGGCAGCAGCAGGGCGGTGATGCCTGCCGCCGCGATGAAGCCGCACAGGTACAGGCTTTGGCGCAGCGAGCGGCCCAGGGCCGCGTAGCTGCGCGCACCGTGCAACTCGGCCCAGATCGGCAGCAAAGCCTGCACGATGCCGATCAGGGCCACGTACACGCTGATGTAGATGGCCGCACCCACCGACAAGGCGGCCAGGGCCTCGTCGCTGTAGCGCCCGGCGATCACGGTGTCGGCGACGGCAAAGGCCATGACTGCCAACTGGCCGATCAGCACCGTGCCTGCATGCCGGGCAATGGTTTTGAGCTCGCTCACGGCCTGCTGCGGGCCGGCGCTGGCGTGGCCGGGGGAGCGGCAGCAAGGCGTACCCTTTTGTACAGCGCGACGTTTTCGTTTTTGTCGGTGGGTCGGCGCAGTGTCGCCAGGAAAGCCCATTCCGGCAGGTCCACGGCCTTGCCCAGTGTCGCCTGTGAGTCCAGATCGACCACCAGGTAAGGGCAGCTGGCCTTGACACCGGCCTGGCGCAGATCGAGTTTGCCGTGGTACTGAAAGGCGGCCACCTGGGCGCTGTTCAGGCCGTAGACCTCGACACAGGCCGCCGGATCGACGCGCGCGGCCAGTTGCCGCGACAGCGGCGCGTAACTGCGCGCGTAGTCGAGCAGCGGCAGCCACAAAGTCATCAACAGCAGCCAGCACAGCGTGGCGCCGCCGGCGGGCAGCACCATGGACTTCCAGATGGCCGCACGCTGACGGCCGGCGCGCCAGCGGACCAGCCAGGCCCATGCCAGCGTCGCCAGCACGGCTGCCAGAAAGGCCAGCCAGGAAAAGCTCGGCTCGAAACCGGGTGCCAGTTTGGCCACATTGGCCGCAGGCTGCTTCGGCATGCCGGTTTGCATGGCGATCCAGATCACCCAGATGACAAAGGCGCAGCCGGTGAAAAACAGCAGGGTGAACCAGTCGATCAGCGAAGCCACGCTGCGTTTCAGGGTGGGCAGGGCAAACGCGGCCAGCGCCGCCAGCGGCGGCAGGCTCAGCAGCAGGCTGCGGTCCGAGGCCGTGGTGGTGACGGTGGCGGCCAGCGCCACCAGCGCAAACCACAGCGGCAGGGCCACATGCCGGCTGGTCAATTGCCGGCGCCAGCGGTACAAAGTCCAGGCGGCCAGCGGCCAGGTGGGCCAGGTGAACCAGATCAGCAGCCGTATCAGGCTGCGCCATTCCTTGCGGCCGGCGGAGGTGTCCAGGCCGGGAATTTCGATGCGCCAGCGCCACAGTTCCAGCCCTTGGGCCAGGGCGGCCACGGCCACAGTCAGCGTGCCGGCCAGCAGCACCCAGCGCCAGGGGTGGGGCTGGTTTTTCCCGGCCACCGCGCCGAGTGCGATCAGTGTGCTGCCCAGGCCCAGCAGTGTGGCCACGGCCGGCGCGCCGCTCAGGGCCAACCCGCTCAGGCCAATGGCCAGGCCCAGCGCCGGGCCGATGAATTTGTAGGCACTGCG
The DNA here is from genome assembly GCA_943370435.1 of Kapaibacterium sp. (SeqCode). Lineage (GTDB taxonomy): Bacteria > Pseudomonadota > Gammaproteobacteria > Burkholderiales > Burkholderiaceae_C > Polaromonas. Next base: position 189,534 of record CALRQX020000002.1, on the reverse strand, counting down.
GTAGGCGCTGGCCGCCATGGCATAAAAGACCAGCGCTGCAAAAGCCAGTTGTGCCAACGCCGGGGTGGTTTCATGCGAGAGCTGGGCCAGGCCCAGGCTGGCGATCAGCGCCAGCAGGGCTGCGTCGGCCATGGCGCGGGCGTAGTCCACCGGGCTGGCCTCCCCGCCAAAGGCAAAGGCCACCGGCTGGGCCTGCGGACTGCGCGCCAGGTAATACACCGCGTACCAGGTGCACAGCAGCGTCAGCGCCAGCAGCAGGCCGAAGGGAATACGCACCGCCAGTGCCGGGTCCAGAAAGGGCAGGGCCTTGATCGCCAGCGCGCCCAGCCAGTAAGGCGCCAGCGCTTCAAACTCGCCGGCCTGACCCAGCAGCTGCGGACCCAGCCAGGAAGTCTGGCCGGACGCCAGCGCCTGCATGGCGCCAAAAGCGGCGATGTCGGCGTTTTTCCAGGGGCCACGGCCCAGAAAGCCTGGCAGCACATAGGCCAGGCAAAACAACAACAGCGCAAGCCGGGGCAGGCGGCGAACCGCAGACTGGGCAATGATGGCGGGCGAAGGCTTGTTCAAGGGGTCGGACGGGTCAGGGAAAGCCCGATTTTGGGGCAAAAAAAAGCAGCCTGGGTGCCAGGCTGCTTTTTTGAAAAAGCTTGAGAACGTGTCGCAGCTTATTCGGCAGCAGCGGGGGCTGCGTCTTTGGCGGCAGTCTTGCCAAAGCGGTTGCGGAATTTCTCGACGCGGCCACCCATGTTGTCCACGGATTTTTGTGTGCCGGTGTAGAAGGGATGCGACTCGCTGGACGTATCCAGCTTGTACAGCGGCAATTCGCGACCATCGTCCATCTTCACCATTTCCTTGGTGTTCACGCAGGAGCGGGTGACGAATTTGAAGTTGTTGGACAGGTCCACAAAACAAACTTCGCGGTAATTGGGGTGAATGCCTTCTTTCATGATCTTTCCTTGTTCGTTTCGGCAGCCACTCAAACCAGTTTTGAGCACTTTCCGTGAAGCCTCGCATTATGCCATGAAATCAAGCACTTACATCGCCCCCACGCTTTTCACTGCGTGTAAACGCTGCCCCCCGAGGGGGCCGCTGCGCCTGCGGCCCGGCAAAGCCGGTTCCGCGGCCCCGGCTTGACTAAATCGGGCTCCTCAGTGGTAAAGGAAGTGGCGTTAACCGCCCCGCCGCATCATGTCGAAAAACTCGTGGTTGTTTTTCGTGGCTTTCATGTTCTTGAGCATCAGCTCCATGGACTCGATTTCGTCCATGTTGTACATGAACTGGCGCAAAATCCGCGACTTTTGCAGGATTTCGGGGGCCAGCAACAGCTCTTCCTTGCGGGTGCCGCTGCGGTTCAGGTGGATGGCCGGGAACACGCGTTTTTCGTACAGGCGGCGGTCCAGGTGGATCTCGCAGTTGCCGGTGCCCTTGAATTCCTCAAAGATCACCTCGTCCATGCGGCTGCCGGTATCGACCAGCGCGGTGCCAATGATGGTCAGGCTGCCGCCTTCTTCAATCTTGCGGGCCGCGCCGAAGAAACGCTTGGGGCGCTGCAGCGCGTTGGCATCGACACCACCGGTCAGTACCTTGCCCGACGAGGGCAGCACATTGTTGTAGGCCCGCGCCAGGCGGGTGATGGAGTCCAGCAGGATCACGACGTCCTTGCCGAGCTCGACCAGGCGTTTTGCGCGCTCGATCACCATTTCGGCGACGTGGACGTGGCGCGCGGCAGGTTCGTCAAAGGTGGAGGAGATCACTTCGCCGCGCACGCTGCGCTGCATCTCGGTGACCTCTTCAGGGCGCTCATCGACCAGCAGCACCATCATGACCACCTCGGGGTAGTTGGCGGTGATCGCGTGGGCGATGTTCTGCATCATCACGGTCTTGCCGGACTTGGGCGGTGCCACCAGCAGGGCGCGCTGGCCCTTGCCGATGGGAGCCACGATGTCGATGATGCGGCTGGTCAGGTTTTCTTCACCCTTGATGTCGCGCTCGAGCTTGAACTGCTCGCGCGGGAACAGCGGCGTCAGGTTCTCGAACATCACCTTGTGTTTGTTCGCTTCGGGCGCGCCGTCGTTGACCTTGTCGAGCTTGTTCAGTGCAAAGTAGCGCTCGCCGTCTTTCGGGGTGCGCACTTCGCCTTCAATCATGTCGCCGGTGTGCAGGTTGAAGCGGCGGATCTGGCTCGGGCTGATGTAAATGTCGTCGGTGCTGGCGGTGTAGCTGGAGTCCGGTGCGCGCAAAAAGCCGAAACCGTCGGGCAGCACTTCCAGCACACCGTCAGCGACGATGGTTTCACCGGTTTTGGAGCGTTTTTTGATGATGGCAAACATCAGCTCCTGCTTGCGCATACGGCCAACGTTTTCAATCTCAAGCTCTTCGGCCTGCTTGAGGACTTCAGACACGTGCAGTGCCTTGAGTTCGTTTAAGTGCATGGAATTACTCCTTGCGGAGTTCATTGATGGAAACGGGGGAGGTTTGAAAAGAAGCCGCTTCAGAGGGAAGGCTTACAAACCGGGAACTCGAACCAACCGGCAGCGGCCGGTCAGTGAACAGGGTCATTATGACAGGAAATCGGGGGGGGATAGTCCGCGCAGGAGGCCGGGGAAAGGGCCACACACGAAAGGCCGGCGGCAGGGCCGGACTTCGTGGCGGCAGAGGGCTTATGCCAGTTGCTGGTCGATGAAGGCGGTCAGCTGGGCCTTGCTCATGGCGCCGACCTTGGTGGCGGCGAGCTGGCCGTCCTTGAACAGCATCAGGGTCGGAATGCCGCGAATGCCGAACTTGGCCGGGATGTCGCGGTTTTCATCGACATTCATCTTGGCAATCTGCAGGCGGCCGTCGTAACCCGTCGCCACTTCGTCCAGAATCGGTGCAATCATCTTGCAGGGGCCACACCACTCGGCCCAGTAATCCACCAGCACGGGTTTTGTCGCCTGCAGCACGTCGGCTTCAAAAGTGGCATCGGTGGTATGTTTGATCAGTTCGCTCGCCATGGCGGCTCCTTTGTCTGGTTGGATGGTTACGATACGGTGGAGGCTAAAGTTGCAGTCATTGTGGCAGAAAGCAAGTGATCGGGTCGGCCTCGCCGGGGCTATGGCTGCGATAGCGATTATTCAATTGGCGGCTTTCGGCCACTGCGCCGGTTTGGTTTCACGGACTCTGCCTATTTCCTTCCTGCGAACAGCCTTTCCCCAAGCCCTCCATGCCAACCGCCCCGACCGCTGACGCCGCATTGCCTACGCCGGATGCGCTGTGCTGGCGGCAGGCCATGGGCCAGCTGGCCGCATCGCTGCAGGCGCGTGATGTCCATCCCGCCGAGGCCGTGGTGTTGCTGCCTTATGCCCAATTGATACAGCAGGCGCGCCGTGCCTGGGCGGCGCAGGCGGGAGGGACGTTTTTTGTTCCCCGCTTTGAAACCACCATGAACTGGGCCAGCAGCCTGGGGGGCGCGCTGCGCCAATATGTGCCCTCTAGCGACGATTTGCGCAGGGATATGGCGGTCGACATGTTGACGGCCGCTTCATTGCTGAATCGGGCGGGACTGGGTACCCAGCAGGATGTGCTGGCCAGCCGGCTGGTCGAAGCCGCCTGGAGCCTGGCCGGTGTGGCTGCCGCCGTCGTGCCGTCCGGGCGGCTGGCCTGGAGTGAGCGGCTGGCCCTGGCGCTGGCTGCAGGCCTGGACTCGCCGGTGCTGGCACTCGAGGCTGCCGTGGGGCGCATTGCGCTGGCCTGGGCGGCGGCTTCCAGCTATCCCACAGACCGGCTTTTTGATGCACAACCGCAGCTGTTGGCGGTGCTGGAAGGTTTTCAGGCCGACCCGCTCACCGAAGCCCTGAAGGCGCATTTCGGCGCGCGGTCGGTTTCCATTCCGCTGTGCCTTTCGCTCGAAGGGCTGGCTGCGCCGCCCGCCCTGCACAGCGCGCAAGACGCCGAAGACGAAGCCGGCCGCGCCGCAGCCTGCCTGCTGGCGCATCTGGCGCAAGGCCGCAGCCCGGTCGCCTTGATTGCCCAGGACCGGCAGCTCACGCGCCGTGTCGGCGCCATGCTGGCCGGGCGCGGCATGGCCATGCGCGATGAAACCGGCTGGAAGCTGTCCACCACCCGCGCCGCCGCCAGCCTGATGAGCCTGCTGCGTGCCATGCCCTGGGATGTATCGACCGACGCCGTGCTGGACTGGCTGAAAAATGCACCGGCGTTTGATACCGCCCTGGTCACGGCTGCCGAAACCGAACTGCGCAAGACTGGCGTGCGTACCTGGCGCGATCTGCCGGACTTTTCGGAGGAAGCCATCTTGCCGCCCGCGTTTGCCGCAACAGGTCCGTTGGCGCGCGAAGTGAATGCCTTGCGCAGCCCTTTCGGCCGTGCCCGCCCGCTGGCAATGTGGCTGCGCGGCCTGCGCACCTTGCTGCAATCCGCCGGGCAGTGGGATGAACTGGCGCAGGACGAAGCCGGGCAGACGGTGCTGGACGTGCTGCGCCTGAACGAAGGCGCTGAAACCGAATTCGAAGCGTCACCGGTGATGCGGCTGCATGACTTCACGCAGTGGGCCAACCAGGCGCTCGAAGGTGGCAAGTTTTCCCCCGTGCATCCGCCGGTTGAGCAGGTGGTCATCCTGCCGCTGGCGCAACTGCTGGGCCGGCCCATGCAGGCTGTGGTGTTGCCCGGCTGCGATGAAATCCGTCTGCCGGTGTCGCCGGAACCGGCCGGGCCCTGGACACCTGGCCAGCGTGAGCTGCTGGGCCTGCCGTCGCGGGAAGTGCTCGCCGCTGCCCAGCGCCAGGCCTGGCAGTATGCCCTGCACATGCCGCATCTCGATGTGCTCTGGCGCACCAGTGAATCGGGCGAACACCTGATTCCCAGCGGCTTTGTACAGGAGCTGTTGCTGGATCAGGGCGGGGACGCGGCGCCGGGCACGGCCACCGACCCTCGCAGCCTGCGTGCCGTGACCACCCAGCCCACGCCGCATCCCTTTCCGACCGGCGCGGCCTTGCCCGTCACCCGGCTTTCGGCCAGCGCCTATGAAGACTTGCGGCGTTGCCCTTACCGCTTTTTTGCCTTGCGCCAGCTCCGCTTGCAGGAGCCCGAGGAGCTTGAAAGCGAACTCGGCAAGCGCGACTTCGGCAACTGGCTGCACAGCCTGTTGCGGCATTTCCATGAAGCGCTCAAGCAGGCGCCCACGCCGGAACCGTCAGCGCGGGTGGCGATGATCAATGCGGCGGCCGGGCGCGCCACGCAGGAGCTGGCGCTCAGCGACAGCGAATTCCTGCCCTTTGCCGCGGCCTGGCCCGGCGTGCGCGAAGGCTATTTGAAATGGTTGACCGACCACGAAGCCACCGGCGCGGTATTCGACGAAGCCGAAGTCTGGCGCGAAGTGCCTGTTGGCACACTCACGCTGCTCGGCAAGCTGGACCGGATGGACCGCCAGCCTGACGGGCACGCCCTGGTGATTGACTACAAGACCGAGCCGCGCACCGCCACGGCCGAGCGCATCAAAAACGGCCAGGAAGACACACAGCTGGCGTTTTATGCCGCCCTGGTGAGCGACGACACGCTGGCGGCGGCCTATGTCAACCTCGGCGAAAAAGAGCCCACCAAGACCTATGAGCAGCCCGACATCGTGGGCCTGCGCGACGAGCTCATCGACAGCATCCTGACCGACATGGCGCGTATTGAACGCGGTGCCAAACTGCCGGCGCTCGGCGAAGGCAAGGCTTGCAACTACTGCGCTGCCCGAGGACTCTGTCGTAAAGACTTCTGGACGAACTGATGCCCCCACGGTCGCTCACTGCGTGCAGCTCCCTGCCCCCCGAGGGGGCCGCTGCGCCTGCGGTCTGGCAAAGCCAGTCTCGCGCCCCCTGCTTACATGGGATGCCTGTGTCGACGAGAAAGGTCGGACTATGAAGATCCCTCACGCCGCCGCCTACGAATGCAATGGCGAGCCGGTCTCCGCCGAGGCGTTCTACGCCATTGCCTGCGACCCGCGCCGCAGTGTGGCGGTGGAAGCCTGCGCCGGCGCGGGCAAGACCTGGATGCTGGTCTCGCGCATCGTGCGGGCGCTGCTTGACGGGGCCACGGCCGCGCCGGGGCAACAGGTACTACCGCATGAGATCCTGGCGATCACCTTCACCAAAAAAGCCGCCGGCGAAATGCGTGAGCGGCTGGACGAATGGCTCAAGGCCTTTGCCCACGCCGATGACGAAACCCTGCAGCGCGAACTCGACATGCGCGGGGTTAGGGTCGATTTTTCTAGCCAAAAAGGCCTGAAAGCCGCGCAGAACGTGCGCGAGCAGCTATCCAATTTATACCGCTCCATTCTGGCCAGCGGCCGCTCGGTGCAGATCCGCACCTTTCACAGCTGGTTTGCGGCCCTGCTGCGCAGTGCGCCGGTGGCGGTGTTGCAGCGCCTGGAGCTGCCGGTGAACTACGAACTGCTGGAAGACGACGCGCCGGCGCGCGCGCTGGTGTGGCGGCGGTTTTATTCCGCCGTGTCGGCGGATACAGCGCTCAAAGCCGACTTCGAAGCGGTGGTGCTGGCGTATGGGCGCTTCCAGGCCGACAAGGCCTTGCAGGCCGCGCTCGACAAGCGCACCGAGTTCACGCTGGCCGATGAAAAGGGCGTCGTCAATGCGTCGGTGCAAACCTTCAGCGCGCAGTTCACCGAATTTGGCGGCCTTGACGAACCGGAGGAGCTGCTCAGCACCAACCGCTTTCACCGGCAAACGCTCAGAGACGCCGCCATCGCATTGGGCCGCGCGAGCGCGCCGACTTTTTCAGCCAAAGGTGTGGAACTCGAACATGCGCTGACGACCGGCGACTTCCCGGCGGCCATCGCGGCCCTCTTGACCGAGAAGGGCACGCCGCGCAAATTCGGCGAAAAAATCGCCGGCATAGCGCAGGTGCGCATTGCCCAGGACCTGGTGCTGCGCGTGGTGGCGGCCCGCCAACAGCATGACGCCTGGCTCTACCAGCAGCGCATGGCGCGCCTCACGCGTGTGCTGATTGCCCAGTTCACCGCCTTGAAGCGTGAGCGCGGCTGGGTCGACATGAACGACGTCGAGCGCGCCGCGCTGCTGATGCTGGCCGACCCGGTGTTGTCGGGCTGGGTGCAGGAGCGGCTGGACGCGCGTATCCGGCATCTGATGATCGACGAGTTCCAGGACACCAACCCGCTGCAGTGGCAGGCGTTGTACGCCTGGCTCATCGGCTACTCGGGTGCGGGTTCGGCGCCCAGCGTGTTCCTGGTGGGGGACCCCAAACAAAGCATTTACCGCTTCCGCCGTGCCGAGCCGCAGGTGTTCCGTGCCGCGCAGGCTTTTGTGGTGCAGGGCCTGGGCGGTGATCTGCTGAGCTGCGACCACACCCGGCGCAATGCCGAAGCCGTGATCGACACCGTCAACTCGGTCATGGCTACAGCGCGCGAGACCGACGCGTACGAGGGCTTTCGAGAACACACCACGGCCTCGGGCCTGGCCGGCGCCGTGGGCCGCCTGCCGCCCATCCCGCGCAACAAGGACGGTGAAGAAACCTCGCCGCTGGCCGCCGGCTGGCGCGACAGCCTGACCACGCCGCGCGAACTGCCCGAGGAAACATTGCGCACGCGCGAAGCGCGGCAGGCCGCCGCCTGGATTTCAGAACAGGTCGCGGGCGGCCTCAGGCCGCAGGACCTGATGGTCCTCTCGCGCAAGCGCGCCGGGCTGCTGCCGCTGCAGGACGAGTTGCGCGCGCTGCACATTCCCGCTCAGGTAGGCGAAAAAACCGAGCTGATCGACTGCTGCGAAGTGCTGGACGTGGTGGCGCTGCTCGACGTGCTGGTGTCGCCGCAACACGACCTGTCGCTGGCGCGCGCACTGCGTTCGCCGCTGTTCGGTCTGGCCGATGAAAGTCTGGTGCAACTGGCCCTGCTGCAGCGCGAGCATCACCTGCCGTGGTACAACCTGCTACAAAATGAGGAGCTGATTACGCCCGTCCTGAAAGGGCTGGGGCCTGTTTTGGCCAGGTGGAAGGGCTGGCTGGACCGCCTGCCGCCGCACGATGCGCTGCAGGGCATTTACGACGACGGTGACGTGCTGGCGCGTTTTGGCGCGGCGGCCCCGGCGGCGCAGCGCAGCGCGGTGCTGGCCAACCTGCGTGCATTGCTCGGTGTGTCGCTGGCACTCGACGGCGGGCGTTACGCCACGCCTTATGGTTTTGTGCGTGCGCTCAAGGCCGGCGGCACCCAGGCGCCGGCGGCCGTCAGCACTGAGGCCGTCCGGCTGCTGACCATCCACGGCGCCAAGGGCCTGGAAGCCGAGGCCGTGCTGCTGCTGGACACCGACACGGTAGAGCGCAACGCCGACAGCATGGGTGTGCTGGTCGACTGGCCCGGCGAGGCGACCGAGCCGCGCAAGTTTGTCTTCCTCGTCAGCGAAAGCCGGCCGCCTGCCTGCGCCGCCGAGACGCTGGCCAGTGAGCTGGCCGCACGCAAGCGTGAAGAACTCAACGCCCTGTATGTGGCGCTGACGCGCGCCCGCCATACGCTGGTGATTTCATCCATTGAGCCGCACCGCGTGACCACCGAGAGCTGGTGGCAGCGCCTGCAGGCACTGGTGGGCGAACTGCCTGCCCCGGTTGCCGATGAATCCGCCGCGACGCGGCCGGATCTGGCGGATACCGGTATTTTTTACCTGCCCGAGCTGCCGGCCTTGCCGCAAGGTCTTGCGCCCGCTGCGCCTGCTGTAGAGCGGGTGGATGAAGACTCGCTGAAGGCGCGCATCGGCAAGGCCATGCACCGGTTGCTGGAGTGGGGCGGTGGCTTGTCGGCGGACCCGCTGAAGGCGGCGGCGCGCGAGTTTCGCCTGAGCCCGGCGCAGGCCGCCGAGGCTGCCGGGCTGGCCGGGCGCATTCTGGCGGGTGAGGGCGCCTGGGCCTGGCGCCCGGACGCGGTGGCCTGGCAGGGCAATGAAGTGGATCTGGTCTACGCTGGTCAGGCCTTGCGGCTGGACCGCCTGGTGCAGCGCAAGGACGCAGGCCATGAGGGCCACTGGTGGGTGCTCGACTACAAATCGGCCGTGGCGCCGGAGCTGCAGCCTGCGCTGGTGGCGCAGTTGCAGGTTTATCGTGCGGCGGTGCGGCTGATTTACCCCGGCGCGCCGGTGAAAGCAGCTTTCCTGACGGGGCGGGGAACTGTTGTTGAGCTGGAGTGATCCCACACAGCCGCCGGTTACTCACCGGCTTCAATAATAAGGAGACATTTCCATGTTCAAGCAACTTGTTGCCTCATTGACTTTCCTGGCCGTCCTGCCCCTGACATGGGCGCAGACCTCGGCACCGGCCAACCCTGCGGTGCGTGTGCGCGGCACGATTGAAAAAGTCGAGCCCGCGAGCATCACTGTCAGGGAGCGCAGCGGCGAAGTGATCACGCTGGTCCGGCCGGCTGACATGACGGTGTCGGAGGTTCTGCCACTCAAGCTGGCCGACATCAAGCCCGGAAGTTACGTGGGCACGGCGGCGATGCCGCAGGCTGACGGCACCCAGCTTGCGCTCGAGGTGCTGGTGTTTCCTGAGTCCGCCCGCGGCACCGGCGAGGGCCATTTTCCCTGGGACCTGCAGCCGCAGAGCACCATGACCAATGCCACCGTGGCCGATCTGGTGGCTGCGCCTGCCAGTGTGCCGGGCGGCCAGAAGCTGCTGCTGAGGTACAAGGACGGGGAAAAAACAGTCATCGTGCCGCCGACCGCGCCAGTAGTGACTTTCAAGCCTGGCAAGGAAGATGAAAACGCGCTGGTGGTGCCGGGCGCCAGGGTGATGATTACTGCCCAGGTCAGGGACGGAAAGCCGACAGCGCTTCGCATGATCGTCGGCCGCAACGGGTTTGCTCCGCCCATGTAGCTGCAATAATTGGGGTATCGGCAGATCTGCCCCAGGCAGGTTTGTTCAATTTTCTCAAGGCTTTTTGCCCTCTGGCCCTTGAGCCACGGGCGCTAGCAGCTATAAAAACGAGAGCGGTTGGGTCTGCGGGCCAAACCAGCCTCTTGTGCACTTCCCATTCGCCATTGCCATTCGCCATCACGTGCAGACGGACTTTTCCTTGAACGATTCAACTTCTCCCGGCCCCACATTGCGTATTGCCGTCATCGGCGGCGGCCCCGCCGGCCTGATGGCCGCCGAGGTGCTGGCCGCAGCCGGTGCGGCCGTGAAAGTCGAGGTGTATGACGCCATGCCTTCGGTCGGGCGCAAGTTCCTGCTGGCCGGCAAGGGTGGGCTGAACCTCACGCATTCCGAAGCGTCCGAGCCTTTCCTCAGCCGTTACGGCGAGCGCAGCTCGCAACTGCAGCCGCTGCTGGCGGCCTTCGGCCCTGACGAATTGCGTGCGTGGGCATTGGGTCTGGGGGTGGAAACTTTTGTTGGCAGCTCGGGCCGCGTGTTTCCCAAAGACATGAAAGCCGCGCCGCTGCTGCGCGCCTGGCTGCATCGCCTGCGCGGCGCGGGGGTGTCTTTTTTCATGCGGCACCGATGGCTGGGCTGGACGGAGGACAGCGCTTTGAGCTTTTCAACACCGGCCGGCCTGGTGCAGGTGCAGGCCGACGCCGTGGTGCTGGCCCTGGGCGGCGGCAGCTGGGCGCGGCTTGGCTCGGACGGCGCCTGGGTGCCGCTGCTGGCTGCGCGCGGCGTGGCTGTGGCGCCGCTGCGACCCTCGAACTGCGGTTTCGACGTGGGCCCCGAGCCGCACGCGCTGGCGGCTGCCGAACAGGGCGAAACCCGCCGTGAGTTTTTCCGGGAGCTGATCGGCCAGGGCCCTTCGCAGCAACCGGGCTGGACGGAACACTTCGCCAGCCGTTTCGCCGGCCAGCCCTTCAAGTCAGTGGCCATACGTTTCACCGATTCGCAGGGTCGCAGCTTCAACCGCAAGGGCGAGTTTGTGGCGACCGCCACCGGTGTGGAAGGCAGCCTGATTTACGCTGCCTCCAGTCTGCTGCGTGATGAAATTGCCGCTCACGGCAGCGCCACCTTCACGCTGGACCTGCTGCCCGACAAGTCACCGGAGCAGGTGCTGGTCGAGGTGCGCCATCCGCGCGGCTCGCGCTCCCTGTCCAGCCACCTGAAAAGCCGGCTCGGCATCGAGGGCATCAAGGCCGCGATGCTGCACGAACTGCTTGGCAAGGAGGCGCTCAACGACGCGGTGCAACTGTCCCACGCGATCAAGGCCCTGCCGGTGCGCGTGACGTCCGCGCGTCCGATTGACGAGGCCATCAGCAGCGCCGGTGGTGTGCTGTTTGAGGCCCTGGACGCCAGCCTGAAAATTGTGCTGCCGCCTGACATCAACCCACCGCTGTTCTGCGCCGGTGAAATGCTGGACTGGGAAGCGCCCACAGGGGGTTATCTTCTGACGGCGTGTTTTGCCAGCGGGCGTGTGGCAGGTCACGGCGTTTTGAGGAATTTCGGGCTGTAGCCGCATGCGACGGACCTGATCAGCGATGGATGGGATAACAAACAGTGCGTCGGTGTACGCCAGGAGCAAAGCATGATTGTGCGTTTCCACATTGACCCGGACGGACAGGGCCGGTATGACTACCGCGTGAGTTACGAGGGCGAAGAACTGTATGGCGATGCGGGACTGGCCGGCATCGAGGCCTGCATAGTGGCCGCCACTGAAGGCCTGGGACAGGACGCAGTGGCTGCGGAAGTGGCTTACAAGGGTGTGATCAGCGGCACCTATGCGCTGGCTTCATTGGCATTGGCATCGGCCCAGATCGCCGATCATGCGCTGCAGACCACGACCGCGATTGAAGAGGTCTGCAGCTAAGTCATCGCCTGGCGCATGGGCTGGCGCGGCGTCGCCGGGTGATACAGCGCCATCGGGGCAGAATGTGGCTAACATCTGCCTTGGGTCAGTGCAGTACCTTGCCCTTTGCCCTTCCGGACCATTTGTCAGAAAGCCGCTCCTTATGAAAGTCACGCCTCTTGCCGACATCCAGAAGATGTACGGCCTGTGCTGCAGCACCAGGCCGGCGCTTGTGGCCGGGCCTGCCGGGGGTGGCAGACATGGCGGCTGATCCTGGCCCCATGGGCGACGACTTCGAGTTGCCGGCGCAGGCACCGCTGATTCTGGTGATTGAAGACGACCCGACACAGCGGCTGCTGAGCAGCTCTGTGTTGCGCAGCGCCGGCTACGAAGTGCTTGAGGCAGAAGACGGCAGCAGCGGCCTGGAACTGGCGCGCCACCATGTACCCGCGCTGATTGTGTGCGATGTCATGATGCCGGGGCTGAACGGCTACCAGCTGGTGGCAGCGCTCAAAGGCGAGGTCGCGCTTTCCACCATACCGGTCATCCTGCTTACCGCCATGACGGAACGTGCGCATGTACGCACCGGCATGACGGCAGGAGCCGATGACTACCTGTCCAAACCCTTCCGCGCGGCTGAGTTGCGGCGGGCGGTCGCAGCCCTGCTGGCCAAGCGCGAAGTGCAGCGTGCGCAGTACGACCGTGATTTCGCTGAAAAAATGAAAACCGCGCTGCGTGCGCAGAAAGATGCGCTGTCCCTGCGTTATGAAAAGCGCCTGATGCAGGAGCTCAACGAGCGCTGGAGCGCGCAGGAGGACACCAATCTGGAGGTCCGCTACGACAACGCGACCGTGCTGCTGGTGGACCTGTTCAGCAGCATCAACCACCGCTTTCCCCAGGCCCAGCGCTTCAGCGCCACCCGGCGCGTGTACCAGGCGGCCAGTGACACCTTGTACCTGTTTGGCGCCAGCCGCCTGGTACCGGCCGGCAACGATCTGCTGGCGATTTTTCCGGACACGGACGAGGTCGGGGCGCCCGGCACCGGTTTGCTGGCGGTGCGTGCAGCGCTGGGCCTGCAGAAAATTGTCCAGGCTGCCTTTCACGCGATGGCGCCCGAACCGGCACACGGCGAGGTGGTTTCTCCGCCGGTCACGATAGCCCTCTACGGCGGCACGGTCACGCTGGTTCACATCAAGGACCCGCTGCACGGCGGCGAAGGTCTGGCCTTTGCCAGCGGTGAGGCGGTGGATGCCGTCAGGGCCCTCGCTCAACATGCACGGACCGAAGCCTGGCAGGTTTGCTGCGCCAGGGACGTGACCAGCGGGTTTTCACAATGGGTGGTGGCTGGCGGCTCAGCCCTGGTCGCGCGCGGCGACGGGCTGGAACTGGTGCCGGTGGTCGAGCTACATGCGCTTGAGCACGAATGAGCAGCCCTTCTGCATCAGGCCCGCCTTCAGACCCTGAAGCCGAGAACCGCCGCCTGGCGCGCCTGCGCCTGCTGGCCGTGATGGACAGCGAACCTGAACCGATTTTTGACGCGCTGGCGCGTGCGGCCAGCACGATTTGCGGCACGCCGATTTCCCTGGTCAGTCTGCTGGACGACAGGCGCCAGTGGTTCAAGGCCAACGTCGGGCTGGAAGGCGTAGCCGAGACCGAGCGTGATTTTGCCTTTTGCGCCCACGCGATCAAGGGTGCCGAGCCGATGGTGGTTGGGGATGCCCGGCTGGATGCCCGCTTTAAAACCAACCCGCTGGTCACGGGCGAGCCCGGCATACGCTTTTATGCCGGGGCGCCGATTGTCATGCCGGGCGGCGAGCGTCTGGGCACCTTGTGTGTGATTGACCGCCAGCCGCGTCAGCTTTCCGCAGCGCAACTGCAGGCGCTGGGCAATCTGGCTGAAGTGGTGGGGCAGGCCCTTTTGCTGCGCGAGCGCTTTCATTATTTCGAGATTGTGGGAGATGAAGACCGGTTCAAGCTGATTGCGGAGACCTCCCCCCTGGGAATTTTTCATGCTGACGCCCAGGGCAACTGCACCTACACCAACCCCCGATGGCGTGAGATTTACGACCTGCCCCTGAGCCAGAGTCTGGGTGGCGCCTGGCGCGATGCGATCCATCCCGCAGACCGCGAGGCCTTTTTCGCCGAGCTGAGGCAATCGGCGCTGCGCGGCGGTGCCATGCGCATGGAGTACCGCCTGCTTCGGAAAAACGGTGAAATCTGCCATGTGCGGGCGCAGGCGCGCACCGTGTCCTGGGGCAATCCGCCACAGCGCGGATTTGTCGGCGCGGCGGAAGATATCTCCAGCTACAAGCTGGTGGAAGAAGAGTTGCGTGCCAGCAACCGCTTTCTGGACCGCGCCGAACGCATTGCCGGTGTGGGCGGCTGGGAGGTCGACCTGCGCCAGCGCAGCATCAAATGGACAGACCAGTGCAAACACATTTACGAGCTGCCTGCCGACTTTCAGCCTGACTTTGCGACACACCTGGCGCATTTTGGGCCTGAATCGCAGGCCATCATCGAAAAAACGGCAGAAGAAGCGATGCGCAGCGGCAAGCCCTGGGACCTGGAATTGCCCATGGTCACGGCGAAAGGGCGCCAGGTCTGGACCCGCTCCGTCGGGCTTGCCGAATACGAGGACGGGCTGCCTGTGCGTCTGGTGGGTGCCCTGCAGGACATCACTGCCAAAAAAGCCGTTGAAGAAGAGCTGCGCCAGGCCAACCGTTTGTTGCAGGCGGTGCTGGAGAACCTGCCCTGCGGCATGAGTGTGTTTGACGGTGATCTGCACATGGTGGCACACAACGCCCAGTTTCGCCGTCTGCTGGATTTGCCCGACAGCTTGTTTGAGGTGCCGGTGGTCACGTTCGAAAGCATCATCCGCCACAACGCTGTGCGTGGCGAGTACAACGATGGTCCGCTGGAGGCCCTGGTCGATGAGATTGTGGCGCGTGCGCGCGATCCGGCGCCGCACCATTTCCAGCGCACCCGGCCCAACGGCACCACCCTGGACATACGCGGCTCGCCCATGCCGGGCGGCGGCTTTGTGACCACCTATGTGGATATAAGCGCTGCAAAAAATGCCGAGGAAGCCCTGCGCCTGAGCGAGGAAAGGCAGCACCGCGCGTTTGTGGCTTCTGGCGTGGTGCTCTGGGACTTCGATATTGAGACCGACCAGGTGTATCTCTCGGAGAACTGGGCCGATCTGGTGGGCGGCAGCGGGGGCACCACCGCGACCACCTTGCGGGCACTGGTGGCCCTGGTTCCGCCGGAGGATCAGCTCGCGATCCGCGATGCCTTTGTGCCGGTGCTCAAGGGCACCCGGGAGAGTTATTCGGTGGAGCACCGTGTCCGCAAGGCCGACGGAACAAGCGCCTGGGTGCTGAGCGTCGGGCAGGTCACCCGGCGCGATGCCCGTGGGCGTGCCTTGCGCGCGAGCGGGACCAATCAGGACATCACTGCACGCAAGGTGGCCCAGATGCAGCGTGAAAGCGCGGCAGCCATCACCCGCGCGACGCTGGAATCCACTGAAGACGGCATTCTGGTGATCGACGACCAGGACAAGGTGGTGCTGTTCAATCAGCAGTTTTTGCAGATGTGGCGGATTCCACGGGAACTGGAGAAATCGGGTAACCAGGAAATGATTGGTTTTGTGCTCAATCAGCTCGTGGATCCAGACACTTTTGTGGCAAAAATCAGGGAGCTCGCCCGCACCAACGAAGCCACAAGTTTTGACTCTCTCGAATTCAAGGATGGCCGCGTTTTTGAACGCTACTCCAACCCGCATGTGGTGGGCGCCACCAGCAAAGGCCGGGTCTGGAGCTTTCGCGATGTCACCGCGCGCAGGGCCGCCGCCGCCGAGCTTCAGAAAGCCAAGGAGGATGCCGAAGCCGCCAACCGCGCCAAAAGCACCTTTCTGGCGACCATGAGCCATGAGATTCGCACGCCGCTCAACGGTATTCTGGGCATCACCCAGTTGCTGCTGGACGAGGCCCTGAGCCCTCAGCAAGCCCAGTTTGCGCAGTTGATCGACGGCAGTGCGCAGTCGCTGCTGGTGCTGGTGAACGACTTTCTGGACCTGGCCAAAATCGATGCCGGTCAAACCGTGCTGGAGGATGTCCCCTTCAATCTGCCGCGTTTGCTGGCCGATGTCGCCGACCTGTTTGCCTACCGGGCCAGTGCCAAAAGCCTGATGTTCCAGTGCATGCTGGATCCCGGGCTGCCGCAATGGATCTGGGGCGACCCGTCACGCCTGCGGCAAATTCTTGTCAACCTGCTGGGCAATGCGCTGAAGTTCACAGAGGCCGGCGAGCTGGGCCTGCGGGTTCAGGCCGGTGAGCGGAGCGCGGACCGGGTGGGCTTGAGGTTTTCGGTCACCGACTCCGGCATAGGCATAGCGCCCGAGGTGCAGGCGCGGCTGTTCAACAACTTTGTCCAGGCCGACACGTCCACCACCCGCAAATACGGCGGCACCGGCCTGGGGCTGGCCATTGTCCGGCAGCTCAGTGCGCTGATGGGCGGCCGCGTGGAACTCGACAGTGTGCCCGGCCAGGGGTCCATCTTCACGCTGGTGCTTGACGACGTGCGCCTGGCGTCTGGCGCGGTCACTGGCCGCCCGTCGAGCCGGCCTGAGACAGAGGCCCGGAAACATGCAGGCCGGATTTTGCTGGCCGAAGACAATCCGACCAATCAGATTGTTGCCGTGGGCCTGCTCAACAAACTGGGCTACGACGACGTGATGGTGGTGGGAAATGGGCGCGATGCGGTCGAGCAGGGCGCGAGGGGTGAATTTTCAGCCATCCTCATGGATTGCCAGATGCCCGTGATGGATGGTTACGAGGCGACGCGGACCTTGCGCGCACAGGGCGTGTTGACCCCCATCATCGCGATGACCGCCAATGCCAGCGCGGGCGATGCACAACGATGCCTGCAAGCGGGCATGAACGACTACATGGCCAAACCCGTGTCCCGGGCCACCTTGCGGGACGCCCTGAACCGCTGGGTGAGCAGCCCTGGCGCAGCCTCTGCGGGCGATGTACCTGCGCCCGGGTCTGTCGCCCCGGCAGGTTTTCCGGTGTTCGAGCGCGAGGCTGCGCTGGAGCGCCTGGGCGGCGATCAGGAACTGCTGGACGCGGTGGTGCGGTCATTTGTGACGCGACTGCCCGCGGCGATGGCCGAGCTGGAGCGCGCCTTGCAGGACGGCGATGCCGCACCGGTCGTGCGTCATCTGCATTCGCTGCTGGGATCGTCATCGGCGATTGGGGCCACCGAGGTGCACATGGCATTGACTGCCTTGCACCGCAGCGCTGGCCAGGGCCATCTCGCGAGCGTGCGGCGCAAGCTGCCCGGCTTGCGGGAGGCGCTTGAGCGCTTCGAAACCGTCACCAGAACCACCGGGCTTGAGCCGCATCAGCTGCGCTAGATGTCGCCTTTGCGCTGCGCGAAGTAGCCGCTCCAGGCCCTGAGCCGTTCTGACTCGACATGCAGCCTTAAAAAGTCATCCGGCCCGACCCGGGACAACTCGTAGATGGCCTCCAGCCGCTGTGACTCCGCCTTGATCAGGCTGCCCAGGGCTTTCAAGTACCTGGCCAGCTCCTCGTGGGTTGGTTTTTCAAATGTTTCCATGTGAAAAATTCTATGAAAAACCGTGCACCGGGCAAAGCCAAAACGGCAGGCAGAGACCGCTTGCATGTGTAGGAATTTTGCTAAGCAGCTGGATTTTGTGCAGTTTTTGGAGCACAGCGGCGTGTCCGGAAAACGAAACAGGGCATCGAAGGGATGCCCTGTTTTTGAAAAAGGTGACGAGCCTCGACCCCGGCACTGGCTCCGCAGTTAGGGCTGCTTGGTTCCCCATCTGACCCGGTTGGCCGCTTTACCATGCGGGAAGGCCCGTCGCTTTGTATTGTAAGGGCGGGACGCAGGAGTTAAAGGGCAGAGCGGCAAAAAACCTTTGAGGTGGCGCTTTAGAATCCATGCCATGTCTTACCTCGTGCTTGCCCGCAAATACCGCCCCCGGAATTTTTCTGAAATGGTCGGGCAGTCGCATGTGGTGCAGGCTCTCAGCAATGCGCTGGGCACGCAGCGCCTGCACCATGCCTACCTGTTCACCGGCACACGCGGCGTCGGCAAAACCACCATCTCGCGCATCCTGGCCAAATCGCTCAATTGCCTGGGGGCTGACGGTCAGGGCGGCATCACCGCCACACCGTGCGGCGTCTGCCAGGCCTGCAGCGACATCGACAGCGGGCGGTTTGTCGATTACACCGAACTCGACGCCGCCTCGAACCGCGGCGTGGACGAGATCGCGCAGTTGCTGGAGCAGGCGGTCTACAAACCGGTGGTCGGCCGCTTCAAGGTCTTCATGATCGACGAGGTCCACATGCTGACGAACACGGCCTTTAACGCCATGCTCAAGACGCTGGAAGAGCCGCCCGAGTACCTGAAGTTTGTGCTGGCCACCACCGATCCGCAGAAGGTGCCGGCCACCGTGCTCTCGCGTTGCCTGCAGTTCAACCTGCGGCCCATGGCGCCGGAAACCATTCTGGAACACCTGGCCCAGGTGCTCCAGGCCGAAAACGTCGCCTCGGAACCGCAGGCCCTGCGCCTGCTGGCGCGCGCGGCGCGGGGTTCCATGCGGGATGCACTGTCGCTCGCCGACCAGGCGATTGCCTTTGGTTCCGGCCAGTTGCAGGAAGCCAGCGTGCGCCAGATGCTGGGCAGCGTGGACCGCAGTTATGTGTTCCAGCTGCTTGATGCGCTGGCGCGCGGCGACGGCAAAACGGTGGTCGAGACCTCCGAGGTCTTGCGCCTCAATGGCCTGAGCGCCGCCTCCACGCTCGAAGAAATGGCTACCGTGCTGCAGCGCATGGCGGTGCTGCAGGCGGTGCCCGGCATAGGCGCCGGCGACGATGCTGCCGATCCCGAGATCGCCGCCACGGCGCGGCTGGCGCAAACCATGCCGGCCGATGAGACCCAGCTGCTGTACAGCCTGTGCCTGCATGGCCGCGCCGAGCTGGGCCTGGCGCCCGATGACTATGCGGCCCTGACCATGGTGCTGCTGCGCCTGCTGGCCTTCAAGCCTGCGGGAGGCGCCGTCGAGCCCGCAAAAAAGCCGCCGCCTGAGCGCGCCGCCGCTGCTGCCCCCGCAAGCATGGAGTCCAATCGGCCTCCAGCCCTTTCTGAGCCTGCGCCAGCAGCTCCTGTATTTATAGCATCTGAACGGCGTGAGCCACCTCCGGCCAGCAGACCCGCACCGTGGGAAGAGGCCGCGCCAGGCGCCGCCCTCATGAGCGCACCGGCGCCGGCGCCAGCCAGCACCGGCCCGCTCGGTGATGCCTGGGCCGAGCTGGTCAACCGCCTGGTGGCTGCCGACAAGGTGGCGGCGCTGGCACGTGAACTGGCCTTGCAGTCCGAGTTGCGCTCGCAAGCCGACGGCATCTGGACCTTGCGGGTCGAGCGCGAGTCCCTGAACCAGGCCGCTGCACGCGAAAAACTCCAGCTCGCCCTGCAAGCCGCCTTGCCGGGCCAGCCTGCGCCGCAACTGGTGGTTGAACTCGGTCCGGTGCTCGATACGCCCGCACGGCGCAATGCCGCCGCGCAGGCAGAGCGGCAGCGCCAGGCTGAAGAAACGATTGAAAACGACCCGTTTGTGCAGGACATGGTGCGCCAGTGGGGTGCCCGCGTGGTGCCCGGCAGCATCAAGCCACTGGCGCCTGTGGCCAGCAAGCCGATATGATTCTTACCAAGTTTTAAAGGAATACAGACATGTTCAACAAAGGACAACTCGCCGGCCTCATGAAACAGGCGCAGGCCATGCAGGACAACCTGAAAAAAGCCCAGGACGAGCTGGCGTTTATCGAGGTCACGGCCGAGTCGGGCAACGGCATGGTCAAGGTCACCATGACCTGCAAACACGATGTCAAACGCGTTGAGATCGCCCCCAGCCTGCTGACGGAAGACAAGGACATGCTGGAAGACCTGGTGGCAGCGGCTTTCAACGCGGCGGTGCGCAAGGCCGAAGACCTGAGCCAGGAAAAAATGGGCAAGCTCACGGCCGGCCTTCCCGGCGGCATGAAACTCCCGTTCTGATGGCGGCTACTGCGCGGGCCCATGGCGGCGTTGCGGGGCCCGTTCAGGCCCTTCCGCTGACCTGACACCCGCGCCTTGCCCTGAACCCGCTCGCCACGCCGCTGATGCACGCTATTTTTTTCACACATGGCTGATTCCAATGCCCTTGAGGGCCTGACCCAGGCGCTGCGGCGCCTGCCGGGTGTGGGCGCCAAGTCGGCCGCACGCATGGCATTTCATCTGTTGCAGCATGACAAGCCGGGTGCCCTGCAGATTGCCCGCGCGCTGACACATGCGGTGGACAGTGTCCGGCACTGCGCGCTGTGCAACACCCTGACCGAACTCGAGATCTGCAGCACCTGCGCCAACCCGGGCCGGGACCGCAGCAAACTGTGTGTGGTCGAGACCCCGGCCGACCAGGCCGCGCTGGAGCGCACGCTGGCTTACCGCGGCCTGTATTTTGTATTGATGGGCAAGCTCAGCCCGCTCGACGGCATTGGGCCGCATGACATCGGGCTGCAGAAGCTGTTTGACCGCGTCCTGCCCCGGGATGCGCAGGGGCAGCCGCTGGCTGCCGCCGCGCGCGAGGTGCAGGAGGTCATTCTGGCCACCAACTTCACCGCCGAAGGGGAGGCCACCGCGCATGTGATTGCGCAGGCACTGAAAAGCCGGCAGGTCCAGGTCACCCGGCTGGCGCGCGGCGTGCCAGTGGGCAGCGAGCTGGAGTACGTGGACCTCGGCACCATCGCCCATGCGCTGGTGGACCGGCGTTAACACGCGGCCGCACAGCATTTCATATCGCTATTTTTTTGTAGCTGCCCATACCCGTATCTTGACGACCCAACGCCAGAAAGGCTCCAAAAAATGACTTACGCACGTTTCACTGTCGCCTACTGGTGTCTGCTGGCTGCCGCCTTGCTGCCTTTTGCGTGCGCTGCGCTGGCCAAGTGGGGCATGTTCAGCCTGCCTGCGCGCCAGGGCGGTTATGACAACCACAACCCGCGCGCCTGGCTGGCGCGTCAGACCGACTGGCGTGCGCGCGCCAACAGTGCGCAGGCCAACACCTTTGAGGCGCTGCCTTTTTTCTTTGCCGCAGTGATCATCGCGCACCAGTTGCAGGCCTCGCAGGTCCGGCTTGATGTGTTCGCGTTTGTGTTTGTGGTGCTGCGCATGGCCTATGTGATCATGTATGTGGCCGACATGGCCAAAAGCCGCAGTGTCTTGTGGTTTTTGGCGCTGCTGGTCAACGTCGGCATTCTCTTTCTCGGCTACCGGTAACGTCTGGTAACCAGGGCGAGTCCCCGTTCCGTACAAACCCGCACGGGATGATACCGATGCGGGGTTTTTGGGCGCTGGCTATTCTCCTGTGAACACTAAAAACAGAGAGAGGATAGCTTCATGAAGCCTGATTTCAGCCTGACACGCAGACGGTTCTCGGGTGGGGTGGCGCTCGGTGCCGCAACGCTGGCTTTTCCTGCGCTGCGCGCCCAGGGCAAGCTTGAGAAAACAAAAATTGCCCTGGCCGTGGGTGGCAAGGCCGCGTTTTATTACCTGCCATTGACCATCACCGAGCAGCTCGGTTATTTCAAGGCAGAAGGGCTGGAGGTGGAGATCAGCGACTTTGCCGGCGGCGCGCGCGCGCTGCAGGCGGTGGTGGGCGGCTCGGCCGATGTGGTGTCGGGTGCCTACGAACACACCATCAACCTGCAATCGAAAAACCAGATGTTCCAGGCCTTTGTGCTGCAGGGACGGGCGCCGCAGATTGCCTTTGGTGTGTCCACCAAAAACATGCCCAACTACAAGTCGGTAGCAGACCTGCGCGGCAAAAAAATCGGTGTCTCGGCACCGGGTTCATCGACCAACATGATGGCCAATCTGGTGTTGTCGCGCGCCGGCATCAAGCCCGGTGATGTGAGTTTTATTGGTGTCGGCACAGCGGCCGGCGCGCTGGCCGCGCTGCGCTCGGGACAGATTGATGCGATGAGCAACACCGACCCGGTGATGACCATGCTGGAGCAAAAGGGCGAGGTCAAGATCATCTCTGACACCCGCACACTCAAGGGCACGGTCGATGTGTTTGGCGGCCCCATGCCGGCGGCCTGCCTGTACGCGCCGCTGGAGTTCATCCAGAAAAATCCCAACACCTGCCAGGCGCTGGCCAATGCCATCGTGCATGGGCTCAAGTGGCTGCAAACCGCCGGCCCCAGCGACATCATCAAGACCGTGCCCGACAACTACCTGCTGGGCGACCGGGGCCTGTATCTGGCGTCCTTCAACAAGGTGCGTGACGCGATTGCGCTCGATGGTATCCTGCCCGAGGAAGGTGCCAAAACGGCGCTCAAGGCCCTGGCCAGTTTCGACCCCAGCATCAAGCCCGACAGGATTGACCTGGGCAAGACTTACACCAATGAGTTTGCGCGGCGGGCCAAGGACAAGTTCAAAGCTTAGGCCCCCCCGCTTGTCACTGCGTGTACCACGCTGCACCTTGCAGGCCGCCGCTCGCCAAAGGCTTCGCTTCTGTCGTCTGTCCAAAGCTGCGCGGGCAACTTTGGAGCCGCAGACTCCAGCCCCGAGGGGGCCGCTGCGCCTGCGGCCCGGCCAAGCCGGTTCCGCGGCCCCGGCTGGCATGAAATCCCCACAGCAACTTCACTTGTCGTTCTCCTGCATTTAAGCCGCCCGGTTCGCGTCACAATCCTCCCATGCCGCCATCCGCCAACGACCACGCGCTTGAACTGCTGGACATCACCTGCACCTTCCGCTCGCGCGACGATGCCGGGCCGGGCTACACCGCTGTGGGTCAAACCACGCTGCGCATACGCGCCGGCGAGTTTGTGTCCGTCGTCGGTCCGACCGGCTGCGGCAAGTCCACGCTGCTCAACATAGGCGCCGGCCTGCTGCCGCCGACCTCGGGCACAGTGAAGGTGTTCGGCCAGCCGCTGAGCGGCATCAATACCCGCGCCGGCTACATGTTCCAGACCGAGGCGCTGATGCCCTGGCGCAGCGCCATCAGCAACGTCATGGTGGGTTTGCAGTACCGGGGGCTGCCCGACACCGAGGCCAGGGCGCAGGCGCAGGAATGGCTGGAACGTGTGGGCCTGAGTGAGTTTGGTGACCGTTACCCGCACCAGCTGTCCGGTGGCATGCGCAAGCGTACCGCGCTGGCCCAGGTGCTGGCGCTGGACCCCGACATCATCCTGATGGACGAGCCCTTTTCGGCGCTTGACATCCAGACGCGCCAGCTCATGGAAAACGAAGTGCTCGATTTGTGGGCTGCCAAAAAGAAGGCGGTGCTGTTCATCACCCACGACCTGGACGAGGCGATTGCGATGAGCGACCGCGTGGTGGTGCTGTCGGCCGGGCCGGCGACCCGGCCCCTGGGGGAGTTCGAGATTGACCTGCCGCGCCCGCGCAATGTGGCCGAGGTCCGCACCCAGCCGCGTTTCATCGAGCTGCACACCCAAATATGGCATGTGCTGCGCGACGAAGTGCTCAAGGGTTATGCGCAGCAACTGAAGAAGGCGGCATGATATGTGCCCCCACGGTCGCTCACTGCGTGTAGCTCCCTGCACCTTGCAGGCCGCCGCTCGCCAGAGGCTTCGCTTCTGTTGCCTGTCCGAACCTGCTCAAGCAGGTTCGGAGCCGCGGCCAACAGCCCCGAGAGGGCCGCTGCGCCTGCGGCCCGGCAGAGCCGGTTCCGCGGCCCCTGCTTGTATCGAGAGCCCCCTCGCTCGCTGTGCAGGAGCTTGATATGTGGCGCTACCTCAAACCCTCCGACCGCAACCTTCGCGCCTGGCAAGTCGGCATGCTGCTGGCTTTTCTGGCGCTGTGGCAGCTGGCCTCGCGCGATCAGCAGCTGGCCTTTTTCCTCGGTGAGCCGGTCAAGGTGGCGGGGCGCATCTGGTCCTGGTTCATGCCTTTTGCTTTTGGCCCCAGCCTGCTGTTTCCCGACGGCTTGCCGGGCCATGCCGACATTTACATCCACCTCGGCACCACCTTGCTGGAGACGGTGCTGGCCTTCGGCATAGGCACCCTGCTGGGCCTGGCCTGCGGGCTGTGGCTGGCATTGGCGCCGACTGCCAGCGCCATCCTGGACCCTTACATCAAGGCGGCCAATTCGATGCCGCGTGTGATTCTGGCGCCGATTTTTGCCATGTGGTTTGGCCTGGGCATCTGGAGCAAGGTCGCACTGGCCGTCACGCTGGTGTTTTTCATCGTGTTTTTCAACGTCTACCAGGGCGTGAAAGAGGTCAGCCCGGTGGTGCTCAACAATGCCCGCATGTTGGGCGCCAACCAGCGGCAGTTGCTGCGCACCGTCTACCTGCCGAGTGCCACCAGCTGGGTGTTTTCCAGCCTGCACACCTCGGTCGGCCTGGCTTTTGTCGGTGCGGTGGTGGGTGAGTACCTCGGTTCTGCACGCGGCGTCGGTTACCTGATCCTGCAGGCCGAGGGCACGTTTGACGTGAACACGGTGTTTGCCGGGATTGTGGTGTTGACTGCGTTCGCGCTGGTGCTGGACGGCATCGTCGGACGGGTCGAGAAAAAACTCATGAAGTGGCAGCCGCGCAGTGGCGAGACCGTAAAGCTCTGACCGCTGCGCAGGCCGGGTTGCAGTCGCTGTCCTGTCCTACAGACGCTGGCCGCACCCGAACCTACATTGAATGCTCACCGCTCCCTGCCGCCGGTCACACGGACTCTGCGCCAGGCAAGGGGGCTCATGACAAGGAACCCGCATGAATCTTTCTCTCCACCTCGGCCCCATCGTCTCGCTGATTGCCGGCATTCTTATCCTGATCATGCCCCGGCTGCTCAATTACATCGTCGCGATCTACCTGATTGTCATCGGGCTGATTGGCCTGTTTGGCAGCGGCTCACTGCGCTTGTAAAACCGGGGGAGCTGGCGCGGCTTTTCAGCGCTTGCCCAGCGCAATGGCCAGCAGCGTCTGCTGCTGCGCCGGTGTGCGTGTTGCAATCAGCTTGAGCAGGCCGTCCCGGTCCAGCGCATTGATGCCGTTGTATTTTGCAAACTTGCTGGCGTTTTCGGTGAAACTCGATCCAGTGGCGTAGGTGGCACGCTTGAGCCCGCGCGCGGTCATCAAGGTCAGCAGGGGGTGGATGTCCCGCACGGACAGCGGCTGCCCCGGCCATAACTTGCAAAGCGCCACTGCCACCGGGCTGTCCTTGCCCTGCTGGGCGTTGCGTGAATGCAGCCAGAGTGTCACACCGCCGGCGGCGCCATGGGACTGGGCGCGGGTTTCCAGTCCACTTTGGGCAAACAGGGTTTCACACAGCGCGTCAAACTGCTGCGGCGAAAGGTGGTCGAAAACCTCAGCCGTCCAGCCTGGCCGCACTGGCGGCGCTGGCGGCACGGGTGCTGCCCGGTTGACCGGGGCAGCCGGGCGGCGCGGCGCATCGGCCACCGGAAAGTCAATCAGCTTGTCGATGGCAAAAGGCGTGTGCTCGGGCGCTGCCGGTTTGCCGGGAGCTGGCAAGCGCGGAGGGCCCTCGCCCCGGCCCAGCTTGGCCCATGGCGGTTCATAGGCAAGGGGGTCGACAAAAATTCCGGAAATGATCCGGTTCGTCAGGTAGCCGCCCGCCAGCACAACACCGACCAGCAACAGCGCCCCACCGACAGGACGCAGGGGGCGATTTTGGACCGACAGCAGCAGCAGGACGACGCCGGCGGCCAGGGCCAGCAGCCCGATCACAAAAAGAAAGCTATAGGTTGACTTGGCCTGGACTGGTTTGCGGGAGGGGCTGGCGGCCATGTGAGGTGCAATCTGATCCGCTATTGGTTTGATAGCTGATTATGCAGACTGGACAAGGGCTGGCAATTGTTTTTGCTTCAAGTGTTGGACAGATCAGCGTTTCTTGCTCTTGACCACGGTTTTGCCGGTGTTGCGCGGCAGCGCCTTGACCGCGCCGCGCGTTGGCGCCCGCACCGGGCTGGCAGCACGCACCGGCAGGAACAGCACCACCTGTTGTCCGAGCTTGAAGCCGGCGCCGGCGCTGACCTTGTTCCATTCGGCCACGCTGGCGACGCTTTGCCCGTAACGTTTGGCAATGCTGGCGACGGTTTCACCCTTGCGCGCCTTGACGGTGCTGCGGCGTGTGACGATCTCCGGGGCCAGCGTCATCTGCGCGTTGTCGGCCACATGGCTGGTCACGTCATCGTCCATTTTTGCGCTGCGCGACACCAGCAGGGTGGAGCCGGCCTTGATCAGCATGCGTGGCGGGATGTTGTTGACGCCGCGCAGGGCGTCCTCGCTCATGCCGACACGCCGGGCTGCATCACCGACGCTGAGTGTTGCCGGTGCCGTCCAGGCGGTCCAGCTGGCGTACTGACCCTGGGTGTAGGCCTCGAAGTTGCGCTGGAACACCTTGGCGCTGTCCCAGGGCAGCAGGATGTGGGGCGTACCGGCGGCCAGAATGACCGGGCGGTGCGCCGACGGATTGAGCGCCTTGAAGTTGGCCAGATCCACGTCGGCCAGTCTGGCGGCCAGCGCCACGTCGATGTCGCGCGTGATCTGCACCTGCTGGAAGTAGGGGTGGTTTTCGATCAGCGGCAGCTCGGCCCGGAAGGCCTGGGGATTGGCCACGATGTTCTTGACGGCCTGCAGCTTGGGGACATACAGCCGCGTTTCGTCGGGCATGCGCAGCTCGGTGTAGCTGGTGCCCAGGCCGTCCTTCTTGTTTCTGGCGATGGCGCGGCCCACGCTGCCTTCGCCCCAGTTGTAGGCGGCCAGCGCGAGGTGCCAGTCGCCAAACATGCCATGCAGTTTTTGCAGGTAGTCGAGCGCAGCGCGGGTCGAGGCGAGTACATCGCGCCGGTCATCGCGAAAGGCGTTCTGCTTCAGATCAAAATACTTGCCGGTGGCCGGCATGAACTGCCACATGCCGGCGGCCTTGGCGCTGGAGACCGCCTGCGGGTTGAAGGCGCTTTCAATATAGGGCAGCAAGGCCAGCTCGGTCGGCATGTTGCGCCGCTCGAGTTCTTCGACCACATGGAACAGGTATTTGCTGGAGCGCTCGGTCATGCGCTGGATGTAATCGGGCCGGCTGGCATACCACTGTTCGCGGTCCGTCACCAGATCGCTTTGCAGGTTGGGCATGGTGAAGCCGCGGCGCATGCGGTCCCACAAATCCACCGGCGCCTGCGTGGCTGTCACCGCGCTGGATGAGGCCTGGGCCGGGTCAATCGGTGCCAGCGGGCCGCTGGGGTAAACCGGTTTGGCAGCAGTCGCTGCGACCGACGAGGTGCTCAGCACCGGATCGCCGGGCATGCCGGGCGGGCTGCTGGCGCAGCCGGCGAGCGTGGCGATGACCAGAAAGGTCACCAGGGAGGGAAGGCGGGAGAGGCGGCTGGCGGCACGGCCATGAAGGACGGGGGAAAGCGAAGAAGGCGGGACGTGCGGCTCGGTCATTTGAATTGATTCTTCCACTGCCGGATGGCGGCAAATAGGGTGTTCTCGTCATGGGCTGCCGGGTCAAAACGCCTGGCAGCGGCCATCACCGCGGGATGTCGGGTACGCAAAAACGGGTTGATCAGCAGCTCCTGGGCAATCGACGTGGGCAAGGTCGGCTTTGCGGTCTGGCGCAAGGCAGCACAGCGTGCATGGTAACCAATCAGGTCCTGGTTGTCAGGTTCTACCGCCAGGGCAAAACGCAAATTACCCATGGTGTACTCATGGGTACAGCAGACCACGGTGTTGCCAGGCAGCGCGGCCAGCCGGTCCAGCGATGCCAGCATCTGCGCCGGTGTGCCTTCAAACAGCCGCCCGCAGCCACCGGAAAACAGCGTGTCGCCGCAAAACAGCAGGGGCCTGCCGTCCATGTCTGGCGTAAAAAATGCAATGTGTCCGGCGGTATGGCCGGGCACGTCGAGGACCTGGAAGTCCAGCCCCAGCACCTGCACGGTGTCGCCGTCCTGCAGCGGCTTGAAGGGCTCTGGTATGCGCTCGCGTGCCGGGCCAAATACCTGCGCGCCGGTGGCGCGCCGCAAGGCGTCCACGCCGCCGGTGTGGTCCGGATGATGGTGCGTGACTAGAATCGACTCTAATTGAAGCTGCCGGTCTTGCAGCGCCTGAAGCACCGGCGCCGCATCACCTGGATCGACAATCAGCGCGCGCTGTCCGTCGTCCAGCATCCACAGGTAGTTGTCGTCAAATGCGGGAATGGGTGTCAGGTACATGCAGCAGTCTTCATGGGCTCACAAATTATAGGATTCACAGACTGGTTCAAGACCCCGCCCGGCGAGTATTTGCTGGCGTGGGAGCGTGAGCGATTTGATCAGGCGGTGGCTGACATGTTTGGCTACCACGCGCTGCAACTGGGCCTGCCCGAACTCGACGCGCTGGGCAGCAACCGCATGCCGCACAAATGGCTGGCGGCGCAGGGCAGCGAATTTTCGTCATCCGCCGGCGCTGGTCAGAGCGCCGGGCCGGCAGCAAGTTCCCCGCGCATCGCCCTGTTGACCGATTCTGCCGCCTTGCCTTTTCCTGCGAACAGCCTGGACCTGGTGCTGTTGCCCCACACGCTGGAGCTCAGTGCGGACCCGCATGCGACGCTGCGCGAGGTCGAGCGTGTGCTGGTGCCGGAAGGGCGCGTGGTCATTACCGGCCTGAACCCCGCCAGCCTCTGGGGCCTGCGCCAGCGACGCGCGCATTTTTACCGGCGCCTCGGTTATGGCGAGCTGTTTCTGCCCGAGGCGGGTGAGTTTATTGGTTACTGGCGGCTGCGCGACTGGTTGCGCCTGCTGAGTTTTGAGGTCGAATCCGGCCAATTTGGCTGTTACCGGCCGGCTGTCAGCCGCGCGGCCTCGCTGGAGCGCTTTTCCTGGATGGACAAGGTTGGCCAGCGCTGGTGGCCTATTTTTGGTGCGCTGTATTTTCTGGTGGCGGTCAAGCGTGTGCGCGGCATGCGCCTGCTCGAGGCCAACTGGAAAACCCAGAAGGCCAGCGCCGCCGCACCGGCTGTGATTGCCAACCAGGTGCGGCGTCCGGGCACATTTTCACTTCATCCTGCACATCACAGGAAACGGGAACCATTGGATTCATGACAGACGATTTACAGACCGCAGCCCAACAGGTGGTGATTTACACCGACGGTGCCTGCAAGGGCAACCCCGGCCCGGGCGGCTGGGGCGCCATGTTGACCAGCGGCGACACGCGCAAGGAGCTGTTTGGCGGCGAACTGGGCACCACCAACAACCGCATGGAGATGACGGCGGTGATTGAAGCGCTGGCCGCGCTCAAGCGCCCCTGCCGTGTCACGCTGTACCTGGACAGCGAGTATGTGCGCAAGGGCATCACCGAGTGGATCAGCGGCTGGAAAGCCAGGGGCTGGCGCACGGCGGCCAAACAGCCGGTGAAAAACGTGGACCTGTGGCAAAAACTTGACGCACTGGTCAGCAGCGGCGGGCACACCATTGAATGGCGCTGGGTCAAGGGCCATGCGGGCGATCCCGGCAACGAACGTGCCGATGCGCTGGCCAACATGGGCGTGGAGCGCGCGCTGGGGCGGCGCTAGGCGTCTGCGCTGGCGCCCACGGCCGGAACCGGGGCACAATAAGTACACACATCATCGTGGCCCGGTGGACCTGGCTGGCGCGTCCAGCATGGGTAAAGCCCTTGTAAAGCTGCCGTGAAAGTAGCGCCCCATAAAGCCCGCAGGCTGTACAGCCCGGAGTGTCCTGATACATTGGAAGTTTGTTTCCTTTCATAACAAGTCTGCATGGCTAAAAAAGCAATTTACACGGTGATCGCGATGGCCGGCATGGCTGCAGCCTCGGGCGCCGCCTGGTGGTACCAGAAGCCCGGCTCTGGCGATGCGGCAGTGCGGCCAGCGGCGGCTTCGCCCGGCCCGGCCGCCAGTGCGGCCGGCACAGGCGGCAAGCCGCCCTCGGTGGAAGCTGCGCGGGTGGAACTGGCGCGGCTCAGCGACGACACGCCGGCCGTGGGCAGCCTGCGTTCACGCCGTGGCGTGGTGTTGCGCCCCGAGGTCAGCGGCCGCATCACCGCGCTCAACTTCACCGATGGCCAGCGTGTGCGCAAGGGGCAGGTACTGGTTCAGTTTGACGACCAGCTGCCCTTGGCGCAGGTGCAGCAAAGCCAGGCCGAGCTGTCGATTGCCCTGGCCAACCAGAAACGCAACCAGGAACTGGTGGCGCAAAACTTCATCAGCCAGCGCTCGCTCGACGAAAGTGCGGCCAACCTGCAGGTGGCGCAGGCCAAACTGGCGCTGGCCAAAGCCACGGCCGCACGGCTGAAAATTGTGGCGCCTTTTGACGGCATCGCCGGCATCCGGCTCGTCAACGTGGGCGACTACCTCAAGGACGGGGCCGATATTGTCAACATCGAGGACATTGAAGCCATTTTTGTGGACTTCAGGTTGCCTGAGCGCTTTCAGAGCAAGGTCAGGCGCGGCCAGACGGCGATGCTGGACATCGACGCCTTGCCAGGCCGCAAATACAGCGCGCAGATCCAGGCGATTGACCCCTTGATTGATGCCAACGGGCGTTCTGTCGGCATACGGGCGTGTATTGACAACCGCCAGCTGCAGCTCAGGCCCGGCATGTTTGCGCGGGTCAATACCATTTTTGGCGTGCGTGAAGGCGCGCGCGTGATCCCCGAGGAAGCCATTGTTCCCCAGGGCGGCCGGCAGTTTGTCATCAAGCTGCTGGGCGGGCCGGACGAAAAAACCCGCACGACCCAGCGTGTCGAAGTCAAGGTCGGCCTGCGCAGCCCCGGCAAAGTGGAAATCCTGGAAGGGCTGGAAGCCGGTGACAGCGTGGTGACGGCGGGCCAGCAGCGGGTGCAGCGCGACGGCACCGTGGTCACCGTGCTGGATCTGGCCGCAGCGCGGGCGGCGGGCCCTGGCCCGGCAACCTCAGCCGCTTCCGCAGCGACGCCGGCACCGGCACCGACGCCGGCACCGGCACCGGCTTCATCGGCGGGCGCTGCAGCGCCTGCAGCCGCTGCGCCAGCGCCGCCAGCTCGAGCGGCGGTAGCTGGCCCCAATCCCTGTGGCGCCCTGGTTGCCGAACTGCCCACAGCCTCAAAGACCGGTCGCAGCCCTGCCGCGCCGGAGCGCCGGCCTGCAGCGGCGGCGCGTGATCCGGCCTGAATCTGACCTGGTGACCAAAGAGGCAGCTATTTATGCAACTTGCTGAAATTTCCATACGCCGACCCGTTTTTGCGACCGTGCTGTCGCTGTTGATCGTTCTGGTGGGCGCGGTGAGTTTCAGCCGCCTGGCGGTGCGCGAGTACCCGAAAATTGATGAGCCTGTGGTCACCGTGAGCGTGCGTTACGCCGGCGCTTCGGCCGAGGTGATTGAGTCGCAGGTCACCAAGCCGCTGGAAGACTCGATTGCCGGCATTGACGCGGTCGATGTCATCACGTCCATCAGCCGGGCCGAACAGGCGCAGATTTCGGTGCGTTTCCGGCTGGAAAAAGATGCAGACGCCGCCGCCGCCGAGGTGCGCGACCGCACCTCGCGCGTGCGCAACCGGCTGCCGCAGGCGATTGAAGAGCCGGTCATCGCCAAGGTGGAGGCCGATGCCTTTCCGGTCATCTTTCTGGCTTTCAGCAGCGAAACCCTGTCGCGCCTGCAGATCAATGACCTGATCAACCGCGTCGTGAAGTCGCGCCTGCAAACGGTGACGGGTGTGGCCGATGTGCGCATTTTTGGCGAGCGCAAATACGCCATGCGGGTCTGGCTCGATGCCGACAAGCTGGCTGGCTACAAGCTGACCACGCAGGATGTGGAAGACGCGCTCAGGCGCAGCAACCTGGAATTGCCGGCTGGACGCATTGAGTCCCAGCAGCGCGAGTTCAGCGTCACCTCCCAGACCGATCTGGTCAGGCCGGCGCAGTTCTCGGAGATCGTCATCAAAAGTGTCAACGGCTTTCCCGTCAAGATCCGCGATGTGGCCAGGGTCGAGGAGGCCGCCGCCGACGAACGCAGTGCGGTGCGGCTCAATGGCCGCTCGGCCGTGGCGGTCGGCGTGATCCGGCAGGCCACAGCCAACCCGCTGGTGCTGTCCCAGGGGGTGCGCGAGATGATCCCGCGCCTGCAGGCGGACCTGCCCGGTGGCATGTTGATCGACGTGGCCAACGACAACTCGATTTTCATCGACCGTTCCGTCAAAAACGTCTACCGCACAATTGCCGAGGCGGTGGCGCTGGTGGCGCTGGTGATTTTTGTGTTCCTGCGCACCTTCCGCGCTTCCATCATTCCCATCATCACCATCCCGGTCAGCCTGGTCGGTACTTTTGCGCTGATGGCGCTGGCCGGCTTCACCATCAACACGCTGACGCTGCTGGCTTTGGTGCTGGCCATTGGACTGGTGGTGGACGATGCGATTGTGATGCTGGAAAACATTTTCCGGCACATCGAAGAGGGGCTGGACCCCTTCTCGGCGGCAATCAAGGGCGCGCGCGAAATCGGCTTTGCGGTGATCACCATGACAGCCACGCTGGTGGCGGTGTACGCGCCGCTGGCCTTTACCCCGGGCCGGACCGGGCGGCTGTTTGTGGAGTTTGCGCTGGCGCTGGCTGGCGCGGTGGTGGTGTCTGGGCTGGTCGCCCTGACCCTGACCCCGATGATGTGTTCGCTGCTGCTCAAGCACAACCCCAAACCCAACTGGTTTGACCGTTCCATGGAACGCTGGCTCACGGCGCTCTCGGATCGTTACGGGTCGGCCTTGCGCTGGGTGGTTTCCAGCCGCCACCGCGCGGCGCCAGGAGAGCAGGGCCTGGGCAGCAAAATCAAGGGCCTGGTGCTGCAGGCACGCTGGATTGTGGTGGGGGTCATGCTGCTGTGTGCCGCCGCGCTGGCGCTGGTGTTTCCGACCATGAAGCAGGAGCTTTCTCCGCTGGAGGACCGGGGCACGATATTGGCCACTGTGACGGCGCCGGACGGCGCCACGCTGGACTACACCAACCGCTATGCACTCGCGCTGGAGAAAATTGGCCAGCCCTACAAGGAGTTTGACCGCATTTTTGCCAATGTGGGCAATCCCACGGTGTCGCAGGCCAGCGTGGTTTACCGCACGGTGGACTGGGAAGACCGCAAGCGCAGCACGCTGGACCTGGCGCGCGAAATGCAGCCCAAGTTTGCCAGCTTGCCGGGTGTCACGGCCTTTCCGATCACACCGCCTTCGCTCGGGCAGGGCTTTCGCGAGCGGCCTGTCAACTTTGTGATCCAGACCTCGGACAGTTACCAGAACCTCAATCTGGTGGCGCGCCAGATGATGGAGGAAATCGCCAAAAACCCCGGCATCCAGTCGCCCGATGTGGACCTGCGCCTGAACAAACCGGAACTGCGCATTGAAGTGAATCGCGACAAGGCAGCCGATCTGGGGGTCAGCGTGGAGGTGGTGGCCAAGGCGCTGGAGACCATGCTGGGCGGGCGCAATGTGACCCGTTACAAACGTGACGCCGAGCAATACGATGTGATTGTCCAGACCCAGGCCAGTGGCCGCAGCACGCCCGAAGACATTGACGGCATTTATGTGCGCGGCCGCAACGACGCCATGATTCCGCTGTCGGCCCTGGTCAAGGTGCGCGAGAGCGTGTCGCCGCGCGAGCTCAACCACTTCGGCCAGCGTCGCTCAGCCACCATCACCGCCAATCTGTCGCCCGATTATTCGCTGGGGCAGGCCCTGAGCTTCATGGACCAGACCGCCGCCAGGGTACTCAAAGCGGGTTACACCACGGATTTGAACGGCACATCGCGCGAGTTCAAGAGTTCGCAGGGGGCGCTGGCCATTGTGTTTGTGCTGGCGCTGCTGTTCATCTTCCTGGTGCTGGCCGCGCAATTCGAGAGTTTTGTCGATCCGCTCGTGATCATGCTGTCGGTACCGCTGTCCATGATTGGCGCCTTGCTGGCACTGAAGTGGTCAGGCGGCTCGCTCAATGTCTATTCACAAATTGGCCTGATCACGCTGGTCGGCCTGATCACCAAACACGGCATATTGATTGTCGAGTTCACGAATCAGTTGCGCGGCCAGGGCATGGAGATGATGGATGCGCTGATCAAGGCCTCGTCGCAGCGCCTGCGGCCTATCCTGATGACCACCGGTGCCATGGTGCTCGGTGCCTTGCCGCTGGCGCTGGCCACAGGCGCAGGTGCAGAAAGCCGTATCCAGATCGGCTGGGTGATTGTGGGCGGCATGTCGCTGGGCACCTTGCTGACCGTGTTTGTGGTGCCCACCATGTACTCGCTGTTTGCGCGCAAGAAAATACCGGGCGCGAATACGGCCGAGGCCAAAGAGTCGCCCGGTGCTCCGCATGAGGTTGAACTGGTCGCCAAGTAGGTTTGCCGGCGCAGGCTGTTTTTCGCTCGGATGGTGAAGGTGATTCAACAAGGGCTGCAATGGGTCGTGCCTGGTTTTTCCGTTTCCTGCTGACGACCTCCCTCATCGGCGCTGCACACGCGCAGCGCCTGCCTTTTGCTGCAGGAGATGACAACTTCAGCGCAGAAGGCCTGGTGCGCGGTGTAGTCGCCAGCGAGGCGCAATGTGCCGCCGCGCCCAACGCGGTGTGGGCTCGCGCCCCCGGCGGCGCGGCCGAGTGTCTTCGTTACTGGGCATCTGGCCTGCCTGCGGGCGTTCCGGCTGCGCGCGTGCTGATTTACATTCCTGGCGATCAAATGGCTTTTGACCAGGCCGACGCGGCTTATGCCGGCCGCAACCCGAAGATCATGCAGGGCCTGGCCGATGGCATGGCTGCCCGCGCCGGTGTGCCCTTGATCCTGCTGTCGCGTCCGGGCATCTTTGGCTCATCGGGTGAACACAAGCAGCGCCGGCGCGAGCTGGAGCCGCGCCTGATGTCGGCGGCGCTGGACCTGATCAAGACCCGGCATGGCATCAGCGAACTGGTGCTGGTGGGACTCAGCGGCGGCGGGCACACGGTGGCGTCGCTGCTGGCGTGGCGCTCCGACATCGTTTGCGCGGTGCCCACTTCATCGGTGTCCTCGCCCAAAATGCGCTGGCAGGGCATGGGACGAACTACCGACCTGACGGGGCATGCGGATTCACATGAGCCGGTGGATCAGCTCAGGCGCGAGGTTTTTCATCCACAGCTGCGCGTGTTTGTGCTCGGCGATCCCGGGGACAGCAATGTGCCCTGGCCCACACAACTGCCCCTGGCCACACGTCTGAAGGAACTCGGCGCGGCGGTAGAGCTGCTTGCGGGTGAAGGCAGCGACGCGCAAAGGCATGCGCTCGGCGCTTCGGGGCGCCTGGTCGGTGCCCTGTGCCTGCGGGGAAAATCCACGCCGGAAATCCTCGAAGTGGCAGGACGCGGCCTCAAGGGCTAGCTCCACCACCCCTGCGAAAACGGTGGCTTCAGTAGTCGTCCAGCACCGCGCCTTTGCTGGCGCTTGACGCATTAAACGCAAACTTGGCCTGCACGCCGCGCAAGTAACGCGGCAAAGGTGCTTTCCAGCCCACCTTGCGCTGGGCCAGCTCGGCATCGTCTATGTTCAGCTGCAGCAGCAGCTGTTTGGCGTCAATCGTGATCGAGTCCCCTTCACGGATAAACGCGATGTTGCCGCCGGCCGCTGCTTCCGGCGCCACATGGCCGACCACCATGCCCCAGGTCCCGCCCGAGAAGCGGCCATCGGTGATCAGGCCCACACTTTCGCCCAGGCCTGCGCCTATCAGTGCGCCTGTGGGTGCCAGCATTTCCGGCATGCCAGGTCCGCCTTTGGGGCCGAGGTAACGCAGCACCATCACGTCACCGGCCACAATCTTGCCTGCCAGGATGGCCTGGAGCGCCGACTGCTCGTCGTCGAAGACGCGTGCCGGGCCGGTCATGACCGGGTTTTTCAGGCCGGTGATTTTGGCAACACAACCCTCTGGCGACAGATTGCCCTTCAGGATGGCCAGGTGGCCTTGGGCATACATGGGCTTGTTGATCGGGCGGATCACATCCTGATCGGCGCGTGGCGCATCGGGCACGTCTTTCAGCACCTCGGCAATGGTCTGGCCGCTGATGGTCAGACAATCGCCATGCAACAGGCCGGCCACCAGCAGGGTCTTCATGACCTGCGGAATGCCACCGGCCTTGTGCAGGTCCACCGCCAGGTATTTTCCGCTGGGCTTGAGGTCGCACAACACCGGTGTCTTGACACGCACGCGCTCGAAGTCCTCTATGGTCCAGTCCACGCCAGCTGCATGGGCAATGGCCAGGAAGTGCAACACGGCGTTGGTCGAGCCACCCGTGGCCATGATGACGGCCACTGCGTTTTCAATCGCCTTTTTGGTCACGATGTCGCGCGGCTTGATGTTCTTCCTGATGGCTTCAATCAGCACCTTGGCCGATTCCCTGGCCGAATTCTCTTTTTCATCGTGCGGATTGGCCATGGTCGAGGAGTAGGGCAGCGAGATACCCAGTGCCTCGAAGGAACTCGACATGGTGTTGGCGGTGTACATGCCGCCGCAACTGCCGGTGCCAGGGATGGCGCGGCGCTCGATCTGCAGCAGGTCCTCGTCGCTCATGCGGCCGGCGGAATGTTCACCCACGGCTTCGAACACGCTGACGATGTTCAGGTCCTTGCCCTTGTAGTGCCCCGGAAGAATGGTTCCGCCGTACACATAGATGGCCGGCACATTGGCGCGCAGCATGCCCATCAGCCCACCCGGCATGTTTTTGTCGCAACCCCCCACCACCAGCACGCCGTCCATCCACTGGCCCTGCACACAGGTTTCGATGCAGTCGGAAATCACCTCGCGGCTGACCAGCGAATACTTCATGCCCTCGGTCCCCATGGCCATGCCGTCAGAGATGGTGGGGGTGCCGAAGACCTGCGCATTGCCGCCGGCTTCCTCGATGCCGGCAATCGCCGCATCGGCGAGTTTTTGCAGGCCGCTGTTGCAGGGTGTGATGGTGCTGTGGCCATTGGCCACACCGACCATGGGTTTCTTGAAGTCACCCGCCTCGTAACCCATGGCGTAGTACATCGAGCGGTTCGGCGCGCGCGCCGTGCCTTCGGTGATGTTTTTGCTGCGGCGGTTGATCGCGTCGCCCGCGCTGTCTTTGTCTTGCTGGGTCATGGCTGGTGTCTCGTGGGGGTGGCAAAAGTCAGAGTATGCAACGGCTTATTGCGTCGATCCAATATATTTGTAGCTATCCATTAATATGCAGGGCATATGACAAACCCGAGCATAGAACTGCGGCTCTGGCGCCAGTTTGCGGCGCTGGCCGAAGAACTCCATTTTGGCCGGGCGGCCACACGCCTGCACATGACCCAGCCGCCGCTGACGCAGGCGATTGCCCACCTGGAAAAACTGCTCGGTGTGCGCCTGTTTGAGCGCACCAAACGCAGCGTGCACATGACGGCTGCGGCGCAGGCGCTGCTGCCGCAGGTGCTGGATGTGCTGGCGCGGGCCGAGGCGCTGCCCGCGCAGGCGCAAGCGGCGGCAGACGGTGAGGTCGGTCGGTTGCGCCTGGCCTTTGTTTCTACCGCCGGCTTTTCCCTGCTGCCGGCGTGGGTGCGGGCTTTTCGCGAGCAGCAGCCCGGGGTCCAGCTGGAATTGCTGGAGGCCACCGGCGACATGCAATTACAGGCTTTCGAGCGTCACGACATCGATGCCGGTGTGATGCTGCACTCGCCGGGCATGCTGCTGCCGGGGCTGGTGCACCGGCTGGTGGCCAGGGAGCCGCTGGTGCTGGCGCTGGCCGATCAGCACCCATTGGCCGGGCTGAAACACCTGACGCTGGCGCAGGTACTCAAAGAGCCGCTGGTGATTTTTCCGCGCCGCATCCTGCCCTCGCTGCATGACGCGATTTTTGCGATGTACCACGCGGGCGGCCAGTCACCGCAGATTGCGCAGGAAGCGATCCAGATGCAAACCATCGTGAACCTGGTGTCGGCGGGCCTGGGCGTGGCCTGGGTGCCCGACAGCGTCCGGCAGTTCCAGCGTGCGGGTGTGACTTACCGCAGCGTCGCCGGCGTCAGGGGGCGGCGCGTTCCGGTGTGCGAGACCAGTCTGGTCTGGCCCGCCGCCGCGCTCAATCCCTGTGTGCAGCGTTTTGTGGCTTATGCCCCGGCACTGGCGGGCCTGGCAGCGCGTGACGCACTGGCACAATAAGCCGCATGCTGATTCACCCCACCATTGATCCCGTCGCCCTGCAGCTCGGACCCCTGGCCATCCACTGGTACGGCCTGACCTACCTGGCGGCTTTTGGCCTGTTTCTGTTGCTGGGTCTGCGCCGCCTGCAGCATGAGCCCTACGCCTCCATGCACGGTGCTGCAGCCTGGAGCCGCAAGGACATCGAAGACATCCTGTTTCTCGGTGTGATGGGTGTGGTGCTGGGCGGCCGCATCGGTTACTGCCTGTTTTACAAACCCGCTTATTACCTCGCACATCCGCTGGAAATTTTTTACGTCTGGCAGGGCGGCATGAGTTTTCACGGCGGCATGCTGGGTGTGCTGGTCTCGCAGATCTGGTTTGCGCGCACCCGGAAAAAACCGTGGCTGCAGGTGATGGATTTGATCGCGCCCTGTGTGCCTACCGGGCTCGCGGCAGGGCGGGTCGGCAACTTCATCAATGGCGAACTCTGGGGCCGTTTCAGCAGCCCGGACCTGCCCTGGGGCATGGTTTTCCGCCACAGCGGCTCGCTGCTGCCGCGCCATCCGTCGCAGGTCTATCAATTCCTGCTTGAAGGGTTGCTGCTGTTTGTGCTGCTCTGGCTGTATGCGCGCAAGCCGCGCAAAACCGGGCAGGTCTCGGCCGCCTTCCTGGTCGGTTATGGCGTGTTCCGTTTCATCGCCGAATTTTTCCGCGAGCCGGACGACTTCCTCGGCGTGCTGGCGCTGGGCATGAGCATGGGGCAGTGGTTGTGCCTGCCGATGATTGCGGCCGGTGTCTGGCTCTGGTTGTGGGCTGGCAAACAGGGTGAAGAACGCGGCTGAAAACCGCCTTCGGCCTGTCTAGCGCTGCTTCAGCAGGTTTTCCACCGCGGCGCCCAGCGCCAGCAGCTCGCGGTCGGTACCGCGCCTGCCCACCAGCATCAGTCCCACCGCCAACCCGCCTTGCGGCGGCAGCGGCAGCGACAGGGCCGGCAGGTCCAAGAAGTTGAAGACCGAGGGGTTGCGCCGCAACAAGGCGTTGCTGCGCAAAAACGCCTCTTCGTCCTGCACCGCACTGATCAATGGCGCCAGCAGCGGCACGGTCGGCAGCACCAGCGCGTCCAGCCCGGCCATGCGGGCATCGATCGCGGGCAGCAGTGCAGCCCGCGCCTGCTGGATGCCGACATAAGCCGCAGCGCCCAGCGCCTGGCCGCGGCGTATGCGGCCCAGCACGATGGGATCGTAAGCCCCGGGCTGGCTGTCCACCCAGTCGCGGTGTATCCAGGCCGCTTCGGCGGCCACCAGGGTGCCACGCTCCTGCAGGCGAAAAGGCTGGCCCAGCAAATCATCGAGGCTTTCGTCGCTGAGCTGTGCGCCCGCAGCGGCGAGCTGGCTCAGGGCGCGCTCCACTGCAGCCAGCACCGCGTCGTCGGCCTGGCTGAACAGCAGGCCGCGCGGCACGCCCAGGCGCAGGCCGGACACCTGGCGTGCGGCCAGGGGCTCATCGCGCAGGCCGGCCAGCACGCTGTCGGCCGCTGCGGCGTCGGCCACGCTGCGGCACAGCGGCCCCAGCGTGTCCAGCGTGAAGGACAGCGGAAAAGCGCCATCACGCGGAACCCGTGCCTGCGTCGGCTTGAAACCCACCAGGCCGTTGAGGGCTGAAGGAATGCGCACCGAACCGCCGGTGTCCGAGCCGATGGCGATCTCACACATGCCGCGCGCCACCGACACGCCCGCGCCCGAGGACGAGCCGCCCGGAATGCGGGCGCCGTCCAGCGCGTTGCCCGGGGTGCCGTAATGCGGGTTGATGCCGACGCCTGAAAAGGCGAACTCGGTCATGTTGGTTTTGCCAATGATGACCGCACCTGCCGCACGCAGGCGGCTGACGGCCACGGCATCATGCGGGGCCGGTGCGGCATTGCGCAGCAGGGCCGAGCCGGCGGTTGTGGCTTCGCCGGCGACATCAAACAAATCCTTGATGGAGACGATGCGACCGTCCAGCGGACCGAGTAGGGTACCGGCCTGGGCGCGCAGGTCGGTCGCACGGGCGGCCGTGCGCGCCGCTTCAGGGTACAGGCGCGTGAAAATGCGCCGGCCTTCATCACCGGCGCCGGTGATCAGGGCGAGTGCGGCTTCGAGTTTGTCAATGGCGGCGTGCTGGGTCATGGATATTTTTTCCGGTCGAGCTCTCAATAGCTCCTGAAATCATAGCGGCTTACGCATGTCAATAAAGGGCTGGCGGTCAATTTGACCCATAAACACGGATTCACGGCCGGCTCTGGCGCTGCGCTCAGGTCTTGATGTCGACGGCTGCATTGAACAGGGCGTGCAGCTCCGTCTGCCAGGCGCCTTCGTGGTCCACACCGGTTTGCACCAGCACCGTCTGGGTCGGCAAGTCCACCAGCACACGTTGCCCATGGTGACCGGCGAAGACCGGTTGCGACCCGTCGGCCCTGGCATGCCACATGAACGCCTTGTAGCCGGCCAGCACGGCCGGCCGCTGCCGCGCAGAGCCGTAGCTGACCTGTTTGTCGCTGTCGCTCCAGCGCGTGCATTCGTCGATCCAGGCCGTGCTGACAACCTGCGTGCCATTGATGTTGCCGCGCTGGGCCACCAGCTGGCCCAGCCGGGCCCAGTCGCGCAGCCGCGCACCCACGCCAATGCAGTTGAACTCGTTCAGGCGCGAGTCGGTCAGCCAGGTGGCAGCTGCCTCGGCGCCCATCGGTTGCCACAGCGCTGTTTGCGCAAACTCCGACAGGCTTTGGCCGGTGACGCGGCGTATCACCATGCCTATGGTCAGCGGGCACAACTCGTTGTAGTTGAAGCTGCGCCCGGCGTCCTCGCGGCGCTGGTTCCGGCCGGCCACGGTACGGCCGATGTCGGCGTTGGCCCCCAGAAAAGCAGAGGGATAAATCACCGCGTTGTCGCGGTCGTGCAGCACCTCTGCGCCGCTGGACATGTTTGACAGGTGCCGGATTGTCACACCGCCGTGCAGGCTGCCCTGCAGCTCGGGCAGGTAACGCTGCGCCGGGTCGTCGTAGGAGGCGATCAGCCGCCGGTCCAGGCAAATGCCCAGCAGCAGGGAGGTCACGCTTTTGGCCATGGACCAGCTGGTCAGCCGCATGGTGGCCGTGCGCTGGTGGCGGTAACTTTCGTGCCAGATCTCGCCTTTGCGGGCGATCAGCAGGCCGGTGACGGGCCATTGGTCCAGATAGTCCTGCGGGCTGCGCTGGGACAGGCCCCAGCGGTAGCGCAAATCAGGGCGCAAGGCCTGCGTCAACGGGCTGGCAACGGAGCCAGCGGCGATGATGCGGTGTTTGATCATCTGCTCATAACCACCCGAATAGTTGCCCACTCGAAAGGTCCGGCCCTTTTCAAAGCCGCCGCCCCAGCCGGTCGGGTAACCGGCACTGGCGCCCCAGCTGTCTGTGGCCTGCGCGAAACCGGGCAGGGCGGCGAGGGCGGCGGCACCGGCCGCGCCAGCCAGAACTTGTCTGCGTTGCATGGGTTTATTCCTTGTGGTTGCTTCGCCCTGAGCGTGCCTGCCTAATATACAAGCAGCCTGCGTCCTATCATTGCCCGATGACCATGACCACCCCCACCGACCTTCGCCCCCTGTTTGATGCCCAGCACCGTGCCAGCCGCGCGCAGATTGACGTGCTGCTGGCCTTGCGGCGCGAGCGCCTGCTGCGCATACGGCAGATGCTGGATTCGCACGGCGCTGCGCTGGCGGCGGCGGTGCAGGCCGACTTTGGTGTGCGCTCGCCGCAACTGACCGAAATTGCCGACCTGTTTGTGCTGCGCACCCTGCTGTCGCACACACTGAAGTCGCTGCCGGGCTGGATGAAGGTTCAGAAGGTGCGCACGCCGCTGTA
Source organism: Kapaibacterium sp. (SeqCode) (assembly GCA_943370435.1). Taxonomy (GTDB): domain Bacteria; phylum Pseudomonadota; class Gammaproteobacteria; order Burkholderiales; family Burkholderiaceae_C; genus Polaromonas. The sequence continues at coordinate 147,761 of CALRQX020000002.1, read as the reverse complement.
TCTGCAGCCCTCCAGTGCCTACCTGCAGCGCCAGCCGCTGGGCGTCGTCGGTGTGATCGCGCCGTGGAACTACCCGCTGCAGTTGTCGCTGGCACCGGCGATTACTGCACTTGCAGCGGGCAACCGGGTGATGCTCAAACCGAGCGAGCTGACCCCGCACACCTCGGCGCTGCTGGCTGAATTGATTGCGCAAGACTTTGCCGCCGACGAGTTTTGCGTGGTGCAGGGGGACGGCGAACTGGCGGCGGCTTTTACCCGGCTGCCGTTCGACCACCTGGTGTTCACTGGCTCGACCGCCACCGGCCGCAAGGTGGCCGCAGCGGCCGCCGCCAACCTCACGCCCACCACGCTGGAGCTGGGCGGCAAGTCGCCCTGCATCGTGGACGCCTCGTGCGACCTGGCCAGCGCCGCGCTGAAGATCGCACATGGCAAGCTCCTCAATGCCGGGCAGACCTGCATTGCGCCTGATTACGTGCTGGTGCCCGAGGGCTGTGAAGCCGCGTTTGGCGAGGCGTTTGCGGCGGCGCTTGCCCAACTTTTCCCGACGATTGCAGGCAACCCCGACTACGCCGCCATCATCAGCCCGCAGCATCACGAGCGTTTGCAGGCTTTGCTGGCGCAGGCTGAAAGCGCGGGCGCACGCCTGCAGGTGCTGAACCCCGGCGGCAACGCTGCCGGCAGCGCGCGGCAAATGGCGCCGGTGCTGGTGTTTGGCGCCACGCCCGGCTTGCGGCTGATGGAGGAAGAAATTTTCGGCCCCATCCTGCCGGTACTGCCTTATGCATCCCTGGACGAAGCGATTGCCTATATCAACGCCAGGCCACGGCCGCTGGCGCTGTACTGGTTTGGCAGCGACAACGCTGCGCGCGACGCGGTGCTGGCGCGCACGGTCAGCGGCGGCGTGACCGTCAACGACACGCTGATGCACATCGCGCACGAGAACCTGCCGTTTGGCGGTGTGGGAGACAGCGGCTGGGGCGCCTACCATGGCGAGGCCGGTTTTTTGCGCTTCACGCAGCAAAAGCCGGTGCTGGTGTCGTCGAAATGGGCGCGTGGTGATTTGTTCTACCCGCCTTATGGCAAGCGTTTTGACCAGATCATGGGTCTGCTCAAGCGCTGGTTGTGAACGCAGGCCTGCAGCCATGACCGGACACAGTTTCTACCAGCTGCTGGCCAACGGGGTGCTGGCGCTGCACCTGGCGGTGGTGCTGTTCGTCGTCGGTGGGCTGCTTCTGGTGGTGGCCGGCAATGGGCGGCGCTGGCAGTGGGTCAATGCCCTGTGGTTCCGGCTGGCGCACCTGGCAGCGATTGTGTTTGTGGTGCTGCAGGCCTGGCTGGGGCAGGTCTGCCCGCTGACCACGCTGGAGATGGCGCTGCGGGCCCGCGCCGGCGCCAGCACCTACGGCGGTGGTTTCATCGAGCACTGGATGCAGCGACTGCTGTATCACGACGCACCCGACTGGGTGTTTGTAGCCATCTATTCGGTATTTGGCGTGCTGGTGATGGCCTGCTGGTTTTATTTTCCGCCCGCCCCGCGGCGCCATCGGGCACCCAGATAGCTCCTTTTTTGATAGCTGCTCGCGTACGCGGGTAAAGGGCTTCGGACCATTTTTGTCTGAAGCTCGAGTGCAGAACGGCTAACGCGGCGTGCCAAACACCTGGACCCAGTAAATGCCGTTGCTGCCGGTCTTGCTGTTGCCCAGTGCAAACGCAACCCCCGTCTCCTGAAAAGCCGGCGACATGATGCTGGCACAGTGGCTGGGGCTGTTCAGCCAGCCCTGAACCGCGGTGTCGGCCTGCATCAGTCCGGTGGCAATGTTTTCCCCTATGCTGCGCCAGCGGTAGCCCAGGCGGTTGGCGCGTATGTCGGCGGTGCTGCCGTCGCGGCCGGTGTGGCTGAAGTAGCCATGGGTGGCCATGTCAAGGGCATGCACCGCAGCGACCTGCTGCAAGGTGCTGTTCGGCAGCAGCGGTGGCGCGGGCGCAAAGGCGTCGCTGCCACAGCGGCGGGGTCGGGCGCGCGCCTCGTTGACCAGCGCCAGTATGCGCGCCTGCATCTCATCGGCCTGGTCTGCCAGCGGCGGTGAAAAGCGCGCCGCCACCAGCAGCCAGGTCAGTTTGCCGCGCTGGTAAAAGCCGGCCTCAGCGAGCTCCGGATGCATGAGGACACTGCACGATCTGTCCAGTGTTTTGCGGGCCAGCGCGGCTTCGCCCGCTGCGCCACGCACGTTGATTTGCGCGGCCCGCAGCGCGCGGTAGCCAACAGCGCCCAGCGCATCGTCCATGCTGCCGCCGTTCGCGATCAGCATCGCTGCGCGCGAGAGGCTGGGGTTTTCAAGCAGCGGCGTGGCGGGTTTGGCGCCGCTTTCGCAGCCCTGCTGGCGCACCGTGTTGAGCGCGTTCAGCAGGCCGGGGTGCTCTGCCACGGCCTGCGCATGGCTGCCGGCTGATAACAGGCTCAATGCCAGGCCACACAGGGCTTGGCGTGTCAGGAGGGCGCTGGGTCTGGGCATGTGTCCATGATAGCCATGCTGTGTGTCGCTGCCGTGCGGCGTGCCGGACTTGCGCTTTGTGGTTTGGACAGCTGCCGCGCATGCCCCAAAAGGGTTAAAGCCTGTTTTTGCCCTGAAAGTGGCTGGGCGACTGCCCCATGGCGGCCTTGAACATGGCGGAAAAAGCGCTGTCGCTGGCATAACCGCTGGCTGCCGCCACCAGGCTGACGGGTGTGCCGCGCGCCAGCAGCGGCAGCGCGTGTGCCAGCACGGCTTGCTGGCGCCATTGCTGGTAGCTCTGGCCCAGCTCGGTCTGGAACAGCCTGGCCAGCGTGCGTTCGCTGGCGCCAATGCCATGGGCCCATTCGGCCAGCGTGGCGCGATCGGACGGTGCGCGCAGCACCGCCTCGCACAGCGCACGCAGCCGCTTGTCGCCGGTTTGCGGATGTGGCAGCGGCACGCCCAGGGCCTGCGTGCTGGCGCGGGACAGTTCGTCCAGCACGAGTTCGGTCAGCAGTTGCTCGCGCGCCCGGCCCAGCGGGCCCGCGTCGAGCGCGTGTATGGTTTCGCGCAGCAGCGCAGACACCACCATCACGCGGCAGGTGGTCCAGCCTGGCGGTGTGGCGCTGGCGTCGATGTACAGCGTGCGGAACTCGGCCGCCTCCAGCACGGTGATGTGGTGCTGCGCGCCGGGGGCAATCCACACGGCTCGCGAAGGCGGCACGATGTAGGTGATCTCGTCGGCCTTGTGCCGGCTTTGCTCTGCCGTCACCTGCACGATGCCGGTGGCGCAGTACGCCAGTTGCGCCCAGGCGTGGGCGTGGGGTTCGAAATGGCTGTCCACCGGCATGGAGCGGGCGCGCACACGCACCGGCCGGTCGCGGCTGGGCGTGAACGGGTCGGTGTCGCCAACCGGCATGAAATGAAGACGCGGCTTGCGGGCCATGGGGTGAATGGCTGTGGCTGTGGTTTGTCTGAAATTCGCTGAAGTATGGCTTTTTGTCGCATTTCAGCACTGACACCTGATACTACGATAGCGCCATGACTACAGCAAGCACCCTGCAAGACCCCGGCCTGGTTCCCCTGCGCACCGATGCCAGTGTGATTGGTCTGGTGGGGCTGGCCCACCTGATCAGCCACTTCAGCCAGTTGTTGCTGGCGCCGCTGTTTCCGTGGCTGAAAGACGAATTCAGTGTCAGTTACGCCGAGCTGGGTTTTCTGATGACCATCTTTTTTGTCGTGTCCTGCGCGGTGCAGGCCTTGTCGGGCTTCTGGGTGGACCGCTTTGGCCCGCGCCCCATCCTGTTTGCCGGGCTCAGCCTGATAGGTCTCGCCGCTTTTGGCTATGCGCTGAGCACCAGCTACTGGATGCTGGCCGGTTTTGCCGCACTGGCCGGCATGGGCAACGGCGTGTTTCACCCGGTGGACTACACCCTGCTGAACCGCAAGGTCAGTGGCCCGCGTCTCGGCCATGCCTACAGTGTGCACGGCATCACCGGCAGTCTGGGCTGGGCGCTGGCCCCGGCCCTGGTGGTGTCGCTGACCTTTGCGTATTCGTGGCGCGTGGCGCTGATGGCTGCTGGTGCGCTGGCCTTTGTGGTGCTGGCCGTGCTGCTGCTCAACCGTGACAAGCTGACCCTGCCGGCCGCAGCCAGCGTCAAGGGGGCGGCGCCGGCCGACCACTCGCTGGACTTCCTCAAGATCCCCGCCGTGTGGATGTGTTTTGCGTTTTTCTTCTGGTACGCGATTGTGCTCAGCGTGGTGCAGGCCTTTGCGCCGGAGGCTGCGCGCCAGCTCCATGCGGTGCCGCTGGCTCTGGTGGCGATGTGCCTGACGATTTACATGGTGTGTAGCGCCAGCGGCATGGTGCTGGGCGGATTTCTGGCTTCAGACCCGGCGCGTTGTGAGCGCATTGTGGGTGCCGGCTTTGGCGTGGCGGCGGTGATGGCGTTGCTGCTGGCCCTGGGCAGCCTGTCCGCGTGGATGGTGCCGCTGCTGTTTGGTGCCATGGGTTTTGCCTCGGGCATGGCCGGACCCTCGCGCGACCTGCTGGTCAAGCGCTCCACCCCCGAAAACGCCTCCGGCCGTGTTTATGGCGTGGTCTATTCGGGGCTGGACATCGGGCAGGCCATCTCGCCCCTGATCTTTGGCGTGATGATGGACCACGGCCAGTACCGGGGCGTGTTGCTGGGACTGGCGCTGATGCAGGGTGTGCTGATTGCCAGTGCCTTCAACGTGCGGCGGGTGCGGCGCACCGTGCTGCTTGCGGCCTGAATCAAACCGCCGTCTGGCCAAAGGGTGGCTCAGAAAGCGGGAGACGGGGCTTGATGCCGGGGCGTGCGCTCATTGGCCCGCAGCATTGACGCGGTCGCGGCGCTTTTCACTGCGCAGCACAAAAAGGCCGGAGGCTATCAGCAGCGCGATCCCGCCCCATGCCAGCGTATTGGGTATTTCGCCCCACACCAGGTAGCCAACGACCAGGGCCACCAGCAGGCCGCTGTAGCGAAACGGTGCCACCAGCGTCATCTCGCCGTGGCGCATGCTGTTGATGATGAAGTAATAGCCACCCGTGAGGAACACCGAGGCCAGCGACAGCAGGCCGAACTCGAACAGGCCAAAAGGTTTCCAGCCTTGCAACAGCGACGTCGCTCCTGACAGCACGGTGACTGCTACGGCGGTGGACAGGGTGATCAGGATGGACGGGATGCCGGCGTGGATGCGGCGCGTCATCAGGTCGCGTGCCGCGTGAAACAGCGTGCCCAGCAGGCAGACCAGCGCCCAGGCGTTAAAACCTTCGGCGCGTGGCTGGATCACCAGCAATACGCCGAGGAAACCGGCACCCACCGCCAGCCAGCGCGCGCCGCGCACCCGCTCGGCCATGAAAAGCGCAACAAACAGCGTCATGAACAGCGGCGCCGCCAGGTTGATGGCGGTGGCGTTGCCAATAGGCAGGTGAAACAGCGAGCCGAGGTAAAGCATGGTGGCAATGGCATCGACCAGCGCGCGGACCGCGACCCAGCCGCGTGCGGCCTCACGCATGCGCGAGGTCGCGCCCAGCGCATGGGCGACCGCCAGCACCAGCAGCACCGACATGACACCGCGGATGAAGATCAGTTGGGCGCTCGGCATGCTCTGGCTGGCGAACTTGACCAGCGCGTCGTTGGTGACGAAGCAACCCATGGCGCCGACCATGCAGACAATGCCGCGGCGGTTGGCGGCGGCGTGGGAAAGGCTCATGCCCTTGCTTATACCGCGGCTAGACGGCGCTGCGGTGTCTGGCGATGCAGGTGTCCAGCACCTCGGCCGTCTCGCGCTGCCACCAGTTGCCGCTGGAGAAAATCTCGACCTCGCTGTAGCCGGCAAAACCCTGGGCTTCGACCCAGCTGCGGATGCGCGGGATGTCGATCACGCCGTCGCCCATCATGCCGCGATCTTCCAGCAGGTGTGTGGTGGGTGTCATCCAGTCACAGACGTGGAAAGCCATCAGGCGGTCCTTGCCGGCGCGCTGGATTTGCGCTTCGAGTTTTGGGTCCCACCAGACGTGGTAGACGTCCACTGCCACGCCCAACGCCCCGGTACGTGACGGATCAAGCGCGTCGCAGACATCCAGCGCCTGCTCCATGGTGTTGATGCAGGCACGGTCAGCGGCATACATCGGGTGCAGCGGCTCGATGGCCAGCGGCATCCTGCTGGCTTTGGCGTACTCCAGCAGTTCGGCAATGCCGTCACTGACCTGGTTGCGCGACAGCGCGATGTCCTTGTGCACAGCTTTTCCGGACAGCGCGCCGGGCAGGGCGCCGACGACCAGCACCAGGCAGGCGGCGCTCAGTTCGCAGGCTTCGTCCACCGCGCGGCGGTTGTCCTCACGTGCTGCTTTTACCCCGGCGGCGTCGGCGGCCGGGAACATGCCGCCGCGGCAGTAGCCCGACAGTTCCAGCCCGTGGGACTTGACCAGTTTGGATATGACCGGCAGGCCTGCAGCTGCGACCTGGTCCCGCCAGGGTGAAATCGCCTTGATGCCGCGTTGCACGCAGGCTTCGATGATGTCGGTCAGCGGCTGCTCGACACCGCGGCTTTTACGCACGGTTGCTGTGTTGATCGAGAGCCAGCGGTGGTTTTCGGAAAAATCGCGCATTGTTGCCTTCTTGCCTGTCATTCCGGGCTTGCCCCGGGATCCATAGTGGCGCACCACCATGGATGCCGGATCAGGTCCGGCATGACAGATGATTTGTCAGTGTTCTACGCCGTGCAAGGCCAGCAGCGTTTTCATGCGCTGCACGGCGAGTTCGGGGTGTTCGAGCAGATTCGCCGCATCGGCCAGCCGGAACAGCTCGGCGAAATGCTGCAGCGAACGTGTGCTCTGCTGGCCGCCGACCATTGTGAAATGGCTCTGGTGGCCGTTGAGCCAGGCCATGAAGACCACGCCGGTTTTGTAAAAACGCGTGGGCGCCGCAAAAATATGGCGTGACAGCGGCACCGTCGGGCCGAGGATGGCGTGAAAGTTTTCCACGTTGCCCTGGGCCAGTTCACCGAGGGCCGCGCTGGCAGCCGGCGCAATCGCGTCGAAGATGCCCAGCAGCGCATCACTCTGGCCATGGAACAGCGCGCTGCCGTGACCGTCGCCGGCGATCAGCTCGGCGTAGTTGAAGTCGTCGCCGGTGTACATGCGCACGCCGGCAGGCAAACGCCGGCGCATGGCGATTTCCCTGTCCTTGGCTAGCAGCGAGATCTTGATGCCGTCGACCTTGTCGGGGTGCGCGGCGATGATGCCCAGCGCGGTATCCATGGCGGCATCGATGTTCTGGGCGCCCCAGTAGCCGGCGAGCGCCGGGTCGAACATCTCGCCCAGCCAGTGCAGCACCACCGGCTGTTTGGCCTGGCTCAGGATGCGGTCGTAGACACGTTCGTAGTCGGCCGGTGATTTGGCCACCCGCGCCAGTGCGCGGCTGGCCATGACGATCAGTTTGCCGCCCAGCTTTTCAATTGCGGCCATCTGCTCTTCGTAGCCGGCGATGACTTCATCAACGGTCTTGACGTTTTCGAGTACCAGGTGATCGGTGCCGCAACCGGAAGCGATCAGCGCCCCCGGAACATCCTTCGCGGCCTCAAGTGAGCGGCGTATCAGCTCCAGCGAAGTCGGCCAGTCCAGGCCCATGCCGCGCTGCGCGGTGTCCATGGCTTCGGCCACGCCCAGGCCGAGTGACCACAGGTGGCGGCGGTAGGCGATGGTCGCGTCCCAGTCGACGGCGCAATTCACCCAGGGGTCGCTAACTGCCAGCGGGTCAGCCACCACGTGGGCGGCCGAGTAGGCGATGCGGTTGAACTTGACGCCAGCCGGAGGACGGACGGGGGTGCTGCCTTGCAGGGTGTAGGGCTGCAGGTCGTCCGAAGCAAATGGCAACTGAAGGGTCAAAGCCATGAAATCTGCCTTTTCATATACAAAACATGCTGTTGGCCCATATGTGACGGGCGCAACCAGCTATCAAACCTGTAGCGACGGAATATCCACCCAGCGGCGTTCTTTCCAGCTTTCGAGTGCAGCCTCGACCAGTTGCACACCTTTGGCGCCTTCGGGCAAGGTCCATTTGTAGGGCTCGTTGTCGACCACGTGGCGAATGAAATGCTCCCACTGGATCTTGAAGCCGTTGTCGTAAGTCTGCGAGTCCGGCACTTCCTGCCACTGGTCGAAAAAGTTCATCATCTGTTTTTCGTCCGGGTTCCACACCGGGCGCGGCGTGGTGACACGGCTTTGTGCCCGGCACGAGCTCAATCCGGCCACCGCCGAACCGTGTGTGCCATCGACATGGAAGGTGACCAGGTCGTCGCGGCGCACACGTGTCGCCCACGACATGTTCATCTGCACAATCACCGGCTCGCCGTTGTGGCCGATCAGCTCGGCCGTGGCGTAGGCGGCGTCGTCGGCCGTGGCCTTGTAGGGCTTGCCGGCTTCGTCCCAGCGCTCGGGAATGTGGGTCGCGCCTATACAGGAGATGGACTTGACCTCGCCGAACAGGTTGTCCAGCACGTAGCGCCAGTGGCACATCATGTCGAGGATCATGCCGCCGCCGTCTTCTTGCCGATAGTTCCAGCTCGGGCGCTGTATCGGCTGCAGGTCGCCTTCAAACACCCAGTAGCCGAACTCGAGCCGCACCGACAGCATCTTGCCGAAGAAGCCGGCGCGGCGCAGCATGTCGAGCTTGCGCAGGCCGGGCAAAAACAGTTTGTCCTGCACCGCGCCGTGTTTCAGGCCGGACTTTTCAGCCAGGCGGGCAATCTCGACGGCTTCATTGAGGTTGGTGGCTATCGGCTTTTCGCAGTACACATGTTTGCCGGCGCGTATGGCTTTTGCCAGCAAGGTGGGGCGCATCTGCGTGGTGCCGGCGTCGAAGAAGATGCTGTCGTCCTTGTTTTTCAGCGCCTCGTCGAGGTCGGTGCCCCAGCGTGAGATGCCCCAGGTTTTGGCCAGCGCCTCGATTTTTTCGGCGTTGCGGCCAATCAGGATGGGGTCGGGCATCACCTTGTCGCCGTTGGAGAGCGTGACGCCACCCTGTTTGCGGATCGCGACGATGGAGCGGATCAGGTGCTGGTTCATGCCCATGCGTCCGGTGACGCCGTGCATGATGATTCCAAGTGTGTGTGTGGCCATGACAGTTCTCTTCAGGTGGAAATCGGTTGCAGGCTGTCCCAGCGCGGCATGCTGGCGCTGGCAAAGCCCGGTACGTGCAGGGAGGACAGGTCCAGCTCCCCGTTATGCGCTGCCAGGCGCGGACGCCCGTTGCTGCTGGCGTAAAAGCCCGGGTGTGCTTTGGCAAAGGCCTGCGCTTCGGTCTCAGGCGCGATGCCAAAACCATCGACATAGTGGTGCCCATTGCGCTCGATGTGGGTGATGCCGAGGCTGGCCGCCAGCAAGGTGTCCTGCTGCACCGCCAGGCCCGCCTGGCAGGTCAGGTCTTCGCCCGACAACAGCAGGCGTTGCGGCTCTTGCGCAATCCGTGCTGCGTTCGCCAGCGAGCGGTAAATGCCCTTGCAGGCCTTGCTCGAAATGCCGCGGTAGCCCAGTGCGATGCCGCGCTCCAGCACGTCGGCCTGGTCGTCAGACTCGTCCAGAATGACCGGCACCGCTATGCCCAGCCCGGCGATGGGCTGGCTCAGTGCCACGCTGCGCTGCAGCGGCTGCTCCAGCAGCAGGGTGCGCCGCAACAGCCCGCTGGTCGCTGGAAATTTTGACAGTGCGTGCCAGAATTCGCCCAGGGTTTCGGCATCGGCAAAAGTTTCGTTGCCGTCCAGTGTGACGCGGTAGTCACCGGCCTGCGCATCGAGCACCGCCGCGATGCGCGCGAGGCGGTCCCTGTCGGCGTCCAGCTGGCCCGACAGCTTGAGCTTGAAGTGGTGCAGTCCGTAATGCCGGATCGCCGCTTCCAGGGTGGCTGGCAAGCCGTCGGCGGGATCGGCGCCTGCGTCCTGCGCGTTCAGGCGATCGGCCAGGCCCACGGTGTGGCGCAGCGTGACGGCCAGCGGTTTGACCCGTGCCAGTGCGCCTGACCACGGGTCACCCAGCAGGCCGGTGCGCAAGCCATCAACCCACGGCAGACCAGCTGCGCGCAGGGCCGCGTCGGCGATGGCCTTGTCCAGCAGGGCCGGCCCGAATTGCGCCGCCAGGCGCGGCAGGCCGCGCGCCACCGAGCTGGTGATGGCGGCCTCGCCGGCAGTTTGCGACAGCGCGTGCGGGCTCAGCGGGGCGTCGGCGCTGGTGTAGGCCTCACGCGCTGCGCGCAGGGCCTCGCGCAGTTGCTCGAAGTTCTGCTCATGTGTCAGGGCGGGGGACTTGTCGAACCACTTGGGCACCATCAGCTCGGCAGTACCGCCTTCAAACGTACGGCCTGCGGCGCTGATTTCAACCCGCACAAAAGCCTGCGGACAGCGCGTGACGGTGGCGGCGCCAAAGCGAAACGGCAGTCGCAGCGTGACCGGCCTTTCAAACAATGAGACGGCGCGCACCGTCACGGCAGTCATGCGAGGCCACCCCAGATGCCCAGCACATGGCGCGCGCTGAACTCGGCACAGACCGGCCCGTCACCCTGGTCATCAAACGGTTCAACCGCCATCCACCCGGCGTAAGCGGCATGCTTGAGGACTTGCAGCACTGGCATCTGCGGTGTGTCGCCCTGGCCCGGCCCGCGGCGGTTTTTGTCGTTGAGCTGAACGTGGGCGATATGGCCGCTGGCCAGGTACTGTGCAAGCACTTCGTGCACCGGCGTACTTTCAGCCTGCGATGCGGCGCTGACGTCGAGCATGGTACGCAGCGCAGGGGAGCCAATCCGGTCCACCAGGGCGGCCGCCTGCGCCACGGTGTTGATGACCGGTGTTTCGGCAGGCGACAGGGGCTCCAGGCAGTACACCACGCCGGCTTGCTCTGCATGCGGCGCGAGGGTTGTCAGCGCGTCCTGCAGCCGCTCGGTGGCATCGGCCACGCTCTGGCCCGGCAGCGGTGAGCGCTGACGCGGTGAGCCATGCACCAGCACGGCGGCGCCGCAGGCTGCGGCAAAATCGATCAGACGCAAAAGCAGTGTCAGGGTTTGCTGGCGCACGGCGGCATCGGCGGTTACCAGCGACAGACCGTCGGGCTTGACCAGCAGCCAGTGCAGGCTGGAGATGGCCAGGCCGTGGTCGTGTGCAAGCATGCGAAATCCCCGCGCGGCCTCTGCGTCCAGGGTTTGCGGGTCATCCGCCAGGGTAAAAGGCGCGAGTTCCAGGCCGGTGTAGCCATAAGACGCCGCCAGTGCACACTGCCGGGCAAAGGGCAGGGGGTGCAGGACTTCGTTACAAAGCGCGAGTTTCATGCGGACGTCTTGCGGCCATACAGGGTGTACAGCTTCCAGCCTATGGTGCCAAAAATCAGCGCTGCCACCGCGCCCGAGATCGGGCGCGTGAAGAAGGGGACAAGGCTGCCATCGGACAGGATCAGCGCGCGGCGCAGGTTTTTTTCCAGCAGGTCGCCCAGCACAATGCCCAGAACCAGCGGCGCCATCGGGTAGCCGAAGCCACGCAGGAAAAAGCCAAGCATGCCAAAGACCAGCATCACATACACGTCAAACAGCCTTCCGGAAATTGCGAAGCTGCCCACTGCGCACAGCACAAAAATAATCGGCACGATCAGATGCTGGGGCACGCGCAGCACCTGCACCAGTGCCTTGGTCAGCACCAGGCCGTAGATCAGGATACCGACAGTGGCAAACAGCATCATGGCCACCACGTCGTACACAAACTGGGGGTTCTCCACCATGATCAGCGGCCCCGGCTTCACCCCATGGATGATCATCGCGGCCATCAACACAGCTGCAGGCGCCGAACCCGGGATGGCCAGCGTCAACACCGGGATGATGGCACCGGGCACGCAGGCGTTGTCGCCGGTTTCGGCGGCCATCAGCCCTTCGATGGAACCCTTGCCAAACAGTTCCTTCTCCTTGCTGGCGCGTTTGGCGGCAGCGTAGGACGACCAGGCCGCCACGTCTTCACCCACGCCCGGCACAATGCCGACGCCGGTACCGATCAGGCCGGAGCGCAGGATGGTGCGCCAGTATTTCGTGATGTCGCGCAGTTTGGGAATGACGGTGTCAAAGGGGCTGATCTTGACCGGCTGCTGGCGCTGCTTGATGGCGGTCAGCAGCTCGGCAAACCCGAACGCACCCACCAGTGCAGGCACCAGCTGTATGCCTCCTGCCAGATCACGTATGCCCCAGGCAAAACGTTCATAGGCGTATTGCGGCTCCTGGCCGATGCCTGCGATGAAAAGGCCCGCAATGCCGGCGATCCAGCCTTTGAGCGGGTCGTCCCCGGTCAGCGTCCCCGCAATGATGACGCCGAACAGGGCCAGCCAGAAAAACTCATACGCGCCAAACTTCAGGGCCAGACCGCCGAGTAGGGGTGTGAAACCGGCCAGAAAAAACATGCCAATCAGCGTGCCAAGGACAGAACCCGAAGTGGCAATACCCATGGCGCGGCCGGCCATGCCCTGGCGCGCCAGCGCGTAGCCGTCCAGGCAGGACGCCGCAGAGGCGGGCGTGCCCGGGATGTTCAGCAGGATGGCTGAGCGCGACCCACCGTAAATCGAGCCGACATAGGTGCAGATCAGGATCAGCAAGGCTTCGCTGGGCGGCAGCTTCAGCGTCAGCGTGGTCATCAGCGCCAGTGCCATGGTGGCCGTGAGTCCGGGCAGCGCACCCATGATCACCCCGACCAGCGATGACAGCAGCGCGTAGAAGATGGTCTCCGGTGTGCTGAAGCGCACGATGGATTCGCCAAAGAGGATCAGGCCATCAAACATTCAGGTCGCTCCCATGACAGGGAAACGCGCGGCCTGGCGAGTGTGCAGGTGTGTCTTTTTCATGGAAGGCGGACCAGGAAGATGTACTGAAACACCAGCGTGACGACCAGCGCAGTAAGCGTACCGGCCAGCCCGGCAGCCATCAGGCGCCGGGGCAGCGGTTTGTCCGGCGGAGCGAAATAGGCGACAAACGCGGCCACAAACAGCGCGGTGGCCAGCCAGAAGGGCAGGCGTCCGATCAGGCCCACGGCATACACCAGCGTGAGCAGCAGTGTGGCCGTCACCCGGCGGTTGATCAGCGTTTCGGCAGGACCGTCCGGGGTGTGGGGTGGCGTGCTGCGGCGGCGCCAGCCGCGCAGCATCAGGATGGCGCCCAGCAGCATCAGCACGCCGCCTATCATGCCCGGCACAAAACCAGGCATGGTGTAGAGCTCTGCACCCATGGACTTGAATCGGTCCATGCGCAGCGACTCGACCACTATCAACAGGCCAAACCCGGCCCATCCCGCTCCACCCCACAGGTCAGAGCGGGCGGTATTCACGCCCTCGGTCATGGCTTATGCAGAGGGGTCAGGGTTTCGGAATGCCGACAGTGTCAGGCGACACCTTGGCCTTGCCGGCGGCCTGCTGGGTCCAGGCATAAGACTGGATCGCCGGGAACACCGCCTTTTGCGCGTCTTCTCCGGCCATGGGTGCAAACATGGCACCGCGTGCTTGCGCGTATTTTTTCAGCGCTTCGTTTTTGACCATTTCAGTGGCCCAGATTTTGTCGAGCGTCTGTGCGACTTCCGGTGGTGCGCCTTTGGGTACAAAGATGCCAAAGTAATTGATCGGGTCCTTGTAGCCCGGGATGAACTGCGACAGCGGCGGGATGGTGCCGTAACCTTCGATCTCAATCGACTTGTCGCCCACCACCGCCAGCGGGCGGATCTTTTTGGCCCGGATCATGTCGGTCTGTTCTGCCGCGAGCTGGGTGGTTACCTGGGTCTCACCCGATGCGGCCGCAACTGCTGCGGGCGCGCCGCCGTCATAAGTGACGTGTTTGTACGTCACGCCCGCTACGCGGGCAATCGATTCGATTGCCGAGTGCCCGCTGGAGTTGACACCGGCTGTGGCGACAGAAATGGCGCCTGGCTTTTCCTTCATGGCGGCCAGCAGCTCCGGCATGGTTTTGTAGGGCGTGTCGGCATTGACGCCGACCACCGCGATGTGCGCCACGTTGAGGTAAAGGTTCCAGTCCCTGGCCGAGGTGTCCAGCATGCCAAGCACCTTGTAGGTGCCCAGGTCCTTGGCTCCGCCCGCCGTCCAGGTGTAACCGTCCCTGGGGGCTTCCATTGCATTTTTGGTACCGACCGAGCCAGAGGCGCCAGGCTGGTTCATGATCACAATTTTCTGACCCAGGTACTTTTCCAGCTCGGCTGCAGTCACGCGAGTGACCTGGTCGGTAGAGCCGCCCGGAGCCCAGGGCACGATCAGCGTGATCGGCTTGTTGGGCTTCCACTGGGCGAGGGCGCCGGTGGCAGTGATGGACAGCAGACCTGCAATCAGCAGACCGCGAGTGGACAGGGCAGATTTCATGCAGACGTCTCCTTCATTGATAATTCACTAAAGGGTGAATTGTAGAAAGTGACCGGCCACGGGTCAATCAAGCCTGCGCCTCAGTTTCTAAGGACATACCCTAGGATCACATCACACATGTGCGAGAGCCGTTCGTTCAGCGCCTTGGGGCCCATCAGGTCGCGCCCGAAGATGGCCGAGAGTGTGGAATTGTTGGACAGGTAGAAGTAGGACAGCCCGGCGATGGAAACGTAAAGCTGTACCGGGTCAATGCCGCCGCGAAAAAGCCCGTCGACGCGGCCACGTTCAAGAATTTCAGCCAGTGTCTGCACCAGCGGTGAGTTCATTTCCTGGACCCGGCCGGACATGGCCAGATGGCGGCCCTGGTGCAGGTTTTCACTGTTGAGTAGGGTTAAAAATTCAGGGTGCGCGATGTAATATTCCCAGGTGAATTCGGTCAACCTGCGTATCGCCTGGGCAGGCGCCATGTCGCGCAGGTGCAGTTGCATTTCAGCGGTGCGTATGTCGGCATAAGCCTGCTCCAGCACCGCCAGAAACAACTCGTCCTTGCTGGTGAAGTAGTAATAGATCAGGCGCTTGTTCAGGGCTGCCCGTTCTGCGATACGGTCCATTCGCGCACCACCCAGCCCGTGTTGTGCAAACTCGTCGCGGGCGGCCAGCAGGATGGCCAGCTGGGAGCGGTCGGCATCGCGCGAGCGTGGTTCGGCGGCTTTGGCAGGTTTTGTTTTGGCGGTCGGCATGGCGGGTAATTTAACTGTTTGGTGAATTAACGCAAGATGCATGAAAAAGCGGGTGGCACCGATAGCGCGGTGGCGCAGTGTCCCCCCATAATGAAGCATGCATCGACCGGTCGCGCCGGTGCCGAACTGCAAGGAGACAGGCATGAACAATTCAGACACCCCCAAAGACGGCGACTTTGCCCACTGGGTCGAAGCCCAGGCCGAGGCGCTGAAATTCGAGCTCGGTGAAAAATTCCCGGTGCCGCCGACCGAGTTGCATTCTCCGTCCGTGCATGTGGAAACCGGCCGGCAAAAACTCGAAGAGGTGCTGCTCGAGCATGAGGAGCCGACGGCAGAGTTTCTGGAAGAGCTGAAGGCGCTGGAGGAGGCGCCACCGCTGAGCGACGAAGAGCTGGCCCGGCAGGCGCTGGAGGCAGGCGGCGGCGACGGGGACGCACGTACCCCTGAATAGGCCCGCGCCGCACGGCTCCGGTCTGCACCAGCCGGGACCGCGGGTCCGGCTCCGACGGCCCGCAGGCGCAGCGCCCCCTCGGGGGGCAGGGAGCTGCGCGAAGCAAGCGAACGTGGGGGCCTTTATTCCCACGGCACAATATCCAGATGACCCAACAACTGGCCGGCCATCTTCTCGTTCAATGCCTTGTGGCCCAGGGCGTCACCCATGCCTTTGGTGTCCCCGGTGAAAGTTATCTCGCCGTGCTTGACGGCTTTCATGCCTGTCACGAGCAGATCCGCTTCATCATCAACCGGCAGGAGGGCGGCGCCGCCTTCATGGCTGAAGCGCACGGCAAGCTGAGCGGCCGGCCCGGCATCTGTTTTGTCACGCGTGGCCCGGGCGCGACCAACGCGTCCATCGGGGTGCACACGGCTTTCCAGGACTCCACGCCGATGATTTTGTTTGTCGGTGATGTGGCCAGCGACACCCGCGACCGCGAGGCCTTCCAGGAGGTGGACTACAGCAGCTTCTTTGGCCCTTCGACCAAAGGCATGGCCAAACGGGTGGAGCGCATCGACGACGCGCGGCGCATCCCCGAATACGTGGCGCGGGCCTTTGCCACCGCCATGAACGGCAGGCCCGGCCCGGTGGTGCTGGTGCTGCCGGAAGACATGCTCACGCAGATGGTGGATGTGGAGCCGCTGCCGCGCGTGGAAGCGGTCGAGGCCTGGAGCGACCCCGGCTCGCTGCGCCGCTTGCGCGAGATGTTGCTGCAGTCGGAGCGGCCGCTGGTGATTGCCGGCGGCGGCGGCTGGACGCCGCAGGCGGCGCAGGCGCTGCAGCGTTTCGCCGAAAACTGGTCGCTGCCGGTGGGCAACGCCTTTCGCTTCCAGGACACTTTCGACAACCACCATCCGCTTTATGCCGGCGATGTGGGTATTGGCCTGAACCCGAAACTCGCTGCGCGTATCAAGCAGGCCGACCTGATTCTCGCGATCGGTCCGCGCCTGGGCGAGATGACGACGGGCGGCTACACGCTGATCGAGGCACCCAGGCCGAAGCAGAAGCTGGTACACATCCATGCCAGTGCGGAAGAGCTCAATCGCGTGTTCCAGGCCGACCTGGCGATCAATGCGACCATGAATGCGGCGGCGCGTTCGCTCGAAGTCTTGACGGCGCCGGTGAATGTGCCCTGGCAGGCCTGGGCTGAGTCCGCCAACGCGGACTACCTGGCCAACATTGATCCGGCCAACGGCGGCGTGATGTTGCCGGGGACCATGGACATGCCGGCCATCGTGGCCACACTGAAGAAGCTGCTGCCCGAAGACGCGGTGCTGACCAACGGCGCTGGCAATTTCGCAAGCTGGGTGCACCGCTTTTTCCAGCACCACGGCCTGGTCAAGGGCCTGAAGACGCAGCTGGCGCCCACCGTCGGCGCCATGGGTTACGGCGTGCCGGCCGGCATTGCAGCGAACATCGTGTCCGGTCGCACGGCTTTCACGATCGCCGGTGACGGCGACTTTTTGATGAACGGCCAGGAGCTCGCCACGGGGGTGCAGCATGGCGCCAAAAGCATCATCGTGCTGCTCAACAACGGCATGTACGGCACCATTCGCATGCACCAGGAACGCGAGTACCCGCGCCATGTCAGCGGTTCGAATTTGCAGAACCCGGACTTCTGCGCACTCGCGCGGGCTTATGGCTACACCGCCACCCGCATCACGCGCACCGAAGAGTTTGAAGCGGTCATGCGCCAGGCGCTGCAGGGCAAGCAGGGCGCGCTGATCGAGATCATGCTGGACCCGGAAGTCATCAGCACACGCGGCACCTTGTCCGGCATCACCAACACGGCGCTACAGAAAAAGTAGCAACCGGTTTGTATTTCAGGCGGGCATAAAAAAAGGGCCACTTGCGTGGCCCCTTTGTCGGGTCTGGTCCGCCCGAAGGCAAGTCAGGCCCTTTGCGTCGAATTACTTGACGTGCTTGCCGATCAGGCCAGCCATCTCGAACATCGACACCTGCGCCTTGCCGAAAACGGCGCGCAGTTTTTCGTCGGCATTGACCATGCGCTTGTTGATCTTGTCCTGCAGACCCTTGGCCTTGATGTAGACCCAGAGTTTGCGCACGATCTCGGTACGTGGCAGCGCAGCAGCGCCAACCACGGCCGACAGGGCAGGGCTCAATGTCAGTGGCTTCATGAACGCTGCGTTGGGCGTACGCTTTTTGGCGGGCGCTTTTTTCGCAGGGGCCTTTTTTGCCACTACCTTTTTTGCAGGGGCTTTCTTCGCCACTACTTTTTTAGCCGGTGCTTTTTTCGCAGGGGCTTTTTTCGCTGGAGCTGCTTTCTTCGCAGCTACTTTCTTTGCCGGTGCAGCCTTTTTTGCGGCTGCTTTTTTTGCCGGTGCTTTTTTTGCAGTTGCCATGATTGATTTTCCTTCTAGAAGTTGATAAATCACCAATGCAGATAACTACTCTTCACTGGCACTGCGGATGCTACTGGAGAAAACCGCTGTTTCATAGGGAAAATGCATTTTTTTTGGGTCTGGATGTTGCAGATTTACTTCGAGGAAGTCTGAAAAGCGCTGCGTGGTACGGCCCTTTCTGCAGGACGGGCGTGTGGGAGGGCGGGTTTGTGCCCTGCCAGAGGCAGCGCCAGGGCGCGCCTCATGGCCTGCAGGCCTGTTCACCCAGCACCCGAGAAAGAAGGCTTAACACCGCGCCAGCACACAGCATTTGCCCAGGAGCGCCTCTGCAGCGCGGTATGCTTGTGAGCACTTTCTCCTGCATGTCCACCCTCTACCTGTCCTTGAAAGGCCTCCCCCAATGACAAGCCCGTCCACCACTCAGCGCTTTGCCACTTGCGATTTGTGCGACGCGCATAAAAACGACAGCACAGGACAATTTCGTGTTTTGCCGCCTGTGTTCCGCGCCTTCGGGGGCCTTGCCTCCTTCTGCGGCCCGGTGGTCACGGTCAAATGTTTTGAGGACAACTCGCTGGTCAAGGCGGCGGTGGATGGCAGCGGACTGCTTGAAACGCCCTCAGGGCGCGTGCCGGCGGTGCTGGTGGTCGATGGTGGCGCCTCGTTGCGCCGCGCATTGCTGGGCGGCAACCTGGGTGCAGCAGCCGCCAAAAACGGCTGGGCCGGCGTGGTCATTGATGGCTGTGTGCGTGATGTGGCTGAACTGGCGCAGTGCCAGGTCGGCATACGCGCGCTCGCGGCCATGCCGCTGCCGACCGAAAAACGCAACGAAGGCCAGCGCGACGTGGCGGTGCAGATCCAGGGCGTGCGGGTTTATCCGGGCGACTGGCTGTATGCCGATGAAGACGGCATGGTGGTGATGCCAGCGCCGCTGCTGGCCTGAAGACGCGCTGGCTCAGGCCGGCAGCTGGACGCCCAGGCGTTTGAACTGCGCGCTGCCCCCGGCGGTGATCAGCACCACACGCGAATGTTTTTTGCGCGTGATCCAGCCCTGTTGCGTGAAATGGCGGGCCAGCGCCGCCGCCAGTGCGCCGCCCAGGTGGTCCCTGCGCTCCGACCAGTCCAGGCAGGTGCAGGCGAACTGGCGCCGTTTGCTGCGCAACTCAGGCAAGTCCAGGCCCAAAGCCTTCAGGGCTTTTTCTCCCGCAGGTGTGGCTTGCAGTTGGCCGGGGTGGTCGGCGCCATCTGCCAGCCAGCGCTTGCGCAGCAGCATGGCCAGCAGGCCGGTGCCGAGACTGCCAGCCAGGTGGTCGTAACAATAACGGGCATGGCGTATCGGTTCGGCAGAGCTGCTGGCGGGCTGGCTTTTGCGCGGCGGCGCCACACGCATCAGTGATTCCACCAGCTGCGCCACCTGGCCCGAAGCGAAGCGGAAATATTTGTGCCGCCCCTGTGCTGCAGACGCCAGCAGGCCGTCGTCCACCAGGCGCTTCAGGTGTGAGGTCGCCGTGCCCGGCTCTATGCCCGCGCCCAGTGCGAGCTCCTTGGCGGTCAGCGCACGGCCTTCCATCAGCAGCACCAGCATGCGGATGCGGCTGGCGTCGCCTATGGTGGCGGCGATGCGGGTCATGTCGGGTTCAACAGCCATGCTTTGATGATAGCCAAACTGTTGGCGCTGGACAAAGCGCCGCGCGCTTGGGACACTGCTTTTCATGCAGCCACCCCGCAACGCCCTTGAGGCGGCCACCCATCCCGACCCCTGGCCTTATTACCGCAGCCTGCGCGCGGCGCAGCCGCTGTTTTTCGATGCAGGCCTGGGGCTCTGGGTGGCCAGCAGCCATGCGGCCGTGGATGCGGCCTTGCGGCACCCGGCCTTGCGCGTGCGGCCACCCGGCGAGGCTGTACCTCCAGCCCTGCAGGGCGGCGCGGCGGGACAGGTGTTTGCGCAACTGGTGCGCATGCGTGATGCCGAGTTTCACACGGCGCACAAGCCCGATGTGGAACGCGCAGCACGCCGCTGGCAACTGGCCGATGTGGCGCACGCGGCGCTGGGCGCTGCGCAGGACCTGATGCCCAGGCTGGCGGCCAATGATCTTTTGGCGGCCCTGCCGGTGCACACCATGGCGCGTTTGCTGGCGCTGCCGGACAGCGAGCGCGAGGCCACTTGCTGCTGGGCGGCGCAGTTCACACAGGGCATCGCACCCGGTGCTGGTGCGCAGGCTGTGGCGCTGGCGCACCAGGCGGCTGCGGCCCTGATGGCGCAGGGTCAGGCGCTGGGGCTGCCGCCGGTTCAGGCTGCCAACCGCATCGCTTTCATGCAGCAGTCCATCGATGCCACCGGCGGCCTGCTCGGCCATGTGGCGCTGCGGCTGGCGCAGGACCCGGTGTCTGCCGCGCTGGCCGATGCTTCACCGGTGGCCATGCGGGCCTTTGTGCGCGAGGTCGAACGCTGGGCTGCGCCGATCCAGAACACCCGGCGTTTTGCAGCAGAGCCTCTGGGCCTGCTGGGCCACCCCATCGCGGCGGGGCAGGGTGTGTTGTTGCTGCTGGCCAGCGCCAACCGCGACGCGGCCCTCAACCCGCTGCCGGAGCAGTTCGACATGACCCGCGCGCAGGCCCGCAGCATGGGCTTTGGTGCCGGTGCACATGGCTGCCCGGGGGCGGAGATTGCTATTGAAATGGTAGCGGTCTGCGCGCATTACATCAGGGCTGCAGGCCAATTTGATGACTACTTCGGGCGCAGCAAGGGATTTCGGCCTTTGCCCAACGCCCGTATTCCGGTTTTTGATAACTGAACAAAGGAAACACCATGGTCTCCGTGATTTTTGAAGTCTGGCCGGACCCGGCCCACCGCGAGGGTTATCTGAACTGGGCGGCCGAGCTCAAAACCGAACTGCTGAAGATGGACGGCTTTATCTCGATCGAGCGCTTCCAGAGCCTCAGCGAGCCCGACAAACTGCTGTCGCTGCAGTTCTGGCGCGATGAGTCCTGTCTGCAGGCCTGGCGCAATCTGGAGGCGCACCGCGCCGCGCAGGCGGCAGGAAGGTCCACCATGTTCAAGGACTACCGGCTGCGGATTGCCGAGGTGATCCGCGACTACGGCCTGAAGGAGAGGGACCAAGCGCCGGCCGACTCGCGCCAGGCGCACGGCTGAGGGCCGGGGCGCCCAGACTCCTAGAGGCTGCTCAGGCCCTTCCAGAGCATGTAGGCCGCCAGCACGTAAAGGATGCTGGCAAAAACCCGCTTGAGCTTGCCGACCGGCAGCTTGTGGGCGGCCTTGGCGCCCAGCGGGGCGGTCAGGAAGCTGCACACTGCAATCACCACCAGCGCCGGCAGCCAGATGTAGCCGAAAGAGCCGGCAGGCAGGTCCTGCACGTTCAGGCCGCTGACCACATAACCGAGCACATTGGCCACGGCGATCGGAAAACCGAGTGCCGCAGAAGTGGCCACCGCACTGTGAATCGCGACATTGCACCAGGTCATGAAAGGCACGCTGATGAAGCCGCCGCCTGCGCCCACCAGCCCGGACAGGAAACCGATGACACCACCGGCGGCAAACTGCCCGGCCGTGCCCGGCATCTGGCGCGTGGGCTTGGGCTTTTTGTCGAGAAACATCTGGGTCGCCGAGAAACTCACAAACAGGCCGAAAAAGATCGCAAGGTAGGAGCCCTTGAGCAGCGCAAACACGCCCAGGCTGCCGATGATGCTGCCCGCCACAATGCCGGGCGCCAGGCGCTGGACGATGTCCCAGCGCACCGCGCCGCGCCGGTGGTGCGCACGCACACTGGAGATGGACGTGAAGATGATGGTGGCCATCGAGGTGGCGATCGCCATCTTGACCGCCAGGTCCGGCGCCACGCCCCGGCCCGCCATGATCAGCGTGATAAAGGGCACCATCAGCATGCCGCCGCCTATGCCCAGCAGGCCGGCGAGAAAGCCGGTGCCTATGCCCAGCAGGACGAGTTCAAAAATAAGCAGGGGTTCGAGGTTCATGCGGTGGGCAGCAGGGCGGCTCGCGAGGCGAGCGGGGTGGAAGTGGAGCGCCGGAAAATTGCGGGGGCCGAAAAAAGGTGTCTGCGAGTACCACCGGACCGTCATCCTGAACCAGGGTTCAGGTGGGCGAGGGCAGTCGGGTTTCGGGTTCGTCTAACGCGAGACGATCACGCCTGCCTGACAATTTACCAAGCCCGTGCTCTAAGAGCATTGGTTCAAGGAAATATAAAGCCCGGTGCGCACCGCAGACGCTTGAATTGTAGGCGCTTGTGCTGGCGCCTGCTGAGGAAATGCGTGCGGCCGGCATCGGCCGTGCAGCGATTTACAACAGGCGGCCGTCGACCCCAAGGGCGTTGTCCAGCCGTTGCAGCAGCGCGCTCAATTGCGGCTGGGCCAGGGCTTCTGCGGCGCTGGCCGGGCCGCGTGTGGTCGGCGCTGCTTCCAGCGGCGCCGGGGCCGTTGTCGCCGCGCTGCGTGAGCTCTTGAGCGCATTGGCCTCGAGCTCGGACAGCTCAAACGCCAGGTTCAGGGCGGCCAGCACGGCAATGCGGTCACGCGCCTTGATTTTTCCGGCATCGCGGATCTTGCACATGGCGGCGTCCACTTTTTCGACCGCGTCCAGCAGGCGGGTTTCGCCGCCTTCGGGACAACCGAGCAGGTAGCTCTGGCCCATGATCTGTACATCAAGCTGTTTCATGAATCGGAGCCCACTGCTGTTCTGCCATGGGCCTGGCCGGAGCCCATCATGGGTGCGGAAGAGTCGGGCAGCCGCTCCAGCAGGGCATCGACCCTGGCCCGCGCCGCGCTCAGCCGTGAGCGCAGGGAGTCGCGCTCCTGCGTCAGAACCTGCACCTGCTCATCGAGCAGCGTATTGGTGCGCTGCAACTCCTCGTAGCGCAGCAGCAGGCGCTCGACACGTTCGGTGATCTGGTCAATGGGGGTGGGGTTGGCCATGGCAGGCTCAATTGTAGGGTTTGCACGCTTTTGGCGCGTAGAATCTTGTCTGTTGGTGCTCGCGGTGTGGTTCACACGCCGCAGTTCAACGGGAAGCAGGAGGAAGTCAACGCCATCCGGACCCGGTCACCCTGGTCCGCGGGCGCCGCGACTTCTAACCTGCGCTGCCCCCGCAACGGTAAACGGACGAATGTTTCTCCCCCGGATTCACAGGTGGGGCCATTCAGCTTTCATCAGCAGCCACTGAGCGTTCTGAACACGCGCTTGGGAAGGCGATGAAGGCAGTTCCGTCAGCCCGGATACCGGCCAACAAGGTGGTTGCACGTCCGCAAGGGCTGCAGCCGTAACGCTCATGCACTGGCGGGGAAGCCGGTGAGGGCCTTTTGTTGAATGTTCCGACCCATGAAAACCTGTGTTTCCTGCGCACGCCTTGCCGTGCTTCCGCTGGCCCTGACGGCGGCCTTTCCCGCATTTTCGCAATCCGCAGCTGCGCCGCAGCTCAAGGAGACGGTGGTGACTGCCACCCGCACGGCACAGCCGTTGTCCGACCTTTTGGCCGATGTGACGGTGGTTGACCGCGAGACGATTGAGCGCAGCGGCGCTGCCGGACTGGCCGATGTACTGGCCCGTTTGCCGGGTATCGAGTTCCAGCGCAATGGCGGGCCGGGCGCCACCACCGGGGTGTTCCTGCGGGGTGCAGAGTCGCGCTTCACTGCGGTTTACATTGACGGCGTTCGTATTGACTCGCAAGCCACGGGCGGTGCGGCATGGGAAAGTATTCCGCTGGCGCAGATAAACCGCATTGAGGTTCTGCGCGGCCCCGCTGCTGCCGTGTACGGTTCGGATGCGCTGGGCGGTGTGATCCAGATTTTCACCAGGCGCGGCGAAGGGCGATTTTCCCCGTTTGTGGGCACCGGGTTTGGTTCACGCCACATGCGCAAGGCCGATGCCGGTTTCAGCGGCTCCAGCGGCGCGGTGGACTATTCGGTCGGTTTGGCGCAGGAAAGCAGCGACGGCTTCAACTCCCGCCCCGTCGCCGGGCAGAACCCGGATCGTGACGGCTACAGCAGCCGCTCGGCCAACGCCAAACTGGGGCTGCAGCTCAACAAGGCACACAGGCTGGAAGCTTCCGCGCTGACCAGCAACATGAATTCACAGTACGACAGCGGTTTGCTGCGTGACGACCGCAACCTGCACGAACTGCACGCGGTCGGCGTGAACTGGCAGGCGCAGTGGACCGATGCCTACAGCACGCGTCTGAGCATTTCCGATTCACGCGAAAGTTACCAGACCACGCCCACACCTTATCTGACCATTACCAGCCTGCGCGGGTACTTGTTGCACAACGAGTTGCGCTTGGGTGGACACCTGTTCACGGCCGACATTGAACGCAAGGACGACCACCTGGAAAACGCACCCATCAACCGGGGGCGGTCCCAGGACGGACTCGCTCTGGGTTACGGCTGGAAGGGAGGGCCACATACCTTGCAGCTGAATACGCGGCATGACGATGACAGTGAGTTCGGAGGCAGAAACACCGGCAGTGCAGCCTATGGTTTTGCGATCACGCCGCAATGGCGTGCCACGGCTTCAGCGGCCACCGCATTCAGGGCGCCGACGCTTTACCACCGCTTCAGCGAATACGGGGTGTCCACGCTCCAGCCCGAAAGCAGCCGCAATCTGGAGTTCGGCCTTCGTTACGCTCAAGGCAGCAGCAGTTTGGGCGTCGTCGCCTACCGCAACCGTGTGAGCAACCTCATCACCTTCACCAGCGGCTCGGGCCCCTGCACCAACGGACGCGCACCCGTCGCGCTGGCCAGCCGCGCCTGCTACACCAACACAGCACGTGCCGAGTACGCCGGCCTCACCTTCAGTGGCGGCTACAAAATCGGCAACACCCAGCTGTCGGCTTCCCTGGACCTGCAAAACCCGCGCGATGTCAACACCGGCAAAACCCTGGCGCGCCGCGCGCGCCAGCATGCCGTGCTGGCGGCCGACACCCGGCTGGGTACCTGGTCGCTGGGGGCCGAAGCGCAGTTCTCGGGCCACCGATTCGACGACGCTGCGAACACCAGGCGCCTGGGGGGCTACAGCCTGTTCAATGTCAGCGCGAGCACCGCCGTCGCCCGCGACTGGACCTTTGTTGCGCGGGTCGACAACCTGGCTGACAAGTCTTATGAGTTGGCCCAAACCTACGCGACAGCGGGCCGCACTGTGTATGTCGGGCTGAAATGGGCGCCGCTGTGAGCAGCAGGCAAAACGCGTGACTTCCCCCCGCTTTTGCCCAGCCATCCTGGTCGCCGCACCCGCCTCCGGCCAGGGCAAGACCACACTCGCGTGTGCGCTGGCGCGTCTGCACACGCGCCAGGGGCGGCGGGTGCGGGTGTTCAAGTGTGGGCCGGATTTTCTCGATCCGTACTGGCTCAGCCTGGCCAGCGGCGCGCCTGTGCACCAGCTGGACTTGTGGATGACCGGCGAGCTTGACTGCGCGCAGCGTCTGCATGCTGCCGCACAAGAGGCCGACCTGATCATTGTCGAAGGGGTGATGGGCCTGTTTGACGGCCAGCCGAGCGCGGCCGATCTGGCCCAGCGTTTTGGCTTGCCGGTGCTCACGGTGATTGACGCCGGCGCCATGGCCGGCACCTTTGGCGCGCTGGCCTGGGGGCTGCAGCATTACCGCGAAGGCCTGCGTTTTGCCGGTGTGCTGGCGAACCGGGTCGCATCCGACAGCCATGCGCTCATGCTGGAGGAAAGCCTGCGCGTGCCCGGACAATGGCTGGGTGCCCTGATGCGCAGCAGTGCCGTGACCCTGCCCGAGCGGCACCTGGGCCTGGTGATGTCGGATGAGTTGGGCGACGCCATGCAGCGGCTGGACGCTGCCGCGGATGCGCTGGCCAGCACGCGCCTGGGGCAGATGAATCGGGATGACTTGCAGGCCTGGGCCGTTGCCTTTGTGGCGCCTGATGCGCCGGAATTTCCGGCAGGCGCCCTGCAAGGGCGCACGGTGGCCGTGGCACGGGATGCCGCCTTCTGTTTTATCTACGCGGCCAATCTGGATTGCCTGCGCGGACTCGGTGCGCAGCTGGTGTTTTTCTCGCCGCTGAGCGACGCGGCCTTGCCCGCATGCGACGCCTTATGGCTGCCCGGCGGTTATCCGGAATTACATGCCGGCACGCTGACCGCCAACAGCGCCATGAAGGACAGCATCACCGGCCATGTCCGCGCCGGCAAACCGGTCTGGGCCGAATGTGGGGGCATGATGGCGCTGTTTGATGAATTGCAGACCCTCGATGGTGCGTCCCATGCGATGTGGGGTGTGCTGCCCGGCAAGGTGACCATGGGAAAACGCCTCGCAGCCCTCGGTCCACAGCAGCTTGGCCTGGCCGGTGGCATCTTGCGCGGCCACACTTTTCACTACTCGACCTGCACGACACCGTTGCAGCCGGTCGCGCATACTGAGGCGGCGCCGGGGCGCAAGCTGCGTTCCGGCGGCGAGGCGCTGTATGCCTCGGGCGCCGTTCGGGCCAGTTATTTCCACGCCTGGTTTGCCTCCAACCCTGGGGCGGCCGCGCAGCTTTTCCTGGAGCAAGCCGCATGAGCGCAAGCACTGATTGGCGGGTATTGGGCGCAAGCCAGGACAGTTCAGCCTATGGGCCGCAGCGCATCGTCTGCCTGACCGAAGAGCCGACCGAATGGCTTTACCTGCTGGGGCAGGAGCGGCGTATTGTCGGCATCTCCGGCTACACCGTCAGGCCGCCGCGGGCGCGCGAGGAAAAACCCAGGGTCAGCGCCTTTTTGAGCGCCAAGATCGACAAAATTGTCGCGCTGCAACCCGACTGCGTGATTGGTTTTTCCGATCTGCAGGCCGATATTGCGTCGCAGCTGGTCAAAAAAGGCATACAGGTCACCATCTTCAACCAGCGCAGTGTGCTTGAGATTTTTTCCATGATGTACCAGCTGGCCGCCATGGTGGGGCAGGAGGCACGCGGCCGTGAACTGATACAGGGCATGCAGCAGCGCCTGATCGAGATAGAGCAGGCCGCAGCCACGCTCAAGCGCCGGCCGCGGGTGTTTTTCGAAGAGTGGTACGAACCGCACATCAGCGCGATTGCCTGGGTGTCAGAGCTGATCGGCATTGCCGGTGGTGATGATTGTTTTCCCGAACTGGCGGCCCAGGCCATGGGCAAGGACCGCATCATTGCCGACGGCAGCGAGATTGTGCGCCGCAACCCTGACATCATTCTGGGCTCCTGGTGCGGGCGCAAGTTCCGGCCCGAGCATGTGCTGGCGCGCGCTGGCTGGGAAAACGTCAACGCAGTGAAAAACCAGCAGCTGTTTGAAATCAAGTCGGCCGAGATTCTGCAGCCCGGCCCCGCTGCCCTGACCGACGGCGTCGAGCAGATGCACCGCCTGGTGATGTCATGGAGCAGATCCCATGCTTGAAGTCGCACGCAGCGAGCTCATCCTCGGTGGCCAGCGCAGCGGCAAGTCGCGCCGTGCCGAAATGCTGGCGCGTCAGTGGCTGGCGCAATCACCCGATCATCGGGCCATCCTCATCGCCACCGGCCAGCCGGGGGATGAGGAGATGCGTGCACGCATCCTGCGCCACCAGCAAGACCGGGCCGACAGGGTGCCGGGGATGACAACTGTCGAAGATCCGCTGCATCTGGCGCAGGCCATCCGGCAGGCCAGCGCGACCCCGACGCTGGTCCTGGTGGATTGCCTGACCCTGTGGCTCACGAACCTGCTGATGCCGCTGGATACCAAGCCAAATCAGCCGCCAGCCCTTGATCCACGTGCGCAAGCAGCTATGCTTTTGGGAGCAATCGTGGACTGCCAGGGCCCGCTGGTGCTGGTCGGCAATGAGATCGGACTCGGTGTGATTCCGATGGGCCGCGAAATACGCGACTTTGTCGATGCGCTGGGGCGGCTCAATCAGGAGGTGGCGCAGGCCTGTGCCCGCGTGACCTTCATGGCGGCCGGCTTGCCGCTCACCTTAAAGGGCGGAGCATGAAAAAAATACTCTGCGCGCTCTGGCTGGGGCTGGCGCTGCTGGCGCCGGTGCAGGCCCTGCAGGTCACCGACGACCGCGGCGTCACGGTCACGCTGGCGCGCAGCCCGCAGCGCATCGTCAGCCTGCTGCCTTCGCTGACTGAAACCGTCTGTGAACTGGGCGAATGCAAACGCCTGGTGGGGGTGGATCGTTATTCCAACTACCCGGCGATGGTGCGCAGCCTGCCGCAGGTCGGCGGCGGCATCGATCCCAACGTCGAAGCCGTCGTGGCCCTGCGGCCCGATGTGGTGTTGATGGCGACGTCCTCGCGCGGTGTGCAGCGGCTGGAGGCGCTGGGCCTGAAGGTGCTGGCGCTGGAGCCCAAAAGTGGGCTGGACGTGCAGCGCGTGATGGGCAAGATTGGCCAGGTGCTCGAAGTCGCCGACGCCCAGCGCATCTGGCGCGTGATTGACGCCGGGGTCTCGGCGGCTGCGCAGTCGCTGCCGCCCGCCGCCAGGGACACGCGGGTTTACTTCGAGGTCAGCCGTGGCCCTTATGCCGCCGGCACCAGCTCTTTCATCGGCGAGACCCTGATACGCCTGGGCGTGAAAAACATCATGACCCCCGAGCTCGGCCCCTTCCCCAAGATCAATCCCGAATATGTGGTGCGGGCCAACCCCGATGTGATCATGATTGGTGCGCGCAATGCCCAGGGTCTGGCGCAACGCCCGGGCTGGGCCGGCATGCGCGCGCTGCGCGAAGGGCGGCTGTGTGTGTTCACGCCCGAAGAATCTGACGTGCTGGTGCGGCCGGGGCCGCGCATGGCCGAAGCCGCGCGCCTCATGGCCGGCTGCATCGCCAGCAAAAGTGGCAAGCCCGGAGTACCGGTTCCATGAGCGCCGCTGTGCCCGGTGGCGCCGTGCAGCGCCGCACTTATGTGCTGGGCCTGGGCCTGCTGCTGGGCGCGGCGGTGTTTCTGCTGGTCGGCGCCGGGGTAGGCAGCACCGGCTTTGACAGTGTGTTGCAGGCACGCCATGACCCGGTGGCCTGGCAAATCATCCAGGACATCCGTTTGCCGCGCACCCTGGGTGCCTGGGTGGCCGGCGGCCTGCTCGGGCTGGCCGGCGCCGTGGCCCAGGGTTTGTTTCGCAACCCGCTGGCCGACCCTTATTTGCTCGGCAGTGCTTCCGGCGCCGCGCTCGGTGTCGCCGTGGCGCTGGCGCTGTTCGGTGTGTCGCCGTTTGCGACGGCTTTCCTGGTGCGCCTGGGCCTGACCGGTGCGGCGTTTGCCGGCGCGGTGGGCGGTGTGCTGCTGACCCTGTTGCTCGCCAAGGGTGTGTTGCACACCCTGCGCCTGCTGCTGGCCGGCGTGATTGTGGGCGTGGTGCTGGGTGCGACGCGCGACCTGGTGTCCATCGCCGTGCCCGACATCCTGCAAGCCATGCAGGCTTTCATGCTGGGCAGCACCGGATTTGTCGGCTGGGTGTCCTGCGGCGTGATGGCGGCGGTCTTGTTGCCAACACTGGCCATCGCCTGGACGCTGGGCCGCGTGCTCGACGGCCTGGCCCTGGGCGAGGCCACGGCGGCCAGCCTGGGCTTGCCGCTGGCAGCCGTGCGTGCCGTGCTGGTGGGCGTGCTGGCGCTGGCCACCGGCGCGGCGGTGGCCCAGACCGGCCTGATTGCTTTTGTCGGCCTGGCCGCGCCGCACCTGGTGCGCTCCATGGTCAGGACCACGCATGGCCGGTTGGTCGTGCTCAGCGCGCTGATGGGCGGGCTGCTGCTGATGGCGGCCGACGTGCTGGCACGCTGGATGATTGCGCCCCAGGAATTGCCCGTGGGTGTGCTGACCGCGGTGCTGGGCGGCAGCTACCTGCTGTGGCTGATGCACAGGCGCGGCTCGCGCGGGGGCAATTCGCTATGAATTCAGTAGCTGTTCACGCCCGCTCCATAAGGGCCAGCCTCGGAAATGTTGAGGTGTTGCACGGGATATCGCTGGCCTTGCCGGCAGCACGCTGGACCAGCATCGTCGGCCCCAATGGCGCGGGCAAGTCCACCTTGCTGCGTGTGCTGGCAGGGCTGCTGGCGCACAGCGGCGAGCTGGCCCTGCTGGGCCGGCCACTGCAGCAGATGCGCGCCCGCGAACGCGCGCAGCAGCTGTCCTGGCTGGGACAGAACGAAAACTCGGCCGATGACCTGAGCGCCTATGACGTGGCCATGCTGGGGCGCTTGCCGCACCAGCCCTGGCTGGCGCCGCCGTCGCCGGCCGACCGCGCCGCCGTCGAGCGCGCCCTGCGCAGCACACAGGCCTGGGACTGGCGCGACCGGCCGCTGGGCCAGCTCTCTGGTGGCGAGCGCCAGCGTGTGCTGCTGGCGCGGGTGCTGGCGGTGGAGGCCCAGGTGTTGCTGATGGACGAACCGCTGGCGAACCTGGACCCGCCGCACCAGGCCGACTGGCTGCAACTGGTGCGTGAGCTGGTGCAACGCGGCAAAACCGTGGTCAGCGTGCTGCATGAAATCTCTCTGGCACTGCAGGCCGACGAGATGGTGGTGATGGCCGCCGGCCGTATCACGCATCAGGGCGGCTGCACAGCCCCCGCCACCCATCGTGCGCTGGAAGACGTGTTTGACCAGCGCATCGCCGTGCACCCGCTGGCCGGTCAGTGGGTGGCCTTGCCCAGGATTTGAAAGAAGACCACAGCATGCAAATCGAAACCCCTCCCGTCCACAAGCCCTACGACAAACCCGAAGGTGAACGCCGCGGCCTGCTCATCGTCAACACCGGCGACGGCAAGGGCAAAAGCACGGCGGCGTTTGGCCTGGCGCTGCGCGCCCATGGCCGGCACCATGTGCATGGCAAAACCGTCAGGATATTCCAGTTCATGAAGGTGCCCAGCGCTCGCTTCGGTGAGCACCGCATGTTCGAGCAGCTCGGTATCCCCATCGAGGGGCTGGGCGACGGCTTCAGCTGGAAAAGCCAGGACCTGGAGCACTCGGCCCAGCTTGCGCGTACTGGCTGGGAGAAGGCCAAAGCCGCCATCCTCAGTGGCGAGAACTTCATGGTGGTGCTCGACGAGCTGACCTATCCCTTGATCTACGGCTGGATGCCGCTGGACGATGTGCTGCAGACGCTGAAGGACAGGCCCAAAGACGTGCATGTGGTGATCACCGGCCGGCGTTGCCCGCCCGAGATCATTGAACTGGCCGATACCGTGACCGAGATGAGCAAGGTCAAACACGCTTTCAACGCCGGAATCCCCGCGCAGCGCGGCATCGAAGACTGAAGCATGCTCATGTTTGCAGTCCTGTTGCTGGCCCTGCTGATAGACCGGCTGTGGGGTGAACCTCCGGCCGCCGTCCATCCCGTGGTGGGCATGGGCCGTTACCTGCAGTGGGTCGGCAAACACCTGACGCCGCTGCCTCCAGGCGCCGCTTTTGCCGCGGGTGCTGCCGCCTGGTGCGGCGGTGCGCTGACGCTGGGCGCCCTGGCTTTCTGGGCTCAGGAGCTGATGGGGACCCATGTGCATCCATTGCTTGCCGCCGTGTTGCTGGCCATCGCCCTGAAGTGCATGTTGTCCTGGCGCATGTTGCGCAGCGAGGTGCTGGCCGTCGAAAGCGCCTTGCAGCAGTCGCTGCCAGCCGGGCGGCAGCGCCTGTCCTGGCTGGTCAGCCGCGACACCGGCCATCTGAGCGAAAGTGAAGTGCGCGAAAGCAGCATCGAATCGCTGGCCGAAAACCTCAACGACTCGGTGGTCGCGCCCATCTTCTGGTTTGTGCTGCTGGGTCTGCCCGGTGCCGCCATCTACCGCTTTGCCAATACCGCTGACGCGATGTGGGGCTATCGCGGCGTGTACCGGGGCCAACATTGGGAATGGGCGGGCAAGTGGGCGGCGCGTGCTGACGACCTGTTGTCCTGGCTGCCGGCGCGTTTGACGGCGCTGCTGATCTGGCTGGTGGCCGGCGGTTTTCAGTGGGCTGCCCTGCGCCGTGAGGCCGCGCAAACGCCTTCGCCGAACAGCGGCTGGCCCATGGCTGCCATGGCCCTCGCGCTGGATGTGTGCCTGCGCAAACCCGGCGTGTATGCGCTCCATGCAGCGGGCCGGGCGCCGCTGGCCGCCGACACGCCTTTGGCTTTACGTGTGGCATCAAAAGTGCTTCTGGCCCTTTTGCCGTGCGCAGCAGCAGCTATTGTTTTGATAGCGATGGCAGTGCCATGAGGGCGAGCGCGCGGGCTTTGGCCTCACGAACCCATGGCGGCCCCGACCACCTCGGTGTGCCGCTGCACGACTTCTCCAGCAACAGCAATGCCTGCGGGCCTTGCCCGGACGCACTGGCGGCGGTGCAACGGGCCGACGCGAGTCACTACCCGGACGCCAGCTACAGCGTTTTGCGCGGGCAGCTGGCGGCATTTCATGCTGTGGACCTGTCGCGGGTGCTGCTGGCCGGCAGCGCCAGTGAGTTCATTTTCCGCATCACGGCGCTGGCCGCGCAGCGCGGCGCCAGCGCCGTCTGGCTGCCGGCACACAGCTATGGCGACTACGCGCAGGCCGCGCAGGCTTACAAGCTGGCGGTGGCGGCGCGTCCAGCGCAGGCGCAACTGCGCTGGGCCTGCGACCCGTCGAGCCCGCTCGGTGCGGCGCATGCCGGCCTCCAGGACTTGCCAGACCCGGCGGCGTGGTGTGTACTGGACCGGGCCTATGAAGCACTGCGGCTCAGTGGCGCACCGGCAGTGTCGCATGAGCTGCTGCAAAAGTACTGGCAACTCTGGACGCCGAACAAGGCCCTGGGCCTGACCGGCGTGCGTGCGGCCTACGTCATTGCACCGCCGGATGCTGCTGAAGACGTGGCGCAACTCGAACAACTCGCGCCGTCCTGGGTGCTGGGTGCACATGGCGTGGCCATGTTGCAGGCCTGGACGGCGCCCGAGGTACAAAGCTGGCTGGCCAACAGCCTGACCACCTTGCGCGAATGGAAAACACGGCAAATCGCGCTGTGTGAATCTTTTGGCTGGGCGGTACTGCCCAGTGAGGCGAACTTTTTTGTTGGCGCAGGTGTGCAGGCACCAAACCTTGTCGCCGCTTTGCGCAAGCGCGGCATCAAGCTGCGCGACTGCGCGTCTTTTGGCTTGCCGGATCACGTCCGCCTGAGCGTGCAGACACCTGCCGCGCAGCAGGCATTGCACAATGCCCTGCAGGACATTCTCGGGACATCAAGGTGAGCGCAAAAAGTGTGATGGTTCTGGGCACCACCAGCGGTGCCGGCAAAAGCTGGCTGACCACCGCCTTGTGCCGTTATTACGCGCGCCAGGGGCTCAAGGTGGCGCCTTTCAAGGCGCAGAACATGAGCAACAACGCCAGAGTTGTGGCCCCCACGCTCCGCACTGGCGTGTCGTCGCTGCCCCCCAAGGGGGCTAATTTTCCTAGGGGCGGCCCGTCGGAAAATTGGGTGGCCGGCGGTGAAATCGGCAGCGCGCAATACTTTCAGGCCCTGGCGGCACGCGCTGAGCCTGAGGTGCGCATGAACCCGCTGTTGCTCAAGCCTGAAAAAGACACACAAAGCCAGGTCATCCTGATGGGCCAGGTCAACGCTGAACTCTCGCGCATGCAGTGGCGCGGCCGCAGCGCCTCGGTCTGGCCGGTGGTGGCGCAGGCGCTCGACGAGTTGCTGGCGGAGAACGATGTGGTGGTGATGGAAGGTGCCGGATCGCCGGCCGAGATCAACCTCAAGGACAGCGACATCGTCAATATGCGTGTGGCGCAACACGCCAGCGCCGCCTGCCTGCTGGTCACCGACATCGACCGTGGTGGCGCTTTTGCACACCTCTACGGCACCTGGGCCATGCTGGATCAGGCAGAGCAACAACTGATCAGGGGTTTTGTGCTGAACAAGTTTCGCGGCGATGCGACGCTGCTCGCGCCTGGTCCGCAGATGTTGCAGGACCTGACGGGCGTGCCCACGGTGGCCACGCTGCCGATGTGGTGGCAACACGGCCTGCCGGAAGAGGACGGTGTATTTGACGACCGCAGCAAGGCCTCGGGTGCGGTGACGCAAACGGTGGCGGTGATTGCCTATCCGCGCATCAGCAACCTCGACGAATTCCAGCCGCTCAAAAACGTGCCTGGTGTTCATCTCAAGTGGGTGCGCAGCCCGGTTGAACTTGCAGGGCTGGGGCCCCACGACTGGATCATCCTGCCGGGCTCCAAACACACCAGTGGCGACCTGGCCTGGCTGCGCGCGCAAGGGCTGGATCAGGCGATTGCGGCGCATGCAGGGCGGGGCGGTGCCGTACTCGGCATCTGCGGCGGCCTGCAGATGCTGGGCGAGGCCTTGATTGACCCGCATGGCATTGACGGCAACGGGCCCGGCCTGGGCCTGCTGCCTGTGGTCACGCTGTTTGAAGCCGACAAAACCGTGCGGCGCAGACAGGCGGCTTTTTTATCGGTGGGCGGCCCGTGGGCGGCGCTCTCGGGTGTGGCTGTAAAGGGTTACGAAATCCACCACGGCCAGACCGCGCCGCACAGCGCCATGGCTGCAGCCGGTGATCTGGCGCGCGCCGTTTTGCCGGACGGCCTGGCCTGGCAAAACGGCAGCGGCAATGTACTCGGTGTGTACCTGCACGGCCTGTTTGAAGACCCGGCCGTGCTGCAGGCGCTGTTCGGCGCCGCCACGCCGACGCTGGAGTCGGTGTTTGAGGGCCTGGCCGACTACATAGACAGGCATTTCGAAGCGGGGGTGCTCGACGCACTGATCGCACCGGCGCCGGCGCGCCCCGCCTGACAGGCCGCCGCGCGGGCTTATAGTTCGACCAGTTGCGGTGCAACGCCGTGTGCCGGTCCTGTGGGATGAGGGCCTGCGTTTTTTCTAAACAGGTGTACTGGGGGCAAGCGTGTTCATGGTGGTCCTGGCCAATATGGCCGTCGTTTCCCTCGCCGTGATCATTCACTACGAATGCCTGTTGCGGCTGACGCTGTTGCTGGCCCGGGTGAAGATCAGGCACCGCCTGCGCATCCTGCTGGGCGTGGGCGGTGCCTTGCTGGCCCATGCGGTCGAGGTCTGGGTGTTTGCCTTCGCCTACTATTTCATGCATCAGGCCAAGGCGTGGGGCCACCTGACGGGAAATTTTGATGGCAGCCTGATGGACTGCGTTTATTTTTCCTTCACCACCTTCACCACGCTGGGTTTTGGCGACATCCAGCCGGTAGGCGATCTGCGTTTCCTGACGGGCATAGAGTCCCTGACCGGCCTGGTGCTGATCACCTGGACCGCTTCCTTCCTGTTTGTCGAGATGCAGAAGTTCTGGGATTCAAAATAAGGCTGGGCGGATCACACGCAGCGATCTGGAGAGGCTGGCTACAATACTGGCTATCCATACAGTAGCCTGAACCAGCCGCACTTGCCCATGAACCAGCCTCACGACCCGGACCAGCCCTATGTCGTGGCCGTGCGTGCGCTGTGTGACTTCACCGCCAAACGCGGCGATCTTGATTTACGCTTCACCCCTTCACCTTCCGCACTCGAAGGCATGGCCGGCCACCGCATGGTGGCGATGCGACGGCCGGCGCACTACCAGACTGAAGTCAGCCTCAGCGGCGAGTACCAGAACCTGCGCGTGCGGGGCCGGGCCGATGGTTACGACGCCGAGCTGGGCCAGCTCGAAGAGGTCAAGACCTTTCGCGGTGATCTGGCGGCCATGCGCGAGAACCACCGTGAGCTGCATTGGGCGCAGCTCAAGGTCTACGGCCACCTGCTGTGCCAGAAAGAAGCCCTGACCGGCCTGAAGCTGGCACTGGTGTATTTCAATGTGGCCACGCAGGACGAAACACTGATCGTCGAATCGCACAGCGCGGCGGAACTGCAGGCTTTTTTTGAAGACCAGTGCGAACGCTTCAGCGCCTGGGCGCAACAGGAGTTGCAACATCGCGCTGCGCGCAACGGGGCCCTGACGGCGCTGACTTTTCCACATGCCACTTTTCGCCCCGGTCAACGCGATCTGGCCGAGGCGGTGTACAAGTCCGCGAGCAGCGGCCGCTGCTTGATGGCCCAGGCCCCCACCGGCATCGGGAAAACCATAGGCACGGTGTTTCCGTTGCTCAAGGCTTGTCCCACGCAGCAACTCGACAAGGTGTTTTACCTGGCCGCCAAAACCCCGGGGCGGCAACTGGCGCTGGACGCCCTGGCCTTGATCAAGACGGCCGCGCCTGCACTGCCTCTTCGGGTGCTGGAGCTGGTGGCCAGGGACAAGGCCTGTGAACACCCCGACAAAGCCTGCCATGGCGACGCCTGCCCGCTGGCGCGCGGTTTTTACGACCGGCTGCCGGCGGCCCGGCAAATTGCGGTGGACCGGGCAAGCAGCGGCCCGCTGGACAAACAGGCGCTGCGCGAAGTGGCGCTCGGGCATCAGGTCTGCCCCTATTACCTGAGCCAGGACCTGCTGCACTGGAGCGATGTGGTGGTCGGCGACTACAACTATTATTTTGATGTCAATGCCATGCTGTTTGCGCAGACCCAGGCCAGCCAGTGGCGGGTCAGTGTGCTGGTCGATGAAGCGCACAACCTGGTCGAGCGCGCCCGCAAGATGTATTCGGCCGAGCTGGACCCGGCCCGGCTGCTGCTGGCCCGGCAGGCGGCGCCCAGCGCCATCAAGGCGGTGCTGGACCGGCTTAACCGCAGCTGGCAGGAGCTGTACCGCGACCAGGTCGAGGTCTACCGCGTGTACGAGGATGTGCCACAGGCTTTTCGCGGCGCGCTGCAACAGACCGCCAGCGCCATCCTGGACCACATGAGTGAACATCCCGCCGGCATAGACGCGAGGCTGCAGAACTTTTTCTTCGAGGTGCTGCATTTCTCGCGCCTGGCCGAGCTGCTGGGCGAACATTCGCTGTTTGACATCTCCCAGGCTGATGGCGGGGCGCTGTTGTGCCTGCGCAATGTGGTGCCTGCGCCATTTCTGGGCCCGCGTTTTGCGGCGGCCCGCTGCACCGTGTTGTTCTCGGCCACCTTGAGCCCCACCCATTTTTACCAGGACATGCTGGGCCTGCCAGAGGACACTGTGTGTGTCGATGTGGCCTCGCCGTTCACGCCGGCTCAGCTGTCGGTGCAGGTGGTCAGCGACCTGTCCACGCGTTACCAGCACAGGGAAAACTCACTGTCCCCGATGGTGGAGCTGATGGCCAGTCAGTACACAGCCGCACCCGGCAACTACCTGAGTTTTGTCAGCAGCTTCGACTACCTGCAGCAACTGGTGGAGTTGTTCAAGTTGCGACACCCTGCCATTGCGGTCTGGGAACAATCACGCGGCATGGAAGAGGCCGCGAAAAAGGTGTTTCTGGAACGTTTCAGCGCAGAGTCGCGCGGCATCGGTTTTGCCGTGCTCGGCGGCGCGTTTGCGGAGGGCATAGACCTGCCGGGCAAACGCCTGGTGGGCGCTTTCATCGCCACGCTGGGCCTGCCGCAACAGAACCCGGTCAATGAGCAGATCAGGCTGCGCATGCAGGCCACATTTGGCAAGGGTTATGACTACACCTACCTCTACCCCGGCCTGCAAAAAGTGGTGCAGGCTGCCGGGCGCGTGATCCGGACCGAGTCGGACCGGGGTGTGGTTTACCTGATGGATGACCGTTATACACAGGCCCAGGTGCGTGCGCTTTTGCCCACCTGGTGGAAGGTCGACACCTATTCGTCACGCGACAAGCCGGTGCCTGCCCTAAACTGACTGCCAACTTCACCATTGGATTCAAGGACGCACCATGCCGCTGCACGTTCTCAAACTGGGCCTCGTGGCCGTCCTTGTCGCGGCAAGCGCTGCAGCACAGGCTTTTGACCTGCAGGGCCACCGCGGCGCCCGCGCGCTGACACCCGAGAACACGCTGCCCTCGTTTGCCCAGGCGCTGGGCATCGGTGTGAGCACCCTGGAGCTTGACATCGCCATCACCAAAGACGGGGTGCTGGTGGTCACGCACGACCGCGCGCTGAACCCCGACATCACGCGCGGGCCGGACGGAATCTTCATAGCCGCGCCGGGGCCGACAGTTTCTTCACTGAGTTTTGCCGAAATAGGCCGCTACGACGTGGGCCGCATCAAGCCCGGCAGCAACTACGCCCGGCAGTTTGCAGAGCAGAAAGCCCTGGACGGCACGCGTATTCCGCGTCTGGCCGAGTTGTTTGCGCTGGTCAAAAAATCAGGCAATGACCAGGTCAGGTTCGCGATCGAAACCAAACTCTCGCCGCTGGCCCCGCAGGACACCTTGCCGCCCGAGGCTTTTGCGCAGGCGCTGATTGCTGAGGTTCGCCAGGCGGGCATGGCCTCGCGTACTTCCATCCTGTCGTTTGACTGGCGCACCCTGCAAGTGATACAGCGCGACGCGCCAGAAATTCCCACCGTGTACCTGAGCATTCAGCGCGGCAACGGCGACAACATTGGGGCCGGCAAGGCCGAGCCCTCGCCCTGGACCGCAGGTTTGCGTTACAGCGACCACGGCTCGGTGCCCAAAATGATCAAGGCAGCCGGTGGCCACACCTGGTCGGCCTTTCATCTTGACCTGACGGCCGAGACGATCCGGGAGGCGCAGGCCCTGGGTTTGCAGGTGCTGGCCTGGACCGTCAATGAGCCTGCCCGCATGGCGGCTGTGCTGGACATGGGGGTCAATGGCATCGTCACCGACCGGCCCGACCTGCTGCGCGAAGAAATGAAGCGCCGCGGCATGGCACTGCCGGCTGCAACGCCAGTGACGCCTTAGGGCATTTGCTGCGCCAGCCGTTGGGCCACATGAATGCATCACGCTGCGGCTGCGGTCTGTTTTGGACAGTAGGACGGACTCCCCACTCCCACCCCTAACCCCTCCCTCGCCCCGCTGGGCGATGGAGGGGGACTTCATTTGGCTAGGTGTGCTGCAAGCGCGTGCAAACATGACGGTCTGTTGGGATTCCCGCCCTTGAAGCGCTGCGCGCTTCAAGGACTCCGGAGGGGTTCGGTATCTGGTATTGGTTTTCTCTCGCCACCCGTCGGGCTGGGCCGAGGAGCACAGCCGAAAACGGATCAGGACGGGCGATTGTCTGAGCGCAGCGAGTTCGAGCCCGGCCCCGTTTTCGGCGAGCACCGCAGGTTGCCCGTAGCGAAGCGGAGGGACCCAGACCATCGGGTCGCCTTTTCTTTGGTGACTTTCTTTTGGCGACGCAAAAGAAAGTTACTTGCCGCCGGGCAACCCCCGGCTGGTTGGCTAGCCGAGCTGCACGAGTTATCCAACATGGATCCCGGATCAAGTCCAGGCTGACAGAGACCTTGCCACTGCTATGAATTCATTAGCTGCTCGCGCTTGTCCGCCAGGGGCTGGAGGTCGATTTAAATACATGATTCGGGTCCACGCCCTTGTCCTTGAGTTTGCCCTGCACAGGCCCCGAACTGCGGGGCGCGTCCGGCCCTCAGCAGCTGCTGGGCCAGCATGGTCGCCTGCAAGCCTCAGGCCGGCGTCATAACCACTTCTGCACTGAGCCGCGCTACATCCGCCGGCTGGCACAGCGCCGTGCCCGGTGAGAGCAGCGCTGCAGCGCTGGCTGCCATGGCGTAACGAAAGGCGTCCTCCAGGCCCTGACGGCAGTTCAGTGCCCAGACCAGGCCGCCGACAAAGCTGTCGCCAGCCCCAATGGTGCTGGCCACCTGAACCTGCAGGGCAGGGGCCCGCAGCGCCTTGTCAGCCGTCACCAGCATGGCGCCGTCGGCACCCAGGGACAGGGCCACGATCCCGGCTTGCCCCCGGGCGATGATGTCTTGCGCCGCTTCGCGCTGCTGCGCTGCAGTCTCCAGCGGCCGGCCCGTCAACTCGCGCAGTTCCCGCAAACTGGGCTTGAACAGGTACACGCCCTCAGCCAGCGCGGCCTCCAGCGCCGGCCCCGATGTGTCCACCACCATCCGGCTGCCGCGCGCCTTCGCCAGCCTGGCGAGCCGGGCATAAAAATCAGGGGGTACGCCGGGCGGCAGGCTGCCGCTGGCCACCACATAGGCCGGTGGCGCCGCAAGACCGGCCACATGGTCCAGGCCGGCTTGCCATTCGGTC
Organism: Kapaibacterium sp. (SeqCode); assembly: GCA_943370435.1. Lineage (GTDB taxonomy): Bacteria > Pseudomonadota > Gammaproteobacteria > Burkholderiales > Burkholderiaceae_C > Polaromonas. Next base: position 107,787 of record CALRQX020000002.1, on the reverse strand, counting down.
GCGCTCAGGGTGGGGCCGGGCAATACAAAGCGGAAGTCATGCCCGCTGGCGCTTTCATGCACCGAAAAATTTTCGCGCGTTTCACCTGCAACACGCCAGCCATGGTGAGGCAGTTGCTCCTGGTCCAGCAACTGGCCCAAACGCTGGCCGCTGACACCTCCGGACGGATAAATCGCCAGGCAAGGGCTGCCCAGCCTGTGGACCACGCGGGCCACGTTGATGCCGCCACCGCCGGGATGGTAGTGCGCGACCGCGCAGCGCAGCTTGTGGGTGGCCATCACCTTGTCCGTGGAGGTTGACAGGTCCAGCGCGGGGTTCAGGGTGAGGGTCAGGATGTCGGGCGTGTGCATCGTTTCACTGTACTCCGCCGGCCCGTCGCCGCTCAGGGGTCAGGACCGCAACTGCTGCGCCAGCAACACTGCCACGTGAATGGCTTCGCGCTGCGCGCCATCGCGGATCTGGTGCCGGCAACTGGTGCCGTCGGCGACCACGATGGCATCGGGTTGCTGGCGCACGGCGGGCAGCAGGCTCAGTTCCGCCATCTGCATCGACACCTCGTAGTGGCTGGCTTCATACCCAAAACTGCCGGCCATGCCGCAGCAACTCGATTCGATCAGTTCGGGCTTTGCGCCGGGAATCAGCCTGAGCACCTCCATGATGGGGCTGACCGCGCCAAAGGCCTTCTGGTGGCAGTGGCCATGCAGCAAAATCGGCTGGTCCACGGGCTCAAGCCTGGCTTTGAGTTCATCGAGCTGGCCCGCAGCGGCTTCACGCGCCAGAAACTCCTCCAGCAGCAGGGCGTGCCGGCTGATGGTGTGCGCCGCTTCGCCGAGGTCCATCACCAGCATCTCGTCGCGCAGCGTCAGCAGGCAGGACGGTTCGAGGCCGACGATGGGGATGCCTTTTTCGGCAAAGGGCAGCAGGGCATCGACCACCTCGCGCGCCTTGGTTTTGGCTTCTTCCACCATGCCGCTGGCCAGGTAGGTGCGGCCACAACACAGGTGTTTGCCATCGGCGATGGTTTTGGTGGCGACGTGTACTGTGTAGCCGGCGGCCTGCAGCACTGTGAATGCGGAATGGACGTTGTGCGATTCAAAGCTGCCGTTGAAGGTATCGACAAACAGCACCACGGGTTTGTTCGCAGCCAGCACCGCGTCGCGGCTGGCGCCTCCAGCCGCGGTGTTGAAGAAGGTCTGCGTGGTCCACTGCGGCAGCGTGCGCCTGGCTGAAAAACCGGTCAATTTCTCGCTCAGCGCCGCCAGGCCCGGAATTTTGTCGCGCAGGTTCAGCAGTGGCGCCAGCCGGCTGGCCCAGTGTGCGTAATCGGGCAGGCGCGCCACCAGTTTGTCCTTGAGCGTGTAGCCGTGTTTCGCCTTGTAGTGGTGTAGAAACTCGACTTTCATTTTCGCCATGTCCACGCCGGTGGGGCAGTCGCGTTTGCAACCCTTGCAGCCGACACACAGGTCCAGCGCGTCCCTGACCGCTTCGCTGGTGAAAGCGTCGGCTGCATCCAGGCCAGGGAGCTGGCCACTCAAAGCCAGCCGCAAGGTGTTGGCGCGGCCCCGCGTCAGGTGTTTTTCGTCGCGCGTGACCCTGTAGCTGGGGCACATGGTGCCGGCATCGAACTTGCGGCAATGGCCGTTGTTGTTGCACATCTCCACCGCCTTGGCAAAACCCTGGGCCGGGTCGCCGCCACTGCCGGGCGCGCTGGTCAACTCGGTGACCGGATCGTTCTGCACGTCCCAGGCGCGCCAGTCGAGTGCGGTTTTGATCGGTATGACCTTGTAGCCGGGCGCAAAACGCATCAGACGCGTGTCGTCCATCCTGGGCGGGTTCACCATGCGGCCCGGGCTCAGCAAATGGATCGGGTCCAGTGCCTGCTTGATTTTTGCAAACGCCTCAGTGATCTGCGGGCCAAACTGCCACTGAATCCATTCACCGCGGCACAGGCCGTCGCCATGCTCGCCGCTGTAAGCACCCTTGAACTTGCGCACCAGCTCGGAGGCCTCTTCGGCAATCGCGCGCATCTTGGGCGCACCTTCGCGCCGCATGTCCAGGATGGGCCGCACATGCAGGGTACCGACCGACGCATGGGCGTACCAGGTGCCCTTGCTGCCGTACTTTTTGAAAACTTCCGTCAGCGCGTCGGTGTATTCGGCCAGGTGCTCCAGCGGCACGGCGCAGTCTTCGATAAAACTGACCGGCTTGCCGTCACCCTTGAGGCTCATCATGATGTTGAGCCCGGCCTTGCGCACTTCCCAGAGGTTTTTTTGCGGCGCGTCGTCCGTCATTTCAACCACCGAGTCGGGCAGCAGCAAATCGCCCAGCAGTTCGCCCAGGCGCTTGAGGTGCGGCAGCAGTTCGGCCTTGCTGGTACCTGAAAATTCGACCAGCAAAATCGCGGCGGGCTGGCCAATCAGCGCGCTGCGTATGGTCGGTGCAAAAGCCGGGTTCTGCAGCGACAAATCAATCATGGTGCGGTCCACCAGCTCGACGGCGGTCAGCGTGCCTTCGCCAATTTTGACGATGTGCTGCGCCGCATCCATGGCGCGGTAAAAGGTCGGGAAGTTCACCACACCCAGCACCTTGGCGCGCGGCAGCTCGCTCAGCTGCAGGGTCAGCGATCTGGTCAGGGCCAGCGTGCCTTCGCTGCCAATCAGCAAATGCGCCAGGTTGACCGAGCCGTCGCTGGTGTAGGGCCGTTCGCTCTGCGGGTCAAAAATGTCCAGGTTGTAGCCGCCCACACGGCGCATCACCTTGGGCCACAGGCGCTTGATCGAAGGTGCGAGTTCTTCTGCCAGCGAGCGCACGTAGTTGCCCAGCTCACGCGCCTTGCCGCTGCTGCTGGCGTAAGGCCCCAGTTGCAGCAGCTGGCTGCCGGATGTCCAGGCCTGCGTGCCCAGCACGTTGTGCACCATGTTGCCGTAGGCAATGCTGCGGCTGCCGCAGGAGTTGTTGCCCGCCATGCCGCCCAGCGTGGCCTGCGCGCTGGTGGACACATCCACCGGGTACCAGAGGCCGTGTTTTTTCAGCGCTGCATTGAGGTGGTCCAGCACGATGCCGGGTTCCACCTCGGCCGTGCGCTTGTCCACATCGACATCCATGATGTTGCGCATGTGTTTGGCATGGTCGATCACCAGGCCGGTACCCACGGTCTGGCCGCACTGGCTGGTGCCGGCGCCGCGCGCAACAATGGGCACCGCCATGTCGCGGCAGATGTCCAGCGCGGTTTTGACGTCGGGCGCGCTGCGCGGCACAAACACGCCGACCGGCGTCACCTGGTAGATCGACGCATCGGTGGCATATCGGCCGCGGTCGGCCGCCGTAAAAAGCACTTCACCATGGGTTTCGCGGGCCAGCCGCGCAGCCAGCCTGCCAGCCACTTCATTGCTGATGCGCGCCACGCTGTCGTAGGCGTGGGCCGCCGTGTCCTGGGTCACTTTCAGGGGCAGGGGGGCGTTCATGCCTTGGCCTGTGCCTTGGCCGCGCGTTTGGCCGCGCGCACCTGTTCGATCACCACGTCGAGCTTGTTGTTGAGGTGGCTGCCCAGCACGGCGCGCATGGCCTGCGGATCGCGTGCGCTCAGCGCCTGGATCATCTGCTCGTGCTCCGAGACGGCGGCCTTCCACTTTTCGCCATCCTGGTTGGAGCGAAAACGCAGCGCCTGCAGCCGCGCATTGACCTGGTTGTAGGTGGCGGTCAGCACCGGGTTCTTCGCGGCCGTATTGATGGCACGGTGGATCGCCGAGTTGAGCTGGTAGTAAGCCGGCAGGTCGCGCCGCGTATAAGCCGCCAGCATCTCGTAATGCATGGCCTTGATTTCGTCGAGTTCGGCCTCGGTGATGCGCTCGGCCGCCAGCGCGCCCGACTGCGCTTCGAGCCCGGACATCACCTCGAAGGTGTTCAGGATGTCGGCCTCCGTCAGCTCGACGGCAATCGCGCCGCGGTTCGGCAGCAGCTCGACCAGGCCTTCGGCCGCCAGCATCTTGATGGCTTCACGCAGCGGCGTGCGCGAGACATGCAGCACCTCGCTGAGCTCGCGTTCGTTGAGCTTGGCGCCGGGCAGGATGCGGTTTTCGACCAGCATCTGGCGCAGTCGATGCGCCACTTGTTCATGCAGCGCGGCACGCGGGATGGCAAAAATTTCAGCAGTCATGGGCAAATTTTGTATGCAAAAAAGTCAGGTGTCAAATCCATTGTTACGGGTTGTAGGTCTTGACAAATGAATTTTGTATGCAAAAAATGGCGTATATCCACGGAGCACCGAATTATGTTGACGCTAGACTTCCACCCCACAGGCCGCCACTTTCTGCAAATTCCCGGCCCCTCACCCGTGCCGGACCGCATCCTGCGCGCCATGAGCCTGCCCACCATAGACCACCGCGGCCCCGAGTTCGGCGTCCTGGGCCTGAAGGTGCTGGCCGACATCAAAAAGATATTCAGGACCAAACAGCCGGTGATGATTTACCCGGCATCCGGCACCGGTGCCTGGGAGGCCGCGCTGGTCAACACCCTGAGTGCCGGCGACCATGTGCTGATGTACGAGACCGGCCACTTCGCCGCCCTGTGGCAAAGGCTGGCAGAGCGTCTGGGCCTGAAGACCGAAGTCATGCGCGACCCCGGCGCCGAGGTCTGGCGTCACGGTGTGCGCGCCGACCTGATTGAAGAACGCCTGAAGGCCGACACCCAGCACGCCATCCGGGCGGTCTGCGTGGTGCACAACGAAACCTCCACCGGTGTGACCAGCAATATTGCCGCCGTGCGCAAGGCAATGGACGCCGCCAGACACCCGGCGCTGCTGCTGGTGGACACCATCTCCGGCCTGGCCTCGGCCGACTACAAACACGACGAGTGGGGCGTGGACGTCAGCATCAGCGGCTCGCAAAAAGGCCTGATGCTGCCGCCCGGCATCAGTTTCAACGCCGTGTCCGCCAAAGCCCTGGAAGCCAGCAAAAGCGCCAAACTGCCGAAAGCCTTCTGGGCCTGGGACGAGATCATCGAGATGAACAAGACCGGCTACTGGCCGTCCACGCCGAACACCAATTTGCTCTACGGCCTGAACGAGGCCTGCGACATGTTGCTCGAGCATGGTCTGGATGTCGTGTTTGCGCGGCACCAGCGCTGGGCCGAGGGTGTGCGTGCTGCGGTGCGCGCCTGGGGCCTGCAGATCCAGTGCGCTGACGCTGCCGTGTATTCACCTGTCCTGACCGGCGTGATGATGCCCGAAGGTGTGGACGCCGACGCCGTGCGCAAGATCATTTATGAGCGTTTTGACTGCTCGCTGGGCACCGGCCTGGGCAAGGTCAAGGGAAAAATGTTCCGCATCGGCCACCTCGGTGACTGCAACGACCTGACCCTGATGGCCGCGCTCTCGGGCTGCGAGATGGGCCTGAAGCTGGCCGGCGTCAAGCTGGCCGGCTCGGGCGTGCTGGCCGCCATGGACTGTTTTTCTGCCCACGCGGCGGTTGTGCCGCTGCGCAAGGCGGCCTGATGGCCTATGAGTCATTGCGGGCTTGACCCGCAATCCATGGCTCGCGTTCACTGGACAGTGGTTTGTGTGACATGGATACCGGGCCAAGCCCGGTAGGACATGCACAGGGTAAAGAGGATTCCATTTTTTAACAGGAGACAACACCATGCAACGCAGAACACTCGTCACCGCCGGCGCCGCGGCCCTGGCCTTTCCTTCATTGATCCTCGCGCAAAACCTGCCGCCCGGCCAGGTGCGCATCATCGTTGGTTTCGCCCCCGGTGGCGGCACCGATATCCTGGCGCGCGTGATTGGCCAAAAGCTCGGTGAGATGTGGAAGACGCAGGTCATCGTCGAGAACAAGGCCGGTGCCTCGGGCACCATCGCTGCCGACTACGTGGCCAAACAGCCCGGCGACGGCGCCACCTTGCTGATGGCGCACATCAACAGCCAGGCCATCACGCCGGCGCTGCAAAAGGTCAACTACGACGCGGCCAAAGACTTCCAGCCTGTTGTGCTGGTCGGCGTCACGCCGAATCTGCTGATCTGCAACGAAAACCAGCCCGCCAAAACCGTGAGTGATCTGGTCGCGCTGTGCCGCGCCAACCCCGGCAAAATCAGCTTCGGCTCGGCCGGCACCGGCTCGGCCCAGCACCTGGCGCTGGAGATGTTCAAGCTGGCTGCCAGGGTCGATGCCATCCACGTGCCCTACAAGGGGTCCGGCCCCATGCTGACGGACCTGATAGGCGGCACCATCCAGTACAGCTTCGACACCATGACGGCGGCCACGCCCCATGTGAAAAGCGGCAAGGCGATTGCGATTGCGCAGACGCGCCAGCAGCGCGTGCCGGCCTACGCCAACGTGCCGACCATGGCAGAGTCCGGCTTCCCGGGCTTCGAGGCCACCACCTGGTACGGCCTGGCCGGCCCGGCGAAGATGCCACTGGCCATGGCCAAACGCATGAACGAGGACATCAACAAGGTCATGTTGATGCCCGACGTGATGGAAAAGCTGGCCGCCTCGGGTGCCCAGGATGGCGGCGGCTCGACCGAGAAGTTTGGCGACTTCATGCGCGCCGAGCAGATCAAGTGGGCCAGGATCATCAAGGACGGCGGCGTCAAAGGCGAGTCTTGACTCCCCCCGAAGCGGCTTTCGCCGCGTCCCCCCCTGAGGGGGGCGCCATCTGCGGCCCGGCGGAGCCGGTTCCGCGCTGGCACTGAAATGGAAAATTCCAGATGAGAAAACTTCCCCTTGCGGGTGTGCGCGTCCTCGACATCAGCCAGGTCATGGCCGGCCCTTACGCCTGCATGCTGCTGGCCGACATGGGCGCCGATGTGATCAAGATCGAGCCGCCGGGCGCCGGCGACCAGACCCGCGGCGCCATGGGTTTCAAGATGAAGGGTCCCGATTCGCTGGGCTTTCTGAACATGAACCGCAACAAACGCAGCGTCGCGCTCAATCTCAAGTCGGCGGCCGGCAAGGCACTGCTGCTGCGTTTGGCAAAAGATGCCGACATCCTGCTGGAAAACTACCGCCCCGGCGCGATGAAGAAGCTGGGCCTGGGCTACGAGGTGTTGAAAGAGGTGAATCCACGTCTCGTTTACACCAGCATCTCGGGCTTCGGCCAGACCGGTCCCTGGTCCGACCGGCCCGGTTTCGATTTGATGGCACAGGCCATGTCGGGCGTGATGAGTGTCACCGGGTATCCGGGCGGCCCGCCGGTCAAGGCCGGTGTGCCGGTGGCCGACATCGGCTGCGCGCTGTTCGCCGTCTATGCCACCTTGTCGGCTTTCATAGGCGCCAGGACCAGCGGGCTCGGCCAGCATGTGGACGCGTCGCTGTTCGATTCGGCGCTGGCGTTTTCGGTCTGGGACATCTGCGACTACTGGGGCACGGGCAAGCCACCCGAGCCCTTGGGCACCTCCAACAAGATGACCGCGCCTTACCAGGCCATGGCTTGCTCCGACGGCTACTTCGTGATGGGCGCCAACAACCAGAAGCTCTGGCTGCAGCTGTGCAAACTCATGGGCCGCGAGGAACTGCTGGCCGACGAACGTTTTTCCACCATCTCGCTGCGCCTGGCGAACCGGCACGCGCTCGAGGTGGAACTCGAGAAATCATTCCGCCTGCAGCCCAAGGATTACTGGGTCAGCACCTTCCTGGAAGCCGGCATTCCCGCCGGTCCCATCCTGACGTATCCCGAAGCCTTTGAAAGCGACCATGCGAAGGCGCGCGAGATGCGCATGGAGATTGACCACCCGGTGGAGGGCAAGGTGCCCAACATCGGCTTTGCGGTGAAGATGTCGGGCACGCCGCAGCAGGTGAGCCGCCATCCGCCGCGCCTGGGTGAACACACGGCCGAGGTGCTGGCCGAACTCGGCATCAGCGCCGAAGAACAGGCGGCGCTGGCCGGGCAGGGGGCTTTTGCAGCATGAACCAGCCCGACACCCAAGGCAGCGTCCGGCTGGACATCCGCGCCGGCGTGGCGTCGGTGGTGTTTGACCGCCCGGCCGCGCGCAACGCCATGACCTGGGCCATGTACCAGCGGCTCAATGAGATCTGCGAGCAGCTCAAGACGGACAGCTCGGTGCGCGTCGTGACTTTTCGTGGCGCTGGCGGCCAGGCCTTTGTGGCCGGCACCGACATCGAGCAGTTCAGCACTTTCAGCAGCGGCGAGGACGGGGTCGCCTACGAAAAGCAGATCGACCAGTGCATCGCCAGGCTTGAATCGCTGCCCATGCCCACCGTGGCCGTGATCGAAGGCTGGACCATAGGTGGTGGCCTGGCGATTGCCACGGCCTGCGACTTCCGCATTGCGACGACGGGCTCGCGCTTCGGGGTGCCGATCGCCAAAACCCTGGGCAACTGCCTGTCGGTGGCCAATCTGGCACGGCTGGGCGCCGCGTTCGGCATTCCCCGCGTCAAACGCATGCTGATGCTGGCCGATATCCTGACTGCCGAAGAAGCGCTGGCCTGCGGTTTCCTCCTGCAGCTCAGCGAGGCCGCCGTGATCGACGTACTGCTGGTGAGCCTGTGTGAACGCCTGTCGGCGCTGGCACCGGTCACGCAGCGTGTCAGCAAGGAAGGCCTGCGCCGCCTGGTCAACCATGCGATACCGTTCGACGAGGACCTGATTGGCCAGTGTTACGCCAGCGACGATTTTCGCGAGGGTGTGTCGGCGTTTCTGGCCAAAAGAAGCCCGGTCTGGAAAGGGGCCTGATCCCCGGCTGAGCTGGTCCGGGGACCATGCCAGCCGTGCGACCCTGCTTCCGGGCGGCGTTTTGCGGCTGGGGTCCGTCCGCTTGCTGCGGGCGGCAAAACTCCTTAAGCTGGCCGGATGAAAATCATCCACAACTTGCGCTTTGGCCTTGTGCTTGTGGTTGCGGCCATGCTGGCGGCCTGCACTGCCGCACCCGGTTCGCCAGCCAAACCCAAACTGCTTGTTTTCCTGGTGGTGGACGGCCTGCCGCAACGCCAGATCACCAGCTACCGCGACCAGCTCGCGCCCGATGGCCTGGCCCGTTTTCTGGACCGTGGTGCCTGGTTTTCCGACGCGCATTACGGCCATGCCTTCACCGTCACGGCAGCCGGTCACGCCACCATGCTGACCGGCGCCTACCCGCACCGTACCGGCATCATAGGCAACGAGTGGCGCGACGTGACGACCGGCGCTCAGGTCTACAACACCAGCGATGCGGGGGCGACCTACATCGGTCATGCCACCCAGGCACTGGACGGCACCAGCCCGAAAAACCTGAAGGTGGAGACGGTGGGCGACGTGCTGCGTGGCATGGACGCGCGCAGCAAGGTGGTCGCCATCTCGGGCAAGGACCGCGGCGCCATCCTGCCCGCCGGCAAGCTTGGCACAGCCTATATGTACATGGGCGCCAGCGGTCAGTTCGCTTCGACCACTTATTACATGAAAGAACATCCCGCCTGGGTCAACGCCTTCCATGCCGGCAAGCCAGCCGACCGCTATTTCAGGGCCGAGTGGAAGCCGCTGCTGCCGGAGGCCGCCTATGCGCGCTCCATTCCCGACAGCCAGCCCTGGTTCGGCCCGCGCGGCGGCAAGCTGCCCATGGGGATGAGTGCGCCTGCCGACGACGCACCCAGTCCCGCTTTCTACACGGCCTTGTTGCGCAGCCCGTTTGCCGATGCGCTGTCGCTCGACTTTGCGCGGGCCGCCATTGCCGGTGAGCAGCTGGGCCGCGACGACGCGCCCGACATCCTGTCGGTGAGCTTGTCCAGCCACGACTACATCAACCACGCCTGGAGCGCCGAGTCGCGCCTCTCGCACGACCATCTGCTGCAGCTCGACAGCCTGCTCCAGGCTTTTTTCCGCGACCTCGACAGCACGGTAGGCAAGGGCAACTATCTCGCGGTGCTGACTGCCGACCACGGCTTCATGCCGGCGGCGGAACACAGCCAGTCGCAGGGGCTGTCCGCAGGGCGGTCGTCCAGCACCCAGCTGCTGAACCGCGTGAACGACGGCTTGCAGCGCGCGTTCGGTGTTCCCAGGCTGGCCGCCTTCCTTTCCGCTTCCGCGCTGGTGCTGAATCGCCCCTTGCTTGCGCAGCGCAACCTGGACTTCAACACCGTGGCGGAGGCCGCCAGAACCCTGCTGCTGACCGATCCGGTGATCGCCGCGGCCTACACCCGGCGTGAGCTCGAAGCCGGGACCCGTGCCGACGCACCTTTCTTCGGGCAGATGCGCAAGACCTGGCACAAGGACGTGTCGGGCGACGTGCAGTACGTGCTCAAACCGTTGTGGATGTTTGGTCCGCCCACCTCGATCACCACCCATGGTTCACCGCACCCTTACGACACCCATGTGCCCATCCTCATGTACGGGCCGGCCTGGGTGAAACCGGGCCGTATCGACGGCCGGGTCGAGGTGGTGGACATCGCGCCTACCCTGGCGCGCCTGCTCGGTGTGCCGGCTCCGTCGGCCAGTGAAGGCAAGCTGCTGCCACTGCCGGCACCCTGAGGGCTCAGGCCGGCAGCGGCGTCTTGGGTGTGAAGTCGCACCAGGGCGCCACCGCGCATTGCCAGCACATGGGCTTGCGCGCCACACACACATAACGGCCGTGCAGGATCAGCCAGTGGTGCGCGTCCACCAGGTACTCGGGGGGGATGCGTTTGAGCAGTTTCAGCTCCACTTCCAGCGGTGTTTTGCCCGGTGCCAGGCCGGTGCGGTTGCCGAGGCGGAAGATGTGGGTGTCCACCGCCATGGTGGCTTCACCAAAAGCCGAGTTGAGCACCACGTTGGCCGTCTTGCGGCCCACGCCGGGCAGCGCCTCCAGCGCCTCGCGGCTGCGCGGCACCACGCCGCCGTGCTGCTGCACCAGCATGCGGCAGGTTTCCATCAGGTGTCTGGCCTTGCTGCGGTACAGGCCTATGGTCTTGATGTAGCCCTCCAGCCCTTCCAGGCCCAGATCAAGAATCTTTTGCGGCGTGTTGGCCACGGGAAAGAGCTTGCGTGTGGCCTTGTTCACGCTCACGTCGGTCGCCTGTGCGCTCAGCAGCACGGCCGCCAGCAGCTCAAACACGCTGGTGTATTCGAGCTCGGTCACCGGTAGCGGGTTGGCGGCTTTGAGGGTGGCAAAGAAAGGGGCAATCGATTCGGTTTTCATGGAAGTTCTGCAATGAATTGCCGGGCCTGCGCCAGCATGCCGGCGCGTATGGTCTTAAAAACCCGCTGCGGAAAACCGGCTGGCAACTGCGCCGCCACCCGCTCCAGCGCATCAGGCACCAGCAGCACCAGCGCCACCATGTGGTCAAACGCATCGGGCACGCCGCTTTGCCGCGCCAGCTCTTGCCAGTGGCGGGTGCGGATCTCATGCAGATGGTAATGCGTGTTTTTGCTTCGCAGGGCCATGGCCAGTTTGGCTCGGCGCGGATGCACCTGGTTCGGGCCAGTGCCCATGATGGGCCAGACCGACAACACGTCGTACAGCGGCGTCATGCGGTAACCGCCGCCACGCTCCAGAAAGATGGAGAAATTCTTGGCATGGCCGTCGGTCGCGGCCATGAGCCAGAAGGCGAGCTGGGTCAGGGCAAAGCGCAGGCTGTCTTCACGCGGATTGTTTCCACCAGCCAGCAGTGCCAGTCCGGCGCGTATGCCCGGGCCGCCGTCGCTCTCGTACTTCAACTCGCCGGGCTGGCCGCTGGCCTGGCAGAAATCTTCCTGCGGCAGGCGTGCTATCCAGCGATTGTCTTCGGCCCAGCGCCGGTCAAAACGCTCAACAATCAGCACCTTCTGCTTGCCGAACTGCCCCATCTCAGTGGGAGCCACTGCAAAACCCATGGCGGCCAGCAGCGTGGCACAAAGCCACTCGTTTTCCACCGAGTCCGACATGTCGGCGCGAATGTTGCCCACCAGTCCCAGTGGCAGCTTGAAGATGTGCGTGGTAGGGGTTGCCCCTTCAGGCAAGTGCCAGTGCTGCCCGATCCGCAGCAGAGCGGTTTTCTCCTGTGCGCCAGCGATGGAGATGCGAAAGGCGTCCGGCAGAAAGGGCTCCGTCGCACCGTCATTCGTGACGTCACGCAGCAGGGCCTCTACCTGATGCTCGGTCAGGGGTGTGCTGTCAATACGGTCATGCGGCGGCGGGGACTCACCGGTGGGCATCAGCTGAACGGCACCCACGCAGTCGCGCCCTATGGCCGCCAGCAGGTCCGCTGCGCGGGTTGAAGCTGTGCCGAAGCGGCGCCGCAACCGGTCCCTGATGTGTTTACTGTCAGGCAGCAGATTGTCAAAGTAGTGTTCTACCCTGGCGCCCATCACCTCGCCGCCACCCGCAGGCAAGGGCAGCGATACCGAGAGCGGCCGGGCATTGGGTGACTGCCGCCAGGTGTCGTCATACCGCAGGCCGGGGGTTCCGGTGCGCGTCCAGAACCAGACGCCGACGCGCTGGCCGTTCATCCATATGTCCAGGTCAGAAAACGCCATGTTTACCAATCCACCGGTGGCTCGCCAGCCCTGGCTGCGGGTGAAAGGGCAGCGTCAGCGTAGCGCTGGGTGTCTGCCAGCAGCAACCGGGCGTCCAGTGCGTGCAGGACTTGCAACAACTGGTCCAGGCTGACGGCGCCGGGATTTTTCTCGATGTCTGCGATGCGCACCTGTTTGACACCGATGCGTTCACCGAGCGCAGTTTGCGTCAGGCCGCGTGCCTTGCGAAGGGACTTCAGGTGCACCGACAGTTGGGCTGAGTTCTGTACCGGAAAGGTTTGAAGGGTAGTCATACAAATACGGCCTTAAGGAGATATTTTCATAATATTGTTTTTAAACGATAAAGTCAAGTTATCGTTTTAATGCGATGTTATCAAGCTCGGGTAGCTCATGCGCCATGGACCCCGGATCAAGTCCGGGGTGACAACTGTCTTGTCATTGCGGGCCTGACCCGCCATCCATGCCTCGCGGGTCAACCACCTGTGGGATGCGCGCAAGGATCCCGGATCAGGTCCGGGATGACAAATCGTCTCACCCCGCCTTGCGAATCGTCCCCTGCGCTGCCGCGCACAGCGTGCGCTCGTTGCCACGCAACACAAAAATATCGCAGCGGCACACGGCCTGGGTTTTGCCACTGCCCACCACTGTGGCCACGGCCAGCAGGCGCTCGGCGTCCTTGGCCGGGCGCAGGTAGTTGATTTTGAACTCGGCCGTGACCGAATCGCCCAGCACCGAGCCGCCGGCAAAGGTCAGCGCGTTGTCGGCCAGGTAAGCCAGCACACCGCCATGCACAAAGCCGTGTTGCTGCAGCAGGTCGGGTGCCACGGGCACCGACAGCTCGGCGCTGCCCGGTGCAAAGGCCTCCAGCCTGGCGTTCAGCATGGCGCTGAAGGGTTGCAGGCTCAGGATGTGCTGGCCCTGGGTGAGCATGTCAGCGGGCATGAGGGTCTCCGGTGGTGGCGGGGCTTGTGCCCGCGTGTTCGGCCGCTGCTTTGGCAAACAGCTCGGCAGTGGGTTTGATCAGCGGCCTGTAAACATGGCGCAAGAGCCAGCCCGGCAGCCACTGCGCACGTTCTTCGTGGGCCACCCTGCCGCGCGGATGGTTCATGAACGCAAAGACCGATGGAGCAAGCTTGGGTTCTGCCTGCCAGCATTCAATGTGGCACAGATGCTTGACCGACTTGTAGCCGTAGTGCGCAGGCGCCACCACGCGCAGCGGCGCCCCGTGGTCCAGCGACAGGGGAAGCCCGTCCAGCGTGTCGGCCAGCAGCACGTCAGGGGCCAGCAAGTCCGAAAGCAGCATGCGCGACCGGTAGCCGTCCTGCCCCTTCAGCACAACCCAGCTGACGCCCAGGGCCGGGTCTACGCGCGGCGCAATGTGCAACTGGTAAAAGTCGGGAAAACGGACACCGCCCCACCGCAGCGCACGGCGGCTCCAGGTAGTGACGCAATGGAAATCGCTGACTTGCTCCCGCCTTTCCAGGCCTTCCAGTGCAAAAGGAATCGTCACGGCGTCAAGCGCGTCGCCCGAAAGCTGGATCACGCGCGCATGTTCGTCGCGCGGAAAGCACCGGGCGTAGGGCGTGAGGCCAAAGCGCGGAAAATCAGTCCGTACTTTTTGCCCCGGTGGAAGGGGATGCAACTCAGGGTTTGGGTAGTTCATAGCTTGCCTTGTAAGCAGCGGGAATGTCGACGGGAAAGAGCGCACCGGCCAGCGACAGCACGATGAGCAGGGAAACCACGGTGCCCACTGCGCAGGGCAGGGCAATCATCAATGCTCTCGTCAGGTGTGGCCGGCCTTCTGACTGCCAGTAGGCCGCACAGCCGAGGTGCGTGAAGAGCGCCACCACAGCAAAAAAGTAATACGGCGCAAAGAAGAACTGAAACGGTGCCACGTGAAAGCCCGCCGCCGCAAAATAGAAGTTGGTGTCAAGCCCCAAGCCAACGCGCCCGAACAAGACAGCGCCCACGTGAATGGCCAGAAAGAATGAAAGGTAAGCGCCCGAAAGCGCCTGCAGCCACGCGATGCCTCCGTGCCGTTGCCCCCACCCCCTGACCACAAACACCAGGCCGCTGATGATCTGAAAACCAACGCAGGCCAGCAAGGCCCATTCCACCGCGCGGGCACGGTACACGGTGCGGGCTGTTTCCATGAAAGCAATGTGGGCCGAAGCGCCACCCAGACCCACCAGGTGGTTGGCAATGTGCACGCAGGCGAAAACTGCGATGACCATTGCTGAAAGAGCATGAAGTTTGCGCAGCGTCATGGCGCATCTCCCGCCACCGCCATCCAGGCGGCATGCTCCAGCGCGGCGCGCACCTTGGGCGCAACGGCGGGTACAGGCTGATTGACCCAATGCGGCGTGAGCGATATCGCCGGCGAAAACACCACCGCCATCCAGACCTGAAACGGCAGGGCGCGCATTTCACCGGCGGCCACCTTGGTGTCAATCCACTGCGCCAGCGTGCCAAAGGCATCGGCGTTGGCTGCGCCCATTTCTGCGCCAGCCGTCATGTCGCCAGTGCGCCGCAGTTCATGCAGCAGGCGCGCGCGGTCGGGGTGTTGTTCCACCCAGGCGATGTAGGCGCGTATCAGGCCCTTCACCCCCGACTGCGCCGTGGCCCGGCCGGTGATGGGCCCCAGCAGTGCCGCATGAAAGTCGCGCAGCGTGTGGGCATACAGCGCATCGGCCAGCAGCGCCTTGGTGGGAAAGTGGTGGTACAGGCTGCCGTTGCTGACACCGGCCTCCTGCCGCACCATGTCCATGGAAGCAGCGGCAAAGCCGTGTTGCAGAAACACCGCGGTGGCGGCGTCCAGCAGTCTGGATCGGGTCGAGTTCGGGTCCATGGCTGGAGTATCACTCCAGAGTGCAACTCCAGTCAAGCGGCTGTTTTGCAAGCCCTGCCGGCGGGTTCAGCGGCGCTCAGGCCTGCAGCGTGCGCCTGAACAGGTCAAACAGCCGCTCCCAGTGCCGCTCGGCCGCTGCCTGGTGGTAAATGCCTGTGCGTTTGGGAAAAACAAAGCCGTGTTCTGTGCCCGGGTACCACTCGATGCGGTGCGGCGTGCCGCCGGCTACCAGCGCCTCTTGCAGCGTTTGCACAATCTCGGCTGAGGCCCAGCGGTCGGTCTCGGCGCAGGCAAAGTAGCTTTCGCAGCGAATTTTGGGGGCCATCAGGTGTGGGGAATCGTCGCGGTCGGTCACCAGGTTGGCGCCGTGAATGCTGGCAATGCTGCTGATGCGATCGGGCAGGGCCGCGGCCGCCGCCATCACAAACGGCCCGCTCATGCAGTAACCCACCGCACCGACGCGGCTGGCGTCGGCCTGCGGCTGGCCATCCACAAAACGCAGCATGGCCTCGGTGTCGCGCACCAGCATGGCGTTGCTCAGGGAGTTCATGTGTTCAAACATGGTGGCCATTTGCGCCTCTGTGCGTTCGGTCAGCCAGAAGTCGCGCGTGCGCCGGTAATACAGGTTGGGCAGCACCACGTAATAACCCACGGCCGCAATACGCCGCGCCATGTCGTGCAGCTCTTCGCGCTTGCCGGGTGCGTCCATGTAAAACAGCACCACCGGGTGTGGCCCGCCTTCTTCGGGGCAGACCACAAAACTGTTCATCGCGCCGTCGGCGCCCGGGATGTCTATGTGTTGCTCAATCATCAAAAAACCTCAAACAAAATAGGCCAGCAGGCCCAGGCCGTAAAGAACCGTTGCCAGCGTTATGCCGCGAAACGGAATGCTGAACCAGTAAACCCTGGCCAGCACCACATAAGCCACCAGCACAAGCAGGCCCAACGCCAGCAAAAACACCGACTGGAACAAAAACACCGGGCGCGCCAGCGCCAGATAGGCCCAGACCAAGCCAAACAAAATGGCGCCATAAGAGTGGCTGGCATTAAACCCTATCCAGGCCCGCCACATGGTGGTCTGGCGGCTGATGACGGGTGACACAGCCATCATCCTGGCTTTGAGCTCGGCATCGCGCGGGTCAAATTTGGGGCCGTGGAAGGTAAAGACCAGGTGCATCACACCCAGCACAAAAATGACGGCGGCGCTGGCGGCCACAAGCAGGGCGGGTAGGTTCATGGCCCACATTCTGCCGCCACGCAGGAAAGCTGCGCGCAAATTGGCGACAATGCTCAGCAGAAAGAGAGACCACCATGCCTTTGCCCTTTGCCGACCGCCTCAACAACGTAGAAACCTCTGCCATCCGCGAGTTATTCAAGCTGCTGGGCAAGCCCGGCATCATCAGCTTTGCCGGCGGCTTCCCCGACAGCGCCATGTTTGACGTGGCCGGCATCCAGGAAGCGGCCAACAAGGCCCTGACCGAGGAGCCCGGCGGTGCACTGCAATACGGCGCCACCGAAGGTTACAACCCGCTGCGTGAACAACTCGCCGCCTTCATGGGCACCAAGGGTGTCGATGTGGCACCCGACGGCCTGATCGTCACCACCGGCAGCCAGCAGGCGCTGGACCTGCTGGGCAAAACCATGATTGGCCCCGGCGACAAGGTGATTGTCGAAGGCCCGACCTTTCTGGCCACCATCCAGTGCTTCCGCCTCTATGGCGCAGAACTGATCAGCGCGCCGATTGACGCCAACGGCGTCAAGACCGACGAACTCGAAAAGCTGATGGCCGAGCACAAACCCAAGTTTGTCTATTTGATCCCGACCTTCGGCAACCCCAGCGGCGCCATGCTGAGCCTGGAGCGCCGCAAGAAAGTGCTGGCCCTGGCCGTGAAGTACCAGACCCTGATTGTGGAAGACGACCCGTATGGCGACCTGTACTTCAACGCCGCGCCGCCCCCCAGCATCCTGAGCCTGAGCAAAGACGTGCCCGGCAGCCGCGAGCTGATTGCCCACTGCGGCAGCATGAGCAAAGTGTTAAGCCCCGGCCTGCGCGTGGGCTGGATGATTGGCCCCGCCGAGCTGCTGGCCAAAGCCACCATGTGCAAACAGTTCAGCGACGCACACACCAGCACCTTTGCCCAGGCCACCGCTGCGCAATACCTCAAAGCCGGCCGCATGCCCGCCACCCTGGCCAATGTGCGCAAGGTGTACGGCGAGCGCGCCCTGGCCATGGGCGCTGCGCTGAAGCGCGAACTGGGTGATGCGGTGGAATTTACGCAGCCGCAAGGCGGCCTGTTTTTCTGGGCCCGGCTGACGGGTGCGGGCGGCAAAACCAAAGACGCTGGCGAGTTTGCCAAAAAGGCGATTGAGCAGGGCGTGGCCTTTGTGCCGGGGGCGCCGTTTTATGCGGGAAATCCGGACATGGCGACCTTCAGGCTCAGTTTTGCAACGGCCGATGTCGCGAAGATCGAACAAGGCATCCAGCGCCTGAAACTGGCACTGTAGTTGCATGCCGCCTGCGCAGAAAGGTGGGTAGGCACATGACTTCACGGCTGTTTTCATTCATAGGCGGTAACACCGGCCCGTGGCGCGTTACCAGTGCACGGGCGGTGGCCGGTGAACCGATTGCGCAGATCGCCAGGGTTTTGGTTGTGCCCGACCTGGCGGCTGAAGCCAGCTCAACACCCGGATGGGTGCTGCGAGGCATCACCAGCAACGAGCGTTATGTACTGCGCAGCGAAAAAGACCAGCTGCTGGCCAAACAACAAGGCCTGGGCCGGCCCGAGGCCGTTTGCGCGGCCCTCATCCCCATCCGCAAAAGCCCGGCCTGGTGGGCACTGACCCAGGACGAACGACGCGCCATTTTTGAAGAACAGTCGCACCACACCCGCATTGGCCTGCAATATCTGCCCGCCGTCGCCCGCAGGCTGCACCATTGCCGCGACCTGTCGGGCAATGAGCCCTTTGACTTTTTGACCTGGTTCGAGTTTGCGCCTGAGCATGAAGACAGTTTCAACAACATGCTGGCTGAACTGCGGGCGTCGCCGGAGTGGGCCTATGTGGAGCGGGAGGTCGATATTCGGATGGTTCGTGATTGAACGCTTCGTCGGGGACTGACGCCAGGAAATAGAAAGGCCTGCTGCAAGTGTGCAGCAGGCTTTTTGTTTGGCGGCAGGGCAGGGGATCAGCCCGCAGGCTGCTCGTCCCTTTCAGCCGTTTCGCCATTGGTCTCGGGTTTGTCGTCGGTTGTCACCAGATGCGGCTTCTTGCCGGGCTGGACGGCATGCTCCGCGCCGGGAGCGATTTCTTCGCCACGGTGTTTCTTTTCCTGCTGGACTTTTTTGTCGTGGGCAATGTTGCGTGGGTCGGTCATGGGGGTCCTGTGGTTTTTTGGGGTGCAGGGCCTGAGTGAACCTGTGCTTTGAGAGTGCGCGCCGCATCAGCTTGGCGCTACTGCTGCAATGCCTGAGCTTGTGTGGGAGGGGTCCCACGCAAGTGCGCGAGGTGATCTGCGGCGCGCATGCCACATTCGAGGGAGCAAACTGAATACCCCATCTATATGGAGGATGACCACGAGCAACAGAGCGCCTATCATTACTCAAGATCGAAAAGAGGAGAACCGTGGGCACGATTCTGCATGGGGTCGCTTGGGTCTATGCCTTCACTAACCACCACATCAGAGTGATGCGCTTCTAGTAAGAGTTGTTGCGCCTTGCGCATACGACTGCGTGACTTTTCATAATTAACGGCATGACTACTCAGTATCAACCAATTCGCTGGCTGCATCTTTCGGATTTTCATGTGGGTAAAGATCACTATGCGACCCGAAAAATGTTTGACTATATTTTGGCTCACGTCGCCAAGAGAAAGTCTGAAGGCTTCGTGCCTGACATGATTTTTCTTACTGGTGATTTGGCCAACAAAGGGCTTGTGAGTGAATACGTGACATTTTGGCTTGAATTCGTCGCACCCCTCCAAGAGACCATTGGTGGATCGATTGCAGATCGAACGTTTGCCGTGCCTGGAAATCATGATGCAGATCGAAACGAGCATCAAGCGTTTAACCGCTTAGAAATTGCTAGTTCAGCAGGGCGATATCTTGACCCAACCGAGGAAGGGAAGAAACTGCGAAGCATGCTGATGCCTCGATTTAAAAGTTATGTGGATAACGATCCCACCCCGACTCGAACAGCATTCTCGGGGACTGATGGTGCTTTCTCAACAACGCTGGAAATCCGTGGGAGTAAGGTAGGAATTGTCGGTGTAAATACAGCTTGGCTCAGTAAAGATGAGAACGATGAACGGCAACTTACGCCTGGAAAATCTCTTTTAGAAAATGGTCTCAATGCAACTTCAGGCGCTGACCTAAGCATTGTTCTTGGGCATCATCCAGTAAGTTGGTTTTTGCCTGATCAGCAGAAACCAATAAAAAGTTTACTGGGGCAACATCGGGTTCTCTATCTTCATGGACACTTGCACGACTCGTGGGCAGAGCCATCTTATGGCGGCGGGCACACATTTCTAGCTATTCAGGCCGGCGCCGGTTTTCAAGCACGAGAAGGCGAGATATGGCGTAATGGGCTGGTTTGGGGCGAGGCGCACTTGCCGCTTAGTGAGGTCCGGCTTCAACCGTCACGTTGGCTTCCTGAGCAACAAGTTTGGGTGCTCGCATCCGATGCTTTTCACGAACATCATCGCCAAAGCGATTGGTGGCATTACCCGCTTCCCGGGGCCCAGGGCGTGTTGCCAAAGTACTCACCTGCAACGGCGCAGATACAGCCTCCCAAAGGCTGGAGTGTGGTGAAGAGTGAGGACTTAGATCAGCACTGCGCTCCGCTAGAAAAAGAGTTGGCACTTCGTTTTTTTGATGGAGCGGTCCCCGATTGGCCAACAGCTCTATCCGTCTCAATTCCCCGCCGTAAGATTGTTGACGGTTTGATCAAGCAGTTCGACGGTGTTGAAGTTGCCGACGGGCCAATTGTGACCCTAATATTGGCGGCGGGCTGCGAAGGAAAGACCACAGCCCTTTTACAGGCGGCACATGCCGTAGTTAGCGCTCGGAACGATTGGCGAATCTTGCAGCGTCGCGACGAAGCTCAGCCTTTGGTCGTTGCGAGTATTCTTCCCCTACTTACCAAAGAGTTTACTTGGCTCATCGTCATTGATGAAGCTGATCGTGTCGCACCCGAAATTCTCAATCTCGTTCGGCAAATTCCGCAGGAGCTTAGGGGGAAGGTTCATTGCCTTCTCGCTTGCAGAGATTCGGATTGGCGATCCTCCGGAGCTGACCAACTGCAATGGTCCAGCGTGTCCAGTTTGCGTTCTCAACGGCTGGTAGGCTTAGACTTGGTGGACGCCACATCCATCGTCCTAGCGTGGCAGGCGTATGGTGATGTTGGCTTAGGCAATCTCGCTCAATTGCCGGAAGACAGGCGCGCTATTGCTCTCGAAGCTCAAGCCAAAGAAGAAGCAAAAACGGCGGGGGGCGCTTTCTTTGGGGCATTGTTGGCGTTACGGACAGGTACCGATCTGCGGAATCACGCGGGGGTGATGTGGGAGCGACTACGCCAAAGGAAAATTCCTAGCGGCGGAAATTTGGCCAATGCTCTCGCTTTTATCGCGGCAATGCATTCAGAGGGCTTGGAATTTCTCTCTCGGTCTGTACTGGCTGAATCTCTTGGGTGCCCGATTGAAAAGCTGCATCGTGAGATATTAGTTCCTCTCGGTCAAGAGGCTGCTGTGACAACCACATCCTCGTACATTTTTACACGCCATCGACGCATCGCGGACATGCTAACCTCGGTCCTTGAGCAGGAATATGGTGAAGAAATTGGTGAACTTTTTGTGCGACTAGGTGAGGCAGCAATAGAAGCAAGAAGAGATGGTCAATATCTTCCCGAGGGTCCTGCAACCTGGCGCTATCGCTTTCCCGATCACTTTGTTGATAGTGGAAAAGCGGAGCTTGCCGTTCGTATTGCCAAGGCAATCCTCGCACGTGAGCCTGAAGACTCCCTGACGCGTGCCCATCTAGCTAGCATCTATAGAAAAATTGGTTCGCCTGATGAGGCGGTGGCCCTTTTTCGCGACGCGTCAACTCTGGGTACAGACCATAGAGCGTTCTTCTTTGAGTGGGGCATTTCTGAAGGGGAATGCGATGAACAGGCCAATTCAGCCTTGCTAGCTGCCTTCACTTTAAGTGATCAATGTCCACCCCCGCGCACTGATAATGACCATGCAAAAAAAGCGCTTGCAAGCTTAGGGCTAGCTTTTGGAAAACTTTTTGCCACCTATCATGACCCACTTTATAGAGACGCTCGAATGGCCGTTGCTACTCTCGGCCAGTCCTTAAGGCTCGATCCGACGACTGCGGGGTATTTCCACCTACATGCAAGCGAATCTCTGGCGCATGGTGCTGTAAAACCAGACGTAAATCCAGCCTTGGCTCAACTGAAAATCGCGATAAGCCGTGTCGCGGACGGCGGAGTTGACCCGAGAGTGATGGCACGGCTTCCGATATTGTCCGATATGACATTTGAGGCACTGTTAAGGCTGGTTGTTAACTCCCTAGCGCGAAAACTTTGATGGCTGAAGTTATGACTTCAGGATAAAAAGTCGAAACTGTGCACTGTGTGCGCCTGAGTTGGACGATTGAAGAATAGAGAAATTGCGTTCTGCATTGGGCGTTATTGAAGTGCCATTGCAGACTGCTCGATGTCGGTTTGGGGGCGTCGGTAGGGATCCAGAAGCACGACAGCAAATTTACGGTGGTGAGGTATGTCAAATAGCCTAGGCGCGCTGGCATGTGGCACAAAGACAGCGACGCCACACCGGGCGCTAGGCCGCGCGCAAGGGCCCCGTCAGTCACACAACCCGCCGAAACCACAGCAGCGATAGCCCCCCCGCCGCCAGCGCCAGCGCCGCCGACAACAACGCCAGCAAAGCCGAGACCTCCGTCTCGCGCGTCTGCACCTGCACCCTTGACCCCAGGTTTTCGTAAACGCTGCGCAGCGCTTCGGCCGTGCCCGCCTGGTGGTACTCGCCGCCTGTCATGCGGGCGACCTCGCGCAGGGTGGGTTCGTCCAGTTGCAGGTAGATGGCCATGCCTTCGGGCATGGTTGCGGCGTCGCCCACGCTGCCCAGGCCGATGACGTGGATGCGCACACCGCGGTCGGCGGCCATTTTTGCGGCTTCCAGGGTGTCCACGCCCGTCGTGCGGCGGCCATCGGTGAGCAGGATGATGGCCGCGGCGTCGTACGAACCCGGCGCCACTGGTGTGAGCGGAGGTGGCGGTGGTTTTTCTTTGTCTTTGTCGTCCAGGCTCTTGCCGCGCGGCTTGCTGTTGCCGTAGGTCATTTCCCCCAGGTCCAGGCCGTGGTCCGGGAACAGCTCGGCCAGGCTGGTGACGATGGCGCTGCCGACGGCGGTGCCACGCTGCATCTGAAATGCGTCGATCGCTGCGACCAAAGCGGGGCGGTCCAGGGTGGCGGCATGCGCCACCTGGGTGCTGCCTGCAAAGGTGACGAGTGCGACTTCAATCTTTCTGGGCAGGTCTTGCAAAAAGAGTTTGGCGGCCTCTTGCGCGGCCACCATGCGGGTGGGCTGGACGTCGTTGACGCGCATGCTCAGCGATACGTCCATCGCCAGGACGATGGTCGAGCGGGCCCAGGGCAACGGCACCTTTGCCATGGGGCGCGCTGCGGCCAGCAACAAGCCGGCGCAAGCCAGCAACAGCAGGGCGGCTGGCACATGTTGCCGCCAGGTGCGCGCCGCGGCTGCGGCGCGCACCGTGCCCAGACTGCTGAAACGCACAGCCAGCTTGCCCCGGCGCCGCAGCAGCCAGATGTACAGGACCGGCAGCAGCGGCAGTGCCAGCATCAGCCAGAGGTAGTGGGGCGCCTGGAAAAACATGGAGCCCTCATCTTGCCGCGTAAGCCGCCCGCAGGCAACCGATTCACGGGCGGGCCATAGGGCTGAATACTGCTGCCGCAGCCTTGCGCCAAAATGGTGCCATATTCGAATGACGGAGGGACATTGGGATGTTGATGCAGCGCTTCATGGAAAACTACAAAAAAGCCTGGGAGACCCGGGACGAATTTTTGCTGGCCTCGCTGTTCACCGAAGACGGCCAGTACCACAACACGCCGTTTGCGGTGCAGACCGGGCACGCGCAGATCAGGCAGTACTGGCAGCGCGTCAAGCTGCAGACCGACATTGTGCTGAGCTTCGACATCCTGCATGCGCAGGCGCTGGGCGGCATTGCGCACTGGCACACCACTTACCAGGTGACTTCAGAAGAAATGTTTGCGATGTGGGCCGCCTCCACCGGTACCAGCCAGCTCGCGCGCCAGCCGGGTGACCCTTTGCCGCGCCTGGCGCTGGATGGCGTGGCCGTTGCCGAGTTCGAAGCCGGTGGCTTGTGCCGCGACTTCAGGATCTGGTGGCACTCAGTAGTCGAGTCCTAGTCCGGTTTGTCATCCCGGACTGGATCCGGGATCCATGCTTCATGGACCAGCGGCGCGGGTGTGCCGACATGGATTGCGGGTCAGGCCCGCAATGACGGATAGGGAGTGTCCTCACTCGCTGATTTCTGCCTCCACCAGCTGCCCCAGCAGCAGCAGCGACTGCTGCCAGCCGAGGTAACACTGGTCGGTCGGGATCATGGCCGGGATGCCTTCCTGCACGGCGTGTACCTCCACACCGGCGGACACGGCCTTGAGCGTGATGGTGGTGGTCATCTCGCCGGGCAGGTTCGGGTCTTCGAAGCTGGCGGTGTAGCGAATGCGCTCGTTGGGTACCAGTTCCAGGTAGCTGCCGCCGAAGGCGTGGCTGTGCCCATTGCTGTGGTTGGTGAATGACATCCGGTACTGGCCGCCGACTTTGGCGTCCATCTGGTGGACAGTGCCGGTGAAGCCGAACGGTGGCAGCCATTTCGCAAAGGCGCTGGCATCGAGAAAAGCGCGGTACACCCGATCGGGGGTGGAGCGCAGCACGCGGTGAAGTTTGACGGTTCCTGTGGACATGATGGCTTCCTTTTGGAAAGAGCAGAGGAATGGCCCTCTGACTCTACGACGATTGGGCCTGCCCGGAATCGACAGCCAGCAGCCAGAAAAAGCTGCGCAGCCAAGCCTCACCCGGCGTCATATGCTATTGAATTTATAGCTGCTTGCGCCCGTGGCTAAAGGGCTGGAAGCCGATTTGACCCATCATCCCGCTCCGAACCAGCGCCAGTTCACACCTCCGCAGGTGGCCAGTCGCTGAAGGGGAAGGGCAGGGTTTCGGTGGAAAAAGACACAAAGGCGGCGATCTGGCCCAGGTAGCGGCCCACGCTGCGGCCCAGGCTCTGCAAACGCGGATTCGCCTCGTCGGTGAAGGCGGCAAAGGCAAGCTGCAGCAGCGCGATCGCAATCAGCACCCAGGCGGCGAGCTGGAAGGCCAGGCACATCAGCAGCATCAGCAGGGCGCGCATGGGCAGTTTGCGCGTGGGGAGGGTGGTCAGGGCGTTGTCTGTCATGGTCGGCTCCTTGGCGGTGGTCACAGATGGTGCTGCATCCATGATGGGGCCGGATTGACCGGCATCAAGTTTTCTTTTTTGCCCCTGCGTTGCGGAGCGCGCCCGGTTGTGGCGAGCCTGGCGCGGTTTACAGGGGCTTTTTGGGGGCTTTGCTCTTGGGGTCTGGCGCCGCGAGCATGCGTGCCTCCCAACGGGCCCACATGGAGGTCAAGTCAAATTCGGTACTGCGCATGGCTTCCAGGACCAGCTGGGCGTTGTGCCCCGAGCCGGAACGCGTGTAAAACGCCTGGGCTGGCTTTTTGTGATACCGGGCTGCCCAATCGAGAGCGTCGGTGATATAGCTCAGGTCAACGGTGCCGTCGGGCTTGAGGGGCGGCAGGAGGTATCTGTCGCGGCCTGTTGCCGCATTCACCCGGTGGTCCGTGGGCGCCACAATTTGCTGGCTGTGGCTGCCATACATCCGCAAGCTGGCTTGCAGCAGGCCGAAGGTTATATCGTGCTTGCCAAGCTGCATTTCCTTTTGCAGATGCAGCAGCGTTTCAAGCGGCAGGTCCGAGAGCCGGAAGATGGGCGAGGTGAAATACTTGACGGCCATGAACTGGCTTTTCAGGGCCTGCTCTGCCATCAGGGCCGCATAGGGCTGGTACAGATTCATGATGAGTGCCAGGCGATCACGGTGGGAATCGTTGACGATGGCGCAGGCCTCCGCGTAGGCCTGACTGATCGCCTTCTCATAGCCGTCCCCAAGCTCTTTCTTCTTGGCCATGTCAGAGCCTCTGACAACCAGAACATGTTGAAAATGACCGCGGATCCGAGCCTGCAATTTCAGGAAACTGTCGAAATTCTTGCGTTGCTCCGCAGTGAGCAGTTTGTCGGCAGCAGCAATAAAGGTGGTTCTTCCATTGGGAATGCCCAGGGCCTCCAGCGCGAGCATCCGGTTGGCACTGCGCTCCAGATATTCAGCTGTGTTCGATGAGGGGCCCACGTCAGCAAGCATGACCAGATTCTGCTTGGCGCCTGGCATGCTGGTGCCGCGGTCTATGGTTTTTGTGATGGCTGTCGCGGTTCCCGTGGTATCCGCGACGGAGGTGTAATAGGGACGGCGGCCCGTCGCGACCAATGCGCCGTGGTTTCGCTTGACCGACAAGGTCAAATAGACTCGCCTCATCGGCGCCACACAGCGCACAACACTGGGCAATCTTAGCGCGAGGCTGCGTAACCTGAAAGCCATGATGTGTCCTGGAAGTTGTGGAGAAATTCTAGGAGCGGCTCCCCGGAACGCAGGCGTTTATCTGTGTGGCTTATTCACTTTCTCACTGTAGAAATTTTTAGTACTCGACGTTCAGCAGAACCTGCGTCATCCTGGAAAAACACAGACGGTGGGCGCATCCTGATCTGAATCGGCAAAAAAAATCCCGGCGCAAGGCCGGGACGGTAAGGGTGCGTCAATGGGGCCTCAGCCCCCCAGGAGATCAGTTGGACGCAAAGCAGTAAAACTTGCCCGCGCCGCCGGTGCGCACCAGCGCTTCCTGGCTGCAGCCAGCGGACTGGTGCGAGAAGTTCCAGGACTTGGCCCAGTCATCCGTGTTGGGGCCGACGCGGTCGTGGTGGCCAACGATGGCCGAGCCGTCGGTGGAACTGGTCCAGGATTTGCAGGTGGTGTCGGTCTGCGGTGCAAAAGCGGTTCCGTCCGAGCGTGTCCCCGTCAGCATGTCGTGCTCGTTCGGGGTGTCGCCCCGGCCCTTGATGCCGTTGCCGCGTTCGTCCAGCGCGGTTTCCTTGGACAGCTTGTTGCCGTTGTGCAGTTGCGCCACGTCACGGGCAATCAGCATGCCCTTGGCGTTGTACCAGGGGCCGTTGCCGATGCGGTCACGCGCATGGTTGGCGGCCACGGCGGGTGCTGTGGCCGTGGCAAAGGTGGGTGGCGTGCTCAGGTAGGCGCGCCAGGTCTTGTTGCCGGCACCCGCAGCGGCGGCCAGTTTCTGGCAATGGGCATCTGCGCCGGCCAGGCCGCCCAGGTCGGCGCCCTTGCCGCTGCCCGCGCTGGTGATAAAAAAGCTCATCGGGCCGGTGCCCTCCCAGCTGGCACAGGCGGTGAGCAGTGCCAGCGTGGCGGTGGCGATGGCAATGTATTTGAGTTGGCGCATGAAGGGTTTCCTGTCGGTGATAAATGGGAATAAGTGTGGATAAATTCGGGTACACAGGACATCAATCCGGTTGCTGCGCAAAATGGCGCCCCCGGCATGAACAAGCGTGCTTGATGCCGCCCGGATGGCGAGCGGTTTGTTGTCCTGCGTGCGCTCATTGAACCTCAAGCCTGAAGCGCCTGCATTCGGGATGACCCCAATCCTGTCTGTTCTACTCGGCCATCTGGCGCAGTCATGGCCAATCAGTCCGGTGCCAGGGCCTTGCCACCCATTGGCTGTTGAGCCATTGCCGCAGACGTGGCACCATGCGCTGATTCCAACCCGGGACGCGCACCATGACCCTGCCCACGCCCATCCCCCACAAGGTCGGCATCACGCTGGCGCTGATACAGCTGCTGTTCACCCTGACGTGGACGGTGTACGTCATCTTTTTGCCGCAACTGGCTGCGCAGGTGGGTCTGGGCAAAGAGATGGTGCTGGTCATCCTGATGATGGACCAGCTGATTTTTCTGCTGGCCGACACCGCGATGGGTGTGGCGGCTGACAAGTCGGTGCGGGTGTTTGGCCGCCTGGGCCGCTGGATTGTGCTGGTCACGCTGGTCTCGTGCCTGGCGTTTTTGCTGCTGCCGCTGCTGGCGGCCAGGGGGCCGGCCGTGCAGTGGCTGTTTCTGGCTTTCACGCTGGTCTGGTCGGTGACCTCGTCGGCCCTGCGTGCGCCGCCGCTGGTGCTGCTGGGCAAATACGCCGCGTTGCCGGCCATTCCCTGGCTGGCCAGCGTGTCATTTTTCGGGCTGGGCATTGCGGGTGCGCTGGCGCCTTACCTCACCGTGACGCTGCGGGGGCTGGACCCGCGCTGGCCCTTTGCGCTGGCCAGCATCTCGCTGGCGCTGGCAACGCTGGGCATTGTCTGGGCAGAGCGCAGCCTGAAGCAAGGTGGTGCGGTCCAGGCAGCGGCGTCAGGCGTTGACGCGCTGGCCACCAAGCCGCCCATCGCGCCTTTTCTGGCCGCTATGGTGTTGCTGGGTATGGGCTTTCAAATCCATTCCTCCCTCAACTCGGCACCGCAGTACCTGCGTTTTGCCAAACCCGCCGATCTGGAGTTCTTGCTGCCGGTGTTCTGGATAGGCTTCAGCCTGCTGATGCTGGCGGCCAGCCGGCTCACCGCCCGTTATGGCGGCGTGCTGGTCATGGGTGCGGCCGGTTGCGTGGGCGCAGTCGCCACCTGGTTCAGTACGCTGGCCGGCAGCCTGAACTTTCTTCTGGCCGCACAGTTTGTGGCTGGCGGCGCCTGGGGTCTGGTGATGATGAGTGCGTTTACCGGCGCGCTGGTCATAGGCCGCACCGGGCGCGAGGGGCTGGTGACCGGGGCCATGTTCTCTTTGCTGGCGCTGGCCGCGCTGGCGCGTATCGCGCTGGTGGCTGCCGAGCTGAACAAGGATGCGCAGTTTGCACCGTTGCTGCCATGGCTGCCCACCGTGGCATGGGCTCTTGCCGGGGCGCTGTTGCTGGGCATGGCGTGGTGGCTGCGCGGCGCTCGCCCGGCCAGGGTGGCTTAGGCGTGGCAACTGCCTCTGATTGCTATCGATTGGGTCGCTTCTTGCGCAGATTGCATAAGGGCTGGAAGCCAATTTGACCGCTACAACCCCAGGCAAGCCGCTCGCGCCTAGCGGTCCCTGAAGGTGAGGTCTATCCGGATGAAGCGGTCAGGGCTGCCGTCATCAAAGTTCAGCAAGTCGTTGGCCGCATGGGCGGTACCGATTTCGATCAGGTCGTGGATATACACAAAATCACCCGATCTTTTGGACAGCAGCTGGCTGGCCCACCAGGCGCGCAGGTAGGAGAACAGAAACTGGTCTTCCATCGGAATCTTCAGCACCCCTGCCTCACAGCTCCAGGGGGCGCCTGTCTTTTCTTCGATATACAGGGGCAGCGCGGTTTTGTCTTTCGACGGTCGGTCAGAAATGCGCAGTTTTCTCACACCATTGACCGTTTCCAGCGAAGGGCGCATGTGCGGGTGGAGATCTGTCTCCCATTCGGTCGCGCCTGTGGATATCCTGACCGGCACTTCGCCCGCGGCCGCGCAGGTCTCGGGGTGCAAGGCGCCTTCGACCTTCAGGAAAAGGTCTTTGGCGTCACCTGAGGATTCATGGCCCTTGATGGTGGCGCTGACCCGAAAGCGGTTGCGCGCCACATAGTCGGCAATACGCGTGAGCCGCTCCGTCATCGCCTTGCCGCCTTTCCATTTGCGCTGCTCGAATTTTTCGGCGATGTCCAGGGTGATGCCGATGTCGTTGACCGCGCACTCCGCCTGGCTGTCCCTGGCCTGCAGCCCCGCGCAGAATTTTTCACTGAGTTCCTGGCGTTTTTTGGCCACAACTTCTTTGCTGGTTTCAGCATCGCAGGAGGCGTCGGGCGGTTCAAGATGCTGCGGATAGGTCGCAGCGTAATCCTCGTAGCTTTGTTTGTTGACCTGTGCGCCCTCGATTTGTGAAATCAGCGCCTTCACCAGGATGGGCCGCACATAGCCGCCCAGCCCCGGGGCGGAAGGCACGGCTTCGAGGTAGCGGTCGCAGGCGGCCCTGGCCAGCGACAGTCGCGCCCTGGCGCTGATCTCCTGTGCGTCGCGCCCGGCATCCGCCTTGAAAGAAGACTGGAACAGATTCACCAGCGCATCGGACAAGGGCTGCTCACCCGCGAGGTTGACCAGGCTGATGGCGCCGTACCAGCTTTCATCGAGCTTCTCCAGCGATTTTTCTATGGGGGCGGTGGCCGACTCGAGGCCGGACAAAATCCGCCTGGCCAGGGCTTTGCCGGTATGGGCGGATGCGGCGTTGGCGGTGAATTTTTGGCTGCTCAGCGTGTCGACCAGTGTGGTTGTGCGCTTGATCTGGCTTTCGGCACTGGCCACCGTGCTGCGGGTGCTTTCTATGAGCTCCTTGAATGCGGCATTGTTCAATGGGGCGTTGGTCTCAGACTGCGGGTTGCAGGTTTTATCCATGGTGTCCAGGGCGTCCTTTGCGGCCTGAACCTGTTTGCTCGCGGCGGCCTGATGCTCCCGGGTCTTTTCATGCAGTTTTTTTCCCAGATCCAGGATGGCGACAGAGACGCTGTTGTCGCGCAGCAGGCTGGCCACCTCGGTGGCACATTCTGTTCTGACGCTGCACAAACCCGAGACGCGGTTCCGGAACCGCCGCAATGTGCTTCTGTCCTCCTGCAGGGTTTGCTTGAGCTGCTTGAGCAGGATATCCAATGACGTTCCCAGCTCGCCCACCCTTGTTCGGGTCAGCTCGAAGGATGCCGTGCATGCGGGTGTGGGAACGCCGGGGATTTTGTCCAGGCCGGCTTCGGGCATGGGGCTGAATTCACAGGAGCCCACCACCAGGGACTGCAGGCTGTTTCTCAGATGGGTGGCGTAGTCGTTGCTGTCAAAGTGAATCTTGTTGCACAGTTCAGCCAGACGTATGCTTTCTTTCAGGTTGGACTGAATGCCCCTTTGTGTGGCACAGCCAGACAGCAGAAGGGCGCAGGCCACAACAAGCCAGTGTTTCATGTTTACCCCGCGTGTTGGTGTCCAGCAATGGGTGGACAGGCATGCAGGCTACATAAGAAAACCGGCTGGCGCATCCCCCATTTGGGGGGCAAGTGCACGCCTCTGGCTGCTCACAACACCTCGTTGAACAGGTAAAACATATTGTCCTTGGCCTTGTGCCACAGCCCGCGCTGTTGCCAGGCCGTGAGATCGATCTCCTTGCAGCGCGCCACGTATTTTTCGAAAAAGGCGTCAAGCTGGCTGGCGATGGCGGCGTCGTGGATGCCCAGGGTGATCTCGTCGTTGGTGTCAAACGAGCGGTCGTCGAAGTTGCTGGAACCGATCGCGCTCCAGACGCCGTCCACCGTCATGACTTTCTGGTGCAGCAGGGTGTGCGGGTACTCAAACAGGCGCACACCGCACTTGAGCAGTTTTTCAAAGTTGCGGTGGCCGGCGTGTTGCACCATGGGGTTGTCCGAGCCGCTGGTCGAGGGCATCATCACGCGCACATCGACGCCGCGTTTGACGGCTTCACCAAAGGCGTCGATCGCTTCGGGCTCAGGGATGAAGTAGGGGTTCTGGATCCAGATGCGTTTTTGCGCCAGGCAAATCACCGTGTGGTGCAGGATTTTGACGGCCGGTGCCGAGCCTTCGGGTTTGGCATAAGACGCATGCAGGGTGATATCGCCCGCAGCTTCCAGGGCCGGAAACACATCGTCGCCGACAAACAGCTCGCCGGTCTGGCCGCCCCAGTTCTCGCTGAAGGCGGCCTGCACGCTGTGCACGATGGGCCCGTGCAGGTGCACGCTGAGGTCGGCATAGTGCAGGCCGTCTTCAGCGTCACCGAGCCAGCTGTCCACCACACAGTGGCCGCCAACAAAGGCCTCGCGGCCGTCGATGACCGCCAGCTTGCGGTGGTCGCGTTCATTCATCACACCGATGTTGTGGAAGGCTTTTTCGTGGAAAAACACCAGCTTGCAGCCGGCGTCCTTGAGCTGCTGCCGTGTCGCCTTGCCCATGCCCTTGCAGCCCGTGGCGTCCAGCAGCACACGCACCTTGATGCCGGCTTTGGCGCGTTCTGTCAGGGCCGTGGCCATGCGCTGGCCCAGCTGGCCGTCTTTCCAGAGAAAGGTTTCGAAGTGCACCGTCTTTTTGGCCGCGCCAATGCGTGCGATCAACACATCAAAAAATCGGCCGTTTTCCAGGATGGCAACAGCGTTGCCACCCACGGCGGTGCTCAAGGTCAGGCCGGCCAGCGAGGGAATCAGCGTGCCAATCGACGCGCCGCATTCGATCTTCAGTTTCGGGCTGCGGTGGCGCTTGATGGACCAGATGACCAGGCCCAGCAAGGTCACGATGCCCAGCAGAACCGCGGTGACGCCGTGCGCGGCGCTGCCCAGAAAGCTGTCCATCAGCGCGCCGCGCGCCCTGGCTCGCAGGCGGCGAGGCCGATGGCATCAACACACTCGGGTTGTTCGCCGGCTGGGGTCATGGAAGCTCCTGATGGTGGAGCATTGAGCCTACTGCGCCCGGCGCCTCAAACCTGTAGGCCATTGCCGCAGCCCGCTGACCGTGCGGCGCTGGCGCTTGCCCTACTTGCCGGCTTGCGACACCAGCGCCGGCTTGTCGCGGTACAGCTCGGGCAGCATGGTTTTGAGGTTGGCGATTTTCGGCAAGTCAAACTTGGCAATGTAGGGCTGGCGCGGGTTCAGCGTGGCGTAGTCCTGGTGGTAGTCCTCGGCAGGGTAGAAGGCCAGTGGCTGCGCCAGGGGCGTGAGCTGGGTCACGATCTTGCCCGGGAACACCCTGGCCGCATCGAGCTGCGCAATGTAGCGTTCGGCCACCTGCTTCTGGCTGGCGTCCTGGTAAAAAATGGCTGAGCGGTACTGCGTGCCCGTGTCAGGGCCCTGGCGGTTCAGCGTGGTCGGGTCGTGCGCGACGGAAAAGTAGATCTGCAGCAATTTGCCGTAAGACACCTGTTTCGGGTCATAGGTGATGTGCACAGCCTCTGCATGTCCGGTGCGGCCCGAGCCGATCATGCTGTAGCTGGCAGTGGATTTCTCGCCGCCCGCGTAACCCGAGACCGCATTGAGCACGCCCTGGGTGTGCTGGAACACCGCCTGCACACCCCAGAAGCAGCCGCCTGCCAACACGGCGGTCTCGCGGCTGGCGCTGCCGGCTGGCAGGTCCAGCGCCGGGGCCGGCAGCTTGACGGCTTTTTCTGCGGCCGCGCTGCCGCTGAACAAGACCCAGGCCGACAGCGCGACGGCGCCTGTGCCGGACAGCAGTTTGCCCATCATCAGGCCGCCTTGAAGTTCAGGGACACACCGTTCATGCAATAACGCAGGCCTGTGGGTTTGGGGCCGTCGTCAAACACATGGCCCAAATGCCCGCCGCAGCGGCTGCACAAGGCTTCTATGCGTTTCATGAACAGCGTGGTGTCGCTTTCTTCCGCCACGGCTTTGTCCATCGCCTGCCAGAAGCTCGGCCAGCCGGTGCCACTGTCGTATTTGGTGGCCGATGAAAACAGCGGCAGGGCGCAACCGGCGCAGCTGTAAACGCCAGTGCGCTTTTCCTTGTTCAGCGGGCTGGTGTACGGGGTTTCCGTGCCGGCCTTGCGCAGCACCTGGTACTGGGCGGGAGTCAGCATTTTTTTCCACTCGGCGTCGCTGCGCGTGACTTCGTAGGCGCGGGCGGCATGTGCGGGCGAACCCGCCAGCAAGGCACGGGCGCCTGCGATCAGGGCGGACAGGCCCAGCACGGTGTTTCTTCGGCTCATCATGACAATCTCCTTGGCTAAGCAGCCATTGTGGCTTTGGGTATGAGTCGTCGCTGGAGGGGTTTTCTTACAGCAACAAGGCCAGCAGGGCCAATGACGCAGCACCTGCCCGGCTAAAGGGGATACGCAGCCTGGCCGTCAGGCGATTCAAAAGCTGTCAAAAAAATGAGGCTCAGGGCGAGCGGCAGCCGGGGACCGCAAACGCTATAAAAACAGTAGCTGCCTGCGCAGGTCGGCAAAGGGCTGGCGGCCTGTTTGATGTCAAACGGAAAAACTTGTCGCGGCCAGCGCAGCCCGGGGCCTGTCTTGCTGGGAAAATGGCGGATCTGTCCTGCACACCTTTTACCGTCACCAAGCCTTCCCATGCCATTACCCGCACCCCCAGCCCGAACCCATTTGCACACCCGCGCCGTTGTTTACCGCGGCTACCGGCGTGAAGACGGCCTGTGGGACATCGAGGCCGAGATGAGCGACAGCAAGACCTACCCGCTGGACCGCTCGGAGCGCGGCGACATGCCGCCGGGCACGCCGATACACGGCATGGCGATACGCGCCACGGTGGACGACCAGATGACCATACGTGAAATTGCCACCGCCAGCGACCACACGCCGTTCGCCGAATGCCAGCAGGGCGTGGACCCGATGCAGCAGATGGTCGGTGTGACCATGGGGCCGGGCTGGCGCCAGGCGATTGAAAAAGCCCTGGGTGGCACACGCGGCTGCACCCATTTGCGCGAGCTGCTGTTCAACATGGCGACTGCCGCCTACCAGACTGTGCCGGTGTACCGCGAGCGGCTGCGCCGGCAGTCGGGCGCACCCGAGGATAAAAACGCCGGGCCGCCGTATCACGTCGGCAAATGTATCGCCTGGGATTTCGACGGTGCGGTGGTGCAGCGCCATTACCCGCAGTTTGCCGGCTGGAAGCCGCTCAACAAAAAGGTCTGAATCCGCACGTGCCGCTGCCGCACGAAGGCGGATGATGGGCTTGGTGCGCCTGGTCCTACAGCCCGGTCGCCGGCCTTGAATTAGCCTTGCAGCGAATGACCACGCCCATCACATCCTCCCTTGTTGTGTCCCTCCGCCGCTGGGGCGCCGCCCTGGCTTCGGCCATCCGCCATCCCACGCTGCGCGGCCTGGCCTGGGGGCTCGCTGCGCTGCCGGTGGTGCTGCTGCTGTACGTGCTGGCGCTGATTCCTTTCACCCCGAGTATTGACGACCTGCGCAAGGCCAAGGCGGCCAAACCGTCGGTGCTGTTGTCGGCCGACGGCCAGGAGCTGGCGGTTTTCAAACGCGCGAACCGCGACTGGGTCAAGCTCGAGGACATCTCGCCGCACGTCAAGGACGCGCTGATTGCGACCGAAGATGCGCGCTTTTACAGCCATCGCGGGCTGGACCTGAAGCGCACCTTTTCGGCGGCGCTGAACACGTTGCAGGGCAGGGTGCAGGGCGGCTCCACCATCACGCAGCAGCTCGCGCGCAACCTCTACCCGGCAGAAATTGGCCGATCCCGCACCGTGACGCGCAAGATCAAGGAGGCGATTACCTCGCTGAAGATCGAAGCCGTGTACTCCAAGGACGAAATCCTGGAGACCTACCTGAACACCGTGCCGTTTCTGTACAACGCCTGGGGCATAGAGATGGCGGCCCGCACCTACTTTGACAAAAGCGCCGACACACTCGACGTGTTGCAAAGCGCCACGCTGATCGGCATGCTCAAGGGCACCAGTTATTACAACCCGGTGCTCAATCCCGAGCGCGCGCTGCAGCGCCGCAACACCGTGCTGGGCCGGATGGTCAGGCAGCAGAAGCTGCCGGCCGAACAGCTGGCCGCGCTCAAACAGATGCCGCTGCAGGTCGACTTTGAGCGCCAGGAGCCGGAGCTGGGCCCGGCGCCACACTTCACCCAGCAGATGCGGCGCTGGCTGATCGAGTGGGCCGACCGCAACGACTACAACATTTATGCCGACGGGCTGGTGCTGCGCACCACCATAGATTCGCGCCTGCAGGCCATGGCCAATGAGGCGGTCATGCGCCAGGCCGACAAGCTGCAGGTTTTGTCGGATGCCGACTGGGCGCAAAAAGCCGGCTGGGCAGAGGCCAAAGGCAAGGGCGGCAAGCCCGGCAAAAAGCGCGAGCTGATGCTGACCCTGGTACTGGATACACCCGAGTACAAAGCCGCGCGCGCCGCCGGCCAGTCCGAAGAGCAGGCCTTCAAGCTCACGGCAGGCGACCCCGGCTTCATGGAAAAACTGCGCGAAGACAAAACCCGGCTGCAGGCCGGATTTCTGGCGCTGAACCCGGCCAACGGCCATGTGTTGGCCTGGGTCGGCAGCCGCGACTTTGCGCAGGACCAGTTTGACCATGTGGCGCAGGCGCGCCGGCAGCCGGGCTCGACCTTCAAGCCTTTTGTGTATGGCGCGGCCTTTGAAAACGGCTCACGGCCTTACGACCCTTTCATGGACCAGGTGGTGGACATCCCGCTGGGCGACGGCACTTTCTGGCGGCCCACCGACGGCACTGGCCCCAGCGGCGCGCCGATGACACTGCGCGAAGGCCTGGTTTATTCCAAAAACACCATCACCGCCCAGGTCATGCAGGTGGTGGGGCCGGCGCGAGTGGCCAGGCTGGCGCACAGCATGGGGGTGCGCCAGAGCAAACTTGATGAGGTCTTGTCACTGGCGCTGGGCACCAGCCCGGTGACGCTCAAAGAAATGGTGGCCAGTTACGCCACCCTGGTCAACGATGGCCGCTACGTGGCGCCCATGCTGGTCACCCGGGTGGAAGACCGCAACGGCGTGGTGCTCGAAGCTTTTGAACCGGCGGTGGCCGAAGCCGCCATGTCCACCCAGGCGGCCAACATGCTGGTCGATGTGATGCGCGGGGTGATTGACCAGGGCACGGGCGCCGGCATACGCAGCCGCTACGGCATACGCGCCGACGTCGCCGGCAAAACCGGCACCACCCAGGACAACACCGACGGCTGGTTCATCCTGATGCAGCCGCAGCTGGTGGCCGGGGCCTGGACCGGTTTCAACGACAACCGCGTCACTTTGGGCGAACGCTGGGGCCAGGGCGCGCAAAGTGCGCTGCCCATGGTGGGCGACTTTTTCCAGCAGGCGTTCAAGACCAGGCTGCTGGATGCCAAAGCCAGGTTTTCTGCGCCTGCCGGCATCAGCACCGTGCCGGCGCCGTTTGCAGAGCAAAACGCAGCGCTGCTGACGGCCGATCCGCTGCAGCCCGGCGTGGAGCCGCCGCAGCTGGCCGCCAGCGGATTACCCGCCGGTGCCGCCACGGCGGGCCTGTTGTCGCCGCCACCGATCAAATATGTGAACATCCAGATCCACCCGGCCCAGGCGGCCCAGCCGCAGCGCGATTTGCCGGCAACAGAGGCCGCCCAGCCCAGGCGGGCCGAACTGCCTGTGTTTGAGCCGCAGCCGAACTTTCCCCTGTCAGAAGTCGCTGTGCCCGCTGCCAGCGGCACCCGCCCTTAAACCGCTATCAAATAAATAGCTGCTTGCGCCCGCCAAGCAAGAGCTGGAGCCTGATTTGATTCCATGCCCTGAGTGAGCCGGGCGCCTGTTACCAGCCCCTCGGCCCGGCGTTTTACACTGGGTACAGATGAACACCTTTATTGACCGCCTTGTTGCCCGCGTCCAGCCCCTGGCCGCCCAGGCCCTGTACCACCTGCGCCACCCGACCCGGCGCGGGGTCCTGCTGTCGCTGGCTGCCTTGCCGGGTTTGTTGCTGCTTTATGTGCTGCTGCTGATTCCCTTCACGCCGAGCATCCGGGACATCCTGCAATCGAAGTCGCAGCAGCCGGCCATGGTGCTGTCGGTCGATGGCAAGGAGCTGGCGGTTTTCAAACGCGCCAACCGCGACCGCATCAAGCTGGCCGACATCTCGCCCAACGTGCTGGCCGCGCTGATATCGACCGAAGACCACCGCTTTTACCAGCACCACGGCATTGACTTCAAGCGCACGGCTGCGGCGGTGTTCCACACCTTCAGCGGCGACACCCAGGGCGGCTCGACCATCACGCAGCAGCTGGCGCGCAACCTGTTTCCGGAAGAGGTCGGGCGCTCGCGCAGCCTGACACGCAAGATCAAGGAAGTCATCACCGCGCTGAAGATAGAGGCGCTGTACACCAAGGACGAAATCCTCGAGACCTACCTGAACACCGTGCCTTTTCTGTACAACGCCTTTGGCATTGAAATGGCGGCCCAGACCTACTTTGACAAACCGGCCAGCAAGCTGGACGTGCTGGAAAGCGCCACGCTGATTGGCATGCTCAAGGGCACCAGTTATTACAACCCGGTGCTCAACCCCGAGCGCGCCAGGGAGCGCCGCAACATCGTGCTGGGGCAGATGGTCAAGCACAACAAGCTCGATGCCCAAAAACTCGACGCGCTGAAAAAGCGCCCGCTCAAGGTTGACTTTGAAAGGCAGACCGAGCCACTGGGCGCCGCGCCGCATGTGGCGCAGTTTCTGCGCCGCTGGCTGATTGAATGGGCAGACCGCAACGACTACAACATTTATGCCGACGGCCTGGTGATCCACACCACCATAGACTCGCGCCTGCAAAACATGGCGAACCAGGCGGTGGTGCGCCATGGCAACACCCTGCAGAATACCGCCAGTTCCGAGTGGGGGCCACGTAGCTGGGCCGGCAAAAAAGACCTGGTGCGCGCCTTTGTGCGCGAAACGCGCGAGTACAAGGCTGCGCGTGATGGCGGCCAGAGTGACGAGGAAGCGCTGAAACAGCTGCAGGCCGACACAAACTTCATGCAGACGCTGCGCCAGGAGAAAACCCGGCTGCAGGCCGGTTTTCTGGCCATCGATCCCGGCACCGGCCATGTGAAAGCCTGGGTCGGCAGCCGCGACTTTGCCAAAGACCCGTTTGACCATGTGCAGCAGGCGCGGCGCCAGCCGGGTTCGACCTTCAAGCCTTTTGTGTATGGCGCGGCGTTTGAAAACGGCGCGCGTGCGACCGACGGCTACATGGACCAGGCGGTCGAGATACCGCTGGGCGGCGGCCAGGTCTGGCGGCCCAGCGACAGCAGCCCGCCCAGCGGCGAGATGATGAGCTTGCGCAACGGCCTGGTCTATTCCAAAAACACCATCACCGCGCAGGTCATGCAAAGTGTGGGCCCGAGCCGCGTGGCCAGCCTGGCGCAGGCCATGGGGGTGCGCCAGAGCAAGCTCGAAGAAGTGCCTTCACTGGCACTCGGCACCAGCCCGGTAACCCTGAAGGAGATGGTGGCCAGCTACAGCACCATTGCCAACAACGGCAACTACATAGAACCCTTTCTGGTGCTGCGCGTGACCGACCGCAAGGGCAAGGTGCTGGAGACCTTTGAGGCCAAGGCGCCAGAGGCGGCCATCTCGCTGGCCAGCGCGCAGATTCTGATCGATGCGATGCGTGGTGTGGTGGACCAGGGCACCGGCGTTGCCATCCGTGCGCGTTTTGGCATTCAGGCCGATGTGGCCGGCAAAACCGGCACCACGCAGGACAACACCGACGGCTGGTTCATCCTGATGCACCCGCAGCTGGTGGCCGGCGCCTGGGTCGGTTTCAACGACAACCGCATCACCATGGGCGACAGCTGGGGCCAGGGCGCGCGCAGCGCGCTGCCCATGGTCGGCGACTTTTTTGCGCAGTCGCTGCGCACCCGCGTGGTCGATGTTCAGCGGCGTTTTGACGCCCCCAAAATATCCGGTGCGCCCGAAAGCATGGCCAGCCAGGTCAGCGACTGGTTCCAGTCGCTGTTTCCTTCGGCGCCGCAAGGGGTGGCGCCGCCACGGCCACCGGCTGAAGAGCAGGCCTCACCGGTTTACGTGCCGCAACCGCAGCCATTGCCGCAGCAACAGCAGCAGCCCGGTACGGTGTTTTATCCGCCGGGCCCGCAGCAGGCCCCGCAGCAGTTTCCGCCACAGGTCCCGCCGTCTGGCGGCGACCAGCGCTGGGAGCCGATTCCCGGCGCGCGTCCGGCGCCGGCCAGCGGCAGCGTCGGACAGCCGCAGCAACAGCCGGCGAATCGCTATCCCACGCCGGGTGTGGTGATTGGCCTGCCGCCGGGCGAACGCGCGCCGTGACGACCTGAGGGTGAGTACCATCGCCTCGAGCCCGTCTGCCGCGCCGCTGTCTGCGGCCACGCGGCGCAGCATCACGCTGCTGTCCTTCGCCACCTTTGCCAGCATGGTGGCGCAGCGCATTTGCGACGCCATGTTGCCCGAGCTGTCACGTGTGTTTGCCGTCAGCCTGGGCCAGGCCGCGCAGGTGGTGTCGGTGTTTGCCGTGACTTATGGTCTGGCGCAGCTGTTTTACGGCCCGCTCGGTGACCGCCTCGGCAAGTTCCGCATCATCACGTTTGCAGCGCTGGGCTGCTGCGCGGGCAGTGCACTGGCGCTGCTGGCCACCAGCCTGGACATGCTGGTCTGGGCCCGCCTGCTGATGGCGCTGACTGCCGCGGCGCTGATCCCGCTGGCCATGGCCTGGGTTGGCGACAACGTGCCGCCCGAGCAGTTGCAGGAAATGCTGACACGCACCGGCCTCGGAAGCACGCTGGGTATTGTGGCGGGGCAGCTGGCCGGTGGCCTGCTGACCGACGCGCTCGGCTGGCGCTGGGCTTTTGCCTTTTTGACGCTGCTGTTTGGCGTGGTCGGCAGCTTGCTGCTGCTGGACTGGCGCCGGCAACAGGCAGCACCTGCCGGCCCAGCGGCTGCGCCACAGGGCGTCCGCACCGGCTTTGTGCAGCAGGCCTGGCAAATCATCACCGGCCCCTGGTCGCGGGTGGTGCTGCTGATGGCATTTGTCGAAGGCGCGGCGGGTTTTGGCGTGCTGGCGATCTGGGCCTCACACCTGCACGGGGTGCTGGGCTTGAGCCTGTCGGTGGCCGGCGCCATCGTCGCGCTGTTTGGCCTGGGCGGTGTCTTGTACATGGCGGTGGGCCGGCACCTGATACGGCGCTTTCGCCAGCAGGCCCTGGTGCTGGCCGGCGGGGCGCTGGTCGGCGTGAGCGCGCTGCTGCTGGCTTTTACGCCGCACTGGTTGCCGGCGCTGCCGGCCAGCCTGATCGCCGGTTTCGGTTTCTTCATGTTTCACAACACCATGCAGACCACCGCCACCCAGATGACCCCGGCCGCGCGCGGCACGGCGGTCACGCTGTTTGCCTCTTTCCTGTTTCTCGGCCAGTCGCTGGGGGTGGTGCTGGCCGCCGGCCTGATAGGGCGTCTCGGCAGCGGCATGGTGGTGGCGCTGGGCGGCGCCGTCATGCTGGCCGAAGGGGTGTTTTTTGCCTGGGTGCTGCGCATGCGCGACGCGCAGCGGAACACTTGAGGCGCCATCGTCTCGGACCGTGGCTTGTTTTCCCGGGCCCCGACTTGTCATCCCGGGCTGGACCCGGGATCCATGCCTCATGGACCACTGTTTCGGGTAGGCCGCCATGGTTGGCGGGTCGGGCCTGCCCCGGACCACGATCCGGGGCCCGCAATGACAGGCTGGGCGACGGGCGCTCCCCCATATGAAGGATGACAGGCAAAGGCTGGCGCCGTACCCTCAGAAGCAAGTCCGGCCGGTGTGGCCGCCAGACAGTGCGCCGCGCCGGTCTTTTTCATCTGAACAGGGGACCACCATGCCTACCACCATACAACTGGAGCGGCTGATTGCCTGCGCCAAGGAACTGGGCTCCGGCCATTCCCTTGAACTGGCCATCGGTGTGCGGGTGAGGCTGCAGGGCGGCAAGCTGATCATCTACGAGGGCGGCCTGCCGGTTTTTCACATGAAGATCAGCGTGCAGGACACCCATCTGGAACTGGACTACCCGCGCACGGTGGACGGGCATCAGGCGCGGGGCTGGGGTAGGCTGGGTTTGCTGCTGGCCCTGCGTTTTGGCATGCACGCCGGGTGCACCACCGCGGCGGCAGGCACGCAGCTGGAACCGGACTCCTACAGCTTCTGGGCGGCGGCTGGCTTGCAGTACAGCGTCAAGTCCAGTGTGCAACACGGGATCGTGACCATCATGCGCTGGATCCATGCGAATATCCCTCAGCCCGGGCCCATAGGCACCAGCGTCATGATCATCCGGGACCGTGCAGGGGGCGGCGCCGGGGTGGGCAAAAGACGAAACTCGGGATAAAAGCAGGCCGGCAGCGCCGTGGTATCCGCTGTCCAGGCCAGCGCCTGATACATACTTGTCAGCAGTATGCCCGCCGCACCCCGCAAGACCCCCCGCAAAAAAACCACGCCATCTGCCGACGCGGCAGCAAAGGCAAAGCCGGGCGCAAAAAAACCGCGCACACCGCGCAGCCACCATTACCACGTCTATGTGATCGAGCTGTCCGACGAGGTCTGGAACGTGGGCCGCTTCCGCCGCGCCAACCCCGACTACCTGCTTGGAAAGCCCTTTGTCTATGTGGGCATGACCGGCCTGGACCCGGATGTGCGTTTTGACAAACACAAGGCCGGCATCCAGGCCAATGTGTATGTGCAGAAGTGGGGCATACGGCTGCTGCCGGCGTTGTACACCATGTACAACCCCATGCCGTATGAAGGCGCGCGTGACATGGAAGTGGAACTGGGGATTGCGCTGCGCGAGTTGGGGTATGGGGTTTGGCAGGCTTAGCGGCGCTGGCCGATGGGGTTAGTCATCCATTTGCAGGATGCCAAAGACCTGCAGTTGCTTGAGAATGAAGTGCCTGATAGATAACCATAAAAATTCTTTCGATTTTTCTGCGCCATGTTATTCCGCAGTTTTGCGGGACATATCAAAGTTGGACCTCAAAGGAAACACTATGGACATCGCAGCAATTGGATCTCTCCTCGGCAGCCTGAAGACTGCAACGGACATCGCCAAGTTCATTCGTGAAAGCGATGTCTCTCTTGAGAA
The DNA here is from genome assembly GCA_943370435.1 of Kapaibacterium sp. (SeqCode). Classification (GTDB taxonomy): domain Bacteria; phylum Pseudomonadota; class Gammaproteobacteria; order Burkholderiales; family Burkholderiaceae_C; genus Polaromonas. The sequence goes on along the minus strand of CALRQX020000002.1, from coordinate 65,668 downwards.
GGCCGAGACCAAGCTGAAGTTGGCGGAACTTGTCTCTGCTCTGGCTGACGCAAAGTTGGAAGCCGCCGAGGTTCAGCAGGCAATTCTCGATCGAGATGAGGCGATCAGGCAGTTAAAGGCAGCAGCTAAGCTGCGTGGCGATCTCAAGTGGCGACAGCCCTGCTACTACCTGGCTGGCACTGAAGGTCAAGAAGAACCATATTGCCAGAACTGCTACGACTCTGAAGCGAAACTCGCTCGGCTGCACACGGACGGTGCCGGTCGCTTCCAATGTCGAGTCTGCAAGCAATCCTATAAGACCCCCGAGCGCTCGAAAACGGACGCTGATGCATTCATGGCTGTACGCAACCGAGGAGCCCGAGGCATAGTGTGACCTAACCCTTTCATCGTCGTGCCAGCCGCTTCGCGCCTGTCAAGCCGCACCTCATGTCAAACGTTGAAGCCCAACATCACCATCCAAATGGAGAACCGTGTAGATGACTGAAATCCAGAAACTAGCTCTTGAGCGCTACCGCAACATACTCACCTATCTTCAATATGAGCAAGCCATATATTGGACACGGGTCGGCTTTGTCATTACGGCGCAGGCCGCACTCGCTGGGTTTGGAGCTCGTCTCATATATGAGGCGCTGCTGAATCCAACTGTGCTGTCAATGGTCATGTCATCGGGCATATGCATCGTCGCCCTCTCTGTCGCGGTAATAGGCATTCGCACCACCACGGGCTCGCTTCGCTGGATATATCGGTGGCAAAACATCCTGCGAAAACTTGAGCCAGATGCCTACGGTGATATAGAGGTGTTTCGTGGAACGGAAATCAAGGTTCCTGGCCTACCGAACCACTCAGTCCGCGCGGCGGCCGACCACATTCTTTATGTCTTTATCGCTGGTTGGCTAGTCTTGTTGGCGGGTGTAGTGTGGCGCCTTGTGTGCAAGTGATCGTCTGCTGAACCGCCAAGCCCAACCTGCCGGTCGACCCCGTTCGGTACGCTCTCTGTACGGTGCGCGATCAAGCCGCGTAGCGCCGGTCACCTTGAACGTTTCACACGAGGCTGCATTGAATACCTCCCCGCTTTGTGGGGCATGTTGCTCAGGTCCTTCGACCTTGACCAAACAACATGCAAAAGGGCCGCGCAAGCGGCCCATTCAATGTGAGTAGGGGGCAGGCTGTTGCGCCACCCCCTTTGGCCAATCACTCAATCTTCGCCCCCGAAGCCTTCACCACATCGGCCATGCGTTTGTAGTCCACGGCCAGCAGCTTGCCGAAGTCGGCATTGCTCATGGCGCGGGGCTCAATACCCTGCTTGTCCAGGCGCTCGAGGATGACCGGGTCTTTCAGCAGTTTGCCCATGGCGGTGTTGATGCGGGTGGCTTCGGCCGGGGGGGTGGCGGCCGGGCCCAGCAGGCCGAACCAGGAGTCGAACTCGTAACCGGGCAGGCCGCTTTCGGCAATCGTTGGCAGATCGGGCAGGTATTTGCTGCGTTTGGGTGAGGTCACACCCAGCAGGCGGATGCGGCTGTCTTTGGCAAAGGCCAGGGCGCCAATGCTGGCGGCAATCACCGCGTGGGCGCGGCCAGAGATTACTTCGTTGATGGCCTCGCCGGTGGCCTTCAAGGGCACATGCACCAGGTCAATACCGGCCAGGCCGTTGAAATAAGCCATCGAAAGATGCGTGGCGCTGCCCATGCCGGCGGTGGCGTAATTCATCTTGCCGGGGTTGGCCTTGGCGTAGCGGATGAACTCGGCCACGTTTTTGGCCGGTACGTCGGGGTGGATCATCAGCACATAACCGGCGCTGCCGATGTGGGCCAGCGGCGCAAAGTCTTTTTGCGGGTCGTAAGCGAGCTTGGTGTACAGCGAGCCGGCAATGTTGTGGCTGGCCGCAGACATCACCATCGTTGTGCCGTCGGGCTCGGACTTGGCGACAAAACCCGTGCCTATGGTGCCGCCAGCGCCGGCGCGGTTTTCCACAATCACGGTCTGGCCCAGGGCCGTGCCCAGCTCGGCATTCATGGCGCGTGCCAGGATGTCCTGCACGCCACCGGCGGCAAAAGGCACCACAATGCGCACCGGTTTGCCGGAGCTCTGGGCCAGGGCCAGGCCGGGGGTGAAGCTGAGGCTGGCCAGGCCGGTCGCGATGGCGGCGGCAATAAGGGTTCTACGCTGGATCATGGTGTGTAGGCTTTTACTAAAGGGCTAGAGGGTGGAAGAAAGTCAGGCGATACAAATTTCGTCGGCCAGCCGGCGCATGAAGCGCTCGCACCAGGCCAGCTGGGCCAGCGTGACCCATTCATTGGGCTGGTGCGCCTGGGCGATGTGCCCGGGGCCGCAAACAATGGTGGGCACGCCGGCCTGGTGAAACAGGGCAGCTTCCGTGCCAAACGAGACCTTGCCCGCGCCGCTGGCCGGGTCCACGTCCGCGCAGGTAAAGCACAGGCGCGCAATCTCGCTGTTCGCGTCGGTCGCAAAACCCGGCAACACCGAGTTGAGCTTGTGCGTGATGCCGGTGTCCGCCGCCACCGCACGCATGGCCGGCAGCAGGCTTTCGCCAAAGGCTTTGGCCTCGGCAAACAGCGCATCGGGGCTGTTCATGTGGTGGTGCCGGATCTCCCAGGTCACATCACAATCGCGTGGAATGATGTTGAGCGCGGTGCCGCCGGCGATCACGCCGGTGTGTATCGTGGTGTGGGGCACGTCGTACACCGGATCAAAAGGCCCCTGGTCCACCAGCCGGCGGTGCATGGTTTTGAGGTGGGCCACAAATTCGCAGGCGATTTCGACCGCGTTGACACCTTGCGGTGTCAGCGATGAATGCGCCTCAAAGCCGCGCACCGAGGTTTTGTAAGCGTGTTTGCCCTTGTGCGCAATCACCACCTGCATGCCGGTGGGCTCACCCACAATGCAGCCGGCCGGCTGGTAGCCCTGGGCCAGCATGTCGGCGATCAGGCGCCGCACGCCTATGCAGCCGACTTCCTCGTCGTAGCTGAAGGCCAGGTGTACCGGGCGCTTGAGTTTGCGTTTAAGCAGCTCGGGCACCATCATCAGCGCGGTCGCGCCAAAACTTTTCATGTCGGTCACGCCGCGGCCATACAACTTGTCGCCTATGACCTGCGCCACAAAGGGGTCGGTGTCCCAGGGCTGGCCATCCACCGGCACCACGTCGGTATGGCCCGACAGGACCAGCCCGCCCACCTTGGTCTCACCATCGGCGGCCGGCAGTGTGGCCCAGAGATTGGCTTTTTTGCCGCTGTCGTCGTAAGTCAGGCTGCATGTCAGGCCGTAGCCTTCCAGCAGGGCTTGTGTCCATTCGATGATGGGCAGGTTGCTGTCGCGCGAAACGGAGGCAAAAGACACCCATTTGTTGATCAGGGGCAGGGCGGCCAGGTCGGCGGCGGCCACGGCTTGCAGCGTGGGGGTGGGAAGTGGTGCGTTCATGCGTGGCCTTCAGGGCAGGGGGCAAACCAGGGGGAAACTAGGTGTACATATTACCTGCATTACCTGCTGCGCCAAAGGGCTGCTGCCGCCTGCTGTCCGACGTGCAGGCTCATGCTTGGCCTACAAACCCGCAGCTTTGCGCCCTTAAGGTAGTGGGGCCGCAACTTCGCCGGCAAAAACAGGAAAACAGGACATGAGCATTCCCGTCACGGGTGAAAAAAAGGCAATGCGGGTTGAGCAGCGCGTGGCCCAGCGTTTTGGCGTGGCCTTGCGCCTGACGGTGGCCGGCGGGGAGGGCGCGACCCACGACCTCAGCGCGACCGGGCTGTACTTTGAGTCAGACCGCAGCTACCAGGTGGGCGAGCGTATTGAGCTGGTGCTGGAGTTTCCGGGCACCAAACGTGTTTATCCGCTGACCTGTGAGGCCGAGGTGGTGCGGGCCGCGGCGGCGGGTGAGGGTTTCAACATCGCCGTGCGCCTGCTGACGCCGCTGTTCAACGGCGCTGCCTGATCTTTTCTGAAGGCGGCGGCCGGCGCCACGCGCTGTCGCCACCGTGGCAGGCCCACCGCCGGGGCTGGCATAAACTGGGCTGAAACCCATCCAGGAGACTTTCATGCTGACCCTCTGCGGCTTTCCCGTGTCCAACTACTACAACAAGGTCAAACTGGCCCTGCTTGAAAAAGGCGTGCCGTTTACCGAAGAAGTGGTGCTGACCAAAAGCCAGGATGAGGCTGTGCTGGGTGCTTCTCCGCTGGGCAAAATCCCCTTTATCCGTACCGAACAGGGCGGGCTGTGTGAAAGCCAGCCCATCCTCGACTACATCGAGGCCGCCTGGCCACAGCCGCCCTTGCTGCCGTCTGATGCCTTTGCCGCAGCCAAGGTGCGCGAGCTGACCACCTTTATCGACTGGCACCTGGAGATGGTGGCGCGCCAGCTGTATGGGGCCGCCTTTTTTGGCGCTGAGCCCCTGAGCGAGGCCAATCTGGCGCGTATCCGCAAACAGCTGGAAACCAATATCGCGGCCTTCAAAAGGCTGGCGAAGTTTTCGCCCTTTGTGGCGGGTGACAGCTTCAGCCAGGCCGACTGCGCCGCGTTTGCCAGCCTGCCGCTGGTGGGCATGGCCAGCAAGGTGGCGTTTGGTGAAGACCTGCTGCTGGCCGGCGGTGTGGACTACAAGGTTTATGTGAAGCTGGTCGGCGAGCGGCCTGCCGCGCAACAGGTGGTGGCCGACCGCAAGGCGGCGCAGACCAAGGCCTGAGCGCGCAGACTTTCAGGGGTACACGGCCCGGGGCAGCTCGAAGTGCGGGCCGTCGATGAAGGCGCGCAGATTCGCCGCCTTGCGCCTGGCCACATACAGCGCCACCAGGTCTTCGGTCGAGTCGCCCGATGTACTGAAGTCGATGTCCCAGGCGCCGCCCCAGCGCAGCGGTATGTTGAGCTCTTGCGCCGCCACCCGCACGGCGTCGGCTATCACGTAAATCGGCCCCCACTCCCAGCGCAGCTTGCCGTTGATGTAAGGCACCAGGTCCACCGCGTGGCCTGTGAGATGGCGTGAGTCCAGCGTCGGGCTGGCGCCTTTGGCCACCAGCCGCTGCTGATCGGCCAGTGTGCGTATGCCGTCGTGCACGCTGAAGTCCTGCGCGGTCAGGGCAATGGCACGTTGCACCACGGCCACCAGATCGGCATGGACGCCGTTGAGTTCGCGCAGCGAGGTTTTTCCCAGTTTGAATTGACCCATGATGGCTCCCGGAATGAATACTTTGCTGTGTGTTGTTGAGGGCCTGAAGCAGGTCCCCGGCGTATTGGAGCGCTGGCCTGTATGCACTGTCATCCCATAATTGAAGGAGGCCAGGCTCTGGAAGACCAGGCGGTTTTACATGTTCTGCTTTCTTGATGTGGGTCAAGCGGCGCGCGCCGTCCACCCCCTACATTGAAGCCATGGGATCCATTGCCACCACACATGAGGCGGACACTTCCGGTGCGCCGCTGACCACCTTTTCACAGTGCCACCAGGGCATCCTGTCGCAGTTGCAGGCCTTTGAGGAATTGCCGGCCTTGCAGGCGGCTGCGGCCCGGGCCCGCACGGTGGCCACGCAGACGCTGATGCTGTTCCGGGAGGCGGTACTGGGTCACCATGCGGATGAGGAAAACGAGCTGTTTCCTGCGGTGTTGCGCAGCGCGGCGCCAGGTGCCGAAGCCGACCAGGTGCGCGCCATGGTACGGCGGCTGACGGAAGAGCACCGCATGATAGAAGCGCGCTGGAAAAACCTGGAATCTGCGGTCAAGTCGGTGGCCAAAGCCGGCGCGGCTGAGCTGGACACGTCTGCGGTGCAGGAGCTGGTGCAGCTCTACAGCGCCCATGCGCGCTTCGAGGAAGAACAGTTTTTGCCGCTGGCTCAAACCATACTGGGCCGCAACGGCAATCACATGGAAGCACTGGGCCTGTCGCTGCATCTGCGGCACGCGCCCCAGCCGCTGGGGCACATCTAGTCCTGCAATCCGCCGCGCCCTGACAGCGGCAGCTGCCGCTATATGATTCTGCGAGCGGGTCAACCGACCCTGCACTTCGGGATCAACAGCAATAGGCGGGCGGATGAAAAACGCAAAGATGTCGGGCGGGCTTGTTTATTCAACCGACGCGGGCCGCATGTGCCCCGTCTGCCGCCGGCCCATCGCCCAATGTAGCTGTCGCCAGGCCAGGCCGGCCGGTGCCGCCGACGGGATAGTGCGGGTGGTGTGCGAGACCAAGGGCCGGGGCGGCAAAAGTGTGACGGTGATTCGCGGCCTGGCGCTGGATGCCGCTGCTTTGACCGTACTTGGCAAACAGCTCAAGACGGCCTGCGGCAGCGGCGGCACCGTCAAGGACGGTGTGATTGAGGTGCAGGGCGAACACCTGGCGACCGTCATGGCCCTGCTGCAAAAACAGGGCTGGACGGTGAAGCAGGCCGGCGGCAAGGCCGCATGAAACCCGAAGACCTGCAACTGCTGGTCAGCCGCGAAATGCCTTTTGGCAAATACAGGGGCCGCCTGCTGGCCGACCTGCCGGGCAACTACCTGAGCTGGTTTGCCCGCGAAGGATTTCCGGAGGGCGAAATCGGCCGCCTGCTGGCGCTGATGCACGAGATCGACCACAACGGCCTGTCGGCTCTGCTGGCACCGCTGCGCAAGCGCTGAGGGCGGGCAGGGCGCAAGCCGGGCTTGTGTCGGCGCCGCAGGAGGATTACCATGATTTTTCCGCCGCCGGGCAGGCTTGCCCGGCCACTGGACACAGCCGGGAGGCAACATGCCACAACTCATTGCATCGGTCGAAGGCGTCGAGATCAAGCATGTTTACCTGGTCAAGGACCGCACCACCCTGGGCCGGCGCTCACACAACGACATTGTCTTCAACAACCTGGTGGTCAGCGGCGAGCACTGCGTGTTTGAGCTGGTGGGTCTGGCCGACGTGTATGTGGAAGACCTGGGCAGCACCAACGGCACTTATATCAACGGCAAGATGATCAAGTCGCGCCAGCTGCTGCGCGACAACGACGTGATTGCCATCGGCAACTTCAGGGTGCAGTACCTGTCGGCCTCGGAAGACTCGGGTTACCACGCGACGGCGGCGATGAAACTCGATGCGCACAGCGCCAGCAGCAGTGTGGCCCAGCACGCCAGCTTCAAGGTCTTGTCGGGCTCGTCGGCCGGGCTGGAGGTGCCGGTGGTCAAGGCGGTCACCACCTTTGGCAAACCCGAGGTCTGCGTGGTGGCGGTCTCGCACCGGCGCCATGGCTATTTTGTGGCGCACATGGCCGGCAGCACCGTGCCCACACTCAATGGCCAGCCTGTGGGTGCCGACGGCACGCCGCTGGAGCACAACGATGTGCTGGAGCTCGGCGGCACGGCCATGCAGTTTTTGCTCAAGGACGACTGAACGGCGGCAAGGGCAGTCGGCTTGTGGCCGGCCCCGTTACTTTGTGTTGCTGTTGCCCCGGCTGGCCGGTAGCCGTCAGACAACAGATGTTTTGACCCGCAGAGCCTTGTGATTTATGCTGGGCCGCAATGCCACCCTGCCACCAAGAGGAGATACCGTGAACCCATCGATATGGCTGATGACCCTGGCGGGCGTTCTGCTGGGCGCCGCGCTGGGTATTTTTCTGCATTGGGGCTGGGTGCGCCGCCGGACTTCGCGCAAGCTGCGCTTGCCGGCGCGCTGGCTGCTTGATGCCCGGGCTCTGGTGAACAGCGAGGAGCAGGAGGTCTGGAAGTGGCTGCGTGCCGCGTTTTCAGACCACGCGGTGATGGTCAAGGTGCCGGTGATGCGTTTCACCATTCCCAGTACCCGCAACCAGCCGGAAAACAAGCGCCAGGACTGGCACCAGCTGCTCGAAGGTGTGTACTGCAGCTTCTCGATCTGCTCGCTGGACGGCAAGGTGGTGGGCTGCGTGGACGTGCCGGGCAAACGCGGCCAGTCGCGCGCCCAGCGTGAAATGAAGGAAGAGCTGCTGCAGGCCTGCGGCATAGGCTATACCACCGTGCGCAGCAACAGCCTGCCATCGGCCGGGGCCATGCGCACCGCCTTTTTGGGTGAGGCGCTGATTCCCGAGATCGAATCGCAGGCCACACGCGCCGGCGACAGCAGCTTTCATGCAGCGCTGGATGATTTCACCAGCGAAAAAATGCGTGCCGCCAAAGCCCAGGCCATCAAGGAGCTCAAGGACAAGCGGGCTGCAGAGACCGAACCCAGAGACGCCGCGCGCAACGCCGGCTTCAACCCGGACGGCACCGGTTCTTTCATGACCCGCGACAAAAAAGACCGCTTTGCTGCCAAGTGGGAAGACTCCTTCACCATGCAGCACGAGAGCCGGCCAGCCAAACCCTCCTGAGAGACCTGTCCTACAGGTTTTGAGGGCGCAGGCGGCAGCCAGGGGGCGCGAAGTCCCTCAGCCGGCGCGGCAATGACTTTCTAGACTGGGCTTTTACCAGTCAAGGAGTCATCCCGTGATCTCATCCCTTTCCATTTCCACACGTTTGTCCAACAAGCCCGCGCCAGCTTCGCTGCGTGCAAAAATTTCCCTCGCCGGCCTGGGCCTGCTGTGCGCCGCCGGTGCGGCCTTTGCGCAAGTGCCCATCACCGCGACAGGCAACACAGGCATTGATGCCTCGGGCAGCACCCAGCAGGAGCGCGCTGCCTGCATGAGTGGCCGCACCCAGCAGGACCAGGCCACCTGCCTGCGCGAAGCCAACAATGCCGCCGCAGAAAAACGCAGCAGCAGGCTGGACAACAACGGCGCGCAGTTTGAGGCCAATGCGCGCCTGCGCTGTGAGGCGCTGACCGGTGAAGAGCGTTCTGCCTGCGAAGCCCGTGTCATGGGGTATGGCAACACCAATGGCAGCGTGGCCGGTGGTGGCGTGATTCGCGAGGTCGAGACCGTGGTAGTGCCCGCCGGCGCCACCTCGGTCCGGATCGAGCCCAAGACCGATGCGCCCGTGATTCTGGTGCCGGTTCCACAGAAGTAAGATCCGCTTGCTGACGGGCGCCGCGCTGGCGCTCGCCCCTCATCCAAAACGCTGTGGCCGCTATACCCAAACACTTCTCCATGCTGCGCGGTTTTCACCTCGCGGATTTTCTGACCCTGTGTAATGCCGCGTGCGGCGTGGCGGGCGTTTTTCTGGCGATGTTGTTTGCGGTCGAAGGCCAGCGCGGGTATTTTTACGCGGCCGCTGCGATGGCGCCTGCCGCCTTTGTTTTTGATGTGCTCGATGGCCGGGTGGCGCGCTGGCGCAACCAGCACTCGGCGCTGGGCCGGGAGCTCGATTCACTGGCCGACATCCTCTCTTTCGGCATGGCGCCTGCCGCCCTGGCTTTTGCAGCCGGCATGCGCGGCGGCTGGGACTGGGTGGCGCTGATTTATTTTGTCTGCTGCGGCGTGAGCCGCCTGGCGCGCTACAACGTCACGGCAGAAACCCTGTCTGCCGGTGCCGACAAAGTCGCCTACTTTGAAGGCACGCCGATACCGACCAGCGTGCTGTTGACCGGCCTGCTGGCATGGGCCGCCTGGCAGGGCCGTTTGGGCGAGCAGCTGTACGGCGGCGTCTGGCAACTGGGGCCCTGGGCCTTGCACCCGCTGGCCTTGCTGTTTGTGCTGTCGGGCACCCTGATGCTCAGCAAAACACTGCGTATCCCCAAGTTTTAGCGCTGTTGCCTGGTGCTGTCGGCAAAAGCTGACACCATCCGACACAATTATCTGATCGCCAGCTGGCGCTGTGCGGGGCAAGATGGCCTCATGTCTGCCTCCATGCCCAGCCCTGAATCCGCCGCCTTTGGCCAGTCTTTGCCCGCTGCCGAAAACCGGCACCGGCGGTCACTCGTCAAGGGCCTGCTGGTTTATTGCTCGACGGTATCCATCAGCGTGGCCGCTGCTGCGGCGCTTGTCAAGGGCGTGCCGGCCAACTTTTTACTGGCTGCGCTCTAAGCCATGGCTGCCCATCGCCAGACCCGCCCTGAAGCCGGCCCGGCCTCACCGCCGGGTGAAAAACCCGAACCCGCGCCAGACGCCTTGCCGGTGGAGCCGGACCTGGGGCCTGTGCCCGCACCGGCCCATCCCGACGAGCCCGGCGCCGTCCAGCCCGGGATCTGAACACATGGCCGCCCTCTCCACCAAAGCCTTGCTGGCGCTGGCCGACTACGACGAGGCCCGCGCCGACTACATGCGTTTTCTGAGCATGGACATACCCGACGACAAAGCGGTCAATGCCGCCATGGTGGCCATGGACGAAGCGCACATACGCTTCAAGCAGGAGATGGGCGACTTCGATGCGCCCAGCCATTTGCGGCCGGTCTGAGCTGCTGCTGCAGCGCCTTACATGGCGCCGTCAAACATCATCACGTCCACTTCCTCGCCCACTGCCACATGGCCCTGGCCATGGTGCAGCACGATCAGGCCATTGGCCTGGGCCATGGAACTGAGCACGCCCGAGCCCTGGTTGCCGGTGGTTTTGACCTGCAGGCTGCCGTCTGGCGCTGTGCTGACGGTGGCGCGCTGGTATTCGGTGCGGCCCGGTTTTTTGCGCAGCGGCTCCAGGCTGCGGGCCTTCAGCAGCGGTGCTGCGGCCGCGCTGCAACCCATCATCTGCAGCAGCGCGGGGCGCACAAATGCCAGAAAGGTGACCATCACCGCCACCGGGTTGCCGGGCAGGCCGAACAGGATAGCGCCCTGGGACGCGCTATTGTTTTGAGAGCTGCTGGCGCCCGTCGCTAAAGGGTTACCGGCCGTTTTTGCTTGAAGAATTCGACCGACGGCCATGGGCCTGCCGGGGCGCATGGCAATTTTCCAGAAGGCCACATCACCGAGTTTTTTCATCATCGCCCTGGTGTGGTCGGCTTCACCAACACTCACGCCGCCCGAGCTGATGATGGCGTCGGCCTGCGCTGCGGCAGCGAGGAAGGCGGCTTCGAGTTGCGCCGGGTCGTCGCGCACCACCCCCATGTCGATGACCTCGCAGCCCAGGCGCTTGAGCATGCCAAACACCGTGTAGCGGTTGCTGTCGTACACCGCGCCTTCGCGCGGCGGCTCGCCGAGCGAGAGGATTTCGTCGCCGGTGGAAAAGTAGGCCACCCGCAGCGGCCTCAGGGTGTTCACGGTTTTCAGGCCCAAAGAGGCCACCAGCCCAAGGCGGGCAGGCGTGAGAAGCTCACCTTTTGATAGCGCTGGCCGGCCCTGCAACAGGTCTTCGCCGCGCAGGCGGCGGTTGTCGCCGGGCTGCAGCAGCCCGGCGGGCAGGGTGATGAGGTCTCCCGCGAGGCTGACGAATTCCTGCGGCACCACGGTGTCCAGCCCGGACGGCATGATGGCGCCGGTCATGATCTTCACGCATTGCCCGGCCTGCACCTGGCCGGACCAGGCTTTGCCGGCCAAGGCGGTACCGGCCACGCGCAAGCGCAAGGGCACACCGGCGGCCAGCTGCGCGCCGTCAAAGGCATAACCGTCCATGGCCGAGTTGTCATGGGGCGGCACATCGATCGGCGACACCACATCAGCGGCCAGCACCCGGCCCAGCGCGTCAAACAGCGGCAGCTCCACGCTGTCCTGCACCGGTGTCACCAGCTTCGACAAAAAACGCAACACGTCGTCCGTGCTCAGGGCCTGCGGGTCGTAGCCCTGTAATTCAGCGGCAATCTGCGCGATGCTTTTCACGGGCGCAGGGCTTCGAGCTGGTGTAATTCCGCCAGGGTGTTGGCGTTAAAAAACGCCCGGGGGTCGTCACCCGGCAGGTTGAAGGGCACCAGCACGGTTTTGTGCTGCGCCGTCCAGGCATCGATCTTGCGCCCGCCGCTGGTGGTGAACAACATCAGGCTTTCGAGCAGCCGCGTGCGCAGCAGGCAGAACACCGGCTGCGGCCGCAGCTGGCCGTCTTCTTCCGGGGCGGCCACCACGGCGATGTCGGCGTCTTCACGCGCCATCGCCTGCGCCAGGCGCTCCACCAGATCCGGGCTGAACAAAGGGGTGTCGCAGGGCACGGTCAACAGGTAAGGGGTTTCGCAGCGCTCGAGGCCGGTCAAAAAACCGGCCAGCGGCCCCGAATATTCGCCCAGACCGGCGGCGTCGGGCCAGACCGGCACACCAAAGGACTCGTAGGCGGCGAGGTTGCGGTTGGCGTTGATCATCACCTCGCCGACCTGCGGCGCGAGCCGCAGCAGGGTGTGCAGCGCCAGCGGCACGCCGTTGAAATTCTGCAGGCCCTTGTCGGCGCCGCCCATGCGCGAGCCGCGTCCGCCGGCCAGGATGACGCCGGTGATTTCTGCGCCGTCTATGGTGTCAATCATGCATTTCCAATGGTCATGGGACATCTCGTGGTGGGCACCGATGGTCCGGGCCAGCCGGGGCCGCGGAACCGGCTCCGCCGGGCCGCAGGCGCAGCGCCCCCTCGGGGGGCAGAGAGCGACACGCAGTGCGCGAACGTGGGGGCCATATTCAACCGCCTATGTAACTCATCTCGACGCGGCGCGCACCATCGCTGCCCGGTACCGAAGCGTCTGGCGGCAGCGCGGCACGCAGCTCTGAATAACGGTCGCTGCGGCCCTGCCAGATGTGGGCCACAGCGCCTGAAATCTGCTCGTCCGAATATTTCGTGTCGCGCAGCAGCGCGCGCAGGTCGTGGCCCTGGTTCGCAAACAGGCATAAAAACAGTTTGCCTTCGGTGGACAGCCGGGCCCGGTTGCAGTCGCCGCAAAACGCCTTGGTCACGCTGCTGATGACGCCGATTTCGCCGCCGCCATCGGTGTAACGCCAGCGCTCAGCGGTTTCACCCGTGTAGTTGGGGTTGATGGCTTCCAGCGGAAACTCGGCCTGCAAGCGCTCAATCACCTGGGCCGAAGGCAGCACCTCGTCCATGCGCCAGCCGTTGGTCGCGCCTACGTCCATGTATTCGATAAAACGCAGCACCACGCCGCTGTTGCGGAAGTGTCTGGCCATGGGCAGGATTTCAGCGTCGTTGGTGCCGCGCTTGACCACCATGTTGACCTTGATGGGCGCCAGGCCCACTTTGTCGGCGACTTCAATGCCCTTGAGCACATCGGGCACCGGAAAGTCCACGTCGTTCATGCGCCGGAACACCGCGTCGTCCAGGCCGTCCAGGCTCACGGTCACGCGCTGCAGGCCGGCGTCCTTGAGGGACTGGGCTTTTTTGGCCAGCAGCGAGGCATTCGTCGTCAGCGTGATGTCCAGCGGCTTGCCTGCCGGGGTTTGCAGCTTCGCCAGCATTTCTATCAGCACTTCGAGGTGTTTGCGCAGCAGGGGCTCGCCACCGGTCAGGCGGATTTTTTCGACCCCATGCGCAACAAAAATTTTCGTCAGGCGCGTGATCTCCTCAAAACTGAGCAGCGAGGTCTGCGGCAAAAACGCGTAGTCCTTGTTGAAGACCTCGCTGGGCATGCAGTAACTGCAGCGAAAGTTGCAGCGATCCGTCACGCTGATGCGCAGATCGTGCAAAGGCCGCGCCAGCGTGTCGGCCAGCAGGCCGGTGGGCGCCTGGAGTTGCAGCGGAATATGCGGCACACGCGCGGCGTAGCGGATATCGGCGAGGGGAATGATTTTGTCGGTCATGGAAGGCTCAAAGGGAGAATTTACTCCATTGGCACGGCCACACTGCAAAGGTAAGGCCTTATCCCCAAGCGCTGGGCGCTATTTATTCCGGCTTTGTCTTCACCAGCAGGGGCCGCGGATCTGGCTCTGCCAGTCCGCAGGCGCAGCGCCCCCTCGGGGGGCAGAGAGCTACGCGAAGCGAGCGAACGTGGGGGCACTATCTAGACACACCGCGCGCCGTCGACCTCGATACACACGCCGCTGATGAAAGCGGCCTCATCGCTGGCCAGATACAGCGCCGCGTTGGCCACGTCCAGCGCGCTGGAAAAGCGGCCCAGCGGAATGCTGGCCAGAAATTTGGCGCGGCGTGCCTCGCCCTCGGGGCCGGTCACGCTGCCACCGGCGAATTGTGTGGACAGGGCGGTGTCGGGGTTGAACACCGGGTTGATGCAGTTCACGCGGATGTTGTCCGGGCCCAGTTCTGCCGCCAGCGATTTGGAGGTGGTGATCACAGCCCCTTTGGAGCCGTTGTACCAGCTCAGGCCGGGCCGTGGGCGCACGCCGGCGGTCGATGCAATGTTGATGAAGCTGCCGCCGCCCTGGCTGCGGAACACCGGCGTGGCGTGAATCGTCGACAGGTAAATACTTTTGACGTTGATCGCGTAGCAGCGGTCAAATTCTTCCTCGGTGGTTTCCAGCGCCGGCTGGTTCAGGTGCGTCCAGCCGGCGTTGTTGACCATCACGTCGAGTTTGCCGTAACGCTGCACGGCCGCAGCCACCAATGCCTTCATGTCTGCGGTCTTGGTGACATCAGCGGCGAAGAAAGATGCCGTGCCGCCGGCATTGACGATCTCGGCCACCACTTTTTCACCGAGCGCGCTGTTGATGTCGTTGACGATGACTTTCGCGCCTTCAGCGGCCAGGCGTTTGGCAATACCTTCGCCGATGCCACCGCCCGAGCCGGTGACGATGATGGATTTGTCCTGGAGTCGCATGGGTGTTCCTTCTACTATGTATTTGATAGCGGCTTGTGCAGGTGGCGCAAGGGCTGGAGGTCTATTTCTTGCAGGGGGGGGCGGGGTGTCAGCCGTGTTTGATCGCGACGGTTTTGAGTGTGGTGAAGCCAAGCAAGGCCTCAAAACCCTTTTCGCGTCCGTACCCGGATGACTTGACGCCGCCAAAGGGCAACTCCACACCGCCGCCGGCGCCGTAGTTGTTGATGAAGACCTGGCCACTTTTGACACGTTTGGCCATACGGAACTGGCGCGCGCCGTCGCGCGTCCAGATGCCGGCCACCAGGCCGAACTGGGTGGCGTTGGCGAGTTCGGCTGCGTGGTCTTCGTCCCTGAAACTCATGGCGCAAAGCACCGGGCCAAAAACTTCGTCTTGCGCCAGCCGGTGCAAAACGGGCACGTCGCGCAGCAGCGTCGGTGCCTGGTAAAAGCCGGTCTCCGGTGCCTCGTCCACAATCTGGCCCTGCGCCACCATGGGGATGCCGGCGACTTGCGCATCGCTCAAAAAGTCCCAGACGCGTTGTTGCTGGCTTTGCCGGATCAACGGGCCGACGTCCAGGTCCAGGGTGGCCGGGCCAACGCGCAGCTTCTCAAAGGCCTGGCCCAGTCTCTGCAGCAGCGGCTCGTAAATCATCTCGTCCACCAGCAGGCGCGAGCCGGCCGAGCAGGTCTGGCCGGCGTTTTGCACGATGGCATTGACGATGGCCGGGATGGCGGCGTCCAGGTCGGCATCGGCAAAAACGATTTGCGGGCTTTTACCGCCCAGCTCCAGCGTGACCGGGCAGTGGCGCTCGGCTGCCACCTGCTGGATCAGCGTGCCCACGGTCGGGCTGCCGGTGAAGCTGATGTGGTGGATGCCGGGGTGCCGGGCCAGCGCGTCACCGACTTCATGGCCGTAACCGGTGACGATGTTGATCGCGCCGGCCGGGAAACCCGCCTCAGCCGCGAGCTCTGCCACCCGCAGCAGGGACAGGCAGGCGTCTTCGGCCGGTTTGACCACACAGACATTGCCGGCGGCCAGGGCGCCGCCCACGCTGCGGCCAAAAATCTGCATCGGATAGTTCCACGGGATGATGTGGCCGGTCACGCCATGGGGCTCGCGCCAGGTCAGCACGCTGTAGCCGTCCAGGTAGGGCAGGGTGTCGCCATGCAACTTGTCGCAGGCACCGGCGTAAAACTCGAAATAACGCGCCAATGCCGCGGCATCGGCCTTGGCCTGTTTGGTGGGTTTGCCGCAGTCGCGCTGCTCGATCAGCGCGAGCTCGTCGGCATGTTCGCTGACTTTTTGCGACAGCCGCATCAGCAGCCGGCCACGCTCGGCGGCTGTGAGTTTGCACCAGACCGTGTCCAGGCAGTCATGCGCAGCGCGTACGGCGCTGTCGATGTCGTGCGCATTGCTGCGCTGGATGTCGTCAAAGGGCTGACCGTCGGACGGGTCCACCACGGGAATGGTTTTGCCCGACGCGGAGCGGACGGCCGCGTTGGCGATGTAATTGAGTTGCATGCTTATGATTTTCCGCCAAAACGCGCAGGCCGGGAAAATCGCGCTCTGCCAGGTGTTTGGCTGCCGGGCCATTTTCCCCGGTCAGGATCCAATACGGCTGCAGCCCTTTATTGCTGAGCGTGAGCAGCTATCCAATGTATAGCTGATGGGCCGGGCTCAGGCCGCAGCGCCTACCGTGGTGTAGGAGCGGCTGTTGTCGGCCAGCCAGCGTGCCGACAGATCGCTCGCCTGCTGGTCGGGGTGAAAGTCAGCGCGCAGGTACTCGCGCCAGGGCCTGAAGGTCTGGCGGATCAGGCCGCGCTGGCCAAACAGATAGCTGGCCGCGCTGCGCCAGGTGCGCCACTGCCACAGGCTGCCGTCGTGGTACAGGTTGTTGACGGTCTGGCGCAGGGTGTCGGTCAAAAACACCCAGGTGATGCGGCGGAACCACTTGATGCGCCACTCATGGCTGCCGCCCAGCGCGTTGTAGACATCGAAGGCGGTGTTTTTATGCTCGGACTCTTCGGCGCAATGCCACAGCCACATGGTTTTCAGGCGCGGCTCACAGCCGTTGAGCAGATCGTGGTTGCGCAGCATCCACTCGGCAAGAATCGCGGTGAAATGTTCGTTGGCGGCGGTGATGGCCAGCGCGTGCAAGGGGTTGGTGCCGGCCAGCATTTTCATGTTGCGCTCGGCGCGCGGTGCCCAGTCGTTGACGAGGCCCTGTTTTTCAAGGTGGCCGTTAAACAGGCTGTGGATGCGGCGATGTGTCGCTTCCTGGCCGATAAAGCCCTGGACTTCCGCCCGCCAGGCCTCCTGTTTTTCGACCGGCAGGGCCTTGAGCCCGTTGCGCACGGCGTCAATGAAGAACTGTTCGCCGACCGGAAAACTCATGGACAGCGCATTGAAAAAAGCGGTCCTGAATGCATCGCCGCCGCACCAGTGGCGCGGCAGGGGTGTCTCAAGGTCAATCAGGAGGCGACGTACAACAAGTTCGGTCATGGGGCATCCGGTCAAACAGTCTGGTACCGGCGGGTACCATCGGCTGAATGTAGGCCGCATTTGTGGTACTGTCAAGTACCAAAATCAATGGCCCCACCTGTCTGCCTTGCACCACTGATGTATTCCCAAGCTGTTTCCCCGGCCACCCATGAGCCGCCCAATGCCTACAGGCCACGCCTGCTGGAGGGCATGGCGCACAGCGTGGCCGTCAAAGGGTATGCCGACACCACGGTGGCCGACATCGTGCGCGAAGCCGGCGTCTCCAAACGCTCGTTTTACGAATGTTTTGCCACCAAGGCCGATTGCCTGATTGCGCTGTACGAAGCGGCCAGCCACAACGCCCTGAAAATGCTCGGCGGGGCGATTGACCCGGCCCATGAATGGCAGACGCAGATCGAACGTGCGCTGGCGGCCTACCTGGGCTGCATGATGCAGAACCCGGTGCTGATGCGCACCCTGTTCATCGAAATCCTGGGCCTGGGTGCGCCGGGCCTGGCGGCGCGCCGGCGCGTGAACCTGGAGATTGCAGGTTTCATGCTGGGCGTCATCAACGCGGGGCCGGCTCGCGGCATGCCCGGAGCGCCGCTTTCGGCAGGCATGGCGATGGCCATTGTGGGCGGCATCAACGAGCTGATTCTGGAATACATCGAGCAGGACAGGGTGGCCGCGCTGCATGAGCTGGTACAGCCTGCCAGCGAACTGGTGCGGGCTGTCACGCATGCCCATGCCGCTTGCGGGGACCGGGTCGCGTAAAACTGGATTGACGCGCCGGGCCAATTCCCGGTTAATGGTCCGGTCAGACAACAACCCCAGGAGACAAGACATGATTCGACGCAAGCTGGTTTGCCTTGCTGCCATGACGGCGCTGGGCGCCGCCCTGCCCATGGCCGCTTTTGCCCAGGCGGACTACCCCAACAAGCCGGTCAAGATCATCGTGCCCTTTCCCCCGGGCGGCACCAGCGACGTGATGGCGCGCATGCTGGCCGACGAGTTGACCAAAAGCCTGAAGCAGCCTTTTGTCATCGAAAACATAGGCGGTGCGGGCGGCACCATAGGCACGGACCGCGCCGTCAAGCTGCCCGCCGACGGCTACACCCTGATCCAGACCGGCGTCGGGCAGAACGCGGTGGCGCACGGCCTGGACCCCAACCTCAAGTACAACTCGATGACGGACTTTGTCCACATCTCGCAAATCCACTCCGGCCCCAACGTGCTGGTGGTCCATCCCTCCACACCCTACAAAACGGTCAAGGACGTGGTGGCTTTCGCCAAAGCCAATCCCGGCAAGCTGGACTATGGCTACACGCATGCGGCATCGGGCCACATGGCGATGGAGCTGTTCAAGCAGACCACCGGCATTTTCATGACAGGCATTCCTTACCGCGGTGGCGGGCCGATGATGACCGACGCGCTGGGTGGCACGATACCCATGATGTTCATCAACCAGGACAGCGCATTGCCGCATGTGCGCGCCGGCAAGCTGCGCGCACTGGCGGTCACCAGCACACAGCGCAACCCGCTGTACCCGGATGTGCCGACGATTGCCGAATCGGGTTACAAGGGTTTTGAAGCCCTGTCCTGGTCCGGCATGTCGGTGGCCAAAGGCACGCCGCAGCCGATTGTGGACAAGCTGGAAGCTGCCATCGCCCAGGCCATGCAGTCAGATGCGGTCAAGCAGCGCATGGGCTCGATAGGTTTCATCATCCCGCCCCAGGGCGTCAAGCCCTACACCGCCTTTGTGAAGTCGGAACTCGACACCTGGACCCGGGTGATCAAAACCGCGGGCATCAAGCCGCAATAGACCTTTAGCGGTTTGCGGCTTTGCGCCACGCCGCGAAGTCGTCCCTGGCCTGCTGTCCGGTCGGCGGATACAGGCCTATGATGGCGCGGCCCTTGAGCACCTCTTCGGTGACGAAGTCCTCGAAGGCCGTCATCTCCACCGCCTCGCTGGCAATCTCGTCCGCCATGTGTGCGGGGATGACCACCACACCCTCGCGGTCGCCGACCACCACGTCGCCGGGAAACACCGCCACGTCGCCGCAGCCAATCGGTACATTGATGTCCAGCGCCTGGTGCAGCGTCAGGTTGGTCGGTGCCGAGGGCCGGTGGTGGTAGACCGGGAAAGTCATGGCGGCAATTTCAGGGGAATCGCGAAAACCGCCATCACTCACGGCACCGGCGCAGCCACGCACCATCAGGCGTGTGATCAGGATGGAACCGGCCGAGGCGGCGCGCGCATCCTTGCGGCTGTCGATGACCAGCACCGCGCCTTCAGGGCATTGCTCCACCGCCACACGCTGCGGATGTGCAGGGTCCTGAAACACCGTGATCGGGTTTATGTCTTCGCGCGCCGGAATGTAGCGCAGGGTGAAGGCCGGCCCCACCATGTTCGGCAGGGCATGGTTCAGCGGGTGTACGTCCTGGATGAACTGGTTGCGCAAGCCGCGTTTGAACAGGGCGGTGCACAGGGTGGCGGTGCTGACAGTTTTGAGCTTGTCGCGGGTGGTGGCAGCGAGGGCAGTTGGTGCAGATGGGGCGGGCATGTTGGCTTTCGTGTCAGTAAATGTCAGGTTCGCCCACAGGCGCGCCGAAAGAGGTTTCCAGAAAATCAAAGTCGCAGCCCTGGTCGGCCTGCATGATGTGGCGCGAGAACATCCAGCCGTAGCCGCGTTCAAAACGCTTGGGCAAAGGCGACCAGCCGGCGCGGCGTTCGGCCAGCACGGCGTCGCTGACTTCGAGGTGGATGCGCCGTCCCGGCACATCGACCGTGATCATGTCGCCCGTCTGCACCAGCGCCAGGTTGCCGCCTATATAAGCTTCGGGCGCCACATGCAAAATGCAGGCGCCGTAGCTGGTGCCGCTCATGCGCGCATCCGAAATCCGCAGCATGTCCTTGACGCCCTGCTTGACCAGCTTCAGGGGAATCGGCAACATGCCCCACTCGGGCATGCCGGGACCGCCCTGGGGGCCGCAGTTGCGCAGCACCAGGATGTGGTCGGCCGTCACGTCGAGGTTTTCGTCGTCGATGGCCGCCTTCATGGCCGGGTAGTTATCAAACACCAGCGCCGGTCCGGTGTGCTGCAGGTAGCGGGGCGCGCAGGCGCTGGGTTTGATCACGCAGCCGTCGGGTGCCAGGTTGCCGCGCAACACGGCCAGCGCACCTTCGGCGTAAATCGGATTGTCCAGCGGACGGATCACGTCGTGGTTGTAGACCTCGGCGCCCTGCAGGTTCTCGCCCAGGGTTTTGCCGCTCACCGTCAGCGCATCGAGTTGCAGATGGTCCCTGAGCACGCCCATCATGGCGCGCATGCCACCCGCGTAATAAAAGTCTTCCATCAGGTGGGTAGTGCCGCTGGGCCGGATGTTCGCAATCACCGGCACCTTGCGGCTGGCCTTGTCAAAGTCTTCCAGTCCGATGGCGCAGTCGGCACCGGCGCGGCGCGACATCGCCACCAGGTGAATGATGGCGTTGGTCGAGCAACCCATGGCCATCGCGACGGTGATGGCGTTTTCAAAAGAGGCACGTGACAGCAGACGGGCCGGTGTCAGGTCTTCCCAGACCATGTCCACCACGCGCCGGCCACATTCGGCCGCCATGCGGATGTGGTTGGAGTCCACAGCCGGGATAGACGACGCGCCGGGCAGGGTGAAGCCGCAGGCCTCGGCAATGCCGGTCATGGTGCTGGCCGTGCCCATGGTCATGCAGTGGCCGTGGCTGCGGGCAATGCTGCCTTCGACCTCTATCCACTGCGTGGTCGTGATTTTCCCGGCACGCCTGTCGTCCCAGTATTTCCAGGTGTCAGAGCCGGACCCGAGGACCTGGCCCTTCCAGTTGCCGCTGAGCATGGGCCCGGCGGGCATGTAGATAAAGGGCAGGCCGGCGCTCAAGGCGCCCAGAATCAAACCCGGCGTGGTCTTGTCGCAACCGCCCATCAGCACCGCGCCGTCAATCGGGTGGCTGCGCAGCAGCTCTTCGGTTTCCATCGCCAGCATGTTGCGGTACAGCATGGTGGTCGGTTTGACCAGCGACTCCGACAGCGACAGCGCCGGCAGCTCCAGCGGAAACCCGCCGGCCTGCAAGACACCGCGCTTGACGTCTTCGACACGCTGCTTGAAATGGCCATGGCAGGTGCCGATGTCACTCCAGGTGTTGATGATGGCAATCACCGGCTTGCCGACCCAGTCTTCCGGGCCATAACCGAGCTGCATGGCGCGCGAGCGGTGCCCGAAAGAGCGCAAATCGTCAGGCGCAAACCAGCGCGCACTGCGCAGCGAATCAGGGGTTTTCTTGTTCATGTCGTCCTCGGGTCCTGGGGGCACAGCTTGCAGTCTAAAGCCCGGCATCCAGAATAAAAAAAAGCCCGGCGAACCGGGCTTGAAAAAAAGAAGGTTAACTTATTTGGTGCCAGACGCTGCGGGCGCAGGTGTCGGGGTGGCGGCTGCGTCGGCAGCCTGTGTCGGCTTGGGTGCAGGCATGGCAGGTGCGACCGGTGTGGCCACCGGCGCGGCTGGCGCACTCATGACGGTGGGTGCGGCCGTCGGTGTGCTCGGCGCCGCATTGGCGGTCCCGCCATGGAACTTCATCATCAGCGGCACGATCAGCAGCGCCACGATGTTGATGATCTTGATCAGCGGGTTGATGGCCGGGCCGGCGGTGTCCTTGTACGGGTCGCCCACGGTGTCGCCGGTGACGGCGGCCTTGTGGGTTTCCGAGCCTTTGCCGCCGTGGTTGCCGTCTTCGATGTATTTCTTGGCATTGTCCCAGGCACCGCCACCGGTACACATGGAGATCGCCACGAACAGGCCGGTCACGATGGTGCCCATCAGCAGGCCACCGAGGGCAGCGGGGCCCAGCAGCAGGCCGACCAGAATCGGCACCACCACAGGCAGCAGCGAAGGAATCATCATTTCCTTGATGGCTGCAGTCGTCAGCATGTCCACCGCCTTGCCGTATTCGGGCTTGGCCGTGCCTTCCATGATGCCCTTGATCTCGCGGAACTGGCGGCGCACTTCAACCACCACCGCACCGGCAGCGCGGCCCACGGCTTCCATGGCCATCGCGCCGAAGAGGTAGGGAATCAGGCCGCCTATGAACAGGCCAATGATGACCATGGGGTCGCTCAGATCAAAACTGATGGCTTTGCCGTAGGCTTCGAGCTTGTGGGTGTAGTCGGCAAACAGCACCAGCGCGGCCAGGCCGGCCGAACCAATCGCGTAACCCTTGGTCACCGCCTTGGTGGTGTTGCCCACTGCATCGAGCGGGTCGGTGATGGCGCGCACGCTTTCCGGCATGTCGGCCATTTCGGCAATGCCCCCGGCGTTGTCGGTGATCGGGCCGTAAGCGTCCAGCGCCACCACAATGCCGGCCATGCTGAGCATGGAAGTCGCTGCAATCGCGATGCCGTACAGGCCTGCCAGCTTGAAGGCGCACCAGATGGCGATACAGACAAAAATCACCGGCCAGGCGGTGGAACGCATGGACACGCCGAGGCCGGCGATGATGTTGGTGCCGTGACCGGTGGTCGATGCCTGCGCGATGTGCCGCACCGGCGCGTACTGCGTGCCGGTGTAGTACTCGGTGACCCAGACCAGCGCGCCGGTCAGCACCAGGCCCACGGCACAGGCGCCGAACAGTGCCATCTGGGTGCCCGCGGCCTTGATCGCGTTGTCGGGCATCAGCCAGACCGTGACAAAGTAAAACGCAATCAGCGACAGGCCGCCGGCCACCGCCAGGCCCTTGTACAGGGCCGGCATCACATTGGTCATGCCGGGCGAGGCCTTGACAAAAAAGCAGCCGATGATGGACGCGATGATGGATGCCGCACCGAGTGCCAGCGGATAGATCACTGCGGCCGTGCCGGCGCTGGTGACCAGCAGGGCGCCCAGCACCATGGTGGCGATCAGCGTGACGGCGTAAGTTTCGAACAGGTCGGCGGCCATGCCGGCGCAGTCACCGACGTTGTCGCCGACGTTGTCGGCAATCACGGCCGGGTTGCGCGGGTCGTCTTCCGGAATGCCGGCTTCCACCTTGCCCACCAGATCGGCGCCGACGTCAGCGCCCTTGGTGAAAATGCCGCCGCCCAGACGCGCGAAGATGGAAATCAGCGAGGAGCCGAAAGCAAAACCGATCAGCGGATTGAGCAGTGCGGCCAGATTCGAGGCGGGGGTGTAGTTGCCATTGCCGACCAGAAACCAGTAGAAGGCGGTGACGCCCAGCAGGCCCAGGCCGACCACCAGCATGCCGGTGATGGCGCCGCCGCGGAAGGCGACGTCCAGTGCGGGGCCAATGCCTTTGGTGGCGGCCTGTGCGGTGCGCACATTGGCGCGGACCGAGACGTTCATGCCGATGAAGCCGCAAGCGCCTGAAAGCACCGCGCCAACCACAAAACCGATGGCGCTTGGCACATCCAGAAAGAGGGCGATCAGAATCGCCAGCACAACGCCGACGATGGCAATGGTTTTGTATTGACGTGCCAGGTAGGCGGCAGCGCCGGTCTGGATCGCGGCAGCGATCTCCTGCATGCGCGCGTTGCCTGCGTCCTGGGAAAGAATCCAGCTGCGTGCCCAAAAACCGTATCCGACGGCAATGAACCCGCAAACTAGCGCGAGTATCAGCGCTGAGTTGCCAACCATGTTGTTCTCCTAAATTGATGACGTAAGGACTTCGGTGCACCGCAAAGGCACACCGCCTTGCGTTGCTTCCTCATCCCCCCTCAAACCGGGACAATTGGCCAACCCCGGAAATTTAACGCCAAAACGTGACAACTTGGCGGAGCGTCAGGCTTGAATCAGTAAAATGAGGGTAAATACCGACAGCTGATCAGCCCCTTTTTATTACTTCAACGCAAAGCGACCATGTCCCTCGATAAAGTTACCCCAGGCAAAAATGCCCCCGACGCGTTCAACGTGATCATCGAAATCCCCATGAACGCCGATCCGATCAAATACGAGGTGGACAAGGAATCCGGCGCCATTTTTGTGGACCGCTTCATGAGCACGTCCATGCATTACCCGACCAACTACGGTTATGTGCCCAAGACCCTGAGTGGCGACGGTGATCCGGTCGATGTGCTGGTGATCACGCCGGTGCCGCTGATTCCTGGCGTGGTGGTGACCTGCCGCGTGATCGGCATTCTGAAGATGACCGACGAGGCCGGCGAAGACGGCAAGGTGCTGGCCGTGCCCATCGACAAGAAGTGTTCGCTCTACACCCACTGGCAAAAACCGGAAGACATGAACCCGCTGCGCCTGAAAACCATTGCGCATTTCTTTGAACACTACAAAGACCTGGAAGAAGGCAAGTGGGTCAAGATTGAAGGCTGGGAAGGCCCGGACGCCGCCCGCAAGGAAATCACGGACGGCATTGCCAACTACAACAAAGAGCATCCTCAGGCGGCTTGATCCTGAAGCAGTTTGGCCCTCCGGCCCTTTGCGGACGGGCGTAAGCAGCTATCAAAAAAGAAGCGGGAGAGTGGTCATTGCGGATCCGGTCCGCAATCCATGCAGTATTTGCCTGCGCCGGTGGGTCTTGCCGCATGGATCCCGGGTCAAGCCCGGGATGACAAACTGAAAAGCTGATTTGCCTGAGCTTCAGGCCGCGCGTGCCGGGTCCGGGTAAATCAGCCCGTGAAAAAACGTGCCCTTGCGCTCGAAGGCCTGCCAGCTCCCTTCACCCTGCGCCAGCCTGTCTGCCACAGCCCACCAGGCGCTGGGGTTCAGGCCCAGGCCGACGTGGCTGGCAACCACCTCGATGTTTTCGGTCTGCGGGTTCTGCGGCGCCGGCTTTTGCACACTGCCTTGCCAGGCCACGATGCCGTCGCTGCGCGAATAAATGCTGGTGGTCGGTACCGGAGGCGCTGCGGGCAAATCGTAATTGGCAGACTCCAGCGCCACCTTGCGGCCACTCGCCAGCTCGTAGATGCGCCAGGCGTTGGTAGAGCGGTGTGAGCCGCCAAACGGTGTGCCCAGTGTGATCACGCTGCGCACCATGTGCGGCAGTTCCTTGGCCAGCTCGCGCGCATAGACCCCGCCCAGGCTCCAGCCAATCAGGCTGACCTTGCGCCCACTTTCATCGAACGCCCGTTTGACCTGCTCGCGTGCGGCTTCCAGCACACCGGCGCGCGGGCCAAAGTTGAAACCCTGCTCCCAGCCGCTGGTCTGGTAACCCAGAGAGTCCAGGTAGCGGCGCAGCGGTATGGTGGAGCCGTCGCTGGCCGACAGGCCGGGGAAAACCACCACGCTGTGCTGGTCGCCGCGGGGCGCCCGGGCCAGCAGCGGCCAGGCTGGCAGCAGCGCACCAAATTCCCAGAATGCGCGAAATTCAAGTGCCAACAGCCAGGCGTTAGGCGCTGGTCCCTCGTGCAGTTCGTGTTTTTGACTTTGTTTTTTTGCTGACTGCCGGGGTGCGGGTGGTGCCATGGTTGGAAGCATTGGATGTTTTGGCTTTGTTCTTGACAGGGCTTATCTTGGGACCGGTGGCCCGTTTGACAGAGGGAGACTTCCCTAGAGGCGTCTCTTGCGTGACAGCGTGTTTAGGGGTTTTCACCGGGGCGGCGGGTACGGTGCCGGGACCCATCAAGGCCTGCGCCTGCCTGAACGCCTCTTCAATCGCGCTGGCCAGCTCTTGTGCGTCGGGCAAGGCCTGCTGGCCGGCGATGATGCCAAAGTCCACCCGCCCGGCATAACTCTGGATGGTGATGTTCAGCGCCAGCCCGTGTAGCACGATGGACAGCGGGTGAAAGCTCAGAATTTTTGCCCCGGCCAGGTACAGGGGCACGGGCGTACCGGGCACATTGGAGATGGCCAGATTCGCCACCATGGGCAGGCGGCTGGCCAGCCCGCTTTTGCCATAGGCATTCAATGCCGCTTTCGCGGCGCCGCCGACCAGCCAGGGCGCCAGCAGGGAGGGGTAGTCGGTGGGCAGCAGGCCCTTGAGGCTTTGCATCGAGGTTTTGACTTTGGCGGTGGACGCCATGATGGCGTTCATGCGTTTGAGCGGATGGGCCAGGTGGGTGCCCAGCTCCACCAGGCTCATGCTGACCTGGTTGCCGAGATTGGCCGCATCACTGGCACCGGCCTCACGCAGGGAAACCGGCATGGCGGCCACCATGGACTTGGTGGGCACACCGCCATGGTTGGCCAGGTAGCTGCGCAGCGCGGTGGAGCAAATCCACAGCGCCACATCGTTGAAGCTGCCGCCTACGGCCTTGCCCATGGCCTTGCATTCGGCCAGTGGCACGGTGGCGGCCACAAACACCCGGCCTTGCGTGACGGCGGTGTTGAAGGGGGTTTTGGGCGCCAGCTTCATCGGCATTTTGGGTCGGCCATTGCCGCCTTGCAGCGACTGTTTTGCCAGTGTGCCGCCCAGGGTGCTGGCGGCGGAGGGCAGGGACCTGGCGAGTTTGGCCACTTGCGCCAGCGAGTTGGAAAACACCGAGCCAATCATCTTGCCGACTTTCAGGTCGGCGGCCGTCTTGCCACGGCGCGCCGGGTCAGGTGGCGGCACTTCGCGCGGCACCGGGCCGATGTCCAGCATCGCATTGGCCAGCATCACGCCGCCCTTGCCGTCCAGCGCGGCATGGTGAATCTTGGAGAAAAAACCGCCTACACGCTCACCGGTGGGCAGCTTGATCGCGTCAAACACATAAAACTCCCACAGTGGATGCGCGCGGTCAATCAACTCGCTGTGCAGTCTGGCCACCATGGTGTGCGCCTGCGCCAGGCTCATCGGTTTTTGCGCGGAGCAGGGCACACGCCGGATGTGAAAGTCAACGTCCACAGCTTCCGCCTCGACCCACAGCGGATGGCCCAGATCAAAAGGCATGAAGACCAGCTTGCGGCTGAACACCGGCGCCAGGTGCATGCGGCCGGCAATGTGCTTTTGCACCGCCTTGTGAAAACTGCCCTTGAAGCCGGCCGGCAGCTCACACAGATTGAGTGAGCCCACATGCATGGGCATCTCGGGGGTTTCGAGGTAAAGAAAGGTGGCGTCGAGGCCGGTCAATGATTTCATGAGTGTGTCTCCAGCAATGACCATAACCGGACGGGACGCGGCCTGACACTAGGGTTTGCCGGGGACAAACGCGGTGGATGAGGTCTAAACTGACCACATGCATACTGCCACGGCTTCCCATGCATTGGCCCTGCGCCTGATTCCCCACGTCCGTTACCGCGAGGGTCTTGTTCGCGCGGCGGAGATCCTGGCCGCGAGCATGGCCCTGCTGCTTGTTTTTGCCCTGGTCCCCGACCTGCAGTTCACGCTGTTGCCGCCATGGAGCGTGACGCTGCACACACTTTTCGAAACCGGTTCAGTGGTGTTGTCTGTGCTGATTTTTGCGGCGGGCCTCTATGGCTTCACGCGCGAGCGCAGCAGCAATGCGGCACTGATGTGCAATGTTTTCCTGGCTGTGGCCGTCCTTGACTTTGTGCACATGTTGTCATTCGACGGCATGCCGGACTTCATCACTCCCAGCGGCAACGGGAAGTCTCTGCCCTTCCTGCTTGCCGCGCGGCTGCTGGTGGCGGCCGCCATGCTGGCCATCGCGATCTTGCCCTGGCAGCGGCAGATTGGCAGGGCAGCCAGGGCCGCGCTGCTGGTGCTGTCACTGGTTTTTGCGCTGGGGGTCAGCGCCTGGGGGCTGTTTGAGACTGAACTGGCCCGCCTGTTTTTCGAGCCGGGTTTGGGGCCTACCGCCCTCAAGGTGGCGCTGGAGTACGGCGTGGTGCTGCTCAACCTCGCTGCGGCCGCCGCTTTTTTCCTGCGCATGCGTGAGCCCCAACCCTATGCACTGCTGACTTTTTTCACCGCCGCCTGCCTGATGGCCCTGTCCGAGTTCTGCCTGACCATTTACAGCAGTGCCTCGGACCAGTATTCGCTGATGGCGCATGTGCTGCGGCTGGCCGCCTATGTGCTGGTTTATCGGGCCACCTTCGTGGAGATGCTGGACGCGCCCTACCACCAACTTGAGCGGGCGCGGTCTGAACTGGTCGAGAGCGAGGAAAAATACCGGCTGCTGTTCGAGCACAGCCTTGACGCCTACCTGATTGCGAATCCCGACGGGTCTTTCCAGACTGCCAATCCGGCGGCTGCCGCCATGTTCGGCGTCCCGTTGAAGGATCTGTGGCGTATTGGGCGTGACGATGTTACGCATGACCCGGCGCTGGCCGGACTGCTTGAGGAACGTGGGCGTCAGGGTTTTGCGCGGCGCGAACTGTTGATGCGCAGTGCCGACGGCAGCAACTTCATGGCCGAGGTCAGCTCGTCGGTCTATACCAACAGCCGCGGCAGGCAGATGAGCAGCAGCGTGGTCCGGGACATCACCGAAAAAAGGCGTGCGGAAGAAGCCGTGCGCAGCCTGAATGCCGGCCTGGAGCAGCGGGTGCGAGAGCGCACGGCCGCGCTCGAGGAAGCCAACCACGACCTGCAGCGCTTTTCCCATGTGATGGCGCACGACCTGCGTTCGCCGCTGGTGGCGATCGAGGGGTTTGCCGGCCTGCTCAAGAGCAGCACCGAGGGGCTGCTGGACAAGAAGCAGGAACGTTACCTGGCAAGAATTCGCGGCAGCGCCGGCCGCATGGCGGAAATGATCGATGCGCTGCTGGAACTGGCGGATGTAGCGCGATCACCATTGAAGATCGAGCGGCTGGACCTGTCCGCGATCACTGCGGACGTGTTCGCGGCCCGCGCGCGGCGGGAACCGGGCCGGGTGGTGACAACAAGGCTTGAAGCCGGGATGAGGCTGGAGGGGGATCCCCGCTTGCTGAGCCTGATGATGTCGCACCTGATCGACAGCGCTTACCTCAACACGGCACGCAACCCGGAGGCAGAGATTGCCGTCAGTGTCGAGCGGGGGCCGGACAGCAGCCAGGTCTATGCTGTGCGGGACAACGGCGCGGGATTCAAGCCTGCGTTGGCCGGAACGCCGGACCTGCTGGGGGCAGTCCAGGCCGCAGGGGAGGCTGCAGATGGCGGAATCATGATGGCCGGGGTTCGCCGTATCCTGGCCCGACACGGCGGGCGGGTCTGGAGCGAGTCCTTGCCCGGCGGGGGCCTGGTGGTCCGGTTCAGCCTGGACCGTGTCGCCGCCTGAACCCGGCCTGTCAATCGTCGAAGAGATACTGGATGTCTCCCAGCCAGCGCTTCTCGATCATGGTCAGATGGGCCCGCTTGCCGGCCTGCACTTTGCGCCCGACCGAGCTCCGGAACGCCGCGCCGGGCGTGATTTCCAGCCAGCGGTCGGCGGTTTCGTCCGGAAAGTCCAGTCCCAGGTGTTCGCCGACCTCGACGCCGCTGGCCACGCCATGCGCAAAAGCCAGCAGGACAGACATGGCCAGCCGGTGTTTGCCGGCGCCGCAGTGGATCACCCCGACCGGTCGGTAATACACAAAAGGCAAGCTGAGGTCGGCCAGGTGCAGCGGCTGCGGCTCTGCTGCGCCGGCATCCAGAAGCGCTAGCCATTGCTGCGGGGTGAAATGGTTCATTGTGTTCTACCTGGGAATAATGACCATGCTTTCAGTTTATGCCCTGCCCTGGGACTTGCGCGCCCAAGCCCCCCTCGAGGAAGGCGATTCTTTGTGATTTTTTAACAGTAACGAGTTGTACTTTGCTACACGCTTGCAGCTGGGTTGCTCAGGCCGGTGCTTCACCCTCGCCCAGCAGGCCTTGCTCATCGTCCCGCAGTCCGCCAAGCGGGGTTGCCTTCGCCAGCGCCAGCCAGACGCCAAAAGGCAGGGACTGCCGGCTGCGCCGCGGCGCGGCCCGCAGCACCCGCATGCCACTGCCCTCGACCTGCATCACACCGCACTCGACCGGCACCTCGCCGGGGTCGGCGATGGGGCGGCTCCTGGCATCGCAGCCCAGCACATACCAGCATTCACCGCCCAGGTCGAGGTAGGCCGCGCGTTTGTCGGGGCGGCGCAGATCGCCAAGCAGGTCGGAGCGGCGCACCTTGATCTCGTGGACGATGGGGTCCACGTAGGCCGCCACCGAGGTATTGCGTATCGAGAACACATCGGGTTTGGCGATGCACCAGCGCAGCTTGCCGCCTTCTTCCAGCGGCGGCAATTGAGCGCGCAAACCGAGTCCGCGCCAGGTGATGCGGCCGGCGCGTACCATCTCGCAGGCGATGCGTTCGACCAGGGCCTCATGCGCCGACAGTGCCGAGCGGTTGCGCACCAGGGTGGCGGCCAGGTGGCTGATGCCGGCATCGGTGACACGCAGGGTTTCGTGGCCTGCCGGCCCGGCCACGCGCTGCAGCAGGCCGCCCGCCAGCAGTTCAATTTCAACCAGGTCCTGGCAGGGCCAGCCGGCCGAGCGGTAGATTTCGCGCAGGCGGCGCGCGTGGATTTTGCCCAGCGCCGCAGGCGAGCCAGCGGACGGTATGGCTTCGGAGAGGGCGGCGGTCGGGTCAAACATGCTGAGAAAAATCCGGTTTCGGGCCGTCAGCTTAAAACAACCGGGCTCATAAGCCAAATGGGCTTCCTGCCCTCTATGGCCGTGCGTAGCCTGCTATCAATAGAGAAGCAAACTTATTCGCTGCCACGGCCGCCGGCTTGCCGGAAAGGATTGCGCCGCTCCAGCTCGTCCATATAACCCGCAATGCCTTCGCCCTCGCGTTCCAGGAAACGCTCCACCGCATCGGCAAAGGCCGGATGCGCCAGCCAGTGGGCGCTGGTGGTTTTGACCGGCAGCAGCGCGCGCGCCATTTTGTGTTCACCCTGGGCACCACCTTCGAAGCGCTGGTAGCCGTGGTCCATGCACCATTGCAGCGGCTGGTAATAACAGGCTTCGAAGTGCAGGCAGTCGACACGTTCGGTGGCGCCCCAGTAACGGCCATAGGCGATTTTGGCTGAAACCATGGCATCCAATTGGCTGTTGGCCCTTGTTCCACATGCGCTGACAGCTATCAGACTTGTAGCAATCGGTAGGCCGTCGCGTTCCCCGACAAACAGCAGCCAGTTCTCGGCCATGCTGTCCTGCATACGCTGGAAGAAGTCCCGGCTCAGGTAGGGCGCGTTGCCGTGTTCGTAATAGGTGCGCTCGTAACAGCTGTAGAAAAAGTCCCAGTCCGCGCTGGTGATGTCCTGGCCCAGCGACCAGCGGAAGCTGACACCGGCGTCCCTGACCTTGCGCCGCTCCTGGCGGATTTTCTTGCGCTTGTCCTGGCTCAGCGACATCAGGAAGTCGTCGAAGTCGCGGTAGCCGGGTGAAGGGCTGGTCCAATGAAACTGCACGTTGTGCCTGAGCATGAGGCCCGCTTCCTCACAGGCAGCCACATCCGCATCGCTGGTGAACAATAGGTGCAACGAAGACAGCCCTTCCTCGCCGCACCAGGCCACCAGCGCCTTGACCAGCAAGGCGCGCGCTTCGGCATCCCGCGCCAGCAGGCGCGGGCCTGGCACCGGGGTGAAGGGCGGCGCCACCAGCGCTTTCGGGTAATAGCTCAGCCCATGCTGGTGATAGGCGTTGGCCCAGGCGTGGTCGAAGACGTATTCACCGTAGGAATGGTCTTTCTGGTACAGCGCGCAGGCGCCGGCCAGCTCATCGCCATGCCACAGGGTGACGAAGCGCGGTGTCCAGCCGGTTTCCGGTGTCGCGCTGCCGCTGTTGTGCATGGCGCTCAGGTACTCGTGACGCATGAAAGGGTTCAGGCTGCCGTCGGACTCTTGCGCGGCCAGCAAGGCATTCCACGCGGCAGCATCGACCTGGCCCGGCGTGTCCAGCACACGAATGACATAATCGTTTTCAGCCACAGCACCTACCGTCTTTTTCTTTTGTCATGACTCTCAAAATCTGCGTTGCCCAATTGAACTACTGCGTTGGCGACATGCCGGGCAATGCGCAAAAAATCGTGGCCGCTGCCCGCAGCGCCTATGCCGACGGCGTGCGTCTGCTGCTCACGCCCGAGATGGCAATTTGCGGTTACGCCGCCGAAGACCTGTTTTTGCGCCGCTCTTTCATCGAAGCCTGTGATGATGCCGTGAATCTCATCGCCCGTGAGCTGGCCGGGTTAAAGGGCCTGACCGTGGTGGTGGGCACACCCACCCACGGCGACAGCGGCAAGGGCCTGCGCACCAAAAGCGTCGAGGTGCAGCAACGCCACAACGCCGCCCGTGTGTTGCGCGAGGGCGTGGTCATCGCCAGCTACGCCAAGCGCGAGTTGCCCAACTACCAGGTGTTTGACGAGCGGCGTTATTTCACGCCGGGGCAGGGTGTGTGTGTGTTTGAAGCCGGCGAGGGCGCCGACGCGGTGCGCATCGGCCTGCTGATCTGTGAAGACGCCTGGTTTGAAGAGCCGGCGCGGCTGGCCAAAGAGGCCGGCGCGGAGATGCTGGCCGTCATCAATGCCTCGCCGTTTCATGTGGGCAAGGGCGGCGAGCGTGAGCTCATGATGCGCGAACGCGTGCTGGCCACCGGCCTGCCCATGGTGTATGCCCATCTGGTGGGCGGGCAGGACGAGATTGTGTTCGAGGGCCATTCCTTTGCGCTGCAGGCCGACGGGGCTTTGGCCGGCCGGGCTGAAAGTTTCAAGGAAAATCTGTTTGTAGCCCAGGCGGGACGGGCGCAAGCAGCTATCGAATTGATAGCTGATACGGTGCCGCTGCGCAGTGCCGAGGCCGATTTGTGGGATGCGCTGGTGCTGGGCGTGCGCGACTACCTCGGTAAAAACGGCTTTCCCGGTGCCATCCTCGGCTTGTCCGGCGGCATCGACTCGGCGCTGGTGCTGGCGATTGCGGTCGATGCGCTGGGCGCGGACAAGGTGCGCACGGTGATGATGCCTTCGCCCTACACCGCCGATATCTCGTGGATAGATGCCCGTGACATGGCGGCCCGGATGCAGGTGCGTTACGACGAGATGTCCATCATTCCGGAGTTTGAGGCCTTCAAGGCCTCGCTGAGCCATGAGTTCAAGGGGCTGCCGGAAGACACGACCGAGGAAAACATCCAGGCGCGCATCCGCGGCGTGTTTCTGATGGCGCTGTCCAACAAGTTCGGCGCCATTGTGCTGACCACCGGCAACAAAAGCGAAATGGCCACCGGTTATTGCACGCTTTATGGCGACATGGCGGGCGGTTTTGCCGTCATCAAGGATTTGCTCAAGACAACGGTGTTCCGGCTGGCGCAGTGGCGCAACCAGAACGACCCCTATGGCACCGGCAGCAGCCCGATTCCGGAGCGCATCATCACGCGTCCGCCAAGTGCCGAGCTGCGTGCTGACCAGACCGACCAGGACAGCCTGCCGCCCTACGAGATCCTCGATGCGATTTTGCAGCGCTACATGGAAAATGACGAAAGCATGGAAAGCATCATCGCCGCCGGGTTTGAACCTGCCGTGGTAGAACGTGTGACCCGGCTGATCCGCATCAACGAGTACAAGCGGCGCCAGGCGCCGATAGGGATTCGGGTTAGCCACCGAAGTTTCGGCAAGGATTGGCGCTATCCTGTCACGAATAAATTTCGACAATGAGGCCCCCACGGTCGCTCGCTTCGCGCAGCTCCCTGCCCCCCGAGGGGGCCGCTGCGCCTGCGGGCCGGCGGCGCCGGACCCGCGGCCCCGGCTGATGAAGAGATGCCTTATTCCAGCTTTTGACCATTAAAACCAACGGAGATATTCAGTGAAACAGATTACCGCCATCCTCAAACCCTTCAAGCTCGAAGAAGTCCGCGAAGCCCTGGCCGAATGTGGCGTGACGGGCCTGACGGTCACTGAGGTCAAGGGTTTTGGCCGCCAGAAAGGCCATACCGAGCTCTACCGGGGCGCGGAGTATGTCGTGGACTTTCTGCCCAAGGTCAAGGTCGAGGTGGTGGTGAAAACCGAAGACGTCGAGCGCTGCGTGGACGCCATCGTGCGTGCTGCGCGCACCGGCAAAATCGGTGACGGCAAGATTTTCATCACCAGCGTCGAACGTGTGGTGCGTATCCGCACCGGTGAAGAGGACGAAGCCGCGGTCTGAAAATGTGGCCCCCACGGTCGCTCGCTACGCGTAGCTTCCTGCACCTTGCAGGCCGCCGCTCGCCAGAGGCTTCGCTTCTGATGCCTGTCCAAACCTGCTCAAGCAGGTTTGGAGCCGCAGGCACCAGCCCCGAGGGGGCCGCTGCGCCTGCGGTCTGGCAAAGCCAGTCCCGCGGCCCCGGCTGGTGAAAACCCCCCAGGCTAGCTCGACGCAGTAGCGTTAAATCTGGTCCAGCCTCGAACCTTCGGGCGCCATGCCCGCGACCTGCACCAGTTGTTGGAGCAGGGCCTGCGGGTCGGCGCCGACATGGATCAGCTCCATCTGCCAGTCGCTCATGAAGCCGCTTGTGACCGATGAGGCCAGAAAGGCCAGCAGGTCGGTGTAATAACCGTTCAGATTCAGCAGGCCCACCGGCTTGGCGTGGTAGCCGAGCTGGCGCCAGGTCCAGACTTCAAAAAATTCCTCCAGCGTGCCTATGCCGCCTGGCAGTGACAAAAACGCGTCGGCATGTTCAGCCATGATGCGTTTGCGCTCATGCATGGTGTCGACAATGTGCAGCTCGCTGCAGCCGGTGTGCGCCCATTCCTTCTCCACCAGTGCCTTGGGGATGACACCAATCACCCGGCCACCTGCAGCCAGCGTGGCATCGGCGACGATGCCCATCAGGCCGTTGCGGCCACCGCCATACACCAGCTGCCCGCCGTGGCTACCAATCCATAGACCGACCTGGCGTGCTGTATCCCCGAATGCCGCGTCGGTGCCTGGGCGCGAGCCGCAATAGACACACAACGAAAAGGCGGGTTTCATGCCATAAACCTGTGAAAAAGGGCCATGGCCCAGATCCCGGCGCAGATCAGCAGGCTCAGCAGCACAGCGGCGCTGCCCATGTCTTTGGCGCGTTTGGACAGGTCGTGCCATTCGGGGCCTATGCGGTCTATCGCCGTTTCAATGCCGGTGTTGAGCAGCTCGACAATCATCACCAGGATGACGGAACCGGCCAGCAGGGCGGCCTCCACCCAGCTGCGGCTGAGCCAGAAGGCGGCTGGAATCAGCATCAGGGAAGCAATA
Source organism: Kapaibacterium sp. (SeqCode) (assembly GCA_943370435.1). Classification (GTDB taxonomy): domain Bacteria; phylum Pseudomonadota; class Gammaproteobacteria; order Burkholderiales; family Burkholderiaceae_C; genus Polaromonas. Next base: position 30,649 of record CALRQX020000002.1, on the reverse strand, counting down.
GCCTCCTGCCTGAAAGCGGTTTCGTGCCAGCCGGCGCGCAAGCCGGCGACCGAATAACCCAGGGCGTGCCAGACGCGGGTCAGGCCTTTGCGGTCTTTTTGCGGGTTGGCGCAAGCGTCTGCAGGCGCCAGCGGCGGGGTCTGGTGTGGGGAAATCGGGGGTGACGCAAGGGGTTGGGGCATCGATCGATTCTCGCGCAGGTCTGTGGCAGTTTGATGTGACGGTTTCATGGCAACGCCGCCAGGACCATCAAGCCGCAGTGGCACGCATGCCCGGTGGCAGGCTGCTGACCAGCCGGGTACCGGCCAGGGCGTCGTGCCAGAACTGCCGGTCCGGGTGAAAGCGCGACAGGATGGCCCAGATGGCGATCCAGCCACCGGCCAGCACCAGGGCCTGGCGCACGTCCAGGCCCAGCAGCCAGCTCGCCGCGAGCGGCGGCAAAAACCAGAGCCAGCTCAGGGTGTAGCGCACAAAAGCGCGTTTCTGGCTGACCTGCAGACCGTGCAGGTCGGTCAGGCGGATGTTCCAGGTTTTCATGGCCAGGGTCTGGCCCTTGGCCCAGAACCAGACAAAGTAGATGCCGAAGATGACAAACAAAAACGCCTGCTGGGCGTTGCGGTTGTCCATCGCGTTGCGGGTCTGGCTCAGGGTGCTGAACAGGTAGTCCGCCATAAAGACCACGCCGAACATCAGCATGCCCTCGTACAGCCAGCAGGCCATGCGCCGGCTCAGCGAGGGGGTAGTAAGAGGGGTGGTGTCAGTGCGCGTCATGGCTATTTTTGAGTCGGGCTAATCGGAACCCGGGCGGTCGCGGCTGTTGCGAGGCAGCAAGCAGCTGTACGTCCGCCGGGATGCCGGGTCGTCAGGCCGCCAGCTCAGGGGCTGCGGGCGGGTACGACTTCGGGCGCGGCGGTCGGGCTGGCGCCGCCAGGGGCGGCCTGGGCACCCGCGATTTTAGGCGCTGGTTTGGCCTTGGGCTTGTCGGCGGGAGAAGGTACCGTAGCGAGTTTCTGCGGCGCGACCGGTTTGGCGGTGGCGGCCGCGCCCACGGGCTTGGCTGGGGCCTTGGCAGCGAGTTTGCGTTTTTCTTCTGCGCTGAGTGCCTGATAGGCCTGCCATTTTGCTTTTTTTTCTTCTGGCGTCAGCTCTTTGGACAATTCTTTGGTCTTGGCAAAGTTCAGCCGGGCCTGGTTGCGTTGCTGGGGGCTCAACGCCACCCATTCCTTCATGCGGCCCTGCATCTTGAGCTGCTCCTCCACCGGCAAAGCCGGGTAGCTTTTGGCCATTTGCCGCCACTTGCTCTTGTGGCCCGGCGTCAATGCGTTCCAGCTGGAAGCCAGAGGTTGGAGGATGTCCCTCTCCACCACGCTCAATTCTGTCCAGCCCGGACCACCTGCGGACGGAACCGCCGCTGCTTTGCCGGCTGGCGGCTGAGCTGAAGACGAAGCAGCAGCGCTGGCCGGCGCGGTTTGCGCCGCAGCCGGTGCGGCCAGCGCGCCTGAAAGTCCCAGCGCCACCAGCCCTGTCAGCAGACCGCGCTGCGCGGATGGGGCAAGGCGCAGCGTGCGCGCAGAAGGGCGGGTCAGACGTGCAGTCATGGCTTGGTGAGCTGGTTACTTGGCAGGTCAGCCACAGTCAGGGTTTTAGCGGGTGGCTTTGAGAAACTGCACAAATCCGGGGTCAGAGAAGGCGTCAGGCGGCAGATCGTCGGTCAGCAGGGCGGAGTCGACCTCGGCCAGCTCCTGGACAAAACTGTCGGTCTGCAGGGTGTTGATGGTCAGCAAACCTGCCACCAGGGCAATCAGGGGAAGGACCGAGCCGATCCGGTTCCAGAAGCTGAACCCGTCGTCGGCGCCCCAGCTCAAAACGGAACCAGCGCCCTGGACCGTCGAAGCCGTGGCGGCATGGCTACGTGCAAGCTTGCGCGCGGACACGGCCTGAGCCCGTGCGGCCCGCAGCCGTTCGGCGATGTCGTAAGGCAGGTTGGCGGTGCCAGCCGAGAGGTAGGAGGCGGTTTTCAGGCCGTAGCGGTCTTGCAGGATGTCGGTGCGATTTTGCGGTGAGTGATTCATAGTTTTATTCCCTTGGCGGCCAAAGCCTTGCTGAGTGCGTGAACCGCCCGTGAACAATGCGTTTTGACGCTTCCTTCAGAGCAGCCCATGGCGGCAGCGGTTTCGGCCACATCCATCTCCTCCCAGTAACGCATCAGAAAGGCTTCCCGTTGACGGCCCGGGAGCTCTTTGATCTCGGTCTCGATCTGGTGCAGGATTTGTGCCCGTTCGGTGGCGTCCTGGGCGCTTTCCGTGCCTTCAGAGTTGGTTGAGCTCTCTAAAGTTTCCAGTAAATCAAAATCTCCGTCGTCGCCGGCAGATTCGAAGTCGCTCATGTTCGAAAACAGGGCGTTGCGCGTCTTGCGGCGGCGGAACCAGTCCAGCGTGGTATTGGACAAAATGCGCTGAAACAGCATGGGCAGCTCGGCCGCCGGCTTGTCGCCGTAGTGCTGGGCCAGTTTCATCATGCTGTCCTGAACGATGTCGAGCGCCGCCTCATCATCCCTGACGTGGTACACGCTGCGCTTGAAGGCGCGTTTCTCGACGTTTTTCAGGAAATCGGAGAGTTCTTGTTCAGTTGCCAACGGATTGAGTCCCGATTTGTCCCAGCGCTGTCATTGTGGTGCCTGCGCCCGTTCAAGGTGCGGTTTGCGGGCTGCAAAATTATCGCATCAAGCGCCGGGCGGCCCCGATTTTTTTGGGGCCGGGCGGACTCCGTGCCGGCTGATGCCATAATACGAGTTGCAATTCAAACAGCAAACGGGTCATGACTCGGCGGATTATGTGTCTGCTCATGGTTTTGGCCTCAAGTCTCGACGCCGCTCCACAAGAGTGGGTGAAGAGGCACCCAAGGTATTTCGTTAGAGAAATTCACAAAGGTTCATCATGGAAATCTCAAAGGCCGAACTCGCTTCGGCAGCGGCGGCAGCGTCTGCCCCCTCAAATCCGCAAGAACTCCGCGGCGCGGAAATCCTCATCAAGGCCCTTCAGGCCGAAGGTGTCAAACACGTCTGGGGTTATCCGGGCGGCGCGGTGCTGCACATTTACGACGCTTTTTACAAGCAGGACACCATCCAGCACATTCTGGTGCGCCATGAGCAGGCGGCCGTGCATGCGGCCGACGGTTATGCGCGTGCCACCGGCGATGTCGGCGTGGCGCTGGTCACGTCCGGCCCAGGCGTGACCAATGCCGTCACCGGCATCGCGACGGCCTACATGGACAGCATCCCGATGGTGATCATCACCGGCCAGGTGCCTACCCATGCCATCGGCCTGGACGCCTTTCAGGAGTGCGACACGGTGGGCATCACGCGCCCCATCGTCAAGCATAACTTCCTGGTCAAGGACGTGCGCCAGATGGCCGAGACGATGAAGAAAGCCTTTCACATTGCCCGCAGCGGCCGGCCAGGCCCGGTGGTGGTGGACATTCCCAAGGACGTGTCCTTCAACAAGACGCCGTATGCCGGTTACCCGGACAAGGTGGAAATGCGCTCCTACAACCCGGTACGCAAGGGCCATGGCGGCCAGATCCGCAAGGCGCTACAACTGCTGATGGCGGCCAAGCGGCCCTACATCTATACCGGCGGCGGCGTGTTGCTGAGCAATGCCTCGCAGGAGCTGCGCACGCTGGTGGACATGCTGGGCTACCCCTGTACCAACACGCTGATGGGCCTGGGCGCTTATCCGGCCAGCGACAAGAAGTTTCTCGGCATGCTGGGCATGCACGGCACCATCGAGGCCAACAACGCGATGCAGCATTGCGACGTGCTGCTGGCTGTCGGCGCGCGTTTTGACGACCGCGTGATCGGCAACCCCAAACACTTTGCGCAGAACGAACGCAAGATCATCCACATCGACATCGATCCGTCGAGCATTTCCAAACGCGTCAAGGTGGACATTCCCATCGTCGGCGACGTCAAGGATGTGCTGACCGAACTGATTGCGATGATCCGGGAGTCCGGCCTCAAGCCCGACAGCAACGCGCTGGGCGGCTGGTGGGAAACCATCGAAGGCTGGCGCAAGCGCGACTGCATGAAGTACAGCATGGGCAAGGGCGATGTGATCAAGCCGCAGTATGTGGTGGAGACGCTCTGGAACATGACCAAGGACGCCGACACCTACATTACCTCGGACGTGGGGCAGCACCAGATGTGGGCGGCGCAGTACTACAAGTTCGACGAGCCGCGTCGCTGGATCAACTCCGGCGGCCTGGGCACCATGGGTGTGGGCATTCCCTATGCGATGGGCATCAAGCTGGCCAGGCCGGACAGCGAGGTGTATTGCATCACCGGTGAAGGCTCGGTGCAGATGTGTATCCAGGAGCTGTCAACCTGCCTGCAGTACAACACGCCGATCAAGATCGTCTCGCTGAACAACCGCTACCTCGGCATGGTGCGTCAGTGGCAGGAAGTCGAATACGCCGGCCGCTACAGCAGCAGCTACATGGACGCCTTGCCCAATTTCGTCAAGCTGGCCGAGGCCTATGGCCACGTCGGCATGCTGATCGAAAAACCGCAGGACGTGGAGCCCGCACTGCGCGAGGCGCGCAAGCTCAAGGACCGCACGGTCTTCATGGACTTCCGCACCGACCCCACCGAGAACGTGTTCCCGATGGTGCAGGCCGGCAAGGGCATCACCGAAATGCTGCTCGGGTCCGAGGACCTGTAAGCGCTACACGTCATTTATCAACCGTCACCTGACGAATCTATTGCCTGCCGAGCCCGCGCATTACCGTGCGCGGGGGAGGGCAGCGAAAAGAGGAATCTTCTTATGAAACACATCATTGCTGTTCTGCTCGAAAACGAGCCCGGCGCCCTGTCCCGCGTGGTGGGCCTGTTCTCCGCGCGCGGCTACAACATCGAAAGCCTGACCGTGGCACCGACCGAGGACGCCAGCCTGTCGCGCATGACCATACAAACCACCGGTTCGGACGACGTGATCGAGCAGATCACCAAACACCTGAACCGCCTGATTGAGGTCGTCAAGGTGGTGGACCTGACCGAGGGCTCGTACACCGAGCGCGAATTGATGATGGTCAAGGTCCGAGCCGTCGGCAAGGAGCGCGAGGAAATGAAACGCATGGCTGATATATTCCGCGGGCGGATCATCGACGTGACCGAAAAAAGTTACACCATTGAGCTGACCGGCGACCAGTCCAAAAACGACGCCTTCCTGGAGGCGATTGACCGCAGCGCGATCCTGGAAACCGTGCGCACAGGCTCCAGCGGCATTGGCCGCGGCGAGAGGATTCTCAGGGTCTGATTTTCAGTGGTCCGTGCGCGCGTTTTCGACAGGCGGGGCGCGAACGGACAGAAGTGGCGATGTGTGTTTACCGTTCGCCTTCAGCCTGTCGAAGGGCATTTTCGCCAGAACCATCAACGATATCCACGGAGAGAGAAATGAAAGTTTTTTACGACAAAGACTGCGACCTGAGCCTGATCAAGGGCAAAACCGTCGCCATCATCGGTTACGGCAGCCAGGGCCATGCCCACGCGCAAAACCTGAACGACAGCGGCGTCAAGGTCGTGGTCGGCCTGCGCAAGGGCGGTGCCTCCTGGCCCAAGGTCGAGAAGGCCGGCCTGAAGGTCGCTGAAGTCGCGGACGCGGTCAAATCGGCCGACGTCGTGATGATTTTGTTGCCTGACGAACAAATCGGCTCGGTGTATGCCAACGACGTGGCGCCCAACATCAAGCAGGGCGCCTCGCTGGTGTTTGCCCACGGCTTCAACGTGCACTACGGTGCCGTGATCCCGCGCGCCGACCTCGACGTCTGGATGGTCGCGCCCAAGGCTCCCGGCCACACCGTGCGCAACACCTACACCCAGGGTGGCGGCGTGCCGCATCTGGTGGCGGTGCACCAGGACAAGAGCGGCAAGGCCCGTGACCTGGCGCTGAGTTACGCCATGGCCAACGGCGGCGGCAAGGCCGGCATCATCGAAACCAATTTCCGCGAAGAAACCGAGACCGACCTGTTCGGCGAGCAGGCCGTTTTGTGCGGCGGCACCGTCGAGCTGATCAAGGCTGGCTTCGAAACGCTGGTGGAAGCGGGCTACGCGCCTGAGATGGCCTACTTCGAGTGCCTGCACGAACTCAAGCTGATCGTTGACCTGATTTATGAAGGCGGCATCGCCAACATGAACTACTCGATCTCCAACAACGCCGAATACGGCGAGTACGTGACCGGCCCGAACATCGTGACCTCGGCCACCAAAGAGGCCATGCGCAAGTGCCTGAAGGACATCCAGACCGGCGAATACGCCAAGAGTTTCCTGCTTGAGAACCGTGCCGGCGCGCCAACGCTGCTGAGCCGCCGCCGCCTCAATTCCGAGCACCAGATCGAAGTCGTCGGTGAAAAACTGCGCGCCATGATGCCCTGGATTGCCAAGAACAAGCTGGTTGACCAGACCCGCAACTGATGAACTGCCGGGCCTCACCGGGCCCGTTCAGCTTCAGCTTCAAGCCGCGCAGAACACCTGCGCGGCTTTTCCGTTTCTGGCTGCCCTGGTTTGGTATCCTCTGAGCATGATCCAATCTTTATCGGCGCCGCACCATGGCCGCGCAAACTGTGCTCAACTCCCGATGGCCCGCCATGCATGACGGCCACGACCCGGAGCTGGACGGCGAAGAAGTGCTGCCGCGCAAGCGGCGCAAGGGCATCTACATCCTGCCCAATCTGTTCACGCTGGCGGCCTTGTTTGGCGGTTTTTACGCCATTGTCATGGCGATGAACGGGCGCTTTGACCAGGCGGCGATTGGCGTGTTCTGCGCCATGGTGCTGGACAGCCTGGATGGACGTGTGGCGCGCATGACCAACACCCAGAGCGCGTTCGGCGAGCAAATGGATTCCTTGTCTGACATGGTGTCTTTTGGCGCCGCGCCGGCCTTGATCGCCTACGTCTGGGCCCTGACCAGCCTGGGCCGCTGGGGCTGGATTGCTGCTTTTGTCTATTGCGCGTGTGCTGCGCTGCGGCTGGCCCGCTTCAATGTCAATACGGCCGTGGTGGACAAGCGTTTTTTCCAGGGACTGCCTTCACCGGCAGCGGCCGCGCTGGTGGCCGGGTTCATATGGCTGATGCATGAAGCCGGCATCCGTGGGGAGGAGGTACGCTGGTTCATGTTTGCCCTGACGCTGTACGCCGGCCTCACCATGGTGACCAACGTTCCGTTTTACAGCTTCAAGGACCTGAGCATCAAGCGCAGCGTCCCCTTCGCCGTCATTGTCCTGATTGCGCTGGGCATTGCCGTGATCAACATCGATCCGCCCACCGTGATGTTCGGCCTGTTCGTGATCTACGGCTTCTCCGGTTATGTGCTGTATGGCTGGCGCAAGGCCAAGGGCCAGCAGACCAGCGTGATCTCGACCTCGACCGACGAGCCGGATGAACGCGGTCTGCACAAATGACCTGTCCTGCGGCAGGAATTGCAGATGATGGCATCTGAAAATTTTGTGATACATTGCCAGACATGAAGAAAATTTCGCTAGCACTATTGCTATCTGCCAACGGGCGGAGACGGTAGCGCGCACGCGTACACCCAATTCAACGGCCCGTTTGCACCAGCAACGGGCCGTTTTTCTTTGGGTTGCTGGGTTTGGAATGTCACAGTGGATGAGATCAACATGTTGAAAACACCTTCAAGCAAATACCAGTCCTTTCCCCCGCTTCGCCTGGCCGACCGCAGCTGGCCGGATGTGGTGCTGACCCGGGCGCCGGTCTGGTGCAGCGTGGACCTGCGTGACGGCAACCAGGCGCTGATCGAGCCGATGGACATCACGCGCAAGCTCAGGATGTTTGACACCCTGGTGAAGATCGGTTTCAAGGAAATCGAGGTCGGCTTTCCTTCGTCATCCCAGGTCGAGTTCGACTTTTTGCGCCGGCTGATAGACGGCAAGCTGATCCCGGACGATGTCACCATCCAGGTGCTGACCCAGGCACGCGAACCACTGATCCGGCGCACCTTCGAAGCCCTGCAGGGTGCGCCGCGCGCCATCGTGCATCTCTATAACGCCACCGCGCCGGTCATGCGCCGCGTGGTGCTCGGCATGAATGAGGACGAGATTGTCGAACTCGCGACCAGCAGCGCACGGCTCTTCAGCCAGCTGGCCGCAGCGCAGCCCGACACGCAGTGGACCTTCCAGTATTCGCCCGAGATGTGGTCCGGCACCGAGCTGGAATTTTCCAAACGTGTGGTCGATGCGGTCACCGACGTCTGGCAGCCCACACCCGGGCGCAAGTGCATCATCAACCTGCCGTCGACGGTCGAGCATTCAACGCCCAATATCTTCGCCGACATGATGGAATGGATGCATCGCCACCTGGCGCGACGTGACGCGATTGTGCTGTCGGTGCATCCGCACAACGACCGCGGCACGGGGACCGCCGCCGGTGAATTTGCCCTGATGGCCGGCGCTGACCGCATCGAAGGCTGCCTGTTCGGCAACGGTGAGCGCACCGGCAATGTCGATCTGGTCAACATCGCGCTGAACCTGTATACCCAGGGCGTGGCGCCCGGACTCGACTTCTCGGAAATCGACGAGATACGCCGCACCGTCGAGCATTGCAACCAGTTGCCGGTGCATCCGCGCCATCCCTATGCCGGCGATCTGGTCTACACCTCGTTTTCGGGCTCGCACCAGGACGCCATCAAGAAAGCCTTTGCCGCGCGCAAGGACGGCGACATCTGGGACATGCCTTACCTGCCGATTGACCCGAAAGACCTGGGCCGCAGCTACGAAGCGGTGATCCGCGTGAACAGCCAGTCGGGCAAGGGCGGCATTGCCTATCTGCTTGAGAGCGAGTTTGGCCTGGAGTTGCCGCGCCGCCTGCAGATCGAGTTCAGCCAGGTGGTGCAGGGCGTGATGGATGCCACCGGCAAGGAACTGACGGCGCAGGACCTGTTTGCGCTGTTTGAAAAGGAATACGGGCTGCAGAGTATCGCGGCGCCGCAGCACCTGGTGAGCGAGGAACTTGTCACAGCCGCAGGCGCCAAGTCGTTCAACATCCGGGCCGACGTAGAGCTCAACGGTGCCAGCCACCGGGTGGCGGGCGCGGGCACGGGCCCGATCGACGCCTTTGTAGCCGGGCTCAACAGTGCCACCGGCCATGCCGTGCGCGTGCTGGACTACCACGAACATGCCATCGGCTCAGGTGCCGCCGCACAGGCCGTGGCCTACCTGGAGCTGCGCATCAACGGCCAGACGCTGTTTGGCGTCGGCATGGACAGCAACATTGTGTCGGCGTCGCTCAAGGCCATCGTCTCCGGCCTGCAGCGTGTCAGCACCCCACAGGCAGCCGCAGTTAACATGGCGGATTGATTTGAAAACCAGCCATAGACAGCGAGCACGCAGCAGGAGCCAGCCATGACCGACAAACTGATTATTTTCGATACCACCTTGCGTGACGGCGAGCAGTCCCCGGGCGCTTCAATGACGCGCGATGAAAAGCTGCGCATTGCCCGGCAGCTGGAGCGGCTGAAAGTCGATGTGATCGAAGCCGGTTTTGCCGCCAGCTCGAATGGTGACTTCGAGGCGGTGAAGGCGATTGCCAATGCCATCAAGGACTCCACCATCTGCTCGCTGTCGCGCGCCAATGACCGCGACATCTCCCGCGCTGCCGAGGCGCTCAAGGGCGCCAACAGTGCGCGTATCCATACCTTTATCGCGACAAGCGCGTTGCACATGGAAAAAAAGCTGCGCATGACGCCGGATCAGGTGCTGGAGCAGGCCAGACTGTCTGTGCGTTTTGCGCGCAACCTGGTGGCCGATGTGGAGTTCAGCCCGGAAGACGGTTACCGCAGCGATGTGGACTTCCTGTGCCGCGTGCTCGAGGTGGTGATTGCCGAGGGTGCGACCACCATCAACGTGCCCGACACCGTGGGTTATGCCGTGCCGGAGTTGTATGGCAACTTCATCAAGACGCTGCGTGAGCGTGTGCCCAACAGCGACAAGGCGGTCTGGTCAGTGCATTGCCACAATGACCTGGGTATGGCGGTGGCCAACTCGCTGGCCGGCGTGAAAATTGGTGGCGCACGGCAGGTGGAATGCACCATCAACGGCTTGGGCGAGCGTGCCGGCAACTGCTCGCTGGAAGAAATTGTCATGGCGGTGAAAACCCGGCGCGACTATTTCCAGCTTGACATGAACATAGACCCGCTGCACATCGTGGCCGCCAGCCGCATGGTCAGCCAGACCACCGGTTTTGTGGTTCAGCCGAACAAGGCCGTCGTGGGCGCCAATGCCTTTGCACATGCATCCGGCATCCACCAGGACGGCATGCTCAAAGCGCGCGAAACCTACGAAATCATGCGTGCCGAAGACGTAGGCTGGAGCTCCAACAAGATGGTACTGGGCAAGCTCAGCGGCCGCAACGCCTTCAAGCAGCGTTTGCAGGATCTGGGCATCCAGATGGAAAGTGAAGCCGACACCAACGCAGCTTTTGCGCGCTTCAAGGAACTGGCAGACGGCAAAAGTGAAATTTTTGACGAAGATATTCTTGCGCTGGTCAGCGACGAGAGTGTGACGCACGAGAAAGAGCAATATGGCTTTGTCTCCCTGTCACAGCACAGTGAAACCGGTGAGCGGCCGCAGGCGAAAGTGGTGTTCACGGTGGACGGCAAGGAAGTCACCGGCGCGTCGGACGGCAACGGCCCTGTCGACGCTTCTCTCAAAGCCATCGAAACACATGTCAAAAGCGGTGCAGAGATGGTGCTTTATTCGGTCAACGCCATCAGCGGTTCGACGGAAAGCCAGGGAGAAGTGACCGTGCGCCTGCAAAACAGCGGCCGGGTGGTCAATGGAGTGGGCGCCGATCCCGACATCGTGGTGGCTTCCGCCAAAGCTTATTTGAGCGCGCTGAGCAAGTTACAAAGTAAATCCGACCGTGTAGCGGCCCAGGGGTGATCCGGGCGGAGTTAAAAATACTTTTATAATCAATGACTTGGAGATTTTGTACGGTTTTTTTGCAAAAAATCAGGAAATCAGCGGCATCTGAATGTTGCGTTTAGGAAAGTCACGCAAACGATTGATATTGCGTGACTTTTTCTATTTGTATACACTCCAGCATCGCCCTGATCCCAACCCCGGAGACGAATCCATGTCCATCACGCTGAATTCGATTTTCAAACAGACCTTACGAGTCCTTGGAATTCTTGCTTTTTCCTCAGCGTTGATCACTCCGGCGGCCCATGCTGCGCCCCCTAAAGGGGCCAAAAAATCGAATGTAGCCAAAGTGGCTGCGAAGACGCCAGTTAACGCGCGCAAACGTGTGACTTTTGTCACCGGTTCCAAGCGCAGGCCCATGGTGATTGCGGCCCCGGCTCCGCTTCGTCCTTCCTTCGGCCAGATCGCCGGTTTGCATGCTGCGCAAGACCCGCTCGATCTGAAATCAAGCGTGGCCCTGGTGATTGATCAGGACACGCAGGAAGTGCTGTTCAGCAAGAACGACCAGGCGGTGTTGCCGATTGCTTCCCTGACCAAGTTGATGACCGGCGTGATCATCAGCGGCGCCCATTTGCCCATGGATGAAGTCATCACCATCACACAGGACGATGTGGACACCGAAAAAGGCAGCCGCTCGCGCCTGCGTGTGGGCAGCAGCCTGACGCGTGGTGAGTTGCTGCATCTGGCCCTGATGTCCAGTGAAAACCGCGCCGCCCATGCGCTGGGCCGTACCTACCCAGGCGGCATGGACACCTTTGTCGGCCTGATGAACGCCAAGGCCAGGCTGCTCGGCATGAAGGGCACACGTTATGTAGAACCCACCGGGCTGTCCAGCCAGAACCAGTCCAGCGCCCAGGACCTGGCGACGCTGGTCAATGCAGCCCATGGCGATCCGGTGCTGCGCGAGTTGTCCACCTCTGCCGGCCATCAGGTGGCCGTCGGCCGGCAAACCCTGCAATACAACAACACCAACCGGCTGGTGAAAAACCCGGCCTGGGACATTGGCCTGCAAAAAACCGGTTACATCTCTGAAGCGGGACAGTGTCTGGTCATGCAGACCAAAATTGCCGGGCGCAAGCTCATCATGGTGTTTCTGGATTCGGCCGGCAAGCTGAGCCGTCTCGGTGATGCAGAACGCGTGCGCCGCTGGGTCGAGTCGCAGCCCGTGACCTTGCCCAAGATCAGCGCCGCAGCGCGGCCCACCAACGGTTGAACAGCCCAACGGCTTCACTGGCGGTTTTTGCCGCCGGTACCACTATCTTTTTGACAGCTGACTACGCAGGTCCGGAAAGGACCATGGCCGTTTTTTTTTACCTGAAATTTTCTGGCCGGTAGCCCAAAGCCGCCGAAATGTCACGTGCGGTGGATTGCAGCTTGGGCAGCCAGTTTTCGTCCAGCCTGTCGGCCGGTGCGGAAATCGACAGGCCGGCCACCAGCTTGCTCTGGTCGTCGTAAATGCCAGCCGCCATGCAGCGCACCCCCAGCTCCAGCTCTTCGTTGTCTCTGGCAATGCCATACTGCCGCGCTTTGGACAGTTCACGCTCCAGCGCCGCCAGCTGGGTGATGCTGTTGCGGGTGTGCCCGGGCAGGCCGGTGCGGGTGGCATAGCTGCGCAGGCGTTGCGGGTCGTCGAAGGCCAGAAACAGCTTGCCGACAGAAGTCAGGTGCAATGGCGCGCGGCCACCTATGGCGCGCACCACCTGCATGCCGGAGCGCTCGCTGAAAGCACGCTCCACATAAATGATTTCATCGCCCTGGCGCATGCTCAGGTTGACGGGCTGCTGGGTCAGTTTGTGGAGCTCGCGCATGGGGATCAGCGCTGCATCACGCACACTCAGGCGCGCCTTGACCAGGTTGCCCAGCTCCAGCAGGCGCATGCCCAGCCGGTAACTGCCGGCCACAGGTCTATCGACAAAACGGCCGGTGGCCAGATCGTTGAGAATGCGGTGGGCGGTGGACGGGTGCAGGCCGGATTTTTCGCTGATTTCCTTGAGCGACACCGCTTCTTCACGGCCCGCCAGAATCTCCAGCAAGGTGAACATGCGTTCGATGACCTGCACCGTGGGTTTGGCGGGAGGGGCGAGCGGGTCGGGGTTTTTCATGGGCGGGTCTGCACACCAGATTTTAGCTGGTGAAATCTGCCGCCGCTAAAACTTGCTGAACGGACCGCCAATGGCCGGAGTGTGAACCTCGTTCTGCGTGTCCGCTCCATCAGCAGCCGGCCCACCGGCCACCCATTGCCCGTCCAGCAAAATCTGGTTCGGCAGGAACTTCGCCTTGTAGTTCATCTTCGGGCTCTGGGCGATCCAGTAACCCAGGTACACATGCGGGAGGTCCAGCCGCCGGGCTTGCTCGATCTGCCACAACACGCTGTAGTTGCCGTAGCTGGCCTGCGCATCGGGTTCGTAAAAGGTATAAACCGCCGAAACACCGTCTTCCAGCACGTCGAGGATGGACACCATCTTGAGCGCACCCGCTTCGCCGTTGGGCAGGGTTTCGCGAAACTCCACCAGGCGCGAATTGACGCGGCTTTGCAGCAAAAATTGCGTGTACTGGTCGATGCTGTCATGGTCCATGCCGCCGCCGGCGTGACGGCTGTTCTGGTAACGCAGGTAAAGCTCGTAGTGCTCCGGCATGAAGCAGAGTTTGAGCACGCGCACCTGCAGGGCCTGATGCCGCTTCCAGGCACGGCGCTGGCTGCGATCCGGCTGAAACCCAGCCACCGGCACGCGCAAGGGCACACAGGCATGGCAGCTGTCGCAATAGGGGCGGTAGGTGAACATGCCGCTGCGCCGAAAACCGCTGGTCACCAGGTCTGAATAGGCGGCGTTGTGGATCAGGTGGCTGGGCGTAGCAACCTGCGACCTGGCCTGGCGGCCGGGCAGGTAGCTGCAGGGGTAAGGCGCTGTGGCGTAAAACTGCAGCGTCTGCAGGGGCAGGTCTTTGAGGTGCGTCACGTCGTCAGGTCGTTCTGCGTGGTTGCCTTCAGTAGCTGATTCCAGTATAGGCGTTCAAATTGCCATTGGGGAGAGGCCTGCGCAGTGGTATTTGCCACATGTGCGACAAATTCGGCACGCGGTATTTCCGCCGCCCCGAGCGAGGCCAGATGCCGCGTGTTTTGCTGGCAATCGATCATGGCTATCTCTTTGGCGCGGCAAAAAGCCACCAGCGCCGCCAGCGCGATTTTTGACGCATCGGTCTGGTGCGCAAACATCGATTCGCCAAACACCATGGCGCCCAGGTTCACGCAATACAGCCCGCCCACCAGCTTGCCGTGGATCCAGGTTTCCACGCTGTGCGCGCTGCCCGCGCGGTGCAGGGCGGTATAGGCCCTGACCATGTCGGACACTATCCAGGTGCCGGGTTGACCCTCACGCGGCGTGGAGGCGCAGGCGTGGATCACCTGCGTAAACGCCGTGTCAAAGCGGATCTCGTGTCCGGGCGTGTTGACGAAGCGCAGCAGGCTTTTGCGCAGCGACCGGTGCAGCCTGAAGGCCTGTGGGCGCAGTACCATGCGCGGGTTCGGGCTCCACCACAAAATCGGCTGGCCCTCGCCAAACCACGGAAATATGCCCAGGCCATAGGCTTGCCGCAGGGTGGTCACATCCAGCGTTCGGCCTGCCGCCAGCAGGCCGGGCGCCGGGTCGTCTTCCGCCCACGCGGTTTCCACGGAGGGAAAAGCCTCGTCGGCATCCAGCCAGGGCAGTGGGGACGTTGACTTTCGCACGGCTTGGGAAGGCGGGTGTGGCGTGGCCTGGCGTGTGGGCTGTGAGTGGTCAGCATGTGCCGGCGGCCCATGGACATCACCACCAAATGGTAACCCGCCCATGCAAAAAGCCTGAGCGCGCATCGCGTTCAGGCTTTTGAATTTTGGCTCCTCAACCTGGGCTCGAACCAGGGACCTACGGATTAACAGTCCGGCGCTCTACCAACTGAGCTATTGAGGAATACAGCCTAAGATTATAGCCTGATATTCATGCCGGTCCGGCTCCGGCCGGCCTGCCACAGCGCTGCGACGGCGCTGCCCCTGGGCGTTGGTGCTGTCCCCGATAATCGGGCCATCGCGTCAACCGTCGCGGCCACCGGATCACGCTTTGCTTCATGAACAACGAGACATTTGAATTCGAATACCCGCGCGTGTTGTCGATTGCCGGCTCTGACAGCGGCGGCGGCGCTGGCATCCAGGCGGACCTCAAGACCTTTGCCGCGCTCGGTTGTTTTGGCATGACCGCGATCACCGCGCTGACGGCGCAGAACACCCTGGGCGTGCGTGCCATTCACGGGGTGCCGCCGGCCATGCTGCGTGACCAGATTGATGCGGTGATGGAGGACATCGGTGCCGATGCGGTCAAAATCGGCATGCTGCATTCGCCCGAGATTGTGCTGACTGTGGCCGAGGCGATCGACCGCCACAGCCTGAAGAACACCGTGCTCGATCCGGTGATGGTCGCGACCAGTGGCGCGGTGCTGATTGACCAGCCGGCCATTGAGGTGCTGGTGCGTGAATTGTTTCCGCGGGCCTTGCTGGCGACGCCGAATCTCGATGAGGTTGCCCTGCTTGTGGGACGGCCCATCCACAACGCCGATGACATGGAAGCCGCCGCGTACCAGCTGCAGGCCATGGGCGCTCGTGCGGTGCTGGTCAAGGGTGGGCATTTGCCTGGCGAAACGGTGATGGACCTGCTGCTGCTGGCTTCGGGCGAGAAACACTGGATGCACGCGCCGCGTATTCACAGCGCCAACACCCATGGCACCGGTTGCACCTTGTCTTCTGCCATCGCGGCCGGGCTGGCGCTGGGCCAGCCGCTGCGCGAAGCAGTGGAAGCGGCGCGCAGCTATGTACGGGCAGCACTGATGGCCGGGGCCAAAGTCAGGACCGGCGCGGGCAGCGGGCCGTTGAACCACGGGCAGGCGCCCATGGCCATGCGGCTCAAGCGGATCAGGCCGCAGAGCTGAGCGAAGCCTGGCCCGACGCCGGCCTGGACGGGGCGCGGGTGATGCGGGCCAGTACAAAGGTCAGCGCCAGGGTGGGCAGTGCAGCGCCCCATTCGGGCGCCAATTTGGCGCAAAGGTGGTAGCTGGCCACACCCAGCAGCCAGATCAGCACCGCACCGAGGTTGACCTTTTTCGCGCCCACCAATGACGCCACGTTGGCTGTGCCGACCAGGCGCGCCAGAATCACGCCGTACAGCGGCACAAAGACGGAGCTCAGCATCAGCAAAAAGGGCTCCAGGCTGTGCATGGGCAGCACCAGCGCCAGGCCGGTGCACAACACGGCCAGAACCACGCCCCAGCGGCGCAGGCTCCAGCCTGGGTGCAGGCTTTGGCCGGCCACAGAGCCCGAATACAAATCACCGTAAGCGTTGTCCACCTCGTCGATCAGGATCAGGCCCAGGGCAATCAGCCCGCCTTGTGCCAGCAGCAGGGCAGCCACCAGATCGGTGCTCGGCGTGGTCAGCGCAATCAGCACACCCAGGGCGTAACACCAGGTGTTGGCAATCGCGTAACCGAGCCAGGTGCCGCGCAAGGCGCTTTTTCCGTCGCGCCCATGGCGCGCAAAATCGGCCACCAGCGGCAGCCAGGACACCGGCATCGCAATCACCAGATCGAGTGCCGACAGCGTGCTCATGCCGCCTGCGCCTGGCCGGTTCCAGAAGGCTTCCCAGCCCTGGGCCTGGGCGCGGCCGAGGAACTGCCAGCTCAGCCACAGCAAGGACGCAATCACCAGCGGCAAACCAAAGCGGCCAATGAATTTGCGCACCAGTGTGACCATGGAGCCCGAAAGCAGCGCAATCAGCACGCCGCCCCAGAGCAGCGTGGCCAGCACCGGCCAGAAAGAAGCGACAAACGAACCGGACTGCCGCGCGATGGCGACCGTGCCGTCCCGCATGACCACCAGCTCGAAGGTGGTCCAGCCGATCAGTTGTGCAATGTTGAGCAACACCGGCAGGCGCGCAAAACTGCTGCCGTAGGTGGCGTGCATCAGCCCGGCGCTGGACAGGCCGCTGTCGCAGCCGAGTCTGGCGGTCCAGGCCAGCAGCCCGGCGCCCAGGACCGAGCCGGCCACGATGACTGCCAGGGCCGCTTGTGTGCCCAAAGCCGGCACCAGGTAGGCGCCAATCTGCATGACCAGCAATCCGACGCCCAGGCTGAGCCAGAGCGCTGCATGGTCGCGCCAGCCGAACAGGCGATCGGAGGCGCCCAGCGGCGTGAGTGCGTTGTTGTGTGTGGAAGCCATCAACTTGTCCTTGTGTCAATGGCAGGTCGGCTTGTATGGGCGCCGGTCGCAGTGGGACTGGGATGGTGCCTCTGACATGCTTCCCTGCGCGAGGATTACCTCAATCAGGTTCAAAGGGACTTTCTCAGTCGCCGCTTGCGCAGCAACACCCCCAGCGGAAGCTCCGGCGAAGGAGCAGCGCCGATTGTAGGGGATGGGCAGTGTGCTCAGGCCGTTTCGCCGGCCTGCGCGTCGAAGGCCGGTGCCAGCAGCTGGCGGGCGTGCCGGCGCACATCAGGCGGCCAGCTGGCGGTCTGGCTGTCAAAGCGCAGGGCGTCACCGGCAAACAGCGCCCGGCTGGCTTCTTCAAAGCCGGCTTGATGACCCGCAATCGCCGACATGAAGCGGTAAGCCGCCTCCTGCGCGTGGCGCACACGGTCCTGGCCCTCGTGGCTGCGGCGCGCCTCTTCAACCAGCTTGCGCAAGGCCACCGAAGCACCTCCGGGCTGGCTGCCCAGCCACTGCCAGTGGCGCGGCAGCAGGGTGACTTCGCGCGCGACCACACCCAGCCTGGGTCGCCCGGGGCCACGCGTTGCTTGGTCTGGCGCTGCTGCCATGGCTTGCGCACCGGTTTCGCAGGCCAGCTGCGCCTCCAGGCGCTGGCGCAGCTCAGCGCTGCTGCCGCGCAAGTCGAGCTCAATCAGCTCGCTGCTCAGGTCGTCGAAGACAAGAATGGTTTTCTGGCGGTTCTGGTCGGCGACGGCCTTGACCTGCTGTGCCACCTCGCTCAGCGGACCGCTGGCGATGCAGCGGCTTTCCTCGAAGGCGGTGTATTGGCGTGTACTGACTGTCATGTTGGTTGTCCCGGGTGTGAATTGTCGAGTTCGTCCATATTACCCGGGTAAAACACACTTGTCAATAAAATCCGGGTAAAAATAAATCCAGACGAAAAAAAGCCCGCTTGAGGCGGGCATGCGGGTTGCGTTGCTGAGCCGCTGTCAATCAAAAACCGGCGACTCGACACCCAGCACCTTGTGCAATTTGGGGCTGGTGGTGGTGTATTGCAGGTGGATTTTCTTGTCGGGGAAAATCAGCGGCGCGGCGCCAAAAGCGGCCAGCGCGCATTCATGAAAGCCGCTGAGGATCAGCTTCTTTTTGCCGGGGTAGGTGTTGATGTCACCGACGGCAAAAATGCCTGGCACATTGGTCGAAAATTTTTCGGTATCGACCTTGAGCTGCTTGCGTTCGATATCCAGGCCCCAGTCGGCAATCGGTCCGAGTTTGGGCGACAGGCCAAAGAAGACCAGCAGCGCGTCCAGCGGTACGATGCGGGTCACCCCATCGGCGCCAGTGACCTTGGCGCCCGTGAGTTTGCCGTTTTTTTCCTCGTAACCGGTGACCTGGCCGACGATGAACTGCATTTCGTAGTTGTCGCAGAGCTCTTTCATTTTCGCGACGCTGGCCGACGCGGCCTTGAAACCGTCGCGGCGGTGGATCAGGATCACGCTTTCGGCCTTGTTCGGGCCTTCTTTGGCAAAGTGCAGCGCCCAGTCGAGCGCAGAGTCGCCGCCACCGACGATGACCAGGTTTTTGCCGGCAAACTGGGCCGGTGATTTGACGCGGTAAAACAATTGTGTGTCGTCAAACCGGTCCAGGCCGTCCAGGCGCAGCAGGCGCGGCTGGAAGGCGCCCACGCCAGCGGCAATAAAAATGGTCCTGGTCAGAAACTGCGTGCCCTTCGAGGTCTGCAGCAAAAAACGCCCATCGTCCTGCTTGTGGACCGCGCTGACCTCCTGGCCAAAATGGAAGGTCGCGCCAAAAGGCTCAATCTGCTTGAGCAGCGAATCGGTCAGTTCCTTGCCGGTGCAAACCGGCACCGCCGGAATGTCGTAAATCGGTTTGTCGGGGTACAGCTCTATGCACTGGCCGCCGGGATACGCCAGCGAGTCGATCACATGCGCCTTGATCTCCAGCAGGCCGAGCTCAAACACCTGGAACAGCCCGACCGGACCCGCGCCCACAATGACTGCGTCGGTCTCAATCGGACCGTCGTGCGCGCTGGCGGTGGCTATCACTTCGGGATTGAGTTGGGGTTCCATGGCTTTCAGCGGCTGCTGTGCGGGCGCTTCGATCAGCGGATCAGTTCGGAAAGTTTGCCGGTTTTGTCTTTCCAGTCATCGGCATCGGGCAAGGCTTCCTTGCGTTTGGTGATGCTTTTCCAGCCTGCGGCGTGGCTGAGCTCCACATTGAGCTTGATGAAGGGGATCTGGTCGGCCGGCACGTCTTCCTCGGCGTAAATCGCATTGACCGGGCACTCGGGGATACAGACCGCGCAGTCGATACATTCGTCCGGGTCGATCACCAGCATGTTCGGGCCTTCGCGGAAGCAGTCCACGGGACAGACGTCCACACAGTCGGTGTATTTGCAGCGGATGCAGGATTCAGAAACGATGTGGGTCATGTTGTTCTTGCGCGATCGGTGGAAACCCTCGATTTTAAGAGGATTCCGTGAGCAGGGTGAAGACAGAGGCCGGGAGACCTGATGCGGATCAAAGAATCAGTGCAGCACCCGAGGTTTTGTGCGAGGCGGTATCGACCAGCACCAGCGAGCCCAGCACGCGCGAACGGGCATAGGGCAGGGTGGCCAGCGCCTCCTGCAGGCTCAGTTCCACATGGCCAATGGCATTGGGCGGCAGTTCGCTGGCATCTTCCTCGGCCAGCGTGTTCACGTCCAGCTTGTGGACAATGCGTTTGACTTTGGCCTTGACCCAGCGGTGGCCGTGCAGCGCCCAATACACACGGCCTGCGACCAGCGGCTCGTCGTCCATCCAGGCGATGGTGACGGACAGTTCGCGACCTGGTTCAAAGCTGTCGGCAGCGAGCAACCAGTCGCCGCGCGAGACATCCACCTCGCGGTCCAGCACAATGCCCGCGCTGTGGCCGGCCAGTACCGACCGGGGCTCGCGCGTGTGGTCCAGTACCTGCGCCACCACCGCCGTTTGCCCGCCGGGCAGCACGCTGATGGTCTGGCCGGGCTGTACACCGCCGGTGGCGACCCGGCCCCAGAACACGCGGCGGCCCTGCGAAGTGTCGGCGGAGGACGAGAATTTTTCGACCCATTGCACCGGAAAGGCAAAAGCTTCGCTGCGGTCTGCCGGCGTGGCGGGGAGTTGTTCCAGCAATTGCAGCAGCGAAGGGCCTTCATAGGCACACCAGCCCGGCCTGGCATCAACCACGTTGTGGCCTATCAGCGCCGAGATCGGCACGATGGCCTGGACCGGGATTTTCGCGGCACTGGCAAATGTGGTGAGTGCGGCGCTGATGTTCCGGAACGCCAGCGCAGAGTCCTCGACCGCATCGAGCTTGTTGACCGCAAACACAATGGACGGCACCCGGAGCAGGTTGACGAGCAGCGAGTGGCGCCGGGTTTGCTGCAACAACTCCAGCGCCGGATTTTTCCAGTCCAGCTTGGTCGCATCGACCAGCACCACGGCGGCGTCGGCACTCGACGCTGCGGTGACCATGTTGCGCGTGTACTGCTCATGGCCGGGTGCATCGCCGATGATGAATTTGCGGTTTTCGGTGTTGAAGTAGCGGTAGGCCACATCGATGGTGATGCCCTGCTCGCGCTCGGCACT
This sequence comes from Kapaibacterium sp. (SeqCode), assembly GCA_943370435.1. Lineage (GTDB taxonomy): Bacteria > Pseudomonadota > Gammaproteobacteria > Burkholderiales > Burkholderiaceae_C > Polaromonas. The sequence goes on along the minus strand of CALRQX020000002.1, from coordinate 9,808 downwards.
CAGGCCGTCGGTCAAGAGCGCCAGGTCGGTCGCGCCGCCGCGCTGCACGCCGGCCAGGTGGTCCTGCAGCACGGCCTTGCTGTCCACCAGCAAGCGGCCTATCAGTGTGCTTTTGCCGTCATCGACAGAGCCGCAGGTGATGAACTTCAGCGCCGATCGCAAGTCATTTTGGCCTGAAGCCCTTGCTGGCTGAGCGCTGGCAGCTATCAAATCAATAGTAGGTGTGCTTGTGTTCATCTCGGTCTCGAAAATGGTCGCCATGTCTTGATCAGTGGGGGCCGCGGGTCCGGCTTTGCCGGCCCGCAGGCGCCGCCCCCTGGGGGGAGCAGGCACAGCCTGCCCGGGGGAGAACTAAAAATACCCGTCTTTTTTCCGCTTTTCCATTGAAGCGTCGGAGGTTTTGTCGTCCATGCGTGTGGCGCCGCGCTCGCTCACGTCGGCGGCCAGGGTTTCGATCACGATCTCGGCGGCGCTGGCGGCCGGGCTGTCCACCGGGCAGGTGCAGGTGATGTCACCCACGGTGCGAAACCGCACGGTTTTTTCGACCACTTGCTCGCCATCGCGCGCCGGCGTCAGCTCGGTCACCGGCACCAGCAGGCCCTTGCGTTCGACCACCTTGCGCTGGTGGGCGTAATACAGCGAAGGCAGGGCAATGGCTTCGCGTTCTATGTATTGCCACACGTCGAGCTCAGTCCAGTTGGAGATCGGAAACACGCGGAAGTGTTCACCGGGTTGCAACCGGGTGTTGAACAGCGTCCAGAGCTCAGGCCGCTGGGCCTTGGGCTGCCACTGGCCGAAGCTGTCGCGGTGCGAGAAGATGCGCTCCTTGGCGCGGGCTTTTTCCTCGTCGCGGCGCGCGCCGCCTATCAGCGCGTCGAAGCGGAACTCCTCAATCGCCTCCAGCAAGGTCACCGACTGGTGCACATTGCGCGATTCGCCCGGGTGCGCCAGGCGCACGGTGCCGCGTTTCATCGAGTCTTCCACATTGCGCACGATCAGCTCGGCACCCAACTCTTTGGCGCGCAGGTCGCGGAAATCGGTGACTTCGTGGAAATTGTGGCCGGTGTCAATCATCAGCAGCGGGTAGGGGATGCGGCCCGCACCAAAGGCTTTTTCGGCGCACTTGAGCATGACCAGCGAGTCCTTGCCGCCGGAAAATAGCAGGGTCGGACGTTCAAAAGCGGCGGCCACTTCGCGCAGGATGAAAATCGTTTCTTCCTCCAGCGCATCAAGGTGGGAGTTGCTGAGCTTGCTGAGCAACTGGGCATCGGTGCGTGCGTTCATGCGGGGATCTCTCGGATGGGAATGATGCTGGAGCTGCGGTTGGATAAAGGCTCAAAAGCGGCAGGCTCCTGTGCCTCGTGGGTGCCGTCGGCACTGACATGCAAGCCACACTCCTTGGCGCTTTCCTGTTCCCACCACCAGCGGCCGGAACGGAAGTCTTCGCCCAGCGTCACGGCGCGCGTGCAGGGCGCGCAGCCAATGCTCGGGAAAAACTGGTCATGCAGCGGGTTGAAGGGGATGTTGTTGAGCGCGATGTAGTGCCAGACATCACCCCAGGTCCAGTCGGCCAGCGGGTTGACCTTGGCGCGTTCTTCCTGCTCTTCGATGTCATGCACTTCGGCGCGGGCGCTGGACTGCTCGCGGCGCAGGCCGGTGATCCAGCCCTTTTTGCCGGCCAGGGCGCGGGCCAAAGGCTCCATCTTGCGGATGTGGCAGCAGGCCTTGCGCAGCGCCAGGCTTTTGTACATGGCATTCGGGCCATGGGTCTCCACAAACTCGGAGGCGGCGTCTGCGTCCGGCCGGTAAATATCCACCCGCCGCGTGTAACGCTCTTCTATGCGGTCCACCAGCGCCAGGGTTTCGGCATGCAGCATGCCGGTGTCGAGCACAAACACGCTGCTGTTGACGCCGGCCTCTTGCAGCAGATGCGTGACCACCATGTCTTCGGCGCCCAGGCTGGAAGCCTGCGTCAGCGGTGAATAACTGGCCGCGGCAGATTGCAGCAGGGCCAGGCTGCGCGCGAGTTTTTGCGCAAAATCGGGCGACGCCTTGGCGTAGAGTGAAATCGCACCCATGCTCAGGCCACCTCTGCAAAATGCGGCGCGACATGGACCGCATCGCCCTGATAACGGCCCACCTGGTGCCCAGGGTAGCTGGCCAGCACACGACTGGCCAGGCCCGAGTCCTGGTCGGCGCGCAACACGGCCACGTCAAAACCGCTGCGCTCCATCTGCGCCAGCTGGTCCACCAGCACATCGCCGGTGGCACGGATTTCGCCTTTGAACTCGCGCCGGCGGCGCAGCAGAAACGCCTGGCTGTAGGCGCGGCCATCGGTGAATTTCGGAAAGTGCAGGTCTATGCGTGTCACGCCTTCAAGCGCGGCCAGCAGCGGATCGGCGTCATTGGCGAGCACCAGGACGGCGGTGTTCTCATTGACGGCGTGGTCGGCAAAGGGCAAAAGTTTCATGCAGTTCTCCTCAGGCGGCCACAGCGGCAGCGGCAAAACGCGCGCCCTTGGCGGCTTCCTTGAAAGGATCCATGCCAACGCGGCGCAGCGTGGCGATAAAGGTTTCACCGGCCTCGCGTTGCTGGCGGTAAGTCTCCAGCACGGCCTCAATCACTTCGGGCACTTCGGCCGCGGAAAACGAGGGGCCCACCACCTTGCCAGGCACAGGGCTGCCACTCAGGGCGGAGCCGTCGGAGCCGCCCAGCGACACCTGGTACCACTCCAGGCCGTCCTTGTCCACGCCCAGGATGCCGATGTGGCCGCTGTGGTGGTGGCCGCAGGAGTTGATGCAGCCGCTGATGTGCAGGTCGATCTCGCCGAGATCGTGCAACTCGTCCATGTCCTGGTAACGCTCGGTGATCGCTTCGGCGATAGGGATGGAGCGGGCATTGGCCAGCGAGCAGAAGTCGCCGCCCGGGCAGGCAATCATGTCGGTCAGCAGGCGGATGTTGGGTTTGGCAAAACCGGCCTTGCGCGCGGCGCGCCACAGCTCTGGCAGCTCGTCGCAGCGCACCCAGGGCAGCAGCAGGTTCTGGTCGTGGGTGACGCGCAGCTCGCCGGCGCTGAACTGGTCGGCCAGGCTGGCGGCCATGTCGAGCTGGTCGGCAGTGGCGTCACCGGGCGCCTGGCCCAGACGCTTGAAGGACAGCGTCACGCAGCGCAGATCCGGGTTCTGGTGCGGCGCCACGTTCTGCTTGAGCCAGCGGCCGAACTCCACATCGTCTTCGGCCGCAGCGCGCAGGATGTTGGCAATCTTGGCGTCTGCGCTTTTGCGGTCGCACTGGAGCGCGGGTGGCACAAAACACGCCGTGACGCGGTCCAGCTCGGCCTGTGTGATGGTGTGCGGGCCGCCGTCGTGGTCCATGATCTGCCGGTACTCGGCCTCCACGTCGTCGATGTACTTCTGGCCTTCGGCCTTCACCAGGATCTTGATGCGGGCTTTGTACATGTTGTCGCGGCGGCCGTAGCGGTTGTACACACGCACGATGGCCTCGATGTAATTCATGACCTGGTCCCAGGGCAAAAACTCGCGGATCACGGTACCTATGATGGGCGTGCGGCCCATGCCGCCGCCCACCAGCACCCTGAAGCCGAGCTCACCTGCGGCATTGCGGATCAGGTACAGGCCGACATCGTGCCAGGCGGTGGCGGCGCGGTCTTCTTTGGCGCCGCTGATGGCGATCTTGAACTTGCGCGGCAAAAACGCGAACTCGGGGTGCAGCGTGCTCCACTGGCGCAGGATTTCGCCGAAAGGCCGGGGGTCGGCGATTTCGTCGACCGCGATGCCGGCGCGCTCGTCGCTGGTGATGTTGCGTATGCAGTTGCCGCTGGTCTGTATGCCGTGCATGCTGACGCTGGCCAGCAGGTCCATCACGTCGGCCGACTTGTCGAGAGGAATCCAGTTGTACTGGATGTTCTGCCGCGTCGTGAAGTGGGCGTAGCCGGCCGTCAGTTTGGAGGCCACCGACAGGCCGCTTTTGAGCTTGACCGGGCCGAGCTGATCCTGCTTGGCCTGCGCGTCATTAAACAGGGCGGCGTTGGGCTGGTCGTACTCGCGGGCAATTCTGGCCAGCACCCGCACTTGCGCGCTCGAGAGCTCGCCATAGGGCACGGCGACCCGCAGCATGGGTGCATAACGCTGCACATACCAGCCGTTTTGCAGGCGCAGCGGACGAAACTCGTCTTCGGGCAACTGGCCAGCCTGCCAGCGGCCCAGCTGGTCACGGTACTGGTCGGCTCTGGCCTGAACAAACTGGCGGTCAAATTCGGTGTATTGGTACATGGCTGTCAGGGATCAAAAGAGGGATTCAGATGGCGATGAGCTTGACGCCGGCATAAGCCAGCAGCACGGAAAGCAGCGAGCGTATCCAGCGGTCGGGTGTGCTGTTGACCAGCCGCGAACCGAGCCAGATGCCGGGCAGGGAGCCGGCCAGCAACTTGGCCAGCAGCATCCAGTCGACGGAACCGATGGAGGCATGGCCCAGGCCGGCGACCAGTGTCAGCGGCACGGCGTGGGCAATGTCGGCGGCCACAATGCGCGGCAGCGGCAGGGCGGGATACAGCAGCATCAGCACAATCACACCAATCGCGCCCGCACCGACCGAGGTCAGGGTGACCAGGCTGCCGATCACCGCGCCAAACAGCAAGGGCAGGGCCCAGTGCCGGGCCCGGGTGGCCACGGCCAGATCGGCCGTTGAAATGGCGCGCGGCGCGGACTTGCCGTACACCGCCTTGTAAAACATGGCGATGGCGGTGAGCAGCAGCGCCACACCCAGGGTGGTGGTCATGACCGCATGGGTGGCCGGGCTGGCTGGGCCGGCCAGGTGCAGCACGTAGAGCGTGGCCAGTGAGGCCGGGATGCTGCCCGCCGCGGTCTGCCCGACTATTTTCCAGTCCACCATGCGGGTGCGGGCCAGGCTGACGGTGCCGCCCAGTTTGGTGAAGGCGGCAAACAGCAGGTCGGTGCCAATCGCCAGATGCGGTTTGATGCCGAAAAAGAAGATCAGCAGCGGCGTCATCAGCGAGCCGCCGCCCACGCCGGTCAGGCCCACCACCAGGCCCACGGCAAATCCGGCAAATACAAAGGCGAAATCATGCATAAGCCGCAGACTTTAGGGTGCTTGCTTATAAAAACAAACTACAGATTTGTTGTTCGCTTATGCGAATAAGCTTATTCCGGCGCGCGCATGGGACTTCCGGGTCTGCCGGACCGTGTCATCTGGACAACGCCGGGCGCTACATCCTGAAACAAGCCCGCATAATTCACGGCAAATCAACAACCATGCGGGGCCCCTTGACCCGGATATTCGTCAAGTTTTACGGATTCAGCGATGCCGAGCGCCACGCACTGGACACGGTGTTTCGCCTGTCCGAGTCGCACGAGGTGGTGTATGCGGCCTGGGCGCCGCAGGCCGAAGGCGTGCCGGCCGAGCCCGACATCCTGCTGATTGATGGCGACAACTGGGAGGCGGTACTCGAACTGGCCAAGCCCGCGCATGACGCGCTGAAACTGATCTGGGTCGGTGAGGGCGCGCCCCTGCATGCCTGGCGCGTGTTTGCGGCCCCGGTGCGCTGGTCGGCCGTGCTGGAGGCGCTGGACGCCGAGTTTGCGCCGCTGACCTCGAAAACGCTTTCGGCAGACCTGGACATGACCCACGAGCAGGATCTGGACGTGGTGCTGGACGAGGCCGGTGACGACACCGAGCCCGCCGCACTGGAGGGTGATACCGAAACAAGCCTGCAACGCCGCGTGCTGCTGGTGGATGCCTCGCGCGATGACCGGCTTTACCTGCGTGCCAAGCTGGCGTCCGAGGGCCTGCACGAGGTCGACGAAGCGTCCTGCGGGGCAGAAGCGCTGGCCCTGCTGGACGCTCAAACCTACCACCTGGTGGTGGTTGATCTGGGGCTGGGCGACATGGACGGCTGGACCCTGATCCGGGCCATTGGCAAAACCCAGCCGGCGCTGGCGCACCTGATCGTCACAGGCGCTGTGCCCGGCTGGATGCGCCAGCTGCGGGCTTATTTTGCCGGCGCCGAGGCTTACCTGGCCAAACCGCTACACCCCGGTGTGCTGAAAATTCTGCTACAAAAAATATAGCTGCTCACGCCCGTCGTTTAAGGGCTGAAGGGCCAAAAGATCATTCATCTTGATACTTGCGGTGGCTAGCGGCCGCGGTAGCGCTCAGCCCACAGCGCCTGCGCCATGCGTGGTTCCAGCGGCAACGGCTCATGGTGCAGGCGGGCGGCCAGCAGCTCGGCGCACAACACGGCAAAACTCAGGCCGCGCGAACCCATGGCGCTGTTGATCCACAGCCCCGGCTGCTGCGCGCCATCTACCGGCCCCACCACAGGCAAGCGGTCGGGCGAGGCGCAGCGCACCCCCGCCCAGGCGCGCACCGTTCCCTCCTGAAAATCCTGCGCCAACTGCGCGGCCACATCGGGCAGCAGCACCTGCAGGCGTGCCAGATTGTCCAGCTGGTCCTGCGCCTCGATGCGGCTGTCCTGGCGGTCGCGGTTAAAACCGGCACCGGCCAGCCAGACCGGCCCGTCATCGGTAGGCACACCCGGCAGAAAACTGCCGTGGCCATTGACCGGGAAGCCCGGAAAGCCCGGGGCCGCCGCACCCGCAGCGCTTTGAGCGGCCGGCTGCAGGCCCCATGACAGCTGACCGCGTATCGCCTGCAAAGGCAGCGGGCGCGGCGCCAGCCGATTGCAGGCATACGCCGCTGCCAGCACCACCAGATCGGCCTGCTCGAAGAGCTCGTCCGAATGGCCGAACAGCTGCCAGAGGCCGCTGCCGGGTTCGCGTTCCAGCCGGGTGACCTCCACGCCGCCGCGCCAGCTGATGCCGGGCTGCGCCAGCAGGGCGTTGACCAGGCGGGCCGGCTTGACCCAGCCTGCGCGCTGGTGCCAGCAGGCCGCTGTGGGGCTGGAGGCCATGTTCTGCAGCTGCACGGCGCTGGCAGGCTGGCTCCAGTCGCGGCCGGCCTCGGGCCAGTCGGCAGGCAGGCCGCTGCTGCCGTCCAGACGCAGCTCCAACACGCCAGTGGCCTGCCAGTCCTGGCCCTGAGCCAGCAACGCCTGCGCCTGCTGCAAGGTGGCCCGCACGCCGCTGCGCGACAGTCGCGACAACAGGCTGTCATCCGGCGACACATGCGGCACCAGCAGACCGGCAGGCAGGCCGGAAGCGCCACCGGCGGGCGCGGCGTGGGTATCGAGCACAGATACGCGCCAGCCACGGCGCGCCAGGCTGGCGGCGGTGGCCGCGCCGGCCAGACCGCCGCCTATCACCACGCAATGGCCCGGCAGGGCGGACAGGGCCGGCGCGGAGCCAGCGGCCCGGCGCGGCTCCCAGCGCGGGTTGAAAACCCCCTGAAGGTTGTCGCGCTTGGGCGGCAGGCCAGCGGTTTTCTGCACTTCAAAACCACACTGCTGCAGACCGTCCAGCACGCTGCGGGCCACGGTCCAAGTGGCGATGCGGCTGCCGCGCCGGCAACAGCGCGCCACCGCCTTGAAAGTGGCGCTGTTCCACATGCCGGGGTTGTGCGCCGGGCTGAAACCGTCCAGATACACCGAGTCGGCCAGCAGGTCCTGGCCCCGCAGCACGGCGGCGGTATCACCCACACACAGTGTCAGCAGCACTTGCCCCTGCTCGAACACCAGCCGGTGTATGCCTGGCAACAGGCCCCACAGCTGCGCTTGCAACTGCTCAGCGAAGGGCAGCAGTTCAGGATGGCTTGACGCGGCGCGCAAGACGTCGGCGGCACTGGCGGGGTGTGCCTCGGTCGCCACAAAATGCAGCAGGCGTGGCCGCCGGGCATCGGCTTTCCAGGCCTGCCAGGTGACCAGAAAATTCAGGCCCAGGCCAAAGCCGGTTTCAAGCACACACCACTGCGGCTGGCCCGCCCAGGCGGCAGGCAGGCCGCAGCCGCGCAAAAAAACCTCACGCGACTGCGCCAGCCCGCCGAGCTCGCTGCGGTAGCGGTCGCCATAACGCGGGCTGTAAGGTGTGCCGTCGGCCAGCCACTCAATGAGTTCAGCCACGGCAGACAAACGCGGTTTTGGGGACCCAGTTCAGCTGGGGCCGCGGAACCGGCTCCGCCGGGCCGCAGGCGCAGCGCCCCTTTTCTTCGTGCAAGGGGCAGCGTAGCGCCGAAGGCTCACGCAGTGACAAGCGTGGGGGCCCTATTTATTCGGCTGGAGGAACGTAGCCTTGAACCTTGTCCGCCCCAGTGCCGAAAAAGTGGTTTTCCATTTGCCGCGCCAGGTATTGACGGGCTCTGGCGTCGGCCAGATTCAGGCGGTTTTCATTGACCCGCATGGTCTGCTGCTTCATCCAGTCGGCCCAGGCCTCTTTGCTGACTTCTTCCCACAGGCGTTTGCCCAGCGGTCCGGGGTAGGGCGGAAAGTCCAGGCCTTCGGCCTCGCGGCCCAGCTTGATGCATTTGACGGTGCGTGCCATGTGGAATTCTTTCGTGAGATGTCGTTATAGATGATTGAGGTATTAAGAACTGACTTCTTATTCGTTCCGGTTTTGGGTCGCGGCTTCCAGAATCCAGTTTTCCAAAACTCGCATGCGAATGCACCAGACCAGAAAGTAGACCATGAGCCCACGCCGCCATTTTATGAATGTTTCCAGCCGCCTGGCATTAGCCGTGGCCATCGCAGGGTCAGCAGGCGCCGCCCTGGCCCAGGCGCCAGCCGCCAAGCCGCCTGTGACCCTGCTCAATGTCTCCTACGACCCGACGCGCGAACTGTACGTGGAGTACAACGCCGCCTTTGCCAGGCACTGGAAGGCCAAGGCCAATCAGGACGTGAGCATCAAGCAGTCGCATGGCGGCTCGGGCAAGCAGGCGCGTTCCATCATCGATGGCCTGGACGCCGATGTGGCCACGCTGGCGCTGGCGGGTGACACCGATGCCCTGGTGAAAAACGGCGGCTGGCTCGCGCCCGACTGGCAAAAAAAGCTGCCGCACAACGCTTCGCCCTACACCTCGACCATTGTGCTGGCGGTGCGCGAGGGCAATCCCAAAGGCATCAAGGACTGGGACGACCTGATCCGCCCCGACGTCAAGGTCATCACGCCGAATCCCAAGACTTCGGGCGGCGCGCGCTGGAACTACCTGGCCGCCTGGGAGTTTGCCAAGCGCAAATACGGCAGTGAAGCCAAGGCCAAAGAGTTTGTCGCCAAGCTGTACGGCAATGTGCCGATTCTCGACACCGGTGCGCGCGGCTCGACCATCACCTTTGCGCAGCGCGCCCAGGGCGACGTGCTGATTGCCTGGGAAAACGAGGCCTATTTGCTGGAAAAGGAGTTTGGCAGCAAGTTTGACGTGGTCGCGCCCTCCATCAGCATCCTGGCCGAACCCGCCGTGGCCGTGGTGGACAAAAACGTGGACAAAAAAGGAACGCGTGCCGTGGCCGAGGAGTACCTGAAATTCCTTTACTCGGAAGAAGGCCAGGACATCGCCGGCAAGAACTTCTACCGCCCGGCGGTTTCGCAGAAAGCCATCAGCAAATACGCCAAACAATTTCCCAGGCTGAACCTGTTCACCATTGACCAGGCCTTCGGCGGCTGGGCCAGGGCGGACAGGGAGCACTTCGCCGACGGCGCCTCCTTTGACCAGATTTATTTACGCAAATAGGCTTCTGGCCGACGCTGTACGGGCGTAAGCAGCTATCAATAACATAGCACTTGTTTTTTGCCCGAAAGTCCCCAGTTTCAAGGGCATGAACACGACACAAAGGTCTTCGCTTCCTGCCAATTTGACTGTCACCCACGTGCTGGCCGAGCTGCTG
>CALRQX020000001.1:0-381179 GCA_943370435.1 Kapaibacterium sp. (SeqCode) | reverse complement strand
AGCGAGTTCTGACGCCCCCCGCCGGAATCGAGCAGCGCAGGTTGCCCGCAGCGAAGCGAAGGGACCCGGACAGTCGGGTCGCCTTTTCTTTGCTTACTTTCTTTTGGCGAAGCAAAAGAAAGTGAGTTGCCGCCGGGCAACCCCCGGCTAGCAGGCAGACCCCACAGCACGAGTCACCGAACATGGATCCCGGATCAAGTCCGGGATGACAATTCGGGGCCATCCGGCAGGACGCTGGCCTCGGCCTCTACTCGCAGAGGGCGCGAATGTCAGCCGGAATCGGCAGGGCGCGAATCGCTTCCGGGTTGTCGGCCCGGCGGCCGGCGAAGATGCGTACCTCGTCGCATTCCATGATGGCCTCTTCACCCCGCATGATGCGGTAACGCTGGACAAAACTTTTCTCGCGCCATTCAGGAATCGAGGTGTGGATGTCCAGCATGTCGCCGTAGGTGGCGGTGCGCAAAAAACGCGAATGGGTGTCCACCAGCGGCGTGCCGATCACGCCGATGGTTTTTTCGGTCTCCTGCCAGGACGGCACACCACATTGCACAAAAAAATTGCGCGAGGCGGCGTCTATCCAGCGGAAAAAATTCGGAAACCAGACAATCCGCGCCGGATCGCAGTCGCCGAATTCAACACGGATGGTGTGGGTGATCTGTTTGCTCATGAATCAATTATGTGGGCCGGCTCCCCACCCCGTTCGCCCTGAGCTTGTCGAAGGGGGGCTTAGCCAGGTTCAGTCCGAACGGCGGGTGTGCGCCACCGTGATGGCTCAGTCGCCTTTTATATTACGCGCCTTGATCAATGCGCCAAACCGCGCGCCGTCAATCGATGCGCGCATGTTGAAGTCGGATGGCGACATCGGCGCCGGCACGCCGCCGATCGCCATGATGCGGTCCCTCACTGCTTGCGAACCCAGGATCTTGTTGATTTCACGGTTCAGGCGGCTGACCACGTCGGCCGGTGTGCCGGCCGGGGCGTAAAAACCGAACCAGGTGTCGGCGTCAAATCCTTTGAGGCCGGCCTCGTCGAGCGTGGGCACGTCGGGAAACAATGGCGAGCGTTTGGAACTGCCCACGGCCAGCAGCTTGAGCTTGCCGGCCCTGACATGCTGCAGGCCGATGCCCGGGTCGAACATGAAGTCGAGCTGGCCGCCCAGCAGGTCCTGCATGGCCGGGGCTGCGCCGCGGTAAGGCACATGCACGGCGAAGGTGCTGGTTTGCGCCTTCATCATTTCGGCGGCCAGGTGCGGCGAACTGCCGTTGCCCGGGGTGCCGAAGGACAGCTTGCCCGGATTGGCTTTCATGTAGGCCAGGAACTCCTTGATATTGTTGACCGGCAGCGTGGGTTTGACTTCGAGGAAGACCAGCACACGCGCGGCAGCGGCTACCGGCACCAGGTCTTTCGCGGGATCGAAAGCCATCTTGGGGTACAGGTGCGGGTTGACCGACACCATGCCCCCGGAACTCATGAGCAGGGTGTAGCCGTCGTTGGCCGCCTTGGCCACGGCCTCGCCGCCGATGTTGCCGTTGGCTCCGCCGCGGTTTTCCACCACCACCGGCTGCCCCAGGGCTTCGGCCAGGGGCACGCCGATGGCGCGCGCGAGCTGGTCGGCCGCGCCGCCGGGCGGGAAGTTGACGATCACGCGCACCGGCTTGTTGGGCCAGGCGGTTTGCGCCTGGGCGGCAGGCAGCAGGGCACCTGCGGCCAGGGCGATGGCCAGCAGGGCGCGGCGTTGGGGATGGAAGCGGCTTGTCATGGTGTGTCTCCTTTTTTTGAGGTTGAGGTCTGCTGTCTTGAAGTGCCGGGTCAGGACGCCTTGACGGCCCGGGGCTTGCGGTGCGGATTGTCCACCCAGCGTATGGGTTGGGCTTTCACCGGGCGTGCCGGTGCGCCGTGGCTCAGCAGCGTCTGGTCCAGCGCCTTGCCGGCCTCGTCTGCCAGCGCGGCCTCACGGGCCTGGGCAATGGCTGCGGCGCGCAATTCATTCGATGCAAAAGAGGCGCCTGTGGCCAGGTGCTCCAGCACATGCATGAGGTTGTCCTTGCCGCGCTCATTGGTGCTGCCATAACCCTTGATCAGGCGGCCGCACAGCGCAATTTCATGGCCCAGTTGCCAATGGGTTTGCAGGCCGCGTACCACACCGGCCAGCCATTGCTCGATCAGCGCCTGCTCGGTGGCAAAGCGGCTGCCGCGCACGCGCAGCCATTTCAGGCTGGCCAGCAGACGCAGCGACAACATGCCAAACACAGAGTGTGTGCCCACCTTCAGCGGTAGCGCCCACGGCGCCTTGCCGCCGGCCACACGCTGGCGGTCCCAGCGCGTCACGCGTGCCGCCAGGCTGGCAGGCAGCAGCGCGGCAAACTCGGGCGCGCCGGGCTTGAAGTGGTCGTAGACCTGCAGCAGGTCACCGCCTTCGGCCTTGACCTCGCCAGTCACACGCTGCCAGCGGCTGGCACTGCTTTTCAGATCGGCGACGCGCACGATGTCGTCAAAGGCCATCCACAGGGCCAGCCAGCGCGCCATCTCGCGCGTGCTGGCATAGCCCTGCGTGGCGGCAGGATCGGCGAACTGCTCGGCCAGCAGCACCTGCTGCAGGCGCTGCACATACAGGTCGGCATAGTCGTGGTCCTGATATTCCAGCAAACGCGCGTAGCCGAGCGCCAGCATGGCATGCACAGGTGGCGGAAAGATGCGTGCCAAATCGGCATCCAGCCCTTTGCTGGCGGGCGCAGGCAGCTCCTGTTCTGATAGCAAACTGGTGACCAGGGCGGCCTGCGCCTGATGGGTGCTGACTTGCGCGTACGCGCGGTCAAAGCCGCGCAGGCTGGCTTCGGCACCCTTGCCGCCGTGGCGGATCGTATCTTCATAGGCCTGGCGCGCAAAAGGCAGCAGGCCGCTGCCGGCAATCGCGCCCAGCATTACCGCGCTGACCACGGTGCCGCAGTCCCTGGCCATCGCACCCATGTCAAAGACCTGGGTGGCGCGGCTTTGACCCGCGATCGCCTGCAGCAGTGGCGCAGGGTCGGTGCGGCCGTCGCCGGGCACCATGCGTTCGGCCGTGGTCAGGGTGCGGCTGCTGGAGCTGATGACCAGCGTGCGTTGCGGCGAGGCCATGCCGTTGCCGACCTGGCGCGCGCTTTCCAGCAGTTCGGAGGAGATCAGCCCGTCGAGCGCGCCGGGCACCGGGTTCAGGCTGAACACGGGCCGCTTGCCACCGAGTTCGGCCAGCGGCACCGGAAACACTTCGAGGTAATAGGTGGTGGCGCCGGTGCGCTGCGCGACGCCGGGAATCGAGGTGCTTTGTGCCGCGTAGCCGCTGGCGCGCGCAATGTCGACCAGCCATTCGGTCAACACGCCGCCGCCTTCGCCGCCCAGCGCGCAGATGAGGAGGGTGATTGGTTTTTGTGTGTTCATGCTGAAGGTTGACTCTGACTTGTCATTGCGGACTCGATCCGCAATCCATGCGGGCACACTCGCGCCGGTGGATCATCGGGGATGGATCCCGGATCAAGTCCGGGATGACAGGCAGTGGGCGGATCATGTTGTTTGCATGGCGCGGACCAGCGCCCCGCGCACACTGCCCAGCAGCCGTTCATGCCACTTCGGGTTCTGGATCACCTCGGCGCGGTAAAACGAGGGGCACAGGGTTGCCGCATGGGCATTCGCGCCGCACAGGCCGCAGCCCACGCAGCCGTCTATCACCGTGGCCACCGGATCGACCTTGAGCGGGTCGGGGTTGTCCTTGAGTGTCAGCGTCGGGCAGCCGGACAGGCGTATGCAGGCGTGGTCGCCGTTGCAGATGTCTTCATCGACGCCGTATTTGACGCGCACCACACGTTTGCCTTTTTTGAGCAGGCCGGCCAGCCAGGGTTTGATGCGGCGCTGGCGCTCGAGCTGGCATTCGCCTTCGGCAATGATGACCTTGAGGCCCTTGAATTCTGTCGTGAAAGCCTCGTTGAGCGTCTGGCGCATCTGCTCGACTTCATAGGTGTGCACTGTGCGCAGCCACTGTATGCCCAGGCCGGTCAGCGTGTTTTCAATCGTGGTGTTGGTCGCGGTCAGGCTTTGCAGCTTGTCGCTCGCGTTGAACTTGGCGTCGTCGCTTGGGGTCGAGATGATGTCCTGCGTGCCGGTGGCCGAGGTGTAGCCGTTTTTGAAAATCAGCAGCACCGCATCGTCGCCGTTGAACAGCGCCGACTGCACACCGGTCAGCAGGCCGTTGTGCCAGAAGCCGCCGTCGCCCATGATGGACAGGGTGCGCCGCGCCATCATGGGCGAGACACCGGCGCGGCTGGCCAGGCTCATGCCGTAACCGAGGATGGAGTGGCCAAAAGAGAAGGGCGCAAAGGTACCGAAGGCGTGGCAGCCGATGTCGGCCGCGATGTGCACCGGCCCGACGTCCTGCTGCGCGAGCTTGAGCGCCGAAAACACCGGCCGTTCCGGGCAGCCTATGCAAAAACCTGGCGGCCGCACCGGCAGCGCCTGGTTCAGCTGCGCAGCGATCTGTGCGCCGACGGCGCTGCGGCGGTCCATGTTGCCCTGCAGCCAGCTGGTGGCCGAGCTGCTGTCCACGTCGGTGGCGTAACGCGCCACAAAGGCGGCGATGCCGCCCGCCACCACTTCGACCGAATATTCCCCGCCCGAAGGCAACATGTCCTTGCCGTGTAATGGCGTGTTGATGTCGCGCCGGCGCAAAAAGGTCGCGATCTCCTGCTCGATGTATTCGGGCTGGCCTTCTTCCACCACCAGCACCGCGCGTTTACCGAGCGCAAATTGCGCCACCTGCTCGGGCACCAGCGGGTAGGTGACATTGAGCACCAGCAGGGGGATCTCGCTCTGGCCGAAGGCATCACACAGGCCGAACTGTTGCAGCGCGCGTATCAGTGAGTTGTAGATGCCGCCCTGCACAATGATGCCGAGGTCCTGCCGCGGCCCGCCCATCCGCTCGTTGAGTTGTTGCTCGACGATGTAGCGCCGCGCGGCCGGGATGCGTTCCTCGAACTTGAGTTTTTCATGGCGGAAGGTGACCGGCGGATGGGCGAGTTTGGCGTAGTCAAAGGCCGCGGGTTCTTCCATCAGTTGCCGCTTGGAAATCGCCGGTGGGCGGTTGTCTTTGCATTCGAAGCTGCCGCGCACATGGCAGGCGCGTATGCGCAGCTCGAGGATGACCGGCATGTTGGAGGTTTCGGACAGGCGAAAGCCATGTTCGACCATGTCCACCATCTTGCCGAGATCGGGCCGCGGGTCCAGCAGGCACATCGTCGATTTGAGCGCATAGGCATGGGTGCGTTCCTGGATCACGCTGGCGCCTTCGCCGTAGTCCTCGCCGACCACAATCAGCGCGCCGCCCGTGACGCCGGGGGAGGACAAATTGGACAGGGCGTCGGCAGCGACGTTGGTGCCCACTATCGATTTCCAGGTCACCGCGCCGCGCAGCGGGTAGTGAATCGAGGCACCAAGCATGGCCGCAGCCGAGGCTTCGTTGGAGCAGGCCTCGACATGCACGCCGAGTTCGTCCATATACGGTTTGGCCTGCACCATGACGTCGAGCAGGTGCGACACCGGCGCGCCCTGGTAACCGCCCACATAAGCCACGCCGGATTGCAGCAGGGCCTTGGTGATCGCGAGAATGCCCTCGCCGTGGAAAGTCTCGCCGCTTTTCAGCCGCAGCGACTCGATTTCCTTGCTGAATGAAACTTCCAAGGCGGTCTCCGGGTTTTATTTTTCGTGGGAAACAGCGAGTTTGGGCCCCATTGCACTATCCATCAATAAAATAACAAGACTATCTGGTATTCATTCAATGCATATAAAAGACATCGACCTGAACCTGCTGCGGCTTTTTGACGCGGTGTACCGCACGCGCAATGTCAGCCGCGCGGCCGAGATGCTGGACCTGACACAGCCGGCCGCCAGCCAGGGCCTGACGCGGCTGCGCCTGCTGATCAAGGACCCGCTGTTTGTGCGCGCCGGCGGCGGTGTACAGCCCACGCCCAGGGCCGACCGCCTGGCTGACGCGGTGCGCAGTGCGCTGGCGACGCTGGAGCAGGCGCTCAATGAATCGGCGCTGTTCGAGCCGCTGCTCTCACGCAAGGTGTTTCGCATCCACATGAGCGACATCGGCGAGGCGCGTTTCCTGCCCGAGCTGATGGTGGCCTTGCGCCGGCTGGCGCCTGGTGTGCGCATCGAAACCTCACCCTTGCCCGGCGGCGACATCGCCGCTGCGCTGGACAGCGGGCGCATCGATTTCGCGTTTGGTTTTTTGCCGACGGTCAAGGACACCCAGCGGGTGCAACTGCTCAAGGACAGGTACATCGTGCTGCTGCGCGAGGACCACCCCTTTGTCAAAAAGCGGCGCAGCGGCCAGGCGCTGCTGCAGATGCTGGGCCAGCTGGAACTGGTGGCGGTGCGCACCCATTCCGACACCCTGCGCATCCTGGAGCTGCTGCAGCTGGAAGACCGGCTGCGCCTGACAACCGAACACTTCATGGTGCTGCCCTCCATCGTCAAGGCCACCGACCTGGCGGTGGTGATGCCGCGCAATATTGCGAAAATTTTTGCGGCCGACGGCGGTTACGCCATCATGGAGCCGCCGTTTCCGCTGCGCGACTTCACGGTGTCGCTGCACTGGAGCAAACGTTTCGAGGCCGACCCCGGCAACCGCTGGCTGCGCGGGGTGATCGAAGAGCTGTTCCGCGAGAAAGCCTAGGTGCCGGCTCTGCTCACCCTGCGCCAGAAGGCTTCGGCCGCAGGTGGCGCGGCAGCGGTGCTGCGGAACAGCCGGATATCGAGCTCAATCGTCCATTCGGGTCCACCCGCGGCAACCAGCCGGCCGCTCGCCAGTTCCTCGGCGATCAGGCTTTGCGGCAGCCAGGCCACGCCGCGGCCGTCCAGCGCCATGGTCTTGAGCACCGAGGCCAGATGCGCGGTGAACACCGGTTCGCTGCGCGATGTTTCAAGCGCTGCGCTGCGCAGGGTGCGCACGATGCGGCCCAGCCCGGACTCGTTGCTGTAGGCCAGGATGGGCGCGTATTTGCCGCTGGCCGACAACAGATGCCGGGGCTTGCCTTTTTTGTCCGGCGTTGACACCGGCACCAGGGTGTCGCTGCCGACCTTCACCGAGCGGTAGCTTGCCGGATCGAGACGGCCCGGCACCTGCGCATGCCAGTGGCACAGCAAAAACTGCACGCGCCCCTGCAGCATCAGCGCTTCACATTGCTGCATCACGTCCGAGACCAGCTGAATCGGCCCGACAGGAGAGCCCGACTCGAGCCCGCGCAGCCAGGCCGGCAGAAAGGTGAAGGACAGCGCGTGGGTGGAGGCAAAACGCAGGGTGGCCGAGCTGGCGTCGGCCACGGCGCGCGCCTCGTCGGGCACCCGTGCCACGCGTGCCAGCATCTCTTGCGCGACCGACTGGAACCACTGGCCGGTTTCAGTCAGCGTGACCGGGTGGCTGCTGCGGTCGAACAGCGCCACACCCAGCCACTCCTCCAGCGCGCGCACGCGGCGGCTGAAGGCCGGCTGTGTCATGTGGCGCTCGCTCGCGGCGCGCGAAAAATTGCCAGTGCTGGCCAGCGCCAGGAAGTCCTCCAGCCAGGTCAAATTCATGGGCGGTGCTTTGCGGGCATGGAACAAGAGAAAACCGGCATTGGACGCCGGTGGGTGAGGCGCCGATGATAGCCCCATCACTCACCTCAGCGAAGCCATTCCATGAAGATCACAGCCATCCGCGAAATCACCCAGCCCATCAAATCCGACATCCGCAACGCCTACATCGACTTCTCGAAAATGACGCTGAGCCTGGTGGCCGTGGTCACCGATGTGATCAGGGACGGCAAGCCGGTCATCGGTTACGGTTTCAACTCCAACGGCCGTTACGGTCAGGGCGGCCTGATCCGCGAACGTTTTGCGCCGCGTATCCTGGAAGCTGCAGCGGACAGCCTGATCGATGCCAGCGGCAACAACCTCGATGCGCACAAGGTCTGGGCTGCGATGATGACCAATGAAAAACCCGGCGGCCATGGCGAACGGTCGGTCGCCGTCGGAACCATAGACATGGCGGTCTGGGATGCGGTCGCCAAGATTGCGGGCCAGCCGCTGTACCAGTTGCTGGCCGAGCGTTACGGCACGGGCACGCCGGACCGCAAGGTGTTTGTGTATGCGGCCGGCGGTTATTACTACCCCGGCAAGGACGACGCCAAGCTGATGGCCGAGATGCGCAGCTACCTGGACCGTGGTTATTCGGTGGTGAAGATGAAGATAGGCGGCGCGTCCCTGGCCGACGATTGCAGGCGCATAGAGGCGGTGCTCGGCATGCTGGCGCCGGGCCAGCAACTGGCGGTTGATGCGAATGGGCGCTTTGATCTGAAGACCGCCGTCGCCTACGCCAAAGCCCTGTCGGCTTACCCGCTGTTCTGGTACGAGGAGGCCGGCGACCCGCTGGACTATGCGCTGCAGGCCGAACTGGCGCCGCATTACGCGGGCGCCATGGCCACCGGCGAGAACCTGTTTTCCATGCAGGACGCGCGCAACCTGATCCGTTACGGCGGCATGCGCCCGGACCGCGACTGGCTGCAGTTTGATTGCGCGCTCAGTTACGGCCTGGTCGAATACCTGCGCACGCTGGACATGCTCAAGGAACACGGCTGGTCGCCATCGCGCTGCATTCCGCACGGCGGCCACCAGATGTCGCTGGCGATTGCGGCAGGCCTGGGCCTGGGCGGCAACGAGTCCTATCCGGACCTGTTCCAGCCTTACGGCGGTTTCCCCGATGGTGTGAAGGTAGTGGATGGCTACGTCACGCTGCCCGAGCTGCCGGGCATTGGTTTCGAGGGCAAGGCGGATTTGTACGCGGTGATGAAAGCGCTGGCGCCTTGATCTCAATTCGCCCGGCGGCCTGCACTTGCCCCGGCTTTTGCCGATTCAGGAGTTTTCCGCCAGTGGCTGCATTGTGAATTTGAAGCCTAAAGCGTGCATCACCTTGAACAGCGTATCGCTGTTGGGGGCTCGGTCACCTGAAAGGCTTTTGTAGAGGCTTTCCCGCGAGAGCCCCGTGTCCTTGGCGAGCTGGGTCATGCCCCGGGCTCGAGCAATGTCGCCCAGTGCTGCCGCCAGCAGAGCAGGGTCGCCGTCTTCCAGAACTACTTGTAAATAAACCTCAATGTCTTGCTCGCTGTGGAGGTAGTTCTGCATGTCGAATGGACGAGTTTTTGCATTGTTCATCACAACTCCTTGGCCAACTTTCTGGCTCGTTCAATATCGCGTGCCTGACTTGATTTGTCGCCACCGCCCAACATGAGGATCAGTGCACCCGATCGCTCGACGTAGTACATGCGCCAACCGGGTCCAAAAAACTCTCTCATTTCAAAAACGTTGTCACCAAGTGCCTTCACATCGCCCAAGTTACCCAAAGTCACCTTACGCAAACGTACCTGTAAGCGCTTTTGCGTCGTGGCGTCTTTCAGACCTGCCAGCCAATCGCTGAACTCTTCGGTTTCAACAACGCTGTACATCGATGAATTGTATCCTCCTGGCTACAATTCGCAAGCTCCGGACTGTTCTAGCCCTGGAGTGCCCTCAGCACATGTTCGGCGGTCGCCGGGGCCTCCAGCCGGACCGCACCCGGCCGCGCCGCCGCGATGGCCTCCTTCAGTGCCTCCAGCACACTGATCGCCAGCATAAAAGGCGGCTCGCCGACGGCCTTGCTGCCGAAGACGTTGTCCTCGCGGTTCGGCTCGGGCCAGAGATCCACCTTGAAGTGTTCCGGGATGTCGCCGGTCGCCGGAATTTTGTAGGTGCTGGGCGCGTGGGTGGTCAACAGGCCCTTGTCATTCCACACCAGTTGTTCGGTCGTCAGCCAGCCCATGCCCTGCACAAAACCGCCTTCGATCTGGCCTATGTCCAGGGCCGGGTTGATGCTGGTGCCGACGTCGTGCAGGATGTCGACCTTGAGCACACGGCTTTCGCCGGTCAGCGTGTCGATCGCGACCTCGCTGCAGGCCGCGCCGTAGGCAAAGTAATAAAACGGCCGGCCGGTCAAGGTGGTTTTGTCGTAGTGGATTTTGGGCGTGCGGTAAAAGCCGTCGCTCCAGAGCTGGATGCGGTTCGCATAAGCCAGCCGCACCACGTCGGCAAAAGGCCTGCTGGTGGCGGGCGAGCTGATGTTGCCGCCGGCAAATAACACGGCGCCGGCACCGCAGTTGTCCAGCCCGGCGACAAACTGCGCCAGGTTGTCACGCACATGGCGCGCCGCATACTGCGCCGCGCGCGCGTTCAGGTCGGTGCCGGCCGAGGCGGCGGTGGCCGAGGCGTTCGGTATCTTGCTGGTGTCGCTGGCGGTCGCCAGCACGTCCTCGAAGGCGACACCGAGTTCGTCGGCCACAATTTGCGCGACCTTGGTGTTCAGGCCCTGGCCCATTTCGGTGCCGCCGTGATTGACCTGTACGCTGCCGTCGGTGTAGACATGCACCAATGCGCCCGCCTGGTTGAACAGCGTGGCGGTGAACGAGATGCCGAACTTCACCGGCGTGATCGCGATGCCGCGCTTGATCACCGGGCTTTTTTCGTTCCATGCCGAAATCGATTTTTGCCGATGCCGGTATTGTGCTGTCTGCTCCAGTTTTGAGAGCATTGGGGCGAGGATGTTGTCCTCGATCTTCATACCGTAGTGCGTGAGGTTGCGCTCGTTGATGCCGTAGAGGTTGCGCTTGCGCACATCAAGCGGGTCCAGGCCAAGCTGGCGCGCGATGTCGCCGAGTATGGTTTCTATCAGCACCACCCCTTGCGGGCCGCCAAAGCCGCGAAAGGCGGTGTGACTTTGTGTGTTGGTTTTGCAGCGGTAGGACGCAATCTCCACGTCTTCGAGAAAATAGGCGTTGTCGGTGTGGAAGATGGCGCGGTCGGCCACCGGGCCGCTGAGGTCCGCGCTGAAGCCGCAGTTGGCTGCCATCATCAGTTTCAGGCCGTGCAAACGCCCGCTGTCATCGAAACCCACGGTGTAGTCATAGGCAAAGGGGTGGCGTTTGCCGGTGACCAAAAAATCGTCGTCGCGGTCCAGCCGCAGCTTGACCGGGCACTGGAGTTTGTTCGCGGCCACCGCGGCCCACACCGCGAGGTGGCCGGCCTGGGTTTCCTTGCCGCCAAAACCGCCGCCCATGCGCCGGCATTCGACCCGCACCGCGTGGTTGCTGATGCCCAGCGCGTGTGAGACCCAGTGCTGTACCTCACCCGGGTGCTGGGTACTCGAATACACCAGCCACTGGTGTTGCTCCTGCGGCAGCACATACGCCACCTGGCCTTCGAGGTAGAAATGTTCCTGGCCGCCGACCTCGAGTTGACCGCTCAGGGTGTGTGGGGCCGAGGCCAGCGCCTGCGCCGCGTCACCACGCTTGACAAACACCGGCGGCAGCACATAACTCTGCTGCTTCAGCGCTTCGCGCACATTCAGGACGGCTGGCAGCTCTTCGATGTCCAGCTGCACCTGGCGCGCGGCGCGGCGTGCCTGCATCACCGAGCTGGCGACCACCAGGCCTATGACCTGGCCGATGTGCTCGACGGTGGTGGTGGCGAAGACCGGTTCGTCGTGCACAAAGGTGGCCAGCAGCGGGTCTCCGGGGATGTCCGCGGTCAGGACGATACCCCGCACACCCGGCATGGCCAGTGCGGCGCGGGTGTCGACGCCCAGCAGACGGCCATGGGCGACGGTGGACAAAATCGGCGCGGCGTGCAAAGTGCCCCTGGCCTCGGGAATGTCATCGACATAAGTGGCGGCTCCTGCGACCTGGGCGCGTGCGCTTTCGTGGGGCTGCGAACGGCCGGCGGCGCCGCGGGCGGGTGACTGTGGTCCCGGGGGCGGTGTGACCGGTGGCACTTCGAGCTGCGGCACGGCCGGGTTGTCAGCCCGGCTGACAGGGCCTTCGTTCTGGTTGTTCTCGCGGGCGTTCATGACACGGCCTCGTCCAGCACAAAGGACTCGAGATTGATCTGCTGCAAGCCCTGGCTTTCCAGCCAGAAACGCTGCAGCAAATTGCCCAGTACTTCGCTGCGGTAGGCGCCGGAGGCGCGCATGTCGCTGATGGGCGCAAACTCGGCGCGCAAGGTGCTGATGGCCTGCTGCACGGTCGCCAGTGTCCAAAGCTGGCCGCTGAGCGCGGCTTCGGTGTGCAGCGCACGCACCGGTGTGGCGGCGACCCCGCCTGCGCCTATCGAGGCTTTCACCACCTTGCCGCCTTCGAGCTGCAGCTTGATCACCAGGCAGACGGCGGAGATGTCGTCGTCGTAACGTTTGGAAATCTTGTAGGCCTTGAGCAGTTCATGGTCTTCAGGCCTGGGCACCTTGATCCAGGCCAGCACTTCATCGGCTGCCATCACATTTTTGCGGTAGCCGGTGTAGAGCTGCTCCAGCGGCATCTCGCGGTGGCCGCGTACACTCATCAGCACCACATTCGCGCCGAGCGCAATCAGCAGCGGCATCGAGTCGCCAATTGGCGAGCCGTTGGCCACATTGCCGCCCAGGGTGCCCGCGTTGCGCACCGGCAGGCCGGCAAAACGGGCGGCAAAGGTCTGCAGCTGCGGCCGCTCTTTCACCAGCGCGGCAAAGGCGTCGCTGAGTGTCACGGCCGCACCTATGGCGATGTGTTGCGGGTAGTCTTCCACGCGGCGCAGCTCCCGCACCTGCGTCAGGTCCAGCACCTGGCCAAACTGCCTGTGCATCTTGGTCACCCACAGGCCGGCGTCGGTGCAGCCTGCGACCAGCTGGGCCTCGGGGCAGGCGGCGCGGGCAGCCAGCAGCGCGGCCAGCGTGCGTGGAGAGTTGTAAGCCAAATCGGCCTCTGGCCCTTGCCTGGACTGCGCAAGCAGCTCCAGTTTTGATAGCAAACCGGCTTCGTCAACAAGCGCCCCGGGCAGCGCCGCCATCTGCTGTGCGGCGTCAAAAATAGGCCGGTAGCCGGTGCAGCGGCACAAATTGCCGGACAGCTCCTGCTGCGCCAGCTCGCGTGTGACGGGCTTGCCCTGGCACACATGGTTCTGGTACATGCCAAACAGGCTCATGACAAAACCGGGGGTGCAAAAGCCGCACTGAGAACCGTGACAAGCCACCATGGCCTCCTGGGCGGGATGCAGCTTGCCGTCGGCGCCAGCCAGGTCTTCCACCGTCCACAAGGCCTGGCCGTCCATGGAATGCGCCAGCTTGATGCAGCTGTTGACGGCGCGGTAAACCATGCGGCCGCCCTGGGCCTCACCCACCACCACCGTGCAGGCGCCACAGTCGCCTTCGCCGCAACCTTCCTTGGTGCCGGTACATGACAGGTCCTCGCGCAGCACCTCCAGCAGCGTGCGGCTGGGTGGTACATTGGCGAGCGAGACCACCTGGCCACCCTTGATGAATTGAATGGTTTTATGAGGCTTTCGAATGTCCATGCGCACTAGGGTAAACCCAATCGTTGAGGGCAGGTATACCCATCGCCATATCAGAGCGATGTACAAAAAGGTATGAAAGACCAGGCCTTATTCGACAAGATAGACCTCCATCTCATAAGGGTCTTGAACACCGTGCTGACCGAACGCAGCGTTTCGCGCGCCGCCATCCGACTTGGAATGTACCAACCCGCTGTCAGCGCGGCGCTCAAACGCCTGCGCGCGCTGGCTGGCGACCCCTTGCTGGTGCGTTCCGGCCCCGGCATGGTGCCCACCGATGCCGGCTTGCGCATGATTGAGCCCTCGGCACGCATCCTGCGGGCCGCCGAAGTGTTGTTCAGCGACGCGCGCGGCTTTGATCCGGCCACGGCCAGCAGCACCTTCAGCCTGGCCGCCAGCGACTACATGGACCCGCTGTTTCTGCCGCAACTGGTGGCGCAGATCAAGAACGAGGCGCCGCTGTGCCATGTGGACATCCACCCGCTGTCGGGCGAGTCGGACTACCGCACCCGCCTGGCCCAGGGTGAATTTGACATCGTGATTGGCAACTGGCCGGCGCCGCCCGATGACCTGCACATGGCGCGGCTGTTTGGTGACGAGGTGGTCTGCCTGGTGGCCAAAGACCACCCGGCTGCACGCCGTGGCTGGGACAGCGCCAGCTGGCTGGCCGCCGAACACATTGCGCCCACACCGACCCACCCGGGCGCCAAGGGTGTGATTGACGCGCACCTGGACTCGCTGAACCTGCAGCGCAACATCACCGTGCGCTGCCCGCATTTCGGACTGATCCCGGCCATGGTGGCCGGCAGCCTGCTGGTGCTGACCACAGGGCGCCAGTACTGCGAACGTTTCACCGCTGTGCTGCCGGTGAAAATCCTGCCCTGCCCCATAGACTTTCCACGCATGATGTATTACCAGCTCTGGCACGAGCGCACGCATGCCTCGGCGTCTGCCAAATGGCTGCGCGATCGCGTCAAGGCGGTGGCGGCGGCGCTACGAAAACAATAGCTGCTTGCGCAGATGCATCAAGGGCTGGAAGCACAAAACACATGAAAAATCCGGGGCAATGACTGTTTCCACTGTTTCACCCACGGCTGCTGCGGGCGCTGCCGTGCCGCGCCTGCAGCTCACCGGCATCACCAAGGCCTATCCGGCGGTGGTGGCCAACAGCGGCATCTCGCTGACGGTCCAGCCCGGTGAAATCCACGCCGTGCTCGGTGAAAACGGCGCCGGCAAATCCACGCTGATGAAAATCATCTACGGTGCGGTCAAGCCCGACGCCGGCAGCATGGCGGTCGATGGCCGCAGCGTCACGGTGCGCAACCCGCAGGAGGCGCGCGCGCTTGGCGTCGCCATGGTGTTCCAGCATTTCAGCCTGTTCGATACCTTGACCGTGGCTGAAAACGTCTGGCTGGGCCTGGATAAAAAGTTGAGCCTTGCAGAAGTGTCACGGCGCATTGTCGCCACCACCGAGGAGTACGGGCTGCAGCTGGAGCCGACGCGGCCGGTGCACACCCTGGGCGTCGGTGAGCGCCAGCGCGTGGAAATTGTGCGCTCGCTGCTGACCCAGCCCAGGCTGCTGATTCTGGACGAGCCGACCTCGGTGCTGACGCCGCAGGCGGTGGAAAACCTGTTTGTCACGTTGCGCCAGCTGGCCGCGCGCGGCTGCAGCATTTTGTACATCAGCCACAAGCTGCATGAAATCCGCGCCTTGTGCAGCGCCTGTACCGTGCTGCGCGGCGGCAAGGTCACCGGTGTCTGTGATCCGCGCCAGGAATCCAACGCCTCGCTGAGCCGCCTGATGATTGGCGCCGAGCCGCCGGCGCTGGAACACCGTGAGGTGTCAGTCGGTGCCACCGTGCTCGAGGTGCGCGATCTGAGCCTGGACCGCGAGGACCAGTTTGGCGTCGACTTGCGGCAGATTGCGCTGCAGGTGCGGGCCGGCGAGGTGGTGGGTATCGCCGGCGTCTCGGGCAACGGGCAAAAAGAGCTGCTGTATGCCTTGTCGGGTGAAGACACGCGTGCTGCGGCGCAGGCCATCCAGCTCGCGGGGCAGGGTGCCGGCCGGCTCAATCCGGCGCAGCGCCGGGTACTGGGCCTGCATTTCCTGCCGGAAGAGCGGCTCGGGCGCGGCGCAGTGCCGACGCTGAGCCTGGCGCACAACCTGCTGCTGACGCGCCGCGACGCGGTGGGGCGCGGCGGCTGGCTCGATCTGCGGACCTTGCGCGCGCAGGCGGCCGGCATCATCACGCGTTACCAGGTCAAGGCCGGTGGCCCGCAGGCCGCGGCGCAGTCGCTGTCTGGCGGCAACCTGCAGAAGTTTCTGGTGGGGCGCGAAATCGAGGCGCGGCCGGCGCTGCTGATTGTGTCGCAGCCGACCTGGGGTGTGGATGTGGGCGCCGCCGCGCAGATACGCGGCGAGTTGCTCAAGCTGCGCGACGGCGGTTGTGCGGTGCTGGTGGTCAGCGAAGAAATTGAAGAGCTGTTTGACATCTGCGACCGGCTGTATGTGATGGCCAAGGGCCAGATATCTCCCAGCCTGCCGCGTGCCGGGGCGACGCTGGAGCGGGTCGGGCAGTGGATGAGCGGGCTGTGGACGGCGGATGTGGAGGCGGCCCATGCTCAAGCTTGAAGCGCGGCCCCAGCCGTCCCAATGGTGGAGCCTGGGCTCGCCGCTGCTGGCGCTGCTGATCACGGTGCTGATCGGTGTGGCGCTGTTTCTGGCGCTCGGCAAAGACCCGGTGCGCGGCCTGCAGGTGTTTTTCTGGGAGCCGGTCAAGTCGCCGTATGCGCTCAGCGAACTGATGGTCAAGGCGACACCGCTGCTGATCATTGCGCTCGGGCTGGCTGTGTGTTTTCGCTCCAACGTCTGGAACATTGGCGCCGAGGGCCAGTTTGTCATGGGCGCGGTCGCCGCCGGTGGTGTGGCCCTGCTGGCCGACAAGGGCACCGGCCCGTGGATTGTGCCGGCCATCATCATGGCAGGTGTGCTGGGCGGCATGCTGTGGGCCGGCATCACGGCCTTGCTGCGCGACCGCTTCAACGCCAATGAAATCCTGGTCAGCCTGATGCTGGTGTATGTGGCCGACATGGTGCTCAGCTACCTGGTGTTCGGCCCGTGGAAAGACCCGCAGGGCTACAACTTTCCGCAGACCAGGACCTTTGAGGCGGTGACGCAGATTCCGCGCCTGATGCAGGGCTCACGCGTCAGCATAGGCATTTTGCTGGCGCTGGTGGGCGCTGCGGCCTTGTGGGTGTTCCTGTTTCGCACCTGCGCCGGTTTTGCCCAGCAGGTCGGCGGCCTGGCGCCGGCTGCGGCGCGGTATGCGGGTTTTTCTTCGCGCAAGGCCTTGTGGGTGGCGCTGCTGACATCGGGCGGTGCCGCCGGCCTGGCCGGTGCGCTGGAGGTCGCCGGACCGATTGGCCAGCTTACGCCTTATGTGCCGGCGGGTTACGGTTTTGCCGCGATCATTGTGGCCTTTGTCGGGCGGCTGCACCCGGTCGGCATGGTGTTTTCAGCGATTCTGATGAGCATGTTTTACATCGGTGGTGAACTCGCGCAGTCGCGCCTGGGCCTGCCCAAATCACTGACCGGTGTGTTCCAGGGGCTGTTGCTGTTCAGTCTGCTGGCCTGCGACACCCTGATTGCACACCGCGTGCGCTGGACCGGTCGCACCTTGCCCGTGGCGAAAGGAGCCGGCTGATGGACTCTGTTGCGCTGCTGCTGGCCGCCACCCTGAGTGCGGGCACCGTGCTGGCGATAGCCGCACTGGGGCTGCTGATCAATGAAAAGGCCGGCATCGTCAACCTCGGCGCTGAAGGCATGATGTTGTGCGCCGCGATAGCCGGTTTTGCCGCCGTGGTGCACAGCGGCAATATCTGGCTCGGTTTTCTGGCCGGCATGGCGGCCGGCGCGCTGCTGGCGGCGATTTTTGGTGTGCTGGTGATCTGGCTCAACACCAACCAGTACGCCACCGGGCTGGCGCTGAGCCTGTTTGGTGCCGGCTTCTCGGCTTTTGCGGGCATCAAATATGTGCAGGAAAAACTGCCCGAGCAAAGCCAGTTTGCCATTCCGTTTCTTGGCGATCTGCCGCTGGCGGGCCCGGCGCTGTTCCGCCAGCACCCCATGGTTTACATCGCCATGGCGCTGACCCTGCTGCTGATCTGGTTTTTGTACCGCACGCGTGCCGGCCTGGTGCTGCGTTCGGTCGGAGAAAGCCCGGAGTCGGCGCATGCGCTCGGTTACCCGGTGCGGCGCATCCGCCTGGCTGCGGTGGTGGCGGGCGGCGCCTTCTGCGGGCTGGCCGGCGCCTATGTCTCTGTGGTTTACACCCCCTTGTGGGTCGAAGGCATGATTGCCGGCAAGGGCTGGATTGCGCTGGCCCTGACCACCTTTGCCACCTGGCGCCCGGCACGGGTGTTGCTTGGGGCTTACCTGTTTGGCGGAGTGACCATGCTGCAGTTTCACCTGCAGGGCCTGGGGGTCGATGTGCCGCCCCAGTTCCTGACGATGCTGCCCTACCTGGCCACCATCGTGGTGCTGGTGCTGATCTCGCGCAACCCGCGCTGGATCAGGCTGAACATGCCGACCTCAATTGGAAAACCTTTCTACCCCGGTTCATAATCGGATTTTTTAAACCGTCGCTACAGGAGACGACATGACTGACTTGCAAAAACGTTCATTGCTCAAGCTGGCAGCACTTTCGGCCCTAGCTTCCGCAGCGCTGGTGGGCTGTGGCAAAAAGGAAGAGCCCGTGCCCGCGCCTGCGCCCGCACCGGTGGCTGCAGCACCGGCGCCGGCCAAACCCGCGCCGCTGAAAATTGCGTTTGCCTATGTCGGCCCGGTGGGCGACGGCGGCTGGACTTTTGCGCATGACAACGGCCGCAAGGCGATTGAAAAGGAATTTGGCGACAAGGTGGTCACCAGTTTTGTCGAGAAAGTGCCCGAGTCGGCCGATGCCGAACGTGTGATCCGCGACATGGCGGGACAGGGCAACAAGCTGATTTTCGGCACCACTTTTGGTTACATGGAACCCATGCTCAAGGTGGCGCCCGACTTCAAGGACGTCAAGTTTGAACACGCCACGGGCTACAAAACCGCCGACAACATGCGCACCTATGACAGCCGCACCTACGAAGGCGCTTACATGGCCGGCGTGATTGCCGGCAAGATGAGCAAGACCGGCACGCTCGGTGTGGTTGGCTCCATCCCCATTCCTGAAGTGGTGCGCAACATCAACAGCTTCACGCTGGGCGCGCAGTCGGTCAATCCCAAGATCAAGACCAAGGTGGTCTGGGTCAACGAGTGGTTCAGCCCGCCCAAGGAAACCGAAGCCGCCACCGCCCTGATCAATGGCGGTGCCGACGTGTTGTTCCAGAACACCGATTCGTCGGCCGTGCTGCAAACCGCAGAGAAGATGAACAAACGCGCTTTCGGCTGGGACTCCGACATGACCTCTTATGGTCCCAAGGCCCACCTCGGCTCGGCCATCATCAACTGGGCGCCGTACTACATCAAAGCCACGCGCGACGCGCTCGAGGGCAAGTGGGCCACCGGCCAGGTCTGGTGGGGTGTGAAAGAAGGCGCCATCGACATGGTGTCGATTGCCGCTGACGTGCCGGATGACACCAAAAAACGGATTGACGAAATCAAGGCCGGCCTGAAAGACGGATCGTTCTCGATCTGGAAGGGTCCGATCATGGGTCAGGACGGCAAGCCGATCAAGGACAGTGAAGGCAAGGAGTGGACCGGCTCCGACGCACAGCTGGGCGGCCTCAACGTCTACGTCAAGGGCGTGGAAGGCAAGGTACCGGGCGGCGAGAAAAAATAAGCTGTCTGTCGCCACAAAGGGTCGCCCCTGGGCGGCCCTTTTTTTCTTTCAAAAACGTCACAGAAGCCGCCATGCACACTCCCGTCCCGCCCATCACACCCGAGCGCTTGCCCGATTTGCTGCGCCTGATGCCCAAGGCCGAGCTGCACATCCACATCGAGGGCTCGCTCGAGCCGGAGCTGATTTTTGCGCTGGCCCGGCGCAACGGCGTGGCGCTGCCTTATGCCAGTGTGGAGGCCTTGCGCGCCGCTTATGCCTTCACCAACCTGCAGAGTTTCCTGGATATTTACTACGCGGGTGCCAGCGTGCTGATCACCGAGCAGGACTTTTACGACATGACGCGGGCCTACCTGCTCAAGGCTGCGCAGGATCACGTCATTCACACCGAAATCTTCTTCGACCCGCAGACCCACACGGCCCGCGGGGTCAGCATGGAAACCGTCCTCAAGGGCCTGCACCGCGCCTGCGCTGATGCGCAGGCCGAGCTCGGCATCAGCGCTGCCCTGATCCTGTGCTTTTTGCGCCACCTCAGCGAAGCAGAAGCTTTTGCAACGCTGGAGCAGGCTCTGCCCTGGCGCGACCTGATCATTGGTGTCGGGCTCGATTCCGGTGAAGTCGGGAATCCGCCGGAAAAGTTTGCGCGCGTGTTTGCGCGCTGCCGCGAACTCGGCCTGCACCTGGTCGCGCATGCCGGTGAGGAGGGCCCGCCGGCCTACATCTGGACGGCGCTGGACCTGCTCAAGGTGGAACGCATAGACCATGGCGTGCAGGCCATCCAGGACCCCCTGCTGATGCAGCGGCTGGCGAAAGACCGGGTGGCGCTGACCGTGTGCCCGCTGTCCAACCTCAAGCTGTGTGTGTTTCCGGATCTGGCGCAGCACAACCTGCGCCAGCTGCTGGAGGCCGGTCTGGCGGCCACCGTCAACTCGGACGACCCGGCCTACTTCGGCGGTTATATGAACGACAACCTCACGCAGACCTTTGCCGCCACCGGCATGGATGCGCAACAGGCCTACCAGCTGGCGCGCAACAGCTTTGAAGCGAGTTTTGCGGATGTGTCGGCCAAGCGCCGCAACATTGCGCGCCTGGACGACTGTTTTGAAGGCTTTCGCGGCTAGGGCGCAGCAGCGCGCCTGCTCTCTTCAGAGCAGCGGGTGGCCGGTGCTTTCTGGCGCGTCAGGCAGCGCCAGCACGGTACGCACCACATGCATCAGCGCATCGGCCTCGAAGGGTTTGGTGACATAACCATCGGCGCCGGCGGCCAGGCCTTTGAGCACAGCCTCGCGTGTGGCCTTGCCGGTGAGCATGATGACTGGCACCTCCTTGAGCAGGGGGTGCTGGCGCAAGCGCAGCAGAATGTCGAAGCCGTCGGCGTCGGGCAGCACCACGTCGAGCAGTATCAGGTCCGGGGCGGGTTGCTTGCGAAACTCGGTGACCACCTCCTCACGGTTGCTGGCCACCCGCACCCTGAAACCCTCGAACATCAGGTAACTCTGTATGAATTTGGCCAGCATGGGTTCATCGTCTACCACGATGGCCGACAACGGCTGACCCGGATCCCGCGGTTTGGCCGGGCCGCGCGGCCTGGCGATCCGGACGTAGTAGCCGGCTTTTTTCAGGGAGGCAGCACCCGTGTCGGCCTCGTCTTGGGCCTGGGTGACTGCAAAATCGCTCATGCGCGCATTGAACTGCTCGGTGAAAGGGTCGACTTCCGCGAGCTTGACCAGCTTATTGTCCTGCAGTGTCATGAAGGCTGCCGTGAACACGCCGGCCGCGGCGGGCGTCATGCCGGCCCTGAGCTGGCTCAGGGTCTGCGACCCGTCTATCCTGACCATCAGTTCAATTTCCGCCGGGGACAGGATGCTTGCGCCGCTGCGCAATTCTTCCTGGCCCTTGGTTGTCAGGGTATAAATGTCCTTGTCTTGCATCTGCATCTTCGCTGCTTCCTTCGATGGGGTGGCGCCATTACCCGGGATTATCGCCTCCCGGGCCGGCCAGGGGCGGATTTCTGGCCGGAGCGGGCGCCGGGCCGCACTATGATTGCAGGGAGCACACCATCGCCATGAAACGACTGTTCATCTCCCTTGCCCTCAGCTGTCTTGGTGCGGGCGCCGCTGCCCAGTGGACGCCCGTGATGGTCGATCCCATGGTCATTACCTACATCGACCGGACCACCATGCGCGGCGCCGCTGTCAAGGGCGGTCTGGTCAAAATGTGGTGGCTGATGGACTACCAGCTGGTGCAGATCGCCGATGAAAAGGGTTACTTCTCCCGATTGCATCACAGCGAGTTTGATTGCCCACGCCAGCGAACCCGCCTGTTGTCGGTTGCGCTGCTGTCCGAGCCCATGGGCATGGGGCAGCTGGTGTTTGAAGACCCGGTTCCGCGCAAGTGGGAGGCGGTGCAGGATGGCAGCTTTCAGGACGCCTTGTTTGACATCGCCTGCATGAATTATTAGCCCCCACGGTCGTTCGCTTCGCGTAACTCCCTGCCCCCCGAGGGGGCCGCTGCGCCTGCGGACTGGCATAGCCAGATCCGCGGCCCCTGTTGGAATAAACCAAGCCATCTGTGGCTGATCCTGCCGTCTGCGGGACTGGAGGGCGTGACCCGCTAAAATCGCGCTTCACCCGTGTGCTGTCCCGGCGCGCTGGTGTTTTTTATTTTCCGGGGCCATGTAGAGGACCACCATGTATAAAAACCTCGCTGCCGCGTTCGCGGCCGCCTGTTTTGTTCTTCCCGTTTTTTCACAAACCCCGCCGGCTGCCAGGCCGCCTTTGAAAATCGGCTTTGTCTATGTGGCGCCGCTGACCGAGGCCGGCTGGGTGCGCCAGCATGAGGAGGGCCGCCAGGCCGTCGCGACCAGACTCGGTGCGCGCGTGACAAGCAGCTATGTTGAAAACGTGGCCGAGGGCGCCGATGCAGAGCGTGTGATCCGCGATCTGGCCAGCCAGGGCCACAAGCTGATTTTCACGCCCAGTTTTGGTTATATGGAACCGACGCTGAAGGTGGCCAAAGACTTTCCCGATGTGAAGTTCGAGTCCATCACCGGCTACAAGACCGCTGCCAATGTGGCGGTGGCCAATGCGCGTTATTACGAGGGCCGTTACCTGGCCGGCATCGCTGCGGGCCGGATGGCCGGCAGTGCCGGGTATGTGGCGGGTTTCCCGATTCCCGAGGTGATCCAGGGCATCAATGCGTTCACGCTGGGCATGCGCTCGGTCAATCCGCAGGCGACGGTCAAGGTGGTCTGGCTGGGCGCCTGGTTTGACCCCCCGCGCGAACGCGAGGCGGCGATGGCGCTGTTCAACCAGGGCGTGGAGGTGATGGCTTTTCACACCGGATCGACCGCTGTGATGAGCGCCGCGCAGGAGCGCGGCAAGCTGGCCATTGCCTACCACTCCGACATGCGCAAGTTTGCGCCCGACGCGCAGCTGCTGGCGGTGACGCACCAGTGGGGCGACTACTACACCCGGCGTGCGCAGGCCGTGCTCGATGGCAGCTGGAGCAGCCAGGCGCTGTGGGGCGGGGTGAAGGAGGGCATGATCCGCGTGGACAGCTTTGGCCCCAGGGTGCCGCAAAAAGTGGCTGACGAGGTGCTGGCACGCCAGAAAGACATAGCCGCCGGCAAGTTGCACCCGTTCACCGCGCGCGCGGACCTGCGCGACAACGAGGGCAACATCGTTCTGGCCGCCGGACAAAGCCTGAGCGACGCACAAATCCTGGGCATGAATTTTCTGGTCGAGGGTGTGCAGGGCAAGCTGGGAAAATAACGGTTATTGCAGGCCGCGTATCGTCGAGTCACCGGGCTGCGGTAATCTAGCGTGCATGAAAGCCTGGCGCGCCTCCATCCTCACCTTTCCATCACCGGGGCAAGCCGCGCTGGAGTCTGACGGTTTGCTGGTGGTCGGTCCCGATGCCCAGGGCCGGCAGGTGGTGCAGGCGGTGGGCGCCTGGCAGGCGCTGGCCGCGCGTTTTGCGGAGGTGCCGGTTGAACACCTGCCGGGTCGCATCATCGCGCCGGGTTTTGTGGACATGCACATCCACTACCCGCAACTCGACGTGATTGGCTCGCCCGCAGAAGGCCTGCTGCCGTGGCTGGAGAACTACACCTTTCCGCATGAAAGCCGTTTTTCGGATACGGCGCACAACAGCGAAGCAGCGGCGTTTTTTGTGGATGAATTGCTGCGCCACGGCGTGACGACGGCGCTGGCTTTTGCCACCTCGCATCCGGCCTCGGTCCACGCGCTGCTCGGCGAGGCGCAGCGCCGCAGCCTGCGTTTGATTGCCGGCAAGGTGCTGCAGGACCAGCATTCGCCGGACGGCGTACGCGACGAAACCGAACAAAGCCTGATCGACACCGAAGCGCTGATCACGCGCTGGCACGGGGTGGACCGGCTCGGTTACGCCATCACGCCGCGTTTTGTGCCGAGTTGCAGCGAGGCGCAGTTGCGCGGCGCTGGCGAGCTGGCCGCGCGTTACGCCGACGTCTGGATCCAGTCGCATGTGGCCGAGAACAAGGACGAGGTCGCCTGGGTGCGCGCGTTGTATCCGCAGGCGCGCAGCTACCTGAGCGTGTACGGACAGTTCGGCCTGTTGCGCCCGCGTGCCGTGTATGCGCACTGCATCCACATCGACGACGAAGACCGCGCGCTGATGCGTGACACCGGTACCGCGGCAGCGGTCAGCCCGACCAGCAACCTGTTTCTGGGCAGTGGTTTTTTCGATTACCTGGCGGCAGACCGCAGTGGTTTTTTATACGGCCTGGCCAGCGACGTCGGCGGCGGCACCAGCTTCAGCCCGTTTCACACCATGCTGGCAGCCTATTACGTGGGCCGCGAAGGGCAGACCAAGGCAGGCGTGTCGCTGGGCCCGCAGCAACTGTGGTGGCAACACACCGGCGGCGCGGCGCGTGCACTGGGTCTCGAAGGCGTGATTGGCAACCTGCTGCCCGGCTGCGAGGCTGATTTTCTGGTGCTCAATCCGCAGGCCACGCCACTGCTGGCGCGCAAGACAGGGCAGGCCGCCAGCCTGGATGAGTTGCTGTTTGCGCTGATTGTGCTGGGGGATGACCGGGTGATCACAAGGACTGTGATTTCTCAGACCGAATCGGCCTCCAGCCCTTGACTGACGGGCGCAAGAAGCTATCAAAACAATAGCTCATGGGACTTTGCCCGGCTTTTGTCCGGGCTTGCCTACAATCTAGGCACATCGAGGAAATCACCGCAATGAGCATCAAGAGCGACAAATGGATACGCCGCATGGCCGAGAGCACCGGCATGATAGAGCCTTTCGAGCCCGGCCAGATCCGCGAAAGCGAAGGCCGCAAGATCATCAGCTACGGCACCAGCAGCTACGGCTACGACATTCGCTGCGCGCCCGAGTTCAAGGTGTTCACCAACATCCACAGCACGGTGGTGGATCCGAAGAACTTCGATGAAAAGAGTTTTGTGGATTTTCACGGCGACAGCTGCATCATCCCGCCGAACAGCTTCGCGCTGGCCCGCACCATGGAGTACTTCCGCATCCCGCGCAATGTGCTGACCATCTGCCTGGGAAAAAGCACCTATGCGCGCTGCGGCATCATCGTCAACGTCACGCCCTTCGAGCCCGAGTGGGAGGGCTACGTGACGCTGGAGTTCTCCAACACCACGCCGCTGCCTGCCAAAATTTACGCGGGTGAAGGCTGCGCCCAGGTGTTGTTCTTCGAGAGCGACAAGGACGACGTCTGCGAGACCAGCTACAAGGACCGCGGCGGAAAATACCAGGGCCAGGTCGGGGTGACGCTGCCCCGGGCCTGAAACCCCTGCCGGTTTATTTCACCAGCAGCACGGGAATATCGCAGTCCGCCACCACGCGTTGCGCCACGCTGCCCATGAGGGCGCGGCTGAGCAGGCCCTGGCCGTGGGTGCCCATGACAATCATGTGGGCCTTTTCACGTTTGGCCACGCGCAAAATTTCGGCCGTCGGTGAGCCCACCACCGCCAGGGTCTGATAGGCGATCTTGTGACGTTTCAGGAAGCGGTCAATCGGATCGAGCACCTTGCGCGACTCCTCGGCGTGGTAGGCAGTGACTTCTGCCGCCCCCAGCATGGTCCGGACGCGCGGCGGCACCGGCGCCTGGACATTCAGGACGACCACCTGGTCGGAAGGGCCGGCCAGGCTTTCGTGGGTGGTCAGAAAAGCCAGCGCCTTTTTGGTGTATTTGCTTCCGTCAGCGGCGAACAGAATCTTCATTTTTTCCTCGGTTGAAGTGAAATCAGCGTAACACTAACACGGGAACGCTGCTGTGCGTCAGCACATGCTGGGTTTCACTGCCCAGCAGTATGCGTTTGATGCCCTTGCGGCCATGTGAGGCCATCACCACCAGATCACATTTGTGCTTTTTTGCCGCCTTGATGATGGATTCGGCCACCAGGTCCGAGGACGTGGTCACGGCTTTTGCCCTGATGCCCTCGAGCTGGGCCGACTGTTTGACGGCGTCCACCACGGCCTGGCCCTGGTCGGCCCATTGCTTCTCGGTGCGGGCGATGTCCTGGGAAGAGATGGTGATGCCGCCTTCGAAGTAGGCGATGGGGTAACGCGGAACCACGTAGAGCGCCACCAGCTCGGCGCCCGTCGCGCCAGCGAGTTCAATCGCGTTGCGCACTGCTTTTCTGGAAAGGGTCGAGCCGTCGGTAGCCACAAGAATGCGTTTGAACATGGCGGGGTCTCCTGGGTTGATTCGAGGCTTGCAGCTTAGGGCCGGGCTTGTCCTGCCGGATTGATCCATGTCAAGCGGGCGCGGGCGGCGGGCGGGACACTAGGGCCATGTCATCTGCCACCTTTGCGCCGGGCCCCGGCGCCGCGCCGCCCGCCGCCCGCTGGCTGGCGCTCGATGAACCCGGCGAATGGGAGAGTTTTGGCCGCCCGCTGCCGGCGCAGGCCGGTCGCTGGGAGTCTTACCTCGCCATCCAGGGCATGCATTGCGCTGCCTGCGCCCTGACGGTGGAAGCGCTGCTCCAGCAATTGCCTGGCGTGCACAGCGTGCAGGTCAACGGCGCCAGTGCGGTAGCCCGCCTGGCCTGGTCACCGGCGCAAGGTCTGCCCTCGAGCTGGCTGGCCGCCCTGCAGCGGGCGGGTTATGGTGCCTTGCCGGCGGGCGACGTGTTGGCCGCCGCGCCGCGCGTGCAGGCCGGGCGGCTCATGTTATGGCGCTGGCTGGTGGCCGGTTTTTGCATGATGCAGGTGATGATGTATGCCTTTCCGGCCTACACGGCGGCGCCGGGTGATATCTCGGCCGAGGCGCAGTCGCTGCTGCGCTGGGCCTCCTGGGTGCTGACATTGCCGGTGGTGCTGTTTTCCTGCCAGCCGTTTTTTGCAGCGGCCCTGCGCGATTTGCGCCACAGGCGCATCGGCATGGACGTGCCGGTGGCGATCGGCATAAGCATCGCCTTTGGTGCCAGCACGGCCGCTACGTTTGACCCGGCTTCGCTCTGGGGCGCAGAGGTCTGGTACGACTCATTGACCATGTTTGTGTTTTTTCTGCTCTCGGGGCGGCTGCTGGAGCAGCGCCTGCGGGATCGCACCGCCGGCTCGCTGCAGGCCCTGATGCGCCGTTTGCCGGAGCGTGTGGAGCGCCAGGGTGCTGACGGCATTTTTGAGCATGTGGCGCTGCACCGCCTGGTGGCTGGCGACCTGATCCGGCTCCTGCCGGGCGAGATGGTGCCCGCCGACGGGGTGGTGGTGGCCGGTGAAAGCCAGGTCGATGAAGCCCTGCTGACAGGCGAGTCCACGCCGCTGCTGCGCGGGACGGGCAGCGTGGTGATTGCGGGCAGCGCCAACCTGAGCGGCATGTTGATGGTACGGCTGCAGCGCGTGGGGCCGCATACCCGCTACGCCGGTATCGTGGCCCTGATGCAGCAAGCCTCGGTGCAAAAGCCGCGTCTGGCGCAGCTGGCCGACCGCATTGCCAGCCCTTTTATCGGGCTGGTGCTGCTGGCCAGCGCGGCGGCCGCCTGGTGGTGGTGGCCCAGCGATCCGGCCCATGCGATCAGCGTGGCGGTGGCGGTGCTGATCGTCACCTGCCCTTGCGCACTGTCCCTGGCAACGCCGGCGGCTACCCTGGCAGCTGCGGGCGCGCTGGCGCGGCGCGGCATTCTGGTGCGCCGGCTCGAAGCGCTGGAGAGTGGCGCGGTGATAGACACCGTGGTGTTCGATAAAACCGGCACGCTGACGGCGGACGGCATGGCGCTGGTCAGGACAAGAACCCGCCAGGGGGTGGACGCCGCGCAAGCGCTGGGTTTGGCCGCTGCACTGGCGCAGTATTCGCTGCACCCTTTATCGCGTGCCCTGGTCAGGGCGGCTGGCACGGGGCCTGGCCAGGCCGGCGGGATGAGCAGCGTGAGCAGCATCACCGACGTGCTGGAAGAACCCGGCCGGGGCATACGGGCGCGCGTACTGGCGGGCGGCGACGGGCAGGCACAGCTGCTGCGCCTGGGTTCGGCCGGGTTTTGTGGTGTGCTGGCGCCGGACGCAGAGGCCGAAGGCACCCAGGTTCATCTGGCCGACGCGCAAGGCTGGCTCGCCAGTTTCTCGCTGGACGAAAGCCTCAGGCAGGATGCCGGGCCCGCTGTGGCAGCGCTGGACAGCCAGGGTCTGTCTGTGTGTTTGTTGTCGGGCGACCGGACGGCAGCGGTGGCGCGGCTGGCCGCGCGCGCAGGCATTGGCGACGCCCTCGGCCAGCAAACGCCGGAAAAAAAGCTGGCGCATGTCCGTCTGCTGCAGCAGCGCGGCCATCGCGTCGCCATGGTGGGCGACGGCATGAACGACGCACCGGTGCTGGCGCGCGCGGATCTGTCGGTGGCCATGGGCCAGGCCGTGCCACTGGCGCAGGCACAGGCCGACTTTGTGGTGCCCGGTGGCCAGCTGGCGGCGGTAGCCACGCTGCTGGCACAGGCGCGCCGGACGCGGGCGGTGGTGCGCCAGAACCTGCTGTGGGCGGCTGTTTACAACGCCGTGTGTGTGCCGCTGGCCGTGCTCGGGCTGATGCCGCCGTGGCTGGCGGGGCTGGGCATGGCGGCCAGCTCGCTGCTGGTGGTGCTCAATTCTGCGCGGCTGGCCCGGCTGCCCGGCGAGCTGTAAATGGATATTCTTTTTCTGCTGATTCCGCTGTCGGTAGCGCTGGCCTTGCTGATCATTGTGGCGCTCGGCTGGGCCGTATGGCGTGGGCAGTTTGAAGCACTGGAGCAGGAAGGGGAGCGCATTTTGCGTTCGGATTGACCTTCATCAACTCAGACCCTGCTCACGGCAGGGACACTTGAAGCATCACGTCAACAGGTGCTCCATGAACAACAACAAAACATCCGCTGCGATCTACGACGATACCGTCGTCCGGCAGTTTTCCCTGATGGCCGTGGTCTGGGGTGTGGTGGGCATGCTGGTGGGGCTGTTCATCGCCGCCCAGCTGGCCTGGCCAGAACTCAACTTCGGCATTCCCTGGCTCAGCTACGGGCGCTTGCGGCCTTTGCACACCAACGCGGTGATCTTCGCCTTCGGGGGGTGCGCGCTGATCGGCAGCAGTTATTACGTGGTTCAACGCACCTGCCACGTGCCGCTGTTTGCCGGCAAGCTCGCTTCGTTCACCTTCTGGGGCTGGCAGGCGGTGATTGTCGCCGCCGCGGTCAGCCTGCCGCTGGGTTACACCCAGGGCAAGGAATACGCAGAACTCGAGTGGCCCATCGACATCCTGATCACCCTGGTGTGGGTGGCCTATGCGATTGTTTTTTTCGGCACCATCGGTATCCGCAAGGTCAGGCACATCTATGTGGCGAACTGGTTCTACGGCTCCTTCATTCTTGCTGTGGCCATCCTGCATATCGTCAACAGTGCTGCGGTACCGGCTGACTGGATGAAGTCCTACTCGGCTTATGCCGGCGTGCAGGACGCGATGATCCAGTGGTGGTACGGGCACAACGCGGTCGGTTTCTTTCTCACCGCCGGTTTCCTCGGGATGATGTATTACTTTGTCCCCAAACAGGCCGAGCGTCCGGTCTACAGCTACCGGCTGTCCATCGTGCACTTCTGGGCACTGATCTTCACCTACATGTGGGCCGGCCCGCATCACCTTCACTACACCGCCCTGCCGGACTGGACACAGTCGGTCGGCATGGTGTTCTCGCTGATCCTGCTGGCGCCGAGCTGGGGCGGCATGATCAACGGCATCATGACGCTGTCGGGGGCCTGGCACAAGTTGCGCGATGACCCGGTGCTGCGTTTCATGATCGTTTCCCTGTCCTTCTACGGCATGAGCACTTTTGAAGGTCCGATGATGTCGATCAAGACCGTCAACGCGCTGTCGCATTACACCGACTGGACCGTGGGCCATGTGCATTCCGGTGCGCTGGGCTGGGTGGGCCTGATCTCGATGGGCACGCTCTACTACATGATCCCGCGCCTGTTTGGCCAGAAGCAGATGTATTCAGTCAAGGCGATCGAGGCGCACTTCTGGATCGCCACCATAGGCATCGTGTTTTATATCGCCGCGATGTGGATCGCCGGTGTGATGCAGGGCCTGATGTGGCGCGCCATCAACGCAGACGGCACGCTGACCTACACCTTTGTCGAGTCGGTCAAGGCGACGTATCCCTTCTATGTGGTCCGCGTGATCGGCGGCGTGCTTTACCTGGGCGGCATGCTGATCATGGCCTGGAATACCTGGATGACCGTGGCCAGGGGGCGTTCGGTCAGTGTCATGGTGCCCGCACCTGTCCACGCCTGAAGAAAGCCCTATCCCAT
Source organism: Kapaibacterium sp. (SeqCode) (assembly GCA_943370435.1). Lineage (GTDB taxonomy): Bacteria > Pseudomonadota > Gammaproteobacteria > Burkholderiales > Burkholderiaceae_C > Polaromonas. The sequence goes on along the minus strand of CALRQX020000001.1, from coordinate 351,159 downwards.
GACTGAAAAAAACACCTCCAATGCCGGTTTTACCCACGAGAAGGTCGAGACCAACAATTTCCTGATGATCGTGCTGATCCTCCTGGTGATCGCCGTGGGCGGCCTGGTCGAGATCGTGCCGCTGTTCTTCCAGAAATCCACCACCGAGCCGATCCAGGGCATCAAGCCCTACACCGCGCTGCAACTGGCAGGACGCGACATCTATGTCCGCGAGGGCTGCTACAACTGCCACTCACAGATGATCCGGCCCTTCCGGGCAGAAACGCTGCGCTACGGCCATTATTCAGTGGCCGGCGAGTTTGTCTACGACCACCCCTTCCAGTGGGGCAGCAAGCGGACCGGGCCCGACCTGCACCGCGTGGGCGGCAAGTACAGCGACGAGTGGCACCGCATTCACCTGGCCAACCCGCGTGATCTGGTGCCCGAGTCCAACATGCCTGCCTATCCCTGGCTCGAGAAGAACACGGTCAATCCCGCCGGGATGGCGCCTCGCCTGAAGGCCTTGCGCATGGTCGGCGTTCCCTACACCGATGCGGAGGTCACGCAATCGGCGCAGGACGTTTCCGGCAAAACCGAAATGGATGCCCTGGTGGCCTATCTGCAGGTGCTGGGCCGCACGCTCAAATAAGGAAACATGATGGACGTGACTACCCTGCGAATCATCGCAACCCTGGTGAGCTTTGCCACCTTCATAGGCATCTGGTACTGGGCTTTTTCGCGCCGCAACAAGGCCCGCTTCGACGAGGCTGCCCGCCTCCCGTTCGAGCAGGACTGAGCGGAACAAGCCCATGGACAACCCCATTCACATTTTTTCGTTGACCCGCAGGACGGCGCTTGCCTGTGCCGGGGCAACGGGTCAGGAGACCTCATGAGCGATTTCAATGGAAACTTCTGGTCGGTGTATGTTGCCGTCCTGACCCTGGTCAGCATCCTGGCCTGTTTGCTGCTGCTGTGGATCACCGCGCGCAAGAAAATGGTGGCGCGCAGCGACAACACCACCGGCCACGTCTGGGACGGCGATCTGCGCGAGATGAACAACCCCATGCCCCGCTGGTGGATGTGGATGTTCGTGTTGAGCATCATCTTCGCCCTGGCGTACCTGGTGATTTATCCTGGCCTGGGCAGTTATGGCGGCCAGTTGGGCTGGAGCACCCGTGCCGAGTACGGCGCCGAGGTGGAGCGCGCCAACAAGGACCTGGAGCCGCTGTATGCCCAGTTCACTGCCAAGCAGCCTTCCGAACTGGCCGCTGACTCCGCGGCGATGGCCGTGGGTGAGCGCCTGTTCATGAACAACTGCGCCCAGTGCCATGGGTCGGACGCGCGCGGCAGCAAGGGTTTTCCGAATCTGGCAGACGCCGACTGGCTGCACGGGGGCATGCCCGCCAAAATCGCGGAGACGCTGACAGCAGGCCGGCAGGGCAATATGCCGCCCATGGCAGCGGCCGTGGGCACGCCCGATGATGTCAAGAACGTGGCCAACTACGTGCTCAGCCTGTCCGGCAGCCCGCACGACTCCGTGCGTTCGCAACTTGGCAAGGCAAAATTCACCGCCTGCGCCGCCTGCCACGGCATGGATGGCAAGGGCAACCAGGCGCTGGGTGCGCCGAATCTGACCGACGATATCTGGCTGCACGGCTGGGGTGAGCAGGCCATTATCAGCATGATCAACAAGGGCAAGATCAACGAGATGCCGGCCCAGGCCGGCAAGCTGACCGAGGCACAGATTCAGGTGCTGACGGCTTACGTCTGGGGCCTGTCGAACAAGCCGGCCCCGGCGGCGAAACTCTGATCGGCGGGCAGCTTGCAACCGTCGTCCGATCGCAGGATCATTCCCATCGTTGCTGTGGACGATGACGACGCGTCCGGGTCGCTGTACGAGTCGCAGAAGAAGATTTATCCGCGTTCGGTCAGCGGCTTGTTCTCGCGCTGGCGCTGGGGCTTTGTTTTCCTGACCCAACTGGTGTTCTACGGCCTGCCGTGGCTGGAATGGGGCCAGCGCCAGGCGGTGCTCTTCGACCTGGGTGCGCGCCGGTTTTACATCTTCGGTCTGGTCCTTTACCCGCAGGATTTCATTTACCTGACCGGCCTGCTGGTGGTCAGCGCCTTGTCCCTGTTTCTTTTCACGGCCGTCGCGGGGCGCCTGTGGTGCGGCTTTGCGTGTCCGCAGACGGTGTACACCGAAATTTTTCTCTGGATAGAACGCAGGGTGGAGGGCGACCGCAGCGCGCGCATGCGGCTCGATGGCGCACCGATGTCGCTGAAAAAACTCGCCAAGAAGTGGCTCAAACACCTGCTGTGGATCAGCCTGGCGCTGTGGACCGGCTTCACCTTTGTCGGTTTCTTTTCACCGATCCGCGAACTGGGCATGGATTTCCTGCAGATGGACATCGGGCCCTGGGAGGCGTTCTGGGTGTTTTTCTACAGCTTTGCGACTTATGGCAATGCCGGCTTCATGCGCGAGCAGGTGTGCAAATACATGTGCCCGTATGCGCGCTTCCAGAGCGCCATGTTCGATCGCGACACGCTGATCGTGAGCTACGACACTGCCCGCGGCGAGCCGCGCGGTGCCCGGTCGCGCAAGACCGATCTGGCGACCTTGTCGCTGGGCGCCTGCGTCGATTGCACCTTGTGCGTGCAGGTTTGCCCGACCGGCATCGACATTCGCGAGGGCCTGCAGTACGAATGTATTGGCTGTGCGGCCTGTGTCGACGTCTGTGACACGGTCATGGACAAGATGAATTACCCGCGTGGCCTCATCCGCTTCAGTACCCAGGCAGCGATGGCGAACCAATGGAGCGGTCCGCAAATTGTCAGGCGTGTGTTGCGGCCGCGCGTGCTGGTTTACGGGGCAGTGCTGCTCGCCTTGTGTGTCGGCCTGCTGTGGAGCCTGGTGGCCCGTACGCCCCTGAAGGTGGACGTGGTGCGGGATCGCGCCGCGCTGTCCCGCATTGTGGCCGGGGGCAAGCTCGAAAACGTCTACCGCCTGCAGGTCATGAATGCCACCGAGCAGCCGCAGCGCTACCGCGTCGCCGCCGCCGGGCTCGAAGGTCTGGCGCTGGCATCGGATGCCGAGGTGGATGTCGGCCCGGCAGAGTCGCGCTGGGTGGCGGTGCGTTTGCAGATTCCGTATGGTTCCGCCACGCCCGGCTCGCATCCGATCGAGTTCAGCATTGCTGACGTGGCGGGCCAGTCCCATCTGACTGAAAAGTCGGTCTTTCTCGTCCCGCGCTGATGAAACAGGCAAACACAGATTCAAGGAAACCGTCATGAACCCCTTGCTCCAGTCTTCCCCCCTGGCCGCTTCTCCCTGGTGGAAACACGGCCACGTCTGGCTGCTGATTGCCGGCCCTGCCGCCGTGGTGGTGGCTGGTTTTGCCACCGCCTGGATCGCCGTCAGCAACCCGGATCCGGTGGTGGCCGAGGATTATTACCGCCGCGGCGTCGAGATCAACAAGACGCTGGCCACGAATGACAAGTCCCTGATGCCGGCGGTGCAGGGGCGCAATCATGCGGCCACGCCTCCCGTCGCCGGCGCCCGCTGATTCATACGCATTTCAAGGAGACCGCCATGTGGAGCCAGAAACTGATGTGGATCGCGTGGCCCGCGTTCCTGGGTGCGTGCGGGCTGGAACTGCTGGTTTTTGCCCTGGTTGATCCGGGGGACCTCCATTGGGCGGGCGAGCCGCTGAGGCTCTCGCGCCAGGGCGTGTATACCGCCGCCTTTTTTGTATTCTGGGCCATCTGCCTGGTCTCCAGTGCGCTGACCAACCTGCTGGGCATGTCATCGGCCGAGGTCAATCGCTGTCCTGTGCTTCCGGGCGACCGTCCGGACAGCTGTAGGCCGCAATAAGTTTGCGCCCGGCCGGAGCCTGAGGCGACCCCAGCCGCCTTCCCGTCGCTTGGCGTTTCAGCCGGATGTGTTTTTGCCGCCCTGTGCCGAACGAATGACGAGAACCGGCACGGGTGCCAGCCGGAGGATCTGTTCGGCGCCGCTGCCCAGCAAGGCGCGGCCAAGGCCGCGCCGCCCGTGTGTGCCCAGAACGATCAGGTCGGCATTCCACGCCCGTGCGGCCCCGGCAATCACCTCGGCAAGCCGCTCGCCGAGCTGGTCGAACAGCATGGCGTCTGCGGGTACACCGGCCGCCCTGGCGATCTCCAGGCCATCCTGGAGGATGTGGTGTCCGGCTTCCTGCATGACCCCGAGCAGGTCGCCCGAATAGCCCCCGAACTGTTCATACCCGGCAAGATGGCTCAGGTCCTCCAGCACGTGCGCCAGGCGCACCTTGCCACCGCTTTCTCTGGCAAGCTGCAGCGCGGCGACCAGGGCCTTGCCGGATGTTTCGCTTCCGTCTATCGGCACGAGTATTTGCTTGTACATGGCTGCTCCTTCAGGGCTCAGGGATAAAAAGCCCAGTCTGGATCGCCTGCCGGGCAGAGGCGTTGATATGGGTCAATGACACCCGGTGATGGCGCCATGGGACGGGGGCCACTGAATACTTTTGTTGATTGCTACACTCGGTCATGATCTCCTCCCTGACGGACAGCCTGGATGCGAATTCCCGGGCCTCTAACCCGGGCAGCGCGGCAGCTTTGCTGGCGGGCCTGCTCGACTCGGCCATGGACGCCATCATCACGGTGGACGAACAGCAAAACATCATTCTGTACAACCGCGCAGCCGAGAAGATTTTTGGCTGGCCCCGCCAGAAGGTTTTGCATCAGTCCCTGCAGCGGCTGATTCCGGACCGCTTCCGGCAAGACCATGCCCGGCATGTGGAGCGTTTTGGAAGCATAGGCGCGACGTCCAGGCGCATGGGGACGCTCAATGTTGTTTACGGCCTGCGCGCCAACGGCGAGGAATTTCCCCTGGATGCGTCCATTTCCCATCTGGACACGCCCGAGGGAAAACTTTTCACCGTGATCCTGCGTGACATCACGGAACGGCTCCAGGCCCAGGAAGAGCATTTGCGGCTCGCAGCCCTTCTCGACTCAGCCATGGACGGAATCATCACCGTGAACGAGGCGCAGTCCATCGTGCTGTACAACCAGGCGGCCGAAAAAATATTTGGCTGGCCCAGTGAGCAGGCCCTGGGCCAGCCCCTGAACAAGCTGATGCCCGAACGCTTCCGCGCCAGCCACGGGGCGCACATTCAGCGCTTCGCTGCAACCGGCGTGACGTCCAGGCGCATGGGGGATGGCACGGTGATTTACGGTCTGCGCGCCGGCGGCGAAGAGTTTCCGATGGATGCTTCGATTTCCCAGCTCGACACTGCGGATGGGAAGCTCTATACGGTGATCCTGCGCGATGTGACCGAACGCGTCCGGGCCCAGGAGGAGCGCTCTGCCTTCGCCGCGGCTGTCAATGCGGCGCGTGAAGAGGAGAAAACGCGCGTGGCGCGCGAGCTGCACGACGAACTGGCGCAGTCCCTGACGGCCCTGAAGATGGACACGATCTGGTTGCGCGACAACCTGCCACCTGCGTCCGGTACGGTGGCCGCCAAATTGACCGACATGCTGGCCATGGTGGACGGCATGGTCGCCTCCACACGGCGTATTGCTGCAGATCTGCGTCCCTTGTTGCTTGACGACCTGGGCCTGCTCGCGGCGATTGAATGGCTGGTGCACAACTTCATCCAGCGCACGGGTGTGGGCTGTACGCTTTTGGCGGACGAAGACCTGGAACTCCAGGAGCCGTACGCCACGGCGGTCTTCCGGATCGTGCAGGAGGCCCTGGCCAATGTGGCCAAACATGCTGGCGCCACAGAGGTCACGGTGGCGATTGATGCGCTCCCTGGCGCGATCGCGCTGGCGGTGCGCGACAACGGCCGCGGCTTTGCCGCCGAAGCGCCGCGCAAGCCCCAGTCGCTGGGTTTGATGGGTTTGCAGGAGCGGGCGCTGTTGCTCAAGGGGACTGTCGACATTCGCAGCGCACCGGGACAGGGCACACAGGTCGAGGTGAGCATTCCGTTTCCGGCAGCAGAGGCCCGCACATGATCAGTATCGTGATCGCCGATGACCATGCGATTGTTCGCGAGGGCCTCAAACGCATCGTGTCATCGGCAGATGACCTGCGTGTGGTGGGTGAGGCGGCTGACGGCACCGAAGTCATGCAGCGGGTGCGCGAATCCGATTTCGACGTGCTGGTGCTGGACCTCTCCATGCCGGGCCGCAGCGGCATGGAACTGATCAAGCTGGTACATGCCGAGAAGCCCAGGCTGCGCATTCTTGTGCTCAGCATGCATCAGGAGCTGCAATACGCCGTGCGTGCCATCAAGTCTGGTGCCAGTGGCTACCTCACCAAGGAGAGCGCGCCTGCGCAGCTGGAGCAGGCCATCCGCAAGATCGCCGGGGGTGGCGCTTTCATCAGCGCCGAAGTTGCAGAACAGCTGGCCCTGAGTGCCATGCCGGGCGGGACGTCCGCAGCGCATGAGTCGTTGTCGAACCGGGAGTTTGAAGTGTTTCGCCTGATCGCGGCCGGCGTATCGGTGACGGACATTGCCACCCGCCTGAAACTTTCCGTCAAGACCATCAGCACCCACAAGGCCAACCTGATGCAGAAAATGGGATTGCAAAACCAGAGCGACCTGATCCGCTACGCCATCAAGCACGGCGTGTCGGACCCGCTGGAGCCCTGAGCCTTTGCGCTCCATGACCTTGCCGGTGCCCTAGGAATATTCCTAGCGCCGCTCGGAAAGGCCGCGCCCTCATTCCGGACTTCTCTGAGGGCCTGATTCAGCCGCAGCCTATGGTTTTTGGCCCCGGCGCCAGCCACAGTAGAGCCATGCCTCAAAGCCAAGCGCCCCTCAGGGTTTTTCTCGCCGACGACTCGTCACTGATCCGGGACCGCGTCGCCGCCATGCTCGAAGCCAGTGCCATCGCAGTGGCAGGCCAGGCCGGGACACCACGCGCATCCATAGAGGGCATCCTGGCCACTTCACCCGATGTGGTGGTGCTGGACGTCCAGCTCGAAGGCGGCCAGGGCCTGGAGGTTTTGCGGGCGATCCGGCTGGCCGCGCCGCATGTTGCCTTTGTGGTCTTCAGCAGCAACTCCGGTCCCGCTTACCGAAAACGGTATGCCGCTGAAGGCGCAGATGCATTTCTCGACAAGAGCAGCGAGTTTGACCAGCTCGTTCAGGCCGTGAAAAGCGCCTCAGAACACGTGACGAATTGAACGCAAGTTACCCCAGGAGAACCTCATGTCCGCAGCCACCATGCATATCGTGACCACCCCCATTCGTGTCATCCCGCGTCAGGCAGCCCTGGTGCCGGGATCGGTCGCCCCGCTTGTCACGCATTGCTCGACCTGCCATCTGCGCGACCTGTGTCTGCCTTGCGGCCTGGCCGGCAGCGACGTGGAGCGCCTGGATGACCTGATGTTCAGCCGCCGCAAGGTGAAAGCTGGCCAGACCCTGTACCGTGAGGGGGACCGCTTCCAGTTTGTTTATGCCGTGCGCAGCGGCACCTTCAAATCCAGCCTGATGCTGGCCGATGGTCGCGAACAGGTGGGCGGTTTTTACATGGCCGGTGAATTGATGGGCCTGGACGGCGTGGCCAATGGTTCGCACGCCAGCAGCACCACGGCGCTGGAAGACACCGAGGTCTGCGCCATTCCCTTTACCCACTTTGCGGAGGTTGCGGCCGGCAGTTCCGGCATGCAGCATGTGGTGACCCGGCTGATGAGCCGTGAGATCGTGCGCGAGCACAGCCTCATGGTGCTGCTCGGCAGCATGAATGCCGAGGAGAGGCTGGCTGCTTTTCTGCTGAACCTGTCGCAGCGCCTCAAGGCACGCGGTTATTCGGCCAGCGAATTTCATCTGCGCATGTCGCGTGCCGAGATCGGCAGCTATCTGGGCATGACGCTGGAGACCGTCAGCCGCACTTTTTCTGCTTTCCAGCAGCAGCGCCTGCTGGAGGTGGACAAGCGCCACATCCGCATCACCGATCTGGACGGCCTGACCCGCGCCTTCGAGACGCGGGTGCACTGAAGGGCGTTTTCGGCGGCCCCGGCCCGACACGCGCTCAGACAGCGGGAATATCAAGTCGCTTCCGGCGCGCGTATTCAAACCCTTCATGCACACTGAGAAACACACGGTGCTGCAGGCGCTGACCCAGCTCTGTGGGAAGCAGGCGGTCCATCACCGGCCCCTTGACTTCGGCCAGCATGAACTCGATGCCGCGCGCAGCCAGACTGCGTTCCAGCTGGGTCAGCACGCCCAGGGCGGTGGTGTCGATCTGGTTGACGGCTGAGCAGATCAGCAACACGCGGCGCAGCGTGGCATCCTGGCCCAGCAGGGCCTCTATGCGGTCTTCGAGCACGGTCGCATTCGCAAAAAACAGGCTTTCATCGACCCGCAGGGCCAGCAGGCCCGGTACCGTCTGCACGCCATGCCGCGCCACGTTGCGAAAATGTTCGGTGCCGGGCACCCGACCCACCACGGCCATGTGCGGGTGGCTGCTGCGCCACACCAGCACCGCCAGCGACAACACCACCCCTGTCAGGATGCCCGCTTCCACACCCAGGATCATCACCCCCAGGGCTGTTGCCATCAGTGACAAGGCGTCGGCACGGTCGTAGTGCCAGGCTTCCCGCAGTGTCTGCAGGTCAATCAGCGAGCTCACCGCCACGATGATGGTGGCAGCCAGCACGGCGTGTGGCAGGTAGTAAAACAGATCGGTCATGACAGCGATCACCAGCGCCATCAGGGCTGCCGATATCACACCCGCCAGCGGCGTGTGGGCACCGGCGGCGAAGTTCACCACCGAGCGCGCGAAGCCGCCGGTGACCGGGTAGCCGCCCGACAGCGCACTGGCCAGGTTGGCCGCGCCCAGTCCCAGCAACTCGCGATTGGGCTGGATACGTTGCTGGCGTTTGAGCGCCAGCGACTGGGCCACAGACACACTTTCGACAAAGCCGATCAGTGTGATCAGCAGCGCCGGCAACCACAGCTGCCCGAGCGCGGACAGGCCGGGCAGTTGCAGACTCAATGGCGGCAGTCCCTGTGGAACCGCTCCCACCACGCGCACACCGGCGGATTCATCCAGCCGGAAAAAAGCCACGATGGCGGTAGCCGTGATGACGGCCACCATGGGGGCGAGCTTGGCCATCAGTTCGGCGCTGCGGGTCGCCATGCCCAGCCGGGTGAGTAGCGGCGCCAGGTGGCGCCGGGCTGCCAGCAAAAAAAGCAGGCTCGCCACACCGATGGCTGCCGTGGTCGGCTGGGTTTGCGGCAAGGCAGTGGCCAGCCCGCTGAGGGTTGTGAGCAGTTCAGAGCCCGGCACCTGGAGGCCCAGGATGTGCTTGAGCTGACCGGCTGCAATCAGCACGGCAGAGCCGCTGATGAAACCACTGATCACCGGGTGGCTGAGAAAATACGCCAGAAAGCCCAGGCGCAAGGCGCCAAAAGTCAGCAGCATGACGCCCGAGATCAGCGACAACTGGACCGCCAGGGTGACGTATTCGGCTGATCCCGCGGCGGCCAGGGGTTGCAAGGCACTGGCGGTCATCAGGGAAGCCACCGCAACCGGACCCACGGCCAGCGTCATGCTGGACCCCAGCAAAGCGTAGGCGACGATAGGCAGGATGCTGGCATACAGGCCCACTTCGGGCGGCAAGCCGGCCAGCAGGGCATAGGCCAGGCTCTGGGGAATCAGCATCACCGTGACAATCAGGCCGGCGGTCAGGTCACCTGCCAGCCATGCAGGACGGTAGGCGCGAAGCCAGGCAGGCAGGTAGTTCATGAATGACTTCGGGAAAGCGCGGTGCACACCGTTCTGGCACGCGGCGTCAGGCGGGGTCCTGAGACAGGGTGTACAGCTGGGCGGAGCGTGCGCCCGACCGGCAGAACGCCAGCACGGGTGCGGGTGCGCTGGCCAGCGCTTCGCGCATGGCACGCACCTGCGCCGGCGTGATGGCGCCGGAGATCACGGGCAAATAAACATAGTGCACACCCGCCGCCTGCGCAGCCAGCTCGATGTCGCGGCTCAGCGCCTGGGCGCCGCCTCTTTCGCCGTCCGGCAGATTGTTGATCACGCTGGCGAAACCCTGGGCAGCCACGGCAGCCATGTCGCCGGGCTGGAGCTGCCCGGCGACCGAGAAGGACGCATTCAGGGGCCGGGTGGCGGGTGTTTTGCGCGCCGATGGCGGTTTTTTGTTGCCATGGACACGGCCTTCGCTCCACTCGAAAATCGCCATGCCTGCCAGCATGGCCAGCACAAACACGGCCGCTTTGGGTTCACCTCCGCCCAGCGACACCATCGCCGGGCCCGGACAAAAGCCGGCCAGGCCCCAGCCTGCGCCGAACAGCAGACTGCCCGCGAGCAGGCGCTTGTCGATGTCGCGCGAGCCGGGCAGGTGCAGGGCGCCGCCCAGAAAGGTGGTGCTGCGTTTTTTGGCCAGCCCAAACGCGAACACGCCGACCACAATGGCGCCGCCCATCACCAGTGCCAGGGAGGGGTCCCAGGCGCCAGCCAGGTCCAGAAAGCCAATGACCTTGCCGGGGTCTGTCATGCCGGAGAGGATGAGGCCGATGCCGAAGAGCAGTCCGACCGCGAATTCAGAAATGCGATGTTTCATGGTTTTTCCTTGCAGACAGGGCTCAGCCAGCCAGCGCATGACGCGCCAGATAAACCGTGACAAAACCTGCGCCCATGAAGGCCAGCGTGGCCACCAGGGAGCGCGGTGACAGGCGCGACAGGCCACAGACGCCATGGCCACTGGTGCAACCAGAGCCGAAGCGTGTGCCCACCCCCACCAGCAGCCCTGCGATGACCAGCGTGGCCCAGCCGGCGTCTATACGCACGGCGACAGGCCCGGCCAGCAGCAGGTAGAGCAGGGGCGCGACCAGCATGCCCAGCAAAAAGGCCAGGCGCCAGCCCACGTCACCTGATTGGGGGCGCAACAGGCCGCCCAGGATGCCGCTGATGCCCAGGATGCGCCCGTTGAGCAGGATGAACATGGCCGAAGCCAGACCCAGCAGGATGCCACCGGCCAGCGAAGCCCAGGGCGTGAAGTGGTTCCAGTCAATGGTCATTTGTTTTTCCTTTTGGAGCTGTTGCAAAATTGCTCATACAAGACCTTCATCACGGCCAGCGCCTGGGGGCTGTCGATCTGGTAGTAGATGTTCTTGCTTTCCCGGCGGGTGCTGACCAGGCCTTCATCACGCAGCACGCCCAGCTGTTGCGACAGCGTAGGCTGCACGATGCCGACCATCGCTTCGAGTTCCCCGACCCGCTGCTCGCCCTGGGCCAGCTGGCAAAGCAGCAGCAGCCGCGCCGGGTTGGACAGCACCTTCATCAGGCGGCTGGCTTCTTCGGCCGAGCTGCGCAGCATGTCGATGTCCATGGTGGTGTCTGCCTGCATGGTGATAACGCTCCGTTTTGATTTGAGACAACATGAGTATATTGACTAATAATATATTTGTCAATATACTATGAAAAATGCAATCAATCAAAAGGAGTGCTTCATGACCGCAGCCGTACAGAGTTTTTTTGACCCCGCCACCTGGACGGTGAGTTATGTGGTTTATGAGAAAGAGGGCACGGCCTGTGCCATCATCGATTCGGTGCTGGAATACGACGCCAAGTCCGGGCGTACCCGCACCACATCGGCGGACAAACTGGTCGAATTTGTGCAGCAAAAGAAGCTGCGTGTGGACTGGATTCTCGAAACCCACGCCCACGCCGACCACCTGTCTGCTGCGCACTACCTGCGGCGCAAGCTGGGCGGAAAAATTGCCATAGGCGCGGCCATCACCGATGTCCAGAATGTGTTCAAGGGCATATTCAATCTTGAGCCCGGGTTTCGACCGGACGGCCACCAGTTTGACCACTTGCTGCAGGACGGCGAGACTTTTGCCATAGGTGCACTGACGGCTCAGGCCCTGTCGGTGCCGGGACATACACCGGCGTGTATCGCCTTCCGCGTGGATGACGCGGTGTTTGTGGGCGACACCCTGTTCATGCCGGACGTGGGTACGGCACGCTGCGATTTCCCTGGCGGCGATGCGCACAGTCTTTACCGGTCGGTGCGCAGGCTGCTCAGTCTGCCGGCCCCAACGCGGCTTTTCATGTGCCACGACTACCCGCCCGAGGGGCGAGCCCCGCTGTGGGAGACCACCGTGGCCGAGCAGCGCGCCGGCAATATTCATGTTCACGATGGCGTCAGTGAGGAAGACTTTGTGCGCATGCGCACCGCGCGCGACGCGACGCTGGAGATGCCGGTGCTCATTCTGCCCTCGGTACAGGTCAACATCCGCGCCGGCGAGATGCCCCCCGCAGAAGACAACGGGGTGTCCTACCTGAAGATTCCGCTCAATTCCCTGTGAGTATTGCGACCCCATACCCGCGCCACTGCGCAGAAAGGCCGATGCCATGAGTGACACACAAGTACGGGTTCATCTGACGCAGGACAAGGACTACCGCTTCCAGGTCGTCTTTGACGACAGCGTGCCTGCCTTGACGGTTGACGAGCCGCCTCCGCTGGGCAGTGCCACGGGACCCTCTCCGGTGCAACTGCTCACCGCAGCGGTGGGCAGCTGTCTGTCGGACTCCTTGCTGTTTGCCTTGCGCAAGTTCAAGCAGGACCCTGAGCCCATGCGTTGTGAAGTGCAGGCCGACGTGGGCCGCAACCCTGAAGGGCGGATGCGGGTGCTGCGCATGAAAGCGCTTCTGACGCTCGGTGTGGAGGCCGCTCAGCTGGCGCACCTGGACCGGGTGCTGGGCCAGTTCGAGGAGTTCTGCACCGTCACCCAGAGTGTGCGCGCAGGTATGGAGGTGACTGTTGAGGTCTACGACGCGGGCGGAGCGCGTCTGAAATAAAGGCTGGCAGCCCCCTCTCAGGGCTGCCGGTTTCTAGCTGGACGCTGGTGTCGCGTGAGCGGCCACCAGCGACGTCCGCACCCTTTCCAGCTTCTCGCGCACTTCATGCGCGACGCGGCCAACCTCGGGATCGCTGGTCATTTTAAGCACGGCAATCGGGTCCATGAACGCAACCACGAGGCGGCCGTCAGCTTCCTCGCGCACAAGGACATTGCAGGGCAACAACAGTCCGATGTTGGCTTCTGCATTCAAGGCACGCAGGGCCAACGAGGGATTGCAGGCACCGAGAATCCGGTAGGCAGGCATGTCCACCCCCAGTTTGGTCTTCATCGTGCCCTGCACGTCGATCTCGGTGAGCACGCCGAAGCCTTCTGCTTTCAGCGCCCCGGTGACAAGCGCCACCGCCTCGGAGAAGCCCTGTTTGGGCAGGACGCAGTGAAATCCGTAGGCGGGATCTTCCGCGGTCAGCGGGGATGTTTTGAGATGGCTCATGGGAATGCGGCCGGAGGCGTTCAGCGCCGAGGCGCCGGGCAGGAATTGATGCCCAGCAGGCTGTAAAGAGGGCACATGCCGACTGCGCCGGTGACGAGCGGGATGATGCCGATGTAAGCCCACATGCCGAGGGTGCCGGTGGCAGCCAGTCCAATCAGGACAAGCCCCACGATGATGCGCAGGCTGCGGTCCAGCATGCCTTCATTGGTTTTCATTTTCAGATTCCTTTCATGTCAAAAAATGCACAACTGCCGATCAGGCCGGTGCGAACGGAAACACAGTCACAGACTAGCGCCTGGTCGCCTTCAGCGCGTTGACCTGTATCAATGAGCCAGTGTCATATAGCCCATCCAGGGCCAGTAAGTCAGCGCAAAGACGATCAGCAATACCGCGGCTGCCAGCGTGATCACCAGACCGGTGCGAACAAAATCCCGCGCGTCAAAGGTGTCGGTTCCGTAGGCAATCATGTTTTGCGGCGCGTTCACCGGCAGGATGAAACCAAAACTCACCACAAACTGCAGCAGCATGGTCATGCCAATCACGTTGATGCCCGGTGTCTGCACCGCCATCAGCACGCTGATGATGATGGGGATCATGGTGGAGGCCAGGGCCGTCGCGCTGGCAAAACCCAGGTGAATCACGATCAGGAACAGCGACAGCAGCATCAGGATGGCAAAGGCGCTGGCCTGCTGCAAGCCCAGGTTCTGCACAATCAGGTTGGCCAGCCATGCCGCAGCGTTGGTGCGCAGCAGCGCCGTGCCGACGCTGATGCCCACGGCGAAAAGAATCACCGTACCCCAGGGAAAGCCGCGTTGCGATTCTTTCCAGTCCATCACGCCCAGACGCGGCAGCAACATCAGGGCAATGGCGGCAATCGTGGTGGAGGAGGTGTCGAAGTTGTGCAGCACTTTTTCGGTGGCCCAGAAGCCCAGCAGCGTCAGCACAATCACCAGCAATTTCCATTCGCGCGTGCTCATTTTCCCGATCGCGTCCAGCTGCAGGCGGATGGTGGCCTGGCCGCCGGCGATTTCTTTCATCTCGGGTTTCATCATGCGGGTCATGATGAAATACACCGCCACGCTCAGCAGGGCAGAGAACGGTGCACCGGCGATAAACCATTCGGTCCAGCTGATGCCGCTGCCAAACTGCTTTTCGATGAAGCCGATGGCCACCATGTTCTGTGCCGCAGCGGTTTTGATGCCCACGTTCCAGACGCTGGCGGTTTGTGCGGCTGTGATCACGAGCAGGGCGGCAAAACGGCTGCGTTTGTCCACCTTGAACGCGAGAATGAAACCCATCATGATGGGCACCAGGCAGGCCACACGTGCGGTGGTACTGGGCACGATGAAGGACAGCAAAAACCCCGTCACCATCGCACCCATCACGATGTGGTTGGTACCCGCGTCCACTTTCGAGAGCACCAGCAGCGCGATGCGCCGGTCCAGCCCGGTGGCGGTCATCGCGGCCGCAATGAAGCAGGCCGCAGCCACCAGGGCCACGGCGCTGTTGGAAAACCCGGACAAGGCCAGGCCCAGTGCCGCCGCTGTGCCCATGTCCGCTCCGGCGGGTTTGGCCGCATCGGGCGCGTAGGCCAGCAGAAAGACCATCAGGGCACCTATCACGACCGAGCTCACCGCATAGTCCAGTGCCTCGGTCATCCAGACGATGACCGCGAAAGCGAGGATGGCCAGCATCACTTGGCCAGCCGCAGGCAGCCCTGGCGCGCCTGGCATCCACAACACCGCCAGCAGGGCAGCCACCGCAGCCAGCAGTCCGGCCTGTTTAAGCCGGGTGCTTTTGGCGCCGGTGCCGTCCGCTGCGGGTGTGGCGGAGGCAGGGGTGGGGTTCAACAGAGGGGTCATGGGGCTCTCCTTTGAGGGGAACTGTCGGGCTTTTGCGGCCCCCGGACTTGACCTGCCTCAAGAAGGTGGGCTGTTATCCGGGTTTTTGTGGGATATGGCGCGACGGACCAGCTTGTGTATCTCGCTGAACCACAACACGCTGCTGCCCATGGCGCCGCAGACCAGCCACTGCGTCAGTGTCAGCGGTACGGTGCCAAAGGCCAGGTTCAGGAAGGGCAGGTGGACCACCGCGACCTGCAGCAGCCCCGACAGCGCCAGCGCGCCCCAGAGCCAGGGGTTGACGAACAGGTGATGGAAAGCGCTGGTGCTGTCCGAGCGGGCGTTGAAGCAGTTGAACAGATGGGCGAACACCAGCGTCGTGAAACCTGCGGTGCGCGCGCTGTCCAGGCTCTGCGTTCCTTCGATCAGGCCGCCAGGCAGGTACAGGTCCATGGTCAGCAAGGAGGCCAGCGCCACCACCAGGCCGATCTCCACCACACCGATCCACATCTGTGTGTCGATCACCCGTTCGTTCAGCTGGCGCGGCTTGCGTGCCATGACGTCGTCCGCCGGCGGGTCCATGCCCATGGCCAGCGCGGGCCAGGAGTCGGTGATCAGGTTGAGCCAGAGGATCTGCGTGGCCAGCAGCGGCAGTACCACCAGGCCATCGGGCTGGGACAGCCCGATCACACCGGCACCGACCACGCCGAGGAACACCGTCAGCACCTCGCCCATGTTGGACGACAGCAGGTAGCGCAGGAACTTGCGGATGTTGTCAAAGATATGGCGCCCCTCACGCACGGCCTGCACGATGGTGGCAAAGTTGTCGTCGGCCAGGATCATGCGGGCCGCTTCCTTGCTGACTTCGGTCCCGGTGATCCCCATGGCAATACCGATATCGGCTGATTTCAGGGCCGGTGCGTCGTTGACACCATCGCCGGTCATCGCGACGATGTGGCCGGCCGCCTGCAGCGCATCCACAATGCGCAGTTTGTGCGCGGGCGACACCCGGGCATACACCGACGTGGCCTGCACGGCAGCGGCAAAGGCGTCGTCGTCCAGTGCCTCAATGTCGCTCCCGGTCAGTGCAGCTTCGCCAGCTGCCACGATGCCCAGGTCTGCCGCGATGCGCGCAGCGGTGCGCGGATGATCGCCGGTGATCATGATGACCCGGATACCGGCGCGCCGCGCCTCGGCAATCGCCGCTTTGGCTTGCGGCCGGGGCGGATCCATCATGCCGACGCTGCCGACGAAGATCAGATGGTTCTCCAGGGCGTCGCCAGCCTGCCAGTCCTCGCCGGGCGCCAGCGGCCGGTAGGCCACCGCCAGCGTGCGCAGCGCCGCATCCGACATCGCATCGACGTCAGCCAGCAGCTGCCTGCGCAGCAGGTCGGTCAGCGGCACGGACGCCATGCCGACGCGTGCATGGCTGCAGCGGCCCAGCAACACGTCGGGGGCGCCCTTGGTGATCAGCACCAGGGCGTCTGCGTGTTCATGGTCGATGTTGATGCTGGACATCATCTTGCGCTCGGAGGTGAACGGGATTTCAGCGATGCGCTCGAAGCGTTGTTCCCGGCGCTCGTGGATGCCCAGCTTGCGCTCGGCCACCAGAAACGCCGCCTCGGTCGGGTCCCCATGGATTTCCCAGGCGCCGCCGTCGGCCTGGCGCAATTGCGCATTGCCCGCCAGACTGCCGCCACCGAGCAAGGCAATCTGCTCCTGCAGCAAGGGACCGGCGGCCAGCTCCAGGCCTTCATGCTCCAGGCGGCCTACCGGCGCGTAGCCCACACCCGTCACCGACACGCTGCCCGACGCGGTCATCACACGTTCTATGGTCATCTCCGAGCGCGTCAGGGTGCCGGTCTTGTCCGAGCAGATGACCGATGCCGAACCCAGTGTTTCCACCGACGAGAGGTTTTTGACGATGGCCTTGTGTTTGGCCATGCGCTGCATGCCCAGTGCCAGCACCACCGACAAAATGGCCGGCAGCCCCTCGGGCACCGCCGCCACCGCCAGCGCCACGCCCAGAAGCAGCACGTCGATCACCTCTTTGGCGTTGCGAATCTCCGTGATCAGCAAGATGGTGCTGACCACCACGACCGAGATCGCGACGACCGCCCAGCCCAGCATGCGGCCTATACGCGCCACCTCGAGCTGCAAGGGCGTCGGTGCGGCTGGCGTGGCCTCCAGCATCGCGGCGATGTTGCCCATCTGCGTCTGCATGCCGGTGGCGGTGACCACCGCCAGGCCGCTGCCCTGGACCACCGCCGTGCCCTTGAACACCATGTTGATCCGGTCGCCCAGAGCCGGGGAGCCGTGCAGCGTGGCGGCGTCTTTTTGCACCGCCTGGCTCTCGCCGGTGAGGGAGGCTTCCTGTACGCGCAGCGACGCAGCCCGCAGCAGGCGCGCGTCGGCCCCCACCGCATCGCCCTCGCCCAGCAGCAGCACATCGCCACGCACCAGTTCGACGCCTGGCACCCGCTGGACCCGGCCATCGCGCAGCACGGCGGCGCTGCTTGTAGTCATCCGCGCCAGCGCCGCCACCGCCTGCTCGGCCCTGGCCTCCTGCGCGAATCCCAGCGCGCCATTGACCAGTACCACCACGGCGATCACGATGGCATCGACCGGCCAGGCCTGGCGCCCGTCGATGGCCCAGGCCAGCAAGGCAATGCCGATGGCCGCCAGCAGCAGGTAAATCAGCGGGTCCTGAAAATGCGCCAGCAGGCGGCGCCATGCGGGCGCACGCGGCAGGGCGCGCAGCGTGTTCGCGCCCTCTTCCAGCAGGCGGCGCGCTGCCTCGGCGCTGGTCAGACCCTGGTCGATGTTGGCACCTAGCTGTTGAACAAGGTCCTCGGCGTTCTGGGTG
The DNA here is from genome assembly GCA_943370435.1 of Kapaibacterium sp. (SeqCode). Classification (GTDB taxonomy): domain Bacteria; phylum Pseudomonadota; class Gammaproteobacteria; order Burkholderiales; family Burkholderiaceae_C; genus Polaromonas. The sequence continues at coordinate 333,147 of CALRQX020000001.1, read as the reverse complement.
CAGGGGTCTGCGCCGGTGGGCAGCGATGCGGTGTCAGTCATGTCTGGCGCAATCAAGGTGTGGCGCCGAAGAGCGTACCCACGGCCGCAGTGATGCCCATGGCGAGTGCGCCCCAAAAGGTCACCCGCCAGGCGCCGGCCAGCATTGGCGCGCCACCTACCCGTGCGGAGACTACGCCCAGCACCGCCAGAAAAGCCAGTGATGCGCCCGATACCCATGCCATGAGGTGTTGCTCAGGCGCGAGCGCGGTGACGGCCAGTGGCAATACCGCGCCCACGGCAAAACTTGCCGCAGATGCCAGCGCGGCCTGAATCGGGCGGGCACTGAAGGCCTCGGATATACCCAGCTCATCCCGGGCATGGGCGCCAAGAGCATCGTGCGCCATCAACTGGCTGGCGACCTGTGCGGCAAGCGCGCCGTCAAGGCCCCGCTTGACATAGATGGCCGTCAGCTCGCGCTGCTCGGCCAGCACGTCGTTGGCAAGTTCGGCGCGCTCGCGCGCCAGGTCGGCGCGTTCCGTATCGGCCTGTGAGTGCACTGACACGTATTCACCAGCCGCCATCGACATCGCGCCGGCCACCAGTCCGGCAGCCCCGGTCAGCAGCAAGGTGTGTGGATCGGGACTCGCCGCCGCCACGCCGACGATCAGGCTGGCAGTGGACACAATGCCGTCGTTGGCGCCCAGCACGGCGGCGCGCAGCCAGCCGATGCGGTCGGTTCGGTGTCGCTCAAGGTGGCGCATGGGATTTCCTTGGGTTGATGAAAGCGCAGAACTCCTGTTGGGCGTGCCGCATGTTGATTAAATCGCTATCAATATAGTAGCTGCTTACGCAGGTGTGCATTGGGCTTGAAGCGGTTTTCATGCTTGAATTTCCTCTGGGCGCATAGGTAGCAGTGAAAATGCCTGGTTCTGGTATCAAACAGGCCTCCAGCCCAATACACGCCTGCGCAAGCAGCTATGAAAGTAGTAGCAAGCAGAAGATCTTCCGGACATGGCACGGGACGCTTTTTTGCCGAACAAGTGAGGCATCAGCGTCGCCCCGGCAGCATGCGTTTGAGCGTGTTGTCCCGCACGGCATAGTGGTGAAACAAGGCAGCAGCGGCGTGCAGACCAATCAGCAAGTAGCCGACTGCAGCGCCAGTTTCGTGAACTTCCTTGATGATCTCTGCAAGATTTTCGTTGGCGTCCATCAGTGCCGGCAGTTGCAGGCCGAATAACGCAATGGTTTCTCCCTCGGCGCTGAGGGCAAGCCAGCCGGCCAGCGGCATAAGGATCATGAAGCCATAAAGCGCGCCTTTCACCCCATATGCCGCCAGCGCCTGCCAGCGTGGCGGTTCGGGTGAGATGGCTGGGGCGGTAGTGGCCAGACTCACCACCAGCCTTATCCAGACCAGCACGAACACAGAAAGCCCCAGCAGGTAGTGCCAGGTTTTGAGTTCGCTGCGGCGCTGACTTTCCTCCGGAAAAATTTCGCGAAGCTCCATGCAGGCGTAAACCGCGACCAGCAGGAGCAGCATCAACCAGTGAAGGCCGATTGAAAGCGATCCGTAGCGAGTGCGTGTGGTTTGAATGGGCATTGAATTTTTCCGTTTGTCGATTCGGGTCTTGGGGGGCATGCGTCGAGCGAGGGCTACTTCGCAAACTCGTGACTCAGTGTGGTGGCCGTGCCACGCCAGTAGGGCTTTTCGCCGCCGGGCAGCATCCAGGCGACTTCGCCATCCAGGGGCACCCCCGCATGCCGCTGCGTTCGGCGTAGTTCCAGAAGCGGCCTTGCCAAGGCGCGCTCTCTGTTTTGCCATCGACGACGCGGTCACGTGCTTCCGCGCGCACGGTGGCGATCAAGCCGTCAGTGCCAAATCGAAACAGCAAGGTGACCACCAGCTCGCCATCAGTCAATGTGGCCAGGGCGGAGCTGTCGTCGACTGCCTCCCAGCGTACGTCCTGGCTGGGCAACAGGACGGTCGGGTACCAGGCCATCTCTGCAAAAAAAAAGCGCAGCAGCTCGCCGCGCGCTATTTCTGGCGTGCCCGCCATGTTGGCCACCGGCACCAGTCCGAAAACTGCAGCGCGCAGCAGCCCCTGGCCCGCCATGTAGGCGTCATGTACATGCACCGGCACAAAGGGCAGCATCATGATGCGCGCGTCCCAGTCAAAACCCGGTCGCTGCGTGATGACACGCTGGCTTGACGTGAAGGGCCGCCACTGCTCGGCGTTCGTGCTCATGTTCATGCTGCCGGTATGCGTGAGCGATGCAGCGGCGACGATGGGCTGGCCGTCCTTCAACGCCGCGCCAAAGAAGCGCTTGACCGGCGCGGGCAAGCCATCCACCTCCCGTGCGTTGTAGCGGGAGGACCTGGGCGCAACGCGTGCAGCTTCCAGCCCGGCGCGAAGGGTCCGGGTATTGACTTTCCAGCGCCAGGACCCGTAGCCCGCCGCCGCGCAGGCCATGACGGCAAAAACCACGCACGCGAGTCCCAGCCATTTCATCGAGCTGTTCCTTTCCAATCGTGGGGCTGCCGAACACCCGCGCATCGCTCGAAGTGCCGTGCCCGCTGGGCCGGTGTATCTGTATGTTTCCATGGGTGGCTGTGCTCAGAGTCATTGTGTCGGGCGGCAGCGCCGTTCCGCTTGATCTAAGACAACTGCGAACCCTTCCCTCGCGCTAAGCTGCTTTTGGCATGCGGAACCCCTGCGTGTATGCAAGGATTTTCATGAGCGTACGCAATCTCGAAGCCCTGTTCCAGCCGGCCTCGGTCGCCGTGATTGGCGCTTCGGACCGGGAAGGCAGTGTGGGCGCTGTGGTGCTGCGCAACCTCACACTTGGCGGGTTCAAGGGTCCGATCTGGCCTGTCAATCACCGCCAGGCGCAGGTGGGCGGCCGACCGGCGTGGCCCGATGTCGCCTCGCTGCCGCAGGCGCCCGACCTCGCGGTGATCTGTACCCCCGCAGCGATGCTGCCCGAACTGATGGACGCCCTGGGCCGCAAGGGATGCAGGGCCGCCATCGTGCTGAGCGCGGGGCTGAAGCAGCCGGGCGTGGACGGCGGCCCTTCGCTGGAGCAGGCCATGCTCGATGCAGCACGTCCCTGGCTGCTGCGCATCCTCGGGCCGAACTGCATCGGTGCGCTGGTTCCGGGTGTGGGCCTGAATGCCAGTTTTGCACCCGGTAACGCCCTTCCCGGAGGCCTGGCTTTTGTGACGCAATCGGGCGCCCTGGCGACCGCCATGCTGGACTGGGCCAACACGCGGGGCATCGGGTTTTCCCATTTCATCTCGCTGGGCGACAGCGCGGATGTGGATTTCGGCGATGTGATCGATTACCTGGCCAGCGATCCCGCCACCCGGGCCATCCTGATCTACATGGAGTCCGTCAAGGCGGCGCGCAAGTTCATGTCGGCGGCGCGGGCGGCGGCACGCAACAAGCCGGTGATCGTCGTCAAGGCCGGGCGCGCCCCGGACGGTGCCCGGGCGGCGGCCTCGCACACCGGTGCGCTGGCGGGCTCTGATGTGGTGTTTGATGCCGCGGTCCGGCGCGCCGGCATGTTGCGCGTGGATACGCTGGAGGCCTTGTTCGACGCGGCCGAAACCCTGACTCATGTGAAAGGCTGGCACGGCGAGCGGCTGGCGGTCCTGACCAACGGCGGGGGTGCCGGGGTGCTGGCCGCTGATGCCCTGGCGCTGGGCGGCGGCACGCTGGCGCTGCTGGGCGACGCGACACGGGAGGCGCTGAACCAGTGCCTGCCGCCCACCTGGTCGCATGGCAACCCGATCGACATCGTCGGTGACGCGCCTGTAGGCCGCTACGTCGACAGCCTGCGGGTGTTGCTGGCGGCACCCGAAGTCGACGGTGTGCTGTTCATCCATGCGCCCACAGCCATTGTTGCGGCCGACCCGATTGCAGCGGCCTGCCTGCCCTTGATACAGGCCTGCGCAAAACCGGTGCTGACCTGCTGGCTGGGCGGCGCAGCGGTTGATGCGGCGCGAACGGCCAGTGCCGCAGCGGGCGTTGCCAGTTACAACACGCCGGAACGCGCTGCGGCAGCATGGCTGCAGCTGGCCAGCTACGCGCGCAACCAGCAGGCCTTGCAGCAGCTTGCGGCTTCTACGCTGGAGGACTTCACGCCGGACCGGCAACTGGCCCAGTCGCTGCTTGAGGAGGCGCTGCGGGAAGGCCGCGAATGGCTGGGTGACGCGCAGGCCCAGGCGCTGCTGCGGGCCTACGGCATCCCGACGGTGGAAACCGTCAGGACCCGCGACGTCGAGGAGGCGATCGCTGCGGCTGAAAGAATCGGCTATCCGGTGGCGCTGAAGATCATTTCACCCCAGGTCATCCACAAGTCCGACGTCGGCGGAGTGGCGCTCAATCTGCTCTCTGCCGAAGAACTCAGGCGCGCGGCCGAAAAAATGCGCTTGCAGGTGAGCCGGCTGCTGCCGCAGGCGCAGCTACTCGGCTTCACCGTGCAGGCGATGGCTGAACGCCCAGGGGCACACGAGCTGATTGTCGGCATCGCCTCGGACCCCGTGTTCGGGCCGGTGCTGCTGCTCGGTGAGGGCGGCGTGGCCGTTGAGCTGCACAAAAACCATGTGGTGGCGCTGCCACCGCTCAACACCCACCTGGCGCTGGATATGCTCGCCGGCAGCCGGCTGTCGCTGCTGCTGGCAGGCTACCGCGGGCGCCTGCCCGCTGATGAGGCGGCATTGCTGGCCACGCTGCTGAAGGTCTCGCAGATGGCCTGCGACCTGGCCTGGCTGGCCGAACTCGACATCAATCCCCTGCTGGTCGACGAACACGGCGTGCTGGCGCTGGACGCGCGGGTCCGGTTGCGCCCGGTCCCGGCCGGCGAGCGCAGCCGGCTGGCGATCCGGCCCTACCCGCAGGCGCTGGAGCAGCAGGTGCAGATCAGGGGCCAGGACCTGCTGCTGCGTCCGATCCGCCCCGAGGATGGCCAGCGCCTGAAGGCCTTTTATGCGGGGGCCTCGTCCGCCGACATGCGGCTGCGCTTTTTCATGTCGCGGCGCGAGGTGCCGCATTCCGAACTGGCGCGCTACAGCCAGATCGACTATGACCGCGAGATGACCTTTGTCGCGCTACTGCCGCAGGCGGACGGCGAGCCGGTCATGGTGGCCGAAGCGCGGGCTGTCTGCGACCCTGACAACCAGGTGGCGGAATTTGCCATCCAGGTGGCCACCGACTGGCAGGGGCTCGGACTGGGGCGACAGCTCATGGACAAGCTGATTCGCTACCTGCGCGAGCGCGGTACCGCCGAGGTCGTGGGCCAGTGTCTGCCTGAGAACGCCGGTATGGCTGCGCTGGCGCGCCAGGCCGGTTTTGAGGTCGCGGTCGACGCCTCCCGGAGCACCGTGTCCATGCGCCTTTCCTTGCGCTGAATGCTTTTGAATCGGGAGAAAACCTTGGCCCTGTATCACCAGATTCTCGTGCCCGTCGAAGGTAGCCCGAGCTCTGACAAGGCGCTGGACGAAGCGATTCGACTGGCCCGGCGTATGGGCGCCCGGCTCAGGCTGCTTCATGTGGTCGATGAGCTGGACTATGTCAATGGTTTTGAATCGGCCGCCAGCTATGCCCATGAAATCATCCCGCTGATGCGGGCGGCCGGCGAAAAACTGCTGGCGCATGGCAAGCAGAAGGCGCAAGACCAGGGTGTGCCCGCCGACAGTGTGCTGGTGCTGGAGGGGCCGGGACGCATTTGTGACCATGTCGCCGGGCAGGCGAGCCTGGCGAAGGCTGACCTGATTGTGCTGGGCTCCCATGGCCGCCGCGGGGTGGCACGCCTGCTGCTGGGCAGCGACGCCGAGCAGATCGTGCGGACCGCGCCGGTTCCGGTGCTGGTGGTGCGCGGGAGCGGGGAGGGCGACAGTCAGCAGCAGTAGCGTTGACAGGCCCTAGTTGCAACCCTGCTGGTTGACGATGGACTGCAGGGCGGCGGTGTCGAGGATGCGCAGCTGGCGCTGGCGGACCGCAATGAGGCCGTCATCGGCAAATTTCGAGAAGGTGCGGCTCACGGTTTCAAGTTTCATGCCCAGGTAACTGCCGATTTCCTCGCGCGTCATGCGCAACACCAGCTCCGATGCCGAGAACCCGCGCGCCTGCAGCCGCTGCGCCAGATTGAGCAGGAAGGCGGCCACCCGTTCTTCCGCCCGCATGCTGCCCAGCAGCAGCATGACGCCGTGCTCGCGCACGATCTCCCGGCTCATGATGCGGTGCACGTGGTGTTGCAGGCCGTTGATCTCGCGGGCCAGTTCCCCAATCCGGTCGAAAGGCATGACGCAGACCTCGGCGTCCTCGAGTGCGACCGCATCGCAGGTATGGCGGTCATTGACAATACCGTCCAGGCCGATGATTTCTCCGGCCATCTGAAAGCCGGTGACCTGGTCGCGCCCGTCCCCGGAGGTGACGCAGGTCTTGAAGAAGCCGGTGCGGATGGCAAACAGCGACTCGAAAACTTCGCCGTTGCGAAACAGCGTGCTTCCGCGCTTGACCTTGCGGCGGGTGGCCACCACCTCGTCGATGCGCGCCAGCTCCTGCGGACTCACACCCACCGGCATGCACAGCTCACGCAGGTTGCAGTTGGAACACGCCACTTTCATGGTCTGCGCATTCACGGCGTGCAGGTGCGCCGCTGGCAACAGGCTCACGCTGTGCCTGGGCTGCGCCGATGGCGCGGGTGGAGGGGCTTCCTTCATGGCGATGCCTTTTCTGATCTGGATCAAATTGTCTGGCCCCTCTGTGGGGGGGCGCTTGATCCAGATCAAGCGCCCCCGGAGGTGCGCGCTGCACAGTCGGACACCACCATGAGAATCCTGCGATGACCTCTGTAATGCCCGACCTGCTGCAACGATTTGACATCCCCGGGCCCCGCTACACGTCCTACCCCACCGCGGACCGTTTTGTCGAGGCTTTCAATGCTGCGGACTATGGCCAGGCCCTGGTCCAGCGGCGCGATGGTCCGTCCGTGCTGGCCTTGCCGCTGTCGGTGTATGTGCACATTCCATTTTGCGAATCGCTTTGTTATTACTGCGCCTGCAACAAGATCATCACCAGGCACCACAGCCGGGCAGCGAGCTACCTGCGTTACCTGGGCCGCGAGATCGACCTGCACACGGCCCAGCTCGGCACGGGACAGACCGTGACCCAGCTGCATCTGGGCGGTGGCACGCCCACCTTCCTGTCCGACGACGAATTGCGCGAGCTGATGGCCATGCTGCGGCGCAGCTTCACCCTGGCGCCGGGGGGCGAATATTCGATCGAGGTTGACCCCAGGACCGTGGACGCCACGCGCCTGCGCGCGCTGGCCGAACTCGGCTTCAACCGTCTGAGCTTCGGGGTGCAGGATTTTGACCCGGAGGTGCAGAAAGCCGTGCACCGCATCCAGCCGTTTGAACAGGTGGGCGCCCTGATGGCGCAGGCGCGCGAGACTGGTTTCGACTCGATCAACATGGACCTGATCTACGGCTTGCCGCGCCAGACGCCCGAGTCGTTTGCGCGCACGCTGGCCCAGGTGGTGCAGTTGCGGCCGGACCGCATTGCGCTGTACGCCTACGCCCATCTGCCCGAACGTTTCAAACCGCAGCGGCGTATTGTGTCTGCGGATCTGCCCGGTGGCGCGGCCAAAGTGGCCATGTTGTCCGAGTCGCTGGCAGCTTTTCAGGCGGCAGGGTATGTGTACATCGGCATGGACCACTTTGCCCTGCCCAATGATGCACTGGCCGTGGCCAGGCGTCAGGGCCGCCTGCACCGCAACTTCCAGGGCTACAGCACACAGCCCGACTGCGACCTGATTGGCCTGGGTGTCTCGGCCATTGGCCGCATAGGCGCGACCTACAGCCAGAACGCCAAGACCATGGAAGAGTATTGCGACCACCTGGATCAGGGGCGGCTTCCGGTGGTGCGCGGGCTGGCCCTGAACCGTGACGACCTCGCGCGCCGCGCCGTGATCATGGCGCTGATGTGCCAGGGGCAGGTGCTGTTTGAGTCGATCGAGCTGGCCTGGCTGCTGGATTTCCGCAGCTACTTTGCCAGCGAACTCAAGCAGCTCGCTGAACTTGCTCAAGCGGGTCTGCTGGTGCTGGACGGTGCCGGTATCCAGGTGACGGCCCAGGGCTGGTTTTTTGTGCGGGCCGTCGCCATGGTGTTTGACCGTTACCTGCAGGCCGACCGCAACCGCGCGAAGTTCTCGCGCATCATCTGAAAGATGCACCCGGCATGTCCACCACGCTGGCCGTGACCGCCCTGTTGATGGGGCTGGCCGGGGGGCCGCATTGTGCAGCCATGTGTGGCGCTGCCTGTGCCGGCATTTCGCGCCTGGGTCCGCGTCAGGGCACGGGCTCGTCGGCGCGTGCGCTCTGGAGTTTTCAGGCCGGGCGCCTGGTCGGTTATTCGCTCGCCGGTGCAGCGGCGGCGCTGGCGGTGCAAAGCCTGGCCTGGTTGACGACCAGCACCGCGGCCTTGCGACCAGCGTGGACGTTTTTTCATCTGGCGGTACTGCTCTGGGGCTTGATGCTGCTGGCCCAGGCGCGCCAGCCGGACTGGGTCAGTGCGGCGGGCCGTTCGGTCTGGGCGCGCATCCGCCCCCTGGCCAGTGCGCGCGGCGGGGTTTTTGCCACCGGCGCCCTGTGGGCCTTCATGCCCTGTGGCCTGCTTTACTCGGCCTTGCTCGTGGCTTCGCTCAGCGGCGGGCCGCTGCAGGGGGCCTTGTCGATGGCGCTTTTTGCCGCCGGCAGCAGTATTTCGCTGATGCTGGTGCCGCTGCTCTACGACAAGCTGCGCGGGCGCGGCAACCAGCTGCGCAAGGACTGGGGCACCCGCGCGGCCGGTGGCCTGTTGATACTCGCGGCGGCCTGGGCGCTGTGGGCCGATGCCTTTCACCGCTTTGCCGAGTGGTGCGGCCTGGCCTGAAGGACCGTTTTGCCGTCAACGCAGCTGGACGGTTTCCAGGTAGAACGGCATGTGGCAGGGCCAGTGCAGTTCACGCTCGATACGCTGGCGCATCGCGTCGGCCGCCGCCGGCTCGCCGTGGGTGATGAAGGTCTGCTTCGGTGGCGCCTTGAAGCCTTTGAGCCAGGTCACAATTTCGGCCGCATCGGCATGCGCCGAGAGGTCATCAAGCATCGCCACCTCGGCACGGACCGGCACGTCTTCGCCATGGATGCGCACACTGGGCGCACCGCCCGCAATGCTTGCGCCGCGTGTGCCGCCGGCCTGGTAACCGGCGAACAAAATCGTGTTGCGCTTGTTCGGCGCAAAGGCCTTGAGGTGGTGCACCACCCGGCCACCGGTGGCCATGCCGCTGGCGGCCACAATCACCATGGGGCCGTGGCGTGCATTGAGCAAGCGGGACTCTTCCGGTGATTGAACGATGTGCGCGCTGTGCGCCATGGCCTCGCATTCGGCAGCCGTCAGCCGCAGCTCGGATTTGTGCTTGAGGTAGACCTGCATGGCGCTGGCCGCCATCGGGCTGTTCAGGTAAACCGGCAGATCCGCAATCACGCCCTGGGCCTTGAGCAACTGGATGCAGTGCAGCAGGCTCTGCGCCCGTCCTACGGCAAAGGCCGGTATCACGACCACACCGCCGCGCGCGGCAGTGCGGTTGATCACCTTGCCCAGTTCCAGCAGCGGGTCGGTGTTTTTGTGCAGGCGATCGCCGTAGGTGGATTCGACCACCAGGTAGTCGGCGCCGTCCATCGCCGTCGGCGCTTTCAGAACCAGGTCATTGGGCCGGCCGATGTCGCCCGAAAACAGAATGGAGCGCGATCCGTCGTCCAGCCGCACAAAGGACGAGCCCGACATATGCCCCGACGGCGTCAGGCTGGCATGTATGCCGCTTGCGGGCTGCCAGCTTTTGCCATAGGGCTGCGGGTGAAACAGCTTCAGGCATTGCAGTGCGTCGTCGCGGGTGTACAGCGGCAGCGCCTCCTTGTGTTTGGACAGCTTGTGGCGGTTGGCAAAGTCGGCCTCTTCTTCCTGCAGGTGTCCGCAGTCCGGCAGCAGGATGCGGCACAGGTCATAGGTGGCGGGGGAACAGAACACCTTGCCGCGAAAACCCTGGCGTGCCAGCAGTGGCAGGTAGCCGCTGTGGTCGATGTGGGCGTGGGTCAGGATTACCGCGTCAATCGAGGCCGGAACCACAGGCGGCGGCGCCCAGTTGCGCAGACGCAGCAGTTTGTAGCCCTGAAACAGGCCGCAATCGACCAGTACTTTGGCCTTGTCCTGCGTGACGAGGTATTTGGAACCGGTGACGGTGTCGGTCGCACCCAGGAATTGGAGTTTCATGTGGCCAGTCTAGAAAGTGCCGGCGCGGCGCCGTTTGCGCTGGATCAAGTCGGCTCGAGACCTTGTGCCAAAGCCGTCCGCGCTGCGGCCAGGTCCCAGCCCGCCCAACCGCAGCTTTTGAACAGCACCGGCCCGCGCGGCGCCTGGATGCCCTGGCGAATCACATCGGCCAGCGTGGCGAAGTGGCTCACATCGAGCCCGGCCTGCAGCAGATCGCCGGCCTCATGACAGGCGTCAGCGGTGTCCACAAACACCGATCCATTCTCTGCAAAATGGCGGCACAAGTCCGCGCCCAGCTCCACCATGGCGGGCGTGAAGGCACCGACTGCGGCCACAAAGGCATCCGGGCGCGGCAGGGCGTCCAGCACCACGCCGCTGGCCGGCGTGCAGGTCAGCACCAGCGGGCAATCGGCCAGGGCCGCGTTGGCGTCTGTCACCACGCTGGCCTGCAGGCCCAGGGACAAGGCGTGTTGCGCCAGGGCCTGTGCGCTGGCCGCGCTGCGCGATGCAATCATCACCTGCCGGATGGCCAGGCCGCCGGCAAAGGCTTCCAGGTGAGCCTGGCCCTGTACACCGGCACCGACAATCAGCAAGGGCCCTTGCGGCTGGGGCGCCAGGCGCTGCGCCGCCAGCAGCGAAACCGCCGCGGTGCGGCGCGCGGTGACCGTCGGGCCGTCGAGTATCAGCCGGCGCTCCCCGCTGGCAATGTCAAACACCACCACGTCGCCCTGTATCGTCGGCAAGCGCTGGCCGCCGCGGCTTTTTTGGGCGTTGGCGGGTGTGAAGGAGATCAGCTTGGTGATGGCCACCTCGCTGTCCATGGCCGGCATCACAAACAGGCTGCCGCCGCCGGCCAGCGGCTGAACCAGCCGCTCCGGCACTTCGGCGAGGTCATCGGCCAGCAGCCTGACGATGGCCTCCAGCAATGCCGGGTAGGGCAGGCGCTGCGCCGTCTGCAAAGGGGTCAGCAAACTTGTGGATTCAGTCATGGCCGCATGTTGCCTGAAACGGTTTTATCCTACATGCGCACAGGCAATGCACTGCGTTGTAAGCGCAGGCAGCGTTACTAGCATGGAGGCATCAGCAACCAGGAGCCTTCGCCATGTTTTCCACCCACCTGCCCCGTATCCACAGCGTACCGCGTGAGTACATCTATTTTGGTGCTGGCGTGGTGCTGGTGATCAGCCTGCTGATCGCCATTGCGTCGGTGGCCAGCGGCGAGGTGCACAAGGCGGCCCTGCGGGACACCGCGCTGGCTTCCCAGCGCAGCGCGGCGGCCTTCTGCGTGGAGACCCAGCGCGGTGCCGAGCTCAACAGCTGCCTGAAGCAGGCCTGGCGCGATTCCAGTGGCGACACCGTTCAGGTAGCCGCCAACAGCAAAATACCAACCGGAACGCTTGCTGCCGCTGAAACCAGCGGGTTTGGGCGCCATGCAGGCGGCGCCAATGTATCGGCGCAAGGCTTCATGCAGGCTTCGTTCGGCCAGCTGCGCTAGTCCGGATCCTTGCCGCTGACTGCAAACCGCGCGTATCCTGCCGTGAGCGCGCAACCGGCAAAGCGGGCAAACCTGATGCGGCGGTCAGCGGGTAGCATAGGGGCTTATGAAGTTGGCCCGCCTGTTTCAACCGCGCAATCCCCTGTTCTGGATGGCCATGGTGCTCAACGCCCTGTCGGCCGCGCTGGCCTGGATTGTTCACAACCGGGCGCTGGACGGCTGGGCCCTGCTGATCGTGGGTATTTTTGCACTCGGAAACGCGCTGATCGGAAGCTGGCTGATGTGGCGGCTGCTCCGCGATGAACCGCCTGCCCATCCCCTTAACTGACGGTGCCCGCGCCGTACGCCGTATCGCGCTGCGTGCCCAGTGCCGTCCGTGTGGCGATGTACAGGCCTTTTGTCAGGTCTTCCAGCGTCATGGCCGGGTGGCCCTGGCCCGCCAGATACGGCACGTGGATAAATCCGCCGCGCGTTCGCTGCAAGGACGGTTGTGTGGCGAGCTGGTGCATCAGGCCGTAGAACACATGGTTGCAGACAAAAGTGCCTGCGGTTTGCGAGACTTCCGCCGCCAGGCCTTCGCCTTGCAGGGCCTGCAGCATGGCCTTGATCGGCAAGCTGCTGAAGTACGCGGCCGGCGCACCTGCCACGACCGGGGTATCGACCGGCTGCGCGGCGGCGTTGTCGGCGATGCGTGCATCGTTGACATTGATCGCCACGCGCTCCAGCGACAGGGCGGCGCGGCCGCCGGCCTGACCGACACAAATCACCAGGGCCGGTTGGTGCACTTGCATCAGGCGCGCCAGTTCCAGCAGGGACGATCCAAACACCGTCGGCAACTGGGCGGCTACCATCACGTGGTTCGCCACACGCCGGCCGTGCAGCGGCTGGACAGCGAGCCAGCTCGGGTTGATGCTTTCGCCGCCAAAAGCGTCGAAACCTGTGAGCAGAACCCGGGGGAGGTCGGAAGATGCTGAACCAGTGGCCATGGCCGTATTGTGCGTTCGGCAGCGCCCCACCCCAATTTCAGGCCCCGGGCCGGCCTGCGCCATCTGGCGCGCCGGTGTCCGGTGACCTTAGCGAAAGTCCATCATGAAATGGGAAGGCAACCGCGAATCTGACAATGTGGAAGACCGCCGCAGCGGCGGAGGTGGCGCCGGTCTGGGCGGCTTGCTCGGCGGGCGCAGCATAGGCATAGGCACCATTGTGGTGGCGCTGGTGGGCGGCTGGATCTTCGGCATCAACCCGCTGACGATTCTGGGCGCACTCAGCGGCGGCGCCCCGCCTGCCCAGGTGCAGCAGGGTCCGGCGCAGCGGCCTCCGGCTGATGACCGCATGGCGGCTTTTGTGTCCACCGTGCTGGCCGACACCGAAGATGTCTGGAAAGCCGTGTTCTCCCGCGGCGGCAGCAGCTACCAGGAGCCGCGCCTGGTGCTGTTTCGCGGCGCCACGGCCACCGCCTGCGGCCAGGGGCAGTCGGCCATGGGGCCGTTTTATTGCCCGGCCGACCAGAAGGTCTATATCGATCTGGGTTTTTACGAAACCCTGCAAAAAAAGCTGGGCGCGCCCGGCGACTTTGCCCAGGCCTATGTGATTGCACATGAGGTCGGCCACCATGTGCAAAACCTCATGGGCATCACCGGCAAGATGGAGCAGATGCGTGGCCGCGCCAGCAAAGCCGAGTACAACGCCATGAGTGTCAGGCTGGAGCTGCAGGCCGACTGTTTTGCCGGCGTCTGGGCCAACCATGCGCAGCGCGCCCGCAGCATCCTGGAGCAGGGGGATGTGGAAGAGGCGATGAACGCAGCCGCCAAAATCGGCGACGACGCCTTGCAGGGCGGGCGCAGCGGCGCGATTGTTCCCGAGAGTTTTACCCATGGCAGCAGCGCGCAGCGGGTGCGCTGGTTCAACACCGGCCTGCAGCAGGGCAGCGTCAAGGCCTGCGACACCTTCAGCGCCAGAAATTTATAGAAAAAACGGCTGTAGCCCTTTGCTGGCGTGCACAAATAGCTATGAAAGTAATAGCGAATGTGAGCCGCGCCATGGCCCGCCCGGTCTTGCCGCGGCGGGGCGGGAGGGACCCGAAAGCCTGTCACAGGCCAGTCACTCCCAAAATGCGACAATAGCAGGCTAAATGACCTCTTCCTTCTCGAACCTTTCGCTGGCAGAACCGCTGGCACGCGCCGTGGCCGAAATGGGCTACGAAACCATGACACCCATCCAGGAGCAGGCCATTCCGGTCGTGCTGCAGGGCAAGGATGTGATGGGTGCGGCCCAGACCGGCACCGGCAAAACCGCTGCTTTCGCCTTGCCGCTGCTGCAGCGCATGATGAAACACGAGAACCCGTCCACTTCGCCGGCGCGCCATCCGGTGCGTGCGCTGGTGCTGCTGCCCACGCGTGAGCTGGCGGTCCAGGTGGCCGAGCAGGTCGAGCTGTATGCCAAATACACCAATCTGCGCAGCACCGTGGTGTTTGGCGGCATGGACATGAAGCCGCAGACGGCAGAGCTCAAAAAAGGCGTGGAAGTGCTGGTGGCCACGCCCGGCCGTCTGCTGGACCATATCGAGGCCAAAAACACGGTGCTCAACCAGGTCGAGTACGTGGTGCTCGACGAGGCCGACCGCATGCTGGACATCGGCTTTTTGCCGGATCTGCAGCGCATCCTCAGTTATTTGCCCAAACAGCGCATCACCCTGCTGTTTTCCGCCACCTTCTCGCCCGAGATCAAACGCCTGGCGTCGAGCTACCTGCAGGACCCGGTGACGATTGAAGTGGCGCGCTCGAATGCCACCGCCTCCACGGTGGAGCAGCATTTTTATGCGGTCAATGCCGACGACAAACGCCGCGCCCTGCATCAGATTCTCAAGGCACGCGGCATCAAGCAGGCCTTTGTGTTTGTCAACAGCAAGCTCGGTTGTGCGCGGCTGGCGCGTTCACTGGAGCGCGAAGGCCTGAAAACCACCGCCCTGCACGGCGACAAAAGCCAGGACGAACGCCTGAAGGCTCTCGACGCCTTCAAAAAAGGCGAAGTGGACCTGCTGGTGTGCACCGATGTGGCCGCACGCGGCCTGGACATCAAGGATGTGCCGGCGGTGTTCAATTTTGATGTGCCCTTCAATGCCGAAGACTATGTGCACCGCATAGGCCGCACCGGCCGTGCCGGCGCGTCCGGCCTGGCGGTCAGTTTTGCCGCCAGCAGCGACCAGCGCCTGGTGGCTGACATCGAAAAACTGATCAAGACAAAAATCGAGCTCGAGCCGATGGAGTTCGAGGAAGACCAGCCGCGCCGGGACCAGGGCCGTATCAATGACGGCCGTCGCATGTACCGCGACAGTGGCGACCAGGCGGTGCGCGATGCAGAAGATGCGCCGCAGCAGGTCAGGCCGGAGCGGCGCGAGCGCCGTGAAGCGCCGCCGCAGCGCCAGTCGCAGTCGCGCGATCCGTTTTTTGACAAACCGTACGAGTCCACCCTGGCGGCTGATACCCAGCCCGCCTGGGAAGCCAGCGCCAAGGGCAGCGCCGCACGCAGCAGCGTGTCGGCCAACATCAAGCCGAAGAAAAAAGTCGCCGCGCTGTTCAAGACCGGCGAATAAACCCTGGTCAGTCGGCCAGCGCCTACTGATGCCGGCGCCGGCGTCCGATGCCGGTCTGGCTCGGCCCGGCCTAAGCTCAAGGCCATGATCACCCAGTACCACGCGCTGCGGCAGGCCTACCAGAAGTCTTCCGTTCCAGCACTGATCCGGCCTGCACGCCGCGCCATCGCGCTGTGGATGGACGCCGACGGCCTGCGCATGAGTGCCGCCATGTCTTTCTACGGCATCCTGAGCCTGGCGCCGCTGCTGGTGCTGCTGGTGGCGGTGCTGGGCTGGTGGCTGGACCGCAGCTACATCGAGACCGGACTGATACAGCAGATAGGCGGCGTGATCGGTGAGCAGGGGGCCGGGCTGATCAAACAGGCGCTGGCCAGCGCGCAGGAACCCGCCGATGGCCTGCTGGCCTCCCTGATTGCTTTTGTTCTGCTGCTGTCGGGCGCCACCGGGGTGTTTGCCGAATTGCAGGATGCGTTTGAGCGGCTCTGGCGCCATGACACCGGCGTCGCGCCGCAGCAAAAGTGGTGGTACAGCGCATCGCTGCGCCTGCGCGGCATCGCCTACATCCTGGCCTTCGGCTTTTTGCTGATGGTGTCGCTGGCAATTTCGGCCATCCTGAGTTTTTTCACTACTTGGGCCGGGGCCTACATGCCGCTGGAGCGCATCGCGGTGGCAGTCAACGAACTGGTCTCCATGGGGTTTTCCGCCGCCTTGTTTGTCGCCCTGATGCGCATGAGCGCCGGCCCCAAACCGGCGCTGCGTTACCTGGTCATGGGCGGCATCGCCGGCGGCATTTTGTTTGCGCTGGGCAAGTACCTGATGGCGATTTACCTGTCCACGGCGGCAGTGGTGTCGGCCTACGGCGCCGCCGGCTCGCTGGTGGTGCTGTTGATGTGGATTTACTTTTCGTCGGCGGTGTTGCTGCTGTCAGCCAGTGTGGCCCGGGCGCTCAGTGACGAGGCAGCGCTGCGGGCGCCGAGACCCGTCGCGCTGGACCAGGGCCCGGTTGCTACATAATTGATAGCTGCTTGCGCAGGTGACCAAAGGGCTGCAGGCCAAAAAGGCCAAGTGTTTTGGGCTAGCCCGGTGATTGTGAAGCGGCACAGGGCACGGTGAGCAGCGCATAGTCCCCCGGGGTGTTGCCGAGCCGAGCCGCACTCAGGCAGCCGCCCCAGACGCAACCGGTGTCCAGCGGCAAGGTGTTGCTCAGCAAGCCGGGGCCTGCCGCTGCGGCATCCGCTCCCAGGGTGGACCAATGGCCAAAGGCCACCGGCGTAGCGGCGGTTTTGCGCCCTGGCACTTCAAACCACGGCAGATAACCGGGCAAGGCGGTCTGCGTGCCGCCGGTGCTGGCAAACTCCATGACGCCGTCCGCCGTGCAAAAACGCATACGTGTCAGGGCGTTGACAATCACCCGCAGGCGTTCCGCGCCGCTCAGGCTGTCCTGCCACTGCAGCGGTGTGTTGCCATACATGCCGGCCAGAAAAGCGGCCAGGTCCGGCCCGCGCAGGGCGCGCTCCACCTCGGCCGCCAGCGCCATCGTTTGTGCGGGAGTCCATTGCGGCAACACGCCGGCATGCACCATGAGCCAGCCGTGAGCCTGGATGGCCATCTGCCGGTGCCGCAGCCAGTCCAGCAGCTGCGCGCAGTCGGGTGCGTCCAGCACCTGCTGCACGGTGTCACCGCGGTGCGGCTTGCGCAGCCCGTGGGCAATGCCCAGCAGGTTCAGGTCGTGGTTGCCCAGCAGGCACTGCGCGGCGTCGCCCAGGCTGCCCAGGCTGCGCAACACGGCCAGCGAGTCCGGCCCCCGGTTCACCAGGTCGCCCAGCAGGTAAAGCGTGTCGCGGCTCGGCGAAAAATCAATCTTGTGCAACAGGCGCTGCAGCGGCTCATGACAACCCTGCAGGTCACCAATCAAGTAAAGTGCCATGTGTTCATTCTGCCTGCGGATCCATGGATTTCATCCTCATCGCCTTTCTGACCCTGCTCAACGGCGTTTTTGCCATGTCCGAGCTGGCGCTGGCTTCCAGCCGCAAGGCGCGGCTCAATGCCATGGCCGAGTCGGGCGACAAGGGCTCGCAGGCAGCGCTGACCCTGCTGGAGAACCCGACGCAGTTTTTGTCCTCGGTCCAGGTCGGCATCACCTCGATTGGCATGCTCAACGGCATCATTGGCGAGGCCGCTTTCAGCGCCGGCCTGGCCAGCTGGATACAAAGCTGGGGCGCACCGCCGCGTGCCGCTGAAATTTCTGCCACCGCGCTGGTGGTGACCATCATCACCTTCATCACGATTGTGTTTGGCGAGCTGGTGCCCAAACGCATAGGCCAGCTGTATCCCGAAACCGTCTCGCGCCTGGTGTCGCGGCCCATGATGTGGGTGGCCATTGGCGCCAGGCCTTTTGTGCGGCTGCTGTCTTTCAGCACCCACGCCGTGCTCAAGCTGCTGCGCGTCGATACCACCGGGGACCGCACCGTGACCGACGAGGAAATTGCCGCCAGCCTGGAAGAAGGGGTGGACGCCGGGCTGATCGAGGAACACGAGCACCAGATGGTGCAAAACGTTTTTTTGCTCGATGACCGCCTGCTGACCTCGCTGATGCTGCCGCGCTCGGACATTGAATGGATAGACGCCTCTGACACGGTGGCGCAGGCGATTGACAAGGCCGGCGCCACCGGCCACTCCTGGTACCCGGTGTGCCGCGGCAGCCTGGACGATGTGGTGGGTGTGGTCAACATCGCCAAATTGCTGGCGCTGCGCGGGCGGATACAGCCGGTGGGCGAGGGCACCGGTACCGGCAGCACACCGACCCTGGCAGACCGCATTGATGCCTATGCCATCCCGGCGGTGTTTGTGCCGGAAACCCTGACCGGCATGGAGCTGCTGGAGCAGTTTCGCACCCAGTCCACCCGCATGGTGTTTGTGGTCGATGAATACGGCGTGGTGCAGGGCCTGATGACTCCCCTGGACATGCTGGAGGCCATCACCGGCGAGTTGCAGCCAGGCGCCCAGGTGGATGCCTGGGCCACGCGCCGCGCCGATGGCAGCTGGCTGATTGACGGCGTGATGCCGGTGTCTGAACTCAAGGCCAGGCTGGACATCAAGGACCTGCCCGACGAAGAGCGCGGGCGTTACAACACGGTGGCGGGGCTGCTGCAAAGCGTTTCAGGCCGTCTGCTGGCCACCGGCGAAGAGGTGGAGGCTTCTGGCTGGCGCTTTGAAGTGCTGGACCTCGATGGCAAACGCATCGACAAGGTGCTGGCCAGCAAGCTGGCTGGCCCGCGTCACGCCAAACCGGCGGCTTAGGGCGAATGGCACTTGCTTAAGCCGCGAATACCGGGAAACCTGTCAGCCGGGGGCATGAATGACGACTGATTTGTCATTGCGGGCTTGACCCGCAATCCATGTGTCGCGGGCTGGCGCGGTGGAACATGCGGCATGGATCCCGGCTCGGGCCTGCCCCGGACTTGATCCGTGGGCCGGGATGACAGACTTTTTTGCTTATATAAGTGCCATTCGGCTTAGGGCCGGCTGACGGGCGCGCTGCCTGCGGCGGGCCTGACCGCCGGTGCCACCGTGATCAGTACATCGTTGGCGCCAAAACTGCCGGCCTGCATCTGCACATTGGCAATGCGGTCTGCCTTGGTGAAGGTCAGCAGGCTCAGTTTGGAAAACGAGCTCGATGTCAGCGTCCAGCCTGCGCCTGGCAAACCGTCGCGAAACCAGGCAAACACCTGCTGCGGCTCGCCCGACACCACCACACTGAGCCGTCCCGTCCAGGCCGTGCCCGAACCCATGACCAGCGAGTCCTGCTGCTTGATCACCGCGCCCTGGGGCAGGGGGACATCACCGGCGATCTGTTTGGCCGTGGCTTCGGTCACTGTGCTGTCGGCGCCCAGCTGGACATTGCCCGTGGAGGCGCAGCCAAAGGTGACCAGGGCGACGGACAAGACAAGGAAGATCTTGAAAGAGCTCATGAAACAAACCTTTGAAAAAATGGCAGCCGGCCATGTACCAGGGGCTGTATGCAGTCAGGCAGAAAGATTGTAACGGCGTGTTTGGCCAGGGCGTGCGAGCCGCACTTGAGCCGCTTTGCGACCCTGTTACGTCCTCCGCAGGCAAGCCCATCGGCAGGAGATCAGCAATTTTGTATCATGGGGCGCAGGACAAGGACAAACACCGCTTTGAACCAGATCAAATCCCACCGCCATGCGTAACGACCCGGAACGCCTGCGGGTGCTTAAAAACCTGGCGCTGCTGGATACCGCGACGGAAGTGGTGTACGACGACCTGACCCGCATGCTGGCCAAAGCCTTCGACGTGCCGATTGCCATGGTGAACCTGCTGGACGCGGACCGCGACTGGTTCAAGTCATGCATAGGTGTCTCCCTCACCGAGTCACCGGCCGAGACATCATTCTGCGAAATCTTCTTTCACTGCGATGACGACTTCCTCGTGATTCCGGACACCACGGTCGACGCCCGGTTCGCCGACCATCCGCTGGTCGTGAACCCTCCCTTCATCCGGTTTTATGCCTCTGCGCGGCTGGCTTTTGACGGGCATACCGTGGGCACGCTGTGTATCTATGACGTCAAGGCCAAGCAGGTGTCAAAGGAGCAGCTGGAGACACTGGGCGCGATGCGCCTGGCGGCCATGGAAACGCTGGCCCTGCGAACACGCGGCGGCTGAACGGAGGGGGCACGCCACTGCGCGTGTGCCGCCTCACTGCGCGAGGTGTTGTGTACCGGGTGTGAGCGCGTGATTCGCGCGGCCTATGCACCAGGCAATCAGGTCAGCGAGCTCGGTGGATTTGTCAAAGACGGCATTGGCGCCCAGCAGGCGGCAATGGGTCACCAGTGAGGAGATGGGGTGGTTGGTCATGACCACCACATCCTGGTGCGCAGGATGTTTGCGGCAGTGCCGCAGCACACCGGCGCCCGTGCCCTCACGCAGAAAAAGATCCACCAGGGCGATGTCCCAGCCGGACGGGTTGCGCTCCAGCCAGTCCTTGGCCTCGGCTTCTGTGTCGGCGGCCCCCACCCAGTCGATGCTGATTTCTCTGGAGAGCGTGTCCACCAGATGTTGTTTCATCGAGTCGTCGTCCTCTACCAGGTACACCCTCAGCGCCATATCCGCTCTCCTGCACACTTGCCTGCATTGAAGTGCGCCCAGCATAGTTGTGTTCACCAGGCTGGGCCGTAGGTATTGACCGTGCCTGGCGTCGGACACGGCCTACAGCGCCGGGTAGGGACATGACGCTGCGCCGTGGAGGCTGCGTGTCCGGACGATGACACGGGCAATGGCCCCACCGACCCGAGATTTCTGCGTGAATCCGGACGGCGGATGGGACGCGGGCCGGGCTGCCTGCCTTCACCTATGATGGAAGCGGCCATTCCGGCCGTGTTAACCAACCAATAATATCGAGGGAGAGGTCCAATGAACAAGTTGCTTGTGAGCTTGGGGTGTGCGCTGATTTCATTTTTTTCTTTGAACGCAGTCGCGGCCACGGGCGATCCCAAAGCACCGATGGTGTGCAACGCTGCCGAAACCGCGAAGGTCTGCCGGGACTATGATCCAAAAAAGGAGTTGGTACTTGGCGGTCCAGCTCAAGAGAGATTCAACACGGCCCTTCACGCATGTGCTGGCGTGGAAATCGATTATTCGTCGAAGCGCTACAGCGACTGCCAGGATAATTCCGAAATCACAAGACTTCGCGCTGCCGCGAATGCTGCCGATAACGTGCTTCGGGCAAATCATGCATTCATGCGAAGCCGTTGCGATGCAGGCTGGGCCAAGGCGAGAGTGTGCGGCCCATCCGTTGACAAGCAAGTCACATCGGCGCAGGCCGGTACGGGGGCAAGCAAGTCGGGGTCCGCATCGAATCCCACACTGACCCGCGTCGAGAGTAACAACAAGCCCTCAGCTGAACAGATCGCAGCCACTCGCAAGGCGGCCGAAGCCAACCGCAAGCGCAAAGCCGAAGAAGCTGCCGACATCAAAGCCAAACAGGCTGCAGGCAAGGCCAAGGCCCAGGAGCGCGAAGAGCTGGCTCGCGCCAGTTGCATGAAGCCAGGCGGTCGTGGTCAGTGTGCCTGCATGCGCTTTTTCCCGGAGGACAAGGGCAAGGGAAATGCTTGCGGCAAGTAAGGGCGCAGTAAAAAGCCCCTGACCATGACAGCCAGGGGCGTTTCATTTGGTGCCGGAGAGATGAATCGAACACCCGACCTTCTCATTACGAATTAGCAGGGATACATAGACCCACTAATTAATGCACCTTAATAAATCCTTATTGTCCCAATGAAAGCTGCATAATTGCCTTAACGGGCTAGCACGAAATTTTACGAAATCATTCCCTGTTTGCTAGCCCAGTGCTAGCCTGGTGCTAGCCCGAAAATGGAAAGGTGGACACCGTGGCTACTGCGAATCATCAAAAGCTCACCAAGACCCTGCTGGCCGGTCTGGTTGCCCCCGCCGCGGGTAAGCGCCAGGTGATCTATGACACCGAAACACCAAAGTTGGCAATGCGTATGACGCACACCGGAGTGCGCGCCTTCTACGTGGTCAAGCGATTGGGGGGTGCCATGGTTTGGATCAAACTTGGCACTTTCCCTGACATGACATGCGAGCAAGCCCGCAATGAAGCAGGCAAGGTACTCGGGGAGTTCGCCAAGGGAGAAAACCCGGCGGCAGTGAAGCGCGCGGTCAAGGCTGAACTGACATTCGGTGAAGCGTTTGACGACTTCCTTGCGCGCAAGCGCAAGCGGGATGGTTCCGCAATCAGTGACAAGACCAAGCGAGATTACAAGGACTTGTTGCGGCTCTATTTGGACGGCATCAAGGGCAAAAGGTTGTCTGCGATTGAGCGTAACGAGGTCAAAGCGATTCATGCCAGAACGACCAAAAAAAGCGCAGCCCAAGCCGACCGCGTTGTGGCTGTGGTTTCGGCGGTTTTCACGTTCATGCTAGCCCACGAACGATTCAGCGGCCAGAACCCGGCGACACGGATTCAGAAGAACCCAGCCCCCAGCCGTGACCGCTTTTTGCAGGCGGACGAACTGGCGCCCTTCTTTAAGGCGCTTTCGGAATCGACCAACGAAATCATGCGCGACTTCTTCCTGCTGGCGCTGCTGACGGGTGCGCGCCGCGCCAATGTGTCTGCAATGCGATGGGCGGACATTGACCTGGTGGCGGGTGTTTGGCGCATCGCCAAGACCAAGAACGGCGCGCCGCAAACCGTGACACTATCACCGGAGGCGGTGACCGTATTGGAATCGCGCAATGCAGGCGGCGGCGAGTTCGTGTTCCCTGGCGAAGGCAAGACCAAACATATCGTGGAGCCGAAAAAAGCATGGGCTACGCTTCTCAAAGCGGCGGGCATTGAAAACCTGCGTATCCATGACTTGCGCCGGACGCTGGGCAGTTGGCAGGCCCGCACGGGCGCATCGTTGCCAATTATCGGTAAGAGCTTGAATCACAAGACGCACCAAGCTACGGCCATTTACGCCCGCCTTGATCTTGATCCAGTGCGCCAGTCCGTCAACACTGCGACAGCGGCGATGATGGAGGCGGCAGGATTGAAGAAAAAGACCGAAGTCGTCCGGCTAAGGACGGCCAGGAGGTAGAACAGTTTTAAGCCACGCCTAGCTATCGGCTGATCCCCGATGGTGAAAACCGGGACACCCTGACCCGGCGGCGCTGGTTACCTATCGAAGGGGCGCATGAAGGGAAGCAAAGTGACCAAGCTACTGAAGCTGAAGGAATGGGTAACGGTACCGGACGCGGCGCGCCACCTGTCAATCACTCTTGGCGAAGAAGTCTCGGAAGCCGACATCCTGCGGCTTGCACTTGACGGCAGGATGGTTTTGTCCGTCAACTTCGTCAACGACGCCGACGTGCGGCCTGTGAAAATTTTCTTCTCGGAGGAAGAATTCCGAGCCGCACTAAGACAGTCTGCCGGCGACAAAGGCCTGAGCGTGTCGGGTATGGAGCTGGCAGACGGACGGTATGTGATACCAGACCACGGCGAGGTGGATTTTGTTTCCGGCGTATTGGACCTGCCGATGATCGGCGCGGAAGCGTTGGCAGTGGAGGCCAGATGCCAGGGGCTGACCGGTGGACCTAAAGTCGTCCAAATTGGTGACGCATTCGTACAGGCAAGGACCGGAGAATTGTGGGAGTTGGTGCTCCACTTCGAGCGCATCGAGAAACTCCCGAAGGAGGAACAGGAAAGGCTCGCAGACATGGGCTATCTCTCGAAGGGTGAGATGACTAAGCACTGGGGCCACCCAGGCAACTTCTTTTCGTCCGGTACGCTGCCGGAGGATGCCGTGCTCGTCGTTCGTACCGAGGAATTGGCGGATTTTCAGTCCAAACTGGCCGACGAGCCATCGAACAAGCGCGCTTCGGATGAACCCTCTACGCGCGAGCGCAACACCCTTTTGACCATCATTGCAGCCCTTTGCAAAGATGCCGGGTACGACTACACCAAAGCGGCAAAAACGGCAGGAATGATCCAAAGCACGGCGGCAAAAATGGGGGTTTCAATCGGCGAAACCACCATCGAAGGGCACCTGAAGAAAATCCCTGATGCACTGGTAACCCGCATGAAATAGGGAACCCATAGGCAGTTGCCTATTTGGTTTGGGCAGTTGCCCCCGCAATCGACTGACTTTCTTCAAAGTTCGCTTCCATACCGCAACGCAATCCAGCAAAGCGGGTATCTATGAAAGCGAATCATGACCCTTCAATCCATCGTTCAAGCCAGCAAGGAACTGCTTGATGACAAGGCTGCTGCTGCAGTCTTAGATGTAACGCCAGGCACGTTATCCGTGTGGCGTTCCACCGGGCGCTATGCGCTTCCGTTCCTGAAAGTCGGTCGCAAAGTTCGCTACCGGCATTCCGACCTGCTGGCATGGTTGGAAAAGCGCACTCGTGAAACCGGCGCTACCGCGTAAGGGATTTGCCATGCCGTTTGACCGCGCGCTACTCCCCGACGCAGTTTCCTACTTTGAAAACCAAGGACTGACCCTCAAAGGCCCCCGGTCTGCGAAGTGGAAAACCACCACCTGTAACTTTCATGGCGGCTCGGATTCCATGCGCGTCAACGTCGCCACGGGCGCCTGGGTCTGTATGAGCTGTGGCGAGAAAGGCGGCGACGTGCTGGCCTATGAAATCAAAAACGGTGGCCTGGAATTTGTGGACGCAGCCAAAGCCTTGGGCTGCTGGGTGGACGATGGCCGCCCACCGTCGCAAACCAAGCCCACGCCACTCAGCCCGCGCCTAGCGCTGTCGGTGCTGGCCTTCGAGTCAAGCCTGGCCGCAATCGCAGCGGCGAACGTTGCCCACGGCTATGCACTCACTCAGATCGACCTAGACCGCTTGCTTTTGGCGGCAAACCGAATCAGCAACATCGTGGAGGCTTTCAAATGACCACCACACACACACCCTCTGAATACGAGGCCATGGTGACCAAGCACTGGGATTCCAAGGCTTTCCCAATGGAAGAACATGCTATTTATTCAATAGCAGATTGCGAAGGCGATACGGAGGCTGCAGGCCAGATTGATACCTGGCCTGAGCTTCAGCCCCTGATAGCCAAAACCGAAGCGCAGGACTATCCCCTGGACGCACTGCCCCCACTGATCCGGGGCGCGGTAGAGGAAGTCTGCGGCTTCGTTAAAGCACCTGTGCCGCTGGTGGCCATGAGCGCATTGGCCGCGCTATCGGTGGCAATCCAAGCCCATACCGACGTTCAACGGGCCGTCAAACTAGAGGGGCCGTGCGGACTGTTTTTGTGCGGCATTGCCGACAGCGGCGAGCGCAAGACAAGTTGCGACGGCTATTTCACCTCTGCGATTCATGCCTACCAAACCCGTGAGCGCGAGAAAGCCAAGCCACTGATCCAAGCCTATGAAACCGACCTTGACGCATGGAAAGCAAAGCGCTGCGGCGTGCAGGAAAAAATCAAAGCGCTGGCCAAGGATGGTAAGCCCACCAACTTGCTGGAAAACCAACTGCACGACCTTGACCTCGACAAGCCAAAACGCCCACGGGTTTCACGGCTGATCTACTCTGATGCAACACCTGAGGCGCTGGCATCCAGTCTGGTGAACGGCTGGCCCTCGGGAGGCGTATTCAGCAACGAGGGAGGCATTGTGCTGGGTGGCCACGCCATGAATAAGGATGTGGCCATGCGCAACATGGCGCGGCTGAATCAGTTATGGGACGGCAAGATAGCGGCAACCGACCGGGCTACCACCGAGAGCTATGGTGACACCACGGCGCGGCTGACCATGAGCATTCAAGTGCAAGAGCCAACGCTACGGGCCTTTTTTGACAACACCAAGGGGTTAGCCCGAGGCACAGGGTTTCTGGCGCGGTTTCTGGTGGCGTGGCCTGAATCAACCATGGGCACGCGCATGTTCACCCCACCGCCGGACGGGTGGCCAGCACTGGCGGCATTCAACAACAGGTTGACGGCGATTCTGGACAGGCAAGCACCCGTCGATGAGTATGGCATCCTGACCCCGGCCATGCTGACACTTTCGCCGGAGGCCAAAATGCTGTGGATCGCGTTTCATGACCAAATCGAGGGGCTGCTGGGCACTGGCGGTGAGCTCCAGGACTTGCGGGACGTGGGCAGCAAAGCGGCCGACAACGTGGTCAGGCTGGCCGCACTGTTTCACGTCTTCGCTGGCAGCATTGGGCCGATTGACGCGGATTGTGTTGAATCGCCAGTGCAGGTCATCACCTGGCACCTGCTGGAAGCGAAACGGTTCCTGGGTGAACTGGCGATGGCACCCGAGGTGGCAAACCCAATGCGGCTTGAAGCCTGGATGCTGGACTATTGCAGGCGCGAGCAAACCGACAGGGTGCCGACACGGCAGATTCAGCAATTCGGACCGGGCGGCTTGCGCGACAAAGCCACATACACCAATGCGGTGCAGGAACTTGCGGAGCTTGGTCGCGCACGACTGGTTCGGGACGGCAAAAAGCGGCTGATCCAGATCAACCCGGCTTTGCTGGTGACTGCATCATGAGGTTGGCCAGCCTACTCAAAAAGGGCAGCTTGCGGGGTACTGCTACTGCTACACCTGCTATTTTTGCTACACCTGCCCCCCTTGACCTGTCAACCGTAGCAACCGTAGCAACCGTAGCAACCGTAGCAACTGTAGCTGTAGCAAAACGCGATGAACTGGCAGCCAACGATCCCGAGCCTCCATCGGACCCGCAGGCCTGGCGCGAACTGGCGCAGGCGTACCACGAACACCACTTCAATTGCCCGACCTGTATTGCCGCCGGACGTGGCAGCCGATACGGGCGACGCTGTGGCGCTGGCATGGCGCTGTGGCGAGCGTATTGCGATTGACCTGAACCTCAGTATTGAAAGCCCATCATGAACTCCAGCACCAACACCACCAGCACCGCGCCCGTCATGCCCACGGCTGACCCCAGCCCTAAACCCTACGAAGTCGTCCGCTTCAACGCCCTCAAGCACGGCATCCTGAGTCGCTACACCGTGCTTAGCCACGAGAACCATGCCGACTACGAAAGCCTTGTCAACTCGCTGATGGACGAACACCTGCCCGCTGGTGCGACCGAGCAGCATTTGATTGAGGAACTGGCCAGCGTCATCTGGCGCAAGCGCCGGGTGCTGCAAGCCGAGGGGGCCACCATCAACAAGGGCCTGAAGGAGTCCGCCCGCAGTGCCAAGACCGTGATACCGGCAGCCGCACCGTTTGAAATAGGGCTTTCAGGTGAAGGCACCGACATTCGCGACCTGATGGACCTGACACCCGCCGACGTGACCGAAAGCCAGCGCGCTGCCTGCCACGACCTGGACGCCACCAACAAGGCCGGCGCCATCCTGCGCAAAGGTGGTGATCGTGCCTATGACAAAGCTCTGCGCGCCCTGTTGCCTGATTCGCGCGAGTGGTGGGAAAGTTACTTGGAGGAAGAGGAATACACCGCCGATGCCGAAGGCTTGACCAGCTTCATCAACGAGCACCTGTCACCCCTCTGCCATAGCCAAGAAAAAGAGTCGCGCCACCACGATGCAATCGTGAACCAAACCATTGGCGAAGGGCTGCAAGCGTACCGCCTGGAGAAGCTTTCCCGCTACGAAACGCACCTGGACCGCAAGTTTGAGCGCACTTTGGCCATGCTGATCAAGCTGAAAGACCTCAGAAGCAGCCGCGCGGCGTAAAAACATGCGTACTTTTCGGCACCGCGAAAACACCAAAAACCAAGCATCCATGCGGGTTGCAGCCCGATTCATGGTTTTACAGGTCACAACGCCTGTTCAACTTGCCAAATGATTTCGGCAAAAACCGGAGAATAAAAATGGGCGGACGCGGAAGTGGGCGGCGCAGCAGTTACAGCGGCAAACCGGAGACCATCGATTCCATGCCGCTGGACATTCGCAAGATCACCCGCAAGGGCTTGATGGTGCCGGGAAATAGCTTTAGCTGGCAGTGGCTCGTGAACGACCGTGAGGTGGCAGGCATCAGCATCCGGGTAGATTTGGGTAGCATCGTGCTGTCCTACCGCATGAAGAGCAGCGGCGAAGTGGTCGCGCAACGGTTGCAGACGCAAACCTCACCTTGCCACTTGGGCGGCGAGCGCCACTGGTTTACCTGCCCACGGTGCAGCGAGCGGGTGGCGGTTCTCTACGCGCCGGGCCGGTACTTCGCCTGCCGCCAGTGCGGTCGGCTAGGCTACGCCACGCAGAAAGAAGGTGCAGGCGACCGGGCATCCACCAAGGCCGACAAGCTGCGCAAGCGCCTGGGCTGGCAGGCTGGTATCCTGAATGGCAATGGCGACAAACCCAAAGGGATGCACTGGAAAACCTACTGGCGGCTCAAGAGCCATCACGATGCTCTGGTGCAAGTCAGCTTGCACGACATTGCCCGCAAGCTGGGTTTCCTGCACAAGTTGCTGGAGGGGTAAATCTGTTTCGCAAAATCGCCTCCTTCATCTAGGGCCTTGCCGACGACGTTTTGCGCGACCTGTTCAAGCGCGGCAAACACCCAAACGTGATCCTGCCCATGTGCGTCATCCGGCGATGGTACACAGTGGCGGAAAGAATCAAGAAGTGTGGCGTCCGGAGTTGACTTTTTGTGTCCGTATAGGTGTTTGTTTGATGCAAAATGCCTTGATAAGAAATTGGGGAATCCAAACGGGGGGGAGCAGGTCGCTAGTGCAGCGCTCCCGCCAAAGCTGCGACTGCTACTTTGACAACCACTTCGCCAAACTTTCAGTTCCTGCAGCAGCACGATCCGCTGCTAGTGCAGCTCTGCGCGTCGGCGGAGCGCAACTTTGCAGCGCATGACCCCAATACCTGCCTTCTGAAGCTCCGGCAATTCGGAGAGGCGTTGGCCCAGCACGTTGCTGCAGTCTTCGCAATCGATGTTCCGGCCGAAGGCAAGCAGGTCGATTTGCTGGTGCTACTCCAGCGCAAGGGGCACCTGGATAGGTCGGTGGCAGATATGTTGCATTTGCTTCGCCAAGCTGGCAATGCAGCCAACCATGCTTTTTCAGATACGCCGGTCAGTATGGGGCAGGCGTTGTCGACGTTGCGCGTTTCTCGCGAACTCGCCGTCTGGTTCCACCGTGCGTTTGGCAAAGGTGTTTCATCGTTCAAGCCAGGCCCATTTGTTGAACCGGTGGCTACCGACTACGCCACCATCACCGCCAAGCTCCAAGCTCAAGTAGCTGCCAAAACCGCCGAGGCCGAGTCCGCCAGCGCCCAGATTGCAGCTGAGCAAGCAAAACGTCGCCAGCTCGAAGAAGCCGCAGCAATATTGGACAGAGAGCGCTCCACCTGGGAGCAGCTTGCCCAAGCCGAAGAAGCAGAGCGCATCAAGTTGCAGGCAGAGTTTGATGCCAAGCTGGCTCACATTCGCGAATCCATCGCGAAGCCAGGCAGCGCGGCAGAGGGCGCGGCGGCACCCGACGCTGCAGAGCTGGCCAAGTCCATGGCCAGTGCCGCCAGCAGCATTCAGCTGGATGAGGCCGAGACCCGTGCCATCATTGACGCGCAGCTTCGCGCGGCAGGTTGGGAAGTGGACTCTCCAAACCTGCGGTTCAGTAAAGGTAGCCGCCCCGTTGCCGGGAAAAATCGAGCCATCGCAGAGTGGCCTACCGAAAGCGGCCCAGCCGACTACGTCCTTTTTGTTGGCTTAGTGCCTTTGGCCGTGGTGGAAGCCAAGAAGTTCAGTCTGGATGTGTCCACCGTCGTGGAGCAGTCTGAACGGTACAGCCTGGGCTATTTGCACGCTGGAGTGGAAAAGCTCCCCGGGCCTGGATGGCTGGCGGGGCACAAGACTGTCACCGGTGCCACCATCTACCGCATCCCCTTTGTCTATTCCAGCAACGGCCGGGGATTCCATCGCCAACTCTTGGCTAAGAGCGGGGTTTGGTTCCGTGACCTACGCCTTCCCCACAATCACGCCAAAGCACTGGCGGGCTGGCACACCCCTGAAGGGTTATCACGCCTTTTTGAACTCGACACGGGCACCGCAGAGGCTACGCTCAAAGAAGAACCCTTCGGCTACTTGAATTTGCGCGACTACCAAGTCAGCGCCGTCAAAGCCATTGAGGCCAATATCGCCGCAGGCAAACGCGAATGTCTGGTCGCCATGGCTACCGGCACCGGCAAAACCCGCACTGTCATTGGCTTGATCTACCGTCTGCTCAAGGCCAAACGTTTCAACCGTATTCTGTTTCTTGTAGACCGCAACACACTGGGCGAGCAAGCGCAAAACGCGTTCAAAGATTCCCGCCTGGAGCAGAACAAGCTCTTTACCGACATCTACGACCTGAAGGAGCTAGGCGACGCCACACCGGACAGCGCCACCAAAGTACACGTCTCTACCGTGCAAGGTATGGTCAACCGGCTCTTCGGTTCGGATGGCAGGGACATTCCCATCGACCGTTACGACTGCATCGTCATCGACGAGGCCCATCGAGGCTACACCCTGGACCGTGAGATGGGCGAAGGCGAAATGGAGTTCCGCTCGGAGATGGATTACGTCTCAGCCTACCGGCGCGTGCTCGACCAGTTTGATGCCGTCAAAGTAGCGCTCACGGCAACGCCCGCCCAACACACTACCCAGATTTTTGGGCTCCCGGTCTTTACCTACACCTACCGCGAAGCAGTCATTGACGGCTGGTTGATTGACCATGACCCACCGGTCCGCTTTATTACCCAGCTAGCGCAAAGCGGCATTCATTTTGACCAGGGTGCGGTGGTGAACATCGCCACCTCAGCAGGAAAAATCGAGCAGCAAACCTTGCCCGATGAACTTGACTTTGAGGTCGATCACTTCAACCGCCTGGTCATCACCGAGAAATTCAATCAGGTGGTTTGCGACGAGCTTGCAAAATGCCTGGACATTTTCAACGGCCAAAAGACGCTCATCTACTGCGCTAATGACGCGCATGCTGATCTGGTCGTCCAGCTCCTGAAGGAATCCATTGAAAAAATTCAGGGCCCCATCAACGACAAGACGGTGATGAAAATCACCGGCAAAGCCGATAAACCCTCGAAACTGGTGCGCCTCTACAAAAATGAAAAACTGCCTCTGATAGCTGTCACCGTCGATCTGCTCACCACTGGCATTGACGTACCCGAAATCTGCAACCTCGTGTTTCTGCGCCGCGTACGCAGCCGTATCCTGTACGAGCAGATGCTGGGCCGCGCCACACGTCTGTGCCCAGACGTAGGCAAAGAAAGCTTCAAAATTTACGACGCCGTGGACCTGTACCAGGCGCTCGATGCGGTCAGCACCATGCAGCCCGTTGTCAAAGACGTGACAGTCCCGCTGTCCAAACTGTTTGAAGAACTAAACGCTGACAAGTCGCATACCATCGTCACCGGCACCACGGCAGATGGCAAAACAGTTCTGACCTATGCGGATGACCTGGCTGCTCAAATCGTAGTGCGCGTGCGCAACCTGGTCCGCCGGGCCCAAAAGCACGCCGCCAAAAACCCCACGCTGCAAGAAGCATTGCAAAACTTGCAATTGCTCACTACCCAAGACCCCGGTCAGCTCTCGGTCCATCTAAAGACGTTGAGCGCCCAAGAGTTGAAAGACTATCTAAAGCAGCACGCCCCATTGCTAAATGCCCTCAAGCAGCTGCAACTGGGCCGTATCGGCACTGAGCAAATCATTTCCGACCACCATGATGAGCTCGTTGCTGTCGAGGCCGGCTACGGTGCATATAGCCGCCCGGAAGACTACCTAGACGCATTCCGCCAGTTCATCACCGACAACCGCAACAAAATCGCGGCGCTGGACATCGTGATGACTCGTCCGCGCGAGCTCACCCGCGAGCACCTGCGCGAACTGCAGGTTGCCCTGGCCGCCAATACATTCACAGAGCGCATGATCGGCAGCGCCTGGAAGCAGGCGAAAAACGAAGACATTGCGGCGACCCTGATCGGCTATATCCGCCAGCTTGCGCTGGGCTCCCCGCTCATTCCTTTTGAAACACGCGTCGACAATGCACTCAAGAAAGTTCTGGCCTCGCAAGCTTGGACCACCCCCCAGCAAAAGTGGTTGGAGCGCATTGCCAAGAGCGTGAAAGAAAGTGTCGTGGTGGACGAATCCACCTTCGCCAAAGGCGCATACGCCAATCAGGGCGGCTTTCGCATCGTCAACGAAGCCTTCAAGGGCAAAGCCCTCGAAGTCATTCACCAATTTGAAGACGCCGTCTGGCAAGACGCCGCATAACTATAAAGAACCACCATGTCCACCCACAACATCGTCCAAAAACTCTGGTCCCTGTGCAACATCCTCAAAGATGACGGCATCACCTACCACCAGTACGTCACCGAGCTCACGCTTCTGCTGTTCCTCAAAATGGCGAAAGAGACCGAAACAGAGCATCGCCTGCCCAAGGGCGCGAAGTGGTCAGACTTGGAAAGTCTAAACGGCATCCAGCAGCACAACCACTACCGCAAAATGCTCATCATGCTGGGCGAAGCGAGCGACCCGCTGGTGGCATCTATCTACGCAAACGCCGGCACCAACATCAAAGAACCCCGCCACCTGGCGCAATTGGTAGCCGACATCGATGCACTCGACTGGTACTCAGCCCGGCAAGATGGCTTGGGTGACCTCTACGAAGGCCTGTTAGAAAAAAACTCCAGTGAGACCAAAAGCGGTGCTGGCCAATACTTCACCCCCCGCCCTCTCATTCACTCTATGGTTCGAGTGATGAAGCCCCAAGCAGGCGAGGTCGTACAAGACCCCGCTGCTGGAACTGGTGGCTTCCTGATCGAAGCCGACCGATACATCAAGAAGAACACCGACGACCTTTTTACCCTAAAGGAAGACCAGCAAGAGTTCCAGCGCAAGCAAGCCTTTGTTGGCATGGAGCTGGTGCCCGATACCCAGCGTCTGGCCTTAATGAACTGCATGCTGCACAACATCGAAGGTGGCAGCGCAGGCCCCATTTGGGTGGGCAGCACTCTATCGGGCGAAGGCCAACGCCTGCCGCGCGCAGACCTCATGCTTACCAATCCCCCGTTCGGCACAAAGAAAGGGGGCGGGCTCCCAACGCGTGACGACTTTAGCTTCCCCACCAGCAACAAGCAGTTTGCGTTTTTGCAGCACATCTACCGGGGCCTCAAGCCGGGCGGTCGCGCCGCCGTGGTGCTGCCCGATAACGTGCTCTTTGAAGGTAACGTCGGGAAGCAAATCCGTGCTGACCTGATGAATAAGTGCAACCTGCACACCATCCTGCGCCTGCCCACCGGCATCTTCTATGCTCAGGGTGTCAAAACCAATGTGCTGTTCTTCACCCGAGGCAACTCCGACGAGAACAACACAAAAGAGGTCTGGGTCTATGACATGCGCGCGAACATGCCCCAGTTCGGCAAGCGGACGCAGCTGACCGATGGTCACTTTGCAGAGTTTGAAAAAGCAATCGGTGACGATCCGTTAGGCGGGGCCAAGGCGCTTGCCAAACGCAAAGACACCGGAGAGCAAGGTCGCTTCCGCAAGTTCACCCGGCAGCGAATCGCCGAGCGCAACGACAGCCTGGACATTTCTTGGCTGAAAGATGAAAACGCCGAAGACGCTGCAGATTTGCCGGAACCTGCTGCTTTAGCGCAAGAAGCCATGGGCGAGCTGGAAGCTGCGGTAGCGGAGCTGGAAGCGATCTTGGCTGAGTTGGGTGAAGAGGTCGCGTGATGGATCACACTGTTCCAGATTCGTGGATGTCGCTCAATCTCGGGCAAGTAGTTGACTACGGCAAGACGATTAAGGCAGAACCGAGCAAAATTCCTGACGAAGCGTGGATTCTTGAATTGGAGGATATTGAAAAAGACACCTCCAAAGTACTGGAGCGACACACGTTTGCAGAGCGCAAGTCTAAGAGTACCAAGAGCCGATTCAAACGCGGGGACGTGCTTTACGGGAAGTTGCGCCCCTATCTGAACAAGGTTGCCTATGCAGACGCAGATGGTTTTTGTACGACGGAAATCATTCCCATCTCGGGCAATTCAGCTTTAGATGCCCGCTACCTGTTCCATTGGATGAAGCATCCTGCATTCCTCGAATACGTGAATGCTGTCAGTCATGGTTTGAGCATGCCACGTCTAGGAACAGATGCGGGGAAAAAGGCTCCGTTTGTCTTGGCACCTAAAGCTGAACAAAAACGCATTGCCGACAAACTCGACACCCTACTATCCCGCGTAGACGCCTGCCGCGAACGCCTCGACCGTTTCCCCACCCTGATCAAGCGCTTTAAGCAGTCGGTTTTGGCGGCGGCAACATCGGGGAAGTTGACAGAAGACTGGAGGGGCGGAAAAGATATTGAATGGAGCTTTGAACGGGCAACCGATGTTTGTGCAAAAGTACAAAGTGGTGGAACGCCGAAAGAAGGTTTCATAGATAGTCCCGGCATCCCCTTTCTGAAGGTTTACAACATCGTTGACCAACAGGTAGCCTTTGACTACAAACCACAATTTGTCTCGTCAGCAAGTCATGCGAGGGCACTTTCAAAGTCCGTGACGTTGCCAGGGGATGTCCTAATGAACATTGTTGGCCCACCCTTGGGAAAAGTTGCTGTTGTGCCATTCGATCACCCGGAGTGGAACATCAATCAGGCCATCACTTTGTTTCGCCCAAGCGACCGAATTTCGACAGGTTGGCTCTATTGCATTCTTTGCGGCGGTAGCAACATCGCAGAAATTGTTAACGAAACACGTGGTTCGGCTGGTCAAACGAACATTTCACTTTCACAGTGCCGCGACTTTGAATTTCCAGTGCCTTCAGTCGAAGAACAGACCGAACTAGTCAGGCGCGTTGGAAAACTATTTACTATCGCAGACCGGTTGCAGGCGAAATTAGAAAACGCAAGTAATCAGGCCGAACGTCTAACCCCTTCGCTTTTGGCCAAAGCCTTTCGTGGGGAACTAGTCCCGCAAGACCACACTGACGAAACAGCGCAAAAGATGCTGGAGCGGCTGAGAGCCACCAAGTCTCCTGAATCTCCTAAGGTATCCCCGCGCGGCAAGAAGCGCGCCGCAACAAACCAAAGATAGTCCAACCTAAGAACTGTCACACCCACCATGAGTCCAGAAACCTTTGCGACTATCACCAACGCACTGCATTACGGCATAGGTGGCCTGTTGGCTATCGCTGTCATCGACTTTCTATTGCGGTTTTGCCTGCCGGGCGCGAGAGTTGGTAGCGATATTTCCAAAGCCTTCAAAGCACTGTCCACATTGAAGAAGTCTGGCCCAGTACTGGACCTGGACAAAGTGCGCGAGCAGGTCATGGTGAGCGATGCTTTGCGCCATTGCTGGGACGAATTCCGCGACACCTTACACGGGCAGAAACAAGCCGACCCCATGGGGATGATGAATGTCACCCGCTGGCGCGCCACCGCCATCTCAAATGGGTTTTTCACTGAACACTCGCTGATCGACGCGCCATTGCGGACCGAATTCTTCAAGCACTTGCCGGGCATTCTGACTGGCCTCGGCATCATTGGCACGTTCTCTGGGCTGATTTTGGGTTTGCAAGGCTTCAAAGTTTCCGACGACGCCAACATAGTGCGCACCAGCCTGGAAACTTTAATTGTTAGCGTAGGTGGCGCTTTTGTAGTGTCCGGCGCAGCCATTGCGCTGGCCATGGTTGTCACCACCATCGAAAAGCTGATGGTGAACACGCGCTATACGCAGTTAGAGCAACTTTGCGGCTTGATAGACAGCCTGTTTGATGCAGGCGCCGGAGAGGAATACTTGCAGCGTTTGGTTGAGGCGTCAGAAACTTCTGCCACCCAGGCTATGCAGATGAAGGAGTCGTTAGTTACGCAGCTAAAGGAAGTGCTGACAGAGCTAACGAATCAACAAATTGCAACAATCACGTCTACGAGCAGCCAGCTGGGTACTTCGATTGCAGATAGCTTGAAGGCTGGCCTGGCGGAACCGCTTGAAAGGATTTCTAACGCTGTGCAGGCCGTCGGAAACAGCCAAGGAGACGCGGTCAACAAGCTTCTAACGGATGTACTTGCCGGATTTACCGAAAAAATGGATGGCATGTTTGGCTCGCAAATGCGCGGCATGAACGAAATGTTGGTGCAAACCGCCAACACGATCCAAACCGCATCGCAGAAATTTGAGCAATTGGCAGGCAAGATTGAACAGGCTGGGTCCGGTGCTGCCGACGCCATGGCTAAGCGCATGGACGAAGCCCTGCAGCAAATGCAAGCACGGCAGGCCGAAGCTAATGACCAAATGCAGATTTTCATTAGTCAGCTCAAGGAAAACATCGCTAAGGGTCAAAGCGAGTCGGCAGAGCTCACCCTAAGCATGATGAAAGAGCTTTCCGTCAGCACTGCCGAACTAGTGAAGAATCTTCAAACGCAGGCCCAAGGAGCGCAGGAAGACCATCACAAACGCCAGGGTGCGTTAGCAGATCACACAACGCAGCTTCTAGGTAAGCAGGGCGAGCAAGTAGCAGGGTTAAGCGAAGCGGTGACAGGTGCCACCGCCGCCATTCGTGAGGTGGTGCAAAGACTCGAAACAGCGACCAACAACAATATTGAACGTATGGGCCTAGGTGCGGAACGTCTGCAGGGTGCGGCTAACCGCCTGACCGAAAACCTCGACACCATGAAGTCTGCCAGCGACGGCTTGGGCACCACTGCTGAAAAGCTAACCACTGCGTCGGGCACCTTGAGTACATCTTTGGTGGCAACTCAGCAGGCATTGGGCGAACACAAGGCGGTTCGAGACGCTTTGGCAGAAATGGTACTCAACCTGCGCACCACGGTGGAGAACGCCAAGCGCGAGGCAGGTATGACCTCGGAGCTGATCAAGGGCTTGCAGATTGCCAGCGATACGCTCAACAAGGTGCACAAAGAGGCTGACGCCTATTTGGAGGGGGTATCCAAAGTGTTGGCGGAATCGATGGGTACCTTTGACAAAGAGTTGACGAACACCATGCGGTCACAAAATAAGGTTTTCCATGAGGAGCTCTCACAAGCTACCAGCATGCTGAAGGGCGCGATACAAGACCTTGGAGATGTGTTCGACAGCATCCCATCCGTCAACTAACCGCCTGAGGACACAATAAATGTTTGGCGGTGTACGGATGGCGGCGCGGCGCAGAGCGCGCGAAGAAGGTGAAAAACCCTTCTGGATTTCATTTTCCGATTTGATGTCGGCCCTGATGGTGCTGTTTCTGGTTGCTATGAGTGTTGCGCTATTGGCAGTAACCAAGAAGGTGTCAGATGACGAGAGGGAAGACAAGGAGCGAGTGGAAGCGATTGCAATACTGATGGACGACATCAAGAAAATAGTGACGCAAAAAGAGTTCGAAGGCATCCGAGTTATCGGCAATACGATTGACTTTGGGCCACGCGGAACTTTTGGCGACAAGAAAAATACACTCAGCGGATCTCAAGTGAACCTATTGCGGCAGTTCACCCCCAATTTACTCGACCGCCTACGTACTTCAGAGGCTGGTAAAAAATGGTTTAAGCGAGCCGTCGTCGAGGGGTACGCAAGCCGAACAGGAACATATCTCTATAACTTAAATCTTAGCTTGGAGCGAAGTGAACGTGTGCTGTGCGAGTTGTTACGCGAAAACGGTAGTAGCCAGGCAACTCTTTCTGACGTTGACCGAAAGCTGATCGCAACTAAGTTTTTTGTTGGCGGCGCATCCTTCAACTCACTCAGGTCTACAGATGATGACAGCAGGCGCATTGAGTTCAAGATTGAGTTTAAAACTCGGCAGGAACATAAGGCAGAGCTTGCCAATCCACCGACGCCTATTGACGACGAAGGCTTGTCCAAGGCCCTAGATCCCAAAGAGCGATGCCCCATACAGGACCGTTAGACGCGCTGGGTGTGCGTTTGCGCGAGCAAACCGCATCTCACAATGTGTTCACCGCTACGGTGTGGGGAAATCCGCGCGCGATGACGGAGGTACTGAAGAACATCAAGCGCGAGCTCGGAAATGAGGGCGCTGAACGCATAAATGTTGACCGCGTCAAAATTGCGCTGACTAAATTTGTCAGGACACAGGACATTGAGAATTTCACCCAGCTGAAATACCTGTGCCACGGACTACTGTTGCCAGCTGCCGGAAATACGTGGTGCCTGCTTGATCGTGAATCACTCTTTGACAAGCTATTGGCGATCGTCATCGACAAGCAAAAGCAAGTCAAGCAATTCCGGAAGTGCTTTCAGGGCCTATTGGGAACCTACTTCGCGTTTGATTTGCACGCAGCTACAGAAAACGCTCGACTACAAAACTGGCGAACACTTCGAACATTCCTGGCGGTGCATCACCCCAGGGTAGTTGCAGCTGCGCAGGAACGTGGAACATTGCCAGAATGGTTGAGCACACTCATCGATCATAAGAACTTGCTTGGTGAGTCGCCGTGCCAGCGCTATTCAGCCGAATTGTTAAAGGGTGATACCGAGCAACTGAAGGCAGCTTGCTCTGGCTTAGGTATCACCGCCGCATCATGGGTATGGATCGACGCATTGATGGCCTACGTGGAAAAGGTCTGTAGCTTAAGTGACCGTGATTTCAATGCCGGAATGCCTGGTGTGCTGAAGTTAATCAACGGACGCTCAGATTTGAAGTTGCCCGAGCATCTCGCCGATAAGGCCACTGCCAAGATAGTCATCCGCTATTCAGCATGTGCTGACAAGCCTGAGCAAAGCGAATTGAGAGATACCTGCGTTATCCGCATCGGAAATCCCTGGCTAAACAGAACGGCATGGGATGCACACGTAAGTCACGAGCCCGCCAGAGTCATGGTTGAGGGTTGGGTTAAGAAGCGATTGATACGCGACTTCTTCGAGTTACTTGCGCACGACGGTATGGCAAATGTTCGAAGGCTCAACTACTGGTTGAAATGGGAGCCTCAGATCACTGATATGTGGTTTGTCCTTGGAGACGATGCGAGAAGGAATCAATCCGCAGCATTTGATAGCGTTAAGAAAAGAATGGGCGGCGCGCAGCGAAGATTGAGCGACAAGAACAGCGCGAATAACGCGTTCATTATGCGTATCGGCCAATTACTAGTTGTCGAATTTGGACTCACTGGGAATGCATGTTTTGTGTTTGCTGCATCCGAATTTAGAACGGATTTGAATCAAAACGCACTGGATACCGATCGGGACTTGAAGCAAAAAAATCGTCGCGCTCGTCTGCTACATCAGGGAAGCTGGGAGTATGGCTTTGACACGAACCTCAGAAGACTTCTGCGAGAGGTTCCTTCCTCGCTCGGTGTGCTTTCGCACACAAAAATTCGCGAAGTAAAAGAGGCACCGAAAGTAGCGCCGGTTACCCAGGGCAACTTGTCTAGCCTTCCGGCTTCCGCGCCTAGTATCGCAAATAGCATCCCTCAGTTTCTTTCTAGTCACAACGTATCAGAACCTGTAGCAGCCAAGCTGTCACTCTCTGCAACTAGTGGCGGTCCTTTGCAGGACTCAGACTTTGAATTTATTAAAGCCCAATGCGACGTAAAAGGCATTGAGTGGGAAGACAACAGACATAAGCTAGGTGCATTTTGGGTCATGGTTCCCGACCGCACTTCAAGCAAAACATTTACCGATACTTTGGAACGAGTGGGTTTCAACTTTGCTCGAAACAGCAAGGGCTTTTGGTACAAGCCCAAATAGGGAGTTACGTTGCTAAAAAACTTCTTTTCAAAGCCCCCTCCGACGGGGGAAACATCGTCCCCCAGCATCGAATTTATTGAAGATGGAATTCGGTACAGCGCCCCAACTGCGAAAGTACAAGACTGGCTGGAACGGCCATTCGCGCACGGCATTGAGGCTGACTTGGGTGCACGGCTTGCACAGATTTCACTAGAGGGCTTTGGGGAGTCCCGAGAAGATCACTTTTTTCTAGGGTGGGAGGACGTTTACGCTTTGTTGCGCCACCCAGAGTTTGCAGATTACAGAGCAGCACTTCAGATTCCAGCCGACACAACAGTGCGCCCCAAACTTGTGAGCAAGGGAGCATTGATTGATGCTGGCTTCTCCGTTCTGATTGATGGCTGGACTGCGAGCAATGGAGGCCAGGTGCACCCCGAGCCCAGAATCGTCGGGCGAGTCATAGATATTGGCGGCACACCTACGCTGGCTCCGTTTGCTGTGCACCAGCTTTTAGATGAACTGGCATTGTTCCACGGTACACATCCCGACAACCGCACGGCATCTTTCAAGGAGCAACGATTCGGACGGATACGCAAACTTGCAACGCAAAGCGGCTGCCAAGTTTCAGACTATGTTGCAAAAACCATCGTTTTGACGCCCGAACTACTTCGCTTGGACATGGCGCAGCGTGGCGAAGGCGATAGCAAGGTCGTGGAAGTCATCCCGGGCTTTGATGAAGCACCGCAAAGTTGGCTAAGCATTTTTGATCGACTGCCGCTGCAGGAACGCTATGAGGTTCCAGACGGACCGGCGATGGTACGGGTGGTGCTGAGTCCCGAAGTGAAGGCCGTGTTGGCGGAAGTCAAACGAATGAAGGGGCGCCGCGTTGTTGGCCCCCGCGCAGAAGCCTTTGTACGAAACCCATTCGGCATTCTTGGCCCGGACGCGAACCGGGTGATTGATGCCGACCAATTTGAGAAATCCCGCCATACAGCTGGTATTGTTTTCAAACAGTTCAGAACCGATGTGGAACGCGGTCAGTTTGGAGAAGTGGCCAGCGTCGTATTGCAAATTGATGCTATCGAACCCTCTCCGGACACCCTGGAAACCGTTTGGTTTTATCAGCCCGAGGAGCTTGCCCGTTTTGTAAACAAGTTGGCGCGCTGTCTGGACGATGGGTCTCAATGCGTATCCTTAAATCGCCACGAGTTGGAGATAGATGGCAATAGTCCCGAGCAACTGTCTCGGCTGCAGCAGTGGCTGAAAGAATGGCTGGCCCCTGCCCTGTGGACAGCCGCTGAAGTATTGGACCTGAGTAACTACTCTGAGCGAATTGAGGATATTGGCGAGGAAAGACCATTTCTGACACCCGTCATCGCTCGTCATGATGAAGGCGGTGGCTGGTTTAAAGAGAATGTCACTGTTGGTGTGCAAGTACAGGGCAAGGGTGATGAACCCCCAAAAGTCGTCCCCATTCGATTCGAGGATATAGCCTCATTACAAGAGGCGGTGAATGCATCCGAAATCAAGGGGGCCACTACTGTCGCACTCCCCGGTCTGGCAGACCCGGTGCCATTGGCAGATGCTCGGTTTGCGGTCAGTGTCCTGACAAAGGCGCATGAGGCCTTAAAGAAGAATACATTTCAACCGCCGACGAAATCAGTTCGGGGTGAGCCCAAGAAGCGACTCATTATCAAGAGAAACCTGGACGAGGTTGATTACAACGAGGCGCGTGCCGAAGTGTTGGAAATGCCAAGTAATCGCTTGCCAAGGCTCCCACTAGCACTCAGGCCAGAGATCGGCCTCAAGCCGCATCAGGAAGTCGGCATCGCATGGTTGCAGCACCTGTGGGAGGCATCTCCTCACCACTGCCGCGGGACGGTCTTGGCAGACGACATGGGCTTGGGCAAAACGCTCCAGCTACTAACTTTCATTGCCAAATGCTTTGAAGATGAACCGGAGCTACCACCTGCGCTAATTGTTGCCCCGGTTGCGCTACTGAACAACTGGCGCAACGAGTTAGAAAAGTTTTTTGTTGCCGATGCGCTGCCAATCCTTACGTTGTATGGCGCTACCTTGCGTGACCTGCGGGCCCCGAAGGATCAAATTGACCAGGAGCTCAAAGCGCAAGGCGTCACACGGCTGCTCCGAAAAAATTGGATGGGGCCAGCAAAGTTGGTTCTGACAACATACGAGACGATGCGCGATCTTGAGTTCGCACTGGCAGCCCAGCCTTGGTCGATCATGGTGTGTGATGAAGCGCAGAAGATCAAGACGCCAGCGGCGTTGGTGACCCGGTCGGCAAAAAAACAAAAAGTTCGCTTTAGGATTGCTTGCACCGGCACCCCCGTAGAAAACACATTGGCGGATTTGTGGTGTCTCTTTGACTTTGTGCAACCCGGCATGTTGGGCGCGCTAAATCACTTTTCTCGAACATACCGCCAGCCGATCGAAGCCAAGACCGATATTCAGCGTGCTCGCGTGGAAGAACTACGCAAGATCATCGAGCCACAAATTCTGCACCGGCTAAAGACAGACGTTGCGAAGGACCTGCCAGTGCCTGTGGAAGACCTGGCGTGCAAGTCGCTACCCATGTCTGCATATCAATCAAGGCTGTATTCGGGCGCACTCAATACATTGCGAGAGCAACGACTGACGAATCCATCGGCCCAATTGCAGGCTTTGCAGGCCATCCGTAAGATATGTTCAGATCCGCATGGCTATTTGCTGCCAGATACGCGTGATGTTCCGATTGATGATCTATTGAATCAGTCCCCAAAGATGGGGTGGATGATTGACCGGCTCAAAGAACTTGCCGCAGACCAAAGGGGCAACCACAAGGTTATTGTTTTCTGTGAGTTCAGAGAACTTCAATTGGTACTGCAACGTGTAATCGCTGCATTCTTCGGCTTTGCGCCAAGCATCGTGAATGGCGACACTTCTGCAGACCCAACCGCCACGGAAAACCGCCAGCAGCTGATTGATGCCTTCCAGCAATCCCCAGGCTTTCGAGTCATCATTCTTTCGCCCCTTGCCGTAGGTTTCGGGGTCAACATCCAGGCTGCAAACCACGTTATCCATTTCACCCGAACTTGGAACCCGGCCAAGGAAGACCAGGCTACGGCTCGTGCCTACCGCATTGGACAAATGCGTACTGTCAACGTTTATTACCCCGGTGTGGTCAGTGATGATTTCCCCAGTTTTGATGTGCGGTTAGATGCGCTACTTGCAAAGAAAAGGGCGCTTGCGTCTGACATGCTCAATGGCTGCAGTGATCTAAGCGCAGCAGATTTTTCTGACTTTGGCTAGAGGACGTTTTGCGAGAACAGCGCCGGCTTCAAGGCTAAATAATTCGTAGATTTCAGAGAAAGACCGATTTCCATGTCAACTTTCGATAGCACGAAGCGATCCCTCCCAGAGATTCTTGCCGACATCGTCAAAGGCAAGATTCAGCTGCCGGACTTCCAGCGCGGCTGGGTCTGGGACGACGACCACATACGCAGCCTGCTAGTCAGCATTGCACGCTCGTTCCCGGTGGGTGCAGTCATGCTGCTGGAGACCGGCGGCCAGGCACGCTTTCAGCTGAGGCCCGTGGAGGGGGTTGAATTGCCACCGGGTTCCAGTCCGGAACTATTGATTCTTGACGGCCAACAACGCCTGACCACCTTGACGCAGGTGCTGGCTCTGAA
Source organism: Kapaibacterium sp. (SeqCode) (assembly GCA_943370435.1). GTDB lineage: Bacteria > Pseudomonadota > Gammaproteobacteria > Burkholderiales > Burkholderiaceae_C > Polaromonas. The sequence continues at coordinate 289,953 of CALRQX020000001.1, read as the reverse complement.
GACCGCAGTCAATACCCGTAATGACAAAGGCAAAGACATTCAGCGCCATTATTACTGGCACATCCCCACGGCCCTGGAGGGCGGAGTACGGTTGGAGGATGCCATCATTGCGGTGGAAGAAGACAAGGTTGAGTGGACAAATTTTGGCAAGGACAAGAAGCTCGATCTGAGTACGCCAGAGCATGAATACGAAAAAATGTATTTCCCCTGCGACCAATCGTTGGATTGGGCAGGTTGGCTGCAAGGCTTGAACAAAAACCACCCAGAACACTTGAGTCAATTTTTACTGTTTCAGCAAAACGTCCTGAACAAGTTCAGCAGTTACCAAGTGCCAGTGATTCAGCTGCATAAGTCCACTACCAAGGAGGCTGTGTGCTTGGTGTTTGAGAAGGTAAACACCGGCGGCGTGCCGTTAAACGTGTTTGAGCTGATGACCGCTACTTTTGCTGCTGACAACTACAACCTGCGCGACGACTGGTATGGCAGCAAAGAGCGCAAGGTGATGTCCCGCTATGAGCGGATGTGCAAGGAACCGATTCTGGAGCAGGTGGAGACCACGGACTATTTGCAGGCCATCACGATGCTGCACACGCTGGAGAAACACAACGCTGATCTGGCGGGTGGCAAGAAGGACAAGCAGGTAACGCCCGTCAGCTCCAAACGTGTTTCCATTCTTGGCTTGGAGCTGGCTGACTACAGGAAGTGGGCTGACCCGGTGGAGCAAGGGTTTTTGCTGGCGGCAAAGTTTCTCCGCAGAGAGCATGTGCGCGACCCGCGTGAGCTGCCGTACCGCACCCAGCTTCCCCCGCTGGCCGCCGTATTCGCTCTGATCAGGGAAAAGTGGCTGGAACCGAAGATCAACGACAAGCTTTCCCGCTGGTACTGGTGCGGCGTGTTGGGCGAGTTGTATGGCGGTGCTGTGGAATCCCGCATGGCCAATGACGTTGAGGAATTGCTGGAATGGTTTGACGATGACACCAAAGTTCCACGCACCGTGTCTGACGCCAACTTCAGCCCCGACCGTTTGGACAAGTTGCAATCCCGCCTGAGCGCGGCCTACAAAGGCATCAACATGCTGGTGCTGCGCGAGGGGGCAAAAGACTTCTTCTGGAAGGCGGAGATCAAAGAGCTGGATCAGGAAGACATTGCGCTCGACATCCACCACATATTCCCGCAGGACTGGTGCGAGAAACAGGGTATCAAACGCGATACCTACAACTCCATCATCAACAAAACCCCCATCTCCTACAAAGCCAACCGCAAGATTGGCGGGCATGCGCCGTCGTTGTATCTGCGAAAGCTCCAGGAAGAAAAGACCGTGCAACTCAGCGACGATGCCATGGACGCTCTTGTCGCCAGCCATGGTATCTCGGCGGCTACGTTACGCAGCGACGACTTTGAAGCGCATTACCAGGCCAGAAAGGCGGCGTTGTTGGCGTTCATTGGCAAAGCAATGGGGTGATGAAATCTGGCACTTCGCAGACACAACGTCACATATTGTTTGAGGCAACCTTCAGATGATGAAGAATCTGCATAACGAAAGCCATAAGGTCAGAAAAATTCACACCCTTTCGCACTCGGGTCAATTTGCAGTCTAAAAACTGCGCCTGCCCCACAGCGAGCCAGCACCAGCACCGTTCTGGGCTTTCGTTGGGGTGTTCCTCCTGGTTGTATTGTCACGGCACGCGGTCGCCAGGTCGCAGAGGTGCGAGAACAGGACTGTCATGGGCCAAACTCTACGCGGGGCTTCCAGCGGCCTCCAGGCCCCTGAGCTATTTAGGACGTGAGATTCGAGCGCATATCGACGTCGACGGCATTGCCTGGCTTGTTCTGATGGAGGTATTCCGGCCTCTTCAGAAGTCGAGTAGCAAGCCGTGGCGACAGCGGATCAAGAATCCTTCTGGTGTCATGGAGGTAGTCGCTTGGTTTTCAACACCGTGAATCAAGGGGATAGCGGTTTGAACCGCCCCGGGGCGATTCACCACCCTCGTCGTTCATGGTTAAATTGCGATGCGCGCTGTCGCAAGAAACAACTGGAGTCCACTCATGAAAGCAATCCTGATCGCCGCCGTCCTCGGAATGTCGATGTCCATGTCCTATGCGGCAGGAAATCCCCAGCAGGAGCTGATGAAGAAGTGCAGTGCTGAAAACAAGGGTAAAAAAGGCGACGAGTACAAGACTGCTCAGAAAGCCTGCCTGTCAGATGGCAAGCCCGCTGGAAATTCTCAGCAAAGCAAGATGACGAAATGCAGCGCCGAGAACAAAGGCAAAAAGGGCCAGGAGTACAAGGATGCTCAGAAGGCTTGCCTTAGCGGCTAAGGCTCTCCGGAGCGCAGAATCTTTGCGTGCGTGTCCTCTTCACTGCCCTGTTCGCAGCCTTGCTCTCCGCGCGTGCTTGGCGCGAGCCGCAAACGACTACCAACCGATCGCTTGCTTCATAAAAAGTTGAATCGGGGGATCTTCAATGAAATCGCGCATCAAGAAGTGCACCACAGATGGCATGGGTGCGGGCGATGCGTCAGCTACTGAGAAGCCTTCGACTGGTGCGGCTGCAGCGAGCCATGTTGATAGGCGCACTGCCGGTAAAGTGGTTATGAGTTGCCAAATAATGGATGGTGACCGGCAGACAGTGACGCGCGCCGAACTTGACTCAGCCCTGGGAGCAGTTCGAGAAGCCAATGACCGGCTCCATCGGCTCAAGCGGAGAAATTTCTGGGGCTTAGCATGGCGACGAGCCCTCATTGTGGTTCTGCTGCTACTGTATGCGTTTGAGGTGTGGCGCCAGGCGCAGGGAGACGTTTAGAGCCGCAAGTCATGAGGCCTTCGTTAGTTTGGTCTCAAGCCTTCGCCACCAGCAAATCAGCCCAGCAAGTCGTGTACTGCGGCGTGAGCAGGTTCTGCTTCATCTCAAAGTCGCGTTGTGGCCCCTTGGTGCCGGCGCTGGCCAGCGTCACAGTAGTGAATCTGACGGGATATTAATCTACTTGAACGTCGCATTTTTTATGGTGTACAACCCTCAAAGAAAGGCCGCGACATGACAGATATAGAACCGACGACGTTCTTGTTGGGAAACGAACCGAATGCCAACCCGGTTCAGGTGTACCAGTGTCAAAAGCGATGGGATGAATTGCAAATATCCGGCCATGGCGACGTGCGTTACTGCGACAGCTGCAAGCAGTCAGTGCATCGGGTCATTGATATATATTGCTTTGAGCGAGCCGTGGCAGATGGGCGTTGTGTGATGATTCAAGGTCGTAGCGTCGTTGGTGGTGAACAGGTGATTATTGTGGGTGAACCGGGTACGGCGCCCTATGAAGCTCCAACTGCAAAGCAAACGTGAGAAGCGTGATTCCCCCGTCTTGAAAGTTGAGCCCACATGACACTCGGCCCGGACACGTTAGAGTTAAGTCTTGCGGAAAGCGGCTACGGGCTATCAGCCTGCCGCCTGTGGGAGCACACGGAGCTGGGGCAAATCAATGTATTCAGCCAGGCCATCAGTTCGTTACGGGAACTGAATGTTGCGGCAGTGTTTATCGACGTTGTTTGGTTTACGGGCGATGCTTACACGCTGGCAGGCTTTACGCTCGCCGAACTGAAAGCTGGCAGGCTTCCTGAAGATACCAATGTGGAAGACCTATCCGAGCTGCTTGGACTTGCCCAGACACATGACGCAGTGGCTTTTGTCCGCACAGTAGCAGACCATGTTGATCAGTGTTCGATGCGGCGTGCCATGCGTAACCTGCACCCTCCGTTCTTGCCACCTGCGCGAAAGGATGATCCCTTTGGTGTCCCGCTCCTCTTCAGCACTTTGAAACGTCGGTTGCAGAGCATGGGTAATTCAAAATCTGGAGCAGAGCAATGGTGCAAATCCATTGATAATTTTCAAAAGAAGGGCTTACGTTCAGATGAGCTTGAACGATCAAATTTGATGCCCCAGTTGGCCGCCCTGGATGACACTGGCAATCAAGCCGCTGCTGCTGAACTTGCCAACCTGTGTAATTTCAAAGAGTTGCGGCTTTCGGTGATACCGGTAGTGAACGACGCACATCAGCAGTTGCGTTTTGCCAACCCCTCCAGCAGGAAACTCACGCGCATAAAGAACCTACCCAAAGCCTTGGCGGGGCTACCTCGTGCAATGTCCCGATTCGACCCGGTTCTGGGCTATCGGATCGAGCAAGTTGAGCACCAGACACTCTGGGGTCCGGAGCACAACTGGCAGGCGGTGACTTACGGCGGAAAGATGCTTCGCAATGCCTCGAAGCAATCTGCTTTTCAGACGGTTGAGGCGGCGGCTGCACTGGCCGCCAGCCATGCCAAGCAGAACTTCCCGAAGCGCGTTTCCCTGGGACGTTTTGGCGCTTATGCATGGACTGGGGGCGAGGCATACCGGGAGTGGCTGATTACCTTGCCGTATTACCCTGCAAGTTATTTGTCAGGGCATTTCAAGATTCGCAACGTGCTGGCGCATGTCCGCTGCGACATTCGAGAAGGCTCTGATGGTGAGCGGGTGCTGATGTTGCAGGAGGTTCAAAGCGACTGGGCACAAGACGCGCGCCGGGCAATTAGCTTTGGAGACATGGAGCCGGGCGATGACGAGCGACCGCCGTTCTTGAAAGAGTGGCCAGCATTGGCGATGAAGCTGGTATTGCTTCACGCGACGCACCAAGGGCTGGATGCTGTGGCATGGACGCGGGGTGCACATCAGGCTTTTCGCTACAAGGGATTGGGTGCAACGGGGCTGACCGAGTTGTATGACCGAATCTTGCCGCGCGAGGTCAACCGGATGATGAAGTCATACGGTGGAAAATGCGAAACTCTGGGGGTGTTTGTCCCGACTAATTTCAGCATCATGCAGACAGAAAACGGGTACGAGGTCTACTCGCCAGAGCGCGAGTTGTTGGGACGCGCGCCGACGCTGGAAGATGCCAGGGCATTTGTGCCTGACGAAGGGCACGAGCTGCTGTATGAGGTGCATGGGGTGCGGTTACCAGGGGCTGTGCGCGCCGCGATAATGTCGAGGGGCTTCCCTGCTTGGGGCTGATAGTTTGTTGACAACGCCCGGTTGGTCATTCGCGTCGGGGCTTACTTAGCACGAAAGGACAGCATGCCAGACGACCAAGAATTTGAAAGCATCACGAGCCAAAATCAAGGTTCCCGGAGCGCGGAATCGGACCGACGTAGCAAACTCATTTCATTCGACTGGCATGACCTACCGCGCATTGACTGGCCCTATGGCCAAACACATGCAAAGAGCTTTGACGGATGGAATATTCCCCAGCCCGATGGGCGAAAAATATCAGTTCATGCATTTCATCAGGAGTTCATCTATGCAGGACACCTGCTAGGGGCGCTGGACCTACCATCAAAATATTTCATTGAAGCCATTGAGCGCTTCGAAAGACTCTTCCCAAACGAAAAATCTGCGCCCGTGATTCTGCCTCCAACGCTGTACCGGGGTAGAAAGGAGAGAGTGACTGATGGCAAGGACGCCAGCTACGACTGGCTAACATTGCCGCGAGTGCGGTGCATCGCTGAACTGTTCAGTACGACCAGCGCGCGAGACGAGCGAGAACCATTTTCCTCACTGGTAGTGATCTGGTTTCAGGATCATTTTGGGATGCCGGATGCTGAAGTTCAGAAGCAATTGGTGGGCCTGGACTGGAGGGCAGTCGCAAACGATTGGAGTCCTTGAACTCGATGTTGACGTGCAACCTCCACCAGCGCAGTACTGCTGGCCGCCTGTTTTTTTGACTGAATTACGCTGCGTGCAGGGGGCCAGTGCACCCAACATCACCGCTTTTCGTCAGCTCCGAGTCTGTGGCTTCTCAGTCAGTGGCCACGGCGGGGGTATATTAGTATGTTGGTGGGTAACTGAGTCTGCAAGCCACTTTCTGGAGAAGGTCATGTCCAGAATATCGAGCACGGGCCAGTTTATCGAGCAGGTTTCTCTCTACACATTTCGTTAGACCACATGGAAAGCCAGCTCTCGATCGTGGAGTTGCTCATCGCTATCAGCCGCTTGCCGGAAGATCGGCGGCGTATTGGAGAGGTTTGGTATGAGAGTCAGAAGGAGCATTGGGTAGGCTGGCTTTTTCACTACAACAGCCCTGGTGCCTACTCGCGCAGAATTACAAGTGGTCGAGATGCTAGATTTGTGTATAACCATGTCGCGTGCCCAGGTCTGCTTACGTACCTTGCCCATGCTTCAGGCGTAAGGTCAAGCCTTGTCCGAAAGGCGAGACAAATCGGAGCCGGTGAGGGCACAGAGAATCGGAAAGCGGGGGCGATTCGCCGGGTCATTCCATGGGAGTTGGTGCAAGCCGCACTGAAAGAGAACGGTTATGTTGGCAGTGCGGTCTAACAGGTCGGCCCACACTGACCGCGCTACGGTAGGATTCGCCTGCCTGCGCGCGCCCGGTGGCTTCCGACCTTAGGCCGCACAAGAGGACCCCAATGGCACGTATCCTTCGCTTCACTTCTGGCCCGGCAGACTGGCAGGCATTGTTGGCAGATCCAACGAAGCATTGGCGTACTGGCTACTCCGCTCGAACATTGGCTCACTCTTGGGAGGCTGCGGAGGGATTCCCGCCAGAGGTAGTCCTAGCGATGGCGAAGTCCGCCGACCCCTTACTCGCCGGCCTAGACCCGGTACTCGCGGTACCGGAATTCAAGGTTCCTCTGCCCGGCGGCGAGCGCGCCTCTCAAAACGATATTTTCGTGCTTGCTCGCTCCACGGCTGGCCCTGTCGCAATCATGATCGAAGGGAAGGTCAACGAATCCTTCGGTCCAACACTTGAAGACTGGTTGAAGGATATATCCCCAAGTAAGAAGACTCGGCTCTCTTTTCTCTTGCGCACACTCGGTCTACCAAAGCAAATTAGCGGCGCCGTTCGCTATCAACTTCTGCACCGTACTGCCTCTGCGCTCATCGAAGGTGAGCGCTACCGCGCAGCCGCAGCCGTTCTGCTTGTGCATTCGTTCAGCGCTAAACAGGCTGGCTGGGGCGACTATCGAGCGTTTCTGAGCCTCTTTGGTGTGTCGGCAGAAGTTGGACAACCGCAACGACTTCCAGGTGACCGACACATGCCTCTATTTGCGGTTTGGGTGCCCGGCGATCCACAGTTCCTTGAGTCATAGGCCAACTGCTGCGGCTTAAGTCAAACGTGAGGCATCATCGAAAGCCGCTATGCGCCCAAACACCCAAGTTGTCGGAAACACAGGGCTGTATTACGTCTGCTATGAACTGTCCCGACGTGGCTGGAATGTGATGCCAACGGCGAGAAACGCGCGAGGCATCGATCTGTTGATCTATAGCCAGGACGCGAAGCGCAAGCACACAATTCAGGTCAAGGCATTGTCGAAGTCACCTCCGGTCCCTCTCGGTGGGAATGTCGATGGCCTGTTCGGAGACTTCTTCATTATTTGCCGCGAAATCGCGAGTGATTCACCAGAATGTTTTGTTCTCAAACCCAAAGAGGTTATCGCTGGCGCTCATCGTGGAGAAAAGGAAGGTCGCGTCACCTTTTGGCTTCAGCCCAAGGCGTACGCTGTCGACAAGTATCGGGAAAAATGGGATCGCATTGGACATGGAGCGAACGTAGTGCTCCCGAGCGACGATGCCTAACAAGTCCTTCGACGCGGGCACGCAAGTGCTCTGTCGCTTCGCGCCACGCTCCTTGCGCGCCGGCTAAGTCCGATGTTAGACCGCAAAAAATAAAATCTGACTCGCCACTCTACCGTAGACATCCATGAACCACACAAAAGTACTTTCAATCGCGCTTCTAACACTGGCCGCAGCGTCAGCTTCGGCGGAGCAAAGCGCTGGCGTGGTCTGCAGTTATGCCCCGAGTCAAAGCAAGGCGGTCGCGGCAATCTCAGGTGCAGCGGGTGGAGCTGGTGCGACTATTGGCGCTGTGGCCGCTGCCACTGGCTTGACGGTGGTAACACACAGCAGCGGCGCGGCAATACTTACAGGCTCGGCCGGCTATGTCGCGGGTACCATTGGCACTGCCGCAGCAGCGCCCTTCATTGTGGGGGTCAGCCTGCTAATTGGAGGAGCGGCAGTCACAGTCGAGATTGTCTGTGTCGGCAGAAATCATCCCGGCCAGGTAGTCAAAGTGAATGAGGCTGCAGTCGAATTTTCACGTCGTTTCAGCGAAGCTATGCGAAGCACAACGGTCGCCGCTGGAGACATGAAGAAGTCGGTTGTGCCTTCCAGCGAGAAAGCAGTATTCAAGATCCAACGTGCAGCAAGCGAGACTTGGCAATATGTGTACCGAAAGAGCGTTGAATGGACGAAGTCATAGCTTGGCAGAATTTGCGGTCTAACCCCGTGTTCCAGCGGACTGCCTTCGGCAGCCGCTGAACGCGAACGTTAAACCGCTCAAGATGAGCATTTGTGGCATCAAGGTCGGCCTGAAAGGACTCAGCCCGGTGGAATACCGGCTGAGAAATACCTGACCTGATCGACGAGATCACAATGTCCAACTTCTGGGGGTCAGTTCATGCTCCGCATGGGATTGAGCGGCAATATGGTTGTGATGCTAGCCCGGTGCTAGCCCAAAAAAAATCCGCTATGGATTAGATAGCGGACTTTCATTGACTTTATTGGTGCCGGAGAGATGAATCGAACACCCGACCTTCTCATTACGAATGAGCTGCTCTACCGACTGAGCTACACCGGCTTGGTGTGTGGTTTGAAGCCCGCGATTATAGCCCGGCAGCTTTCCCGGCGTGGTAGCCGGTGACGCGTTCCACCTCGTTTTTCGAGCCCAGCATCACACTCACACGTTCGTGCAGTTTGCCGGGCTGGATGTCCAGGATGCGCTGTTTGCCGTTGGTGGCGGCGCCGCCGGCCTGCTCGATCAGCCAGCTCATGGGGTTGGCTTCGTACATCAGGCGCAGCTTGCCGGCCTTGTCGGGTTCGCGCTTGTCCCAGGGGTACAAAAAGATGCCGCCACGGCACAGGATGCGGTGCACGTCGGCCACCATGGCGGCCACCCAGCGCATGTTGAAGTTCTTGCCGCGCGGGCCGTCCTTGCCCTGCAGGCATTCGTCGATGTAACGTTTGACCGGTTCGTCCCAGTGCCGCATATTGCTCATGTTGATCGCGAACTCCTGCGTATCCGCCGGGATCTGCACGTTCTCCTCGATCAGCACAAACGAGCCCTGCTCGCGGTCCAGCGTGAACATGGCCACACCGTCGCCCACCGTCAGCACCAGCGTGGTCTGCGGGCCGTAAATGCAATAGCCGGCGGCCACCTGCTTGTTGCCGGCCTGCAGGAAGTCGGACTCGTCCACGCCGCGGTCGCCTTCGGGCATTTTCAGCACGCTGAAGATGGTGCCTATGCTGACATTGATGTCGATGTTGCTGGAGCCGTCGAGCGGGTCGAACAGCAGCAGGTATTCACCTTGCGGGTAGCGGTGCGGCACCACATAAATGCCTTCCATCTCCTCGCTGGCCATGCCGGCCAGGTGGCCGCCCCATTCGTTGGCCTCGATCAGCACCTCGTTGGCGATGATGTCGAGTTTTTTCTGGACCTCGCCCTGCACGTTTTCACTGCCGGCGCTGCCCATGACGCTGCCGAGCGCGCCTTTGTTGACCGCCTGGCTGATGCTTTTGCAGGCGCGGGCGACGACCTCCAGCAGCAGGCGCAGCTGCGAAGGGATGTGACCGTCGATGCGCTGTTGCTCAACGAGGTAACGGGTGAGGGAGATTTTTGAAGACATCGTGAAGCTCCTTGTTTTCTTTTGTCATCCCGGACTTGATCCGGGATCCATGGATTGCGGATCAGGCCCGCTATGACAGGGTGGTAATCAGTCTGCCAGTGCGCGTGTCACGACCTCGTGCGTGTCCTTGCTCAGGTCGGACTTCGCGGCGACGCGGGCAATGGCTTCCCGCGCGGCGCTGCGGTAGGGCTCGGCCAGCTTGCTCCAGCGGTCCAGCGCGCGCGCCAGCCGGGCCGCGACTTGCGGGTTGATGGCGTCGAGCTCAATCACGCGTTCGCTCCAGAAGACGTAACCGGCCGCGTCTGCGCGGTGGAAAGCCGCCGGGTTGCCCTGGCAGTAGGTGCTGACCACACTGCGTGCGCGGTTCGGGTTGCGCAGGCTGAAGTCGGCGTGTTTCATCAGTTGTTTCACCGCCGACAGCACATTCCCGCTGCGGTCCGGCGCGCTGGTTTGCAGGCTGAACCATTTGTCGATGACCAGTGCTTCGTCCCTGAACATCGCATGAAAACCTTGCAGGGCCTGCGCAGCCAGCTTATGGCCGCTGGAGACCAGCGCCGCCAGCGCGTTGAAGCGGTCGGTCATGTTGCCGGCGTCCTTGAAGCGCTGCAGGGTTTTGCCTGGCCAGACCATGTCCCCCGTCACGCTGGCCGCCAGGCACAGGTGAGAAAGCGCCATGCCGGCCAGCGCACGCCGGCCGGAGGACAGCGGGTCTGGCGTGTAGGCGCCGTTGTCCTGGTTCGCTTCGTAAGCCAGCACCCAGTCCGCGGCCAGCTCTGTGGCCAGCTGCAGGCGCATGGCTTCGCGCACCGCGTGGATGCGCTGCGGGTCCACCACGGCCAGCTGTTCGGCGATATAGGTTTCGCCCGGCAGGGTCAGCACCAGCTCCTTGAAGGCGGCATCCAGCGTGGCGTCGCGCAGCACGCTGCGCATGGCTTCCAGATAAGCGCCATTGAGGGGTTTGGCCCCTGCCGGGTCTGCGTCAGCAGCTATGGATTCAATAGCGCTGCGCACCGCCAGCCGTTGCCCGGCCTCCCAGCGGTTGAAGGGGTCGCTGTCGCTGGCCAGCAGCTGCAGCAGCTGGGTATCGCTGTAGTCAAATTCCAGCACCACCGGTGCGCTGAAACCGCGCAGTATGGACGGCACGGGTTCCGCATCCAGGTTGACAAAGGTCAGGCTCTGGCTGGCCTCGGTCAGCACAAAGGTGCGTGGCGCGGCGACCGGCGCGGCTTCGCCAGCGAGCTGAAGCGGCAGGTCGGCGCCGTTGGCGCCCAGCAGACCCAGGCCCACCGGAATCACAAACGGCTCCTTGGCGGCCTGGCCGGCGGTCGCCGCGCAGCTTTGTGCGAGCGTGAGGGTGTAGCTGCGGGCCGCGGCATCATAGACACCGCTGCCGTGCACGCGCGGCGTGCCGGCCTGGCTGTACCAGCGCTTGAATTGCGGCAGCAGGCGTGCCAGGTCGGAGGCCGGGTTGGCGTCGGCAATCGCCTGGGCAAAATCGTCGCAGGTCACGGCCTGGCCGTCGTGGCGTTCAAAGTACAGCTTCATGCCTTTGGCAAAACCGTCGCGGCCCACCAGGGTCTGCATCATGCGCACCACCTCGGCACCTTTTTCGTAGATCGTGACGGTGTAGAAGTTGCTGATCTCGATATAACTGTCGGGCCGCACCGGGTGCGCCATCGGGCCGGCGTCTTCCGGAAACTGCGCGGTGCGCAGCACCCGCACGTCCTCGATGCGCTTGACGGCGCGGGCCGAAGCTTCCTGGCACAGGTCCTGTGAAAATTCCTGGTCGCGGAACACGGTCAGGCCCTCTTTCAGGCTCAGCTGGAACCAGTCGCGGCAGGTGATGCGGTTGCCGGTCCAGTTGTGGAAGTACTCGTGGCCGACCACACTTTCAATGTTCGAGTAGTCGGTGTCGGTGGCCGTCGCCTGATTCGCCAGCACGTACTTGGTGTTGAAGATGTTCAGGCCCTTGTTTTCCATCGCGCCCATGTTGAAGTCGCTGGTGGCCACAATCATGAAACGTTCCAGGTCCAGCGAGAGGCCAAAACGCGCTTCGTCCCAGGCCACCGAATGCATCAGCGAGTTCATCGCGTGTTCGGTTTTGTCCAGGTCACCGGGCCGCACATACACCTGCAGCAAGTGGTCTTTGCCGGCGCGCGAGGTGATGCGCTGCTCGCGCGCGACCAACTGGCCGGCCACCAGGGCAAACAGGTAGGCAGGTTTTTTGTGCGGGTCCACCCATTTGGCGAAATGCCGGCCGCCCTCAAGTTCACCTTGCTCGACCAGGTTGCCGTTGGACAGCAGCACCGGGTAGGCGGCCTTGTCGGCACGCAGCGTCACCGTGTAGCTGGCCATCACGTCAGGGCGGTCCAGGAAGTAGGTGATGCGCCTGAAACCTTCGGCCTCGCACTGCGTGAAGAAAGACTGGTTGCTGACGTACAGGCCCATCAGCTTGGTGTTTTTGGCCGGCGCGCAGGTGGTGAAAATTTCCAGCTCAAAAGCGTCTGGCAGGTTGTCCAGCACCAGTTTGTCGCCGTCCATGCGGAAGGAAGCGCCCTGGCCATTGACCAGCACGCGGGCCAGATTGAGCTCTTCGCCATCGAGCTTGAGCGGCTGCGCGGGCATATCGGGGTTGCGCCGCAGCGTCATTTTGTTGAGCACGCGCGTTTTGGCCGGGTCCAGGTCAAATGACAGATCGACAGTGTCAATCCAGTAGGCGGGTGCGATGTAGTCGGCACGGTGTATGGCCGTGGCTTGTCCTTCACGCAGCATGGCGGGTTCCTGAAAAGTGGGGGTGAGGGGCGCGCGAGAACATCAGACGCCCTGCTTCAGCGAAGCTTCGATGAACGGGTCGAGATCGCCGTCCAGCACTTTCTGTGTGGCCGAGGTCTCGTAGTTGGTGCGCAAATCCTTGATGCGGCTCTGGTCCAGCACATAACTGCGGATCTGGTGGCCCCAGCCGACGTCGGTTTTGGTGTCTTCCAGTTTCTGCTGCGCTTCCTGCTGCTTGCGCAATTCGAAGTCGTACAGCCGTGAGCGCAGGCGCTTCCACGCCACATCACGGTTGCTGTGCTGGCTGCGGCCGTCCTGGCACTGCACCACAATGCCGGTCGGAATGTGCGTCAGGCGCACGGCCGAGTCGGTCTTGTTGATGTGCTGGCCACCGGCGCCGCTGGCGCGGAAGGTGTCCACGCGCACATCCGAGGGGTTGATGTCGATCTCTATCGAGTCGTCGATCTCGGGATACACAAACACCGAGGCAAACGAGGTATGGCGGCCGCCCGACGAGTCAAACGGCGACTTGCGCACCAGGCGGTGCACGCCGGTTTCGGTGCGCAGCAGGCCGAAGGCGTATTCGCCCTCGATCTTGATGGTGGCGCCCTTGATGCCCGCCGTGTCGCCGGCGGTTTCGTCTTCAATCTGCGTCTTGAAGCCCTTGCGTTCGGCGTACTTGAGGTACTGGCGCAGCAGCATGCTGGCCCAGTCGCAGGCTTCGGTGCCACCGGCGCCGGCCTGTATGTCCAGAAAGGCGTTGAGCGGATCGGCCGGGTTGTTGAACATCCGGCGGAATTCCATCTTTTCGACTTCCAGCGCCACCTTGGCCGCTTCGCCTTCAATCGACACCATGCCGGCGTCGTCGCCCTCGGCTTTCGACATTTCGAACAACTCGCTGTTGTCGGCCAGCTCGGCGCTCAGGCGGTCGATCACATGCACCACGTCTTCGAGCGACTTCTTTTCACGGCCCAGCTCCTGGGCGCGTTTCGGGTTGTCCCAGACTTTCGGGTCTTCGAGTGCGGCGTTGACCTCGTTTAACTTGCGTTCTTTGGCAGGGTAGTCAAAGATACCCCCGAAGCTCGTTGACCCGGTTGCTCAGGTCGGCGAGCTGGTTGCCAATGATGTTGATGTGTTCTGCGTCCATGGGGAAAGTCCTGTCGTGATCGGGGTTCAATCCCCTATTTTCTCACGGACGGCAGGGGCCCCGGGGCGCGCGGTTCAGTCCGGGTCGGCGGCGGGCGGACTCAAGGGCAGCGTGACCTGGAAAACCGAGCCTTCGTCCGGCACGCTCTGGACGCTGATCAGGCCGCCATGCGCCTCCACCAGCTGGCGCGTGATGTACAGGCCCAGGCCCAGGCCGCCGGTGCCGTCGTTGCCGGTGACACGCTCGAATTGTTCAAAAATGCGCTGCTGCGCTGCCTCGGGAATGCCCATGCCCTGGTCCCGCACGTCCATGCGCACGCTGCCGGGCAGCAGGTGCAGGGAGATGTCCACCGGCTTGCCCCTGCCGTAACGCAGGGCGTTGGTCAGCAGGTTGACGACCACCTGCTCAATCCGGAATTCATCCCACAGGCCGGTCACCGGCGGATGTGCCTGCAGGGTGATGGCGGTGCCCGCGTCGGCGGCCTGGTGCGACAGGCTGTTTACCACCCGGGCCAGCAGCGCCGTCAGCTCGACCTGCGTCGGCCGGATCGACAGCCGGTTGCTGCGCACGCGCGAGGCGTCCAGCATGTCGTCTATCAGCCGCACCATGCTCTGGATCTGGCGCTGGTCCTTGACCACCATGGTTTCGAGGTAAGCGGTGTCAAAAATATGCCCCTGACCCCGTGCCAGCTGGATTTTGCGCAGTTGCGTTTCCAGAAACAGGGTGTTCAGCGGTGTGCGCAGCTCGTGTGCGGCCATGGACATGAAGTCATCCCGCATGCGCAGCGCGTTGCGAAGTTCGCCCTCGGTGGCCTGCAGCTGGGTCATCAGGACTTGCTGCTCCTGGCGGCTTTTCTCCAGCGCCTGAACCTGCCGGCGCGACTCGCGCCGCTGACGGTAAAGCTCGACAAAAATATTGACTTTGCCCCGGACTGCGGCAATGTCCAGCGGTTTGTACAAAAAGTCCACCGCGCCGGTTTCGTAACCGGTGAAGGCATAGTTGGACTCCTTGCCAGCCGCGCTGACAAAAATGATCGGAATCTGGCGGGTTTTCTCGGTGCTGCGCATCAGCCTGGCCAGCTCAAAACCGTTCATGCCGGGCATCTGCACATCCAGAATGGCCAGCGCAAATTCGTGCTCCAGCAACAAGTCCAGCGCGTCTTCACCGCGTGAGGCCTGGAAAATGGTGCGGTCGTCCTGGCGGATCAGGGCATTCAGGGCCAGCAGGTTTTCCGACAGGTCATCAACGATCAGAATGCGCGCGGTATCTTCGTCGGCACCGGGGTTTGGCGCGGTCGCCACGGAGAGGCGGGAATCGGGCTGCGGGTGGCGGGCTTCGGGATCAATTTTGGCCAGGGTCATGGGTGTTGCGTGGCCCCTGGGGCCGGAGTCGGGGTGATAAGGTGCATGGACATTGTCACCCAAGGGTGCGTTTTGACAGATGGACCGTCTGTGCGGTAACACACATAAGGCGGGTAAAGCGGCGGCCTGGCGTCATGGCTGGTCGAGTTGGAGCAGCAAATCACGGATGCCGGCGAGCTTGAGAATGAAATCGGGCTGGAGCCTGCGGATCGCCGCCTCCGGCATGGTGGGCGCCTCCGCTTCGGCCGGGTCCTGCACCACGGTCAGTCCGCCCAGCTGCTGGATGCGGGCCATGCCCTCAGCGCCGTCCTTGTTGGCGCCTGTCAGCAAAATGCCCGCCAGGGCTGCGCCGTAAACATCCGCTGCAGATTCCATCAGGATGTCGATGGCAGGGCGCGAGTAATGCACGGGTTCTTCGCTGCTGAGTGAAAAAGTGCGGTCCATTTCCACCGAGAGGTGATAACCGGGACCCGCAAAATACAGGGTGCCGGGCGTGATGGGCTCCTTGTCGGCCGCCTCGCGCACCGCAATCGGCAAGCGGTATTGAAAAATCTCGGCCAGTTGACTCTCGCGATCCTCAGGCAGATGCAGGACCACAATCACGCACAGGCGAAGGCTGCTTGGCAAACGCGACAACACGGTCAGCAGCGCCTGCACCCCCCCGGCGGAAGCGCCGATGACGACCGCTTCAATCGGCTGCCTTGTGGTGCTGGCGGGCATGAGGATCAAGTCGGCCTTGGCTGAAGTTTGCGGAAAATCCGGGCCGGCTTGTCGAGGACTTCAAAATGGCTGGCGTAGCCTGAAAACTGTATGCTTTCCTTGCTGCCCAAAGCCAGGAAACCGCGGTGGCTCAAGGACTCATGAAACAGTCCGAGGGCGCGGTCCTGCAGGGGCCGGTTGAAATAAATCAGCACATTGCGGCAAAGCACCAGCTGGGTTTCGGAAAACACGCTGTCGGTGGCCAGGCTGTGGTCGGAGAAAGTGACGTTGGTTCTCAGGGCCGGGTCAAAAATCGCGGCGTCGTAGGCCGCGCTGTAATAGTCAGAAAAAGCCTGTTTGCCGCCCGCCTGCTGGTAGTTGGCCGTGTGCCCCTTGATGCTGCCCAGTGTGAAAATGCCGCGCCTGGCCTTGTCCAGCGCCGCTGGGTTGATGTCGGTCGCGTAGATCAGCGACTTTTCCAGCAGACCTTCCTCACGCAGCAAAATGGCCAGCGAAAACACCTCTTCACCCGTGCTGCAACCGGCAATCCAGATCTTGAGCGAGGGGTAGGTGTGCAGCACCGGCACGACCTTCTGGCGCAGCGCCAGAAAAAACCCGGGGTCGCGAAACATCTCGCTGACCGGGATGGTCAGGTACTGCAGCAACTCCATGAACAGTGTGGCGTCTTTCAACACCAGAGTCTGCAATGCAGCCACTGTCGGGCACTCAAAGTGGGCCATCGCCTGCAGCAGGCGGCGTTTTTGCGACGCACCCGAGTAGTCCCTGAAGTCATAGCTGTAATGGCGGTAAATCGCCTCCATCAGCGAATGCAGTTCAGGCTCACTGACGCTGGCCCGGGAATGGGGCAGCGCGCCTCGGGCCGCTCCGGTCGAGGCGCTTTTTGCCGGCATGCTCAGACCCGTTCCACGTTCGGTATCCAGACCCGCAACAGGGAAAACAGCCGGTCCAGGTCAATCGGCTTGGCGAGGTAGTCGTTGGTGCCGGCCTTGAGGCACTGCTCCTGGTCGTCCTTCATGGCTTTCGCAGTGACGGCGATGATGGGCAGCTTCTGGAAACGCGGGTCCTGCCGGATGCGGCGCGTGGCTTCCAGGCCATCCATGCCCGGCATCATGACGTCCATCAGCACCAGGTCAATGCTTTCGACCTCATCGAGTTTGCTGATGGCCTCAAAACCGTTGCGGCCGATCTCGACCAGCATGCCTTTTTGCTCCAGCGCGCTGGTCAGCGCAAAAATGTTGCGCACGTCGTCGTCCACCAGCAGGATGCGGCGGCCTTCAAACACCCGGTCGCGGCTGCGTGCGGCCTTGAGCATGACCTGGCGCTCTGCCGACAGGTCGGATTCAACCTTGTGCAAAAACAGGGTCACTTCATCGAGCAGGCGCTCCGGTGAGCGGGCGCCCTTGATGATGATGGAGCGTGAGTACTTCAGCAGGTCGGCTTCTTCCTGGCGCGACAGGTTGCGCCCGGTGTACACAATCACCGGCGGGAAGGAGGAAATCTCTTCGGTGGCCATGCGCTGCAGCAGCTCGTAGCCCTGGATGTCGGGCAGCTTCAGGTCAATGATCATGCAGTCGTAGATGGTGTTTGCCAGAAGCACCAGCGCTTCCTCGCCGGATTCCACTGCCGTGATCTCCACATCGTCGTCGCCGATCAGGCTGGTCACACTGGCGCGCTGCAAGGCATCGTCTTCCACCAGCAACACACGTTTGACCTTTTGCGTGAGTTTGTCTTCCAGTTTTTTGAAGACCGCCTTGAGTTGTTCGCGGGTGGTGGGTTTGATCGCATAACCGATGGCGCCCATCTGCAGGGCAGGCTCGCGTGGCTCTTCACCCGACACCACATGCACCGGCAGGTGGCGGGTCAGCGGGTTGTGTTTGAGCTGCTCCAGCACCGACAGGCCGTTGCGGTCGGGCAGGCCCATGTCCAGCAGAATGGCGGCCGGCAAAAACTGTGTGGCCAGCAAAAGGCCGTGTTCCGCGCTGTGCGCCACCAGACAGTCGTAACCGAGTTCGTGCGCCAGGTCGTACAGGATTTGTGCAAAGGTCGGGTCGTCCTCGATCACCAGCACCAGCCGGCTGGTCAACGGCTTGTGCCTGTCGTCGGGGAACACGGGCACAGGCGCTGTGGCCTCCGCGGCGGCGGATCTGCTGCTGGCGACAGCGGCAGTTCTTGCGGGCGGCGCGGCAGCGGCGGGCGGCCTGGAGGGCAGCACGGGGGCTGGGGTCCACTGGATTGGCAGCAACAGCGTGAAGCAGCTGCCCTGGCCTTCGCTGCTGGCCAGTGTGATGGCGCCTCCGAGCAAACTGCTGAGGTCGCGCGAAATCGACAGGCCCAGGCCGGTGCCGCCATAACGGCGGCTGGTCGTGCCGTCGGCCTGGTGGAAGGCTTCGAAAATAATGCCCTGCTGGTCGGGGCGTATGCCTATGCCCGAGTCCTGCACCGCAAAAGCAATCTGCCCGTCAGCCTGCTGCGAAACGGTCAGGCTGACCCGGCCTGCGTCGGTGAACTTGATCGCGTTGGACAGCAGATTTTTCAGGATTTGCTCCACACGCTGGCGGTCGCTGACCAGGGTGACGGGCGTGCCGGGGCTGATCCGGATATCGAATTTGAGCTTCTTCTGGTTGGCCATGGGCTCAAAGGTGTTTTTCAGCGCGTTCACCAGATGGCCCAGCACAATGTCTTCCGGCGTCAGCTCCAGTTTCCCGGCTTCCACCTTGGAGATGTCGAGAATGTCATTGATCAGGTTCAGCAGGTCGTTGCCGGCAGAGTAGATCGACTGTGAAAACCGGACCTGCTCTTCGTTGAGATTGCCTTTGGGGTTGTCGGCCAGCAGTTTGGCGAGGATCAGCGAGCTGTTCAGCGGCGTGCGCAGCTCGTGCGACATGTTGGCCAGAAATTCTGACTTGTAGCGGCTGGCGCGGCTGAGTTCTTCGGCGCGTTCCTCCAGCAGGGTTTGCGCGTGGTTGAGGGCCCCGTTTTTCTGGTCCAGCGAGGTGGCCAGTTCGGAGAGCTGCTCGTTGGTCTGCTCCAGCTCGGCCTGCTGGTTCTCCAGGTTGACCTGGTATTCCTTGAGCACGCGCGATTTTTCTTCCAGCTCGTCGTTGACCGTGCGCAGCTCTTCCTGCTGTGACTGCAAGTCTTCATTGAGCCGCTGGCTTTCGGCCAGCACGTCCTGCAGCCGCCTGCGGTACAGCGCCGCGTGGATGGAGTTGCCGATGTTGTTGGCAATCATGTTGACGAACTCGAGGTCGCGCGCACCCAGCGCACGCAGAAAACCAAGCTCGACCACGCCGTTGACCTGGCCGTCGTTGTGCACGGGTACCAGCAACACATGGCGCGGTGCCCCCTTGCCCAGGCCCGAGACGATGTTCAGGTAGTTGTCGGGCAGATCATCGAGTTGCATCACGCGGTTGGCAAGCGCCGCCTGGCCCACCATGCCTTCGGCGCTGTAAAAGCGCTGTCCTTTGGCTTCATTGTCAGCGCTGAAGCCGTAGACCGCCGCGCGCCGCAGGTCGCCATTGTCTTCACGCACATACAGCGCGGCCACAGTCACATCGAGGTAGCGCGCGACGAACTCCAGCACGCTGCGGCTCAGGGATTCCAGCGCCTGTTGCCCTATGGTGTGTTCGGCCAGTTGCCGCTGACCGGTGCGCAGCCAGAGCTGCTGGTCCAGCAGCAGCGCGGTGGCAGCCTGCTTTTTTTCTGCCGTGCCGTAGGAGTCTGACAAACGTTGCAGCTCACGGTGACCGAGCAGGGCCAGCAGCCCGCTCATGCCCAGGCTGAAGAGCAGGTAGGCCGCCATGCCCCAGGCGGTGTTGTTGCGGGCCTGCGCATTGCGCTCCTGCAGCAGGCGCTCTTCAATGCCGATGAACTCGGCAAACTCGCGCCGGATTTCGTCGGTCAGGCTTTTGCCGCCTGCCGAGCGCACAGGCGCCTGGTAGTCCAGGTCCTTGCGCCGCAAATCCACAATGTTTTGCGCAAACTCGTTCCACTGGGTTTGCAGGGCGGCAATACGCCGGAGCCGGTTGACCTGGGACTGGTTGTTGCGCACCAGTTCGGTCAGCGTGGCGGTTTCTGCGGCAATACGCGGCTTGCCGATCTCAAACGGCTGCAGCAGCGGTTCTTCACCCGTGACCAGGAAGCCGTACATGCTGGCTTCCATGTCGGCGCCCAGCTTGGCGATCTGGTTGCCGCTGCTGATCGCGCGTTCAGCCTGCTCAACCCCCCCCAGCGCGGACAGCAGGTAGAAGATGAGGCTGACAAAAACAGCGGCGCTGAAGGTGCCCACCGCCAGCGGCAGGCTGACGTTGCGCGTCAGGGTGCGGCGCAGGTGGTCCTGCGGAAAATGAACTGGCTCGGTCATCGTGGTTTCCCCGCGCCGAGCGCTGCAAAGCTTCAAGTATGCGCCTTTGCGGGCGCTGGCGTGCTCAAGCCAGAAAACCGGTGATCAGCCGTGCCAGTTCTTCGGGCTGGTCATGGTGCAACATGTGGCCGGCGTCCTGCACCACGGCGGTGCTGAGCTGCGGCACGGATTTCAGGCGTTCATGGTATTCGGCCAGTGTGTATTTGCCCTGCCACCATTTGCCCAGGGAGTCGTCCGAGGCTTCAATCGCCAGTGTGGGCGCGCTGATGCGCTGGTAGATCTCCAGCACTTCATCGACGCGGTAAAGCTGGGCATTGACGATTTTGTGGGCCGCATCGCCCAGAATGTTCCACTGGCCCTGCGCGTCCGGCGCAGCCCAGTGCCGCGCCAGCCAGTCGGCCTTGTCCTGCGACAGCCGGGGGTTGGTGCGCATCAGGCGCCTGGCCACGCCATCCACATCGTTATACGGTTTGAGCGCCATTTCGCCCTTGTGCAGGCTTTTGAGCTCGTCCATCCATTTGGCAAAACGCCCCGAAGCCTGGCTGGGCCGCGTCGCCGGCATGCCAAATCCTTCCAGGTTGACGAGTTTGCGAATGCGCTCCGGCCGCACGCCGGCGTACAACATGGCCACATTGCCGCCCATGCTGTGGCCCACCAGGTCCACCGCCTGGCCGGGGGCGTAGTGGTCCAGCAGGAAATCCAGGTCGGCCAGGTAGTCGGGGTACCAGAAGTTGTCCGCCCCGTTGGCACCGGTTTTTCCGTAGCCACGCCAGTCCGGTGCGATGATGCTCCGACCCCGCGCAAAAGTATCGGGCAAGGCATCGACCACAAACTGGTAAGAAGCGGCCACGTCCATCCAGCCGTGCACCAGCACCAGGGGTGGGAGGCCGCCCTGGGCCTCGCCCCAGTGAAGCACGTGGTAGTTGATGCCGCGTATAGGGACAAACTCGCTGCGGGGAGGGCGCTTTTCTTTGTACATTGAGGCCCATCATAAGGAGACTTGATTTGAAACGCAGTCAAGACAGGGACATGGACCTGACGCAGCCGCAGGACAGCTACGCCGCCCTGCACAGCGGTTTTCGCTGGCAGGTGGACGAATATTTCAACATCGCCGAGGTCTGCTGCCGCCGCTGGGCGCAGGCCGATGGCACCAAAAATGCTATCAAAAGAGTAGCTGTCCGCGCTCATCAGGAAAGGGCTGACACCACTTTTTACACCTATGTCCAGTTGCAGCAGGCGGCCGATGCCCTGAGCCATGTGCTGGCGGGCCTGGGCGTACAGCGCGGTGACCGTGTGGCCATCGTGATGCCGCAGCGTTTTGAAACGGCGGTGGCCTATATGGCGGTGTTCCAGATGGGTGCGGTCGCCATGCCGCTGTCCATGCTGTTTGGCCCCGAGGCGCTGGCCTACCGCTTGCAGGACAGCGAGGCGGTGCTGGCGATTGCTGATGAAAGCTCCATCAGCAGCCTGCAGGCCGTTCGCGCCAGTTGTCCGGCGCTGCGCACGGTGATTGCGGCGGGTGATGCCGCAGGCCAGGGCGACATCGACTACACATCGGCGCTGGCCGGCCAGCAGCGCGCCTTTACCGCGGTGCAGACCAAAGCCGATGAAGCCGCCATCCTGATTTACACCAGCGGCACCACCGGCCCGCCCAAGGGCGCCTTGCTGGCGCACCGCGCGTTGATCGGCAATTTGCCGGGTTTTGTCTGCAGCCAGAACTGGTTTGGCTTCGACCCGTATCCCGACTCCAAAACTCCCTCCCCCGCGCGGGGGAGGGCCGGGGAGGGGGCGAGCACATACAGGGCAAGGCCCAGTCTGCCGGAGCCAGAAACGCAAAGCGTCTTCTGGTCTCCGGCAGACTGGGCCTGGACCGGCGGGCTGATGGACGCGCTGTTGCCCACGCTGTATTTTGGCCGGCCCATTGTGGCCTTCAACGGCCGCTTCAGCCCCGAGCTGGCTTTTTCGCTGATGCAGGAGCAGGGCGTGACCCACACGTTTTTGTTTCCGACCGCGCTGAAAGCCATGATGAAGGCCTTTCCGCAGCCACGCCAGCAGTTCCAGTTGCAGCTGCAGGCCATGATGAGTGCCGGGGAGGCCGTCGGTGACGCGGTGTTTGCGTGGTGCCGCGATCAACTCGGGATCACCGTCAACGAGATGTTCGGCCAGACCGAGATCAACTACGTCGTTGGCAATTGTTCTGCGCTGTGGCCCGCCAGGCCGGGCAGCATGGGCAAGGCGTATCCTGGCCACCGGGTGGCGGTGATCGACGACGAGGGGCTTGAATGCGCTGTGGGTGTGCCCGGTGATGTGGCGGTCAATCGTTATGACCTCCACGGCGACCCGGATCCCATCTTTTTTCTCGGTTACTGGAAAAAGCAAGCCGCTACCGAGGCCAAGTTCACCGGTGACTGGTGCCGCACCGGCGACCTGGCTACGCGCGATGCGGACGGTTATCTCTGGTACGAGGGCCGGGCCGACGACGTCTTCAAGGCTGCGGGTTACCGCATCGGCCCGGGCGAAATCGAGAACTGCCTGGTCAAACACCCCGCAGTGGCGAATGCCGCCGTGGTGCCCAAACCGCACCGCGAGCGCGGCGCGGTGGTCAAGGCCTATGTGGTGCTGGCGCCTGATGTCATGGCTGCACGTGCACTTCTGGCGGGAGCTACCGGCCTGTTTGACCTCAAGCTGGTGGGGGAGCTGCAAGCCCATGTCAGGGTGTTGCTGGCGCCTTACGAATACCCCAAGGAGATTGAGTTCATTGATGCCCTGCCCATGACCACCACCGGCAAGGTGCAGCGGCGCGTGCTGAGGCTGCAGGAGGAAGAGCGTTTCCGCAAAGCAAGCGCTGGCTGAAACGCTGGCAAGCCGCAGCACTCGGGTTTGCCTCAGACAGCAGGGCTGAACTCCCCACTGCCTCCCCTAGCCCCTCCCTCGCCCCGCTGGGCGAAGGAGGGGGACTTCATTTGGCCGCGTGTGCTGCTCCCGCGTGCAAACATGGCGGCCAACTGAGCTACGCCCTGACGCGCTCCGCGCGTCAGGGCTCCCCGCACCCGAACCCGCATTCGTCCCCCACCCGTCGGGCTGGGCCGAGGAGCACAGCCGAAAACGGATCAGGGCGAGCGATTGTCTGAGCCGAAGGCGAGTTCGAGCTCGACCCCGTTTCCGGCGAGCACCGCAGGTTGCCCGCAGCGAAGCGCAGGGACCCAGACCACCGGGTCGCCTTCTCTTTGCTTACTTTCTCTTGGCGAAGCAAGAGAAAGTGAGTCGCCCGCCGGGGCGAGACCCGGCATGCAGGCACACAGTGCAATACGAGGAAGCAGAAGATGGATCCCGGATCAAGTCCGGGATGACTAGCGAAGAGTTGCCGCCGGACAACCCCCGGCCAACAGGTGCGGGCATGTCAAACGGCATGAGCGAACCAGCATCTGCAGGCGCCGTCCCCTGGAAGGGGAGAGGGCGCGGGTGCAGTGTTGCATGCCCGGCGGAACAAATAAAAGCGATGAATTTTGGGTCGGGGCAAGGCGCAAACCACAGCGATACCCGGGGTATCGCGCGGATTTGCAACGCCGCCATGGCACAAAAGGCGCGGTTTTATGTTCTGGAGGGGCGTGCAACACTGCACCAAACGCAGTGAGCACCGATAGGGGTGAACTTAGCCCCGCGGCAGGTGGACCGTGAAGCAGGTGCCTGCAGCCGCGCTGGAGGTGACGTCCAGGGTTCCGCCGTGTGCGCGAACAATCTCCCGGCAGATGAACAGGCCCAGGCCCAGCCCGGCGGTTTCGCGCTGCTCGCCCTTGCCGGAGACCATGCCGCGGACCAGCGGCTTGAAGATCAGTTGCTGTTCCTTCAGCGGAATTGGCGTGCCCAGGTTGTGTACTGAAAAAGCCACGTCGTCTGCACTTTCCCACAGGCGAACGGTCACCGGCTGGTCTGGCGTGCCATGGGTCAGCGCATTGGCCAGCAGGTTGGACAGCAGTTGCCCCATGCGGCCTTCGTCCCAGGAGCCGGCGAAGTCGCCAATACTTTCCAGACTCAGCAGGCTGCGCGGATAACGCACACGGGTCTCCGCCAGCACCTTGACGAACTGCGTGACCAGGTCGCCGGGCACCGGCCTGATCGGCATCATGCCCTCGGACTGCACCCGCGTGAAATCGACCACGTGTTCAATCACGCTGTTGATGCGGACCACGCTGTTGATGATGGTTTCCGCGGCGCTGGCCGGCAGCTTGCCAGAGCGCACCAGGTACTGCGCCGACATGGAGATGGTGCCCAGCGGATTCCTGATGTCGTGCCCCAGGATGCCGATGAACAGGTCGGTTGATTTTTTGGTCTGGTCGGTATAACGCGCCACCGATTCGGCAATCGCCTGGTCCATCGCCTCATTGAAGCGGATCAGGTCGCGCATGTCGTTGTGATGATCCTGTCCGCCGCCCGCGCCGGTCCAGAGCCGGACGACGCTGGCCCGCAGGGCGCGGTACTCGGTGATCATGGCGTCGATGGCGAAGCCGGAGACCATGCGGGTGTCGGCATGGGTCTCGGCCGCTGTCTCGAGCTCGCCCGGGGGCTTGCTGCTTTCGCCCCGGGATTTTTCTTCCTGTGCGGCAGCGGTCTGGGGTTGCTCCAGATCATTGGCAATCGCCGCGAGAATTTCGCCCGCGTGGTCGCGCAGGGCTCTCGGGTCCAGCATGGTTCCATCAGGCACCACCGTGGCGGCGAATTCGTCCCAAGCGGTGAGGATTTCTTCCGCATTCGACCGGAGAAATTTGGAAAGTCGCATGGTTCAACCCTTGTATGGTGGGAGCGATTTCAGGTCATGGCAGCTGCCCTGCGTGCTCACACACCCTGGAATTAAAAAACCCTCCAGGGGCCTGGAGGGTTTTCTTGCAGCCTGGGGGGCGTGTTCAGCGTGCAGCGGCCTGTACCGGCTCAGCCACGTAGATTTCAACGCGGCGGTTTTTGTCGCGGCCGGCGGCCGTGTTGTTGTCAGCGACAGGCTGGCGTGAGCCGGCGCCATCGGTGCCGACGCGGTTGGCGGCGACGCCGCGGGCTACCAGGTAGTTGCGCGTGCTGTTGGCACGGTCCATGGACAGCGGGTTGTTGATCGCGTCGCTGCCGGTGCTGTCGGTGTGGCCAATGATGGTCACGGTGGTCACCGGGTTCTGGTTCAGGCTGGTGGCGAACTGGTTCAGGATGGGCGCGAAGCTGCTGTTGATCTCCGAACGGCCGGTGGCAAACGAGATGTCCGAAGGAATGTCGAGCTTGAGGCGGTTGTCGGCAGTCTGGGTCACGGCCACACCGGTACCGACGGTGGCTTGTTCCATGGCAGCCTTTTGCTGCTGCATGCGCTGCGACCACAGATAACCGCCGCCAGCGCCTACAGCGCCGCCCAGCACAGCGCCGGTGGCAGCGCCCTTGGAGCCGCCCGTGGCAGCGCCGAGCACGGCGCCTGCCACCGCACCTATGCCTGCACCTTTGGCCGTGCCTTGCTGGGTTTCGCTCATGTTGGCGCAGCCGGTCAGGACAAAGGCGGCGAGGGCGAGGGATGTGAGGACTGTTTTCATGGGGATTCTCCGGAAAGGTTGTGGGTGAGGGTTGGGGGTAAAGCTGTTGTGGCTTGATCCTAGCGGCGCATTGGCGTGGCATTTGTAAGCCAAGTGCCCGAGTCCCTGCCCGCCAGCAGGCCCAGCTTGAAGCCCGTAAACTAGCTGCTGGTTCGGGCCGTGGGCCTGGCACCAGCCCTGCTCCTCCCGACTTGACCCGTCATCCCTTCAATTTTTCCTGAACTACATGAACACAGTACAACTTGGCAGCAGCGACCTGCAGGTCACCCCTGTTTGCCTGGGCACCATGACTTTTGGCGAGCAGGTGGACGAAGCCGGCGCCCACGCCATTCTGGATCGCGCGCTTGAACGCGGCGTTAATTTTCTCGATGCGGCAGAAATGTACTCGGTACCGGCGCGGGCTGAAACCTTTGGCGCGACCGAAACCATCATCGGCAACTGGTTGGCCAAACGCCCCGGAGCGCGCAGCAAGCTGGTGCTGGCCACCAAGGTGGCGGGCCCTGCGCGCGGCATGCCCTGGATACGCCAGGGCAGCCCCGACCTGACGGCCGCCGACATTGAAGGCGCCTGCAACGACAGCCTGAAACGCCTGCAAACCGATGTGATTGACCTGTACCAGATCCACTGGCCGGCGCGTAATGTGCCGATGTTTGGCATGGCGTATTTCGATCCCAGCAAGGACAAGGTGGTTTCTTCGATTCATCAGCAGCTCGAAGCGCTGGCAGGCCTGGTCAAGGCCGGCAAGGTCAGGGCCATAGGCCTGTCCAACGAGACGCCGTATGGCGTGCATGAATTTGTGCGCCTGGCCGAACAACTGGGCCTGCCGAAAGTGGCGACGGTGCAAAACCCGTTTTGCCTGATCAACCGCACGCTGGAAAACGGTCTGGACGAAAGTTTGCACCGGCTGGGCGTGTCGCTGCTGGCCTATTCGCCGCTGGGTTTTGGCCTGCTGACCGGCAAATACGACGCGAGTGGAACCACTGGCCCGGATGCGCCGGCCGGAGCGCGCATCGCCAAATTCGAAACGGTGCGCAAACAGCGCTGGGGCCGGCCGGAAGCGCTGGCCGCCGCACGCCGCTACAACGCTCTGGCGCGTGAACATGGCTTGAGCCCCACGCAACTGGCCCTGGCCTTTTGTTACACCAAGTGGCAAGTGGCCAGCACCATCATTGGTGTCACGTCGGTGGCGCAACTCGATGAAAACATGGACGCCTGGGGCACGCAACTGTCTCCCGAACTGCTGGCCGCCATCGACGCGATCCGCTGGGACGCGCGGGACCCCGCGCTTTAAATGGTTCTCCCCCGAAGCGCCTTCGGCGCCTCCCCCCAGGGGGCGCCATCTGCGGCCCGGCAAAGCCGGTTCCGCGCTGGCACTGGAACGGAGGAGCCACAGTGAGTAGAAAGGAACACGTGTCTGAAACCCCGGCAACGCAGATGTTGAAAGCTGCCGGGGTAGTCTTCACCGAGCATCCCTACGAATATCTCGAGCACGGCGGGGCGCAGCACAGTGCCGGGGTGCTGGGGTTGGACCCCTTCACCGTGGTCAAGACTCTGGTGATGCAGGACCAGGATGGCAAACCCCTGCTGGTGCTGATGCACGGCAATCGCAAAGTCTCAACGAAGAATCTGGCGCGCCAGATCGGCGCCAAGTCGGTGGAGCCCTGCGCGCCAGAGGTGGCCAATCGCCACAGCGGCTACCTGGTTGGCGGTACCTCGCCGTTTGGCACACGCAAGGCCATGCCGGTGTACATCGAGGCGGGCATCCTGGACCTGCCGGCAATTGCCATCAACGGTGGCCGGCGCGGTTACCTGGTGGGCATCGCGCCGCAGGTGTGTGTGGACCTGCTGGGTGCAAAATCGGTCCACTGCGCGCTGGCCGACTAAAAAATACAACACCGGAGAACCCATGGACTACCTTTATTCCGCCCTTGCCGTCGTGGCGGCCTACCTGATCGGCTCGTTGTCGTTTGCGGTCATCGTCAGCCGGTTGATGGGGCTCAGCGACCCGCGCAGTTACGGCAGCAAAAACCCGGGTGCCACCAATGTGCTGCGCTCGGGCAACAAGGCTGCGGCCGTGCTGACGCTGCTGCTCGATGGTGTGAAGGGCTGGGTGCCGATGGCGCTCGTGATGTGGTGGGGCAAGGACTACGGCATGGACCAGGGCACGCTGGCTGCCGTCGGGCTGGCGGCATTTTTGGGCCATCTGTACCCGGTGTTTTTCGGTTTTCAGGGCGGCAAAGGCGTGGCGACCGCAGCCGGCGTGTTGTTTGGCGTGCACTGGGCGCTGGGCCTGGCGACGCTGGCCACCTGGGTCATTGTGGCCTTTTTCTCGCGCTATTCGTCGCTGGCCGCGCTGGCCTGCGCACTGTTTGCACCCTGGTATTACCTGATCGGCGACCGTTCGTTCTGGAATGTGGACAAGGTGATGGCCGTGGCGATTGTGGCCATGAGTGCGTTTCTGGTTTACCGGCATCGCGAGAACATCAACAAGCTGCTCAAGGGGACCGAGTCCAGACTCGGGGGCAAAAAGAAAGGCCCGTGACGCTATATATTTGATAGCTGCTGGCGCATGCCTGGTAAGGGCGGCAGGCCTTGTTTCCTAAAACCGTTTGATCAGCGTCATCTGCTCGTTTTCGCGGATCATCTGGAAGCGGGTCAGAAAGCTGTTGCCCAGCAGCAAAAATGGCATGTCGCGCACCGCCACGATGGCCGCGACGTTGTATACCTCCACATCACCCACCCGGACCGAGTTCAGGGTGGTGCGCCAGCCGGGAATCACACCGTTGGCGGTGCTCATTTGAATGCGTTGCCCTGATTTGTAGTCCACGCCCAGCCTTTCGGCTTCATCTGCCGTCATGGAGACAGCGGTGGCACCGGTATCGACCATGAACTGCACGGTCTTGCCGTTGATCTGGCCCTGTGTCATGAAGTGTCCGCCGGTTCCGGCTGTCAGGACAATCCTGTTGCTCTGGGTGGCGCCGCGCCCGCTGGCCCCGCCCGCCCCGACACTGACAGGCGCATCTCCGACCCGCAGGCTGTGCCGCCTGCCATTGATCTCCAGCACCGCCTGGTCTGCCGAAGTGGAAATCACCTTGACCTCCAGATGTGTTTCACCGGCCGCCACGGACTTCGGCGGGGCTCCGTTGACCACCAGCAATGCCTTGTTGCCCAGCATGCCGGCCAGGGCGACGCTCTGCGCGACGGCCGATGGCGCGGCAAGAAAGCAGGCCACGCCGAAAAGCCCTGAAAGCAGGACATGGGACGGCGTGGGGGTCATGTGCCTAGTCGCGGAAGTTGTTGAAACTCAGCGGCATGTCGGGCAGCTCGGCCTTGATCATGGCCATGGCGGCCTGCAGATCGTCGCGTTTGGCGCCGGTCACACGCACCGCATCACCCTGAATGGCGGCCTGCACCTTGACCTTGCTGCCCTTGATCAGTTGCGAGATTCTTTTGGCCTGCTCGGTTTCTATGCCGTTGCGCACCTTGGTCACCTGCTTGACCTTGTCGCCGCCGATTTTTTCGACCTTGCCGACATCGAGAAAACGCACATCGACGCCGCTTTTGCTCATCTTGTTGCGCAGGATGTCGTTGATCTGGTCGATCTGGAAATCGCTGTCACCGATCAGCGTGACTTCCTTGTCCTTGAGCTCGATCGCCGCGGAGGTGCCCTTGAAGTCAAAGCGGGTGCCGATTTCCTTGCCGGTGTTTTCCACGGCGTTTTTCACCTTGACCATATCGGCTTCGAGGATGGTGTCAAAAGAGGGCATGGTTTCAGGCTTCCGGGGCTGGTGGTGCAGGGGGTGTCGGTGTGTAGCGGTGCGACAATCCTGCGATGTTAGTCGAGAAAAACGTTCCCCTGCAGTTTTCCAACAGCTTTGGCATCATGGCCAAGGCCCTGGCGCTGGTGCGTATCCGCAGCGAGGCGGATGTGGCCGCCGTGCTGGCCGATCCGGCCCTGCAAGCCGCCCCCAAATTTGTGCTCGGAGGGGGCAGCAACATCGTCATCACCGGCGACGTCAAGCCGCTGGTGCTCAAGGTCGAGATCATGGGCAAACGGCTGGCTGGCGAGACCGCCAAAGCCTGGATTGTGGAAGCTGGCGCCGGCGAGAACTGGCATGACATCGTCAGCTGGACGGTGCACGAGGGCTACCCCGGCCTGGAAAACCTGGCACTGATTCCCGGTACCGTGGGTGGCTCGCCGGTGCAGAACATAGGCGCTTACGGCGTGGAGTTGCAGGACCGTTTTGATTCGCTCGACGCCATTGATCTGAGCACCGGAAAAAGTTTCACGCTGGACGCCGCGCAGTGCGCTTTTGGCTACCGCGATTCGGTCTTCAAACATGGCAGTACCGGCCGTGACGGCAGCCCGCGTTTGGGCCTGGCCGGCAAAGCCCTGATCACACGCGTGCGGTTTGCCCTGCCCAAGGCCTGGAAGCCCGTGCTCGGTTATGCCGACATCGAGAAAAAAATGGCGCAGTCCGCCACCACCGAGCCCGATGCGCTGCAGATTTATGAGTGGATTTGCGAGATCCGCAAAGCCAAATTGCCAGACCCCAAGCTGCTCGGCAACGCCGGCAGTTTCTTCAAAAACCCCACCGTAACGCCCGAGCAGTGCGCCGACATCATCCAGCGCGAACCGAAAATCGTGCATTACCACCTCGACGACGGCTCGGTCAAACTCGCCGCTGGCTGGCTCATCGATGCCTGCGGCTGGAAGGGCAAGACGATAGGCAACGCCGGCGTTTACGAACGCCAGGCCCTGGTGCTGGTCAACCGCGGCGGCAGTGCCAGCCCTGTGACCGGCGGCGAGGTCATGACCCTGGCCAAGGCGATTCAAACCAGTGTCTATGAACGTTTTGGCATCCTGCTGGAGCCGGAACCGGTGGTGGTTTAGCGGGTTTGCCGGCCTGTACTTGCTACTATATTGAACCGGATACAAGCAACAAAGCCCGCCATGTGTTCACTGGGCGGGCTTTGTCTGGGGGGTGTAAATCAGCTTACTTGCCCAGCTTCAAAAAGTCTTCCCCCTTGCCCAACTCCAGCATGCCGGCATTGGAATAGACCTGCAGCTTGGCCCGCGTATCCGTGATGTCCAGGTTGCGCATGGTCAATTGCCCAATGCGGTCCAGTGGCGAGAACGGTGCGTCCTCCACTTTTTCCATGCTCAGGCGCTCTGGCGCGTAGGTCAGGTTGGGTGATTCGGTGTTGAGCAGCGAGTAGTCGTTGCCGCGGCGCAGTTCCAGCGTCACGGTACCGGTGATCGCGCTGGCGATCCAGCGTTGCGCGGTTTCGCGCAGCATGATGGCCTGGCTGTCGAACCAGCGGCCCTGGTACAGCAGGCGGCCGAGTTTGCGGCCGTTGTCGCGGTATTGCTCAATCGTGTCTTCGTTGTGGATGCCGGTGATCAGGCGTTCGTAGGCGATGAACAGCAGCGCCAGGCCGGGGGCCTCGTAGATGCCGCGGCTTTTTGCTTCGATGATGCGGTTTTCGATCTGGTCGCTCATGCCCAGGCCGTGGCGGCCGCCGATTTCGTTGGCTTTGAGGATCAGGCTCACCAGGTCGGGGGATTGGATGCCGTTCAGGGCCACGGGGCGGCCTTCTTCAAAGCTCACGCTCACTTCTTCGGCCTTGACCACGCAGTCGTCCCTCCAGAACGGCACGCCCATGATGGGGTTGACGATCTTGATGCCGCTGTTGAGGTTTTCCAGGTCCTTGGCTTCGTGCGTCGCGCCCAGCATGTTGCTGTCGGTGCTGTAGGCCTTCTCGGCGCTCATCTTGTAGCCAAAACCGTTGGCGGTCATGAAGGCGCTCATCTCGGAGCGGCCACCCAGTTCGTCGATGAACTGCTGGTCCAGCCAGGGTTTGTAGATCTTCAGCGCGGGGTTGGTCAACAGGCCGTAGCGGTAGAAACGCTCGATGTCATTGCCCTTGAAGGTGGAGCCGTCGCCCCAGATGTTGACGTCGTCTTCCTTCATCGCGCTGACCAGCATGGTGCCGGTCACGGCGCGGCCCAGCGGCGTGGTGTTGAAGTAGGTGGAGCCCGCGGTGGTGATGTGGAAGGCGCCGGCCTGCAGCGCGGCCAGGCCTTCAGCAGCCAGTTGCGGGCGGCAATCAATCAGGCGCGCCTTGATGGCGCCGTATTCCATGGCCTTGCGCGGGATCTCGTCGTAATCGGCCTCGTCGGGTTGACCCAGGTTGGCGGTATAGGCATAGGGCAGGGCGCCCTTTTGTTTCATCCACAAAAGCGCGGCGCTGGTATCGAGGCCGCCGGAAAAGGCGATGCCGACCTTTTTGCCGGCGGGGATGTTTTGGAGGATGGTGGCCATGAGAAATATCCAGTGACGTTTGAGAAAGCGTGGCGAGGAGTCGTCAGGCGAGGCGCGGGTGCCTGAAGAAAACCGCAGCGCACTTGAGGTGCGTGAGGATTTTCTTGGGGCTGCAACGATGCATCACGGCTCCGCAGTAGCTTTGGGATCAGCCGAAATGGCAGATGTAGTGATAGGCCGTATCGACCCGGATGTCGAAACTCGAGTTGCCCGGCACGCTGAATTTTTCGCCGGGCGATGACTTCAGCCAGGCGTCGCTGCCGGCCAGCTTGTACTCGCAGGAGCCGGCGACACATTCCATGATTTCCGGGGCGCCGGTGTTAAAAGTCAGCATTGAAGGCAGCACCACACCGACGGACTTTTTGCTGCCGTCGGCAAAAGTGATGCCGTGGCTCACACATTTGCCGTCGAAATAGACGTTGGCCTGGGTGGTGACGCTGATGTTGGCGATGTGGTCGGTGATCATGGGGGTGGGCAAATGTCGGGGGTGGGCCGCCAGCGCGGCAGGGCTGCAAAACCGCTGATTTTAGGTCACGCGGCCCGCAGCAGCCTTTGGTCCCCTGAATCCGTTTGCCAGTTTCCGGCGTATCGCCAATGCAGGACAATGCTGTCCATGAATGCAGAAAGCCCGGATACCGAATTGATCGCGCTTCTTGACCGCGTGGCACTGGCCGACGAATCGGCGCTCAAAGAGCTGTACGAGATGACCTCGTCCAAACTTTATGGCGTGGCGGTGCGGGTGGTCAGCAACAAGAGCTGGGCCGAAGACGTGTTGCAGGAGGCCTTCATCAATATCTGGCGCATAGCGGGTGATTACAAGGCCAGCCTGTCGCCGCCCATGGCCTGGATGTGTTTGATTGTGCGCAGCCGGGGGCTGGATTTTCTGCGGCGCCGCACCTCGGACCGGGCCGACGCGGTGCAGGAGCTCGACGATGTGTTGTCCGACACGCTCGAAGGGGATTCGGCCAACCCCATGGACACCGCGCTCGCCGGCGAGCAGGCCTGGGCCCTGCACCAGTGCCTGAGCCAGCTCGACAACAAGCAGCGCGAGGTGGTCAGTCTGGCCTACCTGCGCGATTTGAGCCATGGCGAACTGGCCGAGCAGCTGAAGTTGCCGCTGGGCACCGTCAAGACCTGGATACGCCGCGGCCTGGAGCAGTTGCGTGGCTGCATGGCCCGTTTTACATGAAATACATGGATTGGATTTTGTTTGTTCCCGCCCCTGGTGACGGGAAACTTCTGGAAGAAGGCCGTTTATGAATATCACGCGCAACCCCTCGCTGGTCGAGCAGCTGGCTGCCAGCTATGCGCTGGGCACGCTGCGCGGCGGCGCCCGCCGCCGGTTTGAGGCGCTGGCACGCACCCACGCTTCCGTGCGTGCGGCCGCGCTGATCTGGCAGGGCCGCCTGGCTTCGGTGTCCGAACTGCAGCCGCAGGAAGCGCCCAGTGCTGCGGTCTGGAAACGCATTGAAAACCTGGTCCGCGCCGGCAAAGAGGCGCAGGCCATGCAGGCCGCACGGCAGGCGCCTGCAGCGCTGTCTGCTGCCGGCTGGTGGGCCAGCCTTGGTTTGTGGCGCGGCGCAACGGCGGCTGGCGCCATGGCGGCCGTGGTGGCGGTGGTCACTGGCCTGAGCCTCAATACCCAGCTCAACGGCCAGGTGCAATCACTCAGCGCCCAACTGGCGGCCACGCCTGAAATCCGCTACGTGGCGGTGCTGGCGGACGACAAATCGGCCCCTTCGGTGCTGGTGACCTACGACCCCAAACACAGCCAGCTGCAGCTCAAACATGTGGGTGAATTTCATGCGGCGCCGGACAAGTCGCTGCAGCTCTGGGCCTTGCCACAGGCCGGTGGCCCGCGCTCGCTGGGCGTGCTCGGTGAAGGCACGGTGGTGCGTTTGCCGGCCGGGACAGGGGATGTGAAACAGGTGCCGGCGCTGGCCATCAGCCTGGAGGCCAAGGGCGGTGTTGCGCCTGGCAGCGGGCCGAACGGGCCGGTGTTGTTCAAGGGTGCGCTGTTGC
Organism: Kapaibacterium sp. (SeqCode); assembly: GCA_943370435.1. Lineage (GTDB taxonomy): Bacteria > Pseudomonadota > Gammaproteobacteria > Burkholderiales > Burkholderiaceae_C > Polaromonas. Next base: position 255,952 of record CALRQX020000001.1, on the reverse strand, counting down.
AAACCGCGCTTTAAGAACGGTCAAAGCATCGGAAATCAAAAAAGGGGCTTTTCAGCCCCTTTTGTTTTGTCTGGAATGGGTTCAACGCCAGTGGCGGTGACCGTGCCCATATCCGCCCCGGCTGTAACCGAAGTTCAGCGACACACCTACCGGCGGGTAATAAGGCCGTGAGTAATAGCCGGGATAGGTCAACACAGGCGCAATCACCGCGGGCTGTACATACACCGGCTGCTGGGGATAAACCGGCTGCGAATAGACGGGCTGCGCATAAGCGGTCTGCGGATAGGGCTGGGCAAATCCAGGCTGGACCGCAGCCTGCGGCTGCATGGCGCCCACCGGTGTGGCCTGCAGCCGCACATACGGGCCGGGGTCGTTGGCCATCTGCACCGTGTGTTGCCGGTCGGCGTATTCATAGACCACGTTGTAGTGCGAGGTGCGGTTTTCGTAAGAAACCTGGGTGCCGCACTGCTGCACGTTTTGCACCTGCTGCCGGTTGCCCTCGATGTTGTTGCCAATCATGGCGCCGCCGACCAGGCCAATCACGGTGGCCAGCGCACGGCCACCGCCGTCGCCAATCGCGTTGCCCATGGCGCCACCGGCCAGTGCCCCCATGACGGCACCGGCGCCGGAGCCCGGCGCCTCGGTGATCATGGGCTGGGTGCTGCACACCTGGCGCGGCACGCTGACCTGTTGCACCACCGGTGTGCTGGAGATCACCCGCGCGAGGATGTCCATGGCCGAGGCGTTGACGGCAAACAGGCCGGAAGCGGCGGCAAGGGCCGATAAAACAAGTGTATTTTTCATGATGAGAATTCCTTTTCAGCCGGCTGGGTAAGCCCTTGTGGGGATGGCCAGAGTGTCATTGACAAGTTTAATGTTTCAGAGCTGTTCTGGTGCACACAAGTTCGGTAAATCACTGTAAAGCTGGGCAGGGGCGGCCCGGCTTTACACAGCGCTGGCGCGGCTGTTACAGGCTGGCTGCCCAGCTGGCCGGGTCAAACCCGACGGTGGTGGCGCCGGCCCCGGGCCCCCATTCGATCACCGGGCGTTTGATGACGCTGGGCTGTGCCTGCATCAGGGCCATGGCGCTGGCCGCGCCTGTGATGCCGGCCTGGGCTGCCGCGTCAAGCTTGCGCCAGGTGGTGCCTTGCCGGTTCAGCAGTTTTTCCCAACCCAGCGTGCGTTCCCAGGCGGCCAGCCGGTCGGCGGGGACGCCGAGTTTTTTGAAGTCGTGAAACTCACAGGCCAATCCGCGCTCCGCCAGCCAGGCGCGGGCCTTCTTGACGCTGTCGCAGCTGGCAATGCCGTAAACAATGATCATCCGGGCATTTTCGCATGACCAGGCGACAAATTGGCCTTGCGCCCTTTGCGGTTGAGCGCCACCAGCTATGCATTTGATAGCTTGTGATGCTGGCACGCCGACCCCGGGCGCTGCGGCACAAGCGGCGACAATACGGCCCTGTATGGACAAACCTGCCACCCTCGACGACTGGCTCGCGCACTGCGAGCGCCTGCACCCCACAACGATTGAGCTGGGCCTGGCCAGGGTGCGGGGCGTCGCGCAGCGCATGGGGCTGAAATTTGACTGTCCGGTGATCACCGTGGCGGGCACCAACGGCAAAGGCTCGAGCTGCGCCATGCTGGAGGCCATCCTGGGCCAGGCCGGCTACCGCACCGGCGTCTACACCTCGCCGCATCTGGTGCATTTTGAAGAGCGCTGCCGCATTCGCGGCGAGATGGTCCAGGGGCAAGCGCTGCTGCCGCATTTCGCCCGGGTGGAGACGCTGCGCGGCGAGACCTCGCTGACTTATTTCGAGTTCACCATGCTGGCCATTTTCAGCCTGCTGGCCGAGTCCGGCCTGGACGTGGTGATTCTGGAAGTCGGTGTAGGCGGCCGGCTCGATTCGGTCAACATCATCGATGCCGATTGCGCGCTGATCACCAGCATAGACATTGACCACACCGAGCTGCTGGGCAAGGACAGGGAAAGCATTGGTTTTGAAAAAGCCGGCATCCTGCGCGCCGGCCGACCGGCGGTGATCAGCGACCCGGTGCCGCCGCAAAGTGTTCTGAAGCACGCCGCCGAAGTGGGCGCTGACCTGTGGCGCCTGGGCCAGGATTTCAACTTCTCGGGCGACAAGCAGCAGTGGGCCTGGGCGGGTCGCGGCCGGCGTTATGCCGGTCTGGCCTATCCAGCGCTGCGCGGCGCCAACCAGCTGGTCAATGCCGCTGGCGTGCTGGCGGCGCTGACGGCCCTGCGCGAGCGCCTGCCGGTGACGGCGCAGGCGGTGCGCAACGGCCTGGCCATGGTGGAGCTGCCGGGGCGGTTTCAGATCATTTCGGGGCAGCCCACCCTGGTGCTCGATGTCGCGCACAACCCGCATTCGGTCGCGGCCCTGGCTGAAAACCTCGATGCCATGGGTTTTTACCCCTGTACCCACGGTGTGTTTGGCGCGATGGCCGACAAGGACCTGGCACACATGCTGGCGCGCATGGGGCCGCTGGTGGACCGCTGGTATTTCACCGACCTGCCCACAGCCCGCGCCGCCAAAGCCGACTATCTGCTGGCCAGCTGGCAGGCGGCCAACACCCGCCGCGATGCCAGCGCCAGCGTCTGGGCCGACCCGGCTCAGGCGCTGCGTGCAGCGGTCGCTGCCGCAGACCCCGCTGATAGAATTGTGGTGTTCGGATCGTTCTACACCGTGGGAGGGGTGTTGAAAGACGGTTTGCCCCGGCTTTTTGCCCCGCACGCTGCGCCAGCTCCCTCATCAACCGAGACCTAGTCAACGCCATGGCCTTTTTCAACTTTCGCCGGGGCCAACCCGCTGCTGCCGCCGCCGGATCGGGTGCCCAGCCCGAGAGCGTGGACGTCATGCGCAAACGCGCCAAACACCGCCTGATTGGCGCGGTGGTGCTGGTGCTGGCGGGAGTGATAGGTTTTCCGCTGCTGTTTGACACCCAGCCGCGGCCGGTGGCAGTGGACATCCCGATTGAAATACCGTCCAAATCCGCCGTCAAACCGCTGGCCATGCCGGGCCCGGCGGCCGCACCTGCGCCGGCAGCCAGTGACCCTGCAGCCGCCAAATCCGGCGTGGCGGCCCCGGCCAGCCTCACGCCCCGCGAAGAAATTGTGACCGATAAAAAGGCCGCAGCCCAGGCTGCACCAGCGTCGGCAGCTATCAAAACAGAAGCAAAAGTAGAGCCTGCTGCTGCCCCCAAAGCGCCGGCGGCCTCTGCCGCCAGCGACGATGGCGCCCGTGCCAGGGCGCTGCTGGACGGCAAGGCCGCCAAGGCCGCCGCAGCGGCCAGCGCCGCCAAACCGGCGCCGGCCAAATCAGCTGTTGTCGAGGCCGAAGGACGCCATGTGGTGCAGGTCGGTGCTTTTGCCGATGCCGACAAGGCCAGGGAAGCGCGTCAGAAACTCGAGAAAGCCGGCCTGAAAACCTACACCACGGTGGTGGACACCAAGGATGGCAAGCGTACCCGCGTAAGGGCCGGGCCCTTTGACAGCAAGGCCGAGGCCGACAAGGCCGCCAGCAAGATCAAAAGCCTTGATTTGCCGGCTGCCGTCCTGACCTTGTAATTGCCGGCAACGCTGTGGCTGTTGCTGACTGGGCTTTTCTGGGGGTTTTGGCGCTGTCGATGGTCATCGGCGCCTGGCGCGGGCTGGTTTACGAGGTCTTGTCGGTGCTGGGTTGGGCGCTGTCGTTTTACCTGGCCCAATGGTTCGCCCCGGATGTGGCTTCGCGTCTGCCTTTGCAGGGGGCTTCAGAGCCGGTGCGTTACGCGGCCGCCTTTGTGCTGGTGTTTGTGGTCGCCGTGTTGCTGGCCGGTCTGGTGGCGGTGCTGTTCAAGAAGATGGTGGAAGCCATAGGGCTGCGGCCTGTGGACCGGACACTGGGTGCAGCGTTTGGCCTGGTGCGCGGGCTCATCCTGCTGCTGACTTTGACCGTGGTGGTCAACATGACTGCATTCAAGGGCAGCATCTGGTGGCAGCAGTCCCGCGGCGCCGAGGTGTTGACGGCGGCACTCAAGGGCCTGAAGCCGGTGTTGCCGGAACAGTTTGCGAAGTACCTGATCACGGAATGACGAATTGATGAACGGAAATTTATGTGCGGAATAGTTGGTGTTGTCAGCAACGCCCCGGTGAACCAGCTGATTTACGACGGCCTGCTGCTGCTGCAGCACCGTGGCCAGGACGCGGCGGGCATCGTCACGCAGCAGGGCCGCAAGTTTTTCATGCACAAGGCCAAGGGCATGGTGCGCGACGTGTTTCGCACCCGCAACATGCGCGCGCTGCCCGGCAATGTGGGCCTGGGCCAGGTGCGTTACCCGACGGCCGGCAATGCCTACAGTGAAGACGAGGCCCAGCCGTTTTACGTCAACGCGCCCTTTGGCCTGGTGCTCTCGCACAACGGCAACCTGACCAACGCGGCGGCGCTCAAGGCCGAGCTGTTCACCACCGACCACCGCCACATCAACACCGACAGCGATTCGGAAGTGTTGCTCAATGTGCTGGCGCACGAGCTGGAGAAAACCACACGCGGCCTGCCGCTCAAACCGGCCGACGTGTTTGCGGCGGTGCGCGGCGTGCACAAGCGGGTGCAGGGCTCTTATGCGGTGGTGGCGCTGATTGCCGGCCACGGCTTGCTGGCTTTTCGCGACCCCTACGGCATTCGCCCGCTGTGCCTGGGCCGGGGCCAGAACGAAAACGGCAGCACCGTCATGGTGGCCAGCGAGTCGGTGGCGCTCGAAGGCACGTCGCACCAGTTTGAGCGCGATATCGCGCCGGGTGAAGCGGTGTTTGTCGATATGGACGGCACGGTGCATGCCGAGCAGTGCGCAGCCCGCCCGCAGCTCATGCCCTGCATCTTTGAATTTGTCTACCTCGCGCGGCCCGATTCGGTGCTCGACGGCATCTCGGTCTACCAGGCGCGTTTGAACCTCGGCGAGACGCTGGCCAAACGTGTGGTGTCCACCGTGCCACCGAATGAAATCGACGTGATCATTCCGATTCCGGAGTCGAGCCGCCCGAGCGCGACCCAGCTCGCGCACCTGCTCGGCATTCCCTACCGCGAAGGTTTTGTGAAAAACCGTTATGTTGGCCGCACCTTCATCATGCCGGGCCAGGGCGTGCGCAAAAAATCGGTGCGCCAGAAACTCAATGTGATTGCCAGCGAGTTCAAGGGCCGCAATGTGCTGCTGGTGGACGACTCCATTGTGCGTGGCACGACCAGCCGCGAAATTGTGCAGATGGCGCGTGATGCGGGTGCCAAAAAGGTCTACCTCGCCAGCGCCGCGCCGCCTGTGCGTTACCCCAATGTGTATGGCATCGACATGCCGACCGCCGACGAGCTGGTCGCGCATGACCGCACGGTCGAGGAGATCCGCATCGCGATCGGTTGTGATGCGCTGATTTACCAGGACGTCGAAGGCATGAAACGCGCCATCGGCTCGCTCAATACCAGGCTCGACGGTTTTGACGCCTCCTGCTTTGACGGCGTCTACATCACCGGTGGCATCACGCCAGAGAGCATTGCCAAAATGAACGAGCAGCGGGTGGACAGCAGCGAGGAGGGTGAGGTTGATGTCTCGCGCCTGGCGCTGCCCAATCCGCAGGAAGCATAAACGTGACGCAGAAAAAATTACCCGGCAATCTGCACCGCGACACGCTGGCCGTGCGCGTGGCACTGGACCGCAGCCAGCATGGTGAAAACTCGGAAGCGCTGTACCTCAGCAGCGGTTTTGTGCAGCCCGATGCCGAAACCTCGGCGCGGCGTTTTGCCGGCACCGAAGAGGGCTACACCTATGGCCGCACTTCGAATCCGACCGTCACCAGTTTCGAGCGCCGCCTGGCCGCCATGGAAGGCACCGAGGCCGCGATAGGCGCATCCACCGGCATGGGCGCCATCCTCATGATGTGTATGGGCCTGCTCAAGGCCGGCGACCATGTGGTGTGTTCGCGCTCCATGTTCGGTTCGACGATTGCGCTGATAGGCCGCGAGTTTGGCAAGTTCGGCGTCGAGACCAGCTTTGTATCGCAGACCGATGTGGCCCAATGGAAGGCCGCGTTGCGCCCGACCACCAAGCTGCTGTTTGCAGAGACACCGACCAATCCGCTGACCGAGGTCTGTGACATCGCCGCGCTGGCGGATCTGGCGCATGGCGTGGGTGCGCTGCTGGCCGTGGACAACTGCTTTTGTTCGCCGGCGCTGCAGCGGCCCATAGAGTTTGGCGCCGACCTGGTCATGCACTCGGGCACCAAATACCTGGATGGCCAGGGCAGGGTGATGGCCGGCGCCCTGTGCGGCCCCAAAAGCCTGATTGTCGACGTGTTTGGCCCGGTGATGCGCACCGCCGGCATGACGCTGGCGCCGTTTAACGCCTGGGTGGTGCTCAAGGGGCTGGAGACCCTGGGCATACGCATGCAGGCCCAGTCGGCCAACGCGCTGGCCGTGGCGAAATGGCTGGAGCAGCAGCCGCAGGTGGCGCGGGTGTATTACCCCGGTCTTGAATCACACCCGCAGCATGAGCTGGCGATGCGCCAGCAATCCGGCCTGGGCGGTGCGGTCTTGTCTTTCGATTTGCGCGGCGACGACGTGGCGACCGCGCGCAACAACGCCTTCCATGTGATCAACAGCACGCAGGTCATCAGCATCGCCACCAATCTCGGTGACACCAAAACCATCATCAGCCACCCCGGCACCACCTCGCACGGGCGCCTGACCGAAGAGCAGCGCCAGGCCGCCGGCATCGGCCAGGGCCTGATCCGGCTGGCAGTCGGACTCGACCACATCGACGACATCAAGGCCGACCTTTCGCGTGGCCTGGACAGCCTGGCATGACCCTCAAGACACGCACCCGCTTCGCACCTTCCCCCACCGGTTTCATCCACCTCGGCAACATCCGCTCGGCGCTGTACCCGTGGGCGTTTGCACGTTCCACCGGTGGCGACTTCATCCTGCGCATCGAAGATACCGATGTCGAGCGTTCCTCGCAGGAAGCCGTCGACGTGATCATCGAAGGCATGCGCTGGCTGGGGCTGGATTACGACGAAGGACCGGTCTACCAGATGCAGCGCATGGACCGTTACAAGGCGGTGCTGGCGCAGATGGTCTCTGGCGGTCTGGTCTACCCCTGTTACATGAGTGTGGCCGAGCTCGATGCCCTGCGCGAGCAGCAGATGGCGGACAAACAGAAGCCGCGTTACGACGGCACCTGGCGGCCCGAACCCGGCAAGACCCTGCCGGCCATACCTGAAGGTGTGTTGCCGGTGCTGCGTTTCAGAAACCCGCAAGGTGGTGCTGTGGTCTGGGACGACAAGGTCAAGGGTCGCATCGAGATCAGCAACGACGAACTCGACGACCTGGTGATTGCGCGGCCTGACGGCACGCCGACCTACAACTTCTGCGTGGTGGTCGACGACATGGACATGGGCATCACGCATGTGATACGCGGCGACGACCATGTCAACAACACGCCGCGCCAGATCAACATCCTGCGCGCGCTGGGCCAGGACGTGCCGGTGTATGCACACCTGCCGACCGTGCTCAACGAGCAGGGCGAGAAGATGAGCAAGCGCAATGGCGCCAAGGCCGTCACGCAGTACGCGAAAGAAGGTTACTTGCCCGATGCCATGGTGAATTACCTGGCGCGCCTGGGCTGGAGCCATGGCGACGACGAAATTTTCAGCCGTGAACAGTTTTTGCAGTGGTTCAATCTGGACCACCTCGGCAAAAGCGCAGCGCAGTTCGACGAAGCCAAGCTGCGCTGGGTCAATGCCCAGCACATGAAAGCCATGGCCGACGAAAAACTGGCAGAACGGGTGGCGCCTTTCCTCAGCGCACATGCCTTGTCTGCCCTTGATGTCACGCGGCGCGTGGCGGCCTGCGCCTTGCTCAAGGACCGCTGCAGCACGCTGGTGGAACTGGCCGAATGGATGGCCGTGCTGGTCACCGACGAGCTGCCCCATGCCGAGGACATCAGGGCCCAGGTGCCGCCCGAGGTCCTGCCCGCGGTTGAAAAGCTGGCAGAGCTGCTGGCGGCCTGCGAATGGACCAAGGCCGGCATTGCAGCGGCCATCAAGCAGGTGCTGGCGGACACCGGCCTGAAGATGCCGCAACTGGCCATGCCGGTGCGGGTGTTGATAGCGGGGCGGCCGCAAACCCCGTCGCTGGACGCCTTTGTGGCTTTGATGGACCGCGAAAACGTCATCACCCGGCTGGCGCGCTTGAAAGCGCTTTGATTTTCGGGCTATAATTCAAGGCTCGACGAATGCAGGCAAGCCTGCATACATGGTTGACACGGGGGTATAGCTCAGCTGGGAGAGCGCTTGCATGGCATGCAAGAGGTCAGCGGTTCGATCCCGCTTACCTCCACCATCAACTGTCGGGAAGTTTAGAGAAGTTTTTTTGACGGGCCTGCGTGTAACAACACCAGCCCGCCACCGGAAGTTCCAAGGTTTTGACCCCATCGTCTAGAGGCCTAGGACACTACCCTTTCACGGTAGGTACCGGGGTTCGAATCCCCGTGGGGTCGCCAGCATTCATCACACCAGCGGTGTGGTGCCCAAGGCGCAAGGCGGTAGCACTTGGCTCGCAAGAGTGAACGCTATCTACCAGGAGCGGTAGTTCAGTTGGTTAGAATACCGGCCTGTCACGCCGGGGGTCGCGGGTTCGAGTCCCGTCCGCTCCGCCAGAATTCTGGATCATGTCCAGTGCAAAAGCCACCTCAGGGTGGCTTTTTTGTTGCCCGCTCCTGATGCAGACACTCACTGCGCGCTGCTGCGGTCAGCCTTCGCGCAGCTGCTTTTTCAGCGCCATTTTTTCCGCACGCCGTGTCGCCGCCTCCGGTTTTTGGTGTGAGCCCGCCTTGCGCTGCAGCGCGGGCGCCACCAGCGGGTTGCGCGGCTTGGAGGCCGTCAGCTTGAGCTTGAATTTGCGCGCCGAACTCATGGTCTGATTTTAAGCAGCCCGGTGGACAAGGCTGTGCCGCAGACAATCACGACAGCGCACAGCAACATCCACAAGGTCACCGCCTCAGCCAGAAACAGCACGCCGTAAAAAACCGCAAACACCGGCACCACAAAAGTCACGGCCAGCGCGCGCGCCGGGCCGGCGGACGCAATCAGGCGAAAGTACAGGATGTAGGCGATGGCCGTGCACAACACGCCGACCGCCAGCAGGGCCAGCCAGGCGCTGGGGCCGGGCATGCGCTCTGGCCACAAGTACAGCGCGGGCAGGGACAGGCCCAGCGTGGCACCAATCTGGCTGCCGGTCGCGGTCACCAGCGGGCTCAAGCCGGTCAGGTAACGTTTGGTGTAGCTGGCCGACAGGGCGTAACAGACACAGGCAAACAGGCAGGCCAGCACGGCCCAGCCGGGCGCCACGCCCGAGGCGTCGGGCTTGAAGCTGGCCTTGTCCCAGGCCAGCATGGCGACGCCGGCAAAACCAAGCAGCAGACCCAGCAGGCGCGAAGTATTGGGTTTGTCCTTGAGCCAAAGCCAGGCGACCAGCGCGCCGAACATGGGCACCGTGGCGTTGAGGATGGCCGACAGCCCGGTGGTGATGGACAGCAGCGCAAAGGCAAAACACGCAAACGGAATGCCCGAATTGAACAGGCCGACCAGAAACACCCGGCGCCAGTTTTTCGCCAGCTCGGGCCAGAGCCCGCGCAGCAACAGCAGGGGCAGCAAAAAAGCCGCCGCTATCGCCACGCGCACCGCCGCTGTCGGCAGCGCGCCGAATTCAAGCGCGCCCAGACGCATGAACAGAAAGGACGAGCCCCAGATCGCCGCCAGCAATATGAAGTCACCGAGCCAGGCCTTGCTCTTCAACGCGGGTAACACAACACTCACCGCGCGCCCTCCAGGGCCACACCCTCGAGCTGGAGCAGGGCGCTTTTGCGCTCCAGGCCGCCTGCATAACCGGTCAGTGCCCCGCCGGCGCCCATCACGCGGTGACAGGGCACGATGATGCTGACCGGATTCCGGCCCACCGCTGCGCCGACGGCGCGCACGGCGGCCGGTTTGCCAATGCGCCGGCTGACCTCGCCATAACTCGCGGTGCCGCCCTGCGGAATCTTCAGCAGCGCCTGCCAGACCGATTGCTGAAAAGCCGTCCCGCAGCGGACGTCCAGCGGCACATCAAACTGCGTGCGCTGTCCGGCAAAATATTCTTCAAGCTGCGCGATGGTTTTTTTCAGCACCGGATGATCGGGGTCGCTGGGCCACACCACGGGGCCAGTCAATTCCGCCGGCAGGTGTTTCTGGCCGTCAAACCAGAGCCCGGCCAGGCCTTTGTCGGTCGCGGCAATAATCATTTTTCCGAGCGTGCTCTGGAAGCTGGTCTGAACGATGGAGGGGTCGAATTTCATGTGCTCACCTTTGAAGGGTTGTGTTTGTTTTTTCCGCCAAGGCCTGCCGCGATCATTCACTGGGCATGGTCGCGCTGCTGCGTCTGACCGTCCAATGAAATCGGGGGGCTGTATTCATTCGCGAATTGCATAAGTCACCACCTGGCCCTCAGCCCGGCTGCTGCATCGCGCCGCTCCAGGCGCGAATCACGGCGTAACTGCGCCAGGGCTTCCAGACCAGCGATGCCTGCTCGGCTTCCCTGGCCGGGTTCTTCAGGCCCAACACACCGAGTGCCTTGTGCAGCGCCACGTCGCCCGCCGGAAAAGCATCAGGCCAGCGCAGCGCCCGCATGGCGATGTATTGCGCGGTCCAGTCGCCAATGCCGGGCAGTTCTTTCAGCGCGGCCACAGTGGCATTCACATCTGCGCCGCCATGGAGTTGCACCCGTTTTTCCGCCACGGCTTTGGCAATACCGACAATGGCCGCCTGCCGCTGCCGGACGATGCCAAGCTGGCCCAATGTGTCGCCGCTGGCCTGCGCCAGCACGGCGGGCGCGGGAAACAGCCGCGTCAGTTCCGGCCAGGGTGTGTTGACCGGTTCGCCGAGCTTGTCCACCATGCGCTGGGCCAGCGTGCGTGCGGCGGCCACGGTGATCTGCTGGCCCAGCACGGCACGCACCGCCAGCTCGTAGCCGTCCATGGCACCGGGCACACGCAGGCCATCACCGGACGGAAAGCTGGCATGCAAGGCGCTGTTGATGGCTTGCGGGTCGGCATCGAGGTCCAGCATGGCGCGCAAGCGGCGTATCACCAGCGGCAGCACCTCGCGCAGGGAGTCGCTGATGCGCAGCAGCACATGGCTGCGGCCTTCGTCAAAGCTCGCGTGTATCCAGCCGGTATGGGTTTTGCCGCCCGCAGCTATGCGCAAAGTGCGGGCTATCTCCCTGCTGCCTGCGCCGTCCGCCACCCATTCAATGGCGTGTATCTGGCGCTTGCGGAAAAACCCCAGCATCGCGGCCACATCGTAGGGCGGACGGTAACCGAGTTTGACGGTGATGCCGCCGTCCGAAGGCGCTGCCCCCTGGCGCCGCAGTTGCGTCGGGTTCAGCCCGTAGTGGCCGACAAAAGCGGCATTGAAGCGGCGCAAGCTGGCAAACCCGCTGATCAGCGCGACCTGCGTGACCGGCAGGCGGGTGTCGGCCAGCAATTGTTTGGCGGTCAGCAGGCGCCGTGTTTGCAGGTACTGCAGAGGCGAGACGCCAAACTGGGCTTCAAAAATGCGCCGCACGTGGCGGTCGCTGACGCCCAGTTTTGAGGCGAGGTTTTCCACCGTGGGTGCCTGTTCAGTCCAGCTCTCCGGTTCGTCCAGCAGGCGTGCCGCCTGGTGCGCCAGGATGTAGCTGGCGTCCTGGATGGACCAGGCCACCGACTGCGGCGCCAGCTCGGGCCGGCAGCGCAGGCAGGGCCGGAAGCCGGCGCTTTCCGCCTGCGTTGCATGGCCAAAAAAGCGGCAGTTTTCGCGCTTCGGGGTTTTGACGCTGCAGACCGGGCGGCAGTAGATGCCGGTCGAGGTGACCCCGGTGAAAAACCGCCCGTCAAACCGCGCATCACGCGTTTTCAGCGCGAGGTAACAGGCGTCGTCGGCCAGCGGGGCGGTGCTCGGGTTCATGGCTTCATGATACGCGGCGGGCGGCGTGGGACTAGCCGTTTCCGGACATGTCCCGCCCGGCCCTGGCGCCTACAATCAGGCGATTTTCCACAACGCCCAGGAACCCTCTCCCATGCAGCTTGACGCATCGATTTTCAAGGCTTATGACATCCGCGGCGTGGTGCCCACCACCGTCAATGCATCCGTCGCCGAGGCGCTGGGCCGCGCTTTTGGCAGCGCCGCGCTGGCTCAGGGTGAGCGCAGCGTGGCCGTTGGGCGTGATGGGCGCCTCAGCGGTCCGGCCCTCAGCGCCGCATTGATCCGGGGCCTGGCGGCCAGCGGGGTGGATGTGATCGACATCGGCATGGCCACCACCCCCATGCTTTATTTTGCGGCCAGTACGCTGGCCAGCTCGGGCATACAGATCACCGGCAGCCACAACCCCAAGGACTACAACGGCTTCAAGATGGTGCTGGCCGGGCGCGCGATTTTTGGCGAAGACATTCAGGCGCTGCGCAAAAGCATGGAAGCCGAAGACTGGGCCACACCTGCGCGGGCCGGGCGCATCACCCTCGTCAATGTGCTGGCGTCTTACCGTGATCGCATCGTCTCGGACATCAAGCTCACGCGTCCGATGAAAATTGTCATCGACTCGGGCAACGGCATTGCCGGTGCGTCGGCGCCGGGCATCTTCCGCGCGCTGGGTTGCGAGGTGACCGAGCTGTTCAGCGAGGTGGACGGCGAATTTCCGAATCACCACCCGGACCCGAGCAAACCCGAAAACCTCAAGGACCTGATCACCGCGCTGCAAGCGGGCGACGCCGAGCTGGGCCTGGCCTTTGACGGCGACGGTGACCGGCTGGGCATCGTCACACGCGACGGCAACAACATCTACCCGGACCGCCAGATGATGCTGTTTGCGCGTGATGTGTTGTCGCGCGTGCCGGGCGGCACCATTTTGTATGACGTGAAATGTTCGCAGCGCCTGGCGCCCGAGATCGAGGCCGCAGGCGGCGTGCCCCTGATGTTCAAGACCGGCCACTCGCTGATCAAGGCGAAGATGAAAGAAATCAACTCGCCGCTGGGCGGCGAGATGAGTGGCCACATCTTTTTCAAGGAGCGCTGGTTTGGTTTTGACGACGGCACCTATGCCGGCGCGCGCCTGCTGGAGATTGTGAGCCGCTCGCCCGATGCCGGTGCGCTGCTCAACGGCCTGCCCACCAGCTTCAGCACGCCCGAGCTCAATGTGGCCTGCCGCGAAGGTGAGCCCCACACCGTGGTTGCCCAGCTGGTGGAGCAGGCGATGGACGCCATGCGGGGCGTGGGACCTTCCTCGGGAAACACCCTGCGCGACGCCATCACCGCCGGCGCCAAAATTTCCACCATTGACGGCCTGCGCATCGACTGGGCAGACGGTTTTGGCCTGATACGCGCGTCCAACACCACGCCGGTGCTGGTGCTGCGTTTTGAGGGGCACACCGAGGTCGCGCTGCAGCGCATTGAGGGCGACATGCTGGCCCTGCTGCGCAGCATCAAGCCTGATGCGAGTGTTTCGGCAGCTGCGCATTAGATGTTGCCCCCACGGTCGCTCACTGCGTGTAGCTCCCTGCCCCCCGGGGGGGCCGCTGCGCCTGCGGGCCGGCGGAGCCGGACCCGCGGCCCCGACTGGTCCGAAGAGGTTCCGGCGGTCGCCTTGTGAAAATCCTTCTGGTCAAACTCTCGTCGCTCGGTGACGTGGTGCATACCCTGCCCGTGGTGCAGGACATCCTTGCCGCGCATCCGGGCGTGCAGATTGACTGGGTGGTTGAGTCATCGTTTGCGCCGCTGCTGGCGCCATTGCTGGGCTCTGGCCTGCGCCGCGTCATCCCCTGCCAGCTGCGGCGCTGGCGCAAATCACCATTCAGTGCGGCCACGCGGGCCGAGTGGCGGGCCTTCAAGCATGCGCTGCAGGTGCAGCCTTACGACGCGGTGATGGACCTGCAGGGCCTGAGCAAGTCGGCGCTGGTCGCCTGGCTGGCGCAATTGGCGCCCGGCGGCAAGCACTACGCCATGGCGAATCAGACCGAGGGCTCGGGCTACGAGGCGCCGACGCGCTGGCTGGCCGACGTGGCGATAAGGCTGGAGCCACACATCCACGCCGTGCAGCGCGGGCGCGAACTGGCGGCACGCGCACTGGGCTACACACCTGCGGGGCTGCCGGACTATGGATTAAATCGGCCTCCAGCCCTTTCAGGGCGTGCACAGGCAGCTCCTGAAATCATAGCGTTGGTGCATGGCAGCTCACGCACCGACAAGTTGTGGCCGCAGGAAAACTGGGTGGCGCTGGGCCGGCAACTGATGGCACAGGGCTGCCACATCGCCTTGCCGCATGGCAGCGACGCTGAACTGGCCACCAGCCAGGCGATCGCCGCCGCGCTCAACGCAGCAGGCGACAGGGATGAAGCCCGCGCCACGGTCTGGCCGCGCCTGGCACTCGATGAACTCACACAACAACTGGCGCAATGCGCGGGTGTCATAGGTGTGGACAGCGGCCTGAGCCACATCGCTGTGGCCCTCGATCTGCCGCATGTGCAGATTTACAACTTTGACACCGCCTGGCGTACCGGGCCGCTGCCTGCCGCAGCAGGCGGCAAGTCCGCCCACCAGCTCAGCGTCTTCGCGCAGCCGACGCCATCGGTGCAGGCGGTGTGGGACGCCTGGCTGGTTTGCCGGCCCAGGCTGCAGCCGCTGCCATGATGGACACTTTTATACGCAAGCTGTATTCGCTGCTGATGTGGGCGGCCCAGCCTTTCCTGCGGCGCAAGCTGCTGCGGCGTGGCCAGGCCGAGCCGGGTTACCTCGAAGCGGTGGATGAGCGTTTTGGTGTTTACGCCCAGGCGCTGGAGGCGCGCTCCGAACTGGTCTGGATACACGCGGTCTCGCTCGGTGAAACCCGCACCGCCGCGATTTTGCTCAGCGCCCTGCGCGCGCAGTGGCCGGGGCTGCGGGTGCTGCTGACCCATGGCACGGCCACCGGCCGCGCCGAGGGCGCCAGCCTGCTGCGCGAAGGCGATGTGCAGGTCTGGCAGCCCTGGGACAGCGAGGCCGCAGTCGCGCGGTTTTTTGCCCACTTCAAGCCGCGCCTGGGCCTGCTGCTGGAAACCGAAGTCTGGCCCAACACCGTGGCCTGTGCGAGTGCGCGTGGCGTGCCGCTGGTGCTGGTCAATGCGCGCCTGTCGGACAAGTCGCTGCAGCAGGCGCTGCGCATGGCGCCGCTGTCCAAACCGGCTTATGCGGCGCTGGCAGCCGTTTATGCGCAAAGTGAGGGGGATGCCGACCGGCTGCGCCTGCTGGGTGCGGCGGTGCAGGGTGTTTTTGGCAACCTCAAATTTGACGCCACGCCGGATGCGGCGCAACAGGTACCGGGCAAACAGTGGCGCCAGGCGCTGGGCCGGCCGGTGCTGATGCTGGCCAGCTCGCGCGAGGGTGAGGAAGAAAATTTCCTCCAGCAAATTCGGGCTCTGGCCCTTTCCAGCAGCGCGCAGGCAGCTACTGAAAAGATAGCGCCCGTGGGCGCTGCGGCAGCGCCGTCTGCGGCGGATTTTCAGGTCCTGATCGTGCCGCGCCATCCGCAGCGTTTTGACGAGGTGTGCGCCCTGGTGGAACAACACGGCCTGTCGGTGTCGCGCCGTTCCGCATGGGGCGATACGCCGCAGCCGGCCGATGTCTGGCTCGGCGACTCTCTCGGCGAGATGGCGCTGTATTACGCCATGAGTGATGTGGCCTTGCTGGGCGGCAGCTTTGCGCCGCTGGGCGGCCAGAACCTGATTGAAGCGGCGGCCGGTGGCTGCCCCGTCATCATGGGGCCGCATACTTTCAATTTTTCCGAGGTGGCCGAGCTGGCCGAAGCAGCGGGTGCAGCGCGCCGGGTGCAGGACATGGCCGAAGCCGTGCGCAGCGCCCGCGCCATGTTGAGCCGCCCGGTGGCCCAACACGCAGCAGCCGGGGCAGGCCTGCGTTTTGCGGCGCAGCACCGGGGTGCGGCTGCCAGCACGGTGCAGGCGCTGGCGAAGTGGTCAAAGTCCTGAAAGTCCGGTCGTACGGAATAAAAAGGGAGGAAGTGGTATGCGGTGTTTATGGATTGCCTTGCTCGCCATGGGACTGTTGTTGCCGGCCCATGCTCAGGTTTACAAGTGGGTGGATGAAAAGGGTGTGACCCAGTACGGGCAGAAACCGCCGGCGGACAACAAGGGGCAAAAAATGAAGCTGCCTGACTCGCCGCCGCCGGCAGCGCGGGGCGCGCCAGCTGCCAAAGACCCGCTGGCCACGGTGCGCGAGCAGGACACCGAGTTCAAGCGCCGCCAGATTGCCAGGCAGACGGCAGAAACAAAAGCCTTCGAGGAAGCCGCCAACCGAAACCAGTGGTGCATTGAGGCCAGGGACGACCTCGAGAGAAAGCGCCATGCACGCATTTACGATTTGAACGACAAGGGCGAACGTGTTTACAAAAGTGATGCGGCCCGGGACGCCTATGTGGCCGAGATAGAGGCCAGTTACAGGCAACATTGCAAGTAGTGCGACACTTCAGCAGGAGTTAGGCCCCCATGGCAGAAGCCCTGGTCAATCAATACGGCGCTGATGTGCCGCGTGCCATTGCGCGCATGATCACTGCCGCACACCCGCAGTTTGAATCGCGCAAATTTGTCGCCGATGTGCTCAGGGGTTACGACGCGCTGGCCCTGATGCCACGCGGCAAACACATCGCGCAGGCGCTGCAGCGGCATTTGCCTCAGCACTATCCCGAGGCGATTGACATTCTGCTGGCGTCGCTGGACCAGCCGCATGGCCGGCCTGCCGGCCTCAGCATGGCGTCCTTTCTGTACCTGCCGCACACCCTGTTTGTGGCGCAGTTCGGCCTGGACCATTTTGAGGATTCGATGCGTGCGCAACATGCGCTGACCCAACGTTTCACGGCCGAGTTCAGCATCCGCGCTTTTCTGCAAAAGCATGAAGCCGCCACGCTGGCCCGTTTCAGACAATGGGCCACGGACCCGAGTGAACATGTGCGGCGCCTGGTGTCCGAAGGCAGCCGGCCGCGCCTGCCCTGGGCCAGCCGCCTGCCGGCCTTCCAGAAAAACCCGGCGCCCGTGCTGGCGCTGCTGGAGATGCTCAGGGACGACCCGGCGCTCTATGTGCGCCGCTCGGTCGCCAACAACCTCAACGACATCGGCAAAGACCACCCGGAGCTGCTGGCGAAAACCGCGAAGCAATGGCTCAAGGGAGCCAGCGACAACCGCCGCTGGATCGTGCAACACGCGTTACGCTCGGCCGTCAAACGCGGCGAGGCCGGAGCCCTCGACGTGCTGGGTTTTGGCAAAAGCGCAGAGGTTGAAGTGTCGAACGCGCGTATCACGCCCAAACGTGTGGTGATGGGCGACAAAGTGAACATCGCGTTTGACGTTTCCAGCACCAGCAACAAGCCGCAACAGGTGCTGGTGGATTTCTGCATCCACTACGTCAAGGCCAGCGGCAAAACCAGTGCCAAGGTGTTCAAGCTCAAGGTGCTGGACCTGGTGCCCAGGGAAACCGTGCGATTGAGCAAGACGGTATCGACTGCGGAGATGACGACGCGCAAGCACCATGCGGGCAGACACCGCGTCGAGGTGCTGCTTAATGGGCAGGCGCGGGCGCTGGGGGCGTTTGAGTTGACCTAGAGGAAGCTGGAACTTGGCTACAGGTTGTTTTGCTGAACTTGAGGAGGGCTCGTATGGCCAATGAGTTTACTCAAGCATGTATCCGGTCTTGCAACCAACTAATTAATGCATTTATCGCCTTTGGGTCCTGATAACTCATTGAATGAGCAAGCGGTTCCATTCCCGGTGAACTGTCAAAATGAAGATCACTTTGATCTGAAAGCTGCGTCAAGTTCCAGGTTCCCGGTGGGACGGGTTCTATGAAGACTTCCAATATCAGGCTGGTCCAAACAAACCAATGCCCAAACGCTCGGCCAAGAACCAACAAACCTATTGCCGCAATCGCAATCACGAGTCCGCTTGTGATGAGAAGAATCAATAAAAGTTGCTGCAACTTGCCAATGAATTCTGTGCTGAAGGTAAATATTGGATAACTCAATACATTGCCAATCGCCGCATGGATCGACTTGAGGGAATAGTCGGCGTCCAGGCCGACGCTAGCCAGTCCAGCATACAGAACCACAAATATGAGAAAGAGCAGCATGGCTAGCACAAATGGGATTGCAACAAAAATGACAAGTAGACCCGCAGTCCATTTTGTCGTGGCGCTCAGGGGGCTCCAAAGCGTTCTGTAGTTCTTCCATTTAGCTACATCCCATATAGAAAAAAAGAAAGAAAGAAAGAAAATTGCCCCCGTAACCAGTGTGTTTATTAGCCTGCTGAAAATGTAAACCATGCCCAAGCCGGCTGCTGCTTCATCTCGATTGCTGCGTATAAAGCAGCAAGCCGTGTTACCAATTGACTCCGTTGAAAACTGATCCTGGAGGCGCTTTACCCCCACGTCTATTCTTGGTAAGCCGTGCTCAATGTCCTGCTGATTGCTGGGGGAGAAGAAGAGAAAGACCAAAAACAAAACGACAACTGCAGCAAGAATCGCAGCGCCCCAAGACAGGAGAGCTATCAATCCAATGCTGATAAGCATTTCTTTCACGACAAAAGCCGTTGCCACCATTGCAAAAAATGGAGCCACTGCAGCCGCGTCGACTTTAATCTTCTGCCACCAGCCTTGCTCGGGCGGTAAGTGCCAGATCATGCTTGTTACATACGGCGAGACATACATTAGTGGCAGATAGATCAAACCGAGCAGGGCGGTTGGTAGGTGAATGAATAAAACCCCCAATAGAAGGGCAGGCAGAATACACACCAGCACGCATACCATCCAGAGCAGCGCATGCATGAACGTCTTGATGTGCTTTGATTCGATGCGCTCCCTGACCTGAACAAACGGCGTTGACAAGTAAACCAGACCGAAGAGCTTCGTACTGAGATTGCCGGACAACCGGAGGGCATGATTTATCACGGCACCGCCATGACTGTGCCCTATAACTATGCATTTGCTGTTTTCTTTTTGTACAAGAGTTTCAAGCAA
Source organism: Kapaibacterium sp. (SeqCode) (assembly GCA_943370435.1). Lineage (GTDB taxonomy): Bacteria > Pseudomonadota > Gammaproteobacteria > Burkholderiales > Burkholderiaceae_C > Polaromonas. The sequence continues at coordinate 236,850 of CALRQX020000001.1, read as the reverse complement.
GGTCGCCAGCTTTTCCCCTGCTTCTATCCTGCTGCTGTGCTTGTTGCTGCCAGACCAATTCAAGGGATGAAAATACAAATTCTCATGCTGGAGCCTGGCACGCATGGCCGACCTGATAGCGCCATGCTCGTCATTTGACCAGGGCGCTTTTTCTGCCCAGGTTCCATGAACAAGCACCACGTCCAGATCGCCGCTGATTTTCCGATCAAGAGCCATAACAATCTTTCCGTCGGTATGCGGTCGCCCTGAATAACAGTTGACCGCTCCAAGTTGAGTGGTTCAAAAAGATGCAGGCTGGAGCCTGGCAGAACGATCAGGACTTCATTGAGATTCCAGAAAGTATTACCTGCTCATTTTTGCGATGCACTGGTATTGCTGCATCCCTCATTTAGAGGATGCTCATTTTGAGCTGAAGTTTATGCGGCCGCGGATTTCGCTGGCCAGGTGCGCACGCACAGACAGCATGGACCGCCGCTGGAGGCGTCGTCCTCTCACAATGAGAGGTCAGCCCCCTCACGGACTACTGCACCAGCAGCGAATTGATCAGCAACAAATCTTCCGGCGTCAGTGTGCCGTTGGCCTGGCGGAGGCGCAGGCCGCCTATCAGCACGTTGTAGCGGGCCTGTGCCAGGTCGCGCTTGGTCTGGAACAGCTGGCTTTGGGCGTTGAGCACGTCGATGTTGATGCGCACACCGACCTGGTAACCGAGCTTGTTGGCGTCCAGCGCGCTCTGGCTGGAGGCTTCTGCCGCTTCCAGCGCCTTGACCTGGCCTTGCCCGGACAACACGCCGAAGTAGGCGGTGCGCGTGCTTTGCGCCACGGTGCGTTTGGCGCCTTCCAGGTCGGAGCGGGCCTTGTCTTCAAGCGACAGGGTTTCGCGGATGCGGTTTTGTGTGGCAAAGCCGGCAAACAGCGGCAGGTTCAGCGCCAGCCCAACGGTGCTGCTGTTGCTGCGCGTGTCCAGCGGGCTGGTGGCGCTGCCCTGCGGGTTGCGCTGCTTGCCGTAACTCGCGGTCAGGTCCAGCGTGGGTTTGTGGCCGGCTTCGGCCTTGTCCACTTCGAGTTTGGCGACTTCCAGGTTGGCCTGCGCCTGGCGCACGGCCGGGTGCACGGCTTCCGACTGCTGCACCCAGGTGTTCACATCGGCCGGTACCAGCGGCGGTAGCGCCACGGGAACCAGCAGGCCTTTGGGACTGGTTTCGGTTTTTCCGACCAGCTGGTCGAGTGCAATTTTCTTGACGCGCAAATCGTTCTCGGCCGCGATCTCCTGGGCCACCACCAGGTCAAAACGCGCTTGTGCTTCGCGCGAGTCGGTGATGGTGGAGGTGCCGACTTCAAAATTGCGCTTGGCCGACGCCAGCTGTTCGCCCACGGCGGCTTTCTGGGCGCGCACAAAGGCCAGCGTGTCCTGTGCGGCCAGCACGTCAAAGTAGATCTGGCTGGTGCGCACAATCAGGTCCTGCTCGGCCGCCTCGAGCTGGGCCCTGGTCAACTCGATCTGGCGTTTGCCTTGCTCATAAGTGGCCCAGTTGCCGGGCCGGTACAGCGGCTGCGAGGCATTGACGCTGGCGCTTTGTGTGTTGAAGCTGCGGTCCACCACCGGGTTGGTGTTTTCAAAGTTGGTGCGGTTCACGCCCGCAGACAGTCCGGCGGTCGGCAGGATGCCGGCCTTGGCCTGGTCGGCCCTGGCCAGGTTGGCGTCGTACTGGGACCGCGCCGACTGGTAGGTGGCGTCGTATTCGCGCGCCGAGCGGTACAGCTCCACCAGGTTCTGCGCCTGCGCGGCGGGCGCCCAGCCCGCCAGCACGGCGCTGAGCACAAGAGCCAGTGGCAACAAGGCCGGTTGTTTCAATAGCGTTGTCATGCGTGTCCTGATGAAGGTAAAAATCAGAGAAAGTGGGGGCCAATAAATCAGTACTGCGGCACCGAGGCATCACGCTGCTCGGTCCAGGCCTGGATGCCGCCCTGCAGATTGACCACCTGGGTAAAACCGTTTTGCGCGAGAAAGTTGGCGACCTGCATGCTGCGCGCACCGTGATGGCACAGGCAGGCCACGGGCTGATCCGGCGGCAGCTCTTCTTTCAGCTCTTCGATCCGGGTCGGGATGTCCCGGATCGGAATGTGCACAAAGGTAAAACCGTCCACCTTGACAGAGGCTGTTTGCAGCTCCCAGGGCTCGCGCACGTCCAGCACGATGGGCGTGGGTGTGCCGGCCGGATGGCTGGCGAGCCACGCGGCAAAGTCGGCAGGGGCGAGCTGGGGAATCATCAGAACGGCCTGTTTTTAAAAGCTGAATTTCGAAGGCTCGGGGAAATTGAGCAGGCGCGGGGCCACCGTGTCCCAGCCCTGCGTGGTGCGGAAGGCGGCTTCACCGACGCGGGTCACCAGGGTGGCGCGCATCATGGGCTCAAAACCGACGATGGCGCTGAGCCGGCCGCCGATTTTCAGCATGGCCAGCAGCGCGGGCGGCACCTCGGCGACCGAGCCGCTGAGCACAATCACGTCAAACGGACCGCTCAGGGGGTCGTTGCTGGAAACCGCCTGTCCCAGTCTGGCGGCACCGTCGCCGGTGCGGACTTCGGCGTTGTACACGCCGGACTTTTTCAGGTTGTCGCGCGCCAGCTGGGCCAGATCGGCATCAATCTCGAGGCTGATGACCTGTTGCGCCCGGTGCGCCAGCAGGGCGGCCATGTAGCCCGAGCCGGCGCCTATCTCCAGCACCTTTTCATGCTTCTGCACCGCCAGGTCCTGCAGCATGCGCGCTTCCACCTTGGGGGCCAGCATGCACTGGCCCGGTTGGGTGCCCAGCGGAATTTCCATGTCGGCAAAGGCCAGGGCCTTGCGTGTCGCCGGCACAAAATCCTCGCGCCTGACCAGCGCCAGCAGGGACAGCACCTGGCTGTCCAGCACTTCCCAGGGGCGGATTTGCTGTTCAATCATGTTGAAGCGGGCTTGTTCGTAGTTCATGGTGTGGCCTGTGGAAATCGGTGGGGTGGTTCGGGTAAACCCGTTATTTTAGTGGGGGGGCTGGCACAGGGGCTGGCTGCGCGCGCCGGCTGCTGAAGCGGCGTTTGACCCATTGCGCCAGATCGTCCAGATAACAATAAGTCACGGGCACCACCACCAGTGTCAGCAGCGAGGAGGTGATGACGCCGCCTATGACGGCCTGGCCCATGGGCGCGCGTTGCTCCGAGCCCTCGGTCAGCGCAAACGCCAGCGGCACCATGCCAAAAATCATCGCGAGTGTGGTCATCAAGATCGGGCGCAGCCGGACCCGGGCCGCCATGAGCAGGGCTTCGCTGCGCTCCATGCCTTCGTCGCGCATGCGGATCGCAAAGTCCACCAGCAAAATCGCGTTTTTGGTGACCAGGCCCATCAGCATCACCACACCTATGATGGAAAACATCGACAGCGTGGAGCGGAACAGCAGCAGGGCCAGCACCACACCAATCAGCGTCAGCGGCAGCGATGTCATCAGCGCCATCGGCTGCAGAAAACTCTTGAACTGGCTGGCCAGGATCATGTAGATGAACAAAATCGCCAGCACCAGGGCCGAAATGGCGTAACCAAAGGACTCGGCCATGTTTTTGGTGGAGCCGCCAAACTGGTAGCGGTAACCCGGCGGAAAGTTGATGCTGTCCAGCGCCTTGCGGATGTCGCCCGATACCTCGCCGGCCGAGCGGTTGTACACATTGGCGTTGATCGCCACTTCGCGCGTCAGGTCGCGCCGGTTGATCTGGTTCGGCCCGGTGGTTTCCCGGACCGTCGCCACCTGGCTCAAACGCACGTTGCGGGCCGAGCCGTCGGCATTGCTGCCTATGACGGTACTGATAAAGGGCAGGCGCTCCAGGTCTTGCGGTGCGTTGCGCGCGTCGGGCGCCAGGCGCACGTTCACGTCATAGGTCTGGTCGTCGGGTGCGCGCCAGTTGCCCACCGTCTGCCCGGCCACCAGGGTGCGCAGCGAGGCGGCAATCTGCGCCACCGACAGGCCCATGTCGGACGCGGCGTCGCGTTTGACATCCACCTGTATCGTCGGCTTGTCGGCCTTCAGGCTGGAGTCCAGGTCCACCAGACCGGGGATGCCGGCGATCTTGTCCATCACCAGGCGCGTCAGGCGCTCGAGCTCGCGCAGGTCGGCGCCCTGCAGCGAAAACTCCACCTGCTTGTTGCCGCCCACCGCGTCCAGCAAGCCGACATGGGTGACGGTGATGCCGGGCACCTGCTTGAGCCGCTCGCGCAGCACGCCGGACATCTCGTCCACGTTGCGGGTCCTGGCCTTGCGGTCCACCAGCCGCACATAAATGCCGGCGTACATCTTGCCCTGGGCGTTGCCGGTGTTGATGGTGGCCAGGGTGTACCTGACCTCCGGAAACTCGCGCAGTATGGTTTCGACCTGCCGGGTTTTGGCCTCGGTCGCTTCCAGCGAAGAACCGACCGGCGTGTAGAAGTTGAGCGAGGTTTCGGAAAAATCGGCCTTGGGCACAAACTCGGTACCGAGCAGCGGCACCATGAAAATGCTGGTGACAAAAATCGCCAGCGCCAGCCCGACAGTGGCCAGCTTGTGCACCAGCGACCAGCGCAGGATGCGCTGGTAGGTCTCGGCCAGCGAGTCGGTGGCGCGCTCAAACCAGCCCGTCACGCGGCCTATGGTCTTGTCGTAAAAAGTCACGGGCGCATGGTGCTTGCCGTGGGCCTCGATGCTCGGGTCGTGCCAGATGCTGGACAGCATGGGGTCCAGCGTGAAGCTGACAAACATCGAGATCAGCACCGCCGCCACGATGGTGATGCCGAACTCATGGAAAAACTTGCCAATGATGCCGCCCATGAAACCAATCGGCAGAAACACCGCCACGATGGAAAACGTGGTGGCCAGCACCGCCAGGCCAATCTCCTGCGTGCCGTCGAGTGAGGCCTGGTAAGCGGTTTTGCCCATTTGCACATGGCGCACGATGTTCTCGCGCACCACAATCGCATCGTCAATCAGCAGGCCCACACACAGGCTCAGCGCCATCAGGGTGATCATGTTGATGGTGAAACCAAACAGGTTCATGAACAGAAAGGTGCCGATGATGGAGATCGGCAGGGTCAGCCCGGTGATCACGGTGGAGCGCCAGGAGTTCAGGAACAGGAAAACAATCAGTATGGTCAGCAAGGCGCCTTCAATCAGCGTGCGCCGCACGTTTTCCACCGCCACACGTATGGGCCGCGAGCCGTCGCCGATCTGCTCCAGCCGCGTGCCTGCCGGCAGTTGCGCCTGCAATTCCTTGATGGCCTTGTTCAGTCCATCGACCACCGCAATCGTGTTTTCGCCCTGGGCCTTTTGCACCGTCAGCAGCAGGGTACGCTGGCCGTTGTACAGCGCCAGGCTGTCGATCTCCTGCGAGCCGTCGCGTATGCTGGCCACCTGGTCGACCGTCACCGCAGCACCGCCACCCGCACCGCTCTTGCGCGCCACAATGATCTTGCCAAAGTCTTCAGGCCGCTTCATGCGGGCATCAATCTTGACGATGCGCTCCTGCGCCAGCGAGCGTATGGCGCCCACCGGCAAGTCCTGGTTTTCGTTGCGCACCGCGCTGGCCACCTGGTCGGCCGTGATGCCCAGGGCCTCCATGGCCTGCGGGTTCAGGTAGATGTTGATCTCGCGCTTGCTGCCGCCCACCAGGCTGACCGAGCCGACGCCGCGCACGTTTTCCAGGCGTTTTTTCAGCACCTGGTCGGCCCAGTTGGTCAGTTCAACGGCTGTGGGGGTGACGGCCTTGGCGTCCGCCGCAGCTGGCAACACGGCGACCGACCAGATGGCGCGGTTCGCCGGGTCGAAGCGCAGCACACGCGGCTCCTTGACCTCGTCGCGCAGCAGCGGGCGCAGCGAGGCGATTTTTTCGCGCACATCTTCAGCCGCCTTGCGGCCGTCAATGTGCAGCTGGAACTCGATGATGACGACCGACTGGCCTTCGTAGCTGCGCGAGGTCAGGGCGTTGATGCCGGCAATCGAGTTGACGCCTTCCTCGACTTTTTTGGTGACTTCGCTTTCCACAATCTCGGGCGAGGCGCCCGGGTATTCGGTGGTGACCACCACCACCGGAAAATCAATGTTCGGGAACTGGTCCACCTGCAGGCGCTGGTAGGAAAACAGGCCCAGCACCACGATGGCCAGCATGACCATGGTCGCGAAGACCGGATTTTTCAGGCTGACCTGGGTGAACCACATACAGCTGGGGGCTCAGGGCGCCGGCTTGGCTGCCGATGCGGCAGCGGCGCCCTGGGTGAACTTCACCGCCGTGCCCTCGCGCAGCGCGCCCACGGCGCCGGCAATCAGCAGCGTATTTTCGGCCAGGCCCTTGACGGCCACCATGGTTTCGTTGCCGGCTGCGCTGTGGCCGCGCACCCCCATCTCAACCGCCTTGTGGGCCACCTGATTGTTTTCCACCACCTGCACATAGGGGGCCGGCTTGTCGGTGCGCACGGCACTGAGCGGCACGGCCAGACTGGATACACGCGTGGTGCCCAGCGCGCCCTGCGCAAACAGGCCCTGCCGCAGTCCTGTGGCGCTGCTGTTGTCCACACTCAGGTACACCAGCACGCTGCGGCTGCCACCCTGGGCGCTGGGGTTGATACGCGCCACCGTGGCGTTGACGGTTTGTGTGCTGCCTTCAATTTGCAGCACGGCGGTCTGGCCCGGCCGCACGGCCAGGGCGTCGGCCGCGCTCAGGCTGGCTTCGAGTTCGAGCCGGCTCAGGTCCACCACTTCCAGCACCCTGGCGTCTATGCCGACCCGTTCGCCCGGTTGCGCCAGGCGCTGTGCGATCTGACCCGAGAGCGGGGCGCGCAGCACCGTGTCGTCGAGCGATTTTTTGGCCACATCGGCCGCGGCCAGCGCCGCCTTGTGGGTGGACTGGGCCGCGTGCAGATTGGCCAGCGAGGTGTCCAGCGCGGTTTTGGAAATAAAGCCCTGGTCCACCAGCGCCTTGTTGTTGTCGTACTGGCGCTGCACCACTTCGGTTTGCGCCCTGGCCGAGTCGGCCTGCTCCTGTGCCTGCCGCACGCGCGACTGGTATTCGCTGGCATCGATACGCGCCAGCACCTGGCCGGCCTTGACAAAATCGCCCTCGCGCACCGTCAGGCCCTGCAGTTCGCCGGCCACCCTGGCTTTGACAAAAGCCGAGTTGACGGCCTTGAGCGAGCCCGACACCGGCAAGCCCTGGCTCAGCTCCACGGTTTTGACCGGCAACACGTCGGTGGCGGCCAGTTCGACCACGGTTTGCGCCTTGGCAACGCCGGCTGCGGCGAGCGCCTGCTGCTGGTTCTTGCGCGCCGACAGGGCGCCGACCACCGCTGTGGCCAGCAGCAGCAGCACCACGGCGACGACGACCCATTTGATCCAGGGTTTCATTTTTTGGCTTTCGCGGAAGGTTGTGCGGTGCACATGCCGTGAAGAATAGTGTCAATCTGCGCAGCGATGTACTTGCCCGGGTTGTCCGTCAGGGAAGCGTCCGAACAGGTGCCGGTGGAGTGTTTGGCAAGAATCAGGAAGATCATCGGTGCAATCACGCTGTAAATCGCGTAGTCCAGGTCCATGGGCCGGAACTCACCGCGGTCCATGCCGCGCTGCATGATGCGGCGTATCAGTGCCTGCCCCGGTTGAATCACCTCCTGCTGGTAGAAGGCCGCAATTTCAGGAAAGTTGCCGGCTTCGCTCATCATCAGTTTGGTGATGCCGGAGGCCCGGGTGGCGCCCACGCGCTCCCACCAGACCGTCATGCAATAAGCCAGCATCTCGGCGGCCGTGCCTTCAAAGGCCTCAAATTCGTCGTTCCATTCCTTGAAGCGGCCCGCAATGTTTTCACGCACCACCGCCTTGAGAAGCTCTTCCTTGCTTTGAAAATACAGGAACAGCGTGCCTTTGGAAACGCCGGCGCGGGCCGCCACTTCTTCAGCGCGGGTGCCGGCAAAGCCTTTTTCGACAAACAGGTCCAGGGCCGCGTCCAGCAATTCCCCTGGCCGCGCTTCCTTGCGCCGCTCGCGTTTGCCCGCCAGGGTGGCGCTTTGTTCAGAGATGAATTTGGAGATGGACATTTTTACTGACTGACTGGTTAGTAATGTAGCGACTCGCCTGCTGGCCGTCAAGCCGGGACCCGCTGGCACCGGTCAGGCCGGGTAAAGCTCAGGTAAAGCGCTGGGCCAGCAAGGCCAGCCATTCCTTGAGCACGGCCCGCGAGCTGTCCATGCCATCGCTGGACGGCAGCCATTCGAGCACGCTATTGCGGTGGGGCACGATAAAACCCGTGGGCGCGGCGCTCACGCTGAAGCCGGCAGCTTCAAACGCCCGCACCGATCGCGGCATGTGCCAGGCATGGGTCACCAGCACAATCCGCTGAACACCGTCCTTGAACAGCAGCGGACGCAGCAGGCGCGCGTTTTCGGCGGTGTCGCGCGACTGGCTGTCTATCCACTTCAGGGCCAGCCCGTAGTCCTGCAAGGCAGCGCGGCGCGCCACTTCACCTTCGGACAGGGTCTGCGCCTCGGCAGCGCCCCAGCCCAGGCCGCCGGCAAAAGCCACCGGCAGCCGGCTTTGGCGGGCCAGCCAGGCGCCGTAACGCAGGCGCATGGCCGCTGCCGCCGAGGCCTGCGGCTCGCCATATTCAGGCGCCAGCGGATGCACACCGCCGCCCAGCACCACAATCGCCTGGGCGCCGCTGATCTTGAGCGCGGCGAGCGACATGGGCGGGTATTGGGGCAGAAGGTTCAGCGCCAGCCACACCGCCACCGCGTGGCAACTGAGCAGCCACAGCAGGGCTGTGGCCAGAAAAGCCAGCGTCAGGCCCGCTGCCTTTTTCCGGACGGCCAGCAAAAGCCCGAGCCCCAGCAGCAGCAGCGGCGCGGCGGGCGGCAACACCAGGGTGCCGAGAATGGGCTTGAGTTCGCCAAGGGACATCATGGCCATACGCTCTTGAATTGATAGCTGCTTATGCCCGTCAAACAAGGGCCAAAGCACGATTTGATACTTGAAAATGTGTAGCTTGCCGCTACCCGCCGGGCGCGTCGCGAACAAGGGTTTTCAGCTGGTGGGGCTGGGGCCAAGGCATTTTCCCCGATGATCTGGTTCTGATAGCTGGACAAACAAGGACGACTTATGGAACAGGACAAGTTTACGGGCGCGGGCCAACAGACCATTGCGCTGGGCGGCGGATGCTTCTGGTGCACCGAAGCGGTGTTTGTGCAGGTGCGCGGCATTCTGGATGTGGAGTCGGGCTACAGCAACGGCCACGTCAACAAGCCCAGCTACGAACAGGTGTGTACCGGCACCACCGGCCACAACGAGGTGGTCAAGCTGGTGTACGACCCGGCGCAAATCAGCCTGCGCGCAATTCTGGAAATTTTCTTTGTCATCCACGACCCGACCACGCTGAACCGCCAGGGCAACGACAGCGGCACGCAATACCGCAGCGGCATCTATTACTCGACGCCAGAGCAGCAGCGGGTGGCTGAAGACATGGTCAATGCGCTGAACCGCGACAAGCTCTTCGGCAAGCCGGTGGTGACCGAGGTGCTGCCCTTGTCCAACTACTCTGCAGCCGAGGAATACCACCAGGACTTTTTCGAGAAGAACCCGGAGCAGGGCTATTGCATGGCGGTGGCCGGGCCCAAGGTCGCCAAATTCCGCAAGACCTTTTCGGAATACGCCAAAGGCTGAGGTTCTCGCTGGCGATACGCGCCGGGCGGCGAAGCAACACGGGCGTTCAGGCCCCGCTTCAAATGTTCTATTGACAGAACAATAGGACTGTTCATACGATGCGCCATGGCCGCCACCCTGCCCATGACCAAGTACCACCAGATTTACCTGGTGCTGCGCGAGCAGTTGCATGAGGGCCGGTTCTCTGCGGGCCTGCCTGGCGAGCTCAATCTGATGCAGCAGTTTGGTGTCGCCCGTGTCACCGTGCGTCGTGCGCTGGAGCAACTGGCTGCGGAAGGGCTGATCTCGCGCGAGCCGGGGCGGGGTACCCGCGCCCTTGACCCGCTGGTATCGCCTGCAGTGTCCCGCAGTCCTGTGGGGCAGCGCGCGCAGCTCACCGGTTTGCTGGAAAACCTGGTCAGCATGGGGCTGAAAACCTCGGTCAATGTGCTGGAGGTTGAGATGGTCACCGCCTCTGCGAATGTCGCCAGCGCCTTGCAGCTCCAGCCGGGCGATCCGGTGCAAAAAGCGGTGCGGGTGCGCAGCACGCGCGAAGGCCCGCTGTCGCACATCACGACTTATGTGCCGGCAGACATTGGCCGGCAGTTCGGGCGGCGTGAGCTGGCCAAAAAACCGATTCTTGTGCTGCTCGAAGAGTCGGGCGTGACCGTGGGCCGTGCGCACCAGACCATTTCGGCGCGGCTGGCTGATGTGGCGGTGGCCCGGCACCTCGATGTGGCGGTGGGCTCGGCCCTGCTGGCGGTGCGCCGCCTGATTTATGACGACAAGGACAGGCCCATCCAGTGGCTGCATGGCCTGTACCGTCCGGACCGCTATGAGTACGAAATGCAGCTCTCGCGCGTTGGCAGCATCGATGCCAAGGTGTGGGTCAGCAAAGAGTTGTCTGCCCAGTTTCAGTAAGTTTTCACCCCCGCCACCATCCCCATTACCCCCATCCACCAGGAGAAAGCCATGCGTACACGTCGCCACTTCATGTCCCAATCTGCTGCCGCTGCTTCGGCGCTGGCCTTTCCCATGGTCGGAGGGGCGCAGCCCAAAACCATCAAGGTCGGTGTGTTGCACCCGGTGACCGGCGCGCTGGCCTACTCCGGCCAGCAGTGCCGCGAAGGCGCACTGATGGCGATAGAGGACATCAACAAGGCCGGCGGCATCAAGGCCATGGGCGGCGCGAAGCTGGAGGCATTGCTCGGTGATGCCCAGTCGCAGCCGCAGGCCGGTGCGGCCGAGGTCGAGAAGATGAACGAAGCCGGCGTTTCGGCCGTGGTCGGTGCGTTTGCTTCCGCGATTTGCCTGGCAACCACCCAGACCGCGGCCAAATACGGCTTGCCGCACATCGTGGACATCGGCGTGGCGGACCAGATTGTCGAGCGCGGCCTGAAAAACACCTTCCGCTTCGGCCCCGGCTACCGCAAGTGTGCGGAAGTGGCCGTGGCCAACCTGCATGCGCTCAACACCGCAGCGGGCAAGCCGGCGCGCACCGTGATGATTGTTCATGAAGAGTCGCTGTTCGGCACCGGCACGGCCGCGCTGCTGTCGCGCGAGCTGCCCGGTTACGGCTACGAGGTCAAGGAAGTCATCAAACACGCGAATCCGACGCGCGACTTCAACAACATCGTGCTGCGCATGAAAGCGGTGAACCCGGACATCGTGATCCCTGCCAATTACTACAACGAATACGCCTTGCTGGTGCGCACCATGCAGCAGCAGAAGGTCACGCCCAAGGCGATTTATTCGGTGCTGGGCGGCGCCGCTTCCAGCTACAAGTTTGTCAAGGAGTTTCCGGACGCTGCCAACGGCATCATCGACTGCAACCACTGGTTCAACCCCAAGGACAAGCGTTCGGCCGCGCTCAAGAAACGGGTGGAAGCCAAGGGCCTGTTCTTCAGCTACGAAATCTTCAACACCTACACGGCCACCATGCTGCTGGCCGATGCCATCGAGCGCGCCAAGTCCAGCGAACGTGCAGCCATCATCGACGCGCTGGAGAAGTCGACCTTCGCCGACCACTTCATGCCTTATGGCCCGACCAAATTTGTCAACGGCCAGAACACCGGTGCGCAGCCGCTGATGACGCAGGTGGTCAAGAACGACATCAAGGTCATCGTGCCGCGCGATTACCGCGAGACCGAGCCGGTGTTCCCGCTCAAGGCCTGAAGCTGCCGCTGACCGGATGTTCGATTCATCCATCCTTTTTCCCTCGCTGCTCAACGGCATCACCACCGGGGCGGTGTATGCGCTGATCGCCCTGGGCCTGACGCTGATCTACGGCGTGCTGCACATCATCAACTTTGCCCATGGGGCGGCCTTGATGGTGGCGCTGTATGCCGTGTACCTGCTCAAGCAGCACTGGGGGATAGACCCGTACCTGGCGCTGCCGCTGGTGGTGCCCGGCATGTTTGTGCTCGGTTATGCCTTGCAGCGCCTGATCATCAACCGCTCCAGCCATGGCAAGGACGAAAACATCCTGCTGGTGACCCTGGGCATTTCCATCGTGCTGGAAAACGCGGCCCTGCTGCTGTTCAAGTCCGACACCCGCACCATAGACACGGCCTACACCCTGAGCACGGTCGCCATAGGCCCGGCCATGATTGCCCTGCCCAAGCTGGTGGCCTTTGCCGGTGCGCTGGTGGTCTCCGGCCTGTTGCTGTGGATTGTCGGCAGGACCGACCTGGGCCGGGCCATACGTGCGGTGGCCAAAGAAAAACACGGCGCCAAGCTCATGGGCATCGACGTGGACCATGTGTATGCCATGAGTTTTGGCATTGGCCTGGCGTGCCTGGGCGCAGCTGCCTGCTTTTTGCTGCCTGCTTATTACGTCAACCCGCAGGTCGGCGGCGGCTTTGTGCTGGTGGCTTTCACGGTGGTGGTGCTGGGCGGCATGGGCAGCTTTGGTGGCGCCTTGCTGGGCGGCCTGCTGATCGGCGTTGTCGAGTCGCTGGGCGGCCTGTACCTCGGTGAGTCGCTGGGGCAGATCGGCATCTTTGCCATCTTCATCGCGGTGTTGCTGTTTCGCCCGCAAGGCCTGTTTGGAGCCCGGACATGAAAGGCAGCACCAAAGACCTGGCGGGCATCGCCGCATTTGTGCTGCTGGTGGCCTGCATCCCGCTGGTGACGGATTCCGGCGTCATCCTGAACTTCGTCATGATGGCGCTGTATGCGGCCTTGCTGGGCCAGGCCTGGAACATCCTCGGCGGTTTTGGCGGCCAGTTTTCTTTTGGGCATGCGCTGTTTTTTGGTACCGGCGCCTACCTGCAGGCCATGGCCCAGTTGCATGGCGGACTCAATGCCTGGCTGGCCCTGGCGCTGGCGGTCGGTGGCAGCGCCGGCATGGGCGCCCTGGTGGGCGCGCTGTCTTTTCGCTACGGGCTCAAGGGGTCCTACTTTGCGCTGGTGACGCTGGCTTTTGCCGAGGTGTTTCGCATCCTGGCGCTGTCGGTGCCGTTCACCGGTGCCGGCGTGGGCCTGATGCTGCCGCTGCAGGAGTCAATTGCCAACATGCAGTTCGGCTCACGCAAGGGATATGTTTACCTGGTGCTGGCGTTTGTGGCGGCGGCCCTGCTGGTGACCTGGTGGTTGAAAAACTCGCGATTTGGTGCCTACCTGCAGGCGGTGCGCGACAACGAAGACGCTGCGCGCGCCATCGGTGTCAACCCCTTTGGCGTGAAGCTGGGCGCGATTGCCTTGTCGGCCGGGTTCATGGGGGCAGGCGGCGCTTTTTATGTGCAGGTGTTCCAGTACATAGACCCCGGCATTGCCTACGGCCCCGCTGTGTCGGTGGAAGCACTGGTCGCCGCCATTGTGGGCGGCATGGGCACCTTGTGGGGGCCGCTGCTGGGCGCGCTGGTGCTGCATCTGCTGGCCGACCTCACGCGCAACCTGTTTGGCCAGTTGCCCGGCATCAACATGGTGATTTATGGTGTGGTGCTGGTGCTGATTGTGATGTTTCTGCCGCGTGGCATTGCGGGCCTGGGCGCCACGGCGACGGCACTGTGGCGCAGGCGCCAGCAAAAACCCGGGGACCGGCATGGCTGAGCCGCTGCTGTCCATCCAGGGCCTGTCCAAATCCTTCGGCGGCCTGAAGGCGGTGCAAAACGTCAGCCTGGACGTGCCTGCAGGCAGCCTGACGGCGCTGATAGGCCCCAACGGTGCCGGCAAAACCACGCTGTTTGCGCTGATGTCCGGCTTTCTGACGCCCGACAGCGGCAGGGTGCTGTTTGACGGGCAGGACATCACGGGCCGGGTACCGCACCTCAACGCGCGTCTGGGCATGACACGCACTTTCCAGATCGTGCAGCCCTTTGCCACACAGACCGTGCGCGACAACATCGCAGTGGGGGTGCACCTGCACCTGAAAGACCGGCGCGCTGCGCTGGCGCAGGCCGAAGAAGTGGCCGCCCGTGTCGGTTTGACCGCTCAACTCGACAAGCCGGCTTCGGACCTCACGGTGGCGGGCCGCAAGCGGCTGGAGCTTGCGCGTGCCCTGGCCACGCGGCCGCGCCTGCTGCTGCTTGATGAGGTGCTGGCGGGCCTGAACCCGCAGGAGATCACCGAGATGATTCCGGTCGTGCGCGGCATCGTGCAAAGCGGCGTGACCGTGCTGATGATTGAACATGTGATGCAGGCGGTGATGAACCTGGCAGAGCATGTCTGGGTGCTGGCCCAGGGCGAGCTGATTGCCCAGGGTTCGCCGGCGGTGGTCACCGCCGATGAAAAGGTCGTCGAAGCCTACCTCGGTCATGGCACGGCCGCGCGCCTGCGTGCCGCTGCGCTGGCGGAATCGTCATGACAGCGCTGCTTGACGTCAAAGGCCTGCGTGGCGGTTACGGCCAGGTGGAGGTGCTCCGCGGTGTGGACCTGAGGGTAGAGCCTGGTGAAATGGTGGCGCTGCTGGGCAGCAACGGCGCCGGCAAGTCCACCCTGAACAATGTGGTGAGCGGCATTTACCCGGCCTGGGCCGGCTCTGTGGTGTTTGACGGCCAGGACCTGAGCCATGCGCATTACCGCGAGGTGGTCAAGGCCGGCCTGATCCAGGTGCCAGAGGGGCGCAAGGTGTTTCCCAACCTCAGCGTGCTGGAAAACCTGGAGCTCGGTTCCTTTGCCCGGGCGCGTGAACGCCGGGCCCTCAATCTGGAAAAGGTCTTCGGCATTTTTCCGCGCCTGCGGGAGCGCCTTCAGCAACTGGCAGGCACCATGAGCGGTGGCGAGCAGCAGATGCTGGCCATTGGCCGCGGCCTGATGGCCGAACCGCGGCTCTTGATCCTCGATGAACCCTCACTGGGCCTGTCGCCGCTGCTGGTGGACGAGATGTTCAGCCTGATACGCCGCTTGCGCGACGACGGCCTGGCCGTGCTGCTGGTCGAGCAGAACGTCGGCCAGTCGCTGGAAATCGCCGACCGGGCTTACGTCATGGAAAACGGCAGCATCCGCTTTTCGGGCAAACCGGCCGACCTGCTGGGCAGCGACGAGTTGCGCCGTGCCTACCTGGGGCTTTGATAGCTGATGCCGGTTCTGGAGAACAAACATGAAACGCCGTGACATCTTGTGCTCTGCCGCCGCACTGCTGGCGACCAAGGCCCACACGCAAGCCCTGCCCACACGCATTCTGGTCGGCGCTCCGGCCGGCGGCTCGACCGACACGCTGGCCAGAACCATCGCCGCCGAACTCGGCCGGCTGCTGGGCCGCACCGTCATTGTTGAAAACCGGCCGGGTGCGGGCGGCAACATCGCGGCCGATGCCGTGGCCAAGGCAGCGCCCGACGGCAACACGCTGTTGATGAGTTTCACCAGCCACGCCATCAACGCGTCGCTGTATCCGGTGCTGCCTTTTGACCCGGTGCGCGACTTCACGGCGCTGACCTGCGTGGCCACCTCGCCTTCGGTGCTGGTGGCGCACCCGTCGGTGCCGGCCAAAGATGTGCGCGATCTGATTGCGCTGGCCAAAACGCAACCGGGCAAGCTGAACCTCGCGATAGGCGCAGTCGGCTCGTCGCTGCATCTGGCCGGCGACGCCTTCAAGATGCAGGCGGGTATTTTTATTGTCAACATTCCCTATCGCGGCACCGCACCGGCCATTGCCGATGTGCTGGCCGGCCAGGTCGAGCTGATGTTTGCCAATCTGGGCAATGCGCAGGCCCAGGTGCGCGCCGGCAAACTCAAGGCGCTCGGTGTGACAAGTGCCAAACGCCTGCCGCAGTTTCCCGATGTGCCGGCGATTGCCGAAGTGCTGCCCGGCTACGAGTCCAGCGCCTGGTTCGGTCTTTTCGGCCCGGCCCGCATGGAGCCAGGCCTGACACGCAGGATCAGCGATGCTGCGCGCCAGGCGATTGCTTCGCCCGATGTGCGCAAGCGCCTCGAAAGCGAAGGCTCGGTGCCGGTCGGCAACAGCCCGGAGGAGTTTGGCCGCTTTGTGCAGTCAGAGATCACGCGCTGGGCCAGGGTGGTGAAGTTTTCGGGGGCCAGGCCCGAATGAGTACGCCCGCAGCGTCCCCCCAGACTCTGGCGCAAAAACTCATCGCGCGAGCGGCCGGTGTGGCGTCTGTGCAGCCCGGTGAAATTGTCACCTGCCAGGTCGACATGGCCATGTTCCATGATTCGTCGGGTCCGCGCCGGCTCAAACCCATGCTGGAGGCGCTGGGCGCGCAGATCTGGGACAAGTCGCGTGTGGTGCTGGTGATGGACCACTATGTGCCGGAGCGCGACGACGAGTCGCGCCAGATTGTGCGCATCGCGCGCGACTGGGCGCGCGCGCAGGACCTGCCGCATGTGTACGACAGCCAGGGCATTTGCCATGTGGTGGTGGCGCAGCAGGGCCACATCCGGCCCGGCCTGTTCTGTGTGGGCGGCGACTCGCATTCACCCACGGGTGGGGCTTTTGGCGCCTATATGTTCGGCATAGGCAGCACCGAGATGCTGGGCGTGCTGGTGACCGGCCAGATCTGGCTGCGTGTGCCGCGCACCATCCGCATGTTGTGGGACGGCCGCCTGGCCCCCGGGGTCTGCGCCAAGGACATGATGCTGCACATGATTGCCCGCTTCGGCATGAACGGCGGCCAGTACCAGGCGGTGGAGTTTTGCGGCCCTGCCGTGCAGGCGCTGGCCATGAACGAACGCATGACCTTGTCCAACATGAGCGCCGAGCTGGGCGCGCAGGCCGGGCTGATCGCGCCCGACGCGACCACGCTGGCCTGGCTGGATGCGCAGGCAGGCCACACTCGAGGAATGAAGGAAAAATCGGCTCTGGCCCAACAGGGACGTGCGCAGGCAGCTATCGAATCCATAGCGAATGTGGAACACTGGCAGACCGATGCCGCCGCCATCGACGGCCCCGGCTGTAGCACCCACCGTTTCGACGCCAGCGCGCTGGAGCCCGTGGTGGCCGCACCGCACAGCCCGGCCAATGCCCAGCCGGTGTCGGTGTTTGCCGGTACCGCCATAGACGTGGCTTACATCGGCGCCTGCACCGGCGCCAAGCTCGACGACCTGCGCGCCGCTGCGCAGGTCTTGCGCGGCCGGCGCGTGGCCGCAGGCGTGCGGCTGATGGTGGCGCCCGCCAGCCTGCGCGACCAGCAAGCCGCGCGCGCGGAGGGTGTGTTGCAAATCCTGCAGGACGCCGGGGCCGAGCTGTTTCCGACGGCCTGCGGCGCCTGCGCCGGTTATGGCGACACGCTGGACGACAACAGCACGGTGATTTCCAGCACCGCGCGCAACTTCAAGGGTCGCATGGGTTCGGCCAGCGCCCAGGTCTATCTGGGCTCGCCTTATACCGTGGCCGCGTCGGCAATACACGGCAGGATCACCGACCCGCGCGGGGAGCTGGCATGAATACGCCCAGACCCCTGGCCGGCCAGGACGCGCGTGTCTGGCGCTTGGGCGCTGATGTGGACACCGATGCGCTGGCCCCCGGCCATGCGATGAAACACGGCGTGGACACCATCGCGCGTTATTGCCTGGAGCAGCTGCGGCCGGATTTTGCGACTGGCGTACGCGCCGGTGACGTGCTGGTGGCTGGCCCCAACTTCGGCATTGGCTCCTCGCGCGAGCAGGCGGCGTCTGTGCTGGTGGCCCTCGGTGTGGCCGCGGTGATTGCCCCTTCCTACAGCGGCCTGTATTTCCGCAACGCCTTCAATGTCGGCCTGTTGCTGCTCACCTGTCCGCAGGCCGAAGTGCTGCAGGAGGGTGAGCGCATCAACTTTGACGCGCGCACCGGCCGCATCACGCGGGCCGATGGCGAGCTGCTCGCTGCCGAGCCGATTCCCGACTTTCTGCTCGCCATGGCTGCTGCCGGCGGGCTGCTGGCCCAACTTCAACAATCCCTCATCCCAAGGAAAACCGCATGAGCCCCACTGCCCGCAAACCAATTTACGACCTGCTGATCAAAAACGTGCGGGTGGTGCGACCGCACGGCAACGTGGTGCACACCTCCGACATCGCCATCCAGGGCGGCAAGATTGCCAAAGTGGCGCCGGCCATCGACGTGGCCCTGGCCAAACAGCTGCACGACGGGCTGGGCCGGCTCGCCTTTCCGGGTGTGGTCGATGCCCACATGCACAGCGGCATTTATTCGCCGCTGGAGGAAGACGCGATCAGCGAAAGCAGGGCCGCGGCCATGGGCGGGGTGACCTCCAGCCTGAACTACTTTCGCACCGGCCAGTACTACCTGAACAAGGGCGGGCCCTACAAGAAGTTTTACCCCGAGGTGCTGAAACTTTCAAAAGGGCGCTTTCATGTGGACTACGGTTTTCACCTGGCGCCCATGGACGGTACCCACATCAAGGAAATCCCCGAGCTGATCGAAAAACACGGCGTCTCCAGCTTCAAGATCTTCATGTTTTACGGTTCACACGGCCTGCACGGCGCCTCGAATTCGCAAAAAGACTTTCTGATGATTGGCGAGGAAGACCGCTACGACTACGCCCACTTTGAATTTGTCATGCGCGGCGTGCAGGCCGCACGTGAGCAAATGCCCGAGCGCGCGAAACAGATTTCGCTGTCGCTGCACTGCGAAACCGCCGAGGTGATGACGGCCTATACAAAAATTGTCGAGAAGGACAAGTCGCTCAAGGGCTTGGCCGCCTACAGCGCCTCGCGGCCCCAGCACTCGGAAGGCCTGGCGGTGTTTATTGCCAGCTACCTCGCGCACGAAACCGCGCTGCCCAACATCAACCTGCTGCACCTGTCCTCACGCAAGGCGGTGCAGGCCGCGATGATGATGGCCGAGACCTTTCCGCACATCGACTTCAAGCGTGAGGTCACGATCGGCCACCTGATGCTGGACATCCACAGCAAGGCGGCAGAACTGGCCAAGGTGAACCCGCCGATCCGGCCGCGTGAAGACGTCGAATTTTTGTGGGACGCGCTGCTGGCCGGCGAACTCGACTGGGTGGTGTCTGACCATGCTTGTTGCCGCCACGAAATGAAATTGCCCAAGCAGTACGGGGGTAACTATTTTGGGAAAATCTGGATGGCCAAGAGCGGTTTTGGCGGCACCGAATACCTGCTGCCTTCGCTGATCAGCGAAGGCACACGCCGCGGCATGAGTTACAACCACATGGCCAGGGTCACGAGCTGGAACCCGGCCCAGCGTTACGGCCTGAACCGCAAGGGCGACATCGCCGAAGGTTTTGATGCCGACCTGGCGCTGGTGGACCCCGGCAAAACCTGGACCATCTCCGCCAAAAACTCACCATCGACCCAGGGCTACACCCCGTTCGAGGGGCTGGAACTCTCGGCCCGGGTGGAAGAAACCTTTTTGCGCGGCCAGTTGATTTACCAGGACGGTCAGGTCATCGGCAAGCCGCGCGGCGAATACCTGTTCCGGCCCACGGCCTGAGAGACGCTGGTGGCGAAAACCCACGCAAGCGCAGCACCCGTGATTTGCAGCGGCTCGCCGCCTGGCGCGGTGCGGGTGCCTGTGGCGATTGTTGGCGGCGGCGCCTGCGGGCTGACGGCTGCGCTGGTGCTGGCCGGTGCAGGCATTGACTGTGTGGTGCTGGAGCGCGATGCAGCGCCGGCAGGGTCCACCGCGCTGTCCTCGGGCTTTATCCCGGCGGCCGGCACGCGGGTGCAAAAAGCACGCGGCATCAGCGACAGCGCGGCGCAGTTTGCCGCTGACATCCAGGCCAAAGCCAAGGGCAGGGCTGCGCCGCAGCTGGTGCAGGCCTATGCCCAGGCCATAGGCCCGGCACTGGACCTGCTGGAAGAAAAACACGGCCTGCAGTTTGAATTGCTTGAAGGCTTTTTGTACCCCGGGCACAGTGCGCTGCGCATGCATGCGGTGCCCGAAAAAACCGGCGCCGGCCTGATGACACGTCTGCAGCGCGCCGCCGATGCGGCCGGCGTGCCGGTGCTTGGCAACGCCCTGGTCTGCGAGTTGTGGGTGGGCGAGGACGGTGCCCTGACCGGCCTCGGTTACCAGCGCCCCGACGGCACGCTGGAGCGCTTGCGTTGTGAGGTGTTGCTGCTGGCCTGCAACGGTTTTGGCGGCAACCCGGCGCTGGTGGGCGAGCTGCTGCCCGAGATGCGCGACGCGATTTTTGCCGGCCATACCGGCAACGACGGCAGCGCCATCCGCTGGGGCCGCGCGCTCGGTGCGCGCCTGGCCGACCTCGGTGCTTACCAGGGCCACGGCTCCTGGGTGGTGCCGCAAGGCATTTTGATGAGCTGGGCCGTCATGGCGGAAGGCGGCATGCAGCTCAACGCCCGGGGTCAGCGTTTCCACGACGAAACCCAGGGCTACTCCGAGGCGGCGGTTGCCGTGCTGGCCCAGCCCGGTGGTGTGGCCTGGAATGTGTTTGACGAACGCCTGCTGGCGCTGGCGCGCACTTTCCCCGATTTTTGTTTGGCGGAAGAAGCCGGCGCGCTGCATCGTGCTGCTGACCGCGCGGCGCTGGCGGCTTTGATCGGCTGCGCAGAAGCGGATTTGTCGCCGGATCTGGCGCGTCTGGCTGCGCCCTATTTTGCGGTGCGTGTCACCGGTGCGCTGTTTCATACCCAGGGCGGGCTTGATGTGGATGCACAGTGCCGCGTGCTGCGCGAGGACGGCCAGGCCTTTGCCAACCTGCTGGCTGCAGGCGGCGCGGCGCGCGGCGTCTCGGGCCACGCCGTCTGGGGCTATTTGTCGGGCAATGGCCTGCTCAGCGCCATGGCCGGCGGCTACATTGCCGCGCACACCGCCCAGGCCCTTCTGGAGAACACGCCATGACAATGCCTTCCTTCAAACAGCGCTTGGCGCAAGACCGCGTCTTGCTGGCGCCCGGGGTGTACGACGCGCTGAGTGCGCTGGTGGCCGGGCAGGCCGGCTTTGAGGCGCTGTACCTGTCGGGCGCGTCGATTGCCTACACACGGCTGGGCCGCTCCGATGTGGGCCTGACCACCTACAGCGAAGTGGCCGACACCCTGGCCCGCATCACCGAACGCGTCAGCCTGCCGGTCATCGTCGACGCCGATACCGGTTTTGGCAATGCGCTCAATGTCATGCGCACGGTCCGGGGTCTGGAGCGGGCCGGTGCGGCCATGGTCCAGCTCGAAGACCAGGGTTTCCCCAAACGTTGCGGCCACCTCGACGGCAAAACCGTCATTGCTGTGCAGGAGATGGTGGGCAAACTCAAGGCCGCCCTGGACGCGCGCAGCAGCGAGCAGACGCTGATCCTGGCGCGCACCGATGCGCTGGCGGTCGAGGGGCTGGACGCTGCGCTGGAACGGGCGGAGCGTTATCTCGAATGTGGGGTGGATGCGCTGTTCATCGAAGCCTTGCGCACGCCAGAACAGATGGATGCAGCCTGTACACGTTTCGCCCAGCGCATCCCCTTGCTGGCCAACATGGTGGAAGGCGGCAAGACGCCGGTGCAAAGCGCCGCCGAGCTGGGCGCGCGCGGTTTTCGCATCGTCATCTTCCCCGGTGGCACAGCCAGGGCGGTGACACACACCCTGCAGGGTTATTACGCGAGCCTGCACCAGCACCAGACCACCGCGCCGTGGCACAAGCAGATGCTGGATTTTGACGGCCTCAACGCTGTCATAGGCACGGACGAGTTGTTGGCGGCGGGCAAGCGCTACGAATGAGCGCGCGTGCCGCTCAGCTCCGGCGCCGCGCCATGTAAAACCACTCCTGGCCCGGCTCGGCGCGCGGATTCGGAAACACCACAAAACCGTCGTGTGGCGCCTTCACTTGGGTGCCGCTGTGGCGCGTGCCAATCAAGTCCCCGGCCTGCACCGCGTCAAAACTGCGCCACTCGCGGGCAAAGCTGTCGCCGGCGTGTTCGCGGTCCGTCACATCGACCAGGCGCAGGATTTCGCGCTCTGTGGGTGGCGCTTGCAGCGGCCCAGAAACCATGTTCAGCAGCGCCAGTGTTTGCAATATCGCATGGCGTGCAACCTGTACCCCCTGCGGGTCATCATGCTGACCACACTCCAGTGTCACGCCGTAACCGCCACGCGAGCGCATGTATTCGGTCGTGCCCACGCCGTAGTTCGGATTGGTCACCAGGGTCTGCGCGCGCGCAGTGCCGGCCGTGGCGGGCGCCGCAGCGCGCCGCGATACACCCCGCGCATAGGTGTCCAGCCAGCCTTCGACAATACGCGGCGCACCGGTGCACAGGGCCAGCTGCATTTCTGCTGCGGCGTGGCTAAAGGGCTCCAGCGTGCCGCTGTTGTCCTGCGGGCCAATCATCACAAATGGCGCGCCGCCGGTATGGAAAGAGTGCAGGTCCAGCAACACCTCGTGGCTGTCGAGCAGCGGGCAGAGCACATTGGCGATGCGGTCTTCAAAGTCCTGCGGAATCGCGCTTGGCGCCATGTTGCGGTTCAGGTTGCGGTCGCCGGTGCGCTGCTTCACTTGGTAAGCCAGCGGGTTGGTGATGGGCACAAAGGTCACCGTGCCGCGCTCGATATTCAACTGGCCGCTGTCGATCTCTTGCAGCAACTGTGTGATGGCCTGGGTTCCGCAGACCTCGTTGCCGTGCACCGCGCCCAGGATCAACAGCCTGGGCCCGGGCTCCAGACCGTGGAAGGTGTGGGTGCGCAGGTGGGTGGGGCGTTGAGGCGCGGCGGAGGCTTCAGATGTGTCGGTCATAGTGGACTGATTATTGGCAGGTTGCGCGAAGTGAGCCCATTGTTGTGGATTTGTCTCTAGTGCGATTGGAGTGAGGTTTAAACAGCTTAATGCCTATGATTGTGCTGCGCTCCGCAGGGTTCTTTTAAGTGCTGCCCTTTTTGCGCTGTCCAAAATTGAGGAAACCTGATTCCATGACAAAAATTGAAACCGATGGATTTCCTTCAGACGAAGCAGTCGAAGGTCGCGCCGTATTCAGGGAGCGGTTTTTGCATATTTTTGATTTGGCCGAGGACCTGAATCGCGTGGCCATAAAAAAACTGAGTGAGGCGAAGCTCGCCGACGTGCCAGAAGGGCATTTCGTACTTTACCTTCTAAGCATCCGAATCATTGAGTCGTTCGAGGCGATTATTATTTTGTTGGAACGGGGAATGCTGGCGCCAGCAAAACTGATTGTTCGTCCCGTTTTAGAAGCGTTGTTTACGTTAGCGGCGCTCGAAAAAGATAAGGAACTTGTAGCCAAATATTTCGGAATGCAAAGTGAAGCGCATTTCAAACTTCTGTGGTCGTCGACCCGGTGGCGCAACGAAAATTTGAAGAAAGCGTTCAAAGAATCAAAATTGGAAGAGAAGTACATAGAGAAGAAGAAAGCGCGGCAACAAAGCCCTAATGAATTCTTGCGGCCGATACAGTGGGCTGAGGCCGCTGGTTACGAAGACTTCTATTACGTTCACTATGTTCAATATGCGTCGTTTACCCATTCAAACCTGAGTGCTTTAGACGATCACATGGATAGGGGCGGCGACGACACAGTCGAAGCTTCTTTCGGTCCTTCAGTAGACGGCTTCTATGAGCTATTAAGAGATGCGACGAACTTCACGCTTCTATCCGTGATGCACATGTGTTCCGCCTTTCGTCTAGAGATTGATGCGGATGCAGATCGAATTCAAGAAGGCATCGAAAAATTGAATGCCGTCTACGGTGACGGCTGATAGCACTGCAACGAACTCTGCACAGGCCAGACGGTTAGGCAAGGCAGCAGACCAGCAGATGCCGGTTGTCGGCGAGTGTTTTGAGGTCGTTTACCGGTCAAGCCTGTGACCGGGCGCAGGCCAGACAACATTTCCTGCCCGCCACTGTTCCTGCGTCGTCTTGAGTAATAATGCAACCAAATTGCGTTATTGCAAGCCTCCCCATGCCCGCAAACCTTCCCGACAAACACATCGCCGCCGATCCGATCGACGCCCTGCTGTCCGCGCACGGACTGCGGCGCACGGCGGCTGCGCGCCGGGTGCTGGGCTGGCTGCTGGCGCATGCGGACACGAGTTACACCCATGCCCAGTTGCAGGCCGCCCTGGTGGGCGAGGGTGACGCCGCTGACGGCGCACCGCTGGACCGCGTCACGCTGTACCGCCTGATTGACCGGCTCACACAAGTCGGTCTGCTGCTGTGCCGGGTCGATGCCAGCCGGGTGCGGCGTTATCAGGCCATGCCGGCCGGCGTACACGCCATGCCGCACTTTGAATGCCAGAGCTGCCACCGCGACAGCCCGCTGGAGACCGCCTTGCAGTCCAGCGCGGACGACCTGGAGCGGGCCGCGCAATCGGCGCTGGATGCGCTCAAGGCCTTGGGTTACCAGGGCATGAGCCTGGACTTTGCGGTGCGGGGTGTGTGCGCCGACTGTGCCACCGGTGCGCCCGCAAGAGGGTTGCCGGCATGATCAGCAGCCGGCAGCTTTCCTACCAGTACCCGGGCGGCGCAGAGATACGCTTTGAGGATGTGGCTGTGCCGCAGGGCGGGGTGGTGTTGCTGCGCGGCGCCTCGGGCTCGGGCAAATCGACCTGGCTGGCGCTGGCGGCTGGCTTGCTGGCGCCGACGGCGGGCGACATCACGGTCGCTGGGCAGTCCATGGCCGCGCTCGGCAAGGTGGCGGGCGATGCCTGGCGCGCTCGAACGATTGGGTTTTTGCCGCAAAAACTGCACTTGAGCGAAGCACTGACGGTGCATGCGAATCTGGCGATGGCGCAGTGGGCGGCCGGGCAGGCGCAGGACAACGGCCGCATCGGCGAGGCGCTGGCGGCGCTGGGGGTGGCCGAGCTGGCCGCGCGCAAACCCGGCCAGCTTTCTGGCGGCCAGGCGCAGCGGGTGGCGCTGGCGCGTGCCGTGCTGCTGCAACCCCAGGTGGTTCTGGCGGACGAACCAACCGCCAGCCTGGATGACGAGGCCGCGCAGCAGGCGGTGCAGCTGCTGCAGGCGACCGCCACACGCTGCGGCGCGACGCTGGTGATCGCCACCCATGATGCGCGGGTGGCCGCCAATCTGGATGGTCAAATCGGCTTCCAGCCCTTATTCCTCGCACGCAGCAAGCTATGAAAACAATAGCAATCGCATGGCACTTTCTCTGGTCACGGCCGCTGGCGGCTGGCCTGAACCTGTTGCTGCTGAGCCTGGGGCTGGCCTCGCTCAGTTTTGTGCTGCTGGTGAGCCACCAGATCACGCGGGCTTTTGAGCGCGACCTGGCCGGCATCGACGTGGTGGTCGGCGCCAAGGGCAGCCCCATGCAGCTGATTTTGTCGGGCGTGTTTCACCTGGACGTGCCGACCGGCAATGTGCCGCTGGCCGCCGTCAAGGCCCTGGGGCAGCACCCGCAGGTGGCCAAGCTGATTCCGCTGAGCCTGGGTGACAGCTACAGCGGGTTCCGCATCGTCGGCAGCACGCCGGACTACATCGCGCATTACGGCGCGCGTTTTGCGCAGGGCGGTATCTGGGCGGCGCCGTTGCAGGCGGTGCTGGGTGCGCAGGTGGCGGCGCAGACCGGGCTGAAAGTGGGTGAGCGTTTTGTCGGCAGCCACGGCCTGGGCAGCGGAGGGGCCAGCCACGGCCAGGCGCCTTATGTGGTCAGCGGTGTGCTGGCTGCCAGCGGCTCTGTGCTGGACCGGCTGGTGTTGACTGCGCAAGAGTCGGTCTGGCAGGTGCACGAAAAAATGCACGAGGGCGACACCGCGCTCGATGACGAAGACCGCAAGGCGCTGGAAGCCGAACGCGAAGTCACGCTGGCGCTGATTCGATACCGCACGCCGCTGGCTGCAGTGACCTTCCCGCGTTTTGTGAACAGCACAACCGAGATGCAGGCCGCTGCGCCGGCGCTGGAAATCACCCGGCTGCTGCGGCTGATTGGCGTCGGCACCGATGTCTTGCGCGCGCTGGCGGGTGTGTTGTTGCTGACGGCCGGCCTGAGCGTCTTCATCGCGCTGTGGAGTGCGGTGCGCGAGCGCCGCGCCGACCTGGCGCTGCTGCGTTTGCTGGGCGCGCCGCCGCGCAAGGTGGCGGCATTGCTGCTGTGCGAGGCGCTGTGGCTGGCGCTGCTGGCTGCCGTGATGGGCGTGCTGGCGGGCCAGGGGCTGATGGCGCTGCTGGGCTGGCTGCTGCAGCTGGAAAAATCAGTCCTGATCGGCGCACTCGCGTGGCCGGTCGGCTTGTGGGCTGTGCCGGTACTGGCTGTGGGGGTGGCGCTGTTGTCGGCGCTGCTGCCCGCGTATGAAGCCTACCGGGTCAGTGTGTTTGAACTTTTACAATCGAGGTAAGCGGCATGCTTGAAAAATTCATCAAAAATACGCTCCCAGCCCTTGCTGGACTTGCGCTGGCAGCTACGTTTTCGATAGCGCAGGCACAACACAAGGACGCAGAAACCAAAGAGGACATCCAGCGCCACCGCGCCATGGCAGCCGCACATGAGGCCGCCGCCAAGTGCCTGGAGTCCGGCAAGAAAGAAGACCTCTGCCTGAAAGACCTGCAGGCCTCTTGCAAAGGCCTGGCCGTGGGTAAATACTGCGGCATGAGACACGCGCATTGACCCGCCTGCGTCCGTCTACTTTCCGGAGAACCTTATGCGACGTTTTGAATTCAACATGCCCACAATCGCTTCGCTGTGCGCTGGAATGTTGCTGGCTGCCGCTGGTGTGCATGCGCAGCTGAGCTCGCCACTGCCCCCCGGCAGCAGCAAACCCGCTGCGGGCAAGGCCGCCCCTGCACCGGCTGGCAGCATCGATCTGCCGGCCGGGCAGGGCGCCGGTGTGCACGGTGCCAACAGCCCCTATGCGCCGCTGGCACCGCGCAACGATGTGCTCGCATGGTCGGTACTGACCGATGTGAAAACCAAAAATGAAAACAACCGCATCCTGCCGGTGTTCAACGCGGGCCAACTCGGCATGAACGACAAAACCCAGCGTATCCAGGGCTTCATGATGCCGCTGGAGCCGGGCGAAAAGCAGCGCCATTTCCTGCTGTCATCGGTTCCGCTGAGTTGTTCCTTCTGCCTGCCCGGTGGCCCTGAAAGCATGGTCGAGGTCAAGACCAAAACACCGGTGAAGTACAGCATGGAAGCGGTGGTGGTGGAGGGCAAGCTGCAGGTGCTGCATGACGACCCCTATGGCCTGTATTACCGCATCAACGATGCGGTGACGGTGAAGTAAACCAGCATGGTGATCAGGCGCATGGCGCTGCGCGCGGCCTGGGGCTGTCTGGCCCTGGTTTTGCTGCTCGCGCCCATGCTGGGCCTGATGCACGGGCTGGTCCACGGCGCCCCGGATACTCAGCACGCGGCGTTGGCGCACAGTGCCCAGGACCATGGGCCCGGCCAGACACACGGCTGGCTGGCCGATGTTTTTTCTGCCCATGGCGACGAATCGGATTGCCGCGTTTACGACCAGCTTGGCCATGCGGATGCTCTTGCAGTGCCGTGCCTGGCGGCCTTGCCGATGGTGCTGCCGGCTTTTGTTTTTCTTTTCCTCGAGGGCGAAGTACGCGCCCGATGGGCCGCGCTTTTTGAAGCGCGCGGCCCGCCCCTGACTCGCTGAATCCTTACGGATCCTCTGCGTAACCCATCGCGCGGCCGGCATCCGCAGGATTGGGCGGTCTGCGGCGTTGCAATCCTTGCCAATAGTCATGCTATTGGCTGCAAATTGCGCCTTGCATCCCATCCCAGCCTGCGGCGCCAGCCACCGAGCTGAGTCCCGCAAAAGATCCGAAGTTGCCGAACGCACCTTTTGCGGTCGCCGTTCGGTGTTTCCCGTTCCCGATTCAACGAGTCACCATGAAAAAATCATTCCCCCGCAGTGCCATGGGCACGGCCACCCTGTCCCTGCTCGCCCTGGCCAGCACCAGCGCGATGCCGCAAACCCCGGCACCCACGCTGAAAGAAATCACCGTCACCGGCAACCCGCTGGGCAGCACGGATTTGATAACACCCGCCACGCAGTATTCGGGCGACGGCCTGCTGCTGCGCGCCAAAACCACGCTAGGTGAAACACTGGACGGCGCGCCGGGTGTCAGCAGCACCTACTTCGGCCCGAACGCCAGCCGGCCCATCATCCGCGGGCTCGACGGCGACCGCATCCGCATCCTGGCCAACGGCGGGGGATCGCTGGACGTGTCCAGCCTCAGTTATGACCACTCGGTGACCAGCGATACCTTGAGCATGGAGCGCATAGAGGTCTTGCGCGGGCCGGGTGCGTTGCTCTACGGCGGCAGCGCGGTCGGTGGGGTGGTCAATGTGATCGATAACCGGATTGCGCGCGAGCCGCAGTTTGATGACAACGGCGGCATCGGCGGCAAAGTCAACCTGAATGCGGCCAGCGGCAATTCAGAGCGCGGCAAGGGGATGCTGCTGGAAGGCGGGAACCAGCGCTACAGCCTGCATGTGGATGCCTTTGAGCGCCAGACCAGTGATGTGCGCGTGCCGCGCGACCTGGCCTGCACCAAAACCGCGGTCACCACGAGCGCCAGGCGCATCTGCAATTCAGCCAGCGATGTCAGCGGCGGTGCTGTTGGTGGGTCGGTGTTTTTTGACGGCGGCTACCTCGGTGCGTCGGCCAGCAACTACCGCAGTACCTATGGCACGGTGGCAGAGGACAGGGTCGCGATCGGCATGAAGTCCGACCGTTATGCCGTGGAAGGTGAAATCCGAAATTTGGACGGCCCGCTGCAAAGCGTCAAGGCGCAATACAGCCAGACCGACTACCGGCACACCGAGTTTGAAGGTACGCGGCCGGGCACGGTTTTTACCAACAAGGGCAGTGACTTCAGGCTGGAAGCGCGCCACGCGAAAGTCGGCAACATCGACGGCGTGCTGGGCATGCAAACCGAATCCAGCCGGTTTTCTGCGGTGGGCACAGAGGCCTTTGCACCCTTTAGCAAAACCGCACAGTCGGCCCTGTTTGCTTACGAAGAGTTGGGGACGGGCTGGGGCAAGCTGAGCCTGGGCGGGCGGCTGGAGTCTGTCAGCGTCGAGTCTTTTGGCAACCCGGGCGTGGCGCGTTTCACGCCGGCCAAAAAGGACTTCAAGCCCGGCAGTTACGCGCTGGGAGCGCTGTGGAACGCCGCGCCGGGCTGGCAACTCACCAGCAACCTGGCCTACACGGAACGCGCGCCCAAAGACTACGAGCTGTTTGCCGATGGCCCACACATCGCCACTGCCGCTTATGAGGTCGGCAATGCGAATCTGGCCAAAGAGCAGTCCAGCAACCTGGATCTGGGCGCGGCCTGGAAGTCGGGCGGCCACAGCTTCAAACTCAGCCCCTACTTCAGCCGTTTCCGCAACTACATCGCACTCAATCAGAGCACCGGTGTAACGCGTAATGCCGAGGACGGCGCCGTGAACCCGGTGGAAGATGCGGGCAACCCGGGCTTTACCGCATCGGGCGCCGAGTTCAATGCGCTGGCTGAATTCCGCTACCAGCAGGTGCGCGCACGCTTCACCGGCATCGAGGCCAGCGGCAACATCCGCCTGCAGGAGGGCGCTTCGACGGTGGACCTGGCATTGCGCGGCGATCTTGTGCGTGCGACCAACCTCAGCAACGGCCAGCCCCTGCCGCGTATCGCGCCCTGGCGCGTCGGTGCCTCCTTGTTGTGGGCCAGCGGGCCCTGGGGTGCGAGTCTGGGCTTTGACCACCTGGCCGCGCAAAAGCGCGTGCCGGCCCCGCCAGTGGGTGCGACGCCGGCTTACACGCTGTGGAATGCGGCTTCGTCTTACCGGGTGAAGGCCGGCGCTGCATCGCTGCTCTGGTACGCCAGGCTCGACAACATCACCGACAAGCTGGCCTACAGCGCGACTTCGGTGTTGACGAGTACGGCTTTCCCTAAGGCGCCTTTGCCTGGGCGCAGTTTGAAGGTTGGGTTGCAGGCAAGTTTTTAGTTGCATCACGCTGCGTCCCCGGTTTGCTTGAGACAGTAGGAGCGACTCCCCACTCCCACCCCTAACCCCTCCCTCGCCCCGCTGGGCGATGGAGGGGGACTTCATTTGGCTACGTGTGCTGCTCTCGCGTGCAAACATGACGGTCTGTTGGGATTCCCGTGCAGGAAGCGCTTCGCGCTTCCTGCACTCCGGAGGGGGTCTATATGCGGTATTGGTTTTCTTTCCCCCACCCGTCGGGTTGGGCCGAGGAGCGCAGCCGAAAACGGATCAGGGCGAGCGATTGTCTGAGCCGAAGGCGAGTTCGAGCGAGACCCCGTTTTCGGCGAGCACCGCAGGTTGCCCGTAGCGAAGCGAAGGGACCCAGACCATCGGGTCGCCTTTTCTTTGGCGACTTTCTTTTGGCGACGCAAAAGAAAGTTACTTGCCGCCGGGCAACCCCCGGCTTGTTGGCACGCCAAGCTGTACGAGTTATTCAACATGGATCCCGGATCAAGTCCGGGATGACATGCGGGGGAGTCGATGTCCCCCCGTACCCGCCCCCCACCCGGTGGGCAGGGCCGAAGGCATCCCCACAGTGTTTGCGCTGCATCAGCACAAGCACCAGTCCTTCCCGGATAATGGTTTTCAAAATATCAGGAGACGCCCGTGACGGATGCCGCCCAGCCTCTAGCCTCGCTCAAGGCCGACTTGAGCCCGTCCAGCAGCCTGCTGAGCAACCTGCGCCAGGAGCTGATGCGGCATCCGCCGTTTGCGCAGATGCAGGCCGGCGAGGTCGATTTTTTCCTGAGCCATTCCAGCCAGAACTACTTTGCGCCCGGCGAGATGTTGATCGGACCGGAAAACGGTGTGGTCGAGCAGCTGTTTTTCATACGCCAGGGCGCGGTGATTGGCGAGCGCGGGCTGGCCGAACTCTCGGGCGGCGCGTTTCACTATGAGCCGGGCGAACTCTTTCCTGTCAGCGCTGCGGTGGCGCAGCGCGCAGTGACGGCCAGCTACCGCGCGGTGGCCGACACCTTTGTGTTGGCCTTGCCGCTGCAGGCCATGCAGACGCTGGCCGTGCTGAGCCCGCCGTTTGCCGATTTTCTGAACCGGCGCATCCTGAAGTTTCTGGACCTGTCTCGGCGTGCGCTGCAGGTGGCTTATGCCTCGCAGGCACTGGCCGAACAGTCGCTGGAGACGCCGCTGGCTGAGGTCGGGCACCAGGCGCCGGTCAGCTGCCTGCCCGGCACGCCGCTGCGTGACGCCTTGACGCAGATGCACCAGCAGCGCATAGGCTCCATGCTGGTCACCGATGCGGCCCTGCGGCCGCTGGGTATTTTGACGCGCTACGACATTCTGGGCCGGGTCACGCTGGCGGGGCTGCCGCTGGAGACCCCGATTGCCGAGGTGATGGCGCAGCCGGTGCACACCCTCACACACCAGCACACCGCGCTTGATGCGGCCCTGCTGATGAGCCGGCATGGCATCCGCCATGTGCCGGTCACGCGCGACGGTGTGGCCATCGGCATGGTGTCTGAACGCGACCTGTTTGCGATGCAGCGCCTGAGCCTCAAGCAGGTCAGCACCTCGATCCGCTCGGCGGCCGATGTGGACACTTTGACGCTGGTGGCGCAGGACATACGCCGTTTTGCGCACAGTCTGCTGGGCCAGGGGGTACATGCGCGCCAGCTCACCACCTTGATCAGCCACCTCAACGATGTGCTGACGGCGCGTCTGCTGGCGCTCAAGGCTGCCGAGCACCGCATCGATCTTGACCAGATGTGCTGGCTGGCACTGGGTTCTGAAGGGCGCAGCGAACAGACCATTGCCACCGACCAGGACAACGCGCTGATCCTGCCCGATAACAGCACGCCAGAGCAGCATGCGGCGGCGCTGCGATTTGCGCACGATGTCAACCTGGCGCTGGATGCCTGCGGTTACCCGCTGTGTCGCGGCGGCATCATGGCCGGTGAGCCGGCCTGTTGCCTGACGCTGCGCGAGTGGCGCGAACGTTTTGCACACTGGATAGAACATGGTGCGCCGCATGACCTGCTCAACGCCAGCATTTATTTCGACTTTCGCGCGCTGGCCGGGGACAACGCGCTGGCGCACGAGCTGCGGCTGGAAGTGACGGAGGCGGCGCGCCGGGCACCGCGCTTCATCAAGCAACTGGCCGTCAATGCCCTGCTGCGCAGTGCGCCGCTGAACTGGACCGGCAGCCTGGCGGTGGATGAGGCCGGCCTGATAGACCTCAAGCTGCAGGGTGCCGCTATTTTTGTCGATGTGGCGCGTATTTATTCGCTGAACCACGGCCTCACCGCGACCAACACCCGCGAAAGGCTGGAGGCCCTGGGCCCCTTGTTGGGCCTGGCCGCGCCCGAATATCAGGCCTGGGTCAGCGGCTTTGAGTTTTTGCAGACGCTGCGCCTGCGCATACAGCTCGAAGGCACGGCCGCGCCACAGCAGCCCAACCACCTGAAGGTGGCCAGCCTGAACGATATCGACAGGCGCATCCTGCGCGAGTCTTTTCGCGTGGCGCGCTCACTGCAGCAGCGCCTGCAGCTGGACTTTGACCGATGAGTTGGGCCGGCTGGTTCAAGCAACGCCTGGGCACGCTGCACGCTGTGGACGAGGCGCGCTGGGTGGTGCTGGACGTGGAGACCACCGGGCTGGACCCGCAGCGCGACCAGTTGCTGGCGATTGCGGCGATTGCTGTCCAGGTGGACTGGCCGCGCCAACGTTTGGCCATCACGCCGGGCGACAGTTTTGAAGTGGTGCTGCGTCAGTCTTCAGTCGGCTCAAGCAAGGACAACATCCTGCTGCACGGCATCGGTCTGCAGCGCCAGCGCGAAGGGGTTGAGCCGGAGGATGGCCTGCAGGCTTTTGCGCGCTTTGTGGGCAACTCGCCGCTGCTGGCGTTTCATGCGCCGTTTGACCAGGCCATGATAGGGCGGCAAGCCAAAGCCCATCTGGGCGCCGATCTGCCGAACCGCTGGGTCGATATCGAGGCGCTGTGCGCGGTGACGCATGAAAAAGTCAAAGCCCGCGCGCTCGACGAATGGCTGGCGCACTTTGGCATTGTCTGCAGTGTCCGGCACCAGGCGGCGGCCGACACGCTGGCCGAGTGTGAGCTGCTGCTGCGCATCTGGCCGCAGGTGGTGCGGCAATGCAGCCACTGGCGCGATGTGGAAAAGCTGGCGGCACGCCAGCGCTGGATCGCCCGCGCCTGAGGGCTTGGGTGGGGATGGCAGCCGCTATATAATTGATAGCTGCTTGCGCAGGTGCACAAAGGGCTGCAGGCCAAAAGGCCTGATTGCTCTGGGTCGAGGAGACCGATCAGGGCGCAGCACTCCGAAAGAAGCCATGTCATTTTTACAGACCCTTCCCGTCCCGCTGCAGACCATAGGCCTGCTGCTGTTGTCCAACGTGTTCATGACCTTTGCCTGGTATGGACACCTGAAAAACCTGGCGGCCGCGCCCTGGTACATCGCCGCGCTGGTGAGCTGGGGCATCGCGCTGTTTGAATATCTGCTGCAGGTGCCGGGCAACCGCATTGGCTTCACGCTGTACAACATCGGGCAGCTGAAGATCATGCAGGAGGTCATCACCCTGGCGGTGTTTGTGCCATTTGCGCTGTTCTACCTGAACGAGCCGCTGAAGCTCGATTATTTGTGGGCGGCGCTTTGTTTGGTGGGTGCGGTGTATTTTATTTTCCGCTCGGCTTGAGCGCATGGCGGGCAGGTAAACTGCCGGGGGTCACAAATGTGTCATGTTTCTGACACATACCCGATCAGGAGTTGAAGATGCTGTTTGGCAAGTTGCTGCCGCGTGAAGGCAATTTTTTCGAGCTGTTCAATCAGCACGCCGACCTGATCGTGAAGGCCGCCCGCGCTTTCTCGAACCTGGTGGCCAACTACAACGACGTTGAAAAGCGCGAGGCCTTCAACCGCGAGGTGGACTCCTCCGAGCGCGCGGCAGACCGCATCACGCAGGAGGTCAACCGCATGTTGCACAAGACCTTCATCACGCCGATTGACCGCGAGCAGATCCACTCGCTGATCAACACCATGGACGATGTGGCCGACCTGATCCAGGATTCGGCCGAAACCATGGCGCTGTATGACGTGCACCACATGACCGATGAAATCGTGCGGCTGACCGACCTCAGCGTCAAATGCTGCGAGCGCCTGAAGGACGCGGTGGCGCTGATCGACAAGCTCAGCGACGCGGCCACCGCCGAGGCCGCGCTCAAGACCTGCGAGGAGATCGACAAGCTGGAGTCTGATGCCGACCGCGTCATGCGTTCGGCCATGAGCAAATTGTTCCGCGAAGAGCCCGATGTGCGTGAGGTCATCAAGCTCAAGGCGATTTACGAGCTGCTGGAAACCATCACCGACAAATGTGAGGACGTCGCCAACCTGATCGAGGGCATCGTCCTCGAAAATTCCTGACCATGCAGACCGCGCAAACCGCCCTGTGGGTGATTGTCATGCTGGTGCTGCTGGCGCTGGCCTTCGACTTCATGAATGGCTTTCATGACGCCGCCAACTCGATCGCCACCGTGGTCTCCACCGGGGTGCTCAAGCCCGGCCAGGCGGTGCTGTTTGCAGCGTTTTTCAACTTTGTGGCGATTTTCATTTTTCACCTCAGTGTCGCCGCCACAGTGGGCAAGGGCATTGTGCAGCCGGGGGTGGTCGATACCCATGTGGTTTTTGGCGCGCTCCTGGGCGCCATCAGCTGGAACCTGGTCACCTGGTACTACGGCATTCCCAGCAGTTCGTCGCATGCGCTGATAGGCGGCATTGTGGGCGCGGTGATGGCCAAGTCGGGCGCCGGTTCGCTGGTGTCGGCCGGGATTCTCAAAACCGTGGCCTTTATCTTCATCTCGCCGATGCTGGGTTTTCTGCTGGGCTCCATGATGGTGGTGCTGGTGGCATGGGCGTTTCGCCGCGCCACGCCCTCGCGCGTGGACCGCTGGTTCCGGCGCCTGCAGTTGGTCTCTGCCGGCGCCTACAGCCTGGGCCATGGCGGCAACGATGCGCAAAAAACCATAGGCATCATCTGGATGCTGCTGATCGCCACCGGCTATACCGCCGCCGGTGATTCGGCCCCGCCCACCTGGACCATCATCAGCTGCTACGTGGCGATTGCCGCCGGCACCATGTTCGGCGGCTGGCGCATTGTCAAAACCATGGGCCAGAAAATCACCAAACTCAAACCGGTGGGCGGCTTTTGCGCCGAAACCGGCGGGGCCATCACGCTGTTTCTGGCCACCGGCCTGGGTATTCCGGTATCGACCACCCACACCATCACCGGCGCCATCGTCGGGGTGGGGGCAACGCAGCGCGCCTCGGCCGTGCGCTGGGGTGTGGCCGGCAACATCGTCTGGGCCTGGATTTTCACCATTCCCGCTTCGGCTTTTGTGGCCGCGATAGCCTACTGGGTCAGCCTGCAATTGTTCTGACGCTCACACACTTCACGTCCTCGCGGACCTCTTTACCAGCCGGGGCCGCGGGTCCGGCTCCGCCGGCCCGCAGGCGCAGCGCCCCGTCGGGGGGCAGAGAGCTACACGCCAGTGAGCGAACGTGGGGGCCTATTTCCTGGGCTGCGAAATTTTGCGGGCTTCCTCGACCTGGTACTCAAAATAGCGCTGAAAGCTGAAGGCGATGCTGGACATCAGCGCCACCGTGCCGAACAACAGCGACAGCACCACGGCGGCCATGGTCAGCCAGTTGGTTTTGCCGGCAACCGCGTCGGGCGCGGCAAGCGGGTTGTGCCGCAGATTCCACTTTTCAGGCGCCATCAGGCCGTAATAAATCGCCGTGAGAGCGGTAGCTGCCAGCGTGAAACCCAGCAACGGAATCAGCGCCCACGCGAGCTGGTCGTCCTGCCCGTACAGGCGTACCCGCTGCACGCCCCACCAGCCCAGTGCCGCCAGCACCGGGTGTATCCAGGCCAGCAGATCGGTCCAGCCGTGCAGGTAAAACCGGTGCACGCCCAACTGACCACCTGCCAACGCCAGCCAGGTCGCCAGCGTCTTGTTTTTGCTTCGGGGGGTCATCAGGTCTTTCAGGGAGGTCAGGAATCCTGGGGCGGAAGCGTGTCGCCCGCGCCCAGGGTTTTTTGCATGATCACAATATCACGCCAGGCGCCGAACTTCCAGCCGCAGGACTCGATGACCCCGACCTGGGTGAATCCCAGAGCGCGGTGCACACCCACCGATCCGGCGTTGGCCGAATCGCCAATCACGGCCATGACCTTGCGTATGCCGGCGGCTTCGCAGCGCGCCAGCAGTTCGGTCAGCAGCAGCCGGCCCAGGCCCTTGCCCTGCTGATCCGGCGCCAGATAAATCGAGTCCTCGACCGAAAACCGGTACGCCGGACGCGGCTTGAACCAGTTGCCGTAGGCGAAACCGACCACCGTGCCGGCTTCCTCGGCCACCAGGTAGGGCAGGCCTTTGGCCAGCACGTCGGCGCGCCGCGCCAGCATGTCGGCCACGCTGGGTGCCTCGGTTTCAAAGGTGCCGGTACCGTTCAGAACGTGGTGGGCGTAGATGGCGGTGACCGCCGGCAGGTCCGTGTCAAGGCTGGGTCGTATCAGTGTCATGGGGGTGCCAAAAAAGGGGGTGGGAAGGGCGGGGCGGGCTTGGCGCGGGGCGGCGGGTTATAATCTGCGGCTTTGCAGCATTTCGCTGGCCGGGTGCCATGTCGTGTGTCTCAATCGCTGCAGGAACATTTTGGGGTGGATTTTTTTCACCCCGCCACCCGAAGGATAAATCATGGTCGTCATCCGACTCTCGCGCGGCGGTTCTAAACACCGTCCATTTTTCAATATTGTTGTGGCTGACAAACGCGTCCGCCGCGACGGCCGTTTCATCGAGCGCATCGGTTTTTACAACCCGATCGCCAAAGGTGGCGAAGAAGGCCTGCGCATCGAGCAGGACCGTCTGACCCATTGGCTGGGCGTGGGCGCACAGGCGTCCCCCACCGTGGAACGCCTGGTCAAGCAGGGCGCAGCCGCTGCGCCCAAGGCCGCCTGAGTTTCCAGCTTTCAATGCTTCCAGGCTTAGAGTCCTCGGGTCTTCCGGAGGACGCCATCGAAGTCGGACGCATTCTTGACGCCTGGGGCGTCAAGGGCTGGGTCAAAATTCTGGCCCACAGCGCCTCGTCCGAGGCGCTTTTTTCATCCAGCCGCTGGTTTTTGCAGCCACCCGAGGTCAAGCATCGGCCCGGCTTTGATGCTTTTTCCGGCACGGTCACACTGGCGGTCAGCGAGTCCAAAACCCATTCTGACTCGGTGGTTGCCAAGTTTGCAGGCATAGACGACCGCACCCCGGCCGAGGCCTTGCGTGGCGCGCGTATTTTTGTGCCACGCAGCAGCTTTCCCAAAGCCGGCAAGGACGAGTATTACTGGGTCGATCTGCTCGGCCTGAATGTGCTTAACCGCGAGGGTGTGGCGCTGGGCACGGTGCGCGACCTGATGGCCACAGGTCCGCATTCGGTGTTGTGCGTGGAATACACCGAAGGCGAGCAGACGCTGGAACGCATGATTCCTTTTGTCGCCGCCTATGTGGATGCCGTCGATCTGCCGGGCAAGACCATCACGGTGGACTGGCAGCCGGACTACTAGAGCCCCCACGTTCGCTCGCTTCGCGTAGCTCTCTGCCCCCCGCGGGGGCGCTGCACCTGCGGCCCGGCAAAGCCGGTTCCGCGGTCCCGGCTGGTTTGGGAAGAATGCAAGCGCTTCATGACGCAAAATACCTCTCATGCGTTTTGACGTCATCACCCTGTTTCCCGAGCTTTTCGCGCCGTTTTTGACCAGCGGCGTGACGCGCCGCGCCTATGAATCAGGCCTGGTCGAGGTCAAGCTCTGGAATCCGCGCGATTTTGCCGAGGGCAATTACCGTCGGGTCGATGACCGCTCTTTTGGCGGCGGCCCCGGCATGGTGATGATGGCCGAGCCGCTGACGCGCTGTCTTGAAAAAATCCGTGAAGAGCGCGCAGAGGCAGCAGGGCAGCAGGCGCCGGCAGTGCTCTTTTCGCCGATTGGCGAGGCGCTGAACCACGCCGCTGTCACGCGCTGGTCGGCCAGCGCCGGCGCCGTGTTGATTTGCGGGCGTTACGAAGGCCTGGACCAGCGCTTTATCGACAGTTATGTGGACCAGCAGATCAGCCTCGGTGATTTTGTGCTGTCCGGCGGAGAAATCGCTGCCATGGCCCTCCTGGACGCGGTCGCGCGCCTGCAGCCCGGGGTGCTCAATGACGAGGGCAGCCACCAGCTCGACAGTTTCAACCCGGCGCTGGACGGCTTGCTCGACTGCCCGCACTACACGCGCCCGGAAATCTGGCGCGATCAGGCGGTGCCCGACAAACTTCTGTCCGGAAACCATGCCCACATCGAGCGCTGGCGTCGCGACCAGCGGCTGGGCCTGACCCAGGCCAGACGCCCCGATTTGGTGCAAAAAGCGCGAGCCGCGGGGAATCTGAGCGCCGCGGACGAGGCGTTTCTGGCCGATTTGATGGACAACCCGGAGCGCGACGCTTAGACCCTGTCCGCAAACGATGGGCCCGGCTTGGGTCTCCTTTAGATATTAAAGGCTATAATCAAAGGCTTTTCGGTCCTCTGGCGGCCACTGCAACCATCTTGACCCTCCTTGAGGTGTCCATGGATTTGCGGTCTTTAGTGCAGCGCGTGTATGAACGAAAAAGTTAGATGGAATGAATCATGAATCTGATCGAAACCCTTGAGCAGGAAGAAATTGCCCGCCTCAACAAGACCATTCCCGTGTACGCCCCCGGCGACACCGTGGTGGTCAGCGTCAATGTGGTTGAAGGTACACGCAAGCGTGTGCAGGCTTTTGAAGGTGTGGTGATTGCCAAGCGCAACCGCGGCCTCAACTCCAGCTTCATCGTGCGCAAGATCTCCAATGGTGAAGGCGTCGAGCGGACCTTTCAGGTCTACAGCCCGCTGATCGCCAAGATCGAAGTCAAGCGCCGTGGTGATGTGCGTCGCGCCAAGTTGTACTACCTGCGCAGCCGCAGCGGCAAGTCGGCACGTATCAAGGAAAAGCTGGGCGCCAAAGCTGCGTAAAAAGCAGTTGGCCCGCAAAAAGCCGCTCCCTGGAGCGGCTTTTTTATGCCTGCTACGCTTGGCTTCGCATGACCTTCACCAAACCCCTGCCCCATTTTGATCCTCGCAGCATTCCGGTGATCGGCGTGGACACGCATTTGTCGGGTGTGCCGGCGCAGGCCCTGACGCCGCAGGCCCTGCGCCAGCGCTTTCGCCACCCGCCGCTGTGGACACCGGAGCACAGCGTGGAGAAGAAATTTTCCAACCGCGAGCCGGCGCTGGCGGCGGTGCTGCTGCCGCTGGTCATGCGCGGGGAACTCACACTGTTGCTGACAGAGCGGGCCGGCAATATGTCCACCCACTCCGGCCAGGTGGCCTTGCCCGGTGGCAAGACCGATAACAGCGACCACGATGCAGTGGACACGGCCTTGCGGGAGGCGCATGAAGAAATTGGCCTGCCGCGCGCGCATGTCGAAGTGCTGGGCATTTTGCCTACCTACGTGACCGGCACGGCCTTCATCATCACCCCGGTGGTGGCGCTGGTACAACCCGGCTTTGTGCTGCAGCCCAATCCGGCCGAGGTGGCCGATGTGTTTGAGGTGCCCTTGCGTTACCTGATGGACCCGGCCAATCACCAGCGCCACGAATTCGAGTTTGAGGGTGTGATGCGCCAGTGGCTGTCCATGCCCTACACCGGCATCGACGGCAGCGATACCAAGGAGCGCTACATCTGGGGCGCGACCGCCGGCATGCTGCGCAACCTCTACCGTTTCCTGAGCGCATAGATCAGTTACCCCCGTCCAGGCTCACTGCGTGTAGCCTGTTCCTCCCTCGGGGGGCAGTATGATTCACCATGAGTTTTTTTGCTGTCCTGTTCGCGCTCATCATTGAACAAGCCCGACCGCTGGCTCGCGGCAACCTGATTCATGCCAGTCTGCGCCGCTGGGCGCGCTGGGCCAGCCGCAGTCTGGACGCGGGCAAGCCGCAACACGGGTGGGTGGCGTGGACCATGGCCACGGTGCTGCCGGCGCTGCTCACGCTGGCGGTTCACTGGCTGCTCTGGAGCGTCAGCGGCGTGCTGGCATTTGTCTGGAGTGTGGCGGTGCTTTACGTCACCCTGGGCTTTCGCCAGTTCAGCCACTATTTCACCGACATACGTGATGCCCTCGACGAGGGCGACGAGGCGGCGGCGCGCGAGTTGCTGGCGCAGTGGCGGCAGGTCGATGCCAGCGAATTGCCGCGCAGTGAAATTGTGCGGCATGTGATTGAGTATTCGGTGCTGGCGGCGCACCGCCATGTGTTTGGCGTGCTGGCGTGGTTCTCGGTGCTGGCGGCCCTGGGCCTGGGGCCTGCGGGCGCGGTGCTGTACCGCATGAGCGAGTTCGTGTCGCGTTACTGGACGCACAAAAGCCAGTCCACGGGTGACGGCACCAGCCCTGCGCTGCAGCATGCGGCTGTGCGGGCCTGGGACCTGATCGACTATGTGCCGGCGCGCCTGACGTCGCTCGGCTTTGCAGTGGTCGGCAGTTTTGAAGACGCCATCGACGGCTGGCGCAACTACATGCAGCGTCAGCCGGTGGCGTCGGAGAACCGCAATGACGGCGTGATTCTGGCCGCCACCTCGGGCGCCGTGAATGTGCGCCTGGGCGGCGAGGCGCTCAAGGCAGCGTTTGCACCGGAGGCCTCACAAGGCTTTCAGGCCAGCGGTGTGGAGCCGGGTGCCACGGCCACAGAAAGCACGCCAGGCCGTGAGCCGGAAGTGGCGCATCTGCGCAGCATTGTGGGCCTGGTCTGGCGCTCGGTGGTGCTCTGGATGGTGCTGCTGGCGCTGCTCACGCTGGCGCGCCTGCTGGGCTGATTTCATCTCCAAATCATCCGTGCACTTTGCCGGCTTCGCTGGCCGTACGTCTGTAATGTCGTCGCTTCACCTTCGCGTTCACGAATGATGTGAAAAAGAAATGAGTTGCTCAGTAACGCGGGGCCTGCGACAGCTCGGCAAACAATTCGCTATACAAACGATAGCGGCTTGCGCTTATCCCGACGGGGCCTGCGGCTGATTTGACCTCTGAGATCACACCACAGCCGGGTTCGTGCAGATGGGTGCAGTTGTAGAACTTGCAGTCCTGCGCATGGGCTTTCAGGTCCGGCATGTAGCCGGCCAGCTGCATGGGTTCAATGTGGTGCAGGCCAAACTCCTGAAAACCTGGCGAGTCAATCAGCGCGCTGCTGCGTTCGGCATCCAGCCAGTAGAGCGTGGTGCTGGTGGTCGTGTGTTTGCCAGAATTGAGCGCCTGCGATATTTCGGCCGTCAGCACCTGCGCACCGGGGATCAGCAGATTCGTCAAACTGCTTTTGCCAGCGCCCGAGGGGCCCAGCACCAGTGTTTTTTTGCCCTGCAGCAGCGCGCGTAACTGGGTGGTCTGCGCGTCGTTGGCCACCGGCGTGTCGGTTTTGGGCTTGACCGCCAGCGGCAGCACCTGGTAGCCCATGGCGCGATAGGGCGCCAGCTTGGCCCAGGCGCGTGCAAAGGGCTCTGTCAGGTCGCTTTTGTTCAGCGCGATGATGGGGGTGATGCGTTCGGCTTCTGCGGCAATCAGCGCGCGTGTCAGCTGGCTTTCGGAAAACTCCGGCTCGGCGGCGATCAGTATCAACACCTGGTCAAGGTTGGCGGCAAACGACTTGGTGCGCAGATCGTCCTGGCGGTAAAACAGGTTGCTGCGCTTTTCCACCTTTTCGATCGTGCCTTCGTCCTGCGAAGGCAGCCACAACACCTGGTCACCGACCACGGCCTGGCTTTTTTTGCCGCGCGGGTGGCAGATCAGGCGTTCACCGGTGGGTGTCTCCACTAGGCAATGCCGCCCGAACCCGGCGACAACCAGGCCGGGCAAGGTCCCGGCCGAAGAAACAGTGGTCAAGCCAGCAGCGCGTCAACCTTTGACGCGCAGAAAAAGTCGCTGACCGAAATCCCGTTCACGTCGTGCGTGTTGAAACGCACCGTGCACTTGCCGTAACTCAGCGCGAGGTCAGGGTGGTGGTCTTCTGCATTGGCGATAAAAGCCACGGCATTGGCAAAACCCATGGTCTCGTGGAAGTTTTTGAAGACATAAGTCTTTTCCAGAGACCCGTCGATCAGGCGCCAGCCCAAAGCCTGCTCGCCATTGAGCTGACTCAGCTGGGTGACGATCTCGGTGGCGCTCAGCGCGCGGCGGTTCTGGTGGACAGGATTCATGCGGGCGCTCCGGCAAGTTCGCCCATGCGGCCCAGTCTCTCCGAGGCGGGCGGGTGCGAATAATAAAATTTGGCAAATACCGGATCGGGCGTCAAGGTGCTGGCGTTGTCCTGATACAGCTTGAGCAGGGCGCTTTGCAAATCCTTGCCGTCGGTCTGGGCGATGGCATAGGCGTCGGCTTCAAA
Source organism: Kapaibacterium sp. (SeqCode) (assembly GCA_943370435.1). GTDB lineage: Bacteria > Pseudomonadota > Gammaproteobacteria > Burkholderiales > Burkholderiaceae_C > Polaromonas. The sequence goes on along the minus strand of CALRQX020000001.1, from coordinate 194,457 downwards.
TTCATGCTTGCGTGACAGCAGCGCAAACAGCGGCGAGATGAAAAAGCTGAACACCGGCATCACCAGCAGGAACAGCAGCAAGGCCAGGGCGTCATTGCTGACAGGCATGAGCGCCCCCGCAGGGGGCAGCGATGACGCGATGGCGCTGAGCGTGGGGGCGATGTTGGGCCGCACGCCCAGACCGGTGTAAAACCAGACTTGTGTGGACAGCCAGCCCAGCAGCGCGAAACCGGCGAAACTCATGGCAAACATCAGGCCAATACGTTTGACGATGTGTTTGTGCTTGAAGTGCCCGAGTTCGTGCGCCAGCACCGCATCGACTTCGCCGGGGTTGAGCTGTTTGAGCAGTGTGTCGTAAAACACCACCCGTTTGGACGCGCCAAAGCCGGTGAAATAGGCGTTGGCATGGGCCGAGCGTTTGCTGCCGTCCATCACGAACAGCCCTTTGGCGGCAAAACCGCAGCGCGCCATCAGGGCCGTCACACGTTGTTTGAGGCTTTCATCTTCGAGCGGCTGAAACTTGTTGAACAGCGGTGCAATCAGCGTGGGGTAAAGCACCAGGACCAGCAGGTTGAAGACCATCCAGGCGCCCCATGCCCAGAGCCACCACCACGCGCCTATGCTGCCCATGATCCATAGCATCAGCGCCACCAGCGGCAGGCCGATCAGCAGACCCACCGCTGTGGATTTCAGCAGGTCGGCCAGCCACAGCCTGAAAGTCATTTTGTTGAAACCGAAGCGCTCTTCAATGCGGAAGGTGCTGTACAGGGTGAAGGGCAGGTCCAGCAGGCCGCTGATGAGGCCAAAGCCAGCCAGCAGCGCCAGTTGTGGCACCAGGCTGCCGTAAGCGGCCAGGCCTGAGTTCTGCAGCGCCTGATTCAGCGCATCAATCCCGCCCAGCAGCGTCCAGCCCAGCAGCACCGCAGCGCCAAAAGCCAGTTCCAGCAGGCCAAAGCGCGACTTGGTGATGGTGTAGTCGGCCGCTTTCTGGTGCGAAGCCAGCGTAATCGTGCCTGCAAATGCGGCAGGTACCTGCTCGCGGTGGCGCGCCACATGCCGGATCTGCCGGGAGGCCAGATAAAAGCGGATGAGCAGGCCAAGCATCAGCGCCGCTGAAAAAAGCAGGGTAAGGGCGAGTGAGTAGTCGGGCATGCAGCCAAGTTTAGGCGATCAGCGAGAATCACAAGATGCCTGAAATTGAACCCCTGCTTAAAAAATCAGATCAGAACCTGGTCTGGATAGACTGCGAAATGACCGGGCTGGACCCGGACAAAGAGCGCATCATCGAAATCGCCGTCATTGTCACCGGCCCGCAACTCACGCCGCGCATCGAGGGCCCGGTGCTGGTGATCCACCAGCCCGACGAGTTGCTGGACCAGATGGACAACTGGAACAAGGGCACGCATGGCCGCAGCGGACTGATAGACAAGGTCAAGGCCAGTTCGGTCACGGAAGAGGACGCCGAAAAGCAATTGCTGGCCTTTCTGGCGCAATACCTGCCCAAGGGCAGCTCGCCGCTGTGTGGCAACACCATCAGCCAGGACCGGCGTTTTATCGTCAAGTACATGCCCAGACTCGAGGCGTTTTTTCACTACCGCAATATCGACGTCAGCACGTTCAAGGAGCTGGCCAAACGCTGGCGGCCCGAGGTTTACAGCGCTTTCAAGAAGCAGCAAAGCCACACGGCGCTGGCCGATGTGCATGAATCGATTGATGAGCTGGAACACTACCGCACCCATTTCCTGAAGTGAGTTTGACCGCCATCCCTTTGGTGGCGGACCTGATTTGCTATTGAAACAGGAGCTGATCGCCGACGGCGGCACTGCTGCCGGGCGCTTGGCGGGGTTATTGATGGCGGGCGCACTGGTACAAACCCGCAATCCATGCCATAATCAACGGCTTGACGGATGCACAGGGTGCACCGCATTTGTACATCTACCTCACACTTTTGCGGCTCTACCAACAGAGCCATCGCTTCAGGCACCGGTTTACCGGAAGTCGCCCGAACCGACATATTCGTTTGTGGTTGATGTTTTATTAACCACAAACGAAGCCTCCCGCTACGCGGCAGGTGGTAGTTTCTTGTTCGCCTGTCCAAAACCACAAGTCGGGCGGTGAGCAAGTGCTTAGTGAGAAAAACATGACTGACTCTTTTGAGGCTCGCGGCGACTTTTTGGCCGAAGCAAACACCGACACCGATAGCCATATGGCGGCGGATTTTTCCGATGCGCCCGCTGCAGCTGAAACTTCGCTGGACGCCATCGTGGCAGCGCCTAACGGCTTTGTGAAACTGGGCCTGGCCAAGGAACTGCTGCAAGCGGTTGCCGACATGGGTTTCACCCAGCCGACCGCCGTGCAGATGGCCACCATCCCGAAAGCCATGCAGGCGCTGGATGCTGACGTCAAGGCCGACCCCAAGGCCAAATTCACCGACCTGCTGGTTTCCAGCCAGACCGGCAGCGGCAAAACCGCCGCTTTCCTCTTGCCCGTGCTGCACACCCTGCTCAAGCAGCAGGAAGAAGCCGATCGCAACGAACGCGCCGAGTTTGAGCGCCTGAGCGCAGAAGCCGTCGCCCGTGGCGAGCCACCCCTGAAAAAGCCCAAGCGCAAAGACCCGACCAATATGCGCAACTTCAAGGCCGCCACACCCGGCGCGCTGATTTTGTGCCCGACCCGCGAACTGGCCCAGCAAGTCTGCGCAGACGCGATTGACCTGGTGCGCCATTGCCGCGGCCTGCGTATTGCCAACGTGGTGGGCGGCATTCCTTACCAGCTGCAGATTGCCAAGCTGCAAAACGCCGACCTCGTGGTGGCCACGCCCGGTCGCCTGCTGGATTTGCAGCGCAGCATGCAGATCAAGCTGGACCAGGTGCAATTCCTCGTGGTTGACGAAGCCGACCGCATGCTGGACCTCGGCTTTGCCGACGACCTGACCGAAGTCAATCAGCTCACGATAGAGCGCAAGCAGACCATGATGTTCAGCGCCACTTTTGCGCCGCGCATCATGCAGCTGGCGACGCGTGTGATGCGCCAGCCGCAACGTGTCGAGATCGACTCGCCGCACGAAAAACACGCATCGATTACCCAATCGCTGCTGTGGGCCGACAACATGACCCACAAGCGCAAGCTGCTGGACCACTGGCTGCGCGACACCAGCATCAACCAGGCGATTGTGTTTGCCTGCACGCAGGTCGAATGTGACGGCCTGGCCAATGATCTGGTGCAGGAGGGTTTCAGCGCTGTTGCCCTGCACGGCGCTTTGGGCCAGGGCCTGCGCAACCGCCGCCTGATGGCTTTCCGCGATGGCCGGGTGCAGATCCTGGTGGCGACCGACGTGGCCGCCCGCGGCCTGGACGTGCCCACCATCACCCACGTGATCAACTACGGCCTGCCGATGAAAGCCGAAGATTATGTGCACCGCATTGGCCGCACCGGCCGTGCCGGCCGCGAAGGCCAGGCGATCACGATTGCCGAGTTCCGCGACCGCCGCAAGATCCAGGACATCGAACACTACACCCAGCAAAACCTCAAGCCCAGCGTGATTGCCGGTCTCGAGCCACAGCAGCGTTTTGCGCCCACCTCCGATCGCCCGCGCGGCAATTTTGGTGGTGACCGTGGCCGCAGCTTCGGCGGCGGTGGTGGTGGCCGTTTCAGCAACGACCGCGCGCCTTCGGGCGGTTTCGGTGGTGGCGGCGGCGGTTATGCCGGCAAGAAGCCGGCTTTCGGCGACCGTGGCCCATCAGACCGCGGTGGTTTTGCGGGCAACCGTGATGACCGGGGTGGCTCATTCCAGGGCCGGCCTGCACCACAGGGCAACAACTATGCAGACCGCTCCGGTTTCAACGACCGCGGCGCGCGCCCCAATGATCGTGGCCCTGGCAACGGCGGCGGATTTGCGTCACGTGACGAGCGTGGCGGCGATCGCGGCTTTGGCGGCCGTTCGGAAGGTTTTTCGGCTGCACCGCGTGGTGACTTTGCTGACCGCAAGCCGGCTTTTGCCCGGCCCGCCGGCAAGGTGTTTGTGCCGCGTGATGCGCAGAAACGTCCCGCACGTCCGGCACGTTGAAGTTTTCCTGAATCTGCAAAAAAGGCCCGCACTGCGGGCCTTTTTTATGGACGCACCAAGGCCATCAGCTCATGCCGTTGCGGCTGGCCAGTTCGACAAACAGGCCCGAATGGTCGAGGTCGCCCAGCCCGTGTTCGGCGCCTTCGGCATACAGCTGTTCAAACAATGCGGTGATGGGCGCTTCAAAACCGATTTCTTCTGCCGTGGCCAGCGCATTGCGCATGTCCTTGAGTTGTATCGCCAGCCGCGCGTGGGTGATGAAGTCGCGGTCCACCATGCGCTGACCGTGTACCTGAAGAATGCGGCTGTCGGCAAATCCGCCGGTGATGGCTTGCTTCACCTTGGCCATGTCGGCGCCGCCCTTGGTGGCAAACAGCAGGGCCTCGGCCACAGCGCCTATCGTGATGCCGACAATCATCTGGTTGGCAAGCTTGGTCAGCTGGCCGGTGCCGTGCGAGCCGACGTGGGTGGCGCGGCCGAAGACCCCGAACACGGGCAGGGCGCGTTCAAATTCGGCGGTTTTTCCTCCCACCATGATCACCAGCGAGCCGTGTTCAGCGCCGCCCGTGCCGCCAGATACCGGGGCATCGAGGTGCGCAATGCCCAGGGCGCCCAGCCGCGCGGCATGGTCGCGCGCCTCACGCGGCTTGATCGAGGCCATGTCGATGAACAGGGCGCCGGGTTTCATCGCCTGGGCAACGCCTTGCGCGAACAACACGTCTTCCACCACCGCGCCGTTTTCCAGCATGCCGACCACGATGTCGGCGCTGGCCACTGCGCTGCTGGCCTGCTGGTGGACCTGGGCGCCCAGTTCAGCCAGGGCAGCGGCTTTTTGCGGGGTGCGGTTCCACACCTGCAGCGCATGACCCGCCCGGCAAAGGCGGCCGGCCATGATCAGGCCCATGCTGCCTATGCCAAGAAAGGCGAGTTTGAGCGCGAGCGGGTCACTGGCAGTGGTCATGGGTTTTCCGTTTGCGGCCTGTGGGCCATCATGGCGCAAGCCAGGCGCCAAAGCTGTCAGCCAGCTTGCAGCAGGCTGACGGGTAGCTTCAGGCCGCCTGTTTCATGGCCGGCGAGAACATGGCTTCCATCTCATGGCGCACCTTGTACGCCGGGGTGGACATATCCATCGCCACATCGGCCCAGCTCAGGCTCTGGCCTTTTTTGACCGCACGCACGACCTTGACGTTGTGCGCCAGGCCCAGCGGCAAGCCGCCCATCTTCATGGAGGTGTCGGCCGGCAGCAGCTTGCCCCAGACGGTGTAGCCGCCCTCACCGTCGAGCATGTCGCCGGGTTTGAGGTCGCGCTTGGCGGTGGCCACCACGTCGGCATTCCAGCAGGTCGCCACACCGGTCGGCTCGCCGCGCAGTGCCACGCTGGCAACCGACACGCCGACCTCCAGGCCTATCAGGTGCCAGCGCTTGTACAGCGTGAAGTAGCGACCACTTGGGTCGGTGTGTGCGTTGTACTCTTCAAAACAGTTCTTGATGTAGTCGGTTTCAGCCTCGACTGTTACCCAGACACCCATGCGGATGTCATAGGGAATCTTGCGGCCGTTGGCTTCGAGCGAGGAAATCACCTCCACCATACCCTTGCGCTCAAGCACGCCGCCTTCGCTGATCGGGCGTGTCACGTAGGGAATGTCTTCCACGCTGGCCGGCGGATACAGCAGGCCGTTACTGGGGACGGTCAGGCCGGTGGCGTTGGCCACGGCGGTCGATTCGATCGACGGCTTGGAGCCATCGAGGAAGCTGTTGAACATCTTGGGATTGAGGCCGCCGCGCTCGGCCTGCTCGGGCGTGAGGCCATAGTTGCCCCAGACGGTGTCGGGTGTCGATTCGCAAAAATGCGGCAGCCACTTGTGGCCGCGGCCTGCCGCCACCACCGGGAAGCCGCAGGTGCGGGCCCAGTCCACGAGGTCGCAGATCAGTGCCGGCTGGTCGCCGAAGGCCAGCGAATAAACCACACCGGCCTGGGCCGCCTTGCGCGCCAGCAGCGGTCCGCAAAAGGCGTCGGCTTCCACCGTGACGTTGACCACATGTTTGCCGTGGGCGAAGGCCTGCAGGCAGTGTTCGACCGCGGCCACCGGGTTGCCGGTGCACTCGACGATGATGTCGATCTGCGGATGGGTGACTACCGCATTCCAGTCGTCCGTGATCCAGGTTGCTCCTGTTTTGATAGCTGCTTGTGCTGATTCTGCCTGGGTCAGGGCCGGATTCCACCCCACTCGTGCGAGGTTGGCGCGGGCTGCGGCGGGTGACAGGTCGGCAATTGCCACGAGGTGCACGCCCGGTGTTTTCGGAATCTGCGCCAGGTACATGGAGCCGAACTTGCCGGCGCCTATGAGGCCTATGCGGATCGGCTTGTTGTCTGCCGCGCGCTGCTGGAGTTTGGTGTAAAGGTTCATGGATTTCAGGCCGCCTTGCGCTCAGCCGCAATCTCTTCCATCGAGGTCTGCAGCGCCGTGGCCGGCACGCCGTCTTTCCAGGGCAGGTCCACCGGGTAGTCTTTCAGCAGGCAGTCGTCCGGCAGGCATTCAATCGGCGTGAAATCGCGGTGCGCAATGTACTCGGGGCGTTTGTGGCGGCGTATGTGGTTGCTGACGGCACACAGGCTCAGGTAGACGCTGACGCGGTTGAAGGGCGAAAGGTTGCTGCCCGAGGCATGGACCAGGCAGGAGTGGAAAAGAATCATGGACCCGGCCGGCCCTTTGGGGCTGACGATGCCGCCCTGTTTGCCGCCTGCACGCTGCACCAGCTGGCGTATCAGGTCGTTGTCCACCGTCCAGAGCGGGTAGCTGGTGGTGGTCAGGTCATGCTTCGCATCCACCACGCCTTTTTTGTGGCTGCCCGGTATGAACATCAAGGGGCCGTTGTGTTCGGTCACGTCGTCGAGAAAAATCGCGACGTTCATGGCGCGTTCGGTCGGCATCAGGTCATCGTTGAGCCAGGTGCCATAGTCCTGGTGCCATTGCCAGACATCACCTTCAAACGCCATCTTGCCGTTGATCTTGAACTGGTGCATGTAGAGCTGCTCGCCCAGCAGGTCTTCCACCGGCTTGATCATGCGCGGGTGCCGGCCCAGTTTGGCAAAAGGCTCGCTGTACATATGGGCTGCAAAGTTGGTGCGCACTGCATCTTTGCCTTTTTCGCGCACGTTGTAGTCCTCGCGGCGGCTGTAAAGCTCGGGTACCGCAGCATTGAGGGTTTGGGTTTCTTCCGGCGTGAACAGGCCGGGAAAAAACAGGTAACCGTCGCGGTCGAATTCGGCAAGTTGCTGGGGGCTCAGGTTCATGGAGGTCTCCGTGGGATCAGGCTGGCTGGGCGGTTGGCGGGTTGACGGGGTGCAGGGCGGTGTCCAGCAGGCTGGAGAGGTTGCGGCTGGCGTCTTCGGCATGCTGGCGTATCAGGCCTTCTGCGGCCAGCTCGTCGCCCGCGGCAATCGCGCTGGCAATCGCCTGGTGTTCGTCCCAGATCGATTCGCGCATGGTGGAAACCTGCAGCACCGCGCCCATCGCGCGGCGGATGTGGTGCCAATGCAGTTGTGCACTCTGGGCGATCAGCGGGTTGCCGGATGCCTGGTAAATCGCGTTGTGAAATTGCAGGTCCAGGGCCATCATGGCCTTGATATCGTGGCCGCGCGTGGCCTCGCGGCCCTGGCTGATCAGCGCCGGTGAGATCTGAAAATACACACGTGCTGCGAGCCGGGCGGCGAGTGCGTCCAGCGCGCTGCGCACCTGGTAAATCTGCATCAGCCAGGCCACATCCAGCGGCGCCACCAGTACGCCGCGCCCGGGCGCGTCCAGCACAAAACCGTCTTTTTTGAGCAGCCGCAGGGCTTGCAGCACCGGTTGGCGCGACACCGCCAGCTGTTCGGCAATGTCCTCCTGCATGATGCGGGCGCCCGGCGCCAGGGAGCCGTCGCTGATGGCGTCCAGCAGGCTGTGATAGACCTGGTCCACCAGGTCGGGGGCGGATTCGATTTTGACGAGTTGGGGGTGCATGGCGATACTCTGTATACAGAATACAAATATTGAACAAGACCGGATAGCGGGTTTACCCGCTCCCCCGGACCTTTGCCCGGCCTGTGCCAAGATGGCGACTATTTCCCTTCTTCTGGAGACCACACCCATGACCCAAGTCGATACCGCCTGGCTGGACCGCATGTACAACAACCGGGCCCTCGTGCCCGACCACGCGCAGTATTTCAGCCGCTGGGCCGACAGCTCGGCGCAGGCACGCAACAGCCAGCCGTGTACGCTGGACATCGCTTACGGCCAGAGCGCGGGCGAAAAGCTCGATGTTTTTCCTGCGGAGCGGGTTGTAACGGGTGGCGCGCCGGTCGTGGTGTTTGTGCATGGCGGCTACTGGCGCTCGCTCGACAAGTCCGAACATTCGTTTGTGACCCCGGCCTTGACCGCGGCCGGTGCCTGTGTGGTGCTGCCCAACTACGACCTGTGCCCGGCCGTGACGATTCCCGACATCACGCTGCAAATGGTCAAGGCCCTGGCCTGGACCTGGCGCAATGCCGCGCGTTTCGGCGGCGACCCGAAGCGCATCACCGTCATCGGGCATTCCGCCGGCGGGCATCTGGCGGCGATGCTGCTGGCTTGCCTGTGGCCGCGTTTTGCCAAAGACCTGCCGGCTGACCTGGTGAAAAACGCCTTGTCGATTTCCGGGCTGTACGAGCTGGAATCGGTCATGCACACACCGTTTCTGAAAGACTCGCTGCGGCTGACGCCTGCGCAGGTGGCGCTGGCCAGCCCGGCCTGGCTGCCCGCCCCGAAAAAAGGCGTGCTTTACAGCGTGGCCGGTGCCGACGAAAGCGCGGAATTTTTGCGCCACAACGCGTTGATCGAGCAGGCCTGGGGCCCGCGTGTGGTCCAGGTGCGTGAGGCCCTGCTGGGACTCAACCACTTCAGCATCGTTGAGGCCCTGGTGCAGCCCGGCCAGCGCCTGCACCAGCTGGCCTTGCAGCTGCTTGCCGCGACCGCCTGAGCCGGCGGGCGCTTACATCAGCAGGTGTTCACCGGCGTTGTCGCCGCCCAGGATCACGTAGTTGACCTTGCGGATGTCCATCAGCCGGGTACCGCCCGAATAACTGATGGCGCTCTGCACGTCTTCCTCCATCTCGCGCAAGGTGTCCCTGAGCGTGCCCTTGACCGGCTCCAGGATGCGTTTGCCCTCGACGTGTTTGTACTCACCCTTGTTGAAATCCGAGGCGCTGCCGTAATACTCCTTGAAGAGCCGGCCATCCACTTCGACGGTCTGGCCCGGGCTTTCTTCGAGTCCGGCCAGCATGGAGCCAATCATCACCATGGTCGCGCCAAAACGGATGGATTTGGCAATGTCGCCGTGTTCGCGTATGCCGCCGTCGGCAATGATGGGTTTGGTCGCCACACGCGCGCACCACTTGAGCGCGGACAACTGCCAGCCACCGGTGCCAAAACCGGTTTTCATGCGTGTGATGCAGACCTTGCCCGGACCGATGCCGACCTTGGTGGCATCGGCGCCCCAGTTTTCCAGGTCGATGATGGCCTCGGGCGTGCCGACATTGCCGGCAATCACAAAGGAGGACGGCAGCTTTTCCTTGAGGCAGGCAATCATGCGCTGCACCGTGTCGGCATGGCCATGGGCAATGTCGATGGTGATGTAGTCGGGCACGAGGCCCTCGGCGACGAGCTGGTCCACCGTGTCGTAGTCGGCCTTTTTGACCCCCAGCGAGATCGATGAATAAACCCCGTGCTTCGTCATGCTTTTGACGAAGGCGAGGTTGTCGAGGTCAAAGCGGTGCATCACGTAGAAATAGCCGTGGTGTGCCATCCAGACGCAGATCTCTTCGTTGATCACGGTTTTCATGTTGGCCGGCACGACCGGTATGCGGAAGTGGCGGCTGCCCAGCGTGACGCCGGCGTCACATTCAGAGCGGCTTTCCACGCGGCATTTGCGCGGCAGCAGCAGGACATTGTCGTAGTCGAAGATTTCCATGATTCCCAAGCCTTTCAAACTGTGATGAACAGAAGGCACTTGGACTGGACCGGCTCTCGCTGCCTGGGCGGCAACAAAAAACTCTCGCTAGAGAGTTTCAGCGGAGGCTGACAACTGCCCGCAGGGCTTGTCATGCCAAAGCTAAAACCGGGTGCGTGAGTTCAGCGGAGGCTGACAACTGCCCGCAGGGCTTGTCATGCCGAAGCTAAAACCGGGCGCAATTGCTTGGGCCCGGTGACTGATTCTAGGCGCTCGCGGGGACCGGCGCGAGGCTCTGGCGGATATAGCCGGTATATGCAACGGCGGATGGCGCTTATTGGCCGGCGCAGCGCGACTGCGCAGCGGCCACCACGCGGCCCTGACCATCCTCCACCCAGCCGATGACCCGCAGCCGGTCGGTTTTCATGCCCGGCGGAATGTCCATGGAACGCGACTCGCTGAAACTCAAGCGCTCTGTTTTTGATAGCTGCTTGCGCCCGTCCCATAAGGGCTGAATCAGGTTTCTGACCAGATGCCTGGCGACCGGTGTGCCTTCGGTGCCGGCAGGAATGGTTTCGACCAGCGCCAGCCAGGCGCTCCAGGGCTGGCCCGCTGCATCCGCCGGGACCTGTTTGTAGGCGATCGATGCGCCTACGTAGCCCGAGATGGGCAGGCCGTGCGCCACCCGCAGCGTGCCCGGCGCGCGGCTGACGCTGGCCCTGCGGCTGCTGGCGCCTGCGGGTGGCGCTGTAGCCAGTGCCTGCAGGCGTTTGAGGCCGTCGCGGGTCGCCACCGCCGACAGCGGCGCGTCCTCGCCCTGGCTGCCGGGCAGCACCCAGTCCAGCGCCAGTTCGCGCGGGCCCGCGCGCACAGTCGCCGGATCGACCCAGCAGTCGCGGCAATCGGCATTGATGAAGCGCTCCACCAGGGCGACAGGCCGGCTTTGTCCATCGCTGGCGCAGTAAGACTGGGCGCGGGCCGGCTGCCACAGGCAGGCGGCCAGCAGGGCTGTCAAAACGGGTATGGGCAGCGCAAATATCCGGGGCATGGCGGGCTTTCTACAATCAGGGGATGTTTCCAGAAGTCGCACCCAGCTCTCCACTCTTACAAAATCTTAATCCGGAGCAACTGGCTGCCGTCACTTTACCGGCCACCCATGCACTGATTCTGGCAGGCGCCGGTTCCGGCAAGACGCGGGTGCTGACGACCCGCATCGCCTGGCTGCTGCAAAACGGCTACGTCTCACCCGGTGGCATTCTGGCGGTGACCTTCACCAACAAGGCGGCCAAGGAAATGTTGACGCGCCTGACCAGCATGCTGCCGGTCAATGTGCGCGGCATGTGGATAGGCACTTTCCATGGCTTGTGCAACCGGTTTTTGCGCGCGCACTACAAACTCGCCAACCTGCCTTCGACCTTCCAGATCCTGGACACGCAGGACCAGCTCTCGGCCATCAAGCGCCTGTGCAAGCAGTTCAACATCGACGACGAACGTTTCCCGCCCAAGCAGCTGATGTGGTTCATCGCCGGCTGCAAGGAAGACGGCCAACGTGCCAAAGACGTGGTGGTGCGCGATGAAGAGACGCGTAAAAAGGCTGAAATTTATGCGCTCTACGAAGAGCAGTGTCAGCGCGAAGGCGTGGTTGATTTTGGCGAGCTGATGTTGCGCAGCTACGAGTTGTTGCGTGACAACCTGCCGGTGCGCGAGCACTACCAGCGGCGCTTTCGCCACATCCTGATCGACGAGTTCCAGGACACCAACAAGCTGCAATACGCCTGGATCAAGATGCTGGCCGGGCAGGGCGACGATGCGGCCGCAGGTCCGGACGCCATGCCGGGCGGCTCGGTGATCGCCGTGGGCGATGACGACCAGAGCATTTACGCTTTTCGCGGCGCGCGTGTCGGCAACATGGCGGATTTTGTGCGCGAGTTCCATGTCTTGCACCAGATCAAGCTCGAGCGCAACTACCGCAGCTTTGGCAACATCCTGGATTCGGCCAATGCGCTGATCGGCCACAACAGCAACCGTCTGGGCAAAAACCTGCGCACCGAAGCCGGTCCCGGTGAGCCGGTGCGTGTGTATGAGGCGATTTCCGATTTTGCCGAAGCCCAGTGGTTTGTGGATGAGGTGCGCGAGCTGGTGCGGGGCGGCACCTCTGCCAGGGAAATTGCACTGCTGTACCGCAGCAATGCGCAAAGCCGGGTCATGGAAACCGCGCTGTTCAACCACGGCATCCCCTACCGGGTCTATGGCGGCCTGCGTTTTTTCGAGCGCGCCGAGATCAAACACGCGCTGGCCTATTTGCGCCTGCTGGACAACCCGAACGACGACACCAGCTTCATGCGTGTCGTGAACTTTCCACCGCGCGGCATAGGCGCGCGCAGCATTGAGCAGTTGCAGGACATCGCGCGCAGCTCGGGTTGTTCGCTGCACGATGCGGTCAGCGCCGTGCCCGGCAAGGCCGGCAGCAATCTCGGTGCGTTTGTCGCCAAACTCGACGTGTTGCGCGAGCAGACGCCGGGCCTGAGCCTGCGCGAGATCATCGAGCTGGTGCTGCAGCACAGCGGCCTGGAAGAACATTACAAACTTGAAAAAGAAGGCCAGGACCGGCTCGAAAACCTGGGCGAACTGGTCAACGCCGCCGAATCGTTTGTCAGCATGGAAGGTTTTGGCCGCGATGTGGTGGCGCTGCCGGTGGACGAGCTGGGCGCTCCCCTGAGGCAGTCGCCGGCCAGCCAGGGGCTGGACCCGTCGGCCCCGCTGGGCAACGAACCCTTGCCCGAATTGCTGGCGCCCGACCAGGAAACCGGCGAAACACTCTCGCCGCTGGCGGCTTTCCTGACCCATGCCGCACTCGAATCGGGCGACAACCAGGCGCAGGCCGGGCAGGACGCGGTGCAGCTGATGACCGTGCATTCGTCCAAGGGACTGGAGTTTGACTGCGTGTTTATCACCGGACTGGAAGACGGCATATTTCCGCACGAAAACTCGCTCAGCGACGCCGGCGGCATTGAAGAAGAACGCCGGCTCATGTATGTCGCCATCACACGCGCGCGCCAGCGCCTGTACCTGAGCCACTCGCAGACCCGCATGTTGCACGGCCAGACGCGGTACCACCCGAAAAGCCGCTTTTTCAGTGAGTTGCCCGAGGCCGCGCTGAAATGGCTGACGCCGAAAAACCAGGGTTTTGGGGCGGCCTATGGGGGCAGTTCCGGCGCCTGGGGTGCTACGAATTCAGGAGCTGGTCGCGCAAGCGGTGATTGGGCCAAGGCCGTATTTGCTTCCAGGAATCCAGGCGGGGAGCGGTTTCCCAGCCCGGCGGTGCCGGTGCAGCGTGAGGCGCCCGCGCACGGCCTGAAAAGCGGCATGAACGTGTTTCACAACAAGTTTGGCGAAGGGCGGGTCATGATGCTCGAAGGCAGCGGCGATGACGCCAGGGCGCAGATCAACTTCACACGCCACGGCGTGAAATGGCTGGCGCTGAGCGTCGCCAAACTGACGCCGGTGGAGTAGGCCCCCACGCTCGTCACTTCGTGTACTTCGCTGCCCCCCGAGGGGGCGCTGCGCCTGCGGCCCGGCAGAGCCGGTTCCGCGGCCCCTGCTTGTCTGGGAGAGCTATCCGGGCTTCTCCTATCGCAGCAACTTGCCGTCGCGGCCAATCACGGTGACTTCCACGAATTTCGAGCCCACCCGGTTCTCGGGCGAGAAGCTCACCTTGAAACCGCCGACGTCATAACTGTTCATTTTTTCGAGCTGGCTGATCACTTTGGACCGGGTCGGATCGGCGCCGCTGCGGCGAATCGCCTCGACCAGAATCTTCGCGGCGATAAACGACTCCATGCTGGCATACGACACCACCTTGTCCTGCTGGTATTTGGCCATCAGTGACTGGAATTCACGCGCCACCGGTGCCAGAGTCGAATACGGATAAGGCATGACCTGGGAAATGCCGATACCCCGGGCGTTGTCCTCGCCGGCATTCTTGAGCAGTTCCTTGAAGTTCACGACAGAAATGCTGAACAGCCGGGCCTTGCTGCCCTGGGCGCGCATCTTCTTGATAAAAGCGGCCGAGGCGCGGTTGACCGACACCATGATGATGGCGTCCGGATTGGCTGGCGCGATCGCGGCCACCGCAGCGTCGATGTCTTCAGGTTTGGTCCGGTCATAAGCCCCCTTGGCGACCGCCTGCATGCCCAGTTTCTGCAGGGCGGTTTCAGCGCCTGACAGCCCGCTTTTTCCAAAAGGATCGTCCTGGTACATCACCGCGAATCGCCGCAGGCCAATGGAATGCAGGTGTTCCACCATGCGCGCGGTCTCGTCGGTGTAGCTGGCGCGGATGTGGAAAATATGGGGATTCATCGGTTCGCGCAAATCCTGGGCGCCGGTGTAGGGCGCCAGCAGTGCAATGCCGGCGTCTTCCAGCACCTTGTTTTTGTTCAGCGCCAGCACATTGCCGGTTCCGACAAAGCCGAACAGTGCCAGCGGCTTGTCTTCAGCGAGGATTTGGCGGGTCAGGGCCAGGGTCTGGTCAGGCTTGTAGCTGTCGTCCTTGAGCACCACCCGTATCTTGCGGCCGTAGATGCCGCCGTTCGCATTGACATGCGAAAAGTAGGCCGCAGCGCCCGCCACATATTCGTTGCCGGTGCCGGCAATCGTGCCAGTCAGCGGCGCGACCTGTCCGATGACGAGGTCTTCGCGTCCCGGTGCGGCCTGTGCCGCAAGCACAGTTGCGGCCAGGCTCAGGGCCAGGGTGAAGGCGTGGATTTTCTTGCACAACATGGAGCTCTCCTCGTTGATCAGGTGGTTTGTTAATTCTGCATTGCAGAACAATGTGGATAAAATGCAAGCTGATTGTGGAATAGGCAGTCTTCAGCAGGCCTAAGGAATTCCCGAATTTCACTGGGGGATTAGTCACTAAGGCGACATCAGCTGCTAAAATTTGATAATTCTGCAATGCAGAATCAATATGATCCATTCAGCGCCTGAGGATTTACGATGCCCTCTGCCACCGAGGCTGCCAGGCCGATTCAGGCCAAGGAAGACCGCCATTTTGTGACCGCATTGGCGCGCGGACTCGACGTGCTCAGTGCTTTTCGCTCGCGCGACCGCACTTTGGGCAATCAGGAGCTTGCCCGGCGCTGCGGCTTGCCCAAATCCACCATTTCCCGGCTGACCTACACCCTGACCAAGCAGGGTTACCTCGAACACGCCATGGATGGCAAGGGCAATGCGGGTTACCGGCTTGGCAGTGCGGTACTCGCGCTGGGCAGCGCCATGCTGGCGCGCATGGACATGCGCCAGCTCGCGCGGCCGCTGATGCAGGAACTGGCCGACAGCTCCCAGGCCATGGTGTCGCTGGGCATACGCGACCGCCTGAGCATGATTTATGTCGAAAATTGCCGCAGTGAGTCCGCGCTGACCCTGAGTCTGGATGTGGGCTCACGCATTCCGCTGGCGACCACTGCGATGGGGCGGGCCTATCTGGCCGGCTGCAGCGACAGCGAGCGCCATGTGCTGATGGAGCGGATTCGAGGCCAGGACGAAAAATCCTGGCCGCAGACCCGGGCCGAGCTGGAACTGTCGCTGGCACACCACCGGCAGCACGGCTGCTGCAGCTCGTTTGGCGAGTGGCAAAAAGACGTCAACGCCATTGCTGCGGCTTTCAGGCCGGCTGGCGGACGCGCTGTGATGGTCATCAATTGCGGCGGGCCCGGCTTCAAGCTTTCGCCCCAGTTTTTGATGACGCAGGTGCGCCCCCAGCTGGTGGCGCTGGTCAGAAAGCTGCAAAACGCTTCCGGCGAGACTTTCTGAAAGCGGGGCTTTTGTGCGGCAAATCGGATGCGGGCGGCAAAGTTGTGACTTTGTGCCGCATCCAGTGGGCGTTGGGTGGCGTTACTACAATCGGCAACAACGCCGACTTCCGGAGAATCCGCGATGAACTTCAAGCCTTTTCTTTTTGCCCTGGCGGTCTGCGCCTCTTTGGCCCATGCGGTCGATTCCCCAGGCAGCATTCCCAACATGCCGCGTAACTCGGTCAGCGACCGGCTGGCCACTGCCCGCACGGCGATTGCGGCCAAAGACTGGGGCCGCGCCATGTCCGAGCTCAGTGCCGCCGCGCGCGAAGAGCCGCGCAATGCCGATGTGCACAACTTGCTCGGCTACAGCTACAGAAAACGCGCCACACCGGACATCACCAAGGCCTTCGAGCACTACTACACGGCGCTCAAAATTGATCCCCGGCACAAGGGGGCGCACGAGTACATCGGTGAGGCCTATCTGATGGAAAAACGTCCGCTGGAGGCAGAGAAACACCTGGCCGAGCTGGAAAAGATCTGTGGCAACAAGACCTGCGAAGAGTACGCCGATCTGAGCAAATCGATCGCTGACTACAAGGCAAAGAATTAAACAACACCATCGGGTGCAGCCGCAGCACCTTTGGGTGCCAGCTGCGCGTGGAGGCTGTGAAGATTTCGTAGCGAGCGGGCCGAGGTGGCTTCGAGGAGCGGAGCCGTACAGGCGTACGGTGAGCACCGCAGGAGCCAGATCGGTTCGCGCAGTAGAAAGATTCGCGGCCTCTCAATAGGTCATCTTGCCGCTGCCGTCCTTGTTGCCTTTTCTGCCGGCAATTTGCCAGGTGGTGCGCTGATCAATCAGGCGGGCCAGAAACTCCAGCTCTTCGTCGCTGTGGTTCAGCGCCTGTGCCGGCGTCAGGAAGACGCCGTTTTTGGCCTCTGCGTCGGCCCAGAACGACTGGTGGTAGTCGGCTTGTGAAACCAGCTTCTGATTGCCCGCACCCACATCGACCGTGCCGTAGCAGTTGCAGAAATAGTTGCGGTTGTCGCGCTCTGCAAAAATTTCGGCGTACACCCCGGTGCCGCGTATGCCGGCAGTCAGCGTGGGCATGACAATCGCGCGGTTCACTCCCTTGCCCCAGACACTGGCCACTGCGCCGGTCAGCAGTCGCAACAGGCTGACCGCGTTCAGGGTGGCGCCGCGCTCCACCGAGAGGCGCGAGTTCTGCCGCACCTGAAACGACGCGTTGCCAATCACAAACACCAGGTTGCTGCCGGGACCGGTCTGGATTTCGTCGCCGGTCTGGATCGCCTGCAGCGGGTCCAGCCGCGCGCCGTTGAGGGTGGCGTCGCCGGTGAGCTGCACAATGTTGCTGCGCTGTTGCGCCAGCGCAGCGGGCAGGCCGCCCAGTGCCACCCAGGCGGCGGCTGCCTTGAGTGCATCGCGCCGCTGGTACCACAGGATTTCCTTTTCCTGCCGGCCCGTGAGTGTGTGCGCTGTCATGGCGTGTCTCCTGGAGTGATAACGTTGCCGTCGATCTGATCGGCGGGGGTGGCATCAAAGCTGCCTTCGAAAGTGAAATAAATCGAGGTCGAAAACATCGCCGCCATCAGCAGTGCGGCCGGCATGACCAGTGCGGCGGCGGCCTCGGGGCTGGCCAGCAGGCCGGCCAGCATGCTCACCACCAGGCCAACGACGATCAGAACCACCATCCAGGCCAGGCCAAAAACTGTATAGGCCCCGGCATTTTTGAAACACACGACGGCGCTGAAAAACAGGCTTTTGACCGGCGTCACACCGTGCCAGTGCACGAGGGCCGGGGCATGCCAGAACAGCACCGACACCGGCAGGTACAGCAACATGACGACCAGCATCACACCCTGCATTTCGGGGGTCAGTGCACTTTCCCGGCTGACCGGAACGTCAAAAAACAGCGGCACGATGGACACAATCAGCAGGCAGGCAGCGGCATACAGAAAACCCAGCACCAGCATGGCACGGGCGCGCTGTTGCCCGGCCCGGAAAGCGCTGACAAGAATGGCCGGCATCGGAAATTTTCCCTTGGTGGCCTCCTGTGTGGCGGCCATCAGCCCGAGAGTGGCGGCCGGCACGATGGCCAGCGCCAGCACCACGCCGATGAAAGGAATCAGCGAGGCCAGCGTGGCCGCTGCCATGTACATGAAAAACAGGCCGGCCAGCGCCAGCGGCTGCTTGAAGAAGGTTTGAATGCCGAGCTTGACCCATGTGAGGCCGGTGCGTGCAGGAACGATGTTGAGTTTCATGGCGTGAGGTGCATATTGGGGGAGTCAGGTCCGCCGGGGTTCCATGGTGAAGGCAGAAATTGACGGACTCGGTGAACAATTTAACGCCGGGCCACGCAGTGTGCTTTAAAACCCGCTGGCGGGGCAACTTTCGGGCACGGGCAGTATCGGCGGCATCCATGGCATCAGACCGGCGCGCAGCCGGCATGGCCCACGCGCTGTCTGAGCACCTGCTCAAAATGGCCGGGATCATGGGCCTGCAGCAGCGCCGCCTCGCGCGGCAGATGCTGGTCCCACAGCCGGGACAGCCAGAAACGCAGGGCACCGGCGCGCAGCATGGCCGGCAGCAGGCTGCGCTCCTGCGCAATCAGCGGCCGCACCGCCTGGTAAGCGGCCAGGAAGGCCTGGGTGCGCGCGCCGTCCTGCGCGCCTGTGGACAAGTCCACACACCAGTCGTTCAGGCTGACACTGATGTCAAACAGCCAGCTGTCCCAACCGGCAAAATAAAAGTCAAAAAAGCCGGTCAGGCGCAGCGAATCACCGGCCCCCTCGAACATCACATTGTCACGAAACAGGTCGGCATGGACCGGGCCGCGCGGCAGCGCCTGCCAGGCCGATGAGGCCGCGACGTGGTTCTGGTAGGCCAGCTCGGACTGCATCAGGCGGGCCTGGTCCGGGTTCAGGTAGGGCAGCACCACGGGGACGGTCTCGTTCCACCAGGGCAGGGCGCGCAGATTGGCCTGCTGGAGCGGGTAGTCGCGCCCGGCCAGGTGCATGCGCGCCAGCATGTCGCCCACCGCGGCGCAGTGTGCGGCGCTGGGCGCCAGTTCGCTGCGGCCCTGCAGCCGGTCGACCACGGCGGCAGGTTTGCCCTTGAGACTGTGCACAATGCCGCCGCCTGGCGCCAGGGCCTCATGCGGCGCGGGCACCGGAATGCCGTGTTGCGCCAGGTGTTTCATCAGGTACAGGTAAAACGGCAGTTGCTCGAAACCCAGGCGTTCAAACAGGGTCAGGACGTAGCGGCCCTGGTCGGTATCGACAAAATAGTTGGTGTTTTCTATGCCACCCGCACAGGCGGCGATGTGCTGCAACTGCCCCAGGCCGAGCGACTGCAAAAGCGGGGCGGCCTCGGCGAGCGAGACTTCGGTGTAAACGGCCATGCCAGAAACTAAAAACCTGAGGCGAAGTGCGCGTGAGCCGGGCTAGAACTTGAGCACGTTCCAGACGCGCTTGCCGCTGCTGCCGGCGCCCGAAGTGGAGGGGGCCGTGCCGCCGCCTTTGGTGCCATCAGCGGGCAGGACTTCGTAGGCCGGCACATTGGTTTTGGGCTGCACCGTGATGCTTTGTGTTTCGCCGCCGACACGCACCTCGTCGATGCGCGAACCGGCATCTTCAGTCCGGATGCGCTGGATGCTGGGCTCCGGCCGCTTGCCGACCGGGTTGGTGCCCGGCTCTGCCACCGCCGCTGCGGGCGTGGCGGCCGGCGCGGTTTGGGCCAGCGCCGGAGCAGCAGTCAGCAGCGCAGCGGCGCCAGCGAGCAAAAGGGAGCAAATAGGGTGTTGCATGGCTGCATTGTAGGGGGCTGGAACCGGTGTGGATATAGCTGACAATCACGGCCATGAGCACCGACAAAAAAACACTTCTGCTGGTGGACGGCTCCAGCTACCTGTACCGCGCCTTTCACGCCATGCCGGACCTGCGCGCCAACCCGGGTGACCCGCAAAGTCCGGCCACCGGCGCGATACGCGGCATGGTCAACATGATGCAGAAGCTGCGCAAGGACGTGCGGGCCGACTACGCCGTCTGCGTGTTTGACGCCAAGGGCCCGACCTTTCGCGATGCGCTGTACCCGGCCTACAAGGCCCAGCGTTCACCCATGCCGGACGACTTGGCGCAACAGGTTGAGCCGATTCATGAGGTGGTGCGCCTGCTGGGCTGGAAGGTGCTGGACGTGCCGGGGGTCGAGGCCGACGACGTGATCGGCACACTGGCCTGCATGGCTTCCAGCCAGGCCATTGAGGTGATCATTTCCAGCGGCGACAAGGACCTGAGCCAGCTCGTCGATGAACATATCACCGTGATCGACACCATGAACGACAGGCGCCGCGACCTGGCCGGTGTCGAGGCCGAGTTTGGTGTGCCGCCGCGCCTGATGGTCGACTACCAGACCCTGGTCGGCGATGCGGTGGACAACGTGCCCGGTGTGCCCAAGGTCGGGCCGAAAACTGCGGTCAAGTGGCTGCTGGAATACGGCTCGCTCGACGCCCTGGTGGCGCGGGCTGACGAGATCAAGGGTGTGGTGGGCGACAACCTGCGGCAAAGCCTGGACTGGTTGCCCAGGGGGCGCGAGCTGCTGACCATCAAGAAGGACTGCGACCTGACGGCCTACGTCGATGGTCTGCCTGCTATGGAATCGATAGCTATTGGCGCTCAGCAGACGGGGGCCTTGAAAGATTTTTATGAGAAGTACGGGTTCAAGGGGCTGGTCAGGAGCCTGGAGGTGCAGGACGCGCCGGCCGAGCTGCCAGCGGGCCCAGACAGCCACCACGCAGACCGCGCCCGGCCTGCGACTGTGCCTGGTGAGCCGGGCCTGTTTGACGAGCCGGCCTTTCTGTCCACACCGCTGGCCGAGCGGGCCAGCAACCTGCGCTACGACACCATCTTCACCTGGGAGGCGTTTGACCGCTGGCTCGCCAAAATAGAGGCTGCAGCGCTGGTCGCGCTGGACACCGAGACCACCTCGCTCGATGAAATGCGGGCCGAAATTGTCGGCCTGAGTTTCAGTGTCACACCGGGCGAGGCGGCCTACATTCCCCTGACCCATGACTACCCCGATGCCCCGGCGCAACTGTCGCGCGACGAGGTGCTGGCGCGCCTGAAACCCTGGCTGGAGAACCCGGCCAAAGCCAAACTCGGGCAACACGTCAAATACGACCGCCATGTGTTTGCCAATCACGGCATCGAGGTGCAGGGTTACAGCCACGACACCATGCTGCAGAGTTATGTGCTGGAAGTGAACAAGCCGCATGGCCTGGCCAGCCTGGCCGAGCGCCATGTGGGCCGCAGCGGCATCAACTACGAAGACCTGTGCGGCAAGGGTGCGCACCAGATCAAGTTCAACCAGGTCGATATCGCCAAGGCGGCCGAATACTCGTGTGAGGACTCGGACCAGACGCTGGATGTGCACCGCGTGCTCTGGCCGCAGCTGCAGGCCAACGACAGGCTGCGCTTCATCTACGAGCTTGAAATGCAGAGCAGCGAGGCGCTGTACCGCATAGAGCGCAACGGCGTGCTGATCGATGCGCCCATGCTGGCCACACAAAGCCATGAATTGGGCCAGCGCATCCTGCAGCTGGAGGCCGAAGCCTACGAGATTGCCGGCCAGCCCTTCAACCTGGGCAGCCCCAAACAGCTCGGAGAAATTTTCTTTGACAAGCTTGGCATGCCGGTGATCAAGAAAACGCCCAGCGGCGCGCGCAGCACCGACGAGGAGGTGCTGGAAAAGCTGGCTGAAGACTATCCGCTGCCGGCCAAACTGCTGGAGCACCGCTCGCTCAGCAAGCTCAAGGGCACTTACACCGACAAGCTGGCGCAACTGGCGCTTCCGAGAACCGGCCGGGTGCACACACACTATGCCCAGGCCGTGGCCGTGACGGGGCGGCTGTCCAGCAATGACCCGAACCTGCAGAACATCCCGGTGCGCACGCCGGAGGGCCGGCGTGTGCGCGAGGCCTTTGTGGCGCCCGCCGGCAGCCTGATCGCCAGTGCCGACTACTCGCAGATCGAGCTGCGCATCATGGCCCACCTGAGCGGCGATGAAGCGCTGCTGCGCGCGTTCACCGACGGCCTCGATGTGCACCGTGCCACCGCCGCGGAGGTGTTTGGTGTGGCGCTCGATCAGGTCAGCAGCGAGCAGCGGCGTTACGCCAAGGTCATCAATTTCGGCCTGATCTACGGCATGAGCAGTTTTGGCCTGGCGCGCAACCTCGGCATTGAAACCAAGGCCGCAGCCGCGTACATCGACAAATATTTCCAGCGTTACCCCGGTGTGAAGAATTACATGGAGCAGACCGTGGTGTTCGCCCAGAAGCACCATTTCGTCGAGACTGTTTTTGGCCGTCGCCTGTACCTGGCTGAAATCAATGGCGGCAACGGGCCGCGCAAAAAGGCCGCAGAGCGCCAGGCCATCAACGCGCCCATGCAGGGCACAGCGGCCGACCTGATCAAGCTCAGCATGGTCAAGGTGCAGGAGGTGCTCGATGCCGAAAAACGCGCCACCAAAATGATCATGCAGGTGCATGATGAGCTGGTGTTTGAGGTGCCCGAGGCCGAGGTCGAGTGGGTGCGAACCGAAATTCCGCGACTGATGGCCGGCGTGGCCGAACTCAAGGTGCCGCTGCTGGCCGAGATCGGCATGGGCGCCAACTGGGAAAAAGCCCACTGACTGCGGCCCGGCAGCAGTCCCGGCACCGCCAGACATTTCCTTGACCGCATAAACTCAAAGGTCGGTCCACTTCTTTCGGGTAATCACCATGCTCAACAGCGACCAGAAATCTGAATTTGACGCCCTGCTGCCTGGCCAAAGCACAGAAGCTGGCGCCACCCGCCGTACCGCCCTGAAGGCTGCCCTGGGTCTGGGTTACGCCGCTACAGCTTTGCCCATCATGGCGCAGACCGCCATCAAAACCTCGTCTGACGGCTTGAATGCAGGCGAAACGTCGTTTGAAGTCAATGGCTTCAAGGTGCCGGCCTATTACGCCGCGCCCGCCGGAAAGACCGGCATGCCGGTGATTCTGGTGATCCAGGAAATATTGGGCGTGCACGAATACATTGCCGACACCGCCCGGCGTTTTGCCAAAGCCGGTTACCTGGCCATTGCGCCAGAGCTTTTTGCGCGCCAGGGAGACCCCTCCGAATACGGTGAGATGGCCAAGCTGATGACCGAGGTGGTCTCCAGGGTGTCTGACGCGCAAGTCATGGCCGACCTCGACGGCGCCGTGAAGTGGGCCGGCGCCAACGGCGGCGATACCGCCAAAGTGGGCATCACCGGCTTTTGCTGGGGTGGCCGCATCACCTGGCTGTATGCCGCGCACAGCCCCGACGTGAAGGCCGGTGTGGCCTGGTATGGCCGCCTGGTGGGCGCCAGCAGCCCGCTGACACCGAAACACCCGGTGGAGATTGCGCCGATTCTCAATGCGCCGGTGCTGGGCCTGTACGGCGGTCAGGACGGCGGTATCCCGCTTGACACGGTTGATAAGATGAAAGCAGCTCTGGCCGGCGGCAGTGCGGCGGCGAAGGCTTCACAATTTGTGGTGTACCCTGATGCCCCGCACGCTTTCCACGCCGACTACCGGCCCAGCTACCGCAAGGAAGCGGCCGAAGACGGCTGGAAACGCGCTCTGGCGTGGTTCAAGGCCAAGGGCGTCGCCTGATGTAAACCAGCGACACTGTGGCACCGGGGCCGCCCCACAGCGATGTGCGGCGGCTTTTGACCGTCCTGGACCGGCATTTGTATTAAACTTTTTGGGCTCAGGCCCTTATGGAACGGGCGCAAGCAGCTATGACATTGATAGCAATTTTGGCGGGCACGCTGGCTGCCGGCATTGGCAGCGTGTGGCTGGCGGCGCTGCTCAGCTTTGGCCTGCTGGCGCGTTACACCACCCACATGCTGAGTCTGGCCGCCGGTGCGCTGCTGGCCACGGCCTTCATGCACCTGTTGCCGGAAGCTTTTGAAAGCCAGGCCGGCGCGCAGGAGCTGTTTGCCACTTTGCTGGTCGGGCTGGTGTTTTTTTTCCTGCTCGACAAGGCCGAGCTCTACCACCACGGCCATGAACACCATGATCACGAAGCGCCCCACAGCCACCACGGCCACAGCCACGGCCCGGCCGCCCGATCGGGCAGCTGGGCGGTGCTGACCGGCGACAGCGTGCATGCTTTTGGCGACGGCATCCTGATCGCCTCGGCCTTTGTAGCCGACATGCGGCTGGGCGTCATCACGGCGCTGGCGGTGCTTGCGCATGAGATTCCGCACCACATGGGCGATCTGGTGGTGTTGCGCGCCACGTCCAGCAACCAGCGCGCGGCGCTGGTCAAGGTGTCACTGGCCGGTGCGGTCACCGCGCTCGGCGGCCTGGTCGGTTATGCGCTGGTGGACATGCTGCACGACTGGTTGCCCTATTTCCTGGTGGTGGCGTCCAGCAGCTTTGTGTATGTGGCGCTGGCCGATTTGATTCCACAACTGCAAAAACGCCTCAGTGCGCGCGAAACCGTGGCACAAATTGTCTGGCTGGCGGTCGGCATCACGCTGGTCATGCTGGTCAGCAGGCTGGCGCATTCGGGCTAGGACGGCGGCTGCCGGGCGCTGTGTCAGACGGACACTGACAAAAACAGGGCCTGGCCGCCTATAAGGCCGGCATCGCGCAGCGCTGATCATGGCTTCATTGACACCGGAAGCCGCCATGAATGCCCACACCTCTTCAGATCACGTCCCGACCCGGCCCGCACGGCATGCAGCGCCGCGCCGCACGCGCCATCTGCGCAACGCCTGCCTGGCTTATGGCGCGATTGTGTTTGCCAGCATGGCCGCTGCTGCGGCTGTGGTGACCGAAACCGTGCCGCTGGTGGTGGGCGGGCTGTGAGCCTCCTGGCCACCGATCCCAACGTGCCGCCGCCAGAGCCGGTGCAACCGCTCAGCAGTCCGCCCAACCCGGGGCAGGTGCAGCCCACGCCACAGCCCATGTGAGCCGCCAGCCGGCGTCAGATACCGGCTTGATCGAGCGCGCTGCGTGTCGGCAGGCCTTCGCTGTCACCGAGCACCTGCACCGCGCAGGCGCCAATCCAGGCGCCGCGCCTGACGGCCTGCGGCAGCGGCAGCCCCTCCAGCAGCGCGCTGATCACGCCCACGGCAAAGCCGTCGCCAGCGCCCACCGTGTCCACCACCTGCGCCACCGGAAAACCCGGCACATGGCCGCTGCCAGCGGCTTCGCTGTCGAAATACGCGCCGTCGGCACCGAGTTTGACCACCACCACACTGGCGCCGCGCTCGCGGTAAAAGCGGGCGATCCCCTGGGCACTGTGCTGGCCCGTCAGGAAGCGGCCTTCCTCCAGCCCGGGCAAGACCCAGTCGGCCCGCGCCGCCAGGTCATTGATGGTCTCGCGCATCAACTCTGGCGTGGCCCACAGCGCGGGCCGCAGATTCGGGTCAAACGATATGCTGCGTCGCTGGCCCCGCATCAGGGTCATGCTGTGGCGCACCAGGGCCAGCGTGCTGGCCGACACCGCCGCAAACACGCCAGTGGCATGCAGGTGCCCGGCAGACAGCAGCCAGTCGCGGTCGATGTCACCGGCCGCCATGTGGCTGGCGGCCGAGCCACGCCGGTGGTATTCCACCGGCGGGTCACTGCCGTCGCTGACACGCCCCTTGAACATGAAGCCCGTCGGCCGGTCCGGGTCCAGCGCCACGCGTGAGCAATTGATGCCTTCTGCCGACATGGCCTTGAGCAGGTAACGCCCCATCATGTCCGTGCCCAGGCGGCTGGACCAGCCGACTTTCAGCCCCAGGCGCGCCAGGCCAATCGCGACATTGGTTTCTGCGCCGGCGGTGCGCTGGTGAAAGGCGCCGGCATCTTCCAGCGGGCCGGGGCGGTCGGCTACCAGCAGCAGCATTGCTTCGCCAAAAGTGGCGACATCCAGGGCGCTTGTCATGGCATTTTTTCAGAGTCCAGGTGGCACAAATCGTAGCACCCAAAACGCTACCATTTTGATAGCTGTTCGTGCTTGTCAGGAAAGGGCTGCAGCCAGATTTGTGGCACCGTCCGATGCACACCGCCGCGCGCGCGGTCGACCCGCGGGGCTGGTGGGAATTGTCCTACGCGAGCTTCACCCGCATCCCACAATGACCGCTTGCGGCGTTTCTTAAAGTGACTCGGGTGCGCGGCCTGTTGCCCTGCATGCCCAGCGCCAGGCGCTGGGGTCGCCCCCTGTACAACCCACGAAAAGAGGCCCCCCCATGAGCAAGGCACCTGCCAAAAAGAACGACGCTGTGGATCTGCTGGATGCGGACCACATTGCTGTCAAAAAACTGTTTACCGAATTCAGGAAACTGAGCGAAGCCCAGGCACCGGACGAAGACCGCAAAGCACTGGCCGACAAAATCTGCATGGAGTTGACGGTGCACGCAGAGATCGAGGAGCAGATTTTCTATCCCGCCGCGCGTGAAGCCATCGCCGACGACCCGCTGCTTGACGAGGCGGAAGTCGAGCATGCCAGCGCCAAAGACCTGATGGCCCAGATCGCCGCCATGGACCCCGATGAAGCGCTGTTTGATGCCAGGGTCATTGTGCTGGGTGAGTACATCGACCACCATGTTGAAGAAGAGCGCAATGAGATGTTTCCAAAAGCCCGCAAGAGCGGCATGGACCTCAAGGGCATGGTGGACGACCTCACAGCGCTCAAGCAAGAGCTGCTGGCCAGTTACAGCGCCACCGCCTGAGGCAGAACCGGGCAGCTCCCCTTGCCCTCCGGGGGTGACGCTGCCTCAGGCCGCAAGGTCAGCTGCCCGCAGGGCCGCCGCGCGGATCGAAGGAAAAGTAGAAAACGGCGCCTGCGCCTTCGGCCGACTCGGCCCGGATCACTCCGCCATGGCGCTCGAGAATACGGTGCACGGTCGCCAGGCCTATGCCACTGCCTTCAAACTCATTGTCGTGGTGCAGGCGGTGGAAGGGCTTGAACAAACTGGCTGAAAAGGCCATGTTGAAACCGGCGCCGTTGTCCTTGACGACGAGCATGCGGCGCCCGTCTTCGCGGACCGGCAGGGCTGCGAAGCTGATGCTGGCGTCGGCCCGGTCGCGCGAGTACTTCCAGGCATTGCCCATCAGGTTTTCCAGGATGATGTGGGCAAATTTGCTGTCACAGCGGGCCGTGATGCCGGGTTCGATCTGCACCCGCACCTGGCGCCTGGGGTCGTGCTGGCGAAGCTGCGCCACCACCTGTTGCGCCAGCACGCTGAGGTCCACGTCTTCCAGCACCAGTTTGCCCTTGCTGGCGCGCGCCAGGGCGAGCAGGTCGGTGATCAGTTCATGCATGCGCACCACGTTGACGCGGACACGCTCGAACAGCCGTGACTCTTCCTCGCTCAAACGCCCCTTCAGGCGCCGCGCCAGCAATACCGTGAAACCCTCGATGCTGCGCAGCGGAGACTGCAGGTCGTGCGACACTGAATAGCCAAAAGACTCGAGCTCGGCATTGGTAGCCTGAAGTTGTTCGGTGCGTTCCCGCACGCGCTGCTCGAGTGTTTCGTTGAGGCGCCGGATCTCGCGGTCGCGGCGCAGCCGCACCAGCTCGGAGGTGATGCGGCTGGCAAAAATCTGCACCAGCGCATCGCGGTCCTGCGAAGCCGGCTGCGCCTCGCGCCAGAAGGCATTGACAATGCCAATGGCGCTGCCGTCCGGGTCGCGCAGGGCAATGCCGATGTAAGCGTGATAACCGCCGTCCACCAGGATTTTGTCTTGCGGAAACAACTGCTGCAGCCGCTCGCCATAAACGCAGACGTCGCTCTGGCCGAAGGCCAGGTCGCACGGAGTGCCGGCGAGCTCGTAACTGATATTCGGCTTGAGCACGCCGTCTTCCAGCATGGCCAGCGAGTGCACACTTTGTGCGTCGGTGGTTTCACCCACCATGACCAGATCAGCCGCAATCGCCTTGCCCAGGTGCTGCACCACAGACTGGAAAAACGCCTCCCCGGTGTCGCTGGACAGCCCCCTGGCGATGTCGATCAGCAGCGCCTCGCGCTGCTTCTGGTCCGTGGTGTTGATGGTGGAACTCAGCACGCAGGGCTCGCCCGCGATGTCGATGATCACCGACCAGACCCGGCAGTCGATCATGCTGCCGTCCTTGTGGCGCATCTGCGTGTCGCGGCCGTCGACATGACTTTGCTCGCGCAGCTCCTGGATGAACTGCCGGCGTTCGTCATCGTTGCGCCAGACACCGACTTCCACCGAGGTGCGGCCCAGCAACTCCGCCGCAGTGAAACCCTGGACCTTGTCCTCCGCCCCATTGACGGCCAGAAAGCGGCCGTCCGAGACGCGTGTGATGGTCATGTTGATGGGACTGAAGTCAAAGGCTTTGGAGAACAGTTCGGCCGACTGGCGGGCCGCCTGCCGGGCCCGCATCTCGGCGCTGGCGTCGGTGATGGTGGACACCACAATACGGGCGTCACCCCGGCCTTCGATTTCGCTGGACAGCAGGATGTGCATCTCGCTGCCGTCACGTGCACGTGCCAGCACCGGCAGGTTCAGCATGCGCCCGGTTTCGGCCACCTGGCGCAGGAAGGTCCTGCGGTCCTCGGGCCGGCCCCAGAGTGCCGCGTCGGTTTGCCCGAGGATCTCTGCACGCGTGTAGCCGTACAGGCGCTCGAAGGCGGGGTTCACGTCCAGCACGGCCTGGTCCTGCAGCGACTGCACGACGATGGCCGCCGGGCTGCTGAGGAAGATGCGGCTGTAACGGTCTTCACTGACACGTAATTCGGCTTCCGCCTCGTGGCGCCGCTTCAGCTGCGTGTGCTGCTCGCGCAGTGCCTGTACCACCACTTCGCGGCTGGTGTAGGTGCTGATGCCTATGCCCAGCAGCAGCAGCGCGTGGACCAGCCAGTAGCGCAAGCCGACCTCGAAATTGGCCTGACCCAGCAGGCCGGTCGCCTCCGCCCAGGTCAGGGTCGCCAGCACCGTGATGCTGACCGCCACCGCAAAAGCGGTGGCCCTTTTGCTGAGGCTCATGCCGGCGGTGACAATCGCCGCGACAAAACCCAGGCCTATGGCACTGCGCACCGAGCCAAAGCTGTAAATGCCCACTGCTGCCACCGTGATGAACGAGTACACCGCCACATGGCTGGCCCACAGATACAGGCCCCGGCGCAGCAGCGTGTAGGCCAGACCTGCCAGCGCGATGGCCAGCGTCGCAATCACAATCTGGCTGCGCGGGCTGTTGGCCAGCAGGGACAGGGCCACCACCACCGGCAAACCCATGATGACGACCAGCAACACCGCCCTCAGTCCGCGCACGTAGCGCTTCTTGACCACTTCTTCAGCCAGTTGAAAGGCGGACTCCGGCAGGGATGAGTGGGGCATGGGGTCTGGGTCTGCTTGAGCGCTTGCCGGGCTCAGTCCCGCGCGACCGGGCGGCGGCTGTCGCTGCACCAGTCGCTCCAGCTGCCGGCGTACAGCGCGCTGCGACCCAGGCCGGCAATTTCCATTGCCATCAGGTTGGGCACGGCGCTCACGCCGCTGCCGCAGTGGTGCACCACGCTGGCCGGGTCGCGGCCGTCCAGCAGCGCCAGAAATTCCTCGCGCAGCTGGCCGGCCGGTTTGAACTTGCCGTCAGTCCCCAGGTTCTGGCTGAACGGCCGGTTCAACGCGCCCGGTATGTGACCGGCCACCGGGTCCAGCGGTTCGACCTCACCGCGAAAACGTGCCGGGGCCCTGGCATCTATCAGTGTCTGGCCGGGCTGTCCGAGCTGGACAACCACCGCCTGGGCGTCCAGCAGCGGTGCTTTTTCAGGGCCAGGAAAGAAGCTTGCCTGAAAATGCGCCGGCTCTTCACCGCTGGTCACGGCGCCACCGGCCGCCTGCCACGCCTGCAGGCCACCATCGAGCACCGCCACCGCCTCATGGCCGGCCCACTTGAGCATCCACCACAGGCGGCCGCAATAGTTGGCGCCCTGGCGGTCGTACACCACTGCCTGCATGTCATTGGCAAAACCCACGCTGGACAGCCAGATGGCAAACTTTTCACGGTTCGGCAAGGGATGGCGCCCGCCGGAGGCCGGCTGGTCGGCGCCTTCGTGCGCCGTCAGTACGCCGTGTGCACCGGCCACGCCGTGTCTGGCGCTGAGGTCGGTATCGAGGTTGGCATACACCGCGCCGGGAATATGCGCCTGCAGGTACTGCTGGCGCCCCGCCTGCGGCTGCATCAGGTCGAAGCTGCAGTCAAAAACCCGGCAGCGCCCCGGGCTGGCAAGCAGGGTCTGCAACTGTTCGGCGGAAATCAGGGTGGTGTACATGGCGACTCCGAGTGGTGGGCGGACAGGTTCTCAGTGTTCTTCGGCCGGCGATCCGGGCGCCGCGCGGGCGCGCAGCACCGTGGCGGCGATGCCGCTGGCCACAATCAGCGCCATGCCGGCCCAGCCGATCAGCGGGATGGCGTCGCCAAACAGCAGCAGGCTGTAAACCGAACCGAACACAATGCCAGCGTACTGCAAATTGGCCACCACCAGCGTGGCACTGCGGGTTTTGGCCAGGCTGTAGGCACGTGTCATGCACAGCTGGCCGAGCGAGGCCAGCACGCCCATGGGGATCAGCCAGAGCGCCGGCCGCCAGTGCCATTGCGACAGGCCGGTCACCAGCATGCCCAGACCACCGGCCAGCGCAGATCCGACCGCGAAGTAAAACACCGTGCGCACCTCCGGCTCACCGACCCGCGCCAGCGCCATCACCTGCATGTAGGCAAAGGCCGCGAGCATGCCCGACATCAGGCCAATCAGGCCGGCAAAGGCCTGGTTTTGCTCGATCGTGGGCCTGAGCATCATCACCACGCCGATGAAGCCGGTGATCACGGTCAGCACCAGAGGACCCTGTGACTGAAAGGTGCCGGCTGCGGCTTTGCCGCTGGACGGCAGCAGCCCCATCAGCAATGCACCGCCGACCAGAAAAGCCGCGATCCAGACGCTGCTCATGTAATTGAGTGTCATGGCGGTGGCCAGCGGCAGGTGGGCGATGGCGTAAAACCAGGCGCCCAGCGAGATCACGCCGACCAGACTGCGCCACATGTGCATGCCGGGATACCGCGTGGCCAGGCCCACGCCGCGCCCCCGCGCCCAGACCCACATGAACAACACGCCAAGCAGGCCGCGGTAAAACACCAGCTCGGCCATGTTGAAGTGGGCCGATGCGAACTTCACACAGACCGCCATCGTGGCAAAGAAAAAGGCCGCGGCCAGCATCCAGAGGGCTTGCATGGTGTCGGTTTGGCCTTAGAGGTGAAAAGGGGCGTCAGCCCTTGTATGGCAAGCGCGAAAAGCTATGAAAGTGATAGCGGAAGGGGCGCAGGAAGCAGGCATCAAAGCATTTGTGTGGTTTTGCTGGCGCCCATCTCGCGGCGATACCACTCGTGAAAATGCTGCATGCCGTCTTCCATCGGGCTCTGGTAGGGGCCAAACTCGTTGTCGCCGCGCTGCATCAGGGCCTTGCGCCCGGCGTCCATGCTGAGCGCAATTTCGTCGTCCTCGACACAGGTCTCCATATAGGCGGCCTGCTGCGCATCCATGAACTCGCGCTCAAAGGCGCAGATTTCCTCGGGGTAGAAAAACTCCACCACATTGAGTGTCTTGTCCGGCCCCTGCGGGTGCAGCGTGCTGACCACCAGCGCGTGCGGGTACCACTCGACCATCACGTTGGGGTAATAGGTCAGCCAGATCGCGCCGTATTTGGGCGGCACGCCGTGGCGGTATTGCAGCACCACGTCGTGCCACTTCTTGTAGACGTCGGTGCCGGGCTTGCCGAGTTTGTCGGAGACGCCGACGGTTTGCACCGAATAATGGGGCGTCAGCTCCCAGCGCAGATCGTCGGTGGTCACAAAGGCGCCCAGGCCCGGGTGGTAGGGGCCGACGTGGTAGTCCTCCAGGTAGACCTCGATGAAGGTTTTCCAGTTGTAGTTGCACTCGTGCAGGTGAACCCGGTCCAGCTGGTAGCCCGAGAAGTCCAGATCCGGCATGGCGCCCAGAGGTGCCATCTCGGCGGCGATGTTGCGGCCGTTGTCTTCAAACACCAGGCCGTTCCAGCTGCTGGTTTTGTAGCGGTTCAGGTTCAGGCAGGGGTCGACCTCAAAATGCGGTGCGCCTACCAGCTCGCCATTGGTGTTGTAGGTCCAGCGGTGCAGCGGGCAGACAATGTTGTTGCCGGTGTTGCCGCGGCCCTGCAGCATGGTGGACTGGCGGTGCCGGCAGACGTTGGAGATCAGTTCGACGCCGCCGGCATTGCGCACCAGCGCCCGGCCACCGAGCTCTTGCGGCAACGCGTGGTAGTCGCCCAGATTCGGTACCGACAGCTCGTGCCCGACATAACGCGGGCCACGGGCAAAGAGCTTTTGCTGCTCCCGCTGGTAGAGGCCGGCATCGAAGTAGCTGGAGATCGGGAGCTGGCTGGTGGCCTGCAGGAGACGGAGGCTTAGATCAGACATGCGGTGTCCGAAACAGGGGGTTTCGGTGGGGGTAGGTCAGGAAACTGTCAGCCGGTCACGCGGGCGAACGTTGCGGTCGGGAAGGAGCAGGTCATTGTACTGTGCCGACCCGCCCGCCAGGCCTGGCGCCCAGCCCGGCACAACGGCCTAAAATCAGCGCTGCAACAAATACCCATGGCCAAAACATCCTCCCCCCCCGTCCCCGCTGTCCCGGTCAGTTACGAAGCCGCCCTGGAAGAGCTTGAAACCCTGGTGGCCCGCCTTGAATCGGGCCAGTTGCCGCTGGATCAGCTGCTGACCGGCTACCAGCGCGGCGCCGAGCTGCTCAAGTTCTGCCGCGACCGGCTGGAAGCCGTTGAAAACCAGATCAAGGTGCTTGAGGGCGGTGAGCTCAAGCCCTGGAACCCCGAGTAAATCCGTGAGTCAGCAAACCTCTTTTGCGCTGGATGCCTGGAGCGCCCGGCAACTGGGCGCGGTGGAACAAGCCCTGCAGCGCTGGGTGGCACCGCCCGAGCCGGTACCGGCTCCGGCGGGCCTGGGCGACGCGATGCGTTACGCCGTGCTCGACGGCGGCAAACGCCTGCGTCCGCTGCTGGTGCTGGCCGCTTGTGAGGCCGTGGACGGCAATCGGGCAGCGGCGCTGCGTGTGGCCTGTGCGGTGGAGCTGATTCACGCCTATTCCCTGGTGCACGACGACATGCCGTGTATGGACAACGACGTGCTGCGGCGCGGCAAACCCACCGTCCATGTGAAGTTTGGCCAGGCGCAGGCCCTGCTGGCCGGCGACGCCCTGCAGGCGCTGGCGTTTGAGTTGCTGACGCCGGACGACGGATCGGTGGATCCGGCGGTACAGGCGGCCTTGTGCCGCATGCTCGCGCAGGCGGCCGGCCACCAGGGCATGGCCGGCGGGCAGGCGATTGACCTGGCCAGTGTCGGCAGGGCCCTGACTTCAGAGCAGTTGCACGACATGCACCGGCTGAAAACCGGCGCCTTGCTGCAGGCCAGCGTGATGATGGGCGCGGCCTGTGGCGTCGCTTCGGCGGCGGCGCAGGACGCACTGCGCGACTATGGCGCGGCTGTCGGCCTGGCGTTTCAGGTGGTGGACGATATTCTCGATGTGACGGCGGACTCCGTCACCCTGGGCAAAACTGCGGGCAAGGATGCGGCCCAGGACAAACCCACTTTTGTATCGTTGATGGGGCTGACGGCTTCGCGCAATTACGCGCAGGAGCTGCTGTCCCAGGCGCATCACAGCCTGAAAGCCAGTGAGCTCAGTCACACCGGCGCGCTCAGCGCGCTGGCCGATATGCTGGTGAACCGCAACACCTGAGATTCGCAGCGCAAGCTACATTCCCCGACAGCAGCTACAAGACTCCACGATGTACCCTTTGCTTGAAACCATCCACAGCCCCGCAGATTTGCGCCTGTTGCCACGCGCCCAGCTCAAGGCGCTGGCCGACGAGTTGCGGGCCTATCTGCTGCACAGCGTGTCGCAAACCGGTGGGCACCTGAGCTCGAATCTGGGCACGGTGGAGCTCACGGTGGCCTTGCACTATGTGTTCAGCACGCCCGATGACCGCCTGGTCTGGGACGTGGGCCATCAGACCTACCCGCACAAGATCCTGACCGGCCGGCGCGACCGCATGGCCAGCCTGCGCCAGCTCGGCGGCCTCAGCGGTTTCCCGCGGCGCGACGAAAGCGAGTACGACACCTTCGGCACCGCGCATTCGTCGACCTCGATATCGGCGGCCCTCGGCATGGCCATGGCGGCCAAACAAAAGGGCGAGGAGCGCCATGCGGTTGCCATCATTGGCGACGGCGCCATGAGCGCCGGCATGGCGTTTGAGGCCATGAACAACGCCGGTGTCTGCGACTGCAAGCTGCTGGTGGTGCTCAACGACAACGACATGAGCATCAGTCCGCCGGTCGGTGCGCTCAATCGTTACCTGGCGCAGCTCATGAGCGGCCAGTTTTACGCCTCGGCCAAAAACGTCGGCAAGCAGGTGCTCAAGGTCGCGCCGCCGCTGTTCGAGCTGGCCAAGCGACTCGAGGCCCACGCCAAAGGCATGGTGGTTCCGGCCACCCTGTTTGAAAATTTCGGATTCAACTACATCGGTCCCATAGACGGTCACGACCTCGAGTCGCTGATCCCCACGCTCGAAAACATCAAGCACCTGATGGACAAGGGCGAGGGTCCGCAGTTTCTGCATGTGGTGACCAAAAAGGGCCAGGGCTACAAGCTGGCCGAAGCCGACCCGGTGGCCTACCACGGGCCCGGCAAGTTTGACCCGGCCATGGGCCTGCAGAAGTCCAGCACGCCGGCCAAGCAGACCTTCACCCAGGTGTTTGGCCACTGGCTGTGCGACATGGCCGAAAAAGACAGCCGGCTGGTCGGCATCACCCCGGCGATGCGTGAGGGCTCGGGCATGGTCGAGTTTCACCAGCGCTTCCCGGACCGTTATTACGACGTGGGCATTGCCGAGCAGCACGCAGTGACGTTTGCCGCCGGCATGGCCTGCGAGGGGCTGAAACCGGTGGTGGCCATTTACTCCACATTTTTGCAGCGTGCTTACGACCAGCTGATCCACGATGTGGCGCTGCAGAATTTGCCCGTGGTGTTTGCGCTGGACCGCGCCGGCCTGGTGGGCGCCGACGGTGCCACCCACGCGGGTGCTTACGACATACCGTTTTTGCGCTGCATCCCGAACATGAGTGTGGCCTGTCCGGCCGACGAAAACGAATGCCGCATGTTGCTCAGCAGCGCGTTTGCGCAAAACCACCCGGTGGCAGTGCGTTACCCGCGCGGCGCCGGTGCCGGTGTGGCCACACAGCCCGGCCTGGAGGCCCTGCCTTTCGGCAAGGGTGAGCTGCGCCGTGAGGGCAGGGGACTGGCCATCCTGGCCTTTGGCACCCTGCTTTATCCGGCGCTGCAAGCGGCCGAAAAGCTCGGCGCCACGGTGGTCAACATGCGCTGGGCCAAACCACTGGACACCGAGTTGTTGCTGCGGGTTGCCGCCAGCCATGACGCGCTGGTGACGCTGGAAGAAGGTGCCGTGATGGGCGGCGCTGGCAGTGCGGTCGCAGAGGCGCTGGCAGCGGCCGGCGTGAGCAAACCGCTGTTGCAACTGGGCTTGCGCGATGAATTCACCGAACACGGCGATCCTGCCAAATTGCTGTCGCAGCAGGGGCTGGATGCGGCCGGTATCGAGCAGTCCATCGTGCAGCGATTTGGTGTCTTGCCGGCGCCGGCCCAGCGGCCGCTGAAATCGGTCGCCTGAGTATCCCCCGCGCATGAAAAACCAGATGGATGTTGGCGGCGGCGGTGCCGCCATGCCCGATGTGCAGGGCCGGGCCGACCTGCGCCAGTTGCCGATTCAGCGTGTGGGCGTGACCTCGCTGCGCTACCCGCTGCAGGTGGTGGTGGCGGGTCAGGTGCAGTCCACCGTGGGCACCTGGACGCTCGATGTCGGCCTGCACGCCGACCAGAAAGGCGCCCACATGTCGCGCCTGATTGCCTGGCTGGATGCGCTGACGCTGCGTGCTGCGGCGCTGACCGAGGCCTCATTGCGCTCTGAAATCGAGAGCATGCTGCGGCGGCTGGAAGCCGACAGTGGCGGCATTGAGGTGACATTTCCGTTTTTCATCCGGAAATCGGCGCCTGTCAGTGGCCAGCAAAGCCTGATGGAATACGACGGCGTCTGGCTGGCCAGGCGTCAGGCAGGGGTGACCGAGATCGCCATGCAGGCCACGGTGCCGGTCAAATCCCTGTGCCCCTGTTCCAAGGAGGTCAGTGATGACGGCGCGCACAACCAGCGCTCGCACATCAGCCTGCGCGCCGGGCTCAGGGCCGCCCTGGACTGGAGCGAGCTGGTGCGTTTTGCCGAAGACCAGGCCTCGAGTGAACTCTGGGCGATGCTCAAACGGCCCGATGAAAAGTGGGTGACCGAGCGCGCCTATGCCCATCCGAAATTTGTCGAGGACCTGATCCGCGATGTGGCGCTGGCACTGCATGCGGATGCGCGTATTGGCAGCTACCGGGTGCAGGTCACCAACTTCGAGTCGATTCACGCGCACAACGTGTACGCCGTGGTTGAACACCGCAAGGATGGCCCCCCGTCTGCGTTGCTGACAGAACACTGAAGACAGGCATGTCGAGGGCGGATTTCAAGGGAAAACCCGCGAAAGTCACTTCCGGGACATCCCTACAATTCGCGCAGCAACAGCCGGACTCGGCCCGTTGTACCTGCGATTTCCGTCAATGAGGTGAAGCCCTGAGTGGGTAACTCCCAATGCTCATGGCTTGGGCCACTCCTAGACTCGCGGGTGGTTGTAGCCTATTTTTTTAAAACTGAGGAGTTAGCTCATGGATCGTCGTTCCCTTATCAAAAATGCCGGTATTGCCGGTGTCCTGGCGGCAGGCGTTGCGCCCGCTGTCCATGCTCAGGGCGGCGCCATTCGCTGGCGCCTGGCATCGAGCTTCCCCAAGTCGCTCGATACCATTTTTGGCGGTGCTGAAACCTTTGCCAAAAAAGTCAGTGAAATGAGCGGTGGAAAATTCACCATCAGCACCCATGCTGCCGGCGAGTTGATGCCTGCGTTCGGCGTGGTCGATGGTGTGCAGAACGGCACGGTCGAAGTTGCGCATACCGCGCCGTATTACTTTTTCGGCAAGGATGAAACCTTTGCCCTCGGTTGCGCGATTCCGTTCGGCCTGAACAGCCGCCAGATGACCGCGTGGATGTATGAAGGCAACGGCATGAAGCTGATGCGCGAGTTCTACGCGAAGTACAACATCATCAATTTCCCGGCCGGCAATACGGGTTGCCAGATGGGTGGCTGGTATCGCAAGGAGATCAAGTCGGTCAAGGACATGAAGGGCCTGAAGATGCGCATAGGGGGCTTCGGTGGCAAGGTGCTGGAGCGTATGGGTTCAGTGCCACAGAACATCCCTGGCGGCGAGATTTACCAGGCCCTGGAAAAAGGCACGATCGACGCGGCCGAGTGGGTCGGTCCTTACGACGACCAGAAGCTCGGCTTCAACAAGGTTGCTCCGTTTTACTACTATCCCGGCTGGTGGGAAGGTGGCCCTGAGCTCGACGTGTTCGTCAACAACAAGGCCTTCGAAGCGCTGACTCCGGAGAACAGGGCCATCGTCGAAGCGGCGGCAGCGTATGCCCACGTCGAGATGCAGGCCAAGTACGATGCCAAGAACCCGACGGCGCTCAAGCAGCTGGTCGGTAGCAAGACCAAGGTTCTGCCTTTCCCCAAAGACGTGCTTGACCTCGCCTTCAAGGAGTCGATGGCACTCTACTCGGAAATCAGCGCACGCAATCCGAACTGGAAAAAGGTGTACGACGACTACGCCAACTTCCGCAAGGACCAGAATCTCTGGTTCCGCTTCACCGAAGCGCGTTTCGACAACTTCATGCAGAGCCAGAAGCTGTAAACAGTTTCTCTCGTGCTGATCCAAGCCCCGCTCTGCGGGGCTTTTTTTTGGGGTGCCCGTCGTCGCCCATGACTTGGGGCCTGGCGACGCCATGGGTGTCAATACGGCCCCCGGAGTGTGATCCAAAAAAAAGCCTTGCGCGGTGTCGCAATGCATTGCCCGGGGTGGCGTCCGGGCGGCGAAGAGACCCGGCAAAGGAACGCTGATGGCGCTGCTCCGCTGCTCCGCTGTAACGCCTGGCTCACGACGCTGTGCCGCACCCAGACGCTGGTTTGCGCCGGCCCAGCATCTCTTTCGCGACACATCTGCACAAGCGTTGGCAGGCACCAGGTGCCTCCCGGGCAGCATGCAGCAGAGCGCATGTGCAGCGGGCAGTCGGCGCGGAGCTGGCGCAGACCGCAGACCCTCTTTAGAGACGGGCTGGAAGCTTTGGGCCGGCATGATCAATAGCGGCGGGGGCACCGGCAGCAAGTCGGGCAGAGATTCAACAGCCTGCGGATGCGCAAAAAAAGCCCCGGTGTACCGGGGCTTTTGGTTGCCAGGAAGAAATGGCAAGAGGTCTTTACTTCTTTTCCTTGTTCATCGAATCCTGCATGGCCTTCATGGGGTCGTCGTCGGCCAGCTTCTTCTCGGCGGCAGCTTCTGCCGCGCTGCCGGGAGCCGGAGCCGCTTCGACAGGTTCCTGCTGGACTTCCAGAATCACCTTGTCGAGGTCAAGTTTTTCGACCTTGTCCAGGCCGCTGGACACAATACCGGGGAAGGCAATGATCAGGCCGACCATCACGATCTGGATCAGCACAAAGGGAACAGCACCCCAATAGATCTGCATGGTGGTCACCGGCTGGATCAGTTTTTTGGTGACCTTGTCCGTGTATTCCTTGATCGGTGCGACGCTGCGCAGGTAGAACAACGCAAAACCGAAGGGCGGGTGCATGAAGGATGTCTGCATGTTCACGGCCAGCAGCACCCCGAACCAGATCAGGTCGATGCCCAATTTTTCAGCGACCGGGGCCAGCAATGGCACCACGATGAAGGACAGCTCGAAAAAGTCCAGGAAGAAGGCCAGGAAGAAGATCAGCACGTTGACCACGATCAGGAAGCCGGTCTGTCCGCCGGGCAAGCCGCTGAGCAGGTGTTCCACCCACTTCGGCCCGTCCACACCCTGGAACACCAGGCTGAAAATGGTGGACCCGATCAGGATGAAAACCACAAAACACGACAGCTTGGTGGTGGTGTTGAGCGCCTGCTTGAGCAGTGAGAAGCTCAGGCGGCGGCGGGCAAACGCCATGATCAGTGCGCCAAGCGCACCCATGGCGCCGCCCTCGGTCGGTGTGGCAATACCGAGGAAAATTGTGCCCAGCACCAGAAAAATCAGCAGCAGCGGCGGGATCAGCACAAAGGTCACGCGCTCAGCCATGCGCGACAGCAGGCCCATGCGGGTGACCTTGTTGATCACGGCAATCACAAAGGCCAGAATGACCCCGGCGCACATCGACACAACGATGGTCTCGTCAAGTGCAACCGATGCAACCGTCTCGCCTTTCCACCAGGTCAGCACATCCGCATAGTGTTTTGCGAAATAAATGGCACTGCCTGCAGAAGCGATGGTCAGCAGCAGCAGCGACAGCAGTCCGGCCTTGCCGTTGTCCTCACGGATGGTGCGTGCTTCCGGAGGCAGCGCAGGCACCCATTGCGGTTTCACGAAGGCCAGTACAAAAACATAACCCACATACATGCCGGTCAGGATGAAGCCGGGAACAAAAGCGCCCTTGTACATGTCGCCGACGCTGCGGCCCAGCTGGTCGGCCAGGATGATCAGCACCAGCGAAGGCGGAATGATTTGCGCCAGCGTCCCGGATGCGGCGATGACACCCGAAGCCAGACGCCGGTCATAGCCGTAACGCAGCATGATGGGCAAGGAAATCAGGCCCATGGAGATCACCGAAGCAGCAACCACGCCGGTGGTGGCCGCCAGCAGTGCGCCGACCAGGATGACCGCAATGGCCAGGCCGCCGCGCAACGGGCCGAAAAGCTGGCCAATGGTGTCCAGCAGGTCTTCGGCCATGCCGCTGCGCTCGAGCACCAGGCCCATCAGCGTAAAGAAGGGAATCGCCAGCAGCGTGTCGTTCTGCATGATGCCGAACAGGCGCAGGGGCAAGGCCTGAAGCAGGGCTTCGGGCAACACCCCGAGTTCGACCCCGACGAAACCAAAAAACAGACCGCAGGCACCGAGGCTGAACGCCACCGGAAAACCCATCAACAGGAAAACGATCAGCCCCATGAACATGATGGGAGCGAGATTGGCAATAAAAAATTCCATGATGATTTTCCTGTTCAGCCGGCGGTTTTGGATTCGGCGAGGCGGCGTATCGCCTCAGCCAGCTCTTCTTCAGCCGTCTTTTCAATCTTTTTGGCCGTTGGATCCTCGATCAGGCCTTTCAGGAAGGCCACACGCTTGATCAACTCGGACCAACCCTGCAACATCAGCAAGCCGAAGCCGATGGGAATCATGGCGTATACCGGCCAGCGGATCAGGCCGCCTGCATTGGCGGACACCTCACCGGAGCGATAACCCTGAAGGAAAAACGGGATGCCGTAGTAAAGAATCGTGAGACACACGGGCGTCAGGAAGACGGCAAAGCCGATGATGTCTATCCAGATCTGGCCGCGTTTGGAAAGGCGGCTGGATAAAACGTCAATCTTGACATGCTCCCCATGAAGCAGGGTATAGCCCGCCGCAAGCAGAAACGCAGCCGCGAAAAGGTACCACTGCACTTCCAGGTAGGCATTCGAGCTCATGTTGAATACCTTGCGGATCACGGCATTGACGGCGCTGATCACGGTGGAGGCAAGAATCAGCCAGATCACGTATTTGCCGATCTGGGCATTGAGCCAGTCCACGGCATTGGAAAATTTCAGTAAGGCGCGCATGTTGTCTCCAGAAAAATGAACTCGCGCATGAACAATCATCCGGCAGTCCTCTCTGGCAAGGGCTATCGGATGCGGGTCTGCGTGGATGGGATTTTATAGAGGACTATAGGAGTCAAGCTGACAGCTTTGTGACGGTGTTATCCCGTAGCAGACAGGGTCGACCGGGCGGGTGACTCACAGTGTCACAATGAGCGAACAGACATGGCACCGGCAGCTTGAACGGAGTCCGCAGATTCTGCGGCCGCGGCTGCGCTGGTGATGACTAGGACTGCTGCCTTGAGTTCAGACGCACCCCACCACCCCTCTTCCCAGGCGCCGGCCGGCGGGGTTGCCTGCCAGATCGATTCAGCGCAGATGCGCGGGGCCGGCCGCGATGCGCTGTCTCTGGCGCTGATGGATGCACGCAACCACACACTGCGTCTTTTTGGCCAGTACCAGCTGGCGCTGGAGGAGGTCGATTTTGTCGTCCCGCGCATGGCTGTGCTCAACCCCCCGGTCTGGGAGCTGGGCCATATCGCCTGGTTCCAGGAGTGGTGGATTGGCCGCAACCTGCAGCGCGCGCTCGGCGCCGCCTGCGCGCCGGCGCCTGCGCGCCTGGCCTCGATCGAACCAGGTGCCGACCGCTGGTGGGATTCCGCCCAGGTGCCCCACCAGCAGCGCTGGTCGCTGGATTTGCCTGCCGTGTCGGCCTGCCGCGCCTACCTGCTGGACACCCTGGAAGGCACGCTGGAGCTGCTGGAAAAGGCCGGTGACGACGACGCAGCCCTGTACTTCTACCGCTTGTGCCTGTTTCATGAAGACATGCATGCCGAAGCGCTGACCTACACGGCGCAGACTCTGGGGCTGACCCTGGACAAACCCTTGCTGCAGGCCTTTACGCCCGCTGCCATGACGCTGCGCGAGGCGGTGCTGGTGCCGGCCACCGTGTGGCAACTGGGCAGCGCGGCGCAGGGAGCCGGGTTTGTGTTTGACAACGAGCAGGGCGCGCACGAGGTCAGCGTGCCCGAGTTCGAGATCGACGCCCAGCCCGTCAGTTGGGCCCAGTTTGTCGAGTTTGTTGATGACGGCGGGTATGACCGCCCCGAGCTCTGGCAGGCCGGCGGCTGGGACTGGCTGCAGCAGCTGGTCAGGACCGAGGGCCGGCGCGGCCCGCGTTATGTCGAACAGATTGGTGTGGCCAGCGGTGCGGTGATGCAGACCCGTTTTGGCACGCCCAGCCGCATGCTGGGCAACCAGCCGGCCATGCACATGAGCTGGTGGGAGGCCGATGCCTGGTGCCGCTGGGCCGGGCGCCGCCTGCCGGCCGAGGTCGAGTGGGAGGTGGCGGCACACACGGCAGCGCGCCGCGGTTTTTATTGGGGCGATGTCTGGGAGTGGACGGGCAGCACCTTTCGCGCCTACCCGGGTTTTGTGCCAGGCCCGTACGCCGAATACTCCGCACCCTGGTTTGGCACCCACAAGGTGCTGCGCGGCGGCTCGCTGGCGACACGCGGACGCATGAAACACCCGAAGTACCGCAATTTTTACCTGCCCGGGCGGGATGATATTTTTTGCGGCTTCCGGTCTTGCGCCCTCTGAGCAACGCCGCCTGGCAGGCAGGTGAAGGCGGGCAGGGCGGTATCGCCGGGCATCGGTTCTGATTGCTGACTGCTGACTGCTGACTGCTGACGGCTGAAGGCTGAAGGCCGGGCACCGGCCGTTTGTCAAGACGGGGGGCATGGCCATTTAAAGCTTGCAATGGTGCATGGAAATGTCATAATTACGCGTAATTACATAAAATAATCAGCACCCGGGGGCCAAAGTTTTGCTGGAAGCAGTCCAAAAACCGCTTCCAGGCTGGGGCCCACTTCATACCTCTGCTGGATCTTCACCGCAGCCCCTCCTCATGCGACTCGTCCAGAATTCATTGCACCAGGAAGTGGCCGCCACTTTGCGTGAGCAGATTTTTGCCGGCCTGTGGGCACCCGGCAGTTTTCTCGATGAGCCGGTGCTCTGCGAGCGGCTGCAAATCTCCCGCACACCGCTGCGCGAGGCGCTCAAGGTATTGACGGCCGAGGGGCTGCTGCGCCACGAGCCGAGGCGCGGCTGCTTCATCAGCGAAGTGACGGAAAAAGACCTGGACGATATTTTTCCGGTGATTGCGCTGCTGGAAGGACGCTGCGCTTTTGAAGCCGCGCGCAACGCCACCGATGCCGATCTGGCGGCGCTGACCACCCTGCATGAGCGTCTGGCCGGCCACGCCAAAGCGGGCCGCATCAACGACTATTACGACACCAATTTTGCGATTCACGAAGCCATCATCACGCTGGCGGACAACCGCTGGCTGGCGCTGGCGATTGCCGATCTGCGCAAAATCCTCAAGCTGGCGCGCGCGCAGCAGCTGCACGCGCCGGGCCGGCTGGCGCAAAGCCTGTCGGAACACATGGCGGTGTTTGCCGCGCTCAAGGCCAGGGACAGCGAAGGCGCCGATGCGGCGATGCGCACGCATCTCACGCGCCAGCGCGAGGCCTTGCGGGACCTCGCGCGCAAGCAGCGCACGCGGGTGGCCTCATGAACACATCTGACTGGCTGGTGCGCAGCGTGTCGCGCTTCTCGTCCGGCAAAAAGGAAGAAGCAAAAACGGCCGCAGCCGTTAACGGACCTGCGCCATCAGCTACCAAAAAAGGAGCAAATGCTGCGCTGCCCGAGGCCGTGCAACCGCAGCGCTCCACCCGGGAGCGGCTCAAGGCCACGCTGCGGCAAAAGGAAGAAGCCCTGTCTCCGCGGGTCTTGCGCCGCACGCTCGAAGAGCTCAAAGCCATCGTGGACCCGCAGGTCAGCGAGGTCGAGGGTGGCAGGCGTGCCAGCGGCGTCGCGGGCTGGTATGCGCGCGCCTCCCTGCATGAGCGGCGCGACATGTGGCTGCTGATGAGCGAGCAATTTGTCGCCGATGGGCAAAAAGTCAAACTCGCCCAGGCCCAGTTTGCGGCGGCCGTCGGCACGCCCGACGAAGCCGTGGCCGAGGTGCGTTACCGGCGCGCCACCGTGTCACCACGCCGCAGGCTGCTGCAGCGCTTCAGTGCGTTTCCCGAGGGCTTCCGTTTTCTGGTGGATATGCGCGCCGACATGTTGCCGCACCTGAAGGCCGACAAGCGGCTGCAGGCGCTCGACGTCGAGATGGAGTACATGTTTTCGACCTGGTTTGACGTCGGCTTTCTGGACCTGCGCCGCATCAGCTGGGACTCGCCCGCCTCGCTGATTGAAAAGCTGATCCGGTATGAGGCGGTGCACGACATCAAGAGCTGGTCCGACGTGAAGAACCGGCTCGATAGCGACAGGCGTTGTTACGGTTTCTTTCACCCGCGCATGCCCGATGAACCGCTGATTTTTGTCGAGGTGGCGCTGATGGACGAGATGGCGGCCAGCATCACACCGCTGCTCGACGAGTCGGCGGCACCGGCCGATCTGAAAAAAGCGACCACGGCGATTTTTTACTCCATCAGCAACACG
This sequence comes from Kapaibacterium sp. (SeqCode), assembly GCA_943370435.1. Taxonomy (GTDB): domain Bacteria; phylum Pseudomonadota; class Gammaproteobacteria; order Burkholderiales; family Burkholderiaceae_C; genus Polaromonas. The sequence goes on along the minus strand of CALRQX020000001.1, from coordinate 150,275 downwards.
CAGACCGGCCTGCGCGGCGTGAGTTTTGGTGATTCGCTGATCAAGCGGGTGGTGGAGACCCTGCACGCCGAGTTTCCCCGGCTCAAACACTTTGCCACCTTGTCGCCGATTCCCGGCTTTCGCCAGTGGCTGGGCAAAAACGCCGCAGCCGTGCTGCAGCAGCTGGGCGACAAGGAACGCAGCGTGCTGGGACTGGCCCTTGGTTTTGAGCCGCCGACGGCGCAGCATCTGCTCACGGCCGCCGACAAGGTATCACTGCTCGACGACAGGTCACCGGTGCGCCGCATGTTGCTGGCCTGTGCAGCGCATTATCTGGGTCGCGAGCTGGACGACGGCAAACCCCTCGATCCGGTGGCGCGCTTTCATCTGGGCAACGGTGCGCGGGTGGAGCGGCTCAACTGGCTCGGCGATCCTTCGCCCAAAGGCCTGAAACAATCCTGCGGCCTGATGGTCAATTACCTGTACGACCTGAAGCGCCTGGACAAGCACCGCGCGCTGCTGGCGCAGGGGAAAATCCCGGTAGCGGGTGGCGTCGAAGATTTGTATATTTCGTAAGCGTACTAACCATTTCGAGTTCAACAACGACAGGAGACAGACATGACATCGACTTTCGACACTGGCGCGTCCCGGCGCGACGTGCTGCGCACGGCCGCAGCCGGCCTGGCAGCGCTGTCCATGGGCAGCTACGCCCAGTCCGGCTGGCCCGCCAAGCCGGTGACCATGATCGTGCCGTTTCCGGCCGGTGGTGGCACCGACGCCTTTGCGCGCCCGATGTCGGCGCAGTTCTCGCGCCTGACCGGCAAGCAGCTGGTCATTGACAACCGCGGTGGCGCGGGTGGCACCCTGGGCGCAGGCATTGCCGCGCGCGCCCAGCCTGACGGCTACACGCTGTTCATGGGTGCGGTGCACCACACGATTGCGCCCAGCATGTACCCCAAGCTGGACTACGACCTTGAAAAAGACCTGATCCCGCTGATTCTTGTCGCCAGCGTGCCGCAGGTTGTGGTGGTGAATCCCAAAAACATCGCGTCACCCGACTTCAAATCCTTTCTCGAGCTGGTGCGCAAAAGCCCGGGCAAGTTCAACTACGGCTCGGCCGGCACCGGCACCTCTCACCACCTGGCGGGCGAGTTGTTCAAGCAGCAGAGCAAGACCTTCATCACCCACATTCCCTACACCGGCGCCGGCCCCGCGCTGCGCGACCTCGTGGGCGGACAGGTCGACATGATGTTTGACGGCCTGGGTTCTTCCGCAGCCCACATCAAGGGCGGCAGGGTCAAGGCCCTGATGGTGTCGGGCAGCAAACGCAGCCCGGCGTTTCCTGATGTTCCCTGCGCCGCAGAAGTGGGCATGCCCGACTACAACGTCACCACCTGGTATGGCGTCTGGGCGCCCAAAGGTACGCCGGCCGACGCGCAGGCCCGTGCCATCGAAGAGATACGCAAGGCCTGCAGCACCGACGAGGCCAAGGCCGTCTGGGCGGCGCAGGGCGCTGAGTTCTCCAACCTGGCCGGACCGCAGTTCGGCGGCTTCATCAGCGCGGAAGTCAGGAAGTGGGCCCAGGTCGTGAAGGCTTCCGGCGCGAAGCTCGATTGAGCGCTGCAGGACACCCATGACCGGAGAGGTCCTGCTGGCTGTTGAGGGACCGATGGCGCAGCTCACCCTGTGCCACCCCGGCAAACTCAACGCCATGTCGCGAGCCATGTGGCGTGTCCTGCGCGAGGTGTTTGCCGATCTGCAGCAGCGCAGCGATATCGCGTGTGTTGTGGTGCGCGGGGAAGCGGGCAACTTCTGCGCGGGTGGGGACATCGCGGAGTACCCGGGCTTCCGTTTTGACGAGGCGGCCCTGCGCGACTTTCATGAAAACGAAGTCTGGGGTGCGCTGCAGGCCATGCTGGACTGCGACCTGCCGCTGCTGGCGCAGATCGAGGGCGCGTGTATGGGTGCCGGCATGGAGATTGCCAGTTGTTGTGATCTGCGTTTTTCCGGCGCCTCTGCCCGCTTTGGTGCGCCGATTGCCAGGCTCGGTTTTCCGATGGCGCCGCGCGAAGCCGCCCTGGTGATGCGCGCTGCCGGTGAGTTGACTGCGCGCGAGATGCTGCTGACCGCCGCCACCCTGGATGCGCCCACGCTGCTGCAGCGCGGCTTTCTCAATCGTGTGCTGCCTGACGAAGAATTGGTCGCTGAAGTCCAGGCCATGGCCGGGAGTGTGGCCAGCCTGGCGCCCGGCGCCGCACGCCTGAACAAGCAGTCTTTGAGGGCTCTGGCCCTTGCTGGATGCGCGCAAGCAGCTCCTGATTTAATAGCAAATTGCTACCGCTATGCAGCTTCTCCCGAACACCGTGAAGGTGTGTCGGCCTTTGTTGAAAAACGTGCGCCGCAGTTTCATCTGCTGCGCCAGCCCTGAGCTTTCGATTCCCGTCCACGCCATGAAAAACCACAACCTGTTTGCCGCCCTGCGCGCTGCCTTTCCTGAAGACCTCGATGCGGTGGCGGTCGAAACCGACAACGGACTGGCCTACTCCTGGCGCGACCTGGAGCGCGCCACCGCCATGCTGGCCAACCTGCTGAAATCGCTGGACTTGCCGGTGGGCGCACGGGTCGCCGTTCAGGTGGAAAAATCGGTGGAGGCCATGATGTTGTACCTGGCCACGCTGCGTGCCGGGTATGTTTTTCTGCCGCTGAACACGGCCTACCAGAGTGCCGAGATCGAATACTTTATCGGCAACGCCGAGCCGTCCGTGGTGGTGTGCAGCAGCAGGAATTTCGGCTGGGTCAGCAAGATTGCCTTCAAGGCCGGCACCCAAAATGTCTTCACGCTCGACGACGACCGCAGCGGCTCGCTGCTGGACCGTGCTGCGCATTGCAGCGACCAGCATGGGGTGGCACAGTCCGGCGCTGACGACCTGGCCGCCATCCTTTACACCAGTGGCACCACGGGCCGCAGCAAGGGCGCGATGCTCTCGCACGGCAACATGCTCAGCAATGCGCTGGTGCTCAAGGACTACTGGGGCTGGAAACCCGGGGACGTTCTTATCCATGCCTTGCCCATCTTCCACGTGCATGGTCTGTTTGTCGCCATCCACGGCGCGCTGATCAACGGCAGCAAGATGATCTGGCTGGCGAAGTTCGACCCGGCACTGGTGGTGCGCAAGCTGCCAGAAGCCACGGTGTTCATGGGAGTGCCCACGCTATATGTTCGCCTGCTGGCCGAGCCGGGGCTGAGCCGCGACGCCTGCCGCCACATGCGCCTGTTTGTCGCCGGCTCGGCGCCGCTGTTGATTGAGACCTTCAGCGAATGGCAGCAGCGCACCGGCCACACCATTCTTGAGCGTTACGGCATGAGCGAGACGGCCATGCTGACCTCGAATCCTTACGATGGTGAGCGCCGTGGCGGCACCGTCGGCTTTGCCTTGCCCGGTGTCAGCCTGCGGGTGCAGGACGATGCCGGTCATGCGCTGCCGGTGGGCGAGATTGGTGGCATCCAGGTCAAGGGGCCGAACGTGTTCCAGGGTTACTGGCGCATGCCCGAGAAGACAAAAGAAGAGTTCACACCCGATGGCTACTTCAGGACCGGCGACGTTGGCAAGATCGACGAACGCGGCTACATCACCATCGTCGGGCGCAGCAAGGACCTGATCATCAGCGGTGGCTACAACGTTTATCCGGCAGAGATCGAGGGTTACATCAACGACATGCCCGGCGTGGCCGAAAGTGCCCTGGTGGGCGTGCCGCACCCGGACTTCGGCGAGGTGGGCGTGGCCATCGTGATCGCCAGGCCCGGTGCGAAGCTGGACGCCGAACAGATCATTGCCGGGCTCAAGTCGCAACTGGCCAACTTCAAGATTCCCAAGCGTTGTTTTGTCGTGGCAGAATTGCCGCGCAACACCATGGGCAAGGTGCAGAAAAACCTGCTGCGCGAGCAGCACAAGCAGCTGTTCGCCTGAAGCCGCTCAGGCAGGGCGGCTGCGGGTTTTTTCCGGGAAGGTGGCCAGGGCCACACCCGCGAGTGCCAGCGCAAAAGCCGCGAGCTGCGGCGTGCCTATGGATTCACCGAGAACCACCACACCGACCAGCGCGGCACTGATGGGCAGCATGACGGTGAACACGCCGGCCTGGCTGGCGGGCACACCCTTGAGCCCGGTCATCCACAACCAGACCGTCCAGACACTCGCGGCCAACGCGTAAAACAGCAGCAACAGCCAGCTTCCCGCCGCCACCGCGCCAAAGTCAAAACCCCAGGCCATCCACAGGCCGAAAGGCGTGACGAGGGCAAAACCCCAGAGGTTGATCAGCGCGGTGATGCGTTTGGGCCCGAGCGCGCCTGTGAGTTTTTTGCCGATCACCGCATAAGCCGCCTCGCAGAACACAGCGCCCACCAGCAGCAAATTACCGAGCCACGCCCGCTTCGAGGTCAAATCGGCCTCCAGCCCTTGTTGAGCTTGCGCAAGCAGCTCTGTTTTTGAGAGCGATACCAGCATGATGCCGAGCACCGCGCAGGCAATCGCGAGCGCCACGCGCGGGCGTATGCGTTCGCCGAGGAAGAGCCAGCTCAGCAGCGCCACGGTGGCCGGGATGGACGCCATGATCACGCCCGCCGCCACGGCGCTGCTCAGGCTCACGCCGAACAACATGCAGACAGAAAACAGGAAGTTGCCGAGGAAGGACTCCAGAAAAACCAGTTGTTTTGTTTGCCGCGTCAGCACAGCTTCCCCGGTCGGCTTGCGCAGCCAGTGCAGCATCGCCGCACCGCCTATGCCAAAACGCAGCCAGGCCAGCAGAAAAACCGGAAACACCGCGACCAGCGGTTTCGACAGCGCGACATAACTGCCGACCAGGGACATGCTGAGCGCCAGGCAGGCGTAGGCCACAATTCGGTTCATTCACTGAAATCATGCCTTACTTTCATGCCTGAACCGACGCTGCCCGCCCATCGCCGTCATGTCTTTGTGTACGGCACCCTGCGCCGTGGTGATGTGCGGGACATCAACCAGCTGCAACCGGCGCCGGTGTTTGTCGGCATGGCCGTTGTGCAGGGTGTGCTGTATGACCTGGGGGCTTACCCGGGCCTGGTGCTGGGCGGCGCGGGCTGGGTGACGGGCGAGGTTTATGCGATTTCCGCAGAGCTGGAACAACAGCTCGACAGCATCGAGGAAGTCTGGCCGCAGCCCACGGGCGAATACAGCAAGCGGGAGGTCGAGGTGCAACTCCACGAGGCCGGGGCAACACCTGAAACAGTTCAAACGCGGCGCCTGGTTTGCCTGCTTTATGAAATCAACCCTGCCCGCACGCAGGCTTGCCCGGTGATACGCAGCGGCGACTGGCGTGAGATCCGCCCGCTGGACCCGGGTGCCGTCCGTCCGCCGTGCGGTGAGCGAGAAATTTCATAATCCAATAAATGTATTCCGCATTACAAAATACAAAAATGGTGCGATGCGGAAAAATTTCTCAATACAAGAAACTAATTTTCATAATATAGAAAACAGATGGAAAGTCGTTGATTTTATTGGAAATAAATTTTGTCTTATATAAGACATAAGAGCTTCCAAAAGTCTTCTAGAAGACTTAAAGTTGAACCCAGCGCAAACGGGCAGGGCACAAATAGTGCAACACCGTTTGTCCCCTCATTTTCAACCTCCGGAGTGACCTCATGCCACAGACCCTGACCGAACAATTGAGCCGCGAACAGCAAATTGCCGCCCTCGAAAAAGACTGGGCGACGAACCCGCGCTGGAAAGGCATCAAGCGTGGCTACAGCGCGGCCGACGTGATCCGCCTGCGCGGTTCCTTCCCGATCGAATACACGCTGGCCCGCCGCGGCGCTGAAAAGCTCTGGGACCTGGTCAACAATGAGCCCTACGTCAACTGCCTGGGCGCGCTGACCGGTGGCCAGGCCATGCAGCAGGTGAAAGCCGGCGTCAAGGCGATTTACCTGTCGGGCTGGCAAGTCGCTGCCGACAACAACAGCTATTCGTCGATGTACCCGGACCAGTCGCTGTACCCGGTGGACTCCGTGCCGCAGGTGGTGGAGCGCATCAACAACACCTTCCGTCGTGCCGATGAAATCCAGCACTCCAAAGGCATTGACGCCGGCGACAAGGGCTACATCGACAACTTCGCACCCATCGTGGCCGATGCCGAAGCCGGTTTTGGCGGCGTGCTCAATGCCTTCGAACTGATGAAAGCCATGATCAAGTCCGGCGCGGCCGGCGTGCATTGGGAAGACCAGCTGGCTTCGGTCAAGAAGTGCGGCCACATGGGCGGCAAGGTACTGGTGCCCACGGTGGAAGCCAACCAGAAGCTGATCGCCGCGCGCATGGCTGCCGACGTTTGCGGCGTGCCCACTTTGGTGATCGCCCGTACCGATGCCGAAGCGGCCGACCTGCTGACCAGCGACTACGACGAAAACGACAAACCCTTCATCACCGGCGAGCGCACTTCCGAAGGTTTTTACAAGACCAGAAAGGGCATTGACCAGGCCATCAGCCGCGCGATTGCCTACGCGCATTACGCCGATCTGGTGTGGTGCGAAACCGGCACGCCGGACCTGGCTTTTGCTAAGAAGTTTGCCGACGCCGTGCACAAGGTGCACCCCGGCAAGATGTTGGCCTACAACTGCTCGCCATCGTTCAACTGGAAGAAAAACCTCGACGATGCAACCATTGCGAAATTCCAGAAAGAGCTGGGCGCCATGGGTTACAAGTACCAGTTCATCACGCTCGCCGGTATCCACTCCATGTGGTACAACATGTTCGATCTGGCCCAGGACTATGTCAAACGCGGCATGACGGCATACATCGAGAAGGTGCAGGAGCCCGAGTTTGCAGCGCGTGACCGCGGCTACACCTTTGTGTCGCACCAGCAGGAAGTGGGCACCGGCTACTTCGACGAAGTCACCACCGTGATCCAGGGCGGCAAGTCCAGCGTGACCGCGCTGACCGGCTCGACCGAAGAAGAGCAGTTCCACTGAACGGCGCCCACTGAGAAGACCGCCCTCCCGGGCGGTCTGAGGCCCGGCTGAAGCTACCCCGCTTCGCCCGGGCCTTTTTGTTGGGCATTCGGCATTTTTCGCGTAGAGTGCAGTGGATTGAAAATCCACGCAGCCGGGAGCACGTCATGTCAGATGCCACCATGGGGTTCAAACGCACACCTTGCCCCGACTGCAAGGGCACGGGCGAACTGCGCATTGACAGCGAAAACATCAATGAACACTTTGAGGTGGAAAAACAGACGGTGATCACCGAGTGCCCGCGTTGCCTGGGCCTGGGTTTTCTGTTGCCTGGCACGCCCGGTGCGGCTTGAGCCGAAGCTGACTTAAAATAGCGCCATGCGATTGAACAAACCGGAAACAGGAAGGACAGCTCGGGTTATGACACCGCGAACTACGACCGCGTCCGCAGTGAGGATTCGCCGGGGCGCCAGCCGCATGCCCAGGTGACTGATAGCTACTGAATCAATAGCCAACCCTCCTTTCATCCCAGTCAAAGCGCGGCAGTCACCGCGCTTTTCCATTTTCAGAGCCTGCCCACCATGATCAAAATTACCCTGCCAGACGCCTCGATTCGTGAATTTCCCCAGCCCGTCACGGTGGCCGAGGTGGCTGCCTCGATAGGCGCGGGCCTGGCCAAAGCCGCACTCGGTGGAAAAGTCAATGGCAAAGTGGTGGACACCAGCTACCTGATCAGCAGCGACAGCCCGCTGGCCATCATCACGGCCAAGGATGCTGAAGGCCTGGACATGATTCGCCACTCGACGGCTCACTTGCTGGCTTATGCGGTCAAAGAGCTGTTTCCGGACGCGCAGGTCACGATAGGCCCGGTGATTGAGAACGGCTTTTTCTACGATTTTTCCTACAAGCGACCGTTCACGCCGGAAGACCTGACGGCCATAGAGAAAAAGATGACAGAGCTTGCTGCCAAAGACGAAGCGGTGACTCGCCGCGTGTTGCCGCGTGACGAAGCCGTCGCTCACTTCAAGGCCATTGGCGAACATTACAAGGCCGAGATCATCGCCAGCATCCCGGCCAATGAAGACGTGTCGCTGTACCGCGAAGGCCAGTTTGAAGACCTGTGCCGCGGACCCCACGTACCGAGTACCGGCAAGCTCAAATTTTTCAAGCTCATGAAACTGGCCGGCGCCTACTGGCGCGGTGACCACAACAATGAAATGCTGCAGCGTGTCTACGGCACGGCCTGGGCCACGAAAGACGAGCTGCAGCAGTACCTGACCATGCTGGAGGAAGCCGAAAAACGCGACCACCGCAAACTCGGCCGCGAACTGGACCTGTTCCACATTGACGAACACGCGCCGGGACTGGTGTTCTGGCACCCCAAGGGCTGGACCGTGTGGCAGGGCGTCGAGCAGTACATGCGCAAGGTCTACCAGGACAACGGTTACCAGGAGGTCAAAGGGCCGCAGGTGATCGACAAGACGCTCTGGGAAAAAACCGGGCATTGGGACAAGTACCGCGAGAACATGTTCACGACGGAGAGCGAAAAGCGCGAGTACGCGCTCAAACCGATGAACTGCCCGGGCCACATCCTGATCTTCAAGCAGGGCATCAAGAGTTACCGTGACCTGCCGCTGCGCTACGGCGAGTTCGGCCAGTGCCACCGCAACGAACCCTCGGGCGGCCTGCACGGCATCATGCGCGTGCGCGGTTTCACGCAGGACGACGGTCACATCTTCTGTACCGAAGAGCAGATCCTCAAGGAATGTGTCGACTACACCACCCTGCTGCAGAAGGTCTACACCGACTTTGGCTTCAAGAACATCATTTACAAGGTCGCGACGCGGCCCGATGCGCGTATTGGCTCCGACGAAAGCTGGGACAAAGCGGAACACGCGCTGATGGAAAGCCTGCGGGCTTCGGGTTGCGAGTTCGAGATTTCACCGGGCGACGGCGCTTTTTACGGCCCCAAGATCGAATACACGCTGAAAGACGCCATCGGCCGGCAGTGGCAGTGCGGCACCATGCAGGTCGATTTTTCGATGCCGGAGCGGCTGGACGCCGAATATGTGGGCGAAGACGGTGCCCGGCACCGGCCCGTGATGCTGCACCGGGCGATTGTCGGCAGCCTCGAGCGTTTTATCGGGATTTTGATCGAGGAACATGCTGGCGCGCTGCCCACCTGGCTGGCGCCGGTACAGGTTTCGGTGCTCAATATCACCGATGCCCAGGCCGAATACTGTCGCGAAATAGCTAAAACGCTGCAAAATCAAGGGCTTAGGGTCAACCTGGACCTGCGCAACGAGAAAATTACGTATAAAATACGGGAGCACTCAATGCAAAAGCTTCCTTACATCCTGGTCGTGGGCGACAAGGAGAAAGAAGCCGGCGCGGTTGCCGTGCGCGCCCGGGGTAACAAAGACCTTGGCGTCATGTCGCTCGAAGCCTTTGTCCAGACGATTGCTTCTGACATTACCCAAAAAGCCTGATTGTTGACTTTTACGAGTCAATTTGGCCATTCGTCCTTGTGGGACGGGCGCAAGCAGCTATAGCTTTTATAGCAGTTGTTAAAGGATTTGAACCATCGCTACTGAATTTCGTGACCGCCGTCACCGCGAAGAACGCAAGCACCGCTTGAACCGTGAAATCATGGCTCCCGAAGTACGTCTGACCGGGCCGGACAACGAACCTCTCGGTGTTGTCAGCACGATGGAAGCACTGCGGCTTGCCGGTGAATATGACGTGGATCTGGTTGAGATCTCCCCAACGGCGGTACCGCCGGTGTGCAGGTTGATGGACTATGGCAAATTCAAGTACGCCGAGCAGAAGAAGGCCGCGGACGCGAAATCCAAGCAAAAAGTGATCGAGGTCAAGGAAATCAAGTTCCGGCCCGGCACCGACGATGGTGACTACAACATCAAATTGCGCAATATCAAGCGCTTTTTGGAAGAGGGCGACAAGTGCAAGATTACCCTGCGCTTTCGCGGTCGCGAGATCACGCACCAGGAGCTGGGTTTGGCCCTGCTGGCGCGTATCCGCGATGAGTTGGCAGATTTGATTGTGGTGGAGCAGTTTCCCAAGCTCGAAGGCCGGCAGATGGTCATGATGATCGCGCCGGGCAAGAAGAAGGTGGCTGCCAAGCCCGCAGCACCGGCACCCGCGGAAGCGGCGCCTGTGGCTCCGACCAGCGCCTGAGGCGTTGTAGCGGAAATAGAGTTCAGCCTGAGGGTGTTTTTCACCGGCAGGTTTTTCAGGAGATGCGCAAGCATGTCCCGGACAGCAGGTCAAACTGCTTTCCAAAGGTGGTGATGTCAAAGTCACCGCCACCAGTGGCGACGTAAAACTCGCCACTACAAGCGGTGAATTAAAAACTCGCCACTACAAGTGGCTCGGGGCCATCAAGTCTGCGTCAGGTTCGCAGCGCCTCACGAGCACAAATGAAAAGGAGCATTCAATGCCCAAAATGAAGACCAAAAGCAGCGCGAAGAAACGTTTTCGCGTTCGTCCGGGTGGTACCGTCAAGCGCGGTCAAGCCTTCAAACGTCACATCCTGACCAAGAAGACCACCAAAAACAAACGCCACCTGCGCGGTTCAGTTGCTGTTCATGAGACCAATATGGGTCACATGGCGCAAATGCTGCCCGGCATGGGCATTTAATCAACGACGAACAAGGAGTACTCACATGCCTCGCGTCAAACGTGGTGTAACGGCTCGCGCCCGCCACAAAAAAGTTTTAGCCCTTGCAAAAGGTTTCCGCGGCCGCCGCGGCAATGTCTTCCGCATCGCCAAAGAAGCGGTGATGAAGGCCGGGCAATATGCCTACCGTGACCGCCGTACCAAAAAACGTGTGTTCCGCCGCCTCTGGATTGCGCGTATCAACGCCGCCAGCCGTTCATTCGGCATCACCTACAGCCAGTTTGCCAACGGCCTGAAAAAAGCCGGCATCGAGATCGACCGCAAGGTGCTGTCCGATATGGCAATTCACGACAGCGCTGCTTTTGGCGCGATTGTGGACCAGGTCAAGGCCAAGCTTGCTGCTTGATTTTTGAGGCCTGGTCAGCTATTGAATTGATAGCTGGCTGCGCACAAAAGACGGGGGCTGGAGCTTGAAAAGGCTCTGGCCCTTTTTCTTTGTCCGGGGGGCGTACCGGTGTGACACGGACTGACTGGCGAATGACAAGAAAATGATGAACGAACTCGATGCTCTGGTGGATTCGGCAACAAGCAGCTTTGCGCAGGCCCTCACGCCGGCCGATCTGGAAAATGCCAAGGCGCAATTTCTGGGCAAGTCCGGCCGCATCACGGAGTTGATGAAGGGCCTGGCGGCCCTGCCGGTGGAAGAAAAAAAATCCCGCGGCGCCGCCATCAACCTGGCCAAGCAGGGCGTGGAGGCCGCGCTGACGGCGCGCCGCCAGGAGATGGCCGACGCCGAGCTGCAACTGCAGCTCAAGGCCGAGGCGCTGGACGTCACGCTGCCGGGGCGCGAGCGCGCCCAGGGCGGCCTGCATCCGGTGTCGCTGACCCTGGAGCGTATCGAGGCCATTTTCGGCTCCATGGGGTTTGATGTGGCGGAAGGCCCTGAGATCGAAACCGACTGGTTCAACTTCACCGCCCTCAACACGCCGGAAGACCACCCGGCGCGTTCCATGCACGACACCTTTTATGTCGAGGGCGGCACAGCAAGCGCCCCGAATCTGCTGCGCACCCATACCAGCCCGATGCAGATCCGCTACGCGGTGCAGCATGTCAAGCAACACCGGGCACTGATTGATGCCGGTGGCCTGATGCCTGAAATCCGCGTGATTGCGCCGGGCCGCACCTACCGTGTCGACAGCGATGCCACACATTCGCCGATGTTTCACCAGTGTGAAGGTTTGTGGATAGGCCAGAACGTCAGCTTCAAGGACCTGAAGGTGGTGTTCACCGACTTCTGCCGGACCTTTTTTGAAAGCGACGACCTGGTGCTGCGTTTTCGCCCCAGCTTTTTCCCCTTCACCGAGCCGAGCGCCGAGATCGACATCCAGTTCCAGACCGGGCCGCTGGCCGGGCGCTGGCTGGAGGTCGCTGGCTCCGGCCAGGTGCACCCGAACGTGGTGCGCAACATGGGGCTGGACCCCGAGCATTACATCGGCTTTGCCTTCGGCATGGGGCCGGACCGGCTGACCATGCTGCGTTACGGCGTCAACGATTTGCGGCTGTTTTTTGACGGCGACCTGCGTTTCCTCTCGCAATTCCAGTAATTCACAGAACCCCATAAAAAATGCAATTCCCTGAATCCTGGCTGCGCGAATTCTGCAACCCGCCCTTGACCACCCAGCAGCTGGCCGACACCCTGACCATGGCCGGTCTGGAGGTGGAAGACCTGAAACCGGTGGCTCCCCCTTTCAGCAAGATCGTGGTCGGCGAGATCAAGGAGGCCGTGCAGCACCCCGACGCCGACCGCCTGCGTGTCTGCCAGGTCGATGTGGGGCAGGCCACCCTGCTCAACATCGTCTGCGGCGCGCCGAATGCGCGCGTCGGCATCAAGGTGCCGTGCGCGCTGGTGGGGGCCGAGTTGCCACCTGGCGACGACGGCAAACCTTTTTTGATCAAGGTCGGCAAGCTGCGCGGTGTTGAAAGCCAGGGCATGCTTTGCTCGGCGCGCGAGCTCAAGCTTTCGGACGACCATGGCGGTCTGCTCGAGTTGTCTTCCGGCGCCACCGTCGGCCGGGATATCCGCGAACATTTGCAGCTCGACGACACCCTGTTCACACTCAAACTCACGCCCAACCTCGCGCACTGCCTGAGCGTCTACGGTGTCGCCCGCGAAGTGGCCGCCCTGACGGGTGCGCCCTTAAAAGCGCCGGCCTTTCCGCCGGTTGCCGTATCGGGCGCTGACAAGCTGCCGGTCAACATCAGCGCGCCTGATCTGTGTGGCCGTTTTTCTGGCCGCATTGTTCGCAACGTCAACACCAAAGCCGCCACACCGTCATGGATGGTGGACCGGCTCGCCCGTTGCGGCCAGCGCAGCGTGACGGCGCTGGTGGACATCTCGAACTACGTGATGTTCGAGCTGGGCCGGCCCTCGCATATTTTTGACCTCGACAAAATTCACGGTGGTCTTGATGTGCGCTGGGGCAAGCCCGGGGAGATACTCAAGCTGCTCAACGGCAACAGCGTCACGGTCGATGAAAAAGTGGGCGTCATCGCCGACGAGCGCCAGGTCGAATCGCTGGCCGGCATCATGGGCGGCGATGCCACCGCCGTGTCTGACGACACACAAAACATTTATGTGGAAGCGGCCTTCTGGTGGCCCAAAGCGATTGCCGGCCGCTCGCGCCGCTACAACTTTTCCACCGATGCCGGTCACCGCTTTGAGCGTGGCGTGGACCCCGGCCTGACGGTGGAACATATTGAACGCATCACGGCGCTGATCATCGAGATTTGCGGCACTGCAGACACTGTGTGCGGGCCCATGGACGACCAGCAGGTCAACATGCCTGCATCGGTTCCTGTCACTTTGCGTGTGGCACGGGCGGCCAGGGTGATTGGCATGCCGCTGACCCAGGCGCAGTGCGTGGACGCCTTGCAGCGCCTCGGCTTGCCGGTCACGCATGGCGAAGGCACATTGACGGTGTTACCCCCGAGCTATCGCTTTGACCTGCAGATCGAAGAGGATCTGATCGAAGAAGTGGTGCGTCTGGTCGGTTACCAGCAACTGCCGGCCACGCCGCCGCTGGCCCCCATCACCGCGCGTCTGCGGCCCGAGGCCAGGCGCAGTCCCTTTGCCGTGCGCCGCGCGCTGGCGGCGCTGGGTTACCAGGAAACCATCAATTTCAGCTTTGTTGAGGAACGCTGGGAGCACGAACTCGCGGGCAACCCCAATCCCATCAAACTGCTGAACCCGATTGCCAGCCAGATGAGTGTGATGCGTTCGTCGCTGCTGGGTTCGCTGTTGCAGGTGCTCAAGTTCAACCTGGACCGCAAGGCGGGCCGCGTCAATGTGTTTGAAGTGGGGCGCGTCTTTTTGCGCGACGCAGGCAGCGAGAACACCGACACCAGCGTCGCCGGTTTTAACCAGCCCATGCGCGTGGCCGGGCTGGCTTACGGGCCGCGCCACACCCTGCAATGGGGCGTGTCCGACAAGGGCGGTGATTTTTTCGATATCAAGGGCGACGTGCAGGCGCTGCTGGCACCGCTGCAGGCTGTGTTCACACCGGCCCAACATCCGGCCATGCATCCAGGCCGCTGCGCCAGCGTTGCCCTGGACGGCGTGGAGATAGGGTTTATCGGTGAGTTGCATCCGCAGTGGCGCCAGGCTTACGAGCTGGCGCAGGCGCCGCTTCTTTTTGAGCTGGCACTGGACGCCCTGACGGAGCGCCGGGTTGCCAGCTTCAAGCCGGTCAGCAAACTGCAGCCGGTTGAACGCGACATCGCCGTCATCGTGGACGAAGCGCTCACCCATGCGGCACTGATGGCAGCCATCCATGGCGCGGACACACGCGGCCTGCTGAAGTCGGCCACGCTGTTTGACATCTACCGGCCGCAGCAGGCCAATGTGGCCCTGCAGCTCGGCGAAAAAAGCCTGGCGGTGCGCTTGGTACTTGGCAGCGACGACGCTACACTGACCGACGGGCAGATCGAGGCGGCCATCAAGGCCGTGCTGGAAAACCTCGGCACTACCGTCCAGGCGCGTTTGCGTGCCTGAGGTCCGGCCACACATAACAACAGCCATCAGCGAGGAACATGCCGTGGAATTTTCTGTCGAAAGTCTTGAGAGCCCGGCACTGACCAAAGCCCATCTGGCCGAGCTGCTGTTTGAGCAGATCGGCCTGAACAAGCGCGAATCCAAAGACATGATCGATGCATTTTTCGATTTGATCTCCGACAGCCTGGTCGAAGGCAATGACGTCAAGATTTCGGGCTTTGGCAATTTCCAGATCCGCACCAAGGCGCCGCGCCCAGGGCGCAACCCGCGCACCGGGGAGTCCATCCCCATCCAGGCGCGCCGCGTGGTGACTTTCCACGCCAGTCACAAGCTCAAAGAGCAGATACAAGGCCCACCGGCGGCCTGACGCGCCCGGCATGGGTGTTTCCGGCCGGTCGCCAGACGACTGCTGGCGCGCCGGGTCTTGTGCGTCAATCCACTTTTTTTGGGCAGCTTGGCGACCCTGCCGGCCGTTGCGCTGCTCCCGGCGTTTCCGTCCTGAGGCGCCACGAAGCGCAGGTATCCGCAAGCGGCTTTTGGCCGGTACTTGTGACCTAAACAACACATCCATCCTTCTTGTTTGTAACTATTTGCACTATGTTTCTACTTAGAGTAGATTTGTAGCTTCACCTCATAGCGCATTGATTTAATTGGAGAAAACTCTCCCCCCCATTCCCGCCAAGCGTTACTTCACCATCGGTGAGGTCAGCGATTTGTGTGGCGTCAAACCTCACGTGCTCCGTTATTGGGAGCAAGAGTTCACGCAGCTGCGCCCGATGAAAAGGCGCGGCAACCGGCGCTACTACCAGCACCATGAGGTGTTGATGATCCGCCGGATACGGGATTTGCTGTACGACCAGGGTTTCACCATCAGTGGCGCCCGCAACAAGCTCCAGGAGATTGTCCAGACCGAGCGCGACAAGCGGCGCAACGGCGAAGTCATGCTGGAAGGCGTGGATGTGATGGATGCCGGGGATTCCAGCCTGGAGGACTTTGGCGACTCGGTGGATTCGGTGGACTTCGAAGACAGCGCGCCCGACATTGCGCAGCTGCCGGATGCCAGCGCGGCGCGACAGCGTTTGCAATTGCTGCGCCGCGAATTGTTTGAAATTCGTGACCTGCTCAGCGCGACTTACTGAGGCGCTGCCCTCCGCGGCGTTATAATTCGACCTTCGACGGTGTGTGGCGCAGCCTGGTAGCGCACTTGCATGGGGTGCAAGGGGTCGAAGGTTCGAATCCTTTCACACCGACCAGATATGCCAGTGAAAAACTGGAAAAAAAGCCCGCTTGATGCGGGCTTTTTTGTGCGCCACAGTTTTACGCGGCCGCCAGTTCAGGCGCTGGCCGGGTGCTGTCTGTGCCCGAGGTGGATGCCTCGACCGAGAGCTCTCCACCCAGAGCTTCGAGCAGGTCGGGAATCAGCGCCGCGAGTTCGCCGGTCAGGATCGCGGCATCCGCGTCGAAACCATCGTCCTCCTTGCCCTTGTCCTGCATACCGTCGAGCACCACATCGAGCAGCTTGAGCTTTCGGACCTGCGCCGCATCGGTCAGCACAAAAGACACCCGGTCATTCCAGGTCATGGCCAGCTGCGTGGGCACTTTGCCGGCTGCGATATGTTCAGCCACTTCGGCGATCTCCAGCGTATGCCGTGAATAACGCACCGTTGACTTCTGGTCATCGGGCATCTTCAGTTCACAGTCGCGGTCAATCGTGAAACCCACGGGGGCTTCCTGGCTGGCCAGCCAGTGCGCCATGGCCGTGGCGGCCGACATCGTGGTCTGCACCGGCCTGGCCATCAGCCCGGGTGAGGCCCCGGGTATTTCACTGAGCACCTCCACCAGCTGGCTCACCACCTTGTCGGCGCCTGTGAGGCTGCCCGAATCCACCACCAGAAACTTGTTGACCGGGTCTATCCACAGCGTGGTGGAGGAACGTTTGGTGAAGGCGCGGGGCAGCAGGCTCAGAATGGCTTCTTCCTTGAACTCCTTTTTGATTTTTGCGCCCACGCGTTCATGACCGGTTTCCTGTTTGTATTGCTCGATGCGCTGCTCGACCGCGTCCTTGATGGCCGAGGCGGGCAGGGGACGGCGTTCGGTGCAGAGCCGCACAATCAGCTGGCCGCCTACTTTTTCAGCCAGCACCGTGCTTTTGTTGCCGCGCGGCGGCACCCAGCCGCTGGACTCTGGCTGCGTGGCGCCGCAGGGCAGGAAGTGGCTGGCCTGCAGCGCCTCCTCCAGGGCTTCAAGCGGGGGAAGGGTGAAGTCGTCGGCGATGCGGAAAAAGGAGGCGGCTTTGAACATGGAATCCCGGGTCAGTGGTGTGGGGCGGGGCGGACGCAAAACACGCCGCACAAGGATGGCGGGCTGGGCCCGCCGGGTTGATGGGGGGCACTGGACGCAGATGGCGCGCTGGCAATCAGCTCATGTGATGTCCATCACATGGACGCTGTAGGCGCCCTTGCGGCGATCCGCAAAGTAGCAGTTCAGCGTTTCCTTCACCGTTTTGAAGGCCAGTTCGTCCCAGGGGATGTCGGCTTCGGTGAAAAGTCTGGCCTCAATCGTTTCATGGCCGGGCTTGAACTGGTCGCTGAGCAGGCGGGCGCGGTAAAACAGATGCACCTGGCCGACCCGTTCGACATTGAGCACACTGAAGAGCTCCTGCATTTCAAACTGCGCGCCCGCCTCTTCGTCGGTCTCGCGCGCTGCGCCCTGTGAGGTGGTTTCGTTGAGTTCCATGAAGCCCGCAGGCAAGGTCCATTTGCCCCAGCGCGGTTCGATGTTGCGCTTGCAAAGCAACACCTGATCGCCCCAGTGCGGCACGGTGCCGACCACGTTCAGCGGGTTTTCGTAGTGGATGGTGCCGCAGGCCGGGCAGACGGCCCGCTCCTTGACGTCCCCGTCGTCGGGGACCCGGTAGGCCACGGCACTGCCGCAGTTTTTGCAATGTTTGATCGGGCTGCGGTACATGCGGACAAGTGTAGATTGAAAAAAAAGGGGGCTCCTGCCGGGGCCCCCTTTTTCCGGACAGCGCCGGGATCAGGCCTTGGTGCTTTTGCTGTGTTTTTCGATCAGGCTGCGGGCGGTGTCGAGCAGCTTTTTGCCGTCAAAGCCTTTTTTGTTCATGTCCTCGACCCACTCGACTTCGACCGTACGCGATTTGCGGCGGAATTCCTGGGCTTCGACCGGGCTGACGGTATAAATCGTATTGCCGCGGTCGCTGGCGCTCTTGCGGCCTATGCCGTCGTTGCCCTGCTGCACCTTGCCGAGCCAGGCGGACGTTGCCATGCCGGAGTTGTTGTCCAGCACCTTCTTCAGGTCAGGGGCCAGCGAGTTGTATTTGGCCTTGTTCATCGCCATCACAAAAGTGGTGGTGTACAGGCTGCCGCCAGCGGGGTCGAACTCGGCGTGGAATTTGGTCAGTTCGTTGACCTTGACCGAGGGCACGACTTCCCAGGGAATCACGCAGCCATTGATGGTGCCTTTGCTCAAGGCATCGGTGATGGCGGGCAAGGGCATGCCGACCGGGGTGGCGCCGAGTATGCCCATCAACTTGGTGACCTGGCGGGTGGGCGCGCGCATTTTCAGGCCGCGCATGTCGGCGATGGACCGGACCGGTTTGTCCACGGTGTGGATCACGCCAGGGCCATGCACGTGCAGCGCCAGGACCTGCGTGTCCTTGAACTCGTCCGGCGCCATGGTCTGTACGTATTCCCAATAGGCCTTGGAAGTGGCCTCGGCATTGGACATCATGAAGGGCAGCTCAAACGCCTCGATGCGGGGGAAACGGCCCGCCGTGTTGCCCGGCAGTGTCCACACCACGTCGACCACACCGTCCTTGGCCTGGTCGTACAGCTGCACCGGTGTACCGCCCAGTTGCATGGCCGGATAAGCCTCGAACTTGATGCGGCCGCCCGATTCCTTTTCGACCTTGTCCATCCAGGGTTTGTGCATGCCGAGCCAGACATTGGATGCCGGCGACATGAAGGTGTGGAATTTCAGGGTGACCGCCTGCTGGGCCAGGCCCGACAGTGCAGGTACGCCCAGGGCTGCGGCTGCGCCGGTTTTGAGAAGAGTACGTCGCTGGATCATGAAGGGTCTCCGGTAAGGTGGCTTGAAATTAATGCAGGAAGAGCGGTTTGGCTACCCGTGATTGCCCTGAGCATGTGCTGTCTGCGCGAAACGCGCAGGCGCGCACCGTCGCGCTCAGGCCACTTTCACGGTCAGTGTGCCCAGCCCCTTGACTTCGCCCACCATGGTGTCGCCCGACACCACCGCCGCCACACCTTCAGGGGTGCCGGTGTAAATCAGGTCACCGGGCTGCAACTCCCAGGCGGCCGACAGGTGTTCAATGGTCTCGGCAATGTTCCAGATCAGTTTGGACACATGGCTGCGCTGGCGGTCCTTGCCGCCGACCTGCAGATACAGCTCTGCGTTGGCGATGTCACCGGCCTGGGCCGCAGGGGTGATAGGGCCTATCGGGGCCGAATGGTCGTACCCCTTGCCTATGCACCAGGGGCGGCCCTGTTTTTTCATCTCGCCCTGCAGGTCGCGGCGCGTCATGTCCAGGCCCACGGCGTAGCCGTAAATGTGTTTGAGCGCATCAGCGGACTTGATGTTTTTGCCGCCGGTGCCAATGGCCACCACCAGCTCGATCTCGTGGTGCAGGTTGCTGGTCAGGCTGGGGTAGGGAATGACTCCGGTCTGGCCGGCCTCCACCGCGACAATCGCGTCCGCTGGTTTGAGGAAGAAAAACGGCGGCTCGCGGCCGGTAAACCCCATTTCCTTGGCGTGTTCTTCGTAGTTGCGGCCGACGCAATAAATACGGTGCACCGGGAAACGGTCGCCGGTGCCTCGCACGGGCACCGACACGGTCGCTGGCGGGTTAAAAACAAAACTCATGACAACCTCTCTTCTCTGTGTATGCCCAGTGCCTGATGCACGGGGCGGTCTGAAAAACTGAACAGCACACAGCCCTGCGCAGAATGCAGGCGGGCCGTGTGCCACGACGGAATCACAAAATGGTCGCGCGGGCCGAACTCGAAAGTCTGCGTCTGCCCCGCATGATCGACCGTCACCGAGCCCTGGCCCTCCACCACGCTGTACACCGCGCCGTCGGTCTGGCGCCAGGCCTGGCCTGAAAAACCGGCCGGCAGGCGTTGCATGAAGGTCGCCATGGTGGGCATCGGTGAGCCGCCGGTGGCGGGGTTGATGTAACGCAGCTTGACGCCGTCCCAGGCGTCTATCGGTGCCTGTTGCTCCAGCGTGTGCAGCGCCTCGCGTGTGCGCCCGTAAGGGTAGCTGAAAATCGGCGAGGTCTGGCCAAAAGGCGCGTCGTAGCGCATGGGCAGCATGTTGGCGCCGTGTTGCTGGTAACTGGTGCCTTCGCTACGTGTCACCGGCTGCGAGCGTTCGCTGCCGTTCTCGGCAAAACCCGCGTCAAAAAAGCGCAGCATCGGAATGTCCAGGCCATCGAGCCAGACCACGGGCTCGCCGTCCGCAGCTGTGCCTTCGTGGCCGTGGTCGTGCCAGGTCCAGCTCGGGGTGATGATGAAGTCGCCCGGTGACATGGTGCTGCGCTCGCCGTTGACCGCGGTGTAGGCGCCGCGCCCTTCGACCACAAAACGCAGCGCGCTCTGGGTGTGGCGATGGCTGGGCGCGATTTCTCCGGGCAGTATCAGCTGCAAACCGGCGTACAGCGATTGGGTGATACACGACTGCCCGGCAAGCGCCGGGTTTTCCAGGATCAGCACGCGGCGCACCGCTTCTTCGGCCGTGATCAGCTGGCCGGCCTGCATCAGGTAAGGGCGCAGCTTGTCGTAAGCCCAGAAGGCCGGTACACACGGGCTCGCAGGTTGCTGGGGCACCAGCGCATGCAACACTTCCCACAAGGGCGTCATGTGGTGCGCCCGCAGCGCTTCGTAAAAAGCCTTGCGGCTGCTGCCTGGGGGCGGGCTCATGTCCATGGTGCGTCTCCGTTCACAGCGCGTGCTCAAGGTAAACCCCGTCCTGCAGCAGGGCCTGCTGCAGGCGCCGGGTGTCGATGCCGGCAAATGTATGGCCGGGTGCCAGCAGGGCCGCCGCCGTGCCGGCCGCCTGCCCCATGACAAAACAGCCGCCGCTGGCGCGCGCCGCCGACTGGCCCTCGTGGGTCATGGACGCGCAACGCCCGGCCACCAGCAGGTTGCTGACCTGCAGGGGCAGCAGCATGCGCCAGGGCAGGTCGTTGTAGGCGCGTTTGTCATCGCGCGGGAAGCCCCAGCTGATGTTGCCGTCCACATGCATTTCCATGGGCCAGGCGTTGATGCCAATCACATCGTCAAAACGCGCCGAGGACAGGATGTCCTCGCCGCTGAGCGCGTAGGCGCCGCTGATGCGCCGCGTTTCGCGGATGCCGACCTGGGGTGCGATGTCGACGATGGCCGATTGCCCAAAACCGGGGACTTCGTTTTTGAGGAAGCGGAAATACTCGGTGATCTGGCGCCGCCCCTCGAGTTCACCTTCGCTGAGCTGGCGTGCGTCGGTCGCGTCCATGGCCTGGCCCGCCGCATTGCGGATCTGGGTGACGTTGGCACGCCATTCGGCGGGATTTTTCTGCGGCCGGAGAATCGCGCCCTTGCGCGGGAACCGGTAACGCCCCGGGTGTTTTTCCTCGCTTTGCGCCATCAGCTCATTGATGGCCTTGAAATCGCCGACCGCCGCCAGCGCGGGTCCGGCATCCACATGGCCGACGCGAAACATCGTGGAGGGAAACAGCGCGCTGCCGTGGCCGTCGCCGAGCTCAAAAGGCACACCGGCAAAATGCGCAACATCGGCATCACCCGAACAGTCGATGAAGCTGCGGGCCCGGATCGCCTGACGGCCGGACTTGGTCTCCACCACGAGGGCTGCGATGGACGGACCGTCCATCACGACGGCTGCCGCCCAGGCGTGAAACAGGATGAACACACCGGCCGACAGCAGCAACTGGTCGGCTGCACACTTGTAGGCGGACACATCGTAGGAACGCACGCGAATGCGCCCTGCCATGCCGTCCTGCGGCTGGTTCAGTCCGCCCAGCGCGTCGATACGCGCCAGCAAATCGTCCACCACGCCATGCACCAGCTGCTGCATCTCGCCGTTTCTGCGGCCGTACAAGCCGGCAAAATTGGTGACGCCGCCGGCCGTGCCCATACCGCCCAGAAAGCCATAACGCTCAACCAGCAAGGTGCGGGCACCACGTCTGGCCGCGCTGACACTGGCCGCCAGCCCGGCCGGCCCGCCGCCAATCACCACCACATCAAACTCGCCATAAACCGGCAGCTCGCGCGCTGGTTCGGAAACGGTGTTTAAAGCTGGCATGGTGAGCGCGTAAGGAGGGTGTTATGCACAGCAGCGCGAACGTGGAGGCATCGACTACTCTATTTTGATCCCACGCATCGTGATGATGCCGCCCATGATGGCGGTTTCATTGCGGATGCGGCTGATCAGGCCTTCGGGTGCGGTGCCGACCGCCTGCCAGCCCTGGTTGAACAGCTTCTGGCGCGTGTCGTTGTCGCGGATGATGCCCGGGACTTCCCTGGCAAGCCGGGCTTGCGCTGCTTTCGACAGACTGGCCGGACCGACCAGCGCGGTCCAGACCTCCAGGTTGAAGTTGCGCACCTCGGCATCGGCCAGCGACGGGATTTCACTGGCCAGCGCACTGCGGCCGCTGGTCAGGCCAATGGCCTTGAGCTTGCCGGCCCGGATCTGCGGCAGCGCGATGCCGGGCGGCACCAGCGCCATCTGGATCTGGCCGCCCAGCATGGCGGTCACGACCTGCGGGTTGCCCTGGTAGGGCACATGCACGGCAGCGAGGTTGCCGGCCGTGGACTTGAGCAACTCCATGCCGAGATGGCCGACCGAGCCATTGCCGACCGAGCCATAGTTCCATTTGTCGCCACCATTGCGTGCGGCCAGAAAAAAGGCGCTGCCAGACGGCTGATTGACCGGCGCGACCAGCACCAGCGGTGCGGTGGTCAGCAGCGAGATCGGGGCGAAGTCTTTGGCCGGGTCGTAAGGCAGTTTCGAATACAGCAGCTTGGCCGAGGTCAGGTTGCCGTTGATCACCACACCCAGGGTGTGATCGTCGCTGGACTTGGCTACCAGATCGGCGGCGATGTTGCCCGAAGCGCCCGGACGGTTTTCCACAATGACGGGCTGACCCAAGATGCGCGACAGCGGCTCGGCCAGCGTGCGGGCCGCCATGTCGGGCGTGGATCCGCCGGGAAAACCCACCAGCAGCCGGACCGGCTTGGTGGGCCAGCTCGCGGCAACCGGCGCCACCTCCCTGGCCGCTGATTTTTTGTTGGTGTTTTGGGCTGTGGCCAGCATGGGGATTGCGGCGGCAGCTATTAAAAGAGTAGCACGTGTGACGCGGTTCATGGTTTCTCCTGAGGTCCAAAAACCCCTATTGGAACAGTTTTGAGGGCTCGATTCCGTCGTACATCCATTGCAGCCCGGCAAAACCTGCGCTTTCCCGGCCGCCCTGAAACAGCTGGTTGCGCAGTTCGCGTTGCACGCCGGAGGCATGGTAGATGTCGCCGTAAAAACGCGCGGTCAGCTGGACCCGGCCGGTGCGCAGGTAGCGGGCCTGCTGGTACTTCTGGAACGCAGCCGGCATATCGCCCCGGCAAAAGCGCAGTGCCTCACGCAACACCACGGCATCTTCAATGGCCTGGCCGGCACCCTGCGCCAGATATTGCAGCATCGGGTGGGCGGCGTCGCCGAGCAGCGTCACGCGCCGGTCGGTCCAGTTCTTCACCGGCTCGCGGTCACACAGCACCCACATTTTCCAGGTGTCAATCTTGCCCAGCAGCTCCTGGACCTGCGGACAGGCCTGGGCGAAACGTTCGGTCAGCTCGGCGCTGTCGCCAAAGGTGTTCCAGCCTTCGTCGTACTTGTTGCTGTGAAACACCGCCACCAGATTGAACAGCTCGCCGCGGCGCAGCGGGTAATGCACCAGATGGGTTTTTTCGCCACCCCAGAGCAACACGTCGTCGCTCCACAAATGGGCCGGCACGTCTTCCCGCCGCAGCACCGCACGGTAGGCGATGTGGCCCGACACACGCGGTTTGCCGTCGCCGACCACAGCCTCGCGCACCTTGCTCCACAGCCCGTCGGCACCAATCAGCGCTGCGCCCGCCAGGGTTTCGCCGCTGGTGAGGCGGACACGCACGCTGTCCGCGGTCTGCTCGAAGGACTCGAGTTTTGCCTCGGTGCGCAGGCTGATGGTGGGCAGTGCCAGGCAGGCGTCGAGAAACACCTGGTGCAGGTCAGCCCGGTAAATCACGCCGTACGGAAAACCATAAGTGGCGCGCGCCAGATCGCCGAGCGGCACGCGCACCACCTTTTCGCCGGTGCGCACGTCGTTCATGGCCAGGCCTGGCGGAAAGAAGGAGACCTTGCTGACCACGTCGGTCAGTCCCAGCCAGGCAAACATCCGGAAAATATTCGGACCGAGCTGTATGCCCGCGCCGATTTCGCCGAAGCTGGCCGCCTGCTCCAGCACGGTCACGGCATGGCCGTCGCGCGCCAGCACCAGGGCGGTGGCCAGGCCGCCAATGCCGCCGCCGGCGATGAGAATGGGGAGGGGGGAGTTCACGGTGGTCCAGGTCAGGCAGCAGGTAAACGGGAGGTCGTCGGTGAATAATAAGTATGCTTATTATCTACGACCATGGTAGATACCCTCAGGCCTCCCTTAAACTCCGCCCATGGCTAAAAGTTTCAATTTCAGCGAGGCGCCCGGGCATCAGATCCGCCGCGCGCACCAGCTCTCGGTGGCGATCTTCATGGAAGAGACGGCTGCGTTTGACGTCACGCCGGTGCAATTTGCCATCCTCAATGCACTGATGGATGACCCGGGCGAAGACCAGATCACGCTGTCCGGGCGGGTGGCTTTTGATGCCGCCACCTCGGGTTCGGTGATAGGCCGGCTCGAGTCCAAGGGCTGGGTGCGGCGTGAGGCGGACCCGGCCGACAAGCGCCGCAAGCTGCTGTGGGTCACCCCGGCGGGCGAAGAAGTGGCCCTGCAGATGAAACGCGCGGTCAGCAAAGTGCAGTCGCGCCTGCTGGGGCCGCTGAGCAAATCCGAGCGGGATCAGCTTGCCGGCCTGCTTGGCAAGCTGATTGCCGGCCACGAGGACCTGGCCTGAGGGGGCGGGCATGCCTCAGGCAGATTTTGCCAGCAAGGTGAAATGTTCGACCACCGGTGGCGCCGCAAAAAACGGCCCGACGATGGCGCGCCACTGGGCGAAAGCCGGGGATTCGCGAAAGCCCACCGTATGGTCTTCCAGGGTATCCCAGAAAATCTGCAGGATGTAACGCTCGGGGTTCTCCATGCCCTTGTTGACCTTGAAGCCCTGAAAACCTTTGGCGCCGGCAATCACAGTGGTTAATCCACGCTGGATGGCCTCGTCGAAGGCGGCTTGCCGGCCGGGGGCGATACGGATGTCGGCGAGTTCGAGAATCATGGTTTGTCCTTGTTTGGGTGGTCAGCCATCAATACTGGCTGGCAGGCAACTCTACCGTCAAACCGTCCAGCGCGGCGCTCAGGCGGATCTGGCAGCTCAGGCGGCTGGCCGGTGTGGCGGCTGTGGCAGTAAACGCCAGCATGGCCAGCTCCTCCCCATCGGGTGCCGGCAAGCGCTCGGCAAACGGCGGGTGCACCAGCACATGGCAGGTCGCGCAGGTCAGCAGGCCGCCGCAGTCTGCAGCAATGCCCTGCACCCCCGCACTCACCGCCGCCTCCATCAGGCTTTGGCCAATTCGGGCTGTAACCCTTGTTGGATTTGCGTGAGCAGCTATGAAATTGATAGTGATCATGGGCAGGTGTAGTTTCAAATGCGGCTGAAGTATTCGCGCCGCTGCCAGTCGTCCTTGTCGGCCGCCTGCTCATGGCGGCTGATTTCGGACTGCTTGATGCGTGTGAAGTAGTCGATGAAGCTGTCGCCGAAAGCCTGGCCCAGCAGCGCGTCGCCCTGCAGCGCCTCCAGTGCTTCGCCGAGGCTGGTGGGAATCCGGACGCCGGCTTCACCATAAGGCGCATCGGTGGCGACTGGCGCTTTGAGCTGGCGCGTTATGCCGTCGAGCCCGGCGTGGATTTGTGCGGCCAGGTAGAGGTAGGGATTGGCCGCCGGTTCGCCGATGCGGTTTTCGATGCGTGTCGCGGTATCACCCGGCTGCCCGACCACGCGCAACATCGCGCCGCGGTTGTCGCGGCCCCACAGCACCGCCTGCGGCGCGAGCGCATTCGGCCGGAAACGGCCAAAACCGTTGATCGTCGGCGTGCAGAACACCGTCATGCCGCGCGCGTGCGCGAGCAGGCCCGCCAGGTAATGTTCACCGAGTGGGGACACGGTGTATTGCGCATCGGTCGGCTGGGTGCCTGGGGCTGGCGCCTCGCGCTGGAACAGGTTGGCGCCGGTGTTCAGGTCCACCAGCGACTGGTGCAAATGCCAGCCGCTGGACATGATGTTCGGAAACGGCGGGCGGCACATGAAAGCGGCGTGGTAACCGGCGCGGCGCAGCGCCTGTTTGACCGCGCTGCGAAACAGCACCATGTTGTCGGCTGCGGTCAGCGCGTCGGTGGCGTCGAACACCGCTTCGACCTGGCTCGGGCCGAGCTCGATCTCCAGCGACTGCAGCGGCAGGCCCAGCGCCTGCGCGGTGTGCTGCACGATGCGCAGCGGCTCTTCCGCCATGTCGGCCCAGTGCTCGGACAGCAGGTTGTAGCCGGGGTGGATCATGGCGACTTTGGGCGGCAGGCCGGGCCAGGCCGCTTGTTCTGGATCGAGCTGGTCCTGGGCGCCATCGCCGGTGATGCGGTAAATGTGAAACTCGATTTCCAGCCCGCACTTCATGCCGTAGCCGGCCTCGGCCAGGCGCGCCAGCGCGCGCTGCAAAATACGTCGTGTGTCGAGCTCGACCGGGCTGCCGTCCTGCATCCAGGGCTGGCCCTGGACCCAGCCGGTGGCGCTTGCCCACGGCAGTTGTTTGAAGCTGGCCGGATCGGCCAGCAGCAGCAGGTTGCTGGCAAATTCGAAACCGGGAAGCCCGGCCGTGCCGCCAGCCTCGAACACCTTGAAAGCAGTGCGGTCCGACGTGTCCTTAAGCAGCAGGGTGCTGACCAGGCCCATGCCGTCCAGCATGGCTTTGGCGGCGGCGCTGGCCACCATTGTTTTGCCGCGCAGCGTGCCGTGCAGGTCGCACCAGGCAAAACGCACCAGTTCGATACCGCTGGCCTGGATCAGCGCCTGCGTCTGTTCGAGCGCGCGTTGCCGCGTGGCATCGTGGATGCCGCAGTACTCGGCAAAGCTGCTCATTTGGCGGCTTCGACAGGTTCAGCCCGAACGGAAGATGTCCAGGGCGCAGCCGCACGTTTGGCCTGCGCCTGTTCCTGCCACCAGCCCGGCCATTCACCCGCAGGAGCGATGCCGTCGACCGTGTCCGGCCCGCGCATCAAGCCGGCCTGGCTGGCATCGGCAATGCCGGGCGCCACACCACCTTGCTGCACGGTGGCAATCGCCTTGAGCAAGACCCGGCGGTTCGCCATGATGGCCTTGTCGCTGGTCGCCAGATGTTCCCGCGTGCGGTCCTGAATGGCGCCCATGCTTTCGACCGCCCACTGGTCGTGCACATTGATGTCTTCTTCGCCCATGCCCAGGTAGGTTTGGGTGCGCTGCTCTTCGGCATTGAAACCCCAGTTGTTGTGGCGCCCGGCATTCGGGATGTAGTCGGGCAGCGAGATGAATTGCTGGCGCTGCGCACGCATGCTGTCTTTGTCCAGGGGACCGGCAAAACTGGTGAAAAACGAGTACCAATAGGTGTGGGTGTCGTCCACCGGCACATGCATCTGCGTGATGGTCATGGTTTCCGACAGCGGAATCACAAAAGTCGCCGGGAACACGGCTTGGGTGACCCGCACATGGGTCAGCTTGTCATTCATGGAGCGAAGGGCCGTCAGTTGCATGCCCCAGGGCCTGGCCTCGAAGCTGATGTCGGGTTGCGCAAACTCGCGCATGATGCGCGTCATCGGCCATTGCTCGCCATCAATCGCACCGGCGCTGGCACTGCGAAACTGTTTGCCCGCCGCGTTGTCGCCAATGTCGGCCAGCGCTTCGTCCTGCAAAAAGCGGTGCAAAAATGAGGGGTGAGCGGGATCGATGCCGACTTCAAAAGCCTGCAGCCAGTTGGCGTTCCACAGACCCTTGAAGGCAAAGCTGTGGCTGGCCGGCGCGGTAAAGCAGTCAAAGGCGGGGAGAGGCGGCGGCGTGGAGCCCTCGGGGCCCAGCCACGCGAAGATCACACCGCTTTGCACCTGCACCGGGTAGTTGCGCTGCTTCACGCGTTCACACAGCTTGCTGCCGGCCGGCTCGGCCGGTGTGTCCAGGCAGCGGCCGCTCACATCGAATTTCCAGCCGTGAAAAGGGCAGCGCAGTCCGTCGCCTTCGGCGCGGCCGAAGGACAGATCGGCGCCGCGGTGCGGGCAATCGCGGTCCAGCAGGCCATAGTTGTCCTTGTCGTCGCGGAACAGCACGAAGTCCTGCCCCATGAGGCGGACAGCCTTGACCGGGCGCTTGTCCATGCGCGGGTCCAGCGCCGGATTGAATTCCTCGACCAGCGCCGCCGGCTGCCAGTAGCTGCGCAGCAGGGCGCCGCAGGCGGTGCCCGGGCCAACCCGAGTGATCAACTCGTTTTGTTCAGCATTCATGGCGCAGGGCTCCTAAACGGTATACCAAAATTAAAATTCAGTGTACATTTTGAACCATGAACTTGCAAGAGACGGTGTTGATCCAGTTGCGCGACCTGATTCTGCGCGGCGAATTCGAGCCCGGCCAGCGCCTGGCCGAGCAGCAACTGGCCGAACGCCTGGGCGCATCGCGCACACCGGTGCGCGCTGCGCTGGTGACGCTGGAGCAGGAAGGCCTGGTCGAAGCCAACGACACCGGCAAGTTTCTGGTGCGCCAGTTCACGCCGCGTGAGGTGGCCGACGCGATCGCCGTGCGCGGTCAGCTCGAAGGCATGGCGGCGCGGCTGGTGGCCGAACACGGCGTGTCGCGCCAGCTGCAGGGCGACCTGCAGGCCTGCCTGGATGAGGGCGATCTGGCGCTGGCGGCGAATCCTCTCACTTATGAAAGTTATGCGGACTATGCTGTGGTGAACGACCGTTTCCACGCGCTGGTTCTTGAAGCCTGTGGCAACCGCGCCTTGCAACGCGCGGTGGCACTCAACGACAAGCTGCCCTTTGCGCCGGCCTCTGCCATGCTGCCGATGCAGGGCTCGGTGGCGCTGGACCGCGACTGGATGCTTTACGCGCACCGCCAGCATCACATGTTGTTTGCTGCACTCAAGGCCGGTGAGGGCGCGCGCGCGCAGGCGCTGGCCATCGAACACACCGAAGTCGCGCAAATGAACATGCGCATGGCGCTGGAGCGCCGGGCCGAGACCGAACGTGTGTTGCCGGCCATACGCCTGGTGGTGGGTCGTTGACAAAGGACGCTGTGAGTTTCACGACCGCCGGCGTACGCCGCGGTTTCTTTGCCGCCCAGGTGATGGCGCCGGGCATCATCCTGTACGCGATGGTTTTCGGCGTGCTGGCCAGCGAACGTGGCATGTCCTGGCTGCAGGCCATGCTGATGAGCGCCGCCGTTTATTCAGGCAGCGCGCAACTGGCGGCGCTGCAGGGCTGGACCGCGACGGCCGCCATCACGCCGGTGATCGTCACGATTTTTGTCATGAATGCGCGCTACGTGCTGTATGGCGCGGCCCTGCAGCCCTGGCTGGCCGGCCTGCCGCGGCACCAGAGCTGGGGCTCGCTGTTTTTCCTCGGGGACGGCAACTGGGCCATGGCCATGCGCGAGTACGAA
Organism: Kapaibacterium sp. (SeqCode); assembly: GCA_943370435.1. Taxonomy (GTDB): domain Bacteria; phylum Pseudomonadota; class Gammaproteobacteria; order Burkholderiales; family Burkholderiaceae_C; genus Polaromonas. The sequence goes on along the minus strand of CALRQX020000001.1, from coordinate 120,756 downwards.
ACCGGCTACCGCGACGCCGGTTATGTGCTGGGCTCGGGCGTGGCGATGTTTGTGCCCTGGCTCGGTGGCACGCTGGCCGGCCATCTGCTGGCGGGCAATGTGCCGAACCCGGCTGCCTTCGGGCTGGACTTCATGCTGGTGGCGTTTGCCGCAGCGATTGGCATGGTGCTGTGGCGCGGCAAGTCCGACCTGTGGCCAGTGGCCGCTGCGGGCCTGGTGGCGCTGGTCTTGCACCGGCTGGTGCCGGGCGCCTGGTACATCGTCGGTGCCGGCATCGCGGGCGGCTTGATGGGAGCGTGGCGCCATGGCCGTTGAATCGACTTTTTGGCTGGCGCTGCTGGGCATGGCGTTGGCGTCTTTCGCCTGCCGCATCAGCGGCTTTTTGCTGATGGGTTATGTGACCATCACCCCGCGCGTCGAGGCTGCACTCAAGGCGATACCGATCTCGGTGATGGTGGGCATTGTCACGCCAGCCGCCACCTCGGGCAGGCTGCCGGAACTGCTGGGTTTGCTGGCGGTGGGGCTGGCGATGAAGCTGGTACGCAACGACCTGGCCGCTGCGTTGGCTGGTGCGGCGACGGTGGCTGTTGCGCGCTGGGCAATGGGCTGAACCGGCCGCGCGGGTTTGTCATTGCGGCCCTGAGCCACAATCCATGCTGGCGGACCTGCAACGGTATTCGTGGCATGGATCCCGGATCAAGTCCGGGATGACATCCAAAACCAACCCGAGGCAGCCCTATTCCTTCGCGACCTGCAGCACCAGCTTGCCAAAGTTTTCGCCGTTGAAAAGCTTGAGCAGGGTTTCCGGGAAGGTGTCCAGGCCCACCACCACGTCTTCCTTGCTTTTCATCTTGCCTTCCTTGAGGTAGCCGGCCATCTCGGCGATCGCCAGCGGGTAACGGTCGGCGTAATCGAAGACCACAATGCCTTCCATGCGCGCGCGATTGACCAGCAGCGACAGGTAATTCGCCGGGCCCTTGACCGGCGTGGTGTTGTTGTACTGGCTGATCGCGCCGCAGATGATGATGCGGGCGCCGCGCGTGATGCGTGTCAGCACGGCGTCCAGGATGTCGCCACCGACGTTGTCGAAGTAAATGTCCACGCCCTTGGGGCAATGCTCCTTGAGCCCGGCCTTGACGTCGCCGGCCTTGTAGTCGATGCAGGCGTCAAAGCCCAGCTCCTTGACCACCCAGTCGCATTTGGCCTTGCCGCCGGCGATGCCAACCACGCGGCAACCCTTGAGTTTGGCGATCTGGCCCACGGTCTGGCCGACGGCACCGGCGGCACCCGACACCACCACGGTTTCGCCGGCCTTGGGCTGGCCCACGTCCATCAGGCCGAAGTAAGCCGTCATTCCCGGCATGCCCAGCACATTGAGCCAGGTCGTCAGGCCCAAACGCGGGTCGATCTTGAACATGCCGCTGCGCTTGATTTGCGCCTCGGGAATCAGGCAGTACTCCTGCACGTCGAGACCGGCGTTGACGTAATCACCCACGGCAAACGACACATTGTTCGAAGCGATCACCTTGCCGATACCGCCGGCGCGCATGACCGCGCCTATTTCGACCGGCGGGATATAACTTTTGCCTTCATTCATCCAGCCGCGCATGGCCGGATCGAGCGAGAGGCTCAGGGTTTTGACGAGAACGCCGCCGGGGCCGGGTACGGCCACCGGTTCGCTGGTGAAATTCCAGTTGTCGCGGGTCGGCAGGCCCACAGGGCGGCTGGCCAGGCGGACCTGGTGGTTGGTGAGGCTGGTGATGGTGCTCATGGATGTCTCCGCTGAAATCAGGAAAGGGCTTGTCACCGGATGGTAGTGGCGCACGATGGCTTGCGCAGTCGCGCAGGCGATTCGGGCCGGCAAACAGCGTTTCAGTTTATGCTTTCAGGCATGAAACTGCACAATTACTTCCGTTCCTCCGCCTCGTTTCGCGTGCGTATCGCACTCGAGCTCAAAGGCCTGGCTTATGAGTACATCCCGGTCCACATTGCCAAAGGCGACCACAAAAAAGCGCCTTATGCCGAGTTGTCGGCCGACACCCTGGTGCCCATGCTGGAAGTCGATGGCGCCAAACTCTCGCAGTCCATGGCCATCATCGAATACCTGGACGAAAAACACCCGGCGCCCGCGCTGCTGCCCGCCGACGCGCTGGGCCGTGCCAGGGTGCGTGCGCTGGCGCAGTCGATCGCCTGTGAGATCCACCCGATCAACAACCTGCGCGTGCTCAAGTACCTGGTGCGCGAGCTCAAGCTGGAAGAAGAGGCCAAAAACACCTGGTACCGCCACTGGTGCCGGGAAGGGCTGGAGGCTTTCGAACGCCAGCTGAAGCAGTTGCCGGCCTCCAGTTATTGCTACGGTGAAACACCGACCCTGGCTGACTGCTGCCTGGTGCCGCAAATTTTTAATGCAAAGCGTTTTGAGGTGAAGCTGGACGGCCTGAGCCGCACCATGGCTGCGTTTGACGCGTGTATGGCCTTGCCTGCTTTCCAGAAAGCACAACCCTCAGCCTGCCCCGACAACGAAGTCTGATCCTTGTGAATCCCGCCTGGCTGATCCCCGACTGGCCTGCACCGCCCGGTGTGCGCGCGGTTTGCACGACCCGGCACGGCGGCCTGTCTGCCGCGCCCTGGGACAGCATGAACCTGGGCGACCATGTCGGGGATGAGCTGTCCAGTGTCGCTGCCAACCGCGCGCTGCTGGGTCAGGCCCTGGGCGCGAAGCCGGTGTTCCTGCAGCAGGTGCATGGCACGGCCGTGCGGGTGCTTGACAGCCAGACCGCGGATGGGCTGGCGGCCGATGCGGCCCTCACCGCGCAGCCCGGGCTGGCATGCACCATCATGGTGGCGGACTGCCTGCCGGTACTGTTCAGCACCACCGACGGCGCGGCTGTCGCCGCTGCCCACGCCGGCTGGCGCGGGCTGGCGGGACAGCAGGGCAGGGGCATTCTCGAACAAACTTATGAGTGTTTTCGGGCTGTGGTCCATACAGGACGGGCGCAAACAGCTATCAATACCATAGCGTGGATGGGCCCGTGTATCGGACCGTCTGCGTTTGAAGTCGGGGCTGAAGTCAGGTCTGCCTTTGTGGACGGCGATCCACGGGCGGCAGGGTGTTTCACGGCGCTGCCTTCGGGCAAGTACCTGGCGGATCTGGCCGGCCTGGCCCGCCAGCGCCTGCAGGCGCTGGGCATCACACACATTTACGGCAATGACAGCAGTGCGTCCTGGTGCACGCTGGGCCATGCCTCAAGGTTTTTTTCGCACCGGCGTGACGCGGGTATCCGCGGCAACGGCCTCGGGACCACTGGCCGCATGGCTGCCTGCATCTGGCGCGAATGAACCGGACCCATGGACCTCGGGGTTGACCGTGGTGGCTTCGGCCGCTTCACGCGCCCTGATCGCCTTGCGCCTGGCGGGTGCGCGCATCAGGTAAACCACCAAAGCCAGCGGCCCGACGCCATAAAGCACAAAGGTGATGAAGGCGCCCAGCAGCGTGCCGGTGGGGTGGGTGGCCTCGGCGACGCTCATCATGAGCACCACATACATCCATGCGATGACAACCAGGTACATAAATCTTTGCGCCTTGTCAGGAGTCAGAAAAGGTTTTCCCCGATACTTGGGGGGTCCTGCTGCGGGTATAAAAGCTCTGTACAGACCGAATCACAAGAGCCCGCTGATACCCCTGGGAGACAAGCATGAATTCTGACCCAAACCTGGCCCAGGCCGCCCAACAGATGCAAGAGACCTTTGCACAGGGCCTGCAGCAGGTCATGGGCGCGATGGCGGGCGCCGGCCTGGGCGCCGCGCCGGGTTTTCCCCAGCTGGGCATGCCAGCGCTGCCGGCCGCTCCGCCGCCCCTGCAGCTGGACCCGGCCAAACTCATCGAGATCCAGCAGTCCTACCTCCAGGACATCACCGCCCTCTGGAACAGCGGCCTGCAAGCCGGCGCCGTGGCCGGCGTGCCGTCGGACCGGCGCTTTGCCGGTGAGGCCTGGCGCAGCAACCCGGTGGCGCAGTTTGCCGCTTCTGCCTACCTGCTCAACGCCCGCACCCTGATGGGGCTGGCCGACGCGGTGGAAGGCGACGAAAAAACCAGAGCCCGCGTGCGTTTTGCGGTTGAGCAGGCGATGGCCGCCTCGGCACCCAGCAACTTCCTGGCGCTCAATGCCGAGGCGCAGAAAAAAGCCATAGACACCCAGGGTGAAAGTATTGCCCAGGGCCTGACCAACCTGCTGCATGACATGAAGCAGGGCCATGTGTCCATGACCGATGAAAGCGTGTTTGAGGTCGGCAAAAACGTGGCGACCACCGAAGGCGCGGTGGTCTTCGAGAACGAATTTTTCCAGCTGATCGAATACAAGCCGCTGACGGCCAAGGTGTACGAAAAGCCTTTCCTGCTGGTGCCCCCCTGCATCAACAAGTTCTACATTCTGGATCTGCAACCCGACAACTCCCTGATTCGTTACGCCGTGGCCCAGGGCCACCGCACTTTTGTGCTGAGCTGGCGCAACCCCGACGAGTCCATGGCTGAAAAAACCTGGGACGACTACATAGAACACGCCGCGATCAAGGCGATTGAAGTCACGCAAGAGATCACAGGCGCCAAAACCATCAATGCGCTGGGCTTTTGTGTAGGCGGCACGATTTTGGCCACCGCGCTGGCGGTTCTGGCGGCGCGCGGCGAAAAACCCGTCACCAGCGCCACTTTTCTGACCTCCCTGCTCGACTTCAGCGACACCGGCATCCTGGACATCTTCATCGACGAGCAGTCCGTCAGCTACCGCGAGATGCAGATGGGCAAGGGCGGCCTGCTCAAAGGGCAGGACCTGGCCTCGACCTTCAGCTTTTTGCGCCCCAACGACCTGGTCTGGAACTACGTGGTCGGCAACTACCTGAAGGGCGAAACCCCGCCGCCGTTTGACCTGCTGTACTGGAACAGCGACTCGACCAACCTGCCGGGGCCGTTTTACGCCTGGTATCTGCGCAACACCTACTTCGAGAACAACCTGGCCAAACCCGGCAAACTCACGGTGTGCGGCCAGAAGGTCGATCTCGGCAAGCTCGACCTGCCGACCTACATCTACGGTTCGCGTGAAGACCACATCGTGCCGGTGGGTGGTGCTTACGCCTCCACCCGGGTCTTGCCCGGCAAAAAACGTTTTGTCATGGGCGCTTCCGGCCACATCGCCGGTGTCATCAACCCGCCAGCCAAGAAAAAACGCAGCTACTGGACCAACAACAAGCTGCCGCAAGGCAAGTTTCCGGCCACACACGCCGACTGGCTCAAGGGCGCGACCGAACACCCCGGCAGCTGGTGGACCGACTGGTCCGACTGGCTCGCCGGCCATGCCGGCAAACAGGTGGCTGCACCCAAAAGCTACGGCAACCGCCAGTACAAAGCCATCGAAGCCGCACCAGGCCGTTACGTCAAAGCCAAAGCCTGAGATCCGAAAAATTCAACTGTAGAAAGTAAATCATGGAAGACATCGTTATCGTTTCAGCCGCCCGCACCGCCGTCGGCAAATTCGGCGGCAGCCTCGCCAAAACCCCGGCCACCGAGCTCGGTGCCGCCGTCATCAAGGCCGTGGCCGAGCGTTCCGGTCTGTCGCCCGACCTGATTGGTGAAGTCATCATGGGCCAGGTGCTGGCTGCCGGCGTGGGCCAGAACCCGGCGCGGCAGACGGTGGTGAAGGCCGGTTTCCCGCACGGCATTCCTGGCCTGACGATCAACGCCGTTTGCGGCTCCGGCCTGAAGGCGGTCATGCTGGCGGCCCAGGCGGTGGCCACTGGCGACAGCGAAATCGTGATTGCCGGCGGCCAGGAGAACATGAGCGCCGCGCCGCACGTGCTCAACGGCTCGCGCGACGGCCAGCGCATGGGCGACTGGAAAATGATCGACTCCATGATTGTTGACGGTCTGTGGGACGTCTACAACCAGTACCACATGGGCATCACGGCTGAAAACGTCGCCAAAAAATACGGTGTCACGCGCGAGATGCAGGACGCGCTGGCCCTGGCCAGCCAGACCAAGGCCATGGCTGCGCAGGACGCCGGCAGGTTCAAGGACGAAATTGTGCCGTTTTCCATCGCGCAGAAAAAAGGCGACCCGCTGGTGTTTGCTGCGGATGAATTCATCAACCGCAAGACCAGCGCCGAAGGCCTGGCCGGCCTGCGCCCCGCGTTTGACAAGGCCGGCGGCGTGACTGCGGGCAATGCCTCCGGCATCAACGACGGTGCTGCAGCCGTCATGGTGATGACCGCCAAAAAGGCCGCTGCCCTGGGCCTCAAGCCGCTGGCACGTATTGCCAGCTATGCCACCAGCGGACTCGACCCGGCTTTCATGGGCATGGGCCCGGTGCCCGCATCGACCAAGGCGCTTGCCCGCGCCGGCTGGAAAGCACAAGACCTGGACCTGCTCGAGATCAACGAAGCCTTTGCCGCACAGGCCTGCGCGGTCAACAAAGAGATGGGTTGGGACACCAGCAAGGTCAACGTCAACGGCGGCGCGATTGCCATCGGTCACCCGATTGGCGCATCCGGCTGCCGCATCCTGGTCACGCTGATCCATGAGATGGTGCGCCGCGATGCCAAAAAAGGCATCGCCAGCCTGTGTATCGGTGGCGGCATGGGGGTTGCCCTCACACTGGAACGCTAAATATGAGGTAAAAAGAGCTTGTGGCCCTTGCGTGGTGAGCGCAACCAGCTATTTATTTGATAGCAGGCCGCAACCACCGGCAAGGCCATCCAGCTTTCTTTTCAACGGCTTTCAGAACCAATAAATCAAGGAGCAAGACATGGCAAAACGAGTAGCTTACGTCACCGGCGGCATGGGTGGCATTGGAACGGCCATCTGCCAGCGTTTGCACAAGGACGGTTTCACGGTGGTCGCCGGCTGCGGCCCGACGCGCGACTTCACCAAATGGATAGACGAGCAAAAAGCGCTGGGCTACACCTTCCATACCTCGGTCGGCAATGTCGGCGACTGGGACTCCACCGTGGCCGCCTTTGACAAGGTCAAGGCCGAACACGGCCCGGTCAGCGTGCTGGTCAACAACGCCGGCATCACGCGTGACGGCCAGTTCCGCAAGATGAGCAAGGCGGACTGGGACGCGGTGATCTCCACCAACCTCGACAGCATGTTCAACGTCACCAAGCAGGTGATTGAAGGCATGATCGAAAGCGGTTATGGCCGCATCGTCAACATCTCCTCGGTCAACGGCCAGAAGGGCCAGTTCGGCCAGGTCAACTACTCCACCGCCAAGGCCGGCCTGCACGGCTTCACCATGGCGCTGGCGCAAGAGGTGGCCGCCAAGGGCGTGACCGTCAACACCGTGAGCCCGGGCTACATAGGCACCGACATGGTGAAAGCGATTCGCCCCGATGTGCTCGAAAAAATTGTCGCCGGCGTGCCGGCCAAACGCCTCGGCACCCCGGAAGAAATCGCCTCCATCATTTCGTGGATTGCCTCCGACGAAGGCGGTTATGCCACGGGTGCGGACTTCTCGCTCAATGGGGGTTTGCACATGGGCTGAGGCTGCGGTGCAGCGATCAGCAACCCGCTGCGGCGGGTTTTTTGCTTCATGATGCATCTGTACGCCCGAAACCTGGCGCTGGAAAATTTTTGGCTTCCTCATCCGACTGGGTCATCCACTGCGACGGCAGCGCCGTGCCCAATCCCGGCCGCATGGGCCTGGGTGCGGTGCTGGTCGCGCCTGACGGCACGCGGCATCTGCTGTCGATGGCGGCCGATGTGCGCGGCTGCAACAACGAGGCCGAGGCCAGGGCGCTGCTGCTGGCGCTGCGCGATGCGCAGGCGCGTGGGGCGACGGCGCTGCAGATTTATTCGGACAGCAGCCTGCTGGTGGCGCAACTGGGCGCGGTCGCAGCGCCGCCGGTGTTGCGGCTGGCCGTGTTGTATGAAGAGCTGGCCGCCTTGCTGGCGGGTTTTGCGCAGACCTCGCTGCACTGGATACCGCGGCACCGCAATCACGAAGCCGATGTGCTGGCGCGTGCCGCGCTGGGTTTGCCACCCAAAGGGCCGGCGAAGCCGACCAGGCATAAAAAGCGGCGCTAACTGCTGCCGCCGTCCCAGAAGCCCTGGTGTGGCTGCGCGGCTTCGTCTTCCAGTAGCGGACCCAGGACATCTACAGGCCGCTGACCCGTGGCGAAGACCTGTCTGCAGGGCAGGGACAGGGTCGGATTCTCCGGGTGGGCGCCGGTCAGTTCAAGCAGGCTGTGTTCGGACAGGCCATAAACGACGCGGCCTATGTTGCACCAGTAGATGGCGCCGGCGCACATGCAGCAGGGCTCTGCGCTGCTGTAGAGCGTGCATTTGGCCAGTTGCTCGGGCGTGAGCGCACGTGCGGCCAGGGCGGCGGCGGCCAGTTCGGCGTGCTGGGTGGGGTCGCCCTGCGGTGGCATGGAGTTGTTGCCGGCGCTGGCAATGATCTTGCCGTTTTCATCGGCCACCAGCGCGGCAAAAGGGTGGCGCCCGCTGGCGCGCGACCCGGCCGACAACGCGATGGCCTGACGCAGCAGGGCCAGGTCCAGCGGGGAAGCTTGCTGCATGGCCGGCCCCTGCACCGATTGCGTCAGCTTGTCACAGCACCTCGCTGGCGAAGTCGGCCAGGCGTGAACGCTCACCGCGTGCCAGCGTGATGTGGCCGCCATGTGGCCAGCCCTTGAAGCGGTCCACCGCGAAGGTCATGCCCGACGAGCCTTCGGTCAGGTAGGGCGTGTCGATCTGCGCCAGATTGCCCATACAAATGATCTTGGTGCCGGGCCCGGCGCGGGTGATCAGGGTTTTCATCTGTTTGGGCGTCAGGTTTTGCGCTTCGTCGATGATCACGTATTTGTTGAGGAAGGTGCGTCCGCGCATGAAGTTCATGCTTTTGACCTTGATGCGCGAGCGGATCAGCTCATTGGTGGCAGCGCGCCCCCACTCGCCCGAGCCGCTGTCGTTTTTACCCAGCACTTCGAGGTTGTCGTCGAGGGCGCCCATCCAGGGGCCCATTTTTTCTTCTTCGGTGCCGGGCAGAAAGCCGATGTCTTCACCGACGCTGACGGTCGCGCGGGTCATGATGATTTCGGTGTAGCGGCGGTCGTCCAGCACCTGGGTCAGGCCGCTGGCCAGGGCCATCAGCGTCTTGCCGGTGCCTGCCGTGCCGGCCAAAGTGACAAAGTCCACTTCCGGGTCCATCAGCAGATTCATCGCAAAGTTCTGCTCGCGGTTGCGCGTGGTGATGCCCCAGACCGCGTTCTTCAGGTGGGTGTAGTCCTTCAGTGTTTTGAGCACCGCGGTTTTGGCGCGAATTTCTGTCACGCGCGCATACAGCGGTGGTTCGCCCGGCGCTTCAAAAAACACAAACTGGTTGATCAGCAGGCTGCCGACGATGGGGCCGGTGATGCGGTAAAAGGTGTGGCTGCCCTGCTGCCAGCTTTCAATCGTTTTGCTCTGACGGGTCCAGAAGTCAGGCGGCAGCGCCAGCGAGCCGGCGTACAACATGTCGCCGTCTTCCAGCGTCTTGTCGTTCTGGTAGTCGTCGGTGGCCAGGCCCAGTGCTCTGGCCTTGACGCGCATGTTGATGTCTTTGGAGACCAGCACGACCTCGCGCGGTGCGTGTTCCTTGCGCAATGCTTCCACGACGCCGAGGATCTGGTTGTCGGCCTTGCCTTGCGGCAAACTCATGGGCAGTGAGTAGTCCAGCGGCTTGGTCTGGAAGAAGAGGCAGCCACCAGCTTCGCGGTGGCCGGTGGTATCGAGCTTGAGGCCTTTGGCGATATCGGCGCCGTTGGTGCCGGCCAGTGCGTCCAGCGTGCGGCTGGTCTGGCGGGCGTTGCGCGCGACCTCGGTCATGCCCTTTTTGTGGCCGTCGAGCTCTTCGAGCACGATCATGGGCAAAAAGATGTCGTGTTCTTCAAAGCGGAACAGGCACATCGGGTCGTGCATCAACACGTTGGTGTCCAGCACAAACAGCTTGGTCGGGCCTGTGTGCCTGGGTTTTTTGGCCTTGGCCACGAACTCGGCGCGGCTGGGCGCCGGCGTGTCGTGCTTCTGGTAGGGGACCGGGCCGGTTTTGCCCGGGCGTGCAGGCGCTTTGCTCAGGTAGGCGCTGGGAAGCTCGACCTCGCCACCGCCCGAGCGGCTGTCAAACAGCTCCAGCGCGACGGGCTGCTGGTCGGGCTCGGTGTGCTCCGTCTTTCGCGCGGCCTTGGAGTGCGAGCGGGCCGGCGCATCGAGGGCGTCGGCTGAGAGCAATGCGGCACGTTTGGTCGGGGCGGGTGGCAAGGGCATAGTGCGTGGGGCTCACTTGGTAGAGGTTCAAAAAGCGAAAAAGCCGCCTGGAGGCCAGGGCGGCTTTATCGGTGGGCGCAGTCGCTAAGGTCAACAGCATGAAGTCACTATACACGACTCCCATGACGGGAACGCAAGCTGGTGAAGCGACTTTTTCGCAGTCTTTTCAGGCCGCTTTTTTCAGCGCCTTGACGGCCTTGAGCACGTCGTCCACATGGCCTGGCACTTTGAGGCCGCGCCACTCTTCCTTGAGCATGCCGTCGGCGCCGACCAGAAAGGTGCTGCGCTCAATGCCCTTGACCTTTTTGCCGTACATGATCTTGTTTTTGACCACGCCGAACATGTGGCACATTTTTTCTTCGGTGTCGGCAATCAGCTCAAAAGGCAGCTCAAGCTTGGCCTTGAACTCGTCGTGCGACTTCATGTTGTCGCGCGAGACACCAAACACGGTGGCGCCGGCCTTCACAAAGTCCTTGTAGCGGTCACGGAACTGCATCGCTTCGGTGGTGCAGCCGGGGGTGTTGTCCTTGGGGTAGAAATACAGCACCACGACGTGGCCGAGGTGGGTTTGGTTGGAAACCTTGACGCCGCTGGTGGCATTGGCTTCAAATTCGGGGAGTGGTTTATTGACGACGACTGCCATACTGCTTGGACCCTGACGAAAGTAGTTGTAATTAGCCGTTGGCTTATGGCGGCAAGCTGTGGGCCTCCACTTCAGGAGCCCGCAGCAGGTTGCACCAAACGCAACCCAAGATTTTACCCTGAAAGCCCCCGCGTCACGCTGGGAGATGATCCGGCGGCTCCATCAGCAGGGCGGCCACCACGTTTCGGCCTTCGCCGGCCAGGATGTTGTAAGTGCGGCAGGCGGCCAGGGTGTCCATGGTTTCCAGTCCGATGCGCGCGGCCATCAGGCTGCGCAACAAGGCCGGTGGTGGAAAGCGCAAACGGCTGCCACTGCCAAAAATAACCAGTTCCGGCCGGGTCTCGGCCAACTGCTCAAAGTGCCCGGCAGTCAGGTCCTCGAAACGGCTGCACAGCCAGTCAAATTTTTCACCGCGTGAGCCGAGCACAATGCTGTGCGTGATTTTTTCCGCCACGCCCTGGTTTGTTATGCCTATCCAGCCGGGGCCATAGCCCAGGATCGATAACAGGTCGAGTGGGTCGGGTTGCAGTTTCATGCGGTGTGGGCCAGCGTGGATGAGGGGGCGGAGCCCGCGAAATCGCGGTTTTATGTGGTCAAATTATAGATTCCGCCTGATTTTTCCGGTGCCGTGGCCCGCATGCTTGCCCATTATTCTGTTTGCCAGAAGGCTTGCCGTGTGCCGCTGGCCCCGGCTTGTGCCTTCATTTCACCAAAGCGACATGAAACCGATCACCAAATCCGCCAAGCTGGCCAATGTGCTGTACGACATCCGTGGCCCGATCATGGATGCCGCCAAGCAGATGGAAGAAGAAGGGCAAAAGCTCATCAAGCTCAATCTCGGCAATCTGGCGGTGTTTGGTTTTGACGCGCCTGAAGAGGTGCAGCAGGACATGATCCGCAACCTGCCGGCGTCGGCCGGTTATTCGGACAGCAAGGGCATTTTTGCGGCGCGCAAGGCCGTGATGCATGAGACGCAAAAGCAGGGCATCAAGGGTGTCACGCTGGACGACATTTACCTGGGTAATGGGGCCAGCGAGCTGATCTCCATGGCCACCAATGCGCTGCTCGACAACGGCGACGAGTTGTTGCTGCCTTCCCCCGACTACCCCTTGTGGACGGCTTCCACCAGCCTGTCGGGCGGCACGCCGGTGCATTACCTGTGCGACGAGGAAAACGGCTGGATGCCCAATCTGGCCGACATCCGCGCCAAGATCACGCCCAAAACCAAGGGCATTGTGGTCATCAACCCGAACAACCCCACCGGCGCCTTGTACTCCGACGAACTGCTCAAGGGCATCGTGGCGATTGCACGCGAGCATGGCCTGGTGATCCTGGCCGACGAGGTGTACGACAAGGTCCTGTACGACGGCGTGAAACACACGGCGATTGCCAGCCTGTCCTCCGACGTGTTGACCCTGACTTTCAACTCGCTGTCCAAAAGTTACCGCTCCTGCGGCTACCGCGCCGGCTGGCTGGTGGTGTCGGGCCCGAAGAAACAGGCGCAGGACTACATCGAGGGCCTGAACATGCTGGCCAACATGAAGCTGTGCTCCAACGTGCCGGGGCAGTGGGCCATACAGACCGCGCTGGGCGGCTACCAGAGCATCAATGACCTGACCTGCGAAGGCGGACGCCTGCGCCGCCAGCGCGACCTGGCTTATGAGCTGATCACCGCGATTCCCGGCGTGACCTGTGTCAAGCCCAGCGCAGCGCTGTACATGTTTCCCCGGCTGGACCCCAAGGTGTACCCGATCACGGATGACCGGCAGTTTTTTCTGGAGCTGCTCAAGGAAACCAAGGTCATGCTGGTGCAGGGCACGGGCTTCAACTGGGCCGCGCCCGATCACTTTCGCATCGTATTTTTGCCGCATGAGGAAGACCTGCGTGAAGCGATTGGCCGCATTGCCAAATTTCTCGAAACCCGCAGAAAAAACTGAGCGCGGTCGCCGGACCATGGGCCTGGCTCTGTAATCTTTTGATACAAAAAACATGACTTCAACGACTCTCAAACCAATCAAGGTAGGCCTGCTGGGCATGGGCACTGTGGGCAGCGGTGTGTTCACCGTGCTCCAGCGCAACCAGGAAGAAATATTCCGCCGTGCCGGCCGCGGCATCGAAATTGCCATGGTGGCCGACCTCGACACCACACGTGCGCAAGCCGCTGCGGGCGCGGGTGTGACGGTGGTGGCGGACGCCAGGGCCGTGATTGCGAACCCGGAGATCGACATCGTGATCGAGCTGATTGGCGGCTACGGCATTGCGCGCCAGCTGGTCATGGAGGCGATTGCCGCCGGCAAACACGTGGTCACCGCCAACAAGGCGCTGCTGGCGGTGCACGGCACTGAAATATTCGCGGCGGCCCACAAGCAGGGCGTGATGGTCGCCTTTGAAGCCGCTGTGGCAGGGGGTATTCCCATCATCAAGGCGCTGCGCGAGGGCCTGACGGCGAACCGCATCGAGTGGATCGCCGGCATCATCAATGGCACGACCAATTTCATCCTCAGCGAGATGCGCGACAAGGGCCTGGACTTTGGCGTGGTGCTGAAAGAAGCCCAGCGTCTCGGTTATGCCGAAGCCGACCCGACCTTCGACATCGAAGGGGTGGACGCTGCGCACAAGGTCACGCTGATGTCGGCGATTGCTTTTGGCATTCCGGTGCAGTTTGACAAGGCTTATGTCGAGGGCATCACCAAACTCGGTGCGCAGGACATCAAATACGCCGAGCAGCTCGGTTACCGCATCAAGCTGCTGGGCATCACCAAACGCACGGCCAAAGGCATTGAGCTGCGTGTGCACCCGAGCCTGGTGCCGGCCAAACGGCTGATCGCCAATGTGGAAGGCGCGATGAATGCTGTGGTGGTGCAGGGTGATGCCGTCGGCACCACGCTGTATTACGGCAAAGGCGCGGGCAGCGAGCCGACCGCCAGTGCAGTGATTGCCGATCTGGTCGATATCGCGCGTCTGGACGGCGCCAACGCCGCGCAGCGTGTGCCGCACCTGGCCTTTCAGCCGCAGTCCATGAGCGACACCCCGGTGCTGGCCATGAGCGAGGTGGTGACCAGTTATTACCTGCGCCTGAATGTGGCCGACGAGGCCGGCGTGCTCGCCAAAGTCACCGGCATCCTGGCCGAAGCCGGCATCAGCATAGACGCGATGCTGCAGCGTGAGGCCGACGAGGTGGGCGGCGAGGGCGCAACCCAGACCGACCTGATCATCCTGACGCACGACTGTGTGGAGGCGAAGATGAACGGCGCGCTGGCGCAGATACAGGCGCTGCCCACCGTGCTGTCGCCGATCACACGCATCCGCAAGGAAGAGCTGGCCTGATGTTGTATGTATCCACCCGCGGCCACGCGGACCGCAAGCGCTTCTGCGAAATTCTGCTCGAAGGCCTGGCCCCCGATGGCGGGCTTTACCTGCCCGAGACCTACCCGCAGGTGGATGCCGCCACGCTGGAAAGCTGGCGCGGCCTGCCTTATGCGGCGCTGGCGTTTGAAATCCTCTCGCTGTACATCGACGACATTCCCGCAGCCGACATAAAGGCCCTCTGCGAAAAGACCTACACCGAGGAAGTTTTCGGCACGCGCGAAATTGTTCCGCTGCGCCAGCTCGAAGACGGCGTTTACCTCGAGGCGCTGTCCAACGGCCCGACGCTGGCCTTCAAGGACATGGCCATGCAGCTGCTGGGCAACCTGTTCGAGTACGAACTGGCGCGCCGCGGCGAAGAGCTCAACATCCTGGGTGCCACCAGTGGCGACACCGGCAGTGCGGCCGAATACGCGATGCGCGGGAAAAAAGGTGTGCGTGTGTTCATGACTTCGCCGCAAGGCCGCATGAGCCCGTTTCAGCAGGCGCAGATGTTCAGCCTGCAGGACGCCAACATCCACAACATGGCGATCGAAGGTGTGTTTGACGACTGCCAGGACATCGTCAAGGCGGTGTCCAACGACCTGGACTTCAAGCGCAAGTACAGGATAGGCACCGTCAACTCGATCAACTGGGCGCGGTTGATGGCGCAGGTGGTTTACTACTTTGCCGGTTACTTTCAAGCCACTGCTGCCACAGGCGCTACCCAGGTGAGTTTCGCCGTGCCTTCGGGCAACTTCGGCAATGTCTGCGCCGGCCATGTGGCACGCATGATGGGACTGCCGATTCAGACGCTGGTGGTCGCCACCAACGAGAACGATGTGCTCGACGAATTTTTCCGCACCGGGGTGTACCGCGTGCGGGCCAGCGCCGACACGCACGAAACCTCAAGCCCGTCGATGGACATTTCCAAGGCGTCCAACTTCGAGCGTTTTGTGTTTGACCTGCTGGGCCGCGACGCGACCCGTGTGGCCGACCTGTTTGGTACGCAGTTGTCCGCCAAAGGCCGGTTTGACCTCAGTGCGGATCCGGCTTTCCAGGCCGCCGCACGGCACTATGGTTTTGTCAGCGGTAAAAGCACCCACGCCGACCGGCTGCAGACGATTCGCGACACCCATGCGCGTTTTGGCAGCATCATAGACACCCACACGGCCGACGGCCTGAAGGTCGCGCGTGCGCATCTGAGGCCTGAGGTGCCCATGATCGTGCTCGAGACCGCCTTGCCGATCAAGTTTGCCGACACCATAGCGCAAGCGCTGGGCCGCCTGCCGGATCGGCCGGCCAGGTTTGAGGGCATTGAAGCCCTGCCCAAGCGGGTGCAGGTGATGCCCGCTGACGCGGCGCTGGTGAAGGCGTATATCGCCACACATGTGGACTGAATCAGGCGCTGGCCCTTTCTGGTCGTGCGCCATCAGCTACTGAATTTATAGCATCTTCGAACCGGTCCAGGGTCCTTCATGAACGTTGTTGTATTTGCCGGTTATTCCGGTTCGGGTAAAACCACCCTGGTGGAAAGCCTGATTCCCGTGCTCAAACAGCGCGGGCTGAGGGTCTCTGTGGTCAAACATGCGCACCACAGTTTTGACATCGACCAGCCGGGCAAAGACACCTGGCGGCATCGTGCGGCCGGCGCCTTTGAAGTGGTGGTGGCATCGAGCAACCGGCTGGCGCTGATGCGCGAGTTTGAGCAGCCCACCCGGCTGTCGGTGCACCAGCTGATTGCCGAGTTGTATGAAGGCGTGGACTGGGTGCTGGTCGAGGGCTTCAAAAGCAGCGATTTGCTCAAGGTCGAAGTCTGGCGAGCCGCCTCCGGTCAGCCTGCGCGTTACCCCGACGATGATTTTGTCGTGGCGATTGCCACCGACTCGCCGGAGCAGCTGCCGCAAACCACCCTCAGGCCGGTGCTGGATTTGAACGATGTCCACGCTGCCGCCAACTGGTTGATCGACAATCAGGACCGTTTTGTCTATCGCCCCGAGTTGTATGCATGAACGCCCCGGTATCGCCCCAGCCGCCTGCTGCCCGTCCGCCGCTTAAAGCCCTGGACCAGGCGCTGACCGAGCTGCTGGCGCGCGCCCAGCCGCTGGCCGGCGTGCAGATGGTCTCGACCTTTGAGGCCGATGGCCGCGTGCTGGCGCAAGACGTGGTCTCTGCGCTGCAGGTGCCGCCACAAGACAACAGCGCGATGGACGGTTATGCGGTGTGCTCTGCCGACCTGACCGATGGCACGGCGGTGTTGCGTGTCTCGCAGCGTATTGCCGCCGGCAGCAGCGGCAGCGCGCTGGAACCCGGCACGGTGGCGCGTATTTTCACCGGTGCCCCCATACCCCAGGGCGCGGACGCAGTGGTGATGCAGGAAGACTGCGAGCCGCTCGCGGACCCCGCCGGTTTTGTGCGTGTCACCCAGGCGCCCCGCATGGGTCAGTGGATACGCCGGGCCGGCGAAGATGTCGCGCATGGTGCCACGGTCTTGTCCAAAGGGGAGCGGCTCACGCCCGCTGCCATCGGGCTGGCGGCCAGTATTGGCATGGACACCCTGCAGGTGGCCGGGCCGCCGCGGGTGGCGCTGTTCTCCACCGGTGATGAACTCGTGATGCCCGGTGAGGTGGCCCCGGCGGACATGCGGCCCGGCGCGATCTACAACTCCAACCGTTTTTTCCTGCGCGCCCTGTTGCTGCGCCTGGGCTGCGAGGTCAGCGACCTCGGCATCGTGCCCGACCAGCGTGCAGCCACGCTGGACGCGCTGCGCAGCGCCAGCGAAGGCCATGATCTGATTTTGACCAGTGGTGGTGTGTCGGTGGGTGAAGAAGACCACATCAAGCCCGCGGTGCAGCAACTGGGCACGCTGGACCTGTGGCAGATTGCCATGAAGCCGGGCAAGCCGTTTGCTTATGGGCGGGTCGGCAGCGCGCACTTCATGGGCTTGCCGGGCAACCCGGTTTCCAGCTTCCTGACTTTTCTGCTGCTGGTTCGGCCTTTTCTGCTCAGGCTGCAGGGGGCCACCGATGTTGCTGTCAAACCAATAGCTGCCCGCGCGCATTTCAACTGGGCCAAAGCGGACAAACGCCGTGAATTTCTGCGCGTGCGGCGCGATGCACAAGGCGGACTGGAGCTGTTTGCCAACCAGAGCTCGGGCGTGCTGACCTCGGCGGTCTGGGGGGATGGTGTGGTGGACAACCCGCCGGGCCAGACCATCACGCATGGCGACACGGTGCAGTTCATCGCCTTTTCGGAGTGGCTCGCATGAAAATTTCGGTCCGGTATTTTGCGTCCGTGCGGGAGGCCGTGGGGCAGGGCACTGAGCAGGTGGACACCTCGGCCGGCAATCTGGCCGCGCTGCGCGACGAGCTGATTGCGCGCGGCCCGGTGTATGCCGGGGCGCTGGCGCGCGGCAAGGCTGTGCGCATGGCGCTCAATCAGGTCATGGTGGACGAGTCGGCCATGCTGGCAGAGGGCTCGGAAGTGGCGTTTTTTCCACCGGTGACGGGGGGCTGAGATGGCGGCGCGGGTCAGCATCCAGACGGCGGATTTCAACCTGGCGCAGGAAGTCGACCGGCTGCGGGCCGGCGACAAACGCGTGGGCGCCGTCTGTACCTTTACCGGCACCGTGCGCGACCGCAATGATGGCCTGAATGTCAGCAGCATGGAACTCGAGCATTACCCCGGCATGACCGAAAAAGCCATCGAAGCCATGATTGATGAGGCCATGGTTCGTTTTGATATTTTCGGCGTGCGCGTGGTGCATCGCATCGGTGTGTTGCAGCCACTGGACCAGGTGGTTTTGGTGGCGGTGACTTCTGCCCACCGGGGAACCAGTTTCCAGGCCTGCGAGTTTTTGATGGACTACCTCAAAACCCAGGCCCCGTTCTGGAAAAAAGAGCAGACGGCTGAAGGTGCGCGCTGGGTCGATGCACGTGTCAGCGACGACGCGGCGCTGGCCAAGTGGGGTATTCAGGCCAGCAACGCCTGATTCCATTTCTAAATCATCCGTGCACTTTGTCGGCTTCGCTAGCCGTACGTCTGTACTGTCGTCGCTTCGCCTTCGCGTTCACGAATGATGTAGAAAAGGAATGGCACCCCTCAGCCGCGCGCTGGCGGCGATTATTCCGCTTCGTCAGAACTCCGGCCTGGCGGCACAAATGCTGCCCGCGCCTCGCTCTCCAGGCCTTCGGTCAGTTGTTGCAACAAGGCGACCAGTTGCGCACGCTGCTGCTCGTCCAGCGGCGCCATCAGCCGGCCATAAGCGCGCTCTGCGGGCTCCTGGGCCTGCTGGAGCAGGGCCAGCCCGGTTTTGGACAGCGCGATCGACAAATTGCGCCGGCTGGTCGGCGCTGGTGAACGTTCAATCAGTCCGCGCGTTTCCAGGCCGCGCAACACGCGCAACACCGTCACCTTGTCAAAGCCCAGCGCCCGCGCCAGGCTGGACTGGTCCAGCCCCGGCGTTGCGCGTAACACGCTGAGCACGCCAAACTGCGCCGGTGTCAGGCCCACGCTGCGGCATTCGTCTTCAAAAACAGCGGCAGAGATCTGGTGAGCGCGGCGCAGCAAAAAACCGGGGCGGGCGTAAAGCCGGGCTAGATTGTGGTGAGCGGGCACAGCAGTAAAAAGTATTAGTGGAACAATCGCTAAGGGAATCCATGGATTGTGCCTTGTGGATTTCAGTCAACAATGGTTAGCATACAAACTAAAAAGGCACTTTGATGGCCATCAACACCCAGCCGGGCCGATCCAAGGTATTCAAGCTGTCTGCAGGCATCGCCGCAGCGGCCCTCAGCGTCGGCGTTTTTGCCCAGTCCGCACAACCTGCGCAGACGGCCCAGGCGCCGGCCTTGCCGCAGGCGCCTGTCCGTCTGATTGTGCCGTTCACGCCGGGAACCGGCATAGACCTGATTGCGCGCACCGTCGGCCCCAAACTGTCCGAGCGCCTGGGCCGTCCGGTGGTCGTGGACAACCGGGCCGGTGCTTCCGGCAACATCGGTACAGAAGCGGTGGTACGCGCCGCGCCCAATGGCAGCACCTTGCTGGTGACTGTCAACACGCTGGTGATGAACGCCAGCCTGTATCCGCAGCTGGCCTTTGACCCGGTCAAAGACCTGACCCCTGTGACCCTGACAAGCTGGGGCCAGCTGCTGCTGGTGGCAAATCCGAAAGCGGGTTTCAAGACGGCGCCGGATCTGGTGGCCGCCGCGCGCAAGGCGCCGGGCCGCATCAACTATGCCTCGCCGGGCGTCGGCACGCCGCACCACCTGGCCATGGAGCTGTTCAAGACCACGGCCGGCGTATTTGTCACGCACATTCCCTACCGCGGCACCGGCCCGGCCCTGACCGACTTGCTGGGCGGCCAGGTCGAAACCATGTTTTTGCCGATTCATGTGGCCCTGCCGCATGTGAAATCGGGCCGGCTGCTGGCGCTGGGCATTGGCAGTGACAAGCGCCACCCCTTGTTGCCCGAGGTGCCGACCCTGCTGGAAGCCAGGGCCGGAAATGTGAATGTGGACATGTGGTACGGCATTTTTGCGCCACCCGGTACCGCGCCCGAACTGGTGGCTGTGCTGAACCGAGAGATCAGGGACATCCTGCTCAGCGATGAGGTCAGGAAAGCTTTCCAGACCCAGGGCATGGACCCCAGCGGCAGCACACCGGCTGAGTTCAAAAGCCTGGTCGAGCTGGATGCCAGGCGCTGGGCCCAGCTGATCAAGGCCCAGGGCATTACCGCGAATTGATCTGCTACGTAATTAATAGCTGTTCACGCTCACTGAATAAGGGGCAGCGGCCATTTTTATTGACAGAACCTCCAGTATTTGTCATCCCGGACGCGATCCGGGATCCACGCAGCACGAACCAGCGATCGTGGTTTTTCCGGCATGGATTGCGGATCAAGTCCGCAATGACAGGTCAAAAATTTTGAGCGACGGGCAAACCAAGAGAGAACCATGAAAATAGCCATCGTAGGCGGCGGTATAGGCGGGCTCAGCCTGGCGCTCGCGCTGCATCAGCGCGGCATCCGCAGCGAGGTTTTTGAAACCGTGCCCGAGGTCAGGGAGCTCGGCGTCGGCATCACGCTGCTGCCCCACGCGATGCGCGAGCTGGCCGCCCTGGGCCTGCAGGCGCAGCTGGAAGCGGTGGGTATTGAAAATGAGGAAAGTGTATTTTTCAACCGCTTTGGCCAGTTCATTTACAGCGAGCCGCGTGGCCGCCATGCCGGCTACGCGCTGCCCGAGCTGGGCCTGCCGCGCGGCAAGCTGCACCACCTGTTGTATGAGGCGGTGCTGGAGCGCCTGGGGCCGGAGGCGGTACACACCAACCACCGCTGCACCGGTGTCACGCAGGACGACAGCGGCGCCAGCCTTCACTTCACACAGACCTCCAGCGGCGCCGACCTGGCGCCGGTACATGCCGATGTGGTGGTCGCCTGTGATGGCGTCAACTCGGCGCTGCGGCGCCAGTTCTACCCCGATGAAAAAGTGGCGTTTGCCGGCATCAACACCTGGCGCGGCGTGACCCGGCACAAGCCCATACTGACCGGCAAGAGTTACCTGCGTATCGGCTCCATAGAGACCGGCAAGATGGTGATTTACCCGATTGTGGACAAGCTCGACGAAGCCGGCAGCCAGTTGGTCAACTGGGTGGCTGAGATACAGCGCGGCGACGCGGCCATGAACGACTGGAACCAGCCCGGTGAGCTGAAGGATTTCCAGGACATCTTCAAGGACTGGCGTTTTCCGTGGCTGGATGTGGCGGCCCTGATCAGCAACGCCGATCAAATCCTGGCCTATCCGATGGTGGACAAAGACCCGGTGCCGCAATGGACTTTTGGCCGGGTGACGCTGCTTGGTGACGCCGCGCACCCGATGTACCCGCGCGGCTCCAACGGCTCGGCCCAGGCGCTGATTGATGCGCGGGTGCTGGCCGAACAGCTGGCGGCCCACGCTGGCGCTGGTGCGCGCGGCGCACTGCTGGCGTATGAAGAACTGCGGCTGGCGCCTACAGCGAACATTGTGCTGACCAACCGTTCGGTGCCACCGGACTTCATCAACATGAAGGTCGATGAACTCAGCGGCGGCAAACCTTTTGCCAACATCGACGAGTTGATCAGCCAGCAGAAGCTGCGCGAGATTTCAGAGCACTACAAACAGGTGGCCGGGTTTTCGCTCGAAGGACAGAAAGCCGTTTAGCCGCCGCGCTTCAGTTCAGGTACCTGGGCTTGGCGTTGTCTGCCGACAGCTCGGCGGCCTCGGTATCGGGTGCGTCGGACAGGCCGGCTGGCGCCAGGCCGGTGGCCGCAACCGGTGCAGGCGGCGCCTCCAGCCAGCGCGATTGCTGCAGGCCCTGGTGCAGCAGCTGCAGCAAGCCATTGCTCAGGGCTGCATCCATCATGATCTGGAAGTTGCGGCTGTTGTCCTGGCCCGGAAATTTTTCAAACATCTGCAGGCGCAGCTGGCCGTTGCCCATCAGCGTGATCTTGACCTCGGTCAGCAGCAGCGGCTCGGACCCCACGGGCACATCCACAGGCGCATGCGGCTGCGCCTGGTAAGGCGTCTCAAAGTCGCCCTTGCGCAATGAGGCTTCTTTCTCGAAGGCGGCCACCATGTGCTGGCGCTTGTCCTCCAGGCTGGCGGCGGATGGCGCGGCGCCCGCCACTTTGGCCATCTGCTCACCAGCGGTCTGGTTCAGCACCGGCAGCAGGCCCAGGGCCAGCCGCCGGGTCAGCCAGGCGCGCAATTCGTCGCCTTCCTTGCCGCTGATACGTATCAACAGGCGGTCCTGCTCGAGAACGTAGCTGACCGAAACCTGATGGATGTTCATGGCTTCATTTTAGGCTTCTTGCGCCAAGTCCCGGCCAGCCGCTTGATCTCCATCAAGGCCGGTGCGTGGCAGGCGGTGCATAACCCCTTATGACTGACAGGGCTATTGAAAAGCCCCGGCCCCAGCCCCAAGTCTTCAGCAATCAAGTTACTCAGAGGACGCCATGCGCCAGGACAAACTCACCACCAAATTCCAGGAAGCCCTCAGCGACGCCCAGTCGCTGGCGCTGGGCAATGACAACGCCTACATAGAGCCGGTACACCTGCTGGCCGCCATGCTGGCCCAGGACGACGGCCCCAAAGCCGTGCTGCAGCGCGCCGGCGTCAATGTGGCTGCGTTGCAGACTGCCGCTGAGGCAGCCATCAAAAAACTGCCATCGGTATCCGGCCAGGAGCAGATACAGGTCGGCCCGGACCTCGGCAAGCTGTTGCAGGCCACAGAAAAAGAGTCCATCAAACGCGGCGATCAATTTATTGCCGGTGAGCTGTTTTTGCTGGCGGTGGCCGACAGCAAGGCTGAGGTGGGGCGTCTGGCCAAAGAAGCCGGTTTGAACCGCAAATCGCTGGAGTCGGCGATTGATGCGGTGCGCGGCGGCGAGAAGATGGACAGCCCCGAGGCCGAAGGCCAGCGCGAGGCCCTGAAGAAATACACCCTGGACCTGACCGAGCGTGCGCGTTTGGGCAAGCTGGACCCGGTGATTGGCCGCGACGACGAGATTCGCCGCGCCATCCAGGTGCTGCAGCGCCGCACCAAAAACAACCCGGTGCTGATCGGCGAGCCCGGCGTTGGCAAGACGGCCATTGTGGAAGGCCTGGCGCAGCGTATTGTGGCCGGCGAGGTGCCGGAATCCCTGAAGGGCAAACGTGTGCTGTCGCTGGACATGGCGGCGCTGCTGGCGGGTGCCAAATTTCGCGGCGAGTTTGAAGAACGCCTGAAAACCGTGCTCAAAGAACTCGCCAGGGACGAAGGCCAGACCATTGTGTTCATCGACGAGTTGCACACCATGGTGGGCGCCGGCAAGGCCGAAGGCGCGATGGATGCCGGCAACATGCTCAAGCCCGCACTGGCGCGCGGCGAGCTGCATTGCGTCGGTGCCACCACCCTGGACGAGTACCGCAAGTACATTGAAAAAGACGCCGCGCTCGAGCGCCGCTTCCAGAAAATCCTGGTCGGCGAACCCTCGGTCGAGGCGACCATTGCCATTCTGCGCGGCCTGAAAGAAAAGTACGAGCTGCACCACGGCGTGCAGATCACCGACCCGGCCATCGTGGCCGCGGCCGAGCTTTCGCACCGCTACATCACCGACCGGTTTTTGCCCGACAAGGCGATTGACCTGATCGACGAGGCGGCCAGCAAGATCGCCATCGAGCGCGACTCCAAGCCCGAAGTCATGGACAAACTGGACCGGCGGCTGATCCAGTTGCAGATCGAGCGCGAGGCCGTGCGCCGCGAAAAAGACGAATCCTCGCAAAAGCGCTTTGGCCTGATCGAGGAAGAAATCATCAAGCTCCAAAAGGAGATCTCCGACCTCGACGAAATCTGGCAGGCCGAAAAAGCCCAGGCGCTCGGCTCCAAGGATGTCATGGAAGAGATCGACCGCATCCGTTTCCAGATCGAGGAGCAGACCCGCAAGGGCGACTTCAACAAGGTGGCCGAACTGCAGTACGGCAAGCTGCCGGACCTGGAAAAACGGCTCAAGGAAGCGCAAAACGCCGAGGCCAGCAAGGGCAAATCCAACGCACCCACCTTGCTGCGTACCCAGGTCGGATCCGAAGAGATCGCCGAGGTGGTGGCACGCGCCACCGGCATCCCGGTCAGCAAACTGATGCAGGGTGAGCGCGACAAGCTGCTGCTGATGGAAGGCAAACTGCACGAACGCGTGGTCGGCCAGGCAGAAGCCATAGGTGCGGTTGCCAACGCGATACGCCGCTCGCGTTCTGGCCTCAGCGATCCGAACCGGCCCACGGGTTCTTTCCTGTTCCTCGGCCCCACGGGCGTCGGCAAGACCGAACTGTGCAAGGCGCTGGCGGGTTTTCTGTTTGACAGCGAAGACCACCTGGTCCGTGTCGACATGAGCGAGTTCATGGAAAAACATTCCGTGGCCCGGCTGATAGGCGCGCCACCCGGTTATGTGGGTTACGAAGAGGGCGGCACCCTGACCGAAGCCGTGCGGCGCAAGCCCTACAGCGTGTTGCTGCTCGACGAGGTGGAAAAGGCCCACCCCGACGTCTTCAACGTGCTGCTGCAGGTGCTCGACGACGGCCGTCTGACCGACGGCCAGGGCCGCACCGTGGACTTCAAGAACACCGTCATCGTGATGACCAGCAACATCGGTTCGCCCATCATCCAGTCCATGGTCGGCAAGCCCTATGAAGAGATCAAGGACGCGGTGACCGACGAGCTGAAAAACTACTTCCGCCCCGAGTTTTTGAACCGCATCGACGAAACCGTGGTCTTCCATGCGCTTGATGCAAAAAACATCGAGTCGATTGCCCGCATCCAGCTCAAGGTGCTGATGGCGCGGCTCGAGAAGATGGACCTGACCATGGAGGTGTCAGAGGCCGCCGTCGCCGAACTCGCCAAGGTCGGCTTCGACCCGGTGTTCGGCGCCCGGCCGCTCAAGCGCGCGATCCAGCAGCGCATTGAAAACCCGCTGTCGAAGTTGCTGCTTGAAGGGCGGTTTTTGCCCAAGAGCACGATCCCGGTCGATGTGGACCCGGTGCGCGAGCCCGGAGTCTTCAGGTTCGACCGGGCCGTAGCCTGAGGTCAGCGCAGGCGCTACTATTTTAGTAGCTGCTTGCGCCCGCCATTCAAGGGCTGGAGGCTGATTGAGCCAATAACTTCAGGCGCGACTGGCTGGCTATTTGTAGAACGCCTCGACCTTGCCCTTGAGTTTGATCATCAGCGGCTGGCCTTTGCGGTCCAGGGCCTTGCCTGCGGGCACCCTGACCCAGCGTTCGCTGATGCAGTACTCCTCGACATCGCGGCGCTCCTTGTCGTTGAAGCGGATGCCGATCTCATGCTCGAACACGGCGGCGACGTGATGCGGGCTGCGCGGATCGACCGACAGGCGGTCGGGCAGCGGGGGCAATGGCGGGGTTTCGGCGGTTTCGGTCATGGGGGTATTGTCGGTCAGCGGGAATCGGCAGTTTTTTTTGTCATGGGGGTGTTGCCGTCTTCAGCCCGCCAGACCCGCAAAGATGTTCTGCACATCATCGTTGGCGTCGATGGCGGCCAGGAAGGCTTCCACTTCTTCGAGGTCTGCGGCACTCAGGCTGGCGGGATCGACGGGGTTTTTGGCCTTGTAGCCGAGTTTGGCGGACAAAACGGTGAAGCCCTGCGCCGGCAGGGCGCGGCTGACGAGGTCCAGGTCGGCGGCATTGGTCAGAAACAGCGTGCTGCCTTCTTCTTCGCCGGGCTCGAAGTCCTGGGCGCCGGCCTCTATGGCGGCCAGCTCCGGGTCGGCGCCGGCTGCTGCGGGTTCGGCTTCTATCATGCCGACATGGTCAAAATCCCAGGCGACCGAGCCGGATGTGCCCAGTTGCCCCTTGCGGAACAACACGCGCATTTCAGGCGCGGTGCGGTTCAGGTTGTCGGTCAGGCATTCGACCATGACGGGGACGCGGTGCGGCGCAAACCCTTCGTAAATCACATGTTCAAAATGGACCGCTTCCCCGGTGAGCCCGGCGCCCTTTTTGATCGCGCGTTCCAGTGTGTCCTTGGGCATGGAGACCTTGCGCGCCTGCTCGACCACCAGTCGCAGGCGGGCGTTCAGCGCAGGGTCGGCACCGCTGCGCGCCGCCACCATGATCTCCTTGGCCAGTTTTCCAAACACCTTGCCCTTGGCATTGGCGGCCAGTTCCTTGCCTTTTGCTTTCCACTGCGCGCCCATGCTGGATCTTCCCTGGTGTTGTAGCGCCATTGGCGCCAGATGGTTGAGGTTGGGCAGGCGTGTTGCAGATGAAGCAGCGCCGGACCGGGGGCCTTGTTTATACACCCGGAGCCGGTACCAGCGACACGCCGGCTTGCGGCGGCAGCCGTTCACGGATAATTCATGCAGCCAAAAAATAGCTGCCATGAACACCTCTGCCGATCCCCACGCCATCCGCGACATCCCGCAGCTTGAATCGCTGTTTGGCCAGGTTGGAGAGGCGTCCATCCGGAAGGAAGTTTCATTTGTCCATCCGCACTACCGCGCGCTGATCGAGGCCTCGCCGTTTGCCGTGCTGGCGACCGCCGGGCCGGACGGGCTGGACGCATCGCCGCGCGGCGACCCGGCAGGCTTTGTGCAGATGGCGGACGACAACACACTGCTGCTGCCCGAGCGCCGGGGCAACAACCGGGTGGACAGCCTGCGCAACATCATCAGCGACCCGCGGGTGGCGCTGATTTTTCTGATCCCCGGCGTGGGTGAGACCCTGCGCGTGAACGGCCGGGCCAGCATCACGACAGCGCCGGACATCCTGGCGCGTTTCACGGTTCAGGGGCAATTGCCCAAATGTGTGCTGGTGATCAAGGTGGACACGGTGTTTTTTCAGTGCGCCAGAGCCATCCAGCGTTCTGGCCTGTGGCAGCCGCCAGCGCCCGGCACGCTGGCCGGCCTGCCGAGTGCGGGCACCATTCTTCAGGCATTGACGGCCTCGGGCATCGATGGCGAAAAATACGACCGGGAACTGCCGGCACGCCAGCGTGCCACGCTGTACTGAGGCCGGCGCCTGCTACAGCGCGGTGCCTGTCGCGGGTGCCAGGGGGCCGGCTAGGTGCGTGCAGGGATGGTCAGGCCCTTGACCACCGCAGGCCGTGCCACAAACGATTCCAGCACACGCAGCACGTTGGCAAAGTCGCTCATGCCGACCAGATCACCTGCGCCATAAAAACCGATCAGGTTGCGTACCCAGCCGAAGGTGGCGATGTCGGCAATGCTGTAGTCATCGCCCATGATCCAGCTGCGCCCTTGCAGGCGTTTGTCGAGCACACCGAGCAGGCGTTTCGATTCGGCCACATAACGGTCGCGTGGGCGCTTGTCCTCATAGTCCTTGCCGGCAAACTTGTGAAAAAAGCCAAGCTGGCCAAACATCGGGCCGATGCCGCCCATCTGGAACATCAGCCACTGGATGGTCTCGTAGCGGGTCGCGGCATCCGCAGGCAGGAATTGACCTGTTTTTTCGGCCAGGTAGATCAGGATGGCACCGGACTCGAACAGGGCCAGCGGCTGGCCGCCCGGTCCCTGCGGGTCCAGGATGGCCGGGATTTTGTTGTTCGGGCTGAGCGACAAAAATTCCGGCGACATCTGGTCGTTGCTCGCGAAATCCACCAGGTGCGCCTCGTAAGGCAGGCCGGTTTCCTCCAGCATGATGGACACCTTCACGCCATTGGGCGTCGGCAGCGAATAAAGCTGGATGCGCCCGGGGTGTTGTGCCGGCCACTTTTGGGTGATGGGGAAGCTGGAAAGGTTTGTCATGTCGGTCATGCCGCTTGATGGGGTGTGTGCGCTCATTCGATTTTTCCCAGAAGCAGAAACTCCATCAGCGCCTTCTGCACATGCAGCCGGTTCTCGGCCTCGTCCCAGACAACCGACTGTGGCCCGTCGATCACGTCGGCTTCCACTTCTTCACCGCGGTGTGCCGGCAGGCAATGCATGAACAGCGCGTCGGGCCGGGCGGCTTTCATCATGTCGCTGTCCACACACCAGTCGGCAAACGCTTTTTTGCGCGCCTCGTTTTCGGCTTCGTAACCCATGCTGGTCCAGACGTCGGTGGTCACCAGGTCGGCACCGGCGCAGGCCTGCATCGGGTCCTTGAAGACCTTGTAGCTGTCGGCCGAACGGATGCCGGCCACCGACTGGTCGACTTCATAACCGCTGGGCGTGCTCAGGTGCACCTTGAAGCCCAGGATTTCGCTGGCCTGCAGCCAGGTGTTGGCCATGTTGTTACCGTCGCCGACCCAGGCCACCGTCTTGCCCTTGATGCTGCCGCGGTGCTCGATATAGGTGAAGATGTCGGCCAGGATCTGGCAGGGGTGGAACTCGTTGGTCAGGCCGTTGATCACCGGCACGCGGGAATGCGCTGCGAACTCGTCGATCTTGGTTTGCTCGTAGGTGCGGATCATCACCAGATCCACCATGCGGCTGATGACCTTGGCGCTGTCGGCCACCGGTTCGGACCGGCCAAGCTGGCTGTCACCGGTGGTCAGGTGCACCACGCTGCCGCCCATCTGGTACATGCCGGCTTCAAAACTCACGCGGGTGCGGGTCGAGGCTTTCTCGAAAATCATGGCCAGCGTGCGGTCCACCAGCGGCTGGTGTCTGTCGTAGGCCTTGAATTTTTTCTTGATCAGCGCGGCACGCTCAAAAATGTAGGCGTACTCGGCGGCTGTGAAGTCGCTGAACTGCAGGTAGTGCCGGATATCCGCTGTGAGGGCGCTCATGGCGTTTGCCCGATGTGCTGCTTGATCAGGGGGCACAGGATGGCCACGATTTCGTCGGCCTCGGCCTCGCTCAGGATCAGCGGCGGCACCAGCCGGATCACGCTGTCGGCGGTCACGCTGATCAGCAGCCCCTTGTCGGCCGCACGCGTGAGCAGCTCACCGCAGGGCTTGGCCAGGTCTATGCCCAGCATCAGCCCCAGGCCGCGAATTTCCTTGACGGCGCCGGATTTCAGTTCGGCAGCCAGCTCGCGGCTCAGTGCAGCCTTCAAATGGGCGCCTACCTTTGCCGCGTTGGCCAGCAGGCCGTCTGCTTCCATGATGCTTATGGTTTCCACACCGGCGCGCATGGCCAGCGGGTTGCCGCCGAAGGTGGTGCCGTGGTTGCCGGGGCCAAAAATATGCGCGGCTTTGGGGCCGGCCACCACCGCACCAATCGGCACGCCCGAGCCCAGGCCCTTGGCCAGCGGCATGACGTCCGGCTTGATGCCGGCCCACTGGTGCGCAAACCATTTGCCGGTGCGGCCCATGCCGCATTGAACTTCGTCAATCATCAGCAGCCAGTCGCGCTCGTCGCACAACTGGCGTATCTGTTGCATGTAGCCCGCGTCCATAGGGTTGACGCCGCCTTCGCCCTGGATCGCTTCAAAAAACACCGCGACCACATTCGGGTTGCCGGCGGTGGCGCTTTCCAGCGCCGCCAGGTCGTTCATGGGCACACGGATAAAACCCTCGACCAGCGGGCCAAACCCGGCTTGCACCTTGGGGTTGCCGGTGGCACTCAGGGTGGCAATGCTGCGACCGTGGAAGGCCTTTTCATACACCACAATTTCCGGGCGGGTGATGCCTTTGTCATGGCCGAACTTGCGCGCCAGTTTCAGCGCGGCTTCATTGGCTTCCAGTCCGGTGGAGCAGAAAAACACGTTCTCCAGACCCGACAGCTGAACCAGTTTGGCCGCCAGCGCTTCCTGACCGGGCACATGGTAGTAATTGGAGCTGTGGATGATTTTGGCGATCTGGTCCTGCAGGGCAGGCACCAGGCGCGGGTGGTTGTGGCCCAGCGTGTTGACGGCAATGCCGCCCAGGGCATCGAGGTATTCCTTGCCGTTGACGTCCCAGACGCGGCACCCCTGGCCGTGCGACAGGGCGATCGGCAGGCGGCCATAGGTGTTCATCACATGGGGAGAAGCGGCGTCTATGTGCTGGGGCAGGGCTGCGGTCATGAGAGGCTCCGGGTACTGAGGCAAAAAAAGCAGCCCGCGATCAACTTCACGGGCCTGAAGGGATTTTAGGCGCAGCGCTTTGATGATTTGGTGACGATCTCTCATCACAGCCATGCGTCGGGCCCGTGGCCATCAGAACCGGCTTCAGTCTTATATAAGATAGAATCATGGTGCGGTGCAGCATGGGCCTCAATCCGGGTCCCGGGCACGCAAAAACCTTCCACCCGATGGTCTCCAACTCCGCCAAAGAAGTCTTCATTCAAGGCCTCACCCGCGACGGCAAAACCTTTCGCCCCAGCGATTGGGCCGACCGTTTGTGTGGCGTGATGAGCCAGTTCCGGCCTGGCGGGCCGCAACCTGGCAGCCATCTGACTTATTCGCCCTGGTGTGTGCCCACGGTGATCAATGGCGTCAAATGTGTGGTGGTGAACAGCGAGTTGCGTGAGGCCGAGCCCATGGCCTGGGACTTTGCGATCAATTTCGCCAAAGACAACGATTTGCAGATCGCCGAAGCCTGCCTGATTCCGGACAAGCCATAAAGCTACTGCGCGGGCACGATGCGGCGTTGCGCGGTGCTCGTCATCCTCATGTACCCAAAGTACATTCCGGTGCCTGTGCGCCGTGCGCCTTGCCTAGTGCCCGCTCGCTACGCTTTCTGACTTGTCCTCCCATGTTGGAGCGGAAAACAAAAAAGCCGTCGAAAGACGGCTTTTTTGCTTTGCTGGCAGCGCACCCTGCAGAACGGCGGACTGTTGCCAGTCCGGGCGGGTGGCCTGATGGCTCAGGCCCTTGGGTTTTACGCGGCGGGAGTGGCCAGGGCCAGTGCCTTGACCTTGGTGGACAGGCGGCTCTTGTCGCGAGCTGCCTTGTTCTTGTGGAAGATGCCCTTGTCGGCAATCGCGTCCACAATGCTCTGCGCCTTGGCGAAGAGCTCGGTGGCTTTGGTCTTGTCGCCGGCGGCGACAGCTTTTTCGACGTTTTTCACAGCGGTGCGGTACTTGGAGCGCAGCGAGGTGTTGGCGGCATTGAGTTTGGTGTCCTGGCGGACGCGTTTGCGGCCGGATGCCAGGCGGGGGTTCTTTTTCTTGGGTTTGGCGGTAGCCATATAAAGGTTCCTTTAAAAGAGGAAGGGTCTGCGGATGATGCTAGCAAAGCCCACGATTATAGCAGCCCCCACGGTCGTTCACTGCGTGTAACTCCCTGCCCCCCGAGGGGGACCCGGCTTGAAAGAGAAGGCAGGCGTGGCTGGAGCATGGTTCCGCACCATGTGAAGTGGGCGGCGTGGGGCCTTAAACTCCCCGAGTGACTTTATTCAAATCCGCGTCCACCGTTTCCCTGTTCACGCTGGTTTCCAGGATCACCGGTCTGGCGCGTGAGCTGTTGATGGCGTCCACCTTTGGCGCCAGTGCGCTGACCGACGCGTTCAACGTGGCTTTTCGCATTCCCAACCTGTTCCGGCGGCTGTTTGCCGAGGGCGCTTTCAGCCAGGCCTTTGTGCCGGTGCTGGCGGCAAACAAGGCGCAGCACGGCGAGGCTGCCACACAGGTGCTGGTTAACCGGGTCGCCACTTTGCTGAGCTGGGCCTTGCTGTTGACCTGTGTCATCGGCGTGGCGGCCGCACCGGTGCTGGTCTGGGTGATGGCCAGCGGCCTGAAACAGGAACCGCGCGGTTTTGAGGCCGCCGTTTTCATGACGCGCTGGATGTTTCCCTACATTGGTTTCATGTCGCTGGTGGCGCTGTCGGCCGGCATCCTGAACACCTGGAAGCGTTTTGCAGTACCGGCTGCCACCCCCGTGCTGCTCAATGTGTCCATGATTGGGGCGGCCTGGCTGGGGGCGCCGTGGTTCCAGTCGCAGGGGATAGAGCCGATTTACGCCATGGGTGCGGGCGTGATGCTGGGCGGCGCCTTGCAACTGGCGGTGCAAGTGCCGGCCCTGCTCAAAATCGGCATGTTGCCGCGCATGAGCCTGGGCTGGACGGCCATCCGTGCCGCCTGGGCCGACCCCGGCACCCGCAACATCGGCAAACTGATGTTGCCGGCCCTGCTGGGCGTCAGCGTGGCGCATATTTCGACCATCATCAACACCCAGATCGCCTCGCACCTGGTGCCCGGCAGCGTCAGCTGGCTGACCTATGCCGACCGGCTGATGGAGTTTCCCACGGCCATGCTGGGGGTGGCCATTGGTGTGGTGCTGATGCCGCAACTCGCTGCGGCGCGTGCCGCCGGTGACAGCGCGGCCTACTCCGCCATGCTGGACTGGGGCCTGCGCATTGTGGTCTTGCTGGCGGTGCCGAGTGCAGTGGCACTGCTGACTTTTGCCCAGCCACTGGTCGCCACGCTGTACCACTATGGTGCCTTCACCGACCGCGACGTGTACCAGACCACCACGGCGCTCATGGGTTATGGCGCCGGCCTGCTCGGGCTGGTGGCCATCAAGGTGCTGGCTCCGGGTTTTTACGCCAGCCAGGACATCAAGACGCCGGTGCGTATTGCCCTGGTGGTGCTGGTGATCACCCAGTTGCTGAATCTGGCGCTGGTGCCGCTGCTGCAGCATGCCGGGCTGGCGCTGGCCATCGGTATCGGGGCCTTGATCAATGCGCTGTGGCTGCTGATTGGGCTGCGCCGGCGCGGCAGTTACCAGCCTTCTGCCGGCTGGGGCCGGTTTGCACTGCAGGTGCTGGCCGCCAGCGCGCTGCTGGCGGTGTTTTTGATGTGGTCCGCCCAGGCGGTCAGCTGGACCGGCTTGCGTGCTGAATATGTCAAGCGGATCGGGCTGCTGGCCCTTGTCCTGCTTGCATCGGGTGCTATTTATTTCGGAGCGCTTTGGGCCACCGGGCTGAAGCTGCGCAAGTTGCTGCGGCGTTGACGGTTTTTGGCGGCACTGGCTCGCATCGCGGCGTGGTTTGTGCGAAAGTAGCAGCATGTTTGTGAATCTGGATGTTCCGTCGCCCCTGCAGTACTTTGCCAGCCTGGTGCAGAGCGATGAGCAGTTTCCACTGCTCGAGGCGGCGGTTTGTCTGGCCCAGGACGAATACCCGGACCTCGATGTGCAGCAGGTGCTCGGCGATATCGACCAGTTGCTGGCCAGGGTCAAACGCCGGCTGCCTGCCGATGCATCGCCGCTGCAGCGCCTGCGCGCCCTGAACCAGTTCTTTTTTCGCGATCTGAACTTCGGCGGCAACATCAATGACTATTACGACCCCGACAACAGCTACCTCAATGCGGTGCTGAAAACCCGGCGCGGCATTCCCATCTCGCTGGCGGTGCTCTGGCTGGAACTGGCGGCGGGCATGGGCCTGAATGCGCGCGGCGTGGCGTTTCCGGGCCACTTCATGGTCAAGGTCAACCTGCCCAAGGGCCAGGTGGTGATTGACCCGTTCACCGGCCAGTCGCTGAGCCGGGAAGAGCTGGCCGAGCGGCTGGAGCCGTTTCGCCAGCGCAGCGGCATGGTCGATGAATTCGAGGTGCCGATTGGCCTGTACCTGCAGTCGGTGTCCTCGCGCGACATCATCGGCCGCATGCTGCGCAACCTCAAGGAAATCCACAAAACCCAGCAGGACTGGCAGCGTCTGATTGCGGTGCAGGACCGCTTGATAGTGTTGCACCCCGAGGCCTGGACCGAGTACCGGGACCGTGGCCTGGCCCTGGCCGAACACGGGCAGACCAGCCGTGCGGTGCCCGATCTGGAGCTTTACCTGGACCACGCCGAAGATGCGCTGGACCTGGACGCCATTGCCGACCGGCTGGACCAGCTGCGGCGCCAGAAAAGCTGAACCCCCATGGGCGGAGAGCAGGAGGCAGTGCGGGCTGGCTCTTTACCAGCCGGGGCCGCGGAACCGGCTTGGCCGGGCCGCAGGCGCAGCGCCCTCGAGGGGCTGGAGCCTGAGGCTCCAAAGCTGCTTGTGCAGTTTTGGACAGGCGACAGAGGCGAAGCGTCTCGCGAGCCGCGGCCTGCAAGGCCTCGAGAGCTACACGCAGTGAGCGAACGTGGGGGGCTTAATTACGTTTCAGGAACTGCGGAATCTGTGGCCCGTCGGCCAGGCGCGTGGGGCGCGCCAGGGTGGGTGCTGCTGCCGGCCGCAAAGGGGTGGCCGGTGTGCGGCCCGCGCTCAGGGTCGACATGCGACCGCCTTGCACCATGGACTCCTGCGCCGGCATCAGGCTGCCGGGCAGCGTGCCCAGGCGCCGGGACACCACTTCTCCAGGCGCAGTCTGCGGCGCAAGCGCCTTTTTCGCTGCGAGGCTTTGCACCGGCGGGCGTACGACCGAGGTGCCGTCATTGGCCGCCTGTGGCGGGTAAAGCTGGGGCCTGAGCCACTGCAAAATGGGCGTCCACTGGGCCAGGTCGGCGGCAGCCAGCTGGGGCTGCAAATCAAAAATGGTCAGGCCGCGCTCCAGGCTGCGCACATACAGCTGGGTCTCGCGCAGCGGCCCCAGAAACGGCACCCCCAGCGTTTCGGCCCAGGCGTCCAGGGTTTGCGCCGAATTGGTACGTGCGTCTATGCGCATGCCGACAATCGCCAGCCGGCAGCGGCCGCTGGCCACACGCGGCATGGTCATCAGTTCGGCATGGCAGGCCTCGGCCGATTCGCGGTCAAACATCGAGTTGCACACCGGCATCACGATGCAGTCGGCAAACATCACCACCCGCGCCAGCTCAAAACCGTGCATGCCGCCGGGGGTGTCCAGCACCACATGGCTGATGCCGGTGGGCACGCGCAGCATGTTTTTCTGGTCCACCGCCCAGGGTGCGATGACCGGCAGCGCGGCATCACGCCGCTTCAGCCAGGCGCGCGCCGATTGCTGGCGGTCCACGTCGCCCAGCATGACCGAGCTGCCATTGCGTGCGCACCATGCCGCGATATGGGCAGCCAGCGTGCTTTTGCCACTGCCCCCTTTGCGGTTGACGACTGCGATGACCGGCATGAAAACTCCAGAAAGATACCAGCTGTACAGTTTGATACAAAATCGCCGAAAAGTCTATCGCCCCCGATCTTGTCGGCGCTGACAGCTAGTATTTTTGTAGCAAAAAGGGTGCGGGCAGGCCCTGCGCTCACTCCGGCCGCTGGCGCCAGCCCCACAACACACCCAGTGCCAGAACGCTGAAGACGGCGCCCGCCCCAAAGGCCGCGGATGCGCCCAGCTGGTCCCACAAAACCCCGGCCACGGTGCTGGCCACCAGCAGCGCCAGGCCGCTGACCAGGTTGAAAAACCCGAAAGCTGTGCCGCGCAGATCAGCCGGAGCCACCTCGGCCACCATGGTGGCGAGTAGTCCCTGGGTCATGGCCATGTGCAAGCCCCACAGCGCAATACCGCTGACCACAAAAGCCCCATGACTGCTGGCCGCCAGCAAGACATCGGCTGCGAGCAGCACCAACAGGCCCCAGGCCAGCAGGGCAGTGTGGCTGACCGTATCGGACAGTTTGCCGAAGGGGTAGGCGCCCAGGGCATACACGATGTTCATGCCAACCAGTACCAGCGGCGCGTAGGTAACTGGCAGGCCGGTCTGCATGGCGCGCAGTACCAAAAACGCCTCACTGAACCGCGCCAGGGTGAAGATCGCGCCAATCAGTACCACCCGCCAGTAGGGAGCGCTCAGACGGCGCAGCTCGGCTTTGCTGATCGGGTTGCGCCGTTTTGTGGTGTCCGCATGTGGCGCAGGCTCTTTAACGCCCACCAGCAGCAGCGCCACAGCCAGAAAGGCAGGAAGCACCGCCACCCAGAAAATCGCCCGGAAGTCATTTGCCCAGAGCAGCATCAGCCCCACCGCAAGCAAGGGGCCGACAAAGGCCCCGACGGTGTCCAGCGACTGGCGCAGGCCGAAAGCCGCGCCGCGCATGCCGGGCGGGGCCAAATCTGCCACCAGCGCATCGCGCGGTGCCCCGCGTATGCCTTTGCCTACGCGGTCAATCAGCCGTGCGGTGAGCACCATGCCGGTGGTACTTGCCAGTGCAAACAGGGGTTTCGAGACCGCACCCAGGCCGTAGCCCAACAGCGCCATCAGTTTGCGCTTGCGCCAGTAGTCGCTGAGCACGCCGGAAAACACCTTGACGATCAGTGCAGTGGCTTCGGCAAAACCTTCGATCAAGCCGACCGCCCACATGCTGGTGCCCAGCACCGTCACCATGAAGACCGGCAACAGGCTGTGGATCATCTCGGAAGAAATGTCCATCAGCAGGCTGACAAAACCCAGCGCCCAGATGGCAGCGGGCAGCCGCGCGGGAATAGGGGACGGCGTGTTGGGCATGCGCGGTCGGGTCAGGTGCCGGACGCGCCTCAGGGCGGTGCTAGACCACGGTGACGGAAGCGCCGTCGCCTTTGGCCGCAATCACGCCAATCTCATACACCTGCTCGCCAGCGTCGCGCAGGGTTTTGGCGGTCGCCTGGGCATGGGCGGCGTCAACCACCACCACCATGCCGATGCCATTGTTGAAGGTGCGGTTCATCTCGAAGTCGGAGATGGCGGCGGTGGATTGCAGCCAGGCAAACAGCTCGGTTTGGGGCCAACTGCCTTTTTTCAGGTGGGCGGCTGTGCCTTCCGGCAATACGCGGGGGATGTTTTCGAGCAGGCCACCGCCAGTGATGTGGGCCAGTGCCTTGATCGGGTGCGCCGCCAGCGCCGCCAGCACGTTCTTGACGTAAAGGCGGGTGGGCGCCATCAGGGCTTGCCTGAAAGCCTGGCCGTCCAGCGTGGCGGGCAGCTTGGCGCCGGCACGTTCTATACATTTACGCACCAGGCTGAAACCGTTGGAATGCACGCCGCTGCTGGCCAGCCCCAGCACCACATCGCCGGGTGTCACGTCCTTGCCGGTCAGGATTTTTGATTTTTCCACCGCGCCCACGGCAAAACCGGCCAGATCGTATTCCCCGGCCGGGTACATGCCGGGCATTTCGGCGGTTTCTCCGCCTATCAGGGCGCAGCCGCTGAGCTCGCAGCCTTTGGCAATGCCACCTATCACCGCCGCTGCGGTGTCGATATCGAGCTTGCCGCAGGCGAAATAATCGAGGAAAAACAGCGGTTCTGCACCTTGCACCAGCACGTCATTGACACTCATGGCCACCAGGTCAATGCCCACGGTGTCGTGCATATTCCACTCGAAAGCCAGCTTGAGTTTGGTGCCGACGCCGTCGGTGCCGCTGACCAGAACCGGTTCCTTGTAACGCCTGGGCACCTCAAACAGGGCACCAAAACCGCCTATGCCGGCCAGAACCCCCTCGCGCATGGTTTTTTTGGCCAGCGGCTTGATGCGCTCGATCAGGGCGTCGCCGGCGTCAATGTCAACGCCGGCGTCTTTGTAGCTCAGGGGGGAGGAGGTGGTCATGCTGCTTCAGGGGGTGGGGCGGGCTGGCGTCATGGAAATACAAGCCCGATAGAATCCAAGCCAAGATTCTAAGGGCTTGCCCCAGTCAGGCGACATGCAATTTACTTCCACCCAAAAACGCGCGGCCGCCTGGTGCCTGATTGCGGCCCTGCTGGTGCTGGCGCTGTGGTTGCTGGGCCCGGTGCTGACGCCCTTTGTGGTGGCTGCGGTACTGGCCTATGTGCTGACACCGCTGGTGAACCGGCTGGACCGGCTGGGCGCCGGCCGCATGCCCCGGGTGCTGGCGGTGCTGATCGTTGAGGCGCTGTTCATTCTGGCGCTGCTGTCGGTCATGCTGCTGGTGGTGCCGATTTTTGCCAAAGAGCTGCCGCTGCTGCGCGAGCAGTTGCCGGTGCTGGCCGAGCGTGTCAACACCAGCCTGGGCCCCTGGCTGGCGCAGTTTGGCATCAAGCTGTCGCTTGATGTGGCCAGCATCAAGGCCTTTGTCGTCAAGTACCTGAGCGCCAACTTTGAGGACACCTTTGGCTCGGTGCTGTCGTCCCTCAAGCTGGGCGGCAGTGTGGCGCTGGCCATTGTCGGCAATGGTGTGCTGATTCCGGTGGCGCTGTTTTTCCTGCTCAAGGACTGGGACCGCTTTGTGGCGCTGCTGATCGAGCTGGTGCCGCCCAAGCTGCGCCCCGCCTTCGACAGCTTCATGGAGGAGGCCGACACCGTGCTGGGCCAGTACCTGCGTGGCCAGCTGCTGGTGATGGGGGTGCTGGCCGTCTATTTCAGCGTGGCGCTGGCGCTGTTTGGCTTTGACCTGGCGGTGCCGGTCGGTGTGTTCACCGGGCTGGCCTTTTTCATTCCCTACCTCGGTTTTGGCCTCGGCATGTTGCTGGCGCTGCTGGCCGGGATCCTGCAATTTGGCAGCCTGTACGGCGTGCTGGTGGTCGCCGGGGTGTACGGGGCAGGGCAGCTGGTCGAGAGTTTTTACCTGACGCCGCGGCTGGTGGGTGAGCGTATTGGCCTGCACCCGCTGGCGGTTATTTTTGCGCTGCTGGCTTTTGGCCAGCTGTTTGGCTTTCTGGGCGTGCTGATTGCCCTGCCGGCCAGTGCGGTGCTGCTGGTGGCGATACGCCGGCTGCGTGCCAGTTATATGCTGAGCAAGCTTTATCAAGGCTAAAGCACGATGAAACAAATCGCCCTCGATATCGGGCTGGCATCGCCCCCGTCGTTCGGCAATTTTTTTGCCGGACCGAACGAGGCGGCGCTCAAACACCTGGAGCTGTGGGCCGGCAACAGCCTGCGTTCGCCGGTGCCGACTTACCTCTGGGGCGAGGCGGGCAGCGGCAAGACCCATTTGCTCAAGGCTGTCAGCGAGTCGCTGCGCGAGCAGGGGGCGGCGGTCGGATGGCTCGATGCCTCGGTGCTGGAGCCGCCCGAGTTCAACGAAAACTGGGCGGCGGTGATCCTGGACGACTGCCACCTGTACACCGCCGTGCAGCAGCAGGCTGCCTTCAACTGGTTTGTCAACGCCCTGAACGCGACCGATGGCCACCCGCGCTGGGTGCTGGCCGCGGGTGTGGCGCCGCCTGCCGACCTGAGCCTGCGCGAAGACCTGCGCACGCGCCTGGGTTGGGGCCATGTGTTTGCCCTGCAGGCGCTCAGCGAGACCGACCAGCGCGCGGTGTTGCGCCAGGAAGCCGATGCGCGCGGCGTGTTTTTGAGCGACGAGGCCATGGATTTCATCCTGAACCGCTTTTCGCGCGACCTGGGCAACCTGATGCAGCTGCTGGACCAGCTCGACGCCTACGCGCTGCAGACCCAGCGTGCCATCACCATTCCGTTGATCAAATCGATGCTGGAGAACCTGTGACCTTGACCCCGGGCGCCACAAAACAGCGCGTAGCTTTGTTTGACCTCGATCACACCCTGATTCCCATCGATTCCGACTTCGAATGGGGTGAGTTCACGATTGCGCTGGGCTGGTGTGATGCCACCGAGTTCAAACGCCGCAACGCCGAGTTTTTTGCGCACTACCAGGCCGGCACACTCGACATCCATGATTACGTGCGTTTTGCCACCCAGGCCATCCGTGCCCAGGGTGCTACAAAATCAATAGCTGCTCACGCCCGTTTCATGCGGGAAGTGGTGCAGAAAGGCATACAGGCCAAAGCGCTGGCGCTGGTGCGGCAGCACCAGGCGGCGGGTGATGAGGTGGCCATCGTCACCGCCACCAACGACTTTGTGACCCGCCCGATTGCCGACGCCTTTGGCGTGAGCGAGCTGATTGCGGTGGAGCTGGAGCGCAATGCCCTGGGCGAGCCCAGCGGCGAGATTCGCGGCATACCGTCTTTCCGTGAAGGCAAGGTGGCCCGGGTCCAGCACTGGCTGGCAGCGCGCGGCCTGGATTGGGACAGCGTGGACAGCACGTTTTACAGCGATTCCATGAACGACCTGCCTTTGCTGGAAAAAGTCACCCACCCCGTGGCCACCAACCCCGATGCGCGCCTGCGGGCGCTCGCCACCGAGCGCGGATGGCGCATACTTGAGCTGTTCTAACTGCCGGGGACTTCGGCCCTTGCCCTGCAAGCGCGGCCGGCCCGGCAAAATCTCCTGATTCAATGATCAAAAAATTTATCGACAAGCTGTTCGGCAAGTCTGCCAGCCCCGCCAGTGGCGCCCAGCGTTCCAAAAAATCAGTTTTCGGCGAACGCCGCGAAGTCGGTCCCCAGGACCATGCGATCAATCCCAGGCTGGTCGATGACCGCGCGATGGATGTGGTGCACACCCTCAAGCAGGCCGGTTACGAAGCCTACATCGTCGGCGGCGCGGTGCGCGACCTGCTGGTGGGCCTGCGCCCGAAAGACTTCGACGTGGCCACCGACGCCACGCCCGAGCAGGTCAAGGGCCTGTTCCGCCGCGCCTTCATCATTGGCCGGCGCTTTCGCATCGTGCATGTGGTGTATGGCCGTGGCCGCGAACATGAGGTGATTGAGGTCTCCACCTTCCGTGCGCACCTGGACAGCAGCCTGGCCGAGCAGGTAGGCGGCAACGAGCGCACCAGCAAAAGCGAGCTGGCCGGCATGAAACACGCGGTCGATGCGTCGGGCCGGGTATTGCGCGACAACGTCTGGGGACCGATGGAAGAAGACGCCGCCCGCCGCGACTTCACCATCAACGCCATGTATTACGACCCGGAAACACAGATGGTGGTGGATTACCACCACGGCATTCGCGACGCCAAGAAAAAGATCATCCGCATGATCGGCGACCCGGCCACGCGTTACCGCGAAGACCCGGTGCGCATCATCCGCGCCGTGCGTTTTGCCGCCAAGCTCAGCGCCCTCGGTTTCAAGTTTGAAGACAAGACGGTAGAACCCCTGCGCAAGATGAAAACCCTGCTGGCCGATGTGCCGCAGTCGCGCCTGTTTGACGAAATGCTCAAGCTGTTGCAAACCGGCCACGCGCTGGCCAGCATAGAGCAGCTCAAGTTTCTGGGGCTCAACACCGGCATCTACCCGCTGCTCGATGTGGTGGTCGATACCGCCGAAGAGCCGTTTTTGCAGCTGGCCCTGCTCGACACCGACCGCCGCGTGGGCGAAGGCAAACCGGTGGCACCGAGCTTTTTGCTGTCCTGTGTGTTGTGGGCCGATGTGCGCACCGGCTGGGAGCAACGCCTGCAGCGCGGGGAAAACACCATGCCCGCGCTGCAGGACGCGATTGACGACGCCTTCAACGCCAAAATTGGCGACGTGTCGGGGCGCGGCAAGCTCGGCACCGACATGCGCGAGATCTGGACCATGCAGCCGCGTTTTGAAAAGCGTACCGGCAGCTCGCCCTACTCGCTGCTGGACCAGCCGCGCTTTCGCGCCGGTTTTGACTTTTTGCGCCTGCGCGCGCAGACCGGCGAGATTGACCTGGAGCTGTCCGAGTGGTGGGAAAAGTTCAGCACCGCTTACGACGACGAGCGACACGAGATGATCGAGCAGATGCGACTGGCGCAATCACAAAAACCGCAAACACCGCGTACCCGCGTCAAACGCGCAGAGCCCGATGTGGCGCGCCACCCCGGCAGCGGCGAGGCGCAGGCGCCAGTGTCAGCAACCGGTGAGCCCGGCGATGCCGCGCCCGCCAAAAAGCGCAGGCGCCGCCGCAAGCCGGGCAACCGCGAAGGCGGTGCCGTGTCGGCCAGCCCGCCGCCGGATACACCGGGCGACTACTGAGTCCACGCCATGCCGGCCGGTCCGCCCCGGAGTGAGCCCGCGCAGCCGGTCAGCGCTTATGTCGGCATAGGCGCCAACCTGGGCGACGCACAGGCAGCCGTGCGCCAGGCCTTACACGCGCTGGACCAGCTACCGCAAACCCGGGTGGTACAAACCTCCAGCCTGTACCGCACCGCGCCTGTGGTCAGCAGCCAGGCCGGGCAGGACGCCGGCCCCGACTACATCAACGCCGTGGTGGCGCTGGACACCCGCTTGCCCGCACTCGAGCTGCTGGCGCAATTACAGGCGCTCGAACAAGCCGCCGGGCGCGAGCGCAGCTACCGCGACGCGCCACGCACGCTGGACCTCGATCTGCTGTTGTATGGCCAAAGCCGCATCAATTTGCCGCAACTGACGGTGCCGCACCCGCGCATGGGACAACGCGCATTTGTACTTGTGCCGCTGGCGGAGATTGCGCCGGGGCTGGTGACGCCTGCGCAGTTGGAGGCGGTGGCGGGGCAGGCGATAGAACGCCTGCAGGATTTGTCATTGCGGACCTGATCCGCAATCCATGCCGCGCAATCCTGGACGGCCAGGGCAGCTTACGGCGCCAGCCGCTCACGCAGCCAGCCGCCCCCGTCCTGCGGCGTATAACGCAGCCGGTCATGCAAGCGGCTCCTGCGGCCTTGCCAGAACTGCCAGTTGTCCGGCACCAGCCGGTAGCCGCCCCAGTGCGGCGGGCGTGGTGGCTGCAGCAAAAACTTCGCGCCATATTTGGCGGCATTGGTGACCAGCACGCCGCGGCCAGAGATCACCTCGCTTTGCGGGCTGGCCCAGGCGCCTATGCGTGAGTCCAGTGGCCGGCTGTGGAAATACGCGTCGCTTTCCTCGGCCGACACTTTTTCAACCACACCTTCGATACGCACCACACGCTCCAGCTCGACCCAGTGAAACTGCAGGGCGGCAAAGGTATTGCCGGCCAGTTCGCGGCCCTTGCGGCTGTCGTAGTTGGTGTACCAGACAATGCCGCGTTCGTCATACCCCTTGACCAGCACCACGCGGGTGGACGGGCGTCCGTTGCTTGCCACTGTTGCCAGCGTCATGGCATTGGGCTCGGGCACCTGGCCAGCGATGGCTTCGTTCAGCCATTGGTCGAACTGCTTCAGGGGATCGGCGTGTGAGGCTTCCTCGTTCAGTTCGGCGCGTTCGTAGCTCTTGCGCAGGTCGGCGATGTTTGGGGTGGGCTCTGACATACTGGAAGTATAGGGATGACATGGCATTGTCGTC
The DNA here is from genome assembly GCA_943370435.1 of Kapaibacterium sp. (SeqCode). Lineage (GTDB taxonomy): Bacteria > Pseudomonadota > Gammaproteobacteria > Burkholderiales > Burkholderiaceae_C > Polaromonas. The sequence goes on along the minus strand of CALRQX020000001.1, from coordinate 78,203 downwards.
CGACCTGCAAAAAATCAGGAGGCACTCTCAGGCGCCCAATTCTTGCCCGGCATTTTTGACCTTGCTGCTGATTCCCCTCGGTGTTGCCGCCCAGCGGGTGGATCGCGATGGCAAACAGCTCGCGCCTACCGAGAGCATGAAGAGTGATGGAAACTTTGGCGTGCAGATTGTGCTGACGCCGGACGACGCCAGTTTTCGCAAAAGCTGGCATGCCAGTACCACCCCACCGAGGTTGCGGACAACCAACACCGTTGCCAGGGGTGCGTCCATCTCTGCCATGGTGATTTTTCATGGTTGCACGGCTGGCCCGGGCGGCCAATGTGATGCCGTGGTCGAGTTCACGTTGCTTGCGCCCGACGGCAAACCCACCCCAGCCGGAGCTGGGCCCTTGTGGGGGCAAGCACCTGTGCAGGGCAAACTTCTGCTGGCGCCGTCCAGCGTCTCGATTGCCTTTGACAAGACCGATGCCCCGGGGAATTTTTCTCAAAGACTCAGCCCATACTCGCATGAATCATCTCCCTGACCCGCGGGTAAATCTGCTGGTTCCATTTGCGTCCGCTGAAGACACCGTAATGCCCCACGCCGGTCTGCACATGGTGGGTTTTCATGAAAGGCCGGATGCTGCTGCACAGGTCTTGCGCGGCCACTGTCTGGCCGACTGAGCAGATGTCGTCGCGCTCGCCTTCGACTGTCATCAGCGCGGTGCGGCGTATGGCGGCGGGGTTGACAATGCGGCCGCGGTAGCTGAGTTTGCCGACGGCCAGGTCGTAGGTCTGGAACACTTTCTCGACCGTCTCCAGGTAAAACTCGGCCGGCAGGTCATTGACCGCCAGGTACTCGTCGTAAAACAGGCGTATCACATTGGCCTTGTCCACATCGCCATCGACCAGGTGCTGGTACATGTCCTTGAACGATTTTTTGTGCCGGTCCAGGTTCATGCTCAAAAACGCACTGAGCTGCACAAAACCCGGATAGACGCGGCGCATGTAGCCGGCGTGGGGCAGCGGCACATGGCTGATCAGGTTTTTTTCAAACCACTCAATCGGTTTGCTGGTGGCCAGGGTGTTGACGCCGGTCGGGTTCACGCGGCAGTCGACCGGGCCGGCCATCAGGGTCAGGCTGCGTGGCTGGGCCGGGTCGTCGTCTTCGGCCATGACGGCTGTGGCGGCCAGCGCCGCCACACAGGGCTGGCAAACGGCGATGACATGGGTGCCCGGGCCGACCGCCTGGGTGAAACGGATCATGTGGGTGATGTAGTCGTCCAGGCTGAAAGGGCCATGGCGCAGCGCCACATCGCGCGCGTTGTGCCAGTCGGTGATGTAGACATCGTGGTCCTGCAGCAGGGTGCGCACGGTTTCACGCAGCAAGGTGGCAAAGTGGCCCGACAGCGGCGCCACCAGCAGAACGGCAGGCTGGTGCGGCCGGTCCGCCGCTTCTTCCTTCTTGAAGCGCAGCAGGGTACCGAACGGCAGGGACAACACGGTTTCTTCGGTCACAGCGAGTTCGCGCTCGCCAACCCGCACGCTGCTGATGCCGTAGGCCGGCCGCGAGTGGGTGACGCGTATGCGCGAAAAAACATCCATCGAAGCCGACAGTTTGCGCAAAAAGCTGCCCTCGGTGCGCCCCAGCCAGAAGGCGGCGCTGCCACTTTGCGCCAGCAGGCGAAGCGGGGACATCAGGTCGGACTGGAGCTGGTAAGCCTGGTAAAGCATGGAAGTCCTGGCATGAGCGGGCTTTTGGCCGATTCCCGGGTGCAGGCAAGTTACGGGCCAATCCGCGCCGGCGTGCAGTTGGCACAGGGCTTGCGGAGACCGGACACCTCCCTGCGGCAGCGGGGCACTTCTTTTCGCCTTCAGGAGCAGCGCCATGGCCAAAGCCGTCTTGACGATCAGCAGCAAAAATTACGGCGCCTGGGCCTTGCGCGGCTGGCTGATGGTCAAATTTGCCGGTCTGGAGTTTGAGGAAAAAGTGATTTCCCCCGACGACCCGGCGATGAAGGCCGAAATGCTGCTGCTCGCGCCTTCCATGCTGGTGCCGTCGCTGCAGCATGGCGGCGTGAAGGTCTGGGACACCCTGGCGATTGCCGAATACCTCAACGAAATCAAGCCCAAGGCCGGTTTGTTGCCGGCCGACGTGAAAGCCCGGGCCCATTGCCGCGCCATCTGCGGCGAGATGCATTCAGGCTTTTCGTCCATGCGTTCTTCGCTGCCCATGAACCTGAAGGCGCATTTCCCCAACTTCAAGATCTGGTCACGCGCCCAGGCCGACATAGACCGGGTGCTGGAGATCTGGAAAGAGTGCCTGGCCAGTTACGGCGGGCCCTATTTGTTCGGCAAGCAGCCCTGTGTGGCCGATGCCATGTACGCGCCCGTGGTCACGCGTTTCCTGAGTTACGACGTGACGCTGGACAAAAACGCCACTGCTTACTGCAAGCGCATCATGGAACTGGCCGCGATGAAAGAGTGGGTGGCCGCCGCGAAAAAAGAGCCGGACGATATTGACGAACTTGACGCGGAGTTTTGACGCCCCCCGTAGCGGCCTGACGGCCGCTTCCCCCTACTGGGGGGCGGCGCCTGCGGCCCGGCTAAGCCGGTTCCGCGGCCTCTGCTGGTGGGCATGCCGGTGGCTTGTCATTGCGGGCTTGACCCGCAATCCATGTTTTGCGCCACCTGGCAGAAAGCGGGTACCTGGAGGCCGGATCGATGTCCGGCATGACAGTGATCCAGCTACTTCCAGGGTGTGGGCGGCGGAATCGCACAGACCGGCTCGACGTCAATCGACGTGAAATCGGCTGGCGACACAATCTCCAGGTACTCCATGTCGGGCGAATAGTCGAACAGGTAGTGTTTGATGCCGGGGCGCTGATGCACCACGTCGCCGGCCTCCACCAGGGTTTCCTTGTCCTCGTACATGAAACGTGCCCAGCCCTTGAGCATGTACACAATCTGGAAATCCGCCTCATGCCGGTGCCAGCCCGTGCCTGTTTCTGGTGCCATGTTCGCCTTGACAAGGTGCGCAATTACTTTTCCGTGCGTTGCCTCGCTGATACCCAGGTCGCGATACAGAAAAAAGTCGCGCAAACCGCCAGAGACAAAAGGCGTGTCGCCGCGTTTGACGTGGGAGAAGGTGGTGGTGGTGCGGTCCAGCATGGGGTGCTCCTTGGTGCAGTGCAGCGTTGAGGAAATGCTGCAGTGCGGCAAGCAGGAAATGTTCCAAGTCCTGGCCCGGGAGAATCGACCGCCGGGCACGGCTGGCGCTGGCAGTGGCGCCCGTGCGCCAGGGAGGTCATGGCGGACTGCTGAAAACATACCCCTCGTTTGTGGGATGTGTCGTGGCGCGGCCACGGCCTAGACTGGTGGTAGAGCCACGCCCGGGATCAGTCGCCATGGTGTTGCCGTGATGCCGCGGGTTTTGAGGGGTACTTTGACAGTTCTGACGTTCTTCACACATGACTTGTAGTATCTGTAACCACGAAGAATAGTCGGGCTGCATACCCGCCAACCTGTAGCGAACAAGAAGGTGCCCTCATGACCTCTGCCGGACAAGCTGACTCCTCTGCGCGCCACATCCTGATCGTGGAAAACATTGTGTCGCAGGCCCATATGCTGCGTCACATCCTTGAAGAGGAGGGCTATCAGGTCAGCTCGGCCGAAAGCGGCCAGACTGCGCTGGAAATGACCGCCCTGATTCGCCCCTCGCTGGTCATCAGTGGCGTGAAAATCCCCGAGATGACCGGTTATGAATTGTGCCGCCAGATCAAGGCCAGCCCGGATCTTTGCGGCATACCGGTCATTCTGGTGACCAGCCTGACCGACCCGACGGAAGTGCTGCTGGGCCTGCAGTGTGGTGCCGACAGCTTTGTCATCAAGCCTTACGAAAGAAGCCACATGCTGGCCCGGGTGGAACACGCACTCAGCAGCCGTGATATCGGCAACACCCCCGAAACCGGGCCGCCCGCCGAGATTTTTTTCCATGGTGAACGGCACCAGATCAGCGCCAGCCGCACCCAGATCCTCAACCTGCTGATGTCCACCTACGACGCGGCCATGCAGCGCAACAAGGAGCTGCATGAAAGCCGGGAGCAGCTGCGCGAGCGCACAGCAGAGGTGCTGGAGGCCAACCGCTTTCTGGATTCCATGATTGAGCACATTCCTGTGGGTGTCTTTATCAAGGACGCGGCCAGCCTGCGCTACGTGCGTGTCAACCGCGCCCAGGAAAACATGGTGGGCATGCCGCGCGAAGAAATAGTCGGCAAAAGCGCACACGAACTTTATATCCCGGAAGAGGCTGACGCCTTTGAAGCGCAGGACCACCGGGTCCTGGCAAGCGGCATCCTGGACGACATTGCGGAAGAGCGGTTTTCCTCGGCAACCAAAGGCCTGCGCCTGCTGCACACCCAAAAGGTGCCAATTTTTGGCGAGGGCCCTGAACCTACGCATGTGCTGGGCATTTCGGAAGACATCACCGTCAAGAAAGATCTGGAAAAACTGGTCGCCAAGCTCAATGCCGCCCTGAAAATCCGCGCCGATGATCTGGAAAGCACCAACAAGAGCCTGGAGAGTTTCACGGCGGCTGCTTCGCATGACCTGCGCTCACCGCTGAGCATCATTGGCGGTTATGCGGGCCTGCTGGAGAAAAATTACGCTGACCGCCTGGACGAAAAAGGGCTGCATTATCTCTCCGTCATCGGCACTCGGGTCAAAAGCATGGCCAGGCTGATTGACGATCTGCTGTCGTTTTCCCGGCTCAGCCTGCAGGAGGTCCAGAAAACCGATGTGGACATGAACGGACTGGCCGCGCAAGTGGTGGCGGAAATGCAGGGTGCAGGCAAGGCCGGGCCGGTGATTGTGCTGGGGCAACTGCCGCCGGCGCCGGCTGATCTGGGGCTGGTGCGGCAGGTGTGGGTGAACCTGCTGTCCAATGCGGTGAAGTACAGCAGCCAGACCGCCAGCCCGCTGATCGAGGTCAGCGGCCGCCTTGAGGGCGCGGAAGCCGTCTACACCGTGCGCGACAACGGCGCCGGCTTCGACATGGACCATTACGACAAGTTATTCGAAGTGTTCGAGCGGCTGCACTCTGACCATGAGTTTGAAGGAACCGGCGTCGGCCTGGCCACCGTACGCCGCGTGATCACGCGCCATGGTGGACGGGTCTGGGCGGAAGGCAAGGTGGACCACGGGGCACAGTTTCACTTTGCGCTGCCGGTTCAGGCGGCCTGAGCAGCGCGCGCGTCAAGGTGGACTGGCGGTAAAAGAACAGGTAGAGGTCACGGATGGAAGTGGCATGTCGCGCTGCCCATCTGGGATAATCCCCGCATGAGCGGCAACACCTTAGGCACCCTATTCGCAGTCACCAACTTTGGTGAATCCCACGGCCCGGCCATTGGCTGTGTGATTGACGGCTGCCCGCCCGGCATGGCGCTTTGTGAAGCCGACATCCAGGGCGACCTGGACCGGCGCCGGCCTGGCACCAGCAAGTATGTGACGCAGCGCAACGAGCCCGATACCGTGGAAATCCTGTCCGGCGTGTACGAGGGCAAAACCACCGGCACGCCGATCTGCCTGCTGATCAAAAACACCGACCAGCGCAGCAAGGACTATGGCGACATCCTCAACACCTTCCGCCCCGGCCACGCGGACTACAGCTATTTGCAGAAATACGGCATCCGTGATCCGCGCGGCGGCGGCAGGGCCTCGGCCCGGCTGACCGCGCCCATGGTGGCGGCGGGTGCAGTGGCCAAAAAGTGGCTGCTGGAAAAATACGGCACCCGTTTTCGCGGCTGCATGAGCGAGATCGGCGATATCGCCATCGCCTTCGAGTCCTGGGACCACGTGCCGAAGAATCCGTTTTTTGCACCGGTGGCCGATGTGTCTTCGCTGGAAACCTATATGGACGGGCTGCGCAAGGCCGGTGACTCCTGCGGCGCGCGCATCCGGGTCACTGCCACCGGCATGCCGGTGGGCCTGGGCCAGCCACTGTTTGACAAGCTGGACGCCGACATTGCCTTTGCCATGATGGGCATCAACGCGGTCAAGGGGGTGGAGATAGGCGCCGGGTTTGCCAGCGTGGCGCAGCGCGGCTCCACGCATGGGGATTCGCTGTCGCCGGCAGGTTTCAAATCGAACAACAGCGGTGGTGTGCTGGGCGGCATCAGCACCGGGCAGGACCTCGAAGTGTCGATTGCGATCAAGCCGACCAGCTCCATCATCACGCCGCGTGAATCGATTGACATGGCGGGCCAGCCGACTTCGGTGGTCACCAAGGGCCGGCACGACCCCTGCGTGGGCATTCGCGCCACGCCGATTGCCGAAGCCATGCTGGCGCTGGTGGTCATGGAACACGCCTTGCGGCATCGCGCGCAATGTGGGGATGTGGTGCCGCCGATGCGGGCCATCAACGGGTCGGCTTGAGCGATGGCTGAGGCCGGGCCGGCGACCAGCCGGCGCCAGCTGGTGCCTTTTGCCGCGCTGTCGGCCAGCTACTTCGCGCACATCGGCTTTTTCAACCCCTATCTGCCGCTGTGGCTCCAGGACCTGGGTTTCAGCATCCTGGCGATCAGCCTGCTGACCTCGGTGCAGGCGGCCACGCGGCTGTTCGCGCCTTATGGCTGGGGCGCCATCAGCGACCACACCGGTGAGCGCGTCAAGCTGCTGCGTTATGGCGCCACGGTGGCGCTGCTGTCATCATTGGGCCTGTGGCTGGACTTTGACTCGAGCTATGGCGTCTGGTGGCTCACGGCCGTTCTGCTGGTGATGTTCACCCACACCAGCTCCATGATGCCCATGAGCGAGGCCGCGATGGCGCATTTGATCAGCCAGGGCGGGGCCTTTGATGCCCGGCGTTACGGCCGCGTGCGCCTTTGGGGCTCACTCGGCTTTTTGCTCACGGTGTTTGCAGCGGGCAGCTGGTTTGAAGTCTTCGGCATGCGGCATTTCCCGGCCTGGACGTTTTTGTCATTGCTGGCGGTGACCGTCAGTGTCTGGCTGCTGCCGGACATGAAAGAGGCCGCTTTGGCGCATGGCGAAAAGATACCGGTGCTGCCGATTCTTCGCCAGCGCGCGGTGCAGTGGTTTCTGGCTGCCGCTTTTTTTCATGTGATGGCGCACATCGGCATCTACATCTTTTTCTCGCTGTATCTGGACTCGATTGGCTACAGCAAGACCATGATTGGTGTGTTGTGGGCGGTGTCGGTGGTCATTGAAATTGCCTGGTTTTACACGCAGGGCCGCTGGTTGCCCAAGCTCAGCCTGACTGCCTGGCTCATCGTCTGCTCGGCCGCCATGGCGCTGCGCATGGGGCTGACGGCCACCCTGGCCGATGTGCTGTTGGTGCTGCTGTTTGCGCAGATGTTGCATGCGCTGACGTTTGCCACCCACCACACCGTGTGTATTGCGCTGCTGTCGCACCACTTTCCCGGGCGGCTGCGCGGCCGTGGCCAGGCGCTGTATGTGGTGGTGGCTTATGGGCTGCCGGGTGTGATCGGCGGTCTCGCCGGCGGGCTGCTCAGTTCGGCCTTCGGTCTGGTCAGTGTGTACTGGGCCTGTTTGGTCATCAGTGTGCTGGCCACGGGCTGCGCCTTCGGGGCCTGGCGGCTGCAGCACGGCGCCAAGGCGCTGGCGCGCTGAAGCTTGATTCAATTCAAGCCATTTGTGCCGCTGGCCCTTGTTTGATGGGCGCAATCAGCTATAAATTCAATAGCAACTCGAAAGTGGCTCGGTACTAGTCGCTGTCGCGTTCCGCCCTGAACGGGTTGAAGCCGGTGATCAGCGCAGTGGCCGCCAGCACCAGCACACAGCCAGGGGCCATGCCCCAGGTGACCGGCTCCCCCAGAAACAGCCCGCCCCAGCCCACGCCAAACAGCGGGATCATGAACGCCGCCGAGGTGGCGGCGCTGGCCGGGATCTCGCGCATCAGGCGCATGCTGATCCAGTACATCAGGCCCGAGGTGATGATGCCCAGCATGGCCACGGCCAGCAGCGCGCCCGCGCTGTAACGCGCATCAGGCGCCGCTGCCGCAGAGGGCAGCAGCAAAATCAGCGCCGCCGCCACATGCACCACCGCCGAAGCGGGCAGGGGCGCATGCGCCATGGTGGCGCGTTTCATCAGGATGGCGCCAAAACCGTAGGCCGCCGCTGCGGCGGTGCAGGCCAGTGCGGCCAGCACCACACGCGGCGTCACGGCCACCGGCCCGAGCTGCACCAGCAGCGCCACCCCGGCAAAACCGACGGCGCAGCCCAGCAGGCGGCGTGAAGTCAGCCGCTCCTCACGCGCAGCGGCGGCGCCGAGTACGCCAAATAGCGGCGCCGTGGCATTGAGCACCGCTGAATAACCGGCGGGAATGACCAGCGCCGCCCAGTTGAACAGCACAAAGGGCGCCACCACCGTCAGCAGGCTCAGCAGCCCCAGCCGCGGCCATGCCGCACGCGGCGGCCACTGCTCACGCAGCACACGCATCAGCAGTGTCAGCACCAGGGCGGCCAGCACGCAGCGCAGGCCGGCCAGCAGCCAGGGGCCCAGCGCCGGGCTGGCAATGCGCAGCAAGGGAAAAGAGCCGCCCCAGAGGGCAGACAGGGCGATGAGCTGGAGGAAGTGGCGGGTGTGCATGAGGGAGTCGGGTCAAGCCATTGTGCGGGATTCACGCGTGGATTGCAGCGGGGCTTGCGGGGTCTTCGTGCGGGCGCGCGCGCTGGCACTACGGGCGGCGCTCTGCGAAACCTTCATAGAATGCCCCATGCCACTCGCCACACCCCTGGAAGTCAATGAGGCCGAAGTGGACATCAGCGCCATCCGCGCCCAGGGCGCAGGCGGGCAGAACGTCAACAAGGTCTCCAGCGCGGTCCACCTGCGTTTTGACATCAACGCATCTTCCCTGCCAGATGGTGTGAAGGAGCGGCTGCTGGCGCTGCGCGACAGCCGCATCACTCAGGAGGGGGTGCTGGTGCTCAAGGCCCAGCAGCACCGCAGCCAGGAGATGAATCGCGCCGACGCGCTGGCCCGTCTGAACGAGCTGGTCAACAGCGTGGCCGTGCCACCGCGCGTGCGGCGCGCCACCAAGCCGACCTTCGGCTCCAGACAGCGGCGCCTGGCCGGCAAAAGCCAGCGCTCGGAGATCAAGGCATCACGCGGCAAAGGCGGGGTGGGGGAGTAGCCGGCCGGGCATTGCAAGCCATATTCTCCTCTGGCCCTTATTCAATGCGTGTGAGAAGCTATGAAAATAATAGCAAATTGGATGCATGTGCTGGTGCATCTGGCCCTAGCGGGTTTGCGCGGGTGGCAGCGAGGTCACGAACTCCAGGTGTTCTGTCCAGCCCTTCAGGCAATCCCGCCAGACGCCGTCCTGGCATTGAGCGTCGCCTCTGCGCCTGAGCGCAAAAACACGTTCTTTCGGAATACCGGCGTCGGCATAGGCCGCAAAGTCCGTGGACGAGTCGCCATAACCGAAGCGGACATCCCAGCCGAGACTGATGAACTCTTTCAGCACGCGGGCCTTGAACAGATTCGGTTGCTTGTGGTCTTCGTCGGTTTGCGACAGATACATGCTGCCCTCGGGAAAACCGTTGCCCTTCAGCCACTGCGGTATGCCCGCCTGAAGAAGTCCGACGCGCGCGCTGAGGTAGATGACCCTGTAGCCCTTGTCGGCGAAGAGGCGAGCCGCCTTTGCCGCGTCGGGTCGCACTTCAGTGACGGCATAGACGTCGGGTGTCAGGGTGCCATCAATGTCAAATACCACGGCCGCCGCCTGCGGCTGGGGCGCGGCCGGGATGGCGACAGGCAGTTGCGCACAACTGATGCACAAGGTGGCTGCCAACACAGTGATCAGGTGACGCATGGGGGTTCCTTTCAGGATGACAGGTGGCGGGTGGCGCGGGCAAATGGCTTCATTGGGGCAGAAGTTCGTACTGGGTCATGAACACCACCAGGGCATCCGCCAGATCTTCTGCCAGGCGCGTATTGGCCCTGTGGTTTCTGCCAAACTCCAGCTGAATCGCGTCTATACCCTGGGGCTGATGGCTGCCATAAGTGGCCACTGTGTAGCCGCCCGCATACCGCGGGTCTTCGCGCAGGGACTCTGCACCGACGGCGGGATGGACCGGGTAGCCCCTGGCTGCCAGTGCACCTGTGATGCTTTTTTCACCCTGTAGTGCGGCCGGTCCAAACCGCTCCAGCAAGGTTTTGGTGGTCAAGCCCGCGCGTGTGCCGCGGAAAGTGGTGCCGGGCTCACCCGATTGACCGTGTACATCGACCAGCAGCGAGCCGGCGGGAAACTTCGCCTTGATCTCGGAGATGTAGGCGGTAATCTGCCCGTGGTAGGCCCGGTAGGCCGGCAAGGCGTCCTGCGATTCCATGGCGTCCTGTTCTGCGCGATTGGCGTCCAGGAATTTCCGGCTGAACCTGGCAATCACCAGATAAGGCCGCTTGCCCAGACGCGCTTCGAGCAAAGAGGCCACGCGCTCGGCAAGTTCCCTGGTCCCTGCATCGCGCACCACCGTCCCCTGGGTGCGGGCTGGCAGCGCGTCCAGGGCTTCAGCGCCGTCGTGCGGAACGGTCAGGATAAGCGGGAGAGACCCTCTGGCGGAGACCACCATACCCGGCGCATCGTAGCCAAAAGCAGCGCCTGGCAGGGATATGCAGAGCAGCAGGGAAAGCAGGGTTCGGCGAAGCATGGGCATGAATGATTCCTGAAGGGGATGCCTGCGGACGCAACACACGGCTTGCGGTACACAGAGGCGACAGCACTGGATTTTAGGCAGCCCCCATCGGGGTGCATCCCCCAATTGGAGGGGGCGTGTGAGCCATTTGTGCGCCTGTCACAGCGCTGTCGCGCTCAGGCCAGGCGCCGCAGCAGCGCAGGCATTGAAGATGCCAGCAGCGCAATGCCGGTGCAGGTCAGCAGGCTCAGCACCACCTTGCGGAACGTCGCCTCGCTGATCCCGATGTACAGTCGCGCACCGAGCAGCGAGGGGATCAGCATCGCCGGCGCCACAATCGCCAGGTAGGGCAGGGTGGCGCGGTGGATGATGCCGGTGGCGATGTAGCTGGCGAAGGTGACCAGCAGCAGGGACAGGTTGAAGTTCTGCACGATGGCGCGCTGGGCGTCCTTGTCCATGCCGCGCAGCGTGCACCAGAGTGTGGGCAACACACCGGTGAAGCCGCCCAACCCGCCCATCACACCACCGCCTGCGCCTATCAGCGCGTCGGCGATGCGCCCGCCGCCTGTGATACGCGGCAAACGGCTGCTGAACAGCATGGCCGGGCACCAGAAGGCCAGCAGGGCACCGAGAAAAGCCTTGAACACCAGCACATCGACACGCGGCAGCAAGAGCAGGCCCAGCGGCAGGCCCAGCAGTCCGCCGAGCACAAAGGGCGCCAGCAGTTTCAGGTCAAAGCCGCGCCGCACCGTGACGGCGGCAATGAGCTGCCCGGTCAGCGCGCCAAACACCGCCATCGCTGCTGCCAGGCGCGGGTCAATCGTCCAGGCCCAGAAGGACATGGCCACCAGGCCAAAACCAAAACCCGACAGGCCCTGCACAAAACCCGCAGCAACAGCGCCTGCAATGATGACCAGGGTTTGCGCTTCCATGTGTTTGACTCAGGGGCGCGGCGCACCCGGCTGGAAGCTGTCGCGGAGTTCCCGCTTGAGCACCTTGCCAATGGCGCTGCGCGGCAGTTCAGCTATCCACTGCAGGTGGCCCAGGCGCTGGTTTTTGCCCACCTGCTTGTTGACCCAGGCCAGCAGGTCTTGGTCAGACACACTTTGCCCCGGGCGGCGCAGCACAAACGCTGCCGGCGTTTCCCCCCATTTTTCCGAGGGCACACCGACCACCGCGGCGTCAAAAACGGCAGGGTGTTGCCGCAGTATGGCCTCCAGATCGCTCGGATACACATTGAAGCCGCCGGAGATCAACATGTCCTTCTTGCGGTCGAAAAGTGTCAGGAAACCTTCGGAGTCGAAGCGGCCAATATCGCCGGTGCGGATAAAACGTTTGCCCTGCGGATCAAACCATTCTGCGTCGCGGGTTTTCTCCGGCTGGCCGTGGTAACCGGTCATCATGCCGCCCGAGTGGCCCACCACTTCCCCGGCCTCGCCGGGACCGACCTCGATGCCCTCGTCGTCAATCAGGCGGATGTCGTGGCCTTCTGCGGCCTGGCCCACGGTGTGCAATTTGTCCGGATGTGCATGCGCTTCCAGGATGCAGGTGCCGCCGCCTTCTGTCATGCCGTAAAACTCCACCAGTGCGCCCGGCCAGCGCTTGAGAACGTCGGCCTTGAGTGCCGCATGGAAGGGGGCACTGGTTGAAAACTTCACCAGAAAACCCGACAGATCGAAGCGGTCGAAGTCCGGATGCGCCATCAGGCGCTGGTACTGCACCGGCACCAGCATGGTGTGTGTGACGCGCTGTGTTTCAGCCAGCGCCAGGTAAGCTGCTGCGTCGAACTTTGGCATCAACACCACGGTGCCGCCACTGGCCAGAGTCGGGAAAAATACCACCAGTGTGGTGTTGGAATACAGCGGTGTCGACAGCAGGGTGACGGTGTTGCCGTCGTAGCCGTAACTGGCTGCGCGCCGCACATGGGTCCAGCGCATGCCGTGTGATTGCACGATTCCTTTGGGCTCGCCGGTGGTCCCCGATGAATAGATGATGTTGAAGGGCCAATCAGGCTGGACGGCCACTGCGGCGGCTGCTTGCCCGGTTTCTGCGAGCCAGCTGTCCAGCGGGTTGCCGATGGCTGTGTTGTCCATGGCGATACGGGCAGGCGTTCCCATACCGGCGCTGGCCGGGCCCAGCGACTCGTGGCCGTGTGTATCGGTGAAGACAAGTTTTGCCTGCGCGTCCTGCAACATGCGCTGCAGGCTGCCGGCGCCTGAGCCAGGGGCCAGCGGCGCTACTGTGACGCCTGCTCGCAAGGCGCCCAGGAAGACGGCGGCGTATTCGATTGACATGCCCGCGCAGATGGCGATGGTCTCCCGGGGGCGGATGCCGTCACGCTGCAGGGCACCCGCGATGCGGTCCATCAAGGCGTCGAGCGCTGCATAGTCGAGCCAGCGTTCACCCTGAACCAATGCGCGCCGGGACGGCGCGTGCTGTGCGTGATGGTGAATCAGCTCAGAGATGAGGCCGAATCCGGTATCAATCAGTGGGGTCATGGGCATCCATTGGGCAGGCCTGGACAGGCATGGTCATCAGCATTTATACGCCAGGCTGTCGCAGGGTTCACGCGCTGCAGCCCGGGTTTTATCCCCGGCCTGCTTTTACCCGCCTCACGCGTAGTCGGCCACGGGCACACAACTGCAAAACAGGTTGCGGTCACCATAGACGTTGTCCACGCGCCCTACCGGTGGCCAGTATTTGACCTGCTTGAGCGTGGCCAGCGGAAAGGCGCCGGTTTCGCGCGAATAAGGCCGGTCCCAGCCGGCGCCCAGCAGGCTGGCAGCTGTATGCGGCGCATGTCTGAGTGGGTTGTTGTCCTGCGGCCAGGTGCCGTTTTCGACCTGGCGGATTTCCTCGCGGATGGCAATCATCGCGTTGATGAAACGGTCCAGCTCGGCCAGGGTTTCACTTTCAGTCGGCTCGACCATCAGCGTGCCGGGCACGGGAAAACTCAGCGTGGGCGCGTGAAAGCCGTAGTCCATCAGGCGCTTGGCCACGTCTTCGGCGCTGATACCGCTGGTTTCCTTCAGCGGACGCAGGTCCAGAATGCACTCGTGTGCCACATGGCCGTTGGCGCTGGCGTACAGCGTCGGGTAGTGGTCCTTGAGCCGGGCGCTGATGTAGTTGGCGCTCAGGATGGCGATTTCGGTGGCTTGCTGCAGGCCTTCTGGGCCCATCATGCGGCAGTACATCCAGCTGATCGGCAAGACCGAGGCATTGCCCAGAGGCGCGGCTGAAATCGCACCCACGCCGTTGACCGGCAAACCAGCGGTGGCGTGGCCGGGCAGGTAAGGCACCAGGTCGGCCACCACACAGACGGGCCCCACGCCCGGCCCGCCGCCGCCGTGCGGAATGCAAAAAGTCTTGTGCAAATTCAGGTGGCTCACATCGCCGCCAAACTCGCCCGGTGCGGCCACGCCGACCAGGGCGTTCATGTTGGCGCCATCGACATAGACACGGCCGCCGTGGGTGTGCACGAGGGCGCACAGTTCTTTCACCTGCGTTTCAAACACACCGTGGGTGCTGGGGTAAGTGATCATCACGCAGGCCAGTTTGTCGCTGTGTTGCTCACACTTGGCCTTGAGGTCGGCCATGTCCACATTGCCCTGCGCGTCACAGGCGGTGACCACCACCGTCATGCCGACCATTTGCGCACTGGCCGGATTCGTGCCGTGGGCAGAAGATGGAATCAGACAGATGTTGCGGTGGCCCTGGCCTTTGGCTTCATGAAAGGCCTTGATGACCAGCAGGCCAGCGTATTCGCCTTGTGATCCGGCGTTGGGCTGCAGGCTGATGCCGGCGTAACCCGTGGCCTGGCACAACCAGTCGCGCAGCTGCTGGTCGAGCTCGGCATAACCCTGCAACTGGTCCTGCGGTGCAAACGGATGGATGTTGGCAAACTCGGGCCAGGTGACGGGAATCATCTCGCTGGTTGCGTTGAGCTTCATGGTGCAGCTGCCCAGCGGAATCATGCTGCGGTCCAGCGCCAGGTCCTTGTCGCTGAGCATGCGGATGTAACGCAACATGCCGGTTTCGGAATGGTGCGTGTTGAACACCGGGTGGGTCAGAAACGGTGTGCTGCGGCGCAGCTCTTCGGGGATCAGCAACTCCACGCCTTTTTCAAAGTCGCTCAGACGCGGCATCGGTTTGCCGGGTTTGACGAAGAAGGACCAGAGCATCTCGAGGTCCTCCCGGGTGGTGGTTTCATCGAGCGACACGCCGAGGTGGTTGTTCAGGCGATATCGGAGGTTGGCCCCCGACTGGCGGGCGCGTTCAGCGATCGAATTCGTGGCGTCCCCGGTCTTGACGGTGACCGAGTCAAAAGCGCTGCTGTTGCTGATTTCATACCCCATCTGCTGCATGCCGCGCACAAAAATCGCGGTGTAGCTGGCCACACGTTGCGCAATACGTGTCAGGCCCTGGGGGCCGTGGTAGACCGCGTACATGCTGGCCAGCACGGCCGGCAAGACCTGTGCGGTGCAGATGTTGGAGGTGGCTTTTTCGCGGCGTATGTGTTGCTCGCGGGTTTGCAGTGCCAACCGGTAGGTCGGGTTGCCGTGGACATCGATGCTGACGCCCACCAGACGGCCGGGCAGCGAGCGTTTGTACTCGTCGCGGCAGGCCAGGTAGGCGGCGTGTGGCCCGCCGTTGCCCATGGCCACACCAAAACGCTGGGTGCTGCCCAGCACAATGTCGGCGTCCCACTCACCCGGTGGCGCCAGCAGGGTCAGTGCCAGCAGGTCGGCCGCCACACACAGGGCGGCGCCGGTGGCGTGGGCGTGGCCGGCCAGCGGGCGCAGGTCGTGGATCATGCCGGTGGTGGCCGGGTATTGCGCCAGCACACCGAAGTAGTCGCCTTCGGCCATCAGCTGGGGCAAGGTGACCGCAGCGGTGCTGACCTTGACGGTGATGCCCAGCGGTTTTGCGCGGGTCTGGATCACTTCAATCGTCTGCGGGTGGCAGTCGCCGGCCACAATGAAGACATTGCTTTTGCTCTTGACGCTGCGTTTGGCCAGCGTCATCGCTTCGGCGGCGGCGGTGGCTTCGTCGAGCATGGAGGCGTTGGCAATCGGCATGCCGGTCAGGTCGCAGACCATGGTCTGGAAATTGACCAGCGCTTCCATGCGGCCCTGCGAGATTTCGGCCTGGTAAGGCGTGTAGGCGGTGTACCAGGCCGGGTTCTCCAGGATGTTGCGCAGGATCACGCCAGGCGTGTGCGTGCCGTAATAACCCTGGCCGATAAAACTCCTGAAGACCTTGTTTTTTGCCGCCATGGCCTTGAGCTCGGCCAGTGCCTGCGCCTCGGTGACCGGTGCCGGGATCGCCATCGCCTGGCTGCGGGCAATGCTGCGCGGCACGATGCCGTCAATCAGCGCGCGGCGCGAGCTTGATCCCACCACGCTGAGCATGTGGGTTTCATCAGCGTCATCAATGCCGATGTGGCGGGCGATGAATTCGGAGGTGTTTTCAAGCTCGCGCAGCGGGCGGGCGGTGGGCATCAGCATGGGAAACTCCAGAAAAACGAATCAGTCATTGCGGGCTTGACCCGCAATCCATGCCGCAGATCGCTTGCGGCGCAGCTTCATGTGACATGGATTCCGGATCGAGTCCGGGATGACAAACCAGGGGGTATGAGGCAGGGGGCGGTAATTCAGGTTGCGGAAAATTGGGTGTACGTGGTCTCGTCCATCAAGGCGTCAAGCTGGCCCTTGTTGGACAGTTTGACCTTGAAGAACCAGCCGGCGCCCAGCGGGTCGGTGTTGGCGAGCGAGGGGTCGTCGCGCAGGGCCTCGTTGACTTCGGTGACTTCGCCGCTGATGGGCATGTACACGTCAGCGGCGGCCTTGACCGACTCGACCACGCCAGCCACCTCTTTTTGCGCAAAGCTGCTGCCGACGGAAGGCAGATCAACAAACACCACATCGCCGAGCGCGTCCTGTGCATGGACCGTGATGCCGACGGTGGCGGTGTCGCCCTCAACTTTGACCCACTCGTGGTCTTCGGTGTACTTGATCATGCTTCTCTCCAGATAAATAAGAACAAAAAATCAGCCGCGGAAATAACGGTTGGGAACAAAAGGCATGGCTGCCACTTCCATGGGCACGGGCTTGCCGCGCACGATGGCCGTGACCCGGGTACCCAGCGCTGCATAGGCGGGGTCCACAAAGGCCATGGCCACCGGCTTGTCTATGGTCGGACCCAGCAGGCCGCTGGTGACTTCGCCAATACGCTGGCCCTGGTCATTGTGCAGTTCGGTGTGCTCACGCACCGGCACGCGTGCCAGGGCCATCAGCCCAACCCGCTTGCGCTTCAGCGTGGCGGGCTCAGCCAGTTGTGCCAGCACCCTGTCTGCGCCAGGAAAGCCGCCGGCGCGCGCGCCGCCGCGGCGCCGTACTTTCTGGATCGCCCAGTTCAGGCTGGCTTCGACCGGGGTGGTGCGGGTGTCGAGGTCGTTGCCATACAGGCACAGCCCGGCTTCCAGGCGCAGCGAGTTGCGTGCGCCGAGTCCGACCGGCTTGACTTCGGGCTGCGCGAGCAGGGCGCGCGCCAGCGTATCGGCCTGTGCGGCGGGCACGGAAATTTCAAAGCCGTCTTCACCGGTGTAGCCGCTGCGGGTCAGAAAACAGTCGCAGCCCGCGACGGTAAAACGCCCGCCGGTCATGAAGACCAGTTTTTCAACGCCGGGCGCAAGCCGCGACAGGGCGTTGACGGCTTGCGGGCCCTGCAGCGCCAGCAGCGCCATCCCGGGCATGGGGATGACCTGGCAACGGGTGCCGATTTTTTGCTCGATGTGCGCGATGTCGCCGACCTTGCAGGCGCCGTTGACGATGATGAAGATGTCGCCGCCGTTGGCAAAATCCCGGTTGAAAAACATCAGGTCGTCGATGATGCCGCCGTCGTCATTGAGCAGCAGGCCGTAACGCTGCTTGCCGGCGGGCAGGTCCATCACGTCCACAGGGATCAGGGTCTCCAATGCGGCCGCAGCGCTTGGGCCGACCAGGCGCAGCTGGCCCATGTGGGAGACGTCAAACAGCCCCGCAGCCGTGCGGGTGTGTTGGTGCTCGGCCATCAGGCCGGCCGGGTATTGCACCGGCATCGAATATCCGGCAAACGGCACCATGCGTGCACCAAGCTCGAGGTGCAAGGGATGCAAGGGCGTTTTCAGCAGGGCGGGGTCGGTAGCGGACACAGGCATTCTCCGGGGCAAATGAACAACATGGCTTGAGCCATGGCTTGCCCCTGCTGTCCGCTTTACCTGAGAGATTCACCTGGCGATGCAGGTTTGCTCCTTCGGTGGGCCAGCTTGTGCAGGTGGCCTCTCTCCAGTAGGGAACGTTTTACGGCAGGCAATGCTGAAAAACGGTTGCCAGTCCTTTTGCCTGAGCGTTCAGCGTCCCATTGTGGGGGCGCATGCGCCTTCGGCGGTTCTCCGGGGAAAACTCTCTCCTGACAGGGCAAGTGTAGCCCAAGCGTGCCGCATCTTTTATCGGTTGCAGCGTCTGTTTGCCTCGAGCCTGGCTGCAAAAACTGCGGCTCATCTGTACCCACCAGGGGTGCTGCGGGGAGTGGATCAGGGAAACTCCCGATGCCGTCTGCTTGTCGCCCCGATGACAATAAAAATTTGTATGACAACTTTTTCCCTGGGTTGACGGTTCAAACCGCAGTCCTTCACTTTTTCAAAACCAAGGAGACATGAATGAAATTGAGCAAACTGGTTGTTGGCCTGTCATTGGCCATGGGTTTTATGGCCGGCGCAACCGCCCAGACCACCATGAAGATCAGCATCTCCATCGCGCAAAACTCCCACCAGGGCGTTGCGATCGATACCTTCGCCAGGGAAGTTGAAAAGCGGACTGCTGGCCGCTACAAGGTTCAACCGTTTTACTCTGGCTCCCTCGGCGGTGAACGCGAATCCATAGAGGCGGTGCAACTGGGCACCCAGGAGCTGACATTCACCTCGTCGGGTCCGGTGCCCAACTTCGTACCAGACGCCAAAATTCTGGACATCCCCTTTTTGTTTCGTGACAAGGCACATGCTCGCGCGGTGCTGGACGGCCCGATCGGCCAGGAAATGCTGGGCAAGTTCGACTCCAAAGGCTTCAAGGCGCTGGCCTGGGGTGAGAACGGCATTCGCCACATGACCAACAGCAAGCGTTCGGTCAATGCGCCGGAAGACCTCAAGGGGCTGAAAATGCGCACCATGGAAAACCCGGTGCATGTGGCTGCTTACAAGGGTCTGGGCATTGTGACGACACCCATGGCCTTTCCGGAGGTGTTCACGGCCTTGCAGCAGGGCACGGTCGATGGTCAGGAAAATCCGCTGTCCGTGATCATGTCGGCCAAGTTCGACCAGGTGCAAAAACACCTGTCACTGACGGGCCATGTCTATTCGCCCGGCATTTTCCTGATGAACAAAGCGTCATTCGACAAGCTCAGCGCGGCTGACAAGCAGGCCTTTCTGGATGCTGCCAGGGAAGGCGTGAAAGTCAACCGCGCGCGCGTGGACGAGGACGATTCCAAGGGTGTGGCCGAACTGCGCAGCAAGGGCATGACCGTGGTCGAGAACGTGGACAAGTCGAAGTTCGTGACCATGCTGGCTCCGGTGAATGCCGAATTCGAGAAGCAGTTTGGCAAAGCCAATATCGAACGTATTCGCAACGTGAAGTAACGACCTTTCTTCCTGTCGCTCCCGACGCCCAAAAATCAGGGATTTTTGGGCGTTTCGACTTTCCATTTCAGATTGTGAACGCGATGAAAGATTCTTTTCTCAGACTGGAGCGACGGACCACTGGTTTCTCCATGCACGCCGCTTGCGCCATGCTGGCCCTTGCCGCGGGCCTGGGCGTCTTCCAGATCATCACCCGCTTTGTCCTTGAAACCCCCGCTGAATGGACCGAGGTGCTGATTCGGTTCAGCCTCATCTGGATGGTGTTTCTGGGCATTCCGATGGCGTTTCGTCAAGGCGCCATGGTCAGCGTGGATGTGCTGTATCGCTGGAGCCGGCCACGTTTCAGGCGCGTGCTCGATTGGGTGGTGTGTCTTGCCGCCCTGGGCCTGATTGCCACCATTGTCTGGTGGGGCTGGGACTATGCCAACCGCGGCAAGGTGCAAACCATCAGCGGCCTGGAAAGCCTGAGCATGTTCTGGGCCTACCTGGCCATGCCGGTGGGCGGCCTGCTGAGCATGATAGGTATTGTGGGCAATTTGCTGGATCCCCAGCGCATGGAACTGGAGACTGCGCAATGACCGCCGTGATGCTCTCCACCATGGTGCTGTGTTTTGCACTCACCGTTTCCGTGGCGGTGTCCATCGGCCTGGCTTCCGTCCTGGGCATCCAGGTGGCCGAGGCCAACATGCTGATCTCCGTCAAGGAGATGTTCAACTCGATCAACAAGTTTCCGCTGGCCGCCATTCCGTTTTTCATCCTGGCCGGCAACATCATGGAAACTGGCGGCATTTCGCGCCGCCTGGTGGAGTTTGCCAAGAGTCTGGTAGGTGGTGTGCAGGGCGGCCTGCCCATGACCTGCGTGCTGACCTGCATGATTTTTGCGGCAGTGTCCGGTTCGTCGGTGGCCACCACCTTTGCGATTGGTGCGATCCTGATTCCGGCCCTGATCAAGCACGGCTACCCCACGACCTGGGCGGCTTCCCTGCAGGCCACCAGTGCCGAGCTCGGCGTCATCATTCCACCGTCCATCCCCATGATTCTGTACGGCGTGAGCGCCGAAGTCTCGGTGGGGGAGTTGTTCATTGCCGGTTTCGGTCCGGGCATTCTGATCGGGCTGGCACTGATGGCCTTTGTCTGGGTGTACTGCCGCATCAAGGGCTGGGGCAAGAACGATGGCGATGGCCGCCTGTCGGTCGGCAAGGCCACCTGGAAGGCTGGCTGGGCGCTGCTGATGCCGGTCATCATTCTGGGCGGTATCTACGGCGGTGTGTTTACCCCGACAGAAGCCTCGGCGGTAGCGGTTTTTTACGCACTGATCGTGGGCATGCTGGTCTACCGCGAGATCAAGCTGCCCGACCTTTACACCATCCTGCGCAAATCGGTGCTGTCGTCGGCCGTGATCATGTTCATCATCGCCAACGCCGGCCTGTTTGCCTTCCTGATCACACGCGCCGGTGTGCCGGATGCCGTCGGCCACTGGTTGCAGGAAGTGCTCAGGACGCCAGCCTATTTCCTGCTCGGCGTCAATGCAGCCTTGTTCGTGATTGGCATGTTCATCGAGACCAGCGCCGCCATCATCGTGCTGGCGCCGATTCTGGCGCCGGTGGCGATGCACTTTGGCATTGATCCGGTGCACTTCGGCCTGATCATGGTGGTGAACCTGGCCCTGGGCATGATCACGCCGCCGTTCGGGGTGAACCTGTTTGCCGCCTGCACGGTGGCACGGATCTCGCTGGACCGCATGATCAAGGACCTGATTCCCTTCGTGCTGGTCATCCTGGCCTGCCTGATGGTCATCACCTACGTGCCTGTCCTCTCGCTGGGTCTGCGCGACCTTGTTTACGCGAAATAGTGAAACCATGACCGCCCAGTTCAAGCCAGTCACACCCGGCGCCTACCTTGCTGACCAGGTGGCGGATGTTCTGGCAGCTGAAATCCGGGCCAATCGACTGGCTGTGGGTGACAAGCTGCCGACAGAAGCTGCGCTGGTGGAACAGTTCCTGGTGAGCCGCACGGTGGTGAGGGAGGCTGTCTCGCGGCTCAAGTCGCTGGGGCTGGTCGACTCACGGCAGGGAAGCGGTGTGTATGTCAAGGAAGCGGGCTTTTCACCGCTCAATTTTGATGCCAGGTCGGCGGTCTCCAAGCAGGCGGTGATCCAGATGGTGGAGGTGCGCCGGGCGCTGGAGGCCGAAGTGGCGGGCCTGGCCGCGCAGCGCCGCAATCAGGCAGATATCAAGCGCATCCGCAAGTCCATTGTCCTGCTCGACAGGGCCGTGCAGGCCGGTGGCGACGGCGTCGAACAAGACGTCCAGTACCACCGGGCCATCGCAGAGGCTGCACGCAACCCTTTTCTGATTGGCACGCTGGAATACCTGGGCCAGTTCCTGCGCGGCGCCACCCGCGTGACGCGCGCGAATGAAGCACGCAGAGCCGACTTTGTGCGGCAGGTGGGTGACGAGCATGAAATGATTGCGCGTGCCATTGAAGCGGGGGATGTGGCTGCAGCGCGCCACGCCGCCGCGCAGCACATGGACAACGCCATCCTGCGCATTGAGCAGGCGGACCCGGCTTTCTGGGAGCAGGCCGGCGTGCAACTGGCTCGCCCGCTGGTGTCGGGGCTGCCTCCGCGAAGTTGAAACTGAGGACCGGTTTCAGTCCGATCCTGCGTGTAGTTTCGGGTTATTCCGGATGGTGAAGGACACCGTAATTTGTATGACAACCATATAAAATAAACCCGCCGCACGTCTTCAGGAGGACAAAAGCGTGCGGTCATTTCGACTTGATGGTGACGAATTGAACCTCCAGAAAGGAAGCAAGTTATGAGCTCAAGGGTAGGCGTGATCGGCCTGGGCGCCATGGGCAGTGGCATGGCGCGTTCATTGCGCCGCCATGGCTGCCATGTGCATGTTTTTGACGTTCGCGCGGAGGTCGCGCAGGCCTTTGCCGCCGAGGGTGGCGTGGCCTGCGCCTCAGCGGCCGAGCTGGCCGGACAGTGCGACATCATCGTGTCGGTGGTGGTGAATGCCGCGCAGACCGACAGTGTGTTGTTTGGCGAAGGTGGCGGCGCGGCGGCGATGAAGCGGGGCAGTGTATTTGTGATGTGCTCCACCGTCGACCCCCACTGGTCGATGGCACTGGAAGCGCGCTTGGCGGAGCGCGGCATTTTCTACCTCGATGCGCCCATTTCCGGTGGCGCTGCCAAGGCGGCCAGCGGCGAGATGACCATGATGACTTCCGGCCGGCCCGAGGCTTATGCCGCGGTCGGCTCGCTGCTCGATGCGATGGCTGCCAGGGTTTACCGCCTGGGCGACAGGGCTGGCGCGGGCAGCAAGGTCAAGATCATCAACCAGCTGCTTGCGGGCGTGCATATTGCCGCTGCCGCCGAGGCCATGGCACTGGGCCTGCGCGAAGACGTGGACCCTGAGGCGCTGTATGAGGTGATCACCCACAGCGCGGGCAACAGCTGGATGTTCGAAAACCGCATGGCCCATGTGCTGGCGGGGGACTACACACCGCTGTCGGCGGTGGATATTTTCGTGAAGGACCTGGGACTGGTGCTTGACGTGGCACGCGCCAGCAAGTTCCCGCTGCCGCTGTCCAGCACGGCGCACCAGATGTTCATGCAGGCATCGACGGCCGGTTTTTCCCGCGAGGATGACAGTGCCGTCATCAAGATATTCCCCGGCATTGAATTGCCTCGGAAGCCATGAAAAAAATGATGCTCGGTTGTATTGCCGACGACTTCACGGGTGCAACGGATCTGGCCAACAACCTGGTGCGCGCAGGCATGCGTGTGGTGCAGGCGATCGGGGTGCCGGATCAGCCGCTCGATACCGATGCGGATGCCGTGGTGGTGGCGCTCAAGTCGCGCACCCTGCCTGTGGACGAGGCCATTGCCCAGTCGCTGGCCGCCTTGCGCTGGCTGCAGGCGCAGGGTGCGCAGCAGATCTACTTCAAGTATTGCTCCACTTTTGACAGCACGGCGCAAGGCAATATTGGCCCGGTGGCCGAGGCTCTGATGGACGCGCTCGCCGGGCTGCCGGGCGGCGACTTCACCATCGCCACGCCAGCGTTTCCGGATAACCAGCGCACCGTGTTCAAGGGGCATTTGTTTGTCGGTGACCTGCTGCTCAATGAGAGCGGCATGCAAAACCACCCGCTGACGCCCATGACGGACGCCAATCTGGTGCGTGTGCTGCAGGGGCAGTGCCAGCGCACAGTGGGTCTGATCGATTACCAGGTGGTGGCGCAGGGTGAGGCCGCGATTCGCCAGCGCATCGACCAGCTGCGCGCCCAGGGCGTGGGCCTGGCGGTCGTGGATGCGATTTCCAACGACGACCTGCTGCGCCTGGGCCCGGCGCTCAGGGGCATGCCGCTGGTGACCGCAGGCTCCGGCGTGGCGATTGGTTTGCCCGCCAATTTTGGTATGGCGCCCTCCAGTACGGCCAGCGCCTTGCCCGCCGCCTCCGGCCTGCAGGCGGTGGTGTCGGGCAGCTGCTCGCTGGCGACCAACCGGCAGGTGCAGGCCTTCATCCAGGCGGGGCGCCCGGCCCTGGGGATGGACCCCCTGCAGATGGCCGCCCAGCAGAGCGCTGGCCTGGATGTGGTGGCCGCAGCCCTGGCCTGGGCCGAACCCCTGCTGGACCAGGGGCCGGTACTGATTTATTCGTCAGCGGATACGACGGCGGTCAGGTCGGTACAGGGGCAACTGGGGGTGCAAGCCGCTGGCGCGCTGGTGGAGCGCACCCTGGCCGCCATCGCACGCGGGCTGGTGGAGCGCGGCGTGCGCCAGCTGGTGGTGGCCGGTGGCGAAACGTCGGGTGCCTGCGTGCAGGCCCTGGCCATCACCCAAATGAAGATCGGTCCGCAAATCGACCCCGGTGTGCCCTGGTGCCACGCCCAAACCGGCGTCGCATCACGAGCCGGATTGCATCTGGCGCTGAAGTCCGGCAACTTTGGCTCGGACGATTTCTTCAGTAAAGCCTTCAGGGAGCTGGCATGACCGAGCAGCAAGCGCGCGAGGAAATCTGCCGCGTTGGCCGCAGTCTGTTTGAACGCGGCTATGTGCACGCCACGGCGGGCAATATCAGCGTGCGGCTGGATGAATCGGAAGGCGGCGGCTTCCTGATCACGCCCACCGACGCCTGTCTCGGGTTTCTCGACCCGGCCCGGCTCGCCCGGCTGGATGCGCAGGCGCAGCAGGTGAGTGGTGATGTCGCTAGCAAAACAATAGCACTTCACGTGCAGATATACAGGGCTGCAGCCCAGTTTTATCCCAAAACCCGGTGTGTGATCCACACCCACAGCACGCACTGCGTGGCACTGACTTTGCGGCCGCAGGTGCATGTGCAGCCGGAACTGCTCCCCGCCGTGACGCCTTACTTCGTCATGAAGGTCGGCCATGTGCCTGTGATCGCTTACCACCGCCCCGGCGCGCCCGAGGCGGCACAACAAGTGGCGCAGGCGATTCGCCGCTATGGCGAAGCGGGCACGCCCCTACGCGCCGTGATGCTGGAGCGCCTGGGCCCCAATGTCTGGCACGACTCGCCCGCCGCCGCCATGGCCACGCTGGAAGAACTCGAAGAAACCGCCAAGCTGGTGACGCTCTGTTCCGCCACGCCTGAGCCTCTGACGGAAGCCCAAATTGACGAACTGCGGCTGCGCTTCGGCGCCCGCTGGTAAAAAAACATGCCTAAATTTGCAGCCAATCTCTCCATGCTCTACCCCGAGCTTGATTTTCTGGACCGTTTTGAGGCGGCCGCCCGGGACGGCTTCAAGGCGGTCGAGTATTTGTTTCCCTATGCCTTTGAAGGCCGCGAAATCGCCGCTCGCCTTGAAGCGCATGGCTTGCAGCAAGTGCTGTTCAATGCGCCGCCCGGCGACTGGGACGGCGGCGAGCGCGGCATGGCGTGCCTGCCCGGACGCGAGGCGGAGTTTCGCGCGGGCATGGCCCAGGCGCTTGAATACGCGCAGGCATTGGCCTGCCCGCGCATCCATGTGATGGCCGGTCTGCTGCCCGCAGGCACGGAGCGAGAGACCTTGTACGCGACCTACACCAGCAACCTGCGCTGGGCCGCAGCGGAGGCCGCCAGGCAGGGCGTGGAAGTGTTGATTGAACCGATCAACACCCGCGACATTCCGCGTTTTTTCCTGAACCGCCAGGACCACGCTCATGAGGTGGTTGCCGACGTGGGCGCCGTCAACCTCAAGGTGCAGATGGACTTGTACCACTGCCAGATCGTCGAAGGCGACCTGGCGATGAAGCTGCGTCAATACCTGCCCACCGGAAATGTGGGCCATGTCCAGATTGCCGGTGTGCCGCAACGCCATGAACCCGATGTGGGCGAGCTCAATTATCCCTACCTGTTCTCGGTGCTTGATGAGCTGGGTTATGCCGGTTGGGTGGGTTGCGAGTACCGGCCACAAGCCGGCAGCCAGACCGGTGGGACCTCCGCTGGTCTGGCCTGGCTCAAACCCTGGCTTTGAAGCGCAGGATACGCGCCACGGCCGGACCGCCGGAGGCTGCCGACAGGCCGATCCGTCGCAGCGCGGAGGCTGCCCGGCATCGGGCCCAATGTGGCTACATGCCGCTGTAGTTGGGCCCGCCGCCGCCCTCGGGTGTGACCCAGACGATGTTTTGCGTCGGGTCCTTGATGTCGCAGGTTTTGCAATGCACGCAGTTTTGCGCATTGATCTGCAGGCGGTCTGTGTTGTCGGGGTTTTTCACAAACTCATACACACCGGCCGGGCAGTAACGCGACTCGGGCCCGGCGTAGGTCGCCAGGTTGATGTTGACCGGCACGCTGGTGTCTTTGAGCGTCAGGTGGGCAGGCTGGTGCTCTTCATGGTTGGTGTTGGACACAAACACCGAACTCAGGCGGTCAAAGGTGATCTTGTTGTCGGGTTTGGGGTAAACAATTTGCGGGCACTCAGACGCCGGCTTGAGCTTGGCGTGGTCTGCCACTTTGTTGTGAATGGTCCAGGGCGGCGCTTTGAAGCCGAGTTTGGGCAGCAGCCAGAGCTCGATGCCGTTCATGATGGACGACAGGTAGAGGCCTTTTTTCATCCACTGCTTGGTGTTGCGCGAGGCGTCCAGTTCATCAAACAACCAGCTCTTTTCAAAAGCCTCAGGGTAGGCGCTCAGCTCGTCATGCTGGCGCCCGCCGGTCACCGCGGCATACGCTGCCTCTGCGGCCAGCATGCCGGTCTTGATCGCGGCGTGGCTGCCTTTGATACGAGCGAAGTTGAGAAAACCTGCTTCGCAGCCCACCAGCGCACCGCCGGGGAACACGGTTTTGGGCAGGCTCATCAAGCCGCCGCAGGTGATGGCACGTGCGCCGTAGCTGATGCGTTTGCCGCCTTCGAGGTAGTGGCGAATTGCGGGATGTGTCTTCCAGCGCTGCATCTCTTCAAACGGGCTGAGCCAGGGGTTGCTGTACTCCAGGCCGGTGATGAATCCCAGCGTGACCTTGTTGCCTTCGAGGTGGTACAAAAATCCGCCGCCATAAGTCTGGTTGTCCATGGGCCAGCCGAGGGAGTGGATCACGTGACCGGGTTTGGCTTTGGCCGGGTCAATCTCCCACAACTCCTTGATGCCCAGCGCGTAGGTCTGCGGGTCCTTGCCGGCGTCGAGCTTGAATTTTTCAATCAACTGGCGGCCCAGGTGGCCGCGTGAGCCTTCGGCAAAGATGGTGTATTTGCCATGCAGCTCCATGCCCAGCTGAAAACTGTCGCTGGGCTGGCCGTCTTTGCCGACGCCGAGGTTGCCGGTGGCCACACCTTTGACTGAGCCGTCCTCGTTGTAAAGCACTTCCGCAGCGGAAAAGCCCGGGAAAATTTCAACCCCCAGCGCCTCGGCCTGCTGGCCCAGCCAGCGCACCACATTGCCCAGGCGGATGACGTAGTTGCCTTCGTTGTGCAGGCTTTTGGGAATCAGAAATTGCGGCGTGCTGAGCTTGCCGGTCTGGCTCAGGAACAGCATCTCGTCGCCGGTGACCGGCTGGTGCAGCGGGGCCTCCAGTTCTTTCCAGTTCGGAAACAGCTCGGTGATGGCGCGCGGGTCCATCAGCGCACCACTCAGGATGTGCGCGCCGGGTTCGGAGCCTTTTTCCAGCACCACCACCGACAGCTCCGTGCCTTTTTCGGCAGCGAGCTGCTTGAGGCGGATCGCAGTGGCCAGGCCGCCGGGGCCGCCCCCAACCACGACCACGTCATATTCCATCGCCTCGCGGGGGCCGAACTGGGCCAGTATTTCTTGGTTGTTCATCGTGGACTCGCTGATAATGAATTTCAGGAACGCTTGGCCTTCAGGCGAAGGCGGCAGGTCTTGCGTGTGATTTTATGTCGTGAATACAGTGGATCGAACGGTCGTTCGTATTGCTGTCTGGAATAGAGAGGAGTCTCTTATGGCTTACAGCCTGGATCTTTCAGGGCGTGTCGCCCTTGTGACCGGCGCGTCCGGTGGCCTGGGCGCCCAGTTCGCCAAAACCCTGAGCCGCGCCGGTGCAGCCGTGGTGCTGGCCAGCCGGCGCATGGACAAGCTCAAGGAGTTACGTGCGCAGATTGAAGCCGAAGGCGGCGATGCGCATGTAGTGTCCCTCGATGTGACCGACCATGGCAGCATCAGGGCCGGCGTGGCGCATGCCGAGACCGAGGTCGGCCCGATCGACATCCTGGTCAACAACTCGGGCGTGAGCACCACGCAACGCATTCAGGACGTGGCGGAAGAAGACTACGACTTTGTCTTCAACACCAACGTCAAAGGCGCTTTTTTTGTGGCGCAGGAAGTCGGCAAACGCATGCTGGCGCGATCGCGCGGCACGGCGCCCGGTACTTTTTCCGGTGGCCGCATCATCAACATCGCGTCCATGGCCGGACTGCGCGTGTTACCGCAGATCGGCGTGTATTGCATGAGCAAGGCGGCGGTGGTGCAGATGACCAAAGCCATGGCGCTGGAGTGGGGCAAGTTCGGCATCAACGTCAACGCCATCTGCCCCGGCTATATCGACACCGAGATCAACCACCACCACTGGGAGACCGAGCAGGGCAAAAAGCTGGTGCAGATGCTGCCGCGCAAACGCATCGGCAAGCCCGAAGACCTCGACGCCCTGCTGGTGATGCTGGCCAGCGGACAAAGCCACTTCATCAACGGCGCCGTGATTGCTGCGGACGACGGCTTCGGGGCTTGAGCATGCAGGGTTCGCCGTTTCAAGCCATGTCCCGTCTGTGCTGACTGGCGTCCTGGCCGGACTCGCAGCCGGCGCGTTGTGGGGGCTGGTGTTTGTCGCCCCGCGCATGCTCCATATGGGCGAGGGCGGGTATTCATCCGTCGATTTGATGGCAGGCCGGTTTGCTGTTTACGGCGTGGTGGCGGTGCTGGTCATGGCGTTGGGCTGGCGCAGCAGGCGTGTGCCCACCCTGCGCCAGGCCGGGGCTGCGCTGGTCATGAGTGTGCTGGGCTTCAGTGGTTATTACCTGTTGCTGGTGCTGGCCATACGCGATGCAGGCACGGAGGTACCGTCGCTGCTGATCGGCACCATTCCGATCTGGGTCATGCTGCTGGGCAAACCGCAGGGGCTGCGCTGGGCCTCGCTGCTGCCGGGGCTGGCTCTTACCCTGGCAGGGCTGGCATTGATGATGGGCAGCACGCACGCAGCCGGGCTGGGCGCGGCCGCCCATTTCTGGCGCGGCATGGGATTTGCCTGTGCGTCGCTGGTGTGCTGGACGGTTTTTGCGATCTTCAATTCCGCCTGGCTCAAGCGCCATCCCGAGGTGAACGCCACCGACTGGGCCAACTGGCTGGGTGTGGCTACCGGTCTGGGCTCGCTGTTGATGTGGGTCGTGGCCGGCTCGGATTTTCAGGCGATGGCCGTGCATGAGGACCGGGCGACTTTTGTGCTGCTGTGTGTGCTGGCTGGTGTGGGCTCCACCTGGCTGGCCACCATCTTGTGGAACATGGCGAGCCAGCGTCTCAGTGCCAGCCTGTGCGGCCAGCTGATCGTCAGTGAAACGATTTTTGCGTTGTTTTATTCTTTCGCCTGGGATGGCCACTGGCCCACGCCGGCCCAGCTGGTTGCCTGTGTGCTGTTCACACTGGGCATACTCGCCTCCATCCGGGCACACCGTTGAAACACCTCCACTCATGAAAATCGACATCCCCGACAAGAAGAAACTCGTTTATGAAATGCGGGTACCCATCCGCTGGGGCGACATGGACGCCATGGGCCATGTCAACAACGGCAGTTATTTCCGCTATCTGGAAACGGTCCGTATTGACTGGATGTATTCAATTGGCTGTGTGCCGGACCCGAAAGGTGAAGGGCCGGTCATCGTCAACGCGTTCTGCAATTTTTACAGGCAGCTGGAGTACCCCGGCGATGTGCTGGTGAAGATGTATGTCAGCGACCCTGGGCGAACCACTTTCGAAAGCTGGGGAACGATGGAGCGTGCCGATGAGCCCGGTGTGATTTACGCGGCCGGTGGCGCCACCACCATCTGGATCGATTTCCCGAGCCAGAAAGCGGCCAGCCTGCCGGACTGGATGCGCAACATCGTCACGTGAGATTAAAAAGTGCTTCCAGCCCTTGTTGGCCGGGCGCAAGCAGCTATCAAAAGAAGAGCGATTTTGGCAGCCTACTTCTGTTTGGGTACGCGCCCCATCAGGTAGAACTCCGGATTCGGCAGCATGCCGGAGAAGCTGGCAATGCGGTTGGACAGGCCAAAGAAGGCCGTGATGGCGGCGATGTCCCAGATGTCTTCGTCGTTGAAGCCATGGGCATGCAGGGCGGCAAAGTCGGCCTCTTCAATCTCGTCTGATTTCAGGCAGACTTTCATTGCAAA
Organism: Kapaibacterium sp. (SeqCode); assembly: GCA_943370435.1. Lineage (GTDB taxonomy): Bacteria > Pseudomonadota > Gammaproteobacteria > Burkholderiales > Burkholderiaceae_C > Polaromonas. Next base: position 48,044 of record CALRQX020000001.1, on the reverse strand, counting down.
GTCCAGCATGGCGCGCTGGCGCGGCGTGATGTCGGCCTTGCGGTAGTTCACAGCGACCTGGTCGGCCACCAGCGGCTTCTTCTCGTAAATCCGCAAAATCGCACCGTGGGCCACCACGCAGTACAGGCAGTTGTTGGCCGCGCTGGTGGTGGTGACAATCATCTCGCGGTCGCCTTTGCTGAGGCCCGATTCCTCCCTGAGCATCAGCGCATCGTGATAGGCAAAAAAGGCACGCCATTCGGCTGGCCGGCGCGCCAGCGCGAGGAATACATTCGGCACAAAGCCGGCTTTTTCCTGCACTTCGAGAATCTTGGCCTGGATGTCGCCGGGCAGGGTGTTGAGGTCGGGGAAGGGGTATCTTGTGCTCATGCTTTGTCTCCTTGCGGTGTTTAAGGATCATACGTTCGGGCTGAGTCTGTTCGATCCTGTGCACGCTTGTGCTTCTTGGTGGGTCTTCGAGCAAGCCGGGTCTCGCCCCGGCGGGCGACTCACTTTCTCTTGCGTCGCCAGGAGAAAGTAAGCAAAGAGAAGGCGACGCTATGGGCTGGGACCTTCCGCTTTGCTCCAGGCAAGCTGCGGTGCTCGCGGTTAATGGGGGCTCGCTCGAACTCGCCTTCGGCTCAGACAATCGCGAGCCCTGATCCGTTTTCGGCTGTGCTCCCCGGCCCAGTCTGACGGGTGGGGAAGAAAAAGGCAGAAGACAAATACCAATACGGAACTCAAATCCGGAGTCCTTGAAGCGCGCAGCGCTTCAAGGACGGGACTCCCCACAGACCGTCATGTTTGGACGCGAGCGCAGCGCACGCGGCCAAATGAAGTCCCCCTCCATCGCCCAGCGGGGCGAGGGAGGGGTCGGGGATGCGCTGCCTGCCTCGCGCCATGCGCGTTCGGGTCCACAACGGGATGATTTGCTTGCCAACACGCCGCGCCGTGTGCCCGAAGGCACACGCAAGGGGTTTGGTGAGGAAAGCGCCCGCTAGCACAGCCGGTCGGCTGTGCGTGCCGGGACGGCCCACATGGCCCGCAAACGCGACCGCGTTTGCTCGGGTCCGAACCCGAAGGGGCGTGGTTTTGCGGGACACGCACGGCCAAAGGCCGTGCATTCCCATTGGGGCTCAAAGGGCTGCAACCGCGACCGCGGTTGCCAGCGCTTCGTTGCAAAACCAGGCAAGGCGCAAAGCCTTGCCTTGGGTTTTGCGCCTCACGGCTCATCCCGCAAAAGCCCCGCCGCGCATCGCGCGAGTCAGGCAGCGCATCCCCGAGGGTGGGAGTGGGGAGTTAGACCCTGCTACCCGTAGCGAACCGGGAACGGAGCGTGATGCCTGCGATTTAGGGGATCAACTCAGGCCAGCACCACCCAGATCACCCTTGCGTTCAATCAATTCAATCTTGTACCCATCCGGATCAGTCACAAAAGCAATCACTGTGGTCCCGCCCTTGACCGGCCCGGCCTCGCGCGTCACGTTGCCGCCAGCGGCCTTGATCTTTTCGCAGGCCGCATAGGCGTCAGGTACACCCAGCGCAATGTGGCCGTAGGCGGTACCCATGTCGTAGTGGTCGGTGTCCCAATTCCAGGTCAGCTCGATCTCCGCCTGTCCCGGATTACCGCCTTCATAACCAACAAAGGCCAGGCTGTATTTGTAGTCCGGGTTTTCCGAGGTGCGCAGCAGCTTCATGCCAAGGACCTGGGTGTAAAAATCAATCGCGCGTTGCAGATTGCCAACGCGCAGCATGGTGTGCAAAAGCCGCATGGGAAATATCCTCGTCCTGGTTGAGCAGCGCTACATTGTGCGGCAATCTGGCGGGCCTGCGCAGCCTGCGGGGGGTTTCCGTCATTTACAATTTTTTTCCCGGGGCCAGCTGCGCATGAGCCTGCATAATGCCAAAAAACTCTCTGGTGCCCGCCTTTCATGACCCTGTCTTTGCCAAACGATCAGCTCCAGGAATGGCTGCGACCGACCCGCTTGCTGGACCTCGACGATCCCAAGCTCAGAATCCAGGCCATGCGCATCACGCAGCTGGCGACCACCAATGTGCAGAAGGCTGTGTGTGTGCATGACTTCATCAAGTCGCTGCCTTTTGGCTGTGTGGCGGGTTTTGACCATGTCACTGCGGCCTCGGTGCTGAAGGCCGGTCGCGGCGATTGCCATACCAAAGGCACGCTGCTGGTGGCCATGTTGCGTTCGGTCGGGGTGCCGGCGCGGCTGCGCTTTGTCAGCCTGCCCAGTGCCTTCCTCAAGGGAATCATTGACGCGCCCCACAGCACCATCACCCATGCGGTGGGCGAGGTGTACGTGGACGGCGAGTGGGTCCAGACCGATACCTATGTGACAGATACCCTGCTGGAGACCCGGGCCGGCGAGTTGCTGGTGCAGCAGGGCAGCCTGCTGGGTTACGGTGTTCATGTGCGCGGCCAGCATTTCTGGGACGGCCGCCACGCCGCCCATGCGCAGTACCACGAGTCCGACCCCGCCAGCATGCCGCTGCATGACTGGGGCGTGGCCCACGACCCCGAACATTTCTACAGCAACAAGGAGCATGCCGACCTGGCGCTCGGCTGGCTGAGCCGCGCCAAGTGGATGCTGGCCGCCGCCCTGGTGAACCGCCGCGTCGAGCAGGTCAGAACGCAGTCAGAGCCTTTGGGGGGCCAGACGGCCTAGGGAAGTGCTGAATAAGTCTCTGCGGATGCGCGGCAGGCGGATTGGGATGAGATGCAAGGCGGATTTCGCAGCCAATAGCTGGCTATTGGCAAGAAATTCAACGCAGCAGATCGCCCAAGCCCGGCTGATCGCGCGCCGCCGGGGGCTTGTTCAGCACTTCCCTATGGCCTGTTGGCGGGCAGGTCAAACACCATGCAGGTGGTGGTGGCATGCGCATACAGCTTGCCGTCCGGACCGACAATCCGCGCTTCGGCGGTCGCCAGCTGGCGGCCACAATGGATGACGCTGCCGATGGCGCGCAGCGGTCCGGATTTCTGCGAGGCAGCACGCACGATGTTCACGCCAAGTTCTGCCGTGGTGTAGCTGCGGCCGGCCGGCATCAGGGTGTGAACGGCGCAACCCAGCGCCGAATCCAGCAGCGTCGCATACCAGCCGCCATGCACGCTGCCCAAGGGGTTGTAATGCTTGAGCTGCGGTGAGCCCTGAAAGACGGCCCGGCCGGGGCCAACCTCCACCAGCGAAAAATCCAGTGTTTCGGCGATGTGGGGATAGGGCAGTTCACCGGCCAGCATGGCCTGCATGATTTCCATACCAGTCTTGCCGGCCACGCTGTCGGGATGGGCCAGGCCGGGCTTGCCGCCGCCCGCCAGCATGCGCGCCACCACCGCTTCGCGTTCCTCATTCCACAAAGCCAGGGTTTGGTCCGGGGTCATTGTTTCACTCCTTTGATTGCATATACAACTATTGTAGCTACAATTGAAGAATGAGCACTGTCACACCCGCTACATCCACGCCGCCGCCCCACGGTCTCAAGCCCCAGGGTTGCACCAACATGAAATTGCGCCAGCTGATGCGCCGCGTGACCCAGCATTACGACGCCGAAGTCGGCAAGACCGGGCTCAAGGGCACGCAGTATTCGCTGCTGTCCCATGTGGTCAAACTCGGACCCCTCCGTCCCGGCGACCTGGCCCGGGCCATGAAAGTTGATGCTTCGACCCTGACACGCAATCTCAAGCCCATGGTGCTGGCCGGCTGGCTGGAGCTGACGCCCGGCAGCGACGGGCGCAGCCGCCTGGTCCGTGCGACCGATGCCGGCCGCGACAAACGTGTTGAAGCCCAGCGCCGCTGGCGCGTGGCGCAGGAGGGCATCAACCAGCTGCTGGGTGTTGAACAGGTGCTGGCCCTGCATGCGTTGATCGACGAATCCCTGGAACGCCTGTCCCCCTTGCCGGAAACCGACCATGAATAAGTCCCCAACTTCTTCCACCAAAACCATGGCACTGTGGCTGGTGCTGCTGGCCGCAGCCGGCACCTTTGCACTGACCATGGGCGTGCGCCAGACCATGGGCCTGTTCCTGTCTGCGCTCAACACCTCGACCGCGCTCGGCATAGGCAGCATCAGCCTGGCTTTTGCCTTTGGCCAGCTCTGGTGGGGCCTGACCCAGCCCTTTGCCGGCGCCGTTGCGGACCGCATTGGCACCGGCCGCGTGATTTTTATCGGTGTGTTGCTGGTGGCGGTGGGCACCATCATCACGCCGCTGATGACCAGCACTGCCGGGTTGATTTTCGCCATAGGTGTGCTTGCTGCGGGCGGCGCCGGCATGGCCGGTCCGTCCGTGCTGATGGCGGCCACGGCACGGCTGGTGCCGCTGGAAAAACGCGGTTTTGCCAGCGGCATCGTCAACGCGGGCGGCTCTTTCGGCCAGTTCGCGATGGCGCCGATTGCCATCGGCCTGACTGCTTCACTCGGCTGGGCCAGCGCGATGCAGTGGCTCGGCGTATTCCTGCTGCTGGCCTTGCCTGCGGTGTGGGTGCTCAAGGGCAACTCGCAGGCACTGGCCGCCCAGGCCGCAGCAGCTTCTGGAACAAAAGCCTTGAGCGCGCGTGAAGCCATAGGCCAGGCGCTGGCGACGCCGGGCTACCGCTACCTGAGTCTCGGTTTTCTGGTGTGTGGCTTCCATGTGGCGTTTTTGGCCACCCACTTGCCCGGTGTGGTGGCTGCCTGTGGTTTGCCGCCCGAGATCGGCGGCTGGTCGCTGGCGATGATAGGCCTGTTCAACATCGTGGGCAGCCTGGCCATGGGTTGGGCCGTGGGCCGCTGGCGCATGAAATCCTTGCTGGCGCTCTTGTATGCCACGCGCGGCCTGGCGGTGCTGGTCTTTTTGCTCGCGCCCAAGACACCGGTCGTGATGCTGGTGTTTGCGGCCGTCATGGGTGTAACCTTTCTGTCGACCGTGCCGCCGACTGCGGGCCTGGTGGCCAAGATGTTCGGTACCGCCAACATGGCGATGTTGTTCGGCATCGTGATGCTGGCCCATCAGATCGGCGGTTTCTTCGGGGCTTTTCTCGGTGGGTATGTGTTCGAGGCCACCGGCAGCTACGACTGGGTCTGGTACATCGACATCGTGCTGGCCGCGGGCGCGACGCTGGTGCATCTGCCGATCCGTGAGGCGCGCATGGTCCGGGTTGTTGCATGACGCGCGGCGAGATGGATGGCCGTACCCGGCTTCTTCTGGAAGCACCGATAGCCCCGACCCTGCTGCGTCTGGCCGCGCCCAATGTGCTGGTGATGCTGGCGCAGGCCGGGGTTGGCCTGATCGAAACCTATTTCGTCGGCAAGCTCGGCACCGACGCGCTGGCCGGCATGGCGCTGGTGTTTCCGGTGGTGATGCTGATGCAGATGACCTCGGCCGGCGCCATGGGTGGTGGCATCGCGTCGGCGATTGCACGTGCGCTCGGCGCGCGCCGGCGTGACGATGCCGATGCGCTGGTGATGCATGCGCTGGTGATTGCCGCGGTGTTTGCGCTGGTCTTCACCGTCGCCGTGTTGGGCGGCGGGCGCTGGCTCTACACCCGCATGGGTGGCACGGGCGGGGCGCTTGAAGCCGCCATGGTGTATTCCAACTGGGTGTTTGCCGGCGCGGTACTGGTGTGGGTCTTCAACACGCTGTCGGCAGTGATTCGTGGCACCGGCAACATGGCGGTGCCGGCCAATGTGACGGTGCTGGGCGCGCTGGTGCTGCTGCCGCTGTCGCCCTTGCTGATCTTCGGCTGGGGCCCCTTGCCGGGCCTGGGCATTGCCGGTGGCGCCATCGCGCTGCTGGCCTACTACCTGGTCGGCAGCCTGGTGCTGGCAGCTTACCTGTGGTCGCCGAAAAGCCTGCTGCGTCCCTCGCTCAAAAACATCCGTTACCGCTGGGTGTTGTTCAAGGACATCCTGCGTGTCGGCCTGGTCGGCACGGTGTCCACAGTCGCCACCAACCTGGCGATTGGCATCACCACCGCACTGGTCGGCGGCTTCGGCACTGCCGCCATTGCCGGGTACGGCACAGCCTCGCGGCTTGAGTATTTGCTGGTGCCGCTGGTGTTCGGTTTTGGCGCGCCCCTCGTGGCCATGGTCGGCACCTGCATGGGCGCGGGTCAGCGCGAGCGTGCGCTGCGCGCCACCTGGACCGGTGCCGCGATGGCGTTTGTGATGGCCGAGGCCATAGGCCTGTGGGCGGCCGCTTTCCCGGGCGCCTGGCTGTCGCTGTTCAACAGCGACCCGGCCATGATTGAAGCCGGCAGCGCCTACCTGCGGGTGGTGGGGCCGCTCTACGGTTTCTTCGGCCTGGGCCTGGCGCTGTACTTTGCGTCGCAAGGGGCAGGGCGCCTGCTCTGGCCGGTGATAGGCAACATCGCGCGGCTGGCGGTGGCCGTCACCGGCGGCTGGCTGGCCCTGCGCTGGGACGAGGGACTCAGCGGCGTGTTCGTCGCGCAGGCTGTGGCGCTGGTGATTTATGGGCTGATCAATGGCTGGGCGATTGCCGGCGGCGCCTGGTTCGGCCGTGTCGGCTGGCCACGCAGCACGGCCGGTCTGCTGAAAAAAATGCCATCCGCCAGGGCGTGAAGAAAAAATGGACTCCAGCCCAATAGCCACGGGCGCAGGCAGCTATGTATTCAGTAGCAGGGTGCTTGCGTTCAGCCCAGCCACACGCCCAGCCAGACCGCCGCGATGACCAGCACCAGTCCCGGCACGATACGCGCCGCGTACGCGCTGCCGCCGGCATGAAAAGCCACCAGCGCCTTCATGACGGAGTTGCTGCTCAGGCCGGCGAGTATGGACCACAGGGCCACGTCAGGTGGCAGCTTGTGGATCGCTGCCAGTGAAGCCACGGACGCGGCGGTGGCGTGGGCATCCACCAGGCCGGTGGCGGCAGCCGCGAGCAGGGCGCCACGTTCTCCCAGCCAGGCGCTGAGCGCCGCTGACAGCAGCAGCACGGCACCGACGAGGGTGGCAAATGTCAGCGCGGTTTTCAGGTCAAAGGCCCGGCCCAGTTCCTGCTGCCGCGCTTGTGTCCGGGTCTGCGCAGCGGGCGGCGTGGTGTACGGGAAAAACAGCAGACCGTAGCCGCCCGCTGCCGCGCCGCCCAGCAGCAGGGGCCACATCAGCACCTGGAGCAGCGCAGGATGTACCGCAGCCACCACCACCGCCAGCTGGATCAGCGTGGCCACGCTGGAAAGCACCGCGCCGGCGACAGCGCCTGCAGTCTGCGCCGGCTGTTTGGCCATGCGCACGCCCATCGCATGAATCGTGGCGGTGCTCGAGACGAAGCCCGCGGCAAGACCGGCCAGGGGCAGGCCGTAACGCGGCCCCAGCGCGCGCGTCGCCACGTAGCCGAGTGCGCTGACGGCCATCACCATCACAACCAGCTGCGTGATGGCATGGGGGTTGATGGCATCGAAGGGCCCCAGGAAACGGTCCGGTGCCAGCGGCAGTGCAATCAGGGCTGCGGCGCAGAACAGCAAGGCGTCGTGCAGTTCGCGTTCGGTCAGCACGCCGCGCACAAAATGGTGAATGGGGTTGCGCGCTGCCAGCAGGGCCGCCAGCGCCGCGCCCACGCCGGCGGCCAGAATGGCGTTGCGCATCGCCAGACCGCCGAGCAGGCAGCTCAGCAGCAGGGCGACTTCGGTGGTCAGGCCGGGATCCTGCTCGCGCGACCGCTGGTAAGCGGCCACGGCCAGCGCACCGACCGCCAGCGCGGCCGCGGCCAGCAGCAGCGCGCCACCGAGAAACATCGCCACTGCGCCGGACAGGGACGCCAGGGCAAAGGTGCGGATGCCGGCGGCGCTGCGGGTGGGACCGCTGCCTTTGCGGCGTTCGCGTTCTGCGCCCACCAGCAGGCCGATGCCGAGGGCGACGCTCAGGCCCAGCAGCGCTGATGTATCGGGCAGTGGCATGGGAGTTTTCCAGCCGTCCGGTCAGGCGCTTGCGCGCAGCCTCAACGCGTTGCTGATCACCGAGACGGAGCTCAGGCTCATCGCCAGGGCGGCAATCATGGGCGACAGCAACCAGCCGGTGGAGGGGTAGAGCAGACCCGCCGCCAACGGAACACCGAGTGCGTTGTAGACAAAGGCGAAGCCCAGGTTCTGTTTCATGTTGGCGATGGTGGCTTGCGAGATGGCACGGGCCTGTGCAATGCCGCGCAGGTCACCCTTGACCAGCGTGATTTGCGCGCTGCTCATGGCCACATCGGTACCCGTGCCCATGGCCACACCCACATCGGCTTGGGCCAGGGCCGGGGCATCGTTGATGCCGTCGCCCGCCATCGCGACCACATGGCCTTCGCTCTGCAACTGCTTGACAAGCACCAGCTTGTCACCGGGTTTGACCTCGCCGTGCACCTCGCTGATGCCCAGGCGTGCGGCCACCGCCCTGGCAGTGGTCTGGCCATCACCCGTGGCCATGATCACGCGCAGACCCGCGGCCTTCAGCGCTGCCAGTGCTTCGGGCGTGCTGGCCTTGACCGGATCGGCCACGGCCAGCAGGCCGGCGAGCTGGCCATCCACGGCGAGGTGCATCACGCTGGCACCTTCGGCGCGCAGCGCTTCAGCCTGAGCCAGCAGTGTGTCCACCGCGACACCGGCCTGCGCCATCAGCGCCGTGTTGCCGAGTGCGAGCGTCCGGCCAGCAACTTTTCCGCTGACACCGATGCCGCTGGCCGACTCGAAACGCTCGGGCTTGTCCAGTGAAAGACCACGCTCGCGTGCAGCGTTCACGATGGCTTCGGCCAGCGGGTGTTCACTGCCCTGGTCCAGGCTGGCGGCCAGGCGCAAGACCTCATCAGCACTGAAGCCTGGCGCGGGGATGGCACGGTCAAACGCAGGCTTGCCGGCCGTCAGCGTGCCGGTTTTGTCAACAATCAGCACATCGACCTTGCGCAGGTGTTCAATCGCCGCCGCATCGCGAAAAAGAATGCCACTACCCGCCGCCTTGCCGGTGGCGACCATGATGGACATCGGCGTCGCCAGGCCCAGTGCGCAGGGGCAGGCAATGATCAGCACCGCCACAGCATTGATCAGGCCGTAGACCCAGCTCGGTTGCGGGCCAAAAAAACCCCATCCGAAAAAGGTCAGCAGCGCGATGCCAACCACGGCGATGACAAACCAGCCGGCCACCTGGTCGGCCATGCGCTGCATGGGCGCTTTGGAGCGCTGGGCTTGGGCCACCATCTGCACAATCTGCGACAGCATGGTCTGCGCGCCCACCCGCTCGGAGCGCATGACCAGTGCGCCGCTGGTGTTGAGTGTGGCGCCAATCAGTTTGTCGCCGGCCTGTTTGCTCACTGGCAGGGGTTCACCCGTCAGCATCGACTCATCGATCGCGCTGTGGCCTTCGATCACCACGCCGTCCACCGGCACTTTCTCTCCGGGACGCACCCGCAGGCTGTCGCCGACATGGACATGGGCCAGTGGCACGTCTTCCTCCGTGCCGTCGGGTTTTATTCGGCGTGCGGTCTTGGGCGCCAGACCCAGCAGTGATTTGATGGCAGCCGATGTCTGCGAGCGTGCTTTCAGCTCCAGCATCTGGCCCAGCAGCGTCAGCGAGATGATGACGGCCGCGGCCTCAAAATAAACCGCCACCCGGCCCATGGAAATGAAGGAATCCGGGAACACGCCCGGCGCCACCGTGGCCACCACGCTGTAGGCAAAAGCAGCACCGGTGCCCAGACCGATCAGCGTCCACATGTTGGGGCTGCGATGTATCACCGACTGCACACCCCGCAGAAAAAATGGCGACCCGGCCCAGAGCACCACGGGCAGGGTCAGCACCAGTTCCACCCAGCTCTGGGTGGCCATGCCGAACCAGCCCAGCTGGTGGCCAAACATGGCCAGGGTGGTCACCACCGCGCTGAGCGGCAGTGTCCACCAGAAGCGTCGGGTGAAGGACCGCAGTTCCAGGTTCTCGTCCTGGTCCAGTGTGGGCAGCACGGGCTCCAGCGTCATGCCGCAGATCGGACAGCTGCCCGGCCGGTCCTGCCGGATCTGCGGGTGCATGGGACAGGTATAGAGTGCAGCGCCGGTGGGTGCGGCGCCGTTGCCCGGTGCGGTGGTTGCGCCGGAGCTGTGTGGATGATGTGTGTCTGACATGAGGGCTGTCCTTTCTGTCCTGCGGGCCAGAATCAGGACCAGAAAAAGGAGAATAAACCTTCCCACGGTGGGAAAGTCAAGCCTGCTTTTCACCTCACCGGAAAACTATGGCCGCCTCCCTGACGGGTCGCGCGTCGCTCAGGGTTTGGCCGGCACCGGCGGCATGCGGTCCATCATCATCTGCATCATCGATTGCATCATGTCCATGCGTTTTTCCATCATCTGCTGGCGCGCGGCCGGGTCGCCGCCGGGGCCTTGCATGTTGCCCATCATGCCACCCATGTCGCCGGGGCCCATGCCGCCCATCATGCCCATGCCTTCCTGCATGAGTTTGTGGTGTTCAGCCATCAAGGCGTTGCGCTCCTCGGGTGTTTTGGCGCGCGTCATGCGATCGTGCATGGTGCGCATGGTTTTCATGTGCTCGTCCATACGTGCCATCGGCATGGCGGGCCCCGCGGCGGGCGCCGAGGCGCCGGGGTGGTGTGCCGCGTGGCCGGGCGGTGTCTGGGCGCAGCCGGACAGGCCGAGCGCGGCTGTGGCTGCGATAACTGAGAGCAGGCGAACAGGCATCATGGTGAACTCCGGTGGTGGATGCCCCAGTCTAGGGAGCTTGGCGCCGTTGCGGCGCCCGCGTCCTCACGGATTCATGATCCAGGTCAACTGGCGCTGAAAAACCGCAGGGGCGACATCCACCGCCGCCCAGTGCTCAGACCGCCACCGTGTAGTTCAGCGTCATGCGGCCGCCATCCACCACGACAATTTCACCCGTGATGTAGCTGGCTGCATCGCTGGCGAGATAGGCCACGGTGTCGGCAATCTCCGAGGGCTCGCCCAGGCGCTTCATCGGGGTGCGGCTCAAAATTTTTGCCCTGGCGTCGTCGCTGGTCAGCACGGCTTTCGCGGCCAGCTCTGTGGCGATGGTGCCCGGCGCCACCGCGTTGACACGAATACCCTTGTCAGCCAGCGCCAATGCCATCACGCGGGTGAGCTGGTTGATGCCGCCCTTGCTGACGTTGTAGCTGGCAATCGTCGGAATGGCCAGCATGCCATTGACCGAACTCATGTTGACGATGCTGCCCTTGCCGGCCCTGGCCATCTCGCGCGCCACCGCCTGGCCCGCCAGAAAGGAACCCTTGAGGTTGATGCGTAACACGGTGTCGAAGTCGGCCTCGGTGACATCCAGGAAGTCGGCCGCGCGAAACATGCCGGCGTTGTTCACCAGCACATCGATACGCCCATAAGCCGCCATGGTCTGTGCCACCAGCGCATCCACCTGCGCCTTGTCGCCGACATCACAGTGCACATACAGCGCTCCCAGTTCGGCGGCCAGCGCCTGGCCGCGTTTGTCGTCGATGTCGGCAATCACCGGCCTGGCAGCTTCGCGCGCGAAACGGCGTATGCAAGCCTCGCCTATGCCCTGGGCGCCGCCCGTGACGATGCAAACACGACCGGCCAGGCCAAACGATATCTGTGAAGGTGTTTCCGGGTTCATGCCCCGATGTTACCTGCGCAGGCGGCCATGAATTTCCTGGCGTTGGCCTGTACCTCAGCCGCCGTGGCACCGGGTTTGTAGAGCGCCGAACCAATGCCAAAACCGCTGGCACCGGCGGCGAAGTAAGGCGCCATGTTGTCAGGTGTGATGCCGCCCACCGGCAACAGCACGGCACCGGCCGGCAGCACCGCGCGCAAGGCCTTGAGCACGGCCGGGGTAATCATTTCCGCGGGGAAAATTTTCAGGCCTGTGGCCCCGGCGTCCAGCGCGGCAAAAGCTTCGCTGGCCGTCATCACGCCGGGCAGGCAGACCAGGCCCAGCCGGACGGCTTCGCGCACCACCGCCGGGTTGAAGTTCGGCGAAACAATCAGCTGGCCGCCGGCCGCATGTACCTGCTGCACGTCCTGCACCGTCAGCACCGTGCCGGCGCCGACCAGGGCCTGGGGGAAAGCCCGCGCCAGCGTAGCGATGCTGGCCATCGGCTCGGGCGAATTAAGCGGCACTTCCAGCAGGGTCCAGCCCAGACCTGTCAGGGCCTGGCCGACCGGCTGGGCCTCGGCCACCTGGATGCCGCGCAGGATGGCGACCAGTGGCAGCTGTTGCAGCGCGCTGGCGAATTTTTCGTGGGGCGTCATGTTGCGGAATTACCTTGTTTGATCAGCTGGAATGGTTTGTGCCAGGGCCCAGAGGCCGCGCCATGTGGCTTCGGCCCCGACGCAGGACACGCTGACGGACCGCTGCGCCAGCGCGCGGCCGTAGCGCTGGGTCAGCGCATCCGAACCGATGAGGGTGACCGATGCGCCGGCCGCCAGCGGCTGTGAACGGATTTCCTCGCCGATGATCAGTCCGGACAAATAACTGGCCAGCGCTGCGGCGGGCATACGTTCGAACAGCGACAGCGTGCGCACGCTGAAAGCGGTTTGCAGCAGGCTGGCGCCACGCAGGGCCAGCGCCACGCCCTGGTCAAAGGCGTGCTGATCGAGCGCCTCATCGTCGGGCGGCAGTGTGCGCGCCAGGATGGAGTGCTGGCGCAGCAGCGCGTAAAACTCGCCGGTCATGAAGGTGCTGAAGCTGCGGATTTTTCCGCCTTGCACGCTCACCCATTTGCTGTGGGTGCCGGGCAGTACCAGCAGCGCGTCCCCAAGGCCCAGCAGTTGCAGGGCGCCAAAGACCTGGGTTTCCTCGCCGCGCATGACGTCTGGCACGCCGTTGTTGTCACAGCACAAGCCCGGCACGATGGCCATGCGCCCGGCCTGAACCCAGGCCAGTTGCGCAGCAATTTCTTCAAAACCTGCCGGACAGGGGCAATAGGGTGCCTGCATCCAGCCCTGCTGGCTGCCCGCCATGCCGGCGATCAGGCACAAGCGGTTTTGTTCTCTGGCCCAGTCGCCAAAACAGGCCGCAAAAACCGCAGGAAACTCGCCGGGCGCAACCGTCAGGATGCCGCGCGCAAAAGCGCGTTCCTGCAGCACCCGGCCCTGCGCATCCAGCAGGGCGCCGCGCAGGGACGAGGTGCCCCAGTCCACTGCCAGCAGGGTCTGCATGGGTTTCAGGACTGCAAGCCCCGCAGCGCGTCTGATGGGTAGGTGGGCTGGCGGCAATCGGCGATGTACTGCTCGATGATGGCTTTGAAAGAGGCATCCGGCCGCAAGCCGAGTGCGTGTGCGCGGTCGGCAGTTGCACCGCGCGACCAGTTGGCAACAATGGCGGCAATGCGTTCATCGCGCTCGAAACGCACACGCTGGCGCACAGCTGGCCCGGCCACATCCTCGAGGGCTTGCAACATGTCGCCCACACGCAGGTTCAGGCCCGGCAGGTTCAGCGCCAGGCGCCCGCCCATGGCTTGCCGGCTGGCTTCGAACACGGTGATCAGGCCACGCACGGTATTGGACGGCGAGGACATCGGATGTGTGACGTCCGGATCGACCGGGCAGGTGGTTTCCACGCCGGCCAGTGGTTCCCGGATGATGCCGCTGAAAAACGAGGAGGCTGCGCCATTGGGTTTGCCGGGGCGCACGGTGACCGTCATCAGCCGCGCCGACCGGCCGTCGATGAAACCTTTGCGGGTGTAGTCGGCAATCAGGTATTCACACATCAGTTTGTGGGTGCCATAAGAGGTCTGCGGCGAGGGCAGGGTGTTGTCGGTCACCAGGTCGGGCAGGGGGTTGGCCTCATCGGGCCCGAAAACGGCGATCGAGCTCGCAAAAACCAGGCGCGGCACATTGCCGGCCTGGCGCAGGCCTTCGAGCAGCAGGCGGGTGCTGTCGAGGTTGGAGCGCAGACCCAGCTCAAAGTCGAGCTCGCATTCGCCCGAGACCGCAGACGCCAGGTGAAACACCGCGTCAAAACCGCTGGCAAACAGTGCGCCCTGATTCAGCAGGGGTCCGGTGTGCACGCGAACCCGGGGGTCTGCAGCCAGGTCTGCGGGAGGGGGAAAAAGATCGGCGACATGCAGCTCGGCGATGCTCTGGCCGTTGAGCCGGCCGCTTTTGAGCAGCTCGCGGCAGAGTCGTGCGCCCACAAAACCGGCGCCGCCGGTGACGAGTAATTTCATGTCAATCCTTGGAAAGATCAGTGGTTGTCGCGGGGTACAAACGAGCCGCGTTTGCCGACCAGAAAGTCGAGGTCCACACCTTCGTCGGCCTGCAACACATGATCGACGTACAGCTTCCAGTAGCCGGACGACAGAGGCGGCGGCGGTGCCTTCCACAGGCCCAGGCGCCGCACCAGCTCTTCGTCGCTGATCAGCAGCTGCAGCCTGCGCTCGGGCACGTTGAGTTCAATCATGTCGCCGTTTTGCACAACCGCCAGTGGTCCGCCGGCGGCGGCTTCGGGCGCAGTGTGCAGCACCACCGTGCCGTAGGCCGTGCCGCTCATGCGTGCGTCGCTGATGCGCACCATGTCGGTGATGCCTTTGCGCAGCACCTTGGGCGGCAGCGGCATGTTGCCCACTTCCGCCATGCCGGGGTAACCTTTGGGCCCGCAGTTTTTCAGCACCATGACGCAGCTTTCATCGATGTCGAGGTTTTCATCGTCGATGCGGGCGTGGAAGTCCTCGATGTTTTCAAACACCACGGCGCGGCCGGTGTGCACCATCAGCGCGGGTGTCGCGGCACTCGGCTTGATGACCGCGCCGCGCGGCGACAGGTTGCCGCGCAGCACCGCGATGCCGGCCTTGTCCTTGAAGGGGTTGCCGAGCGGCTGGATCACCTCGGTGTTGTAGTTCTGCGCATCGGCAATGTTTTCGCCTATGGTTTTTCCGTTCGCAGTGATGGCACCCGTGTGCAGGTGTTGTGCGATTTCCTTCATGACCACCGGCAGGCCGCCGGCGTAGCAGAAGTCTTCCATCAGGAACTTGCCCGAAGGCTGCAGATTGACCAGGCAGGGCAGCTCGCTGGCCAGGCGATCGAAGTCGTCGACCGTGAGTTTGATGCCTATGCGACCGGCCATGGCAATCAAATGGATCACCGCATTGGTCGAACCACCTATGGCTGCGAGCGTCTTGATGGCGTTTTCAAAGGCCTCGCGCGTCAGGATTTTTGACAGCGTGAGGTCTTCGTGCACCATCTCGACCGCGCGGCGCCCGGCCATACGTGCCAGCACATTGCGCCGGCCATCGACCGCGGGGTAGGCGGCATTGCCGGGCAGCCCGATGCCCAATGCTTCCACCATGCTGGCCATGGTGCTGGCCGTGCCCATGGTCATGCAGTGGCCGTGGCTGCGGTGCATGCAGCTTTCGGCTTCAAAAAAATCGGCCAGCTTGAGGGTGCCGGCGCGCACCTGCTCGCTCATGCTCCAGACGCCGGTGCCCGAGCCGAGTTCCTGGCCGCGCCACTTGCCGCTGAGCATGGGGCCGCCGCTGACGCCGACCGTGGGCAGGTCCACGCTGGCCGCACCCATGACCAGCGACGGTGTGGTCTTGTCGCAGCCCATCAGCAGCACGACGCCGTCGATCGGGTTGCCGCGTATGCTTTCCTCGACGTCCATGCTGGCCAGGTTGCGGTACAGCATGGCGGTCGGACGCAGCAGGGTTTCACCGAGCGACATCACAGGGAACTCGAGCGGAAAGCCGCCGGCCTCGTAGACACCTATCTTGACCTGCTCGGCAATCGTGCGGAAATGGCTGTTGCAGGGGGTCAGTTCGCTGAAGGTGTTGCAGATGCCGATGACCGGCCGGCCGTCAAACTGGTCATGCGGCACACCTTTGCCCTTGACCCAGCTTCTGTAGGCGAAACCGTCGCGGTCCTGGCGGCCGAACCATTGCTGGCTGCGCAGTTCCGATGCGGGTTTTTTCGGTGTCTTGGGGGCGCTCATAGGGAAAATCCTTAATTGATAAACATATTATGGTCATACCATTGCGCCGCGAATCTCAGTAATAACCATGACACAGGAAATCGCGTTGCCACGTCCTCACCTTCTCACCGTCAGCAAGCTGCCGCCTTTTTTGCTGGAGCCGCTGAATGCCGCCTATGTGGTGCATGACCGGCTGCATGAAAGTGATCCCGCAGCCTTTGCCCAGGTCGCATCGGGGATACGGGCGATGGCCGGTGGCGGAGACTCCCGGGTGCCGCGCACGCTGATGGATCAACTGCCCGCGCTGGAGATGGTCTCCATCATGGGTGTCGGTTACGACGGCGTGGATGTGGCCGCTGCACTGGAGCGGCGCATCCCGGTGACACACACGCCGGGTGTGCTTGATGACGAGGTTGCCGATCTGGCCATAGGGCTGATGTTGTCGGTGGCGCGCCGCATTCCGCAGGCCGACCAGTATGTCCGCGCCGGCCGCTGGGGCCGGGAGGGCGCCATGCCGCTGACCCGCAAGGTGTCGGGTGCGCGTCTGGGCATCGTCGGGCTGGGCCGCATCGGTCAGGCGATTGCCACGCGTGCCGCGGCTTTTGGCATGTCCATTGCCTACACGGCGCGCAGCCAGAAGGCCGCGCTGCCGTACCGTTTTTTTCCCAGCGCGCAGGTTTTGGCGGCACAAGTAGATTTTCTGGTGGTGATCACGCCCGGCGGCGAGGGCACCCGCCACCTGATCAATGCGGACGTGCTGAAGGCGCTGGGCCCCGAGGGCTACCTGATCAATGTCGCGCGCGGCTCGGTGGTGGATGAAGATGCGCTGGTTGAGGCGCTGCGCACTGGCGTGATCGCCGGCGCCGGCCTCGACGTGTTTGCGAAAGAGCCCCATCCCACCGAGGCCTTGTGGGCCCTGGACAACGTGGTGCTGACACCGCACATCGCCAGCGCCACCCGGCAAACCCGGCAGGCCATGGCAGATCTGGCAGCGGCCAACCTGCATGCGCATTTTGCCGGCCAGCCGCTTTTCAGTCCGGTGCCTGAGTGGTCATGACGCCATGATCAAGAACGTCCACGGCAACACGGTTGACCACCTCGGCGAAGCCATCGTGGCCGGGCGTTATGCCGTGGGCGCTTCGATCCCGCCCGAGCCGGTGTTGTGCCAGGAGTTGGGTGTCAGCCGCACCGTGGTGCGCGAAGCGGTGAAGTCGCTGATTGCCAAGGGGTTGATGACGACCGGTCCCAAGGTGGGTACGCGGGTGCTGTCCGAAGACCACTGGAACTGGTTCGATCCCGATGTGATCATCTGGCAGTCCAAAGCCGGCCTGACCGCCGAATTTCTGCGTGATCTGCAGGATTTGCGCCGCGTCGTCGAGCCTGCGGCCATGCGGCTGGCCGCCGAGCGCGCCACGCCACAGGACATCGAGGAAGTCGAAGCCGCCTACGCCGGCATGAAACGTGCGGTGGAAGACGGTGGCGACTATGTCACCTATGACCTGCGTTTTCACCAGGGCCTGCTGCGCGCCAGCCGCAACCGCATGCTGGTGCAGATGAGCAAGGCGCTGGGCGCGCTGCTGCGCACCAGTTTTGAAATCTCCACGCGGCGCAAGGACGGGCCGGCCCACTCGCTGCCGCTGCACCGTGCCGTGCTTGATGCGGTGATCGCGCACCAGCCCGATGAAGCCGAACGTGCGATCCGGGTGCTGATTGACGGCGCCAAGGAAGACATCGAGGAAGTGCTCGCTTCGCGCCGGCGCCTGCCGGTCCTGAGCACTCCGGCACGGCAGCTCAAGGCCGCCTGAGCATACAAAAAAAAGGGCAAAACAGCCATGCAAAAAACAATCGATCAGTCGATTTACTGGTTCTTCAAGTTGCTGGAACTGCTGGTGGTGGTCTGCATGGTGGCCATGGTGATCATGGTTTTCGGCAACGTGGTGTTGCGTTATGCCTTCAATTCCGGCATCTCCGTGTCGGATGAAATGTCGCGCTACTTCTTTATCTGGCTGACCTACATAGGCGCCATGGTGGCCATGCATGAAGGCGGGCATCTGGGCGTGGACACCCTGATCAAACATTTGCCAGTGATGGGCAAGAAGGTGTGCCTTTTTCTCAGCGAGGCGCTGATGCTGTTTTGCAACGGCTTGTTCCTGCTCGGGACGTGGAAGATGCACGACTTGCAGGTCACCAACGTCTCGCCGGTGGTGGGCATTTCCATGATCTGGGTCTATGGCATTGGCTACGTGGTGGCGGTGGTGATGGCTACCATCAATCTCAATGTGTTGTACCGCTTGTGCACCGGTCAGATCAGTGAAGAAGAGCTGGTGCAGGTGATAGAAACCGAAGGCCTGGCCGAAGTCGAGAAACAATTCAAGGAGGCCAAGGCATGACGGTCAGTGTTTTTATCCTGAGCCTGCTGGCGGCCATGGCGATTGGCATGCCGATCGCCTATGCACTGCTGGTGTGCGGCGTGACACTGATGGCTTTCCTGGCCGCCACCAGCGGCCTCGTGACTTTTGACAGCCAGATCCTGGCGCAACGTTTTGTCGAAGGGGCGGACAACTTTCCGCTGCTGGCCGTGCCCTTTTTTCTGCTGGCGGGCGAGTTCATGAATGCCGGGGGCCTGAGCCGGCGCATCGTGAACCTGGCCATGGCCTGGGTCGGCCATTTCCGCGGCGGCCTCGGTTACGTCACGGTGATTGCGGCTGTGATCATGGCTTCGCTGTCGGGCTCGGCGATTGCCGATACCGCGGCGCTGGCTGCACTGCTGATTCCCATGATGCGGGCCGCGGGTTACAACGTGGGCCGGGCTTCGGGGCTGATCGCTTCGGGCGGCATCATTGCGCCGGTGATTCCGCCGTCGATCGGACTGATCATTTTTGGTGTGGCCGGCAATGTGTCCATCACCAAGCTGTTCCTGGCCGGCATCGTGCCTGGACTGCTGATGGGCGCGGCGATCGGCCTGACCTGGTGGTGGCTGGCAAAGAAGGAAAACGTGCGGCCGGCGCCCAAGGTGGCCATGCCTGAACGTCTGCGCATCACGGCGCAGGGCGGCTTTGCGCTGGCCCTGCCCATCGTCATCATAGGCGGCATGAAGTTCGGCATCTTCACGCCGACCGAGGCAGCTGTGGTGGCCGCGGTTTACAGCTTTGTGGTCGGCATGTTTGTTTATCGCGAGCTCAAGTGGTCACAGATGTACGGCCTGATACTGACCGCCGGCAAGACAACGGCGGTGGTCATGTTTCTGGTGGCAGCCGCGATGGTCAGCGCCTGGCTGATCACGGTGGCCAACATTCCGACGGAGGTGGCCAGCATGATGGAGCCCTTCATGGGCAACAAGATGCTGCTGATGTTCATCATGATGGTGTTGATCGTGATTGTCGGCACCGCGCTTGATTTCACGCCCACCGTGCTGATACTCACGCCGGTGCTGATGCCGCTGGTGCTCAAGGCCGGCATTGACCCGGTGTATTTCGGCGTGATGTTCATCATGAACAATGCCATTGGCCTGATCACGCCGCCGGTGGGCACGGTGCTCAATGTGGTCTGTGGCGTTGCCAAAATCAGCATGGACGAGGCCTTCAAGGGCGTGCTGCCTTTTCTGCTGGCGCAACTGGCCGTGCTTTTTCTGCTGGTTCTTTTTCCCGCGATTGTTACCGTGCCCCTGCAGTGGTGGATGCGGTAAGCACTTTTTCCCAACCCTGTCGTTTATATATAAGGAGACAACCATGTTCAAACGCAGAACCCTGGCCCTTGCGGCCGCCGCCTTGCTGGTGGCTACTTCGTCCTTCGCGCAGTTTGCCGACCGCACGATCAAGTTCACCAACGGTGTCAACGAGGACCATCCGGTCGGCGTCGGCGTCAAGAAGATGCAGGAAGTGCTGGCGGCGAAAACCGGTGGCAAGATGAAAATCAATGCCTTCTGGGGCGGTGCGGCAGGCGGCGACCTTCCGGCCACGCAAGCCCTGCGCGCCGGCACACAGGAGATGGTCTGCACCTCCAGTTCACCGCTGGTGGGCATCGTCAAGGAACTGGGCGCCTTCGATTTGCCTTTCCTGTTTGCCAATGAGAAGGAGGCTGACGCCGTGCTGGACGGCCCGGCAGGCGCCTACTTCAACAAGAAGCTCGAAGAAGCCGGCCTGATCAACCTGGCCTATTGGGAAAACGGTTTCCGCAACCTGACCAACAGCAAGCGGCCGGTCGCCAAAGCCGAGGACTTTGACGGCGTCAAGGTCCGGGTGATGCAGAACAATATTTTCCTCGACACCTTCAAGACTCTGGGCACCAATGCCGTGCCCATGGCTTTTGGCGAGGTGTTCACCGCACTTGAAACCAAAACCATAGACGGCCAGGAAAATCCTTTTGTCACCATTGAAACTTCCAAGTTCAATGAAGTGCAGAAGTACCTCAGCGTCACGCGCCACGCCTACACGCCCTTCCTGATTCTTTACAGCAAAAAACTGTGGGACCAGCTGAACCCGCAGGAGCAGGCAGTATTGCGCGAAGCGGCGATGGAAGGCCAGAAAGTCCAGCGCATTGCCAACCGCACACTGAACGAAAAGTCGCTGACCAGCCTGAAAACCAAGGGCATGCAGGTCAACGAGGTGAGCGCAGCCGAGCAGCGCCGCATGTTTGAAAAGGTCAAGCCGGTGTATGACCGCAATGTGCCAACCATAGGCGGCGAAGCGGTGACAACAGTGCTGGATGCCTTGAAGAAGGCGCGCGGCGGGTAAGCGGCCTTCCTGCCGGGATCGCTGCAAGGCCGCAAGGGGTAACCCTCGCGGCCTTTTTCACGGAGCATGAATTGAAAATCACCAAAGTTGAAACCCTGAGACTGGGCGAGTTTCCCAACATCATCTGGGTACGCATCCACACGGATGAGGGGCTGACCGGACTCGGCGAGACCTTCATGGGTGCGGCGGCCGTGGAGGCCTACATCCATGAGTGGGCCGGCCCCAAGCTGCTGGGCAAGGACCCGCTGGCCATCGAGGCGCGCAACAAGGACATCACCGGTTATCTGGGCTGGCGTGGCTCGGGTGTGGAAACCCGCGGCAACTCCGCCGTCGACATTGCCTTGTGGGACATCTTCGGCAAGGCGGCCAACATGCCGCTGTACACGGCGCTGGGCGGCAAGAGCCGCGACAGCATACGCATCTACAACACATGCGCCGGCTACCAGTATGTGCGCAGCACTGTCAACCAGTCCAGCGCCAACTGGGGCATAGGCGAGGCCAAACAAGCCCATGCCGGGCCTTACGAAGACCTGGAGGGCTTTTTGCACCGGGCCGACGAACTGGCCGAGTCGCTGCTGTCCGAAGGCGTGACAGCGATGAAGATCTGGCCTTTTGATCCGGCCGCTGAAAAAAGCGACGGCCAGTACATCAGCAACGCCGACCTCGACCTGGCGCTGGAGCCCTTCCGCAAGATCCGCAGCGCGGTGGGCGAGCAGATGGACATCATGGTCGAGTTCCACAGCCTGTGGCGCCTGCCGATGGCGCAGAAAATCGCACGCGCGCTCAAGCCCTTCAACACCTTCTGGCATGAAGACGCGATCCGCATGGATTCGCTGGACCTGCTCAAACAGTACGCAAAAGACTGCGATGCCTTGATCTGCGCCAGCGAGACCCTGAGCTACAAATGGGGCTTCAAGGACTACCTGCAGACCGGCGTCGCCGGCGTGGCCATGCTGGACCTGAGCTGGTGCGGCGGCCTGAGCGAGGCGCGCAAGATCGCCGCCATGGCCGATGCCTGGCAGTTGCCGGTAGCGCCGCACGATTGCACCGGGCCTGTGGTCTGGGCGGCGTCCAGCCACCTGTCGCTGCATGCGCCGAATGCGCTGATCCAGGAAAGTGTGCGCGCCTTTTACACCGGCTGGTACAAGGAGCTCGTGACCGAGTTGCCGACGGTCACGCAAGGCATGCTGAGCCTCAATGGCAAACCGGGGCTGGGGCTGGAACTGCTGCCCGACCTGCATTTGCGGTCCGATGCCACAGTGCGCTGGTCTCAATGAGTGAAAGAGGCGACGGGCAGCATATGAGCGTGATGGGTTCCGATATTTTTGTCGTCATGGGCGTCAGCGGCTGCGGCAAAAGCACCGTCGGGGCCCAGCTGGCGGCCGCCCTGGGCCTGGCCTTCCTCGAAGGCGATACGCTGCACCCGGCGCGCAACGTGGCACGTATGGCGGCCGGTTTTGCACTCGGGGATGAAGACCGCGAGGGCTGGTTGCAGGTGCTGGCGGAGCACCTGCGGCAGGCGCATGTGACCGGGCAGGGGCTGGTGCTGTCGTGTTCGGCCCTCAAGCGCTCTTACCGCGACATCCTGCGCAGCGGCGCGCCCGATTTGCGCTTCATTTACCTGCATGGTGAACACGCGCTGCTGGCGGCACGCATGGCCGCACGCACCGGCCACTACATGCCGCTGTCGCTGCTGGACAGCCAGCTCGCCACGCTGGAGCCGCCCGGCGTGGACGAGAATGTGCAGGGCTTTGAGGTGGCCGAGCGGCCTGAAAACATCGTCGCCGCCGTGCTGACCAGCCGGCGTCCAGCCGGCACTGCCCCTTGAGTTATTTTTGCCAGGTTTTTCGATCTTTCTTTCCCGGAGTTGTCATGACCGATTTCACCAAAGTCATTCTCTACACCGACACCGACGGCCGCGCCAAATTCCGCGAGGAACCGGTCGCGCTCAGCGAAGGCACACCGCAAGCCCTGCTGTCGCCGCTGGCACCGTCCAGCGGCTACCAGTTGCGCCACAGCCCGCTGGGTTTTCGCAGCCAGTTTCATTGCACGCCCAAGCCGCAATGGGTGTTCATTCTGGGTGGGCAGATGGAAATCGGCCTGCAGGGTGGGGTGTCGCGGGTGTTCAGTCCCGGCGATCATTTTTATTCCGCCGACGTGTTGCCGGAAGGTGCCGTCTTCGACGCAACGCTACACGGCCACTGGAGCCGGCAGGTCGGGCCGGACCCGCTGGTCACCCTGTTTCTGCAGGGTTGATCGTCCGGTTTGTGATCGAACTGATAGCTTGGTACCTGCACCGGACAAGGGCCGGAGACCCAAAAGGCCTGCTGTTTTCAGCGGGGCAACATGTCGCCCGACAGCAGCACGGTGTGGCCTGAGGGGCTTGCCAGCACGGCGCCTGTGAGCGCAGCGGCCACATCCGCAGCGGCAATCGCGCGGTAGTTGGCGGGGGTCAGCGGCCTGAGCAGGCGCATGGCTGTTGCCGCCAGTTTTTCTGCGCCACGCCCGGGCTGGCCCAGGGAGCTGCGGTCGCCGCTGAGCAGCGAAGGACGGGCCAGCACCAGGCGCTCATAACCGAGACGGCTGACGGCGTTTTCCATCTCGCCCTTGACACGGTTGTAAAAGACAGCGGATTTGGCGTTGGCGCCCATGGCGCTGACGATGCCCAGCCGGCGTGCACCGGCGGCGCGCGCTGAGCGAGCCACGGCCAGCACGGCATCGAAATCAATCGCGCGGAAAGCCTGCTGGCTGCCCGCCACCTTGATCGTGGTGCCGAGGGCGATGAACACATCGTCCACCGCGGGCGCCTGGAAGGTGGCGAAATCCGGGCTCAGGTGGAACACCAGTTTGGGGTGCTCCGCGCCGGGTTTTCGGCGGCCCACACAGTGAACCGCCGAATACCTTTTATCGGCCAGTAAACGGGCCAGAATTTCCCGACCGACCAGACCCGTTGCTCCGGCCACCAGAGCCACCCGAACGTCCGCCACCGCCGCCACCGGCTGGGCGTCCGCCGCCACGGTAGTTGCCGCGGTTGCCGCCTGTGGGCTGGCCGGAAGAAGGGAAGCCGGAGGAGACATGGCTGGTGGGTTGGGCGTCATCATCGCGCTCCTGCGTGTTGCGTGGACGTGGGGGCTGCGCATTCGGGTTGCGTGCCTGCTGCTGCGCAGGCTGACCACCTTGTGAATAGCCCGAATTCTGGCGTGGCTGGCCACCACCTTGCGGCTGGCTGCGGCCACCGTTGCCGCCACCGCCGTTGCGTCCGCGTCCGCCACCACCGTTGCCGCCTGGATTGCCGCCACGGCCGCCTTGCGGCTTGGTCTCGCGGATGCGCGTCATCATTTCGGATCTAGCTGCCTTGGCGGCGGCCTGCATCACGTCACGGCTTGGGGGTTTGCCCAGGCCGCCCCAGATGGTCTGGCGGCCCATGGCCAGCGGCTCGGCTTTTTCGCCGGGCTCGGCTTCAAAACCGGGCACAAGCACCACTTCGATGTTCTGTTTGGTGAAACGCTCGATGTCCTGCATGAAGCCTTCTTCGTCCAGGCAGACCAGGCTCACTGCCTCGCCGCTGTTGCCGGCGCGGCCGGTGCGGCCGATGCGGTGCACATAGTCTTCGCTGACGTTGGGGATTTCATAGTTGACGACGTGTGGCAGCTCGTCGATGTCGATGCCGCGTGCGGCAATGTCGGTCGCCACCAGCGCGCGTATGCTGCCGCTCTTGAAGTCGGCCAGCGCCTGGGTACGGGCGGTCTGGCTCTTGTTGCCATGCAGCGCCATGGCCGGGATGCCGTTTTTTGTCAGGTGTTCGGCCACATTGTTGGCGCCGAACTTGGTGCGTGTGAACACCAGCACCTGGCTCCAGTTGTGCTCGTTGATGATGTGCGTGAGCAGCGCTTTTTTCTTGCCACGTCCCACCGGGTGTATGGTTTGTGTGATGCGCTGCACCGTGGTGTTGCGCGGTGTCACCTGGATGCTTTGCGGGTTCTTCAGCAGGCCGTTGGCCAGCTCGCGGATCTCGTCGCTGAAGGTCGCGGAAAACAGCAGCGACTGCTTCTGCTTGGGCACCAGCGCCAGCACCTTCTTGATGTCATGGATGAAGCCCATGTCCAGCATGCGGTCGGCTTCGTCGAGCACCAGGATTTGCACCTGGCTCAGATCCAGCGTGCCCTGGCCCGCATGGTCCAGCAGGCGGCCGGGAGTGGCCACCAGGATGTCAACGCCGCGGCGCAGCTTTTCAATTTGCGCGCCCATGCCGACACCGCCAAACATGACCATGGAGGAGAGCTCCAGGTATTTGCCGTAAACCCGCACGCTTTCCTCGACCTGGGCGGCAAGTTCGCGTGTTGGCGTCATGATCAGGCAACGCACGGCGTTGACGCCGCGTTTGTTTTTCAGGGAGGGTTCGGACGACAGGCGCTGCAGCATGGGCAGCACAAAGGCTGCTGTTTTGCCGGTACCGGTCTGGGCGCCACCCAGCAGGTCCACACCTGCAAGCACGGCGGGAATCGCCTGGGCCTGGATGGGCGTGGGGGTGTCATAGCCCTGCTCAAGCACGGCTTTAAGAATGGCCGGGGCCAAGTTCAGATTTTCAAAAGTCATTTTTTTGCACTGCAGGAGTGCTCAAGATCGGCCTGTGGGAGCTTGTGGGCATCCCGCCAGTCAAAGGCAGATGG
Source organism: Kapaibacterium sp. (SeqCode) (assembly GCA_943370435.1). Taxonomy (GTDB): domain Bacteria; phylum Pseudomonadota; class Gammaproteobacteria; order Burkholderiales; family Burkholderiaceae_C; genus Polaromonas. The sequence continues at coordinate 22,786 of CALRQX020000001.1, read as the reverse complement.
GGTCAGGGGGTTGGGCCAAAAACACCGCGCATCGTTGCCGAAACTGTCACTGAGGTGTGCCCGAATGTCGCAGGCAACTGGAGCCAGCAACCCGTGTATTGTCGCACGGAACGATAATCAGGCCATCGCCGCAAAAAATCACCGAAAATCACGGGCTGGTTTTGCGCTCACGCCTTTCTTTTTGTTGTCCCTCTTTTTAGAAGTTGAATCCTGATGGCCCAGTACGTCTTTACCATGAACAAGGTCGGCAAAATCGTGCCGCCCAAGCGCCAGATCCTCAAGGATGTGTCGCTCAGCTTTTTTCCCGGCGCCAAGATCGGCGTGCTGGGTACCAACGGTTCCGGCAAGTCCACCCTGCTCAAGATCATGGCCGGCCTGGACACCGAGATCGAGGGTGAAGCCACCCCCATGCCCGGGCTGAACATTGGTTACCTGCCGCAAGAGCCCAAGCTCGACCCCGAGCACACGGTGCGCGAAAGTGTTGAAGCCGGCATGGGTGCGGTGTTTGCCGCCAAGGCCCAGCTTGAGGCGGTGTACACCGCTTATGGCGAGCCCGATGCCGACTTTGACGCGCTGGCCGCCGAGCAGGCGCGACTGGAAGCCATCATTGCCACCTCCGGCAGCGATTCCGAGCACCAACTCGAGATTGCGGCCGACGCACTGCGCCTGCCGCCCTGGGACGCCAAGGTCGGCGTGTTGTCGGGCGGCGAGAAACGCCGCGTGGCCCTGTGCGCCCTGTTGCTCTCCAAACCCGACATGCTGTTGCTCGACGAGCCGACCAACCACCTGGACGCCGAATCGGTGGACTGGCTGGAGCAGTTTTTGCAGCGTTACCCCGGCACCGTGGTGGCCATCACCCATGACCGCTATTTCCTCGACAACGCCGCCGAGTGGATTCTGGAGCTGGACCGCGGCCGTGGCATTCCCTGGAAGGGCAACTACAGCAGCTGGCTGGACCAGAAGGGCGAACGCCTGGCGCAGGAACAAAAGGGCGAAGAAGCCCGCGCCAAGGCGTTGAAGAAAGAGCTCGAATGGTCACGCCAGAACCCGAAAGCACGGCAGGCCAAAAGCAAGTCACGCCTGGCGCGGTTTGAGGAACTGTCGGACTTTGAATACCAGCAGCGCAACGAGACCCAGGAAATTTTCATTCCCGTGGCCGAACGCCTGGGCAATGAAGTCATCGAGTTCAAGAATGTCAGCAAGTCTTTTGGTGACCGCCTGCTGATCGACAACCTCAGTTTCAAGGTCCCGGCTGGTGCCATCGTCGGCATCATCGGTCCCAACGGCGCCGGCAAATCGACGCTGTTCAAGCTGATTGCCGGCAAGGAGCAGCCGGACAGCGGTGAAGTGGCGATAGGCAAAACCGCGCGCATGGCCTTTGTGGACCAGCACCGCGATGACCTGGCGAATGAAAAGACCGTCTGGGAAGACATCTCCGGCGGGCTCGACATGTTGACCGTCGGCAAGTTCACCATGCCCAGCCGCGCTTATGCCGGCCGCTTCAACTTCAACGGCGCCGACCAGCAAAAACGCGTGGGCATGTTGTCCGGTGGTGAGCGCGGACGCCTGCACCTGGCCAAAACACTGATTGCCGGTGGCAACGTGTTGATGCTGGATGAGCCGTCCAACGACCTCGACGTCGAAACCCTGCGCTCGCTTGAAGACGCGTTGCTTGAATTTGCCGGTTCCATCATGGTGATCAGCCATGACCGCTGGTTCCTGGACCGCATTGCCACCCACATCCTGGCGGCCGAAGGTGACAGCCAGTGGACCTTCTTTGACGGCAACTACCAGGAGTACGAAGCCGACAAGAAAAAACGCCTGGGCGAAGAGGGTGCCAAGCCCAAACGCATGCGTTTCAAGGCATTACATTGAGCCCCCACAGTCGCTCACTGCGTGTAGCTCCTTGCCCCCCAGGGGGGCCGCTGCGCCTGCGGCCCGACAAAGCCGGTTCCGCGGCCCCTGCTTGTCTGGGAGCACTGGCGCTTGAACGACGCTGAAGTTCTAGCGGCTACGCGGCACTGGCTGGAAAAAGCCGTCATCGGCCTGAACCTGTGCCCGTTTGCAAAAGCGGTGTACGTCAAGAACCAGGTGCGGCTGGTCGTCAGCAAGGCGCGGCATGCCGATGATTTGCTCGAAGAGCTGGACCGGGAGCTGGACCTGCTGGTGGCCACACCAGCCGAAGAGATTGACACCACCCTGCTGATTCATCCGACGCTGTTTGATGACTTTCTGGACTTCAATGATTTCCTCGAAATCGCCGAAGGGGTGTTGGACGAACACGGCCTTGAAGGGGTGATGCAGCTCGCCAGCTTTCACCCGAAGTTCCAGTTCGAAGGAACCGAGCCCGACGACATCGGCAACTACACCAACCGTGCGCCGTTTGCCATGCTGCATTTGCTGCGCGAAGAAAGCGTGGAGCGGGCGGTAGAGGCTTTTCCCGAGGCGGAAGCCATTTTTGAGCAGAACATCCATACGCTGGAAAAGCTGGGCCACGCAGGCTGGAAGGCTCTGGGGCTGTGATCTTCAGCTCGCCCTGCAACTTATAGCTGCAGCCATGCGCGAGGCGACACACCCGCCGTTTGTGTGAAGGCCCGGGAAAATGACGATGCGTTGGCGTAGCCCAGTGCTTCGGCCGCGGTCTTGATGGATTGCCCGCTGCGCAACAGGCTTTGCGCAATGAATACCCGCCAGCGCAACAGGTAGTCTGCCGGCGTCTCTCCCACCTGTTCTTTGAACGTTGCGGCAAACGCGCTGCGCGACATGCCCGCTTGTGCTGCCATGGACTCGAGTGTCCATGCGTTGCCAGGCCTTTCGTGCACGGCCACCAGCGCGCGGGCCAGTCGGGGGTGGGCCAGGCCCGTCAGCAACCCTTTGGGCAGGCCAGCCTCTTCCGGGTGATCAAGCAGCCAGCGCAGCAGCTGCAGCAACAGCACTTCAAACATGCGGTCGGCCAGTAGCCGCTGACCACAGCGCAGGCGTTCTGTTTCTGCAAAGAGCAAGGCCAACGTGTGATCCAGGCCGTCTACTTCGCGCAAGGGTAAAACGATCAGCGCTGGCAAGGCGCATGCCAGCGGATGATTGACGCCCCCTTCGAAATCGAGTGTGGCGCACACAAAGTCCGAGCCTTCCTCCGGTGCGTTGTGAAAGTTGTGTGCCAAAGGGCGCGGGTAGAACAGCAGCGTGGGTTCGTTCACGACCACCTTGCTGGGCGCGCCGTGCCGGGGACGATGCGTTACCACCATGCTGCCGCGCCGCAGCACATGAAGAAAACCGCGGCCCGGCTCTGCTGCGAAATGGCTCACGCCGCACAAAGGGCCGCTATGAAACAGATGCGCCCGCACCCTGAAGCGTTCCAGTAGCGATGACAGGCGGTCAACAGGGGCAAGATGATTTGACATCAGTCGTTGGACGATTTGGGCTGTTATGCAGATGAAATGGGTTATTTGGTATTGATTCTCCCATGACACTGAACGGAGTGCGCAACGGTGCGCGCTTTGTTTGAACACCTGAAAGGAAGAATCATGAAATTCCAGCCCTCCCGCTTTTCAATCGCTTTGGCATGCATCCTGGCTGCGTTTGCCGTGCCAGGTTTTTCGCATGGACATGATCACAAGGGCGGTATCCACAGCCAGCCGGCCAAAGCGGTGGTGCCCGCGTTTGACATCTTCCACACCAAAATCAGCACGGAAGGAAATACCGCCGTGTTCCATATCGCTGTGTCGGGCAAGGCGGGCGCCAGCAAGCCGGCACGCACGGGCAAGCTTGCGGGCAGCAAAGTGTTTTCGTATGTGTGGCCGACCACGCTTGATCCGGCGACCGTGGGTTTCGAAGCCAGGGGGGGCATCCTGGCGTTTGCCGTGACGTCGCATCCCGACTTCGACGACACGCCGCTGTTTGACGAGAATGGCGACGGCGACCCCAAAAACGACGGCAACGTCTGGCATTCGCACTGGGTGGTGCTGCAGCCCGATGATGCGTGTGGCAAAGGCGCACTGAAGGTGGTGGACATTCCCGAAGGCAGCAAACCGCGCCTGCCTAAAACCTGGCCGGGGCTTCCGCTGTTGATCGACAGCCCCGGCTGGAGCCCGATCTTCAAAGGGCAGACGCTGGAAGTACGCGTGCCCTTCGATGACATAGGTGCCGTCAACGTTACCGGCTTTGACGGTGTCACTGCCGCCTTGCGCGTCAACGCGAGTGTTCACAATCCGCTCTTGTGTGTTGCCAATGTTTTCAAGGTGGGCTCGGGCAATCTGTCCTTGCCGGGCAAAGTGAATCAATAAGCATGAGTGCAGCGTTGGAACTAGCGCCAGCCCTGCAGGTTGTGCAATGGCTCAACACGCCAGGGCCCATCAGCCTGGAAGGCTTGCGCGGGCGCATTGTGGTGCTGCATGCCTTTCAGATGTTGTGTCCCGGTTGCGTCGCGCAAGGCATTCCCCAAGTCAAACGGATTCAGGCTGCGTTTCCTATGCATGAGCTGGTCGTTATTGGCCTGCACACAGTCTTCGAGCACCATGCGGTTATGAATGCCGAGGTTCTGCAAGTGTTTGCGTACGAGTATGGCTTGTCATTTCCCATTGGCATTGACCAGCCGCCGCTGCATGGGCATGTCCCGCTGACCATGCAGGCCTACGAGTTGCGGGGTACGCCCAGCCTGATTGTTCTCGACCGGGAAGGGCGAATTCGTCTGAATCACTTTGGGTATGTGGACGACTTGCGGCTGGGCGCACTCCTCGGACGGCTCATCGAGGAGCGGCCCGCCCCGGCTCAGCCGCCGCTGCCGTAGGGGCGGGTGATGATTTCCAGGTAGTGGCCGTCCGGGTCGTTCCAGTAAACACCGCGCCCGCCGTCATGGTGGTTGATCTGGCCGGCGTGCTGGTGACCCGGGTCGGCCCAATAGGGCAACTGGCGCGCACGGATGCGCTCAAAGATGGTGTCGAATTCCTGCTCGCTGACCAGGAAGGCGTAGTGCTCGATAAGCATGTCGCCCTCATGCGAGATGAAATCGAGGGTGACGCCGTTGTCGAGTGTCACACCGTGAAAAGGTCCGAAGCGCACCGGCGCAGCCAATCCCAGCATGTCGGCAAGAAATGTCGCGGAGGCCAAGGAATCCCGGGCGTGAACAATCGTGTGGTTGAGCTGGATGGGCATGGCGGTCCTTTTCTATCAACTTTCTTGAAGCTCGCCGACAGCAAACCAGAATCCGGGTACGCTGATGCCGGTCTGCTGCAGCCAGGCACCGAAGTCTTGCTTGGTCACAAATTCCTCGAACAGCAATTGCGGATCCGGCGTGGCTGCGTTCTCCACCACCTCGGTCAGGTGATTGAGGGCCGATGCGCGTATGAATATCGGCAGGCATCCGGCCTTGGCCACGTAGCCCACCAGTGGAAGGCCGCGCAATTCGAACGTGCCTTTGTTCAGCCATTTCGGGTCCACGCTTTGGGCCCTGAGCCCGTCGCGGAGCACGCCTTTGGCAAGAGCCCTGGCGATGACATGCTCATGTTGAAGCGTTTCTCTGGCCCACTGGGTCACGATGTCCCAGAAGCGGTAACTTTCAACGCGATGGCCTGGGTTCATGGCGCTCTCCTGATTGTTCGCGGACCGTGGCACGCAGATTAGCTCGGTACGCGCTTTGCCTTCAAAAGGCTCCGCGGCCTATCGCGCCGTGTTCGAGTGCCTATCGGCCCTGGTCTGAGGCAAAGGCCTTGGAAATATTTAGCAGCATGGCGAGAAAGGCGTCATATTCTGGCTTGAAGTCATCGGGTGTTTTTTTGCGAGGGTCCAGCTTCACACGTTTCCACAGCAAATACTGCATTTCCGGAACATTTGGATAGACGATGGAGATATTTTTATTGTCCAGAACCGAGACAGTGATCGTTGCCTGTTCTGAATCTGAAATGTTTTTCGACTTGTACATTCTTTCGGCACCTTTAACTGAAAGCAAACCATATTCCGCCCTCTTTTCTCCCACATTCGGGAACGGGCCGACAAGAAGCATGTCTCCCTCAAACTCAAAGACCGCCGCGACCATATAACGGTTCTGAGACATAAACGATGTTGCATCCTTAAACGGACGCGAGCGAATCACGAATTCCTCTGTCGCGGCAGCATCCACAATCCAGGCTCCGGCGAGCTTGTCAGGCACCTGCGCCATCGCAAGTGGCGCATGAAAATACATCGCCAATGCTAAACACAGTTGAATAAAGTTTCTCATTGCTTTCATTTCCTCATCTGGGTATCTAGGTATCAATAGTTGAGCTTTAACGCAGCTCGTGACTCTATTTACTTTCCCATATTGAACGCTAAGAATATGTTGCAGGTGCTGCCGTCTTATCACAGTTGCTCTTACAGGCGCTGCAGCTTCTTGCGCACCAGATGGATATTGCTGCGCAAGGCGTACAACTCGTCGGTATAGGACAGTGGCACGCTGATTTTCTGGGCGCGTGCCTCCAGCTTGTCGAGTTCTTCCAGAATCGTCTGGGGGTTGCCGGTCGCGTCAATCCGTGCCTCGATATCCCGGAGCTGGCCATACCAGCGGAAGATGCGTGAGCGCACGCGAAACTCATACAGCGGCGGCACGATGCGCGACAGCGGCAGCATGACCGCAATGATGATGCCCATCACCAGCCACATGCGCTCGACCAGGTTGGCGACCCAGAAGGGCAGGTAACGCTGCAGCAGCGGCGCATCGTTCTTGATCGCGCGTTCGGCTTCCTTGGACACCGGCAGTTCACTGTTGTCGCGATTCGGAAATTCACGCGCCGACTTGAACCATCCGGCTGGCCCGTGAATCACGTTGCCGGCCTGGGCAAACAGTTGCGCCAGCGCCGGATGGATGCTGCTGCGGGCAATCAGTGAGGTGGTAGGCGCCACCAGGCTGACATCTTCGGGCGGGATATTGCGCGCCAGGTCCACCACGCCCTGCGGCAGGCGTGCCGGTGTCAAGAATGGAAAACGTTTGGAATACGCCTCGCTCTGTGTGAAGTTCATCAGCTTGACGCCGGGGGTCTGCAGCAGCATCTGCACCATCAATGACTCGGGCGCCGAAGCAAACACAATCGCATCAAGCTCGCCGTTGAGGAAGGCGACAGTGGCAGGGGTCTGATCCAGGGTGGTGATGGTCAGGCTGGCCGGTTCAATGCGGTTACTTTCAAACAGCTTGCCCATGAGGCTGGGCACGCCGCTGCCGGGCGTTCCGAGATTGATGCGCCAACCCTGCAACTGGGTCAATGAATTCAGCGCACCCGCGCCGGCTGCCTTGCGTCCCGCGCGCTCACGGTAAAAAAGCCACAGCGGCTCGACAAACAGGCTGCCCAGGGACGTCAGGTTTTCCGCATCGGCGGCGCTGTAGTTGCTGGTGCCACCCTGCACAAACCCCAGGTCAGCCTGGCCTTCGCGCAAGAGCTGCAGATTGTGCGCCGAGCCCTCTGATGGCAAGAGTGCCACCTCAATGCCGTCAGCCGCCAGGATTTTGGCGTAACGTCTGCCGAACTCTTCATACGCGCTTTGTGCCGGACCGGTGGCCAGCACCACCCGTTTGGGCGGATTCGGGTCCAGCCACCAGTAGGCCAGGACCAGCAGCGCGAGCGCGAGCACAACAAACGGTCCGGCTGAAACCGCCAGATCGCGCAGGGACAGCAAGGTGTGGCGTATGGCTTTGGGCATGCATAACCATAACATGCAGTTTCAGACGCCTGCCCCGCCTGGGGAAAGAGGTAAAAATGGCCTCAAGCCCTTACCGGTATTGCGTAGGAAGCTATTAAATAGATAGCGTGTGGCGGGCCTCAAACATCCTGCAGCCAGGGCTGGACAAAGGCCATCCAGCCACCCACAGCGTACAGCAGCACACTGGCGCCGTACACCCGCGCCGAGGTTTGCCGGGTGCGCAGGCAGGCGCGCCGCAGCGCCGGGTCCAGCGGGCAGGGCGCGAAGCGGTTTCGCCATTGCAGGCCCCCGCTGATGACCAGCACCAGGCCCGCTGCAGCAAACACCTGGCCCTTGTATTCGCTGATCCAGACCAGTCCGGGCACAACGGCCACCAGCGTGGACAAGGCCGCACCCGCACCGAGCGCCACCAGCAGGGCCGGCAGCGCACAACAGACCAGCGTGCCTGAGCTGGCAAACAGCGCGGCCCAGGACGACCAGGCCGAGGCCTGGTCAACCGGGTCAGGCAAGGGCGGCATCATCCTAGAAGCCGCAGTTGACCGCTCGCTTTCGCTTGCAGGGGCGCATGGACACTGACTTCCTTACGCACGAACGAGTTCACCTTTTGGGTGACAACGCTACGTATCCGATTGAGCCACCCTGGCGCGCTCTGGCGGCGTTGCTCCTCCTTGCGGGCAGGAGCCCGCAGCGTCGTCGTGCCTTGTCGGAACACGCCAGGGCGGCCCACTCGGACACGTCCAATTGCGGCTTCTAGGATCATTTGACTTTGCCCTTCATCTGCGCTTTGATTTCGGCGACCGACTGCGGCACGGTTTCGAGTTTGGTCACGTCGTAACCGGCTTCCTTGATCTCATGGCTGATGGTTTTGCCGTCCAGCGTCTGGCCTTCTCTGGCTTCCACGACCACGATTTTTTTCTTCAGGTCCACCAGCACGGCCTTGGCGGCGGGCAGGCCGGACAGGCGTTTTTCAATGCCTTGCGCACAGAACGCGCAAACCATGCCGTTGACGCTGGCCTTGATGCTTTCCGTCGCCCATGCGCTGGAGAAAAAGCCGGTCACCAGGGTGACGGCGATGAATTTGAAAGTGAGTGATTTCATGATGAATGCCTTAAAAAAAAGTGGGTGGACAAGCGCGTGTGGATGGTCAGAAGATGTACATGAAGTTGAAGCGGCCCTGCTTCATGTTGTTGACACCGACCTCGACAAAATAGCGGCTGTGGATGAAACGCAGCATGGGCGTGAGTTCGGTTTTCTCCGACAGGCCGCGCATGCGCCGCGCTTCCAGAATCAGCCAGGGTTGCACTTCGTCGTAATCGGTTTCGTAAAACGAGAAGCCGGTGCGCAACGAGGCGAAATCATGGTTGATGCCCGGGGCGCGATACAGCCTCAGCGACCCGGACACATAAAAGCGCGTGGTTTCGTAGTCGGCTGAAATGCCCGGTGCCAGCATGGTTTTGCTGCCTGCAGAATCATTGCCCGTCAAATGTCCCACGCCGCCGACAAACCACAAGTTGGCCTGCGAATGTTCGCCGTTGATGCGGTGTAGCAGCCGGGTGTAGGTCAGCTCGGAAAATTCCCGCGTCAGGCGTTTGTCGTCCGAGCGCATGTAGACGCCGCCGACACCGAAGGCATCGCGCGGCGTCACCGCATGGTTGACCCAGGCTTCGCGCCAGTTCGGGCTGAAGTCGCCCATGGCCATGGTGCTGTCCTTGAAACCCATGGGGCCGGCGTGGGCGGCGGCGGCCAGGCCAGCCATCAGCCAGCCCGCCAACGCTGAGCGCCACGAAGTCGAAAATTTTCTCATTGGATCTCCACCAAAACAGGCAGCGCCAGGGCTGCCGATGCCAAAACATCCGCCGGATCTCGGCGGACGCACCTCGGGCAGGGAGATCAGGAAATCGGTGGTTTGAGGCGGGTGCTGCTTTCAGCGCTGCTGAAGCGATGGCCGGCGGATGGCGGGCCGGCAGCGGGCGTGAAGAACGCCATGGCGCCCACCGACCAGGCAAAAGACGCCAGCGCCAGGCACAGTTCGCAGGTATCGCAGTCATTGCAATGCCCGGCTGCAGCAGTATCAGTGGCTGCCCCGGCCAACATGGAGCAATCTGCCGGCATGGCCGACGATTCCTTCACCTCGGCCTGGGCCTGCAACACCTGCTGCGACGCCATATCCAGCGCCATCACATGGCCCACCCAGCCGCGCACAGGCAGCACGGCGATCATCAAGGCGAGCAGCAGATAACGCATGGATGAATGATACGGGGCAGCCGGGGAAAGTTCACTGTCACGCCGGAAAAGGCATGGCGGCCCCGGGGTCAAGTTTATTTGGCTGGCTCTATCGACATCACCGTGTAAGCACCGTTGACCTTGTCGGCGGTGAAGCTGACCTTGTCGCCGGCCTGGACCTTGTCCAGCAGGGTTTTGTCCTTGACCTGGAACACCATGCTCATGGCCGGCATGTCCAGGTTTTTGATCTCGCCATGTTTGAGGGTGATCTTGCCGGCATCCTTGTCGACCTTGCGGACCTCGGCTTCGGTGGCGGGCGGGCTGGCCTGCGCAAACGCGGCCGACGTGATCAGGGTGGCAATCAGGGAAGTGAAGTGTTTCATGACGACATCCTTTCGGTTCAGGTGCGGTGGTAACTTTGATAGATGCGGGTGCTGCCGTTGCGGCTGATGAGCAGCACGTCGTACGGGTCCTTGCGGTCGCCGTAAATCTTGCCGTCCATGCCGGGCGAGCCGACCGGCATGCCGGGCACCGAAAGGCCGACTGCAACAGGGCGGTCCTTGAGCAGACGCTGCACCTCGCGCGCCGGCACATGGCCTTCGATCGCGTAGCCGCCAACCAGCGCGGTGTGGCAGGAGCCGAGTTTTTCCGGCACACCCAGCCGCTTCCTCGCGGCGGCATTGCCGCTGTCGTGCACTTTGACGTCGAAACCGTTGGCTTCCATGTGGATCACCCAGTCCTTGCAGCAACCGCAGTTCGGATCTTTCCATACTTCGACCTGCGGCCGGGCCTGGGCCATCAGCGCGGGCGCCAGCAGGGTAGTGCCGGTGAGGCTGGCGAGGGCCTGGATAAAAAGTCTCTTTTTCATGCGTTTCTCCTTGAGTGATGTTTAACGGGGCGCAGCGGCGACGCTGATCTTGCCGAGCATGCCGGCCTGGTAGTGGCCGGCGATCAGGCAGGCAAAGTCAAACTCGCCGGGGCGGTTGAACGTCCAGATGAGGCCGCCGCGCTTGCCGGCACTGACGTGTGCCATGTAAGGCTCGTCGTGTTCCATGGCGGGAAACTTCAGCATCATCGCGGCATGTTCATCGAGCTCTTTTTTGGTGCCTATGACCAGCTCGTGCAGCAGCTTGCCCTTGTTGCGAATGACAAAACGCACGGTCTCACCCTGTTTGAACGACAGTTTGTCGGGGGTGAAGCGCATGTTGTCATCCATGCTCAGGGTCACCGTGCGGGTGACGGATCTGGCGTCGCCGGCGATGCCCCAATCCTTCTGCTCTTTGGTGACCGCCGCTGGCTTGTGCGTTTTGGGGTCGTCCCCATGCGCCAGGCTCAAGCTGCTGGCGCCCGCCAGCAGAAGCGCCGTGACGACACGATGGTATGTATTCATGAGGCGTCTCTTTCAGGTCAATGTTTGTGGATGGAAGATGCGGGTGGGGCGGCTGGGGCGGCTGTCTCGGCAGAACCGGCATAACCACGCAACTGCGCGTAGCGGGAGATCTGCTCCGGCTTCAACAGCGCGGTCTGTTGCAGGTGTGTTTCTAAGTGTGCCTTGCGCAGCTGGGCCTGCAACTGGCCAATGCGTTGCGTATGTGCGCTCAGGCTGGCCGCATCGATCTGGCGCGATGAAAAAGCCAGGTCCAGCGCCCGTTCGGCTGCCACCAGCTGGGTGCCCAGGTCGCGCGCTTCGCCTTTGTGGCGCGTCATCAGCGCTTCGCTGGCCTGCTTTTGCGCAGTGCTCAGATCCAGTTGTGTGGCCAGCTCCAGCGTGTGCATGGGCCCGGGGTAGCCATTGAGCTCGGCGGCTTTCGCCAGCTCCATGCCCTTGCCGGCCAGCAGGTCGGCGGTCTGGGCGGGCGAGAGGGCCTTGATCTCGCGTGTCTGCTGGCCCGCATAAGGACTGGCGCTGTGTGAAGCTGCGTGAACATGTTGGCCAAATGTGCTTCCGGCCCACACCAGGCAAGCGCCGGAAGCTATCCATTTGAGAGTAAATCGGGTGCTCATGGTTTTCCTTTGAATCAGTGGCCGGTATGGCCGGAAGGTTTGCGGATATGGACCTGTGTCACGGGGCCCGGTGTGGCTGCCGGCATCGCCTTGCTGCCCGCGCGCGGCCGGGCCGGGTCGGGCAGTGCGCCTGTCCATTCGTAGGCGACTGTGCCGGCCGGGTGCTGGTACCAGCCCGGGTCCCTGTAGTCGCCGGGTTTCTGGTTCTTGCGCACCTTGAGCATGCTGAACATGCCGCCCATTTCGACCGGGCCGAAGGGGCCGGTACCGGTCATCATGGGGGCGGTGTTCTCGGGGATTTCCATCTCCATCTGACCCATGTCGGCCATGCCGCGTTCACCCATGACCATGTAGTCGGGCACCGCCTTCTGCATTTTTTTGATCAGGCCGCGGTGGTCCACACCGATCATGGTCGGCACGTCGTGGCCCATGGCGTTCATGGTGTGATGGCTCTTGTGGCAGTGGAAAGCCCAGTCGCCTTCCTCGTCCGCAAGAAACTCGATCTGCCGCATCTGGCCCACCGCCACATCGGTGGTCACCTCGTGCCAGCGTGTCGATTTCGGCGTGGGACCGCCGTCGGTGCCGGTCACCACAAACTCATGGCCGTGCAGGTGGATGGGGTGATTCGTCATGGTCAGGTTGCCCATGCGTATGCGCACCTTGTCGCCCTGGCGCACATTGAGCGTGTCTATGCCCGGGAAGACCCGGCTGTTCCACGACCACAGGTTGAACTCCGTCATGGTCATGATCTTGGGCGTCATGCTGCCGGGGGCTATGTCGTAGGCGTTGAGCAAAAACACGAAGTCGCGGTCCACCTCGGCGATCAGCGGATGTTTCGCCTTCGGGTGGGTGATCCAGAAACCCATCATGCCCATGGCCATTTGTGTCATCTCGTCGGCGTGCGGGTGGTACATGAATGTGCCGGGGCGCCGCGCGATGAACTCATAGACAAAAGTCTTGCCGACCGGAATCGCCGGCTGCGTCAGACCCGAGACACCATCCATGCCGTTGGGCAGGCGCTGGCCGTGCCAGTGCACGCTGGTGTGTTCGGGCAGCTTGTTGGTGACAAACATGCGCACGCGGTCGCCCTCCACCACCTCGATGGTCGGGCCCGGGCTTTGCCCGTTGTAGCCCCACATATGGGCCTTGAAGCCGGGTGCCATTTCGCGCACCACCGGTTCGGCCACCAGGTGAAACTCTTTCACACCATTGTTCATGCGCCAGGGCAGGGTCCAGCCGTTGAGCGTGACCACCGGGTTGTAGGGCCGGCCCGTGTTGGGCACCAGTGGCGGCATGGTGTCGGGTTTGCCTTGCAGCACTGGCTCGGGCAGGGCAGCCATCGCGACGCGGCTGACCGCGCTGGCTGCTACTGCCGTCGCTGTGGCAACAGCAGCGCCGGTAAAAAATCGTCTGCGTTCGTTGTTGATGTTCATGTCAATGTCCTTTGGCGTCGCTGCCGCTGGCAGCAGCACCGGCGGCCAGGGGCGCCATGCCGGCGGAAGTCCCTGTCAGTGTGGTTTGCAGGTCGGTATCAGCCAGCCAGAAGTCGCGCTGTGCCTCAATGCTGGCGTTGACTGCCGCGATGCTGGTGCGGGTATCGGCCAGCAGCTCAAACACGCTGGCCAGCATGCCGTTGTAGCGCAGCAGCAATTCGTTGTTGATGAACTTGCGCAGGGGCACGACCTCGTCGCGGTAATGCAGCGCCAGGTCATGCGCGGTGCGCCAGGCGTGGTAACTTTCGCGCGCCTCGGAGCGCGCCTGGATGGCGGTTTCGCGTACCCGCGCCACCGACAACATGTACAGGCCCTGCGCGCGCGCGTTGCCGGCACCGCCCCAGTCAAAAATCGGCAGCGGCAGTTCCAGCTCCCAGCCGCGTTTGATCTCCTTGTCCCCCGAGGCATTGTCGAACGTGGTGTTGCGTGAGTACCTGGCGTCGAGCGCATTGATGAAGCCGGTGCTGCGCGTCAAACCCATGTTGTCGGCCACATAAGCGGCCTGCGCCATGCTGGCGCGCACGTCGAGGCGGTCGCGCAGCGCGCGGGCCTCGATGTCCGGCATGTCGGCAATGGTCTTGGGCAGCTCCGGCAGGCGTTCGCTGAGTGTGAACTGCGTCTGCGTGCCCCACAGGCCCATCAGGCGTATGAGTTTTTCGCGCGCGGCAAACGCCGCGTTCTGGCTGCGCGCCAGCTGCGCCGCGGCCTCGGCCACAAAGGCCTGCTCGCGTGCCTGGTTCAGCTTGCTCCAGTTGCCCACGCGCGCCAGGCGCCGCGCCAGTTCACCGCTGGCCTCTGCGGCTTCCTTCGCGTCTTTCATGTAGCTGGCGGTCTGCTGGGCGGCCACAGCCTTGATCCAGGCCTTGCGCGTGTCGGCCGCGAGTCTGACAACCTCCTGCGCGGCCTGCAGCTTGGCCACCTCATGCTGCTGGTTCTGGTATTTGGCACGCCAGGGCAGGGCCAGCAGGCCGATGACGTTGAAGCCTATGCCGCGCTCAATCTCCACCCTGCTGCCCTCGACAAAACGGGCTATCGAGAAATGCGGGTTGGGCAGGGTGCCCGCGCGTACACGGTCGGCATCACTGATGCCCAGCGTGGCCATGGAGGCGTGAACGCCCGGGTTGTTCAACAGTGCGATACGCACCGCCGCTTCGGCGCTCAGCGGCTCGGCCAGCAGCCGGGCCACTGCTTCGCGGCTCTCCGCGCTGTCGCTGCGCCCGACCGGCGCGCTGAGGCCGGCTGTTTTGCCGGCGGTCAGGGTGTTGATGTCCGCCTGGTTGCCGTCGGGCGACAGGCTGGCACAGCCGGCCAGCGTCGCGGCCGCCAGCAGGGCTATTGCGGATTTTTGAAATGAAAACATGGTGAGGCTCAATGTTTGTGGGGATGGGCCGCCGCAGGTGGGGCTGCATCCGTCCTGGCCGCCGGGGCCGGTGGCGCTGCCTGCTGCTGCTCCGACTTGAGGATGTCGACATGGCCACGTGTGAAGCGGCCGACGTCGGCATTGGCCTTTTTCCAGTCCTCGCGACCGGTTTCCACGCCGGTGGGGAGATCTGAAAACACGGAGCGGTAAGTCACCGCCGGCACGGGCGCCGTGGGGTCGGTGGCCAGCGGGGCCGGTGTGCCTTGGGCGTGGGCACTGCCCAGCGGCAGCAGCATGCAAAAAAGGAAACGGAGGGTCACAAAATTCTCCTGACGGACAAGCGGGGCGATCTGAAAAAATCGCGCGAATCCGGCGTCAGGGGAGGCAGCCCCGTGCCGGATGGCAAGTACAGACCCAGTTAGGGCCTGGAAGTCAGGAAATGGGCGGTTTTTGGCTCAGCGCGGCGACGGCGCTGGCGAATGGGGCGGCCGACGAATGCGGCAGCGCAGGCGGCATCGAGAGCGAGGCGCTGCGGCCTGTCATCGGCGACAGCGCCACCGTGTTGCAGGCCTGGCAGGCCGCACAGGATTCGCAGTGCCCGCCAGCCTCCTGGCCCCCCGGGTCGGCCGCCTGGCCGGCGGCGTGCCCGGCGCAGTCGGGCGCAGTTGCCACCGTCATGGATGGTGCTTCGGCTCCATGGTCAACGTGGCCGTCAGCCCTTTCCCCATGGGTGTGAGCAGCTACCATTTCTGTAGCAGCAGAAACCGGTTGCAGATGACCGGCGGCCATGCCTGTGGCCATGACATCGCCCACCCAGCCGCGCAGCAGCAGCAGGAAGATCATGGTGATGAACAGGGGACGGCGCATAAGACAATGATACGGCGGAGTTGTGAAAGTTCAAAAAGAGGACAGCCGGCGGGCTGCAGCCGCCTGGCGTATCAGCTCGCTCAAACGCGCCTCAACCGGCATGGCCGCAAATACGCTGACAGCGGCGCGACCGGGGTTGTCAGCCGGCAGGCGCTGCACGAGGTGGCCCAGCGGAACCAGGGCCAGGCGCAACAGCTGCCCCGCCACTTCGCCAGGGTCTCTGGTTTGCAGTGCAAAACGCAGCATGGCGGTGTGGCAGGCCCAGTGCAGGGCAAAGTCCCGCTGCCCCAGCACATGCGCGGCTTCCAGGCAGGCCCAGCGCGTGGCAATGTCAGCAGGTGCAGCCGTGTGGAAAGTCTGCATCAGCTGGCCGAAAACCTGGCGGCGCTGGCTGGGCGAGAAGGGGTTCATGGGTGCGGCAAATGAGTGGTCTTGAGCTCGCGCCGCGCCTGCTGCAGCACCGACCAGCCGCCCCAGATCGCCAGGCCGCCCATGACTGCCGCCACAGCCAGGTCGGGCCAGGCACTCTGGGTCCCGAACACACCCAGCGCAGCCAGCATCACGGCGAGGTTGCCCAGCGCGTCATTGCGCGAGCACAGCCAGACGCTGCGCATGTTGGCGTCGCCTTCGCGATACGCATACAACATGGCAGCGACCAGCACATTGGCCACAAGGGCCAGCAGGCCGATGGCGCCCATGGTCAGGGCCTCGGGTGCGCCGCCCTGGGTCGCAGCCCACCCGGCCCGGCCCAGCACAAACACGCCGAAGGCCAGCATGCTGGCAGATTTGAGCAAGGCCGCGCGCGAGCGCCAGGCCAGGCCCAGCGACAACACCGCCAGGCTCACGCCGTAGTTGGCGGCATCGCCAAAAAAGTCGATGGCATCGGCCAGCAGCGAGACCGAGCCGGAGCGAAAGCCCGCCGCAATCTCGATCGCAAACATGGCGAGGTTGACGACCAGCGCGATCCAGAGGATCTTGCGGTAACGCGGGCTGTTGGCCTGGGCGGCGCTGGCGTCGTGGTCGCAGCAGTGGGCAGACATTGAATGTTTCTCCAGAAATCGGGTTGATGGCATGATTGGAAACCCTCAAGTCACTTCAAGGTCAAGCGATGCCTTATTCAAACCCATCCAGTATGCAGGGTTATCAAATCGGCGAAGCCGCGCGGCAAAGCGGCGTCAGCAGCGCGAACATCCGCTTTTACGAGAAAGAGCAGCTGCTCAGCCCGCAAGGCCGGGGTGACAACAGCTACCGTTTGTACAGCGACGGTGATGTGCACCAATTGCGTTTTATCCGGCTGTGCCGCGCCATGGACATGTCGCTGGCCGAAGTGCGCACCCTGCTCGGGCTGGACCTGAACATCAAGACCGATTGCGCGGCGGCGCGCGATGCGCTGGACGGGCACCTGGGCCATGTGCGCGCGCGGCTGGTGGAGCTGAAGGCGCTGGAAAAAGACCTGAAAGCCTTGCGCGACCGCTGCGACGGCAGCGATGCGCATTGCCACATCATCGAAGCCCTGCACGAACTGGCCGATGCACAGGTTTCAGCGCCCCAGGCGCTTGCGCCCAGGAAGCGCCACGTCTAGAAAGTTGCCGGGTTCGATTTGTCCAGCTGGCGCTGCGCCTGGTCCAGCCACTGCTGCAGGCTGTCCAGCAATTCCTTCTGGCTGAAGGAGCAGCTTTCTTCGGTGAAAAGCGCGCTGGACTCGAGCCGGTCCAGCAACTGCTGCAGCACCTCGGTGTAGCGGGGTGGAAGCGCGGCGCGCAGTTCGGGCTGATCCTGCGCCAGGCGCGAGAACGCGGCCACACCCAGTCCATCGCTGCGCAACTGCTGCAATGCGTTGGACAGGCCGGCGAGTTGACCGTGGGCCGTCATGGCGATCCGGCGGCGCTGCCGGCTACAGGCCGGACCTGCGCCGGTTCAAACGCCAGCGTCAGCAGGGCCAGCAGGCCGAAAGGCACACCGACCCAGGCCAGCTGCGACAAATGAAGCTGGCCCAGCACCGAGCCGCTGACGACGGCGCCCAGTGCCGTGCCGACATACAGCATGGAGCCGTTCAGGCTCAGCAGCAGCGGTGCCTGGGCCGGTGCCAGACCGGCCAGCCGGCTTTGTTGTGGCGCCATCAGCCCGAACCCGGCGATGCCCCAGACAATCAGTGTCGCCATGGTGGCGTACAGATGGCCGCGTGTCAGCGGCAACACGAGCATGGTGAGAATCAGCACCGACAGCTGCGTGCGCATGGTGGGCAGCGAGCCGAAGCGGTCGTTCGCCCAGCCGCCCGAGAGCGTGCCCGCGACGCCGGCCACACCGAACACCGCCAGCGTGATGGACAACTGCGTCGAGCTCATGGCATTGAGGGCCTGCAGCACCGGGCCGATGTAGGCAAAAACGCTGAAGATGGCAATGAAATACAGCAGTGTGCGCAACCAGGTGCGCAGCACGGCGCCTTGCCGCGCGGTAGCGCCGAAGCCGGCGAAATTCGCACCGGCCGTGACCATGTTGGCCGGTACCAGCCAGCTGGCTGCCACCAGCATGACCAGGCTGGCGCCCGCCGACAGCCAGACCGGCACGCGCCAGCCGTACTCGAAACCCAGCCAGGCACCGACCGGCACACCCACGGCGTAGCTGATGCTCATGCCCAGAAAGGTGATCGACAGCGCCCGGCCGCGCAGCGCCGGTGCCACCAGGCTGACAGCGAGAGCCGATGCCGCAGCGCTGAACATGCCGCCGGCGCCCATCAACACCCGGCCCAGCAACAGCACGGACAGGCTGGCCGACAGTGCGCACACCAGGCATCCGGCGGCGAACAGCGCCAGGGCCAGCTGGACCACACGTTTGCGCGGCCAGCGCGTGGTGGCCACAATCAGCACCGGCGCGATCAGCGCGGTGGATATGGCATAGGCCGTCATGACCTGGCCGGCGGCGGCGAGGCTGATGTTCAGCGACTCGCTGATCGGCACCAGGATGCCGCCCAGCACAAAAGCGCCGCTGCCGATCACAAGGTTGCAAAGCGCAAAGAGATACAGGACAGGTGGCATGGGCTGGTTTTATGCGATTCAATCAGGCGCCAGCCCAATGGCGATGCGCGCAAGTAGCTATAAAAATGGGAGCATCCGCCGCGCCGGGGGCGAGCTTTGGCAGGTACGCAACCCTGATTGTGCACGGAAGGCGCGGGCGCGCCGGGGTGGCCGGGCCGCGCTTACTGGATCATGCCCAGAAACTGCTTGAGTTCCGGCGTCTGGGGGTTTGAAAAAACCTCGTCGGGCGCGCCGATTTCATGCACACGGCCCTGGTGCATGAACACCACGCGATCGCACACCTTGCGCGCGAAGTTCATTTCGTGGGTCACCATAAGCAGCGTCATGCCTTCTGCCGCCAGGCTTTCCACCACCTGCAGCACCTCGCCAACGAGTTCGGGGTCCAGCGCCGAGGTGATCTCGTCGCACAGCAGCACCGAGGGCTGCATGGCGAGCGCGCGTGCAATCGCCACACGCTGTTGCTGCCCGCCCGAGAGCTGGTCCGGCCAGGCCTCGAATTTTTCTGCCAGGCCGACACGTTTGAGCAGCGCGCGGGCCTGCTCTTCGGCCATGGCACCGGCGGTTTTCTTGACCAGGGTGGGCGCGAGCATGATGTTTTTGCCGACGGTCAGGTGCGGGAACAGGTTGAAACTCTGGAAGATCATGCCCACGTGCTGGCGCAGCTCACGCATCACCTGTGGGTTGTCGTGCAGCAGGTGTTTGCCGTCTACACGCAGGGTGCCGCTCTGGAACACTTCCAGCCCGTTGATGCAGCGCAGCAGCGTGCTTTTGCCAGAGCCGCTTTTGCCGATGATGGCAATCACCTCGCCGGCTTTGACATCGAGGTCTATGCCCTTGAGTACTTCATTGCTGCCAAAGCTTTTGCGCAGCTGGTTGATCTCGACCAATGTTTTTTCAGACAGTACCTTAGCGTCCATTTCTCATCTTCCTTTCAAGCCTGCGCGCATACAGCGACACCGGAAAACACAGGGCAAAGTACATCAGCGCCACGCAGCTGTACACCAGAAAAGGCTTGAAGGTGGCATTGGTGATCATGGTGCCGGCCTTGGTCAGCTCGATGAACCCAATCACCGATGCCAGCGCCGTGCCCTTGATGACCTGCACCAGAAAACCGACGGTGGGCGGCACGGCGATGCGCAATGCCTGCGGCAGCACAATGTGGCGCAACTGCTCGCCAAAACTCATGGCCAGGCTTTGCGCGGCCTCCCACTGGCCTTTGGGGATGGCGTCCACACAGCCGCGCCAGATTTCAGCCAGGTAGGCGCTGGTGTAAAGCGTCAGGGCCAGCGCGGCGGCCACCCAGGCCGGCACGTTGATGCCAAACAGGCCCAGTCCAAAGTAGGCCAGGAACAGCTGCATCAGCAGTGGCGTGCCCTGAAACAGCAGGATGTAGCCGTCCAGCAGGCGGCTGCTGAAGCGTGCGATTTTTTGCGAGCCCGGTGTAGCGCGTGCTGCCGACAACCTGCCGACCAGCAAGAGCAAACCGACCACACCGCCGCCTATGAAGGCCGTGAGCGACAGCACCACGGTCCAGCGGCCGGCCAGCAGCAGGTTTCTGAAAATGTCCCAGATCGAAAACTCAATCATGGCTAGCGTCCAAACAGGAACTTCGGGCCCAGCCAGTTCAGCAGCTTGCGCACGCCGATGGACAGGGCCAGGTAAATGAAGGTGGCGATGATGAAGGCTTCAAAGGCGCGGAAGTTCCGGCCCTGGATCAGGTTGGCCGCGTAGGACAGCTCCTGGGTGGAGATCTGCCCGCAGACGGCCGAGCCCAGCATGACGATGATGATCTGGCTGACCAGCGCCGGCCATACTTTTTTGAGCGCGGGTGGCAGCACCACCCGGGTGTAGATCTGCACGCGGTTGAAGGCCAGGCTTTCTGCCGCTTCGATCTGTCCGCGCGGCGTGGCTTCCACCCCGGCTCGGATGATCTCGGTGGCATAGGCCGACAGGTTGATCACCATGGCGATCACCGAGGCCAGCTCGGGCGACAGCTTCACGCCCATGGCCGGCAAGCCGAAGAAGATGAAGAAGAGCTGCACGATGAAGGGTGTATTGCGGATCAGCTCCACATAAGTCCCCACCACCCAGCGCAGCCAGACCGGGCCGCTGGCGCGCGCCCAGGCAAAGGCCACACCGAGGGTGACACCGATCAGCGAAGAGATCACCGTCAGGCCCACCGTCCACGCGACACCGATGGCCAGCAGCGGCCACTGCGACAGCACGGCGATGAAATCAAGATCAACGTTCATCGGTCAGCTTCCTTGAAAGATTTACTGCCACGGCTCTTTCTCTCTTTACCAAGGCCGCCGCGGAACCGGCTTTGCCGGGCCGCAGGCGGCGCCCCCTGCAAGGGGGGAGGGGTTACGCGCAGCGAACCCAACGGGGGTTTGCCAGCTCACCGCGGAACCGGCTTCGCCGGGCCGCATGCGGCGCCCCCTGCAAGGGGGGAGGGGGTTACGCGCAGCGAACCCCAACGGGGGTGTTCCAAGTTATTGCGGCAGGTCGCCTGCCGGGCGGCCCAGCCACTTGACGGCCATCTTGTCGAGGTCGCCGCTGGTCTTGGCGGCGGCAATCACCTCATTGACTTTCAGGCGCAGCTTGTCTTCGCCCTTGCCGACGCCAATGAAGTTGGGACTGTCCTTGAGCAGCAGCTTGTACTCGGTGCCCATCTGCGGGTTTTTGGCCATCATGTTGCCGGCCACCGAAGCGCCGGTGGCAATCAATTGCACCTGCCCGGCGGTGTAGGCCGACACCGTGGTGTTGTTGTCTTCAAAACGCTTGATGTCGGCACCGGCTGGCGCTACCTTGCTGAGCTCCTGGTCTTCCAGGGCGGCGCGCGTCACGCTGATGCTTTTGCCACTCAGGTCGGCAAAGGATTTCACCGACATGGTTTTGGGGCCAAACACCGCCTGAAAAAACGGCGAGTAGGCGGCGGTGAAGTCGATGACTTTTTCCCGGTCCGGGTTTTTGCCCAGCGTGGAGATCACCAGGTCCGCTTTTTTGGTTTGCAGGTAGGCAATGCGGTTGGCGCTGGTCACAGGCACGAGTTCAATCTTGACGCCCATTTTTTGCGCAATGTAGTTGGCCATGTCCACGTCCAGGCCCTGGGGTTTCAGGTCGGTGCCGACCATGCCGTAGGGCGGGAAGTCGGTCGGTATCGCGATCCGGATGGTTTTGGCCTTCATCACATCGTCCAGGGCGGTTTGTGCCTGCGCACCAGTGGCGGCCAGCAGGGACAGTGCCGTCACGGCGGCAGAAAAGAGGCGGGGGGTGAATCTCATAGCAGGGCTCCCAGGTAGGTTGAAGGTTCTTCGGGGTTTTTGGCCACACGCTGGCCGGGTTTGCGGGAACTTGTATGCAACTCTTGTGCCGGTTTTTTGGCGGAAGACAGCGGGCTCAGCGCGCTGCGCAATTGCGCCAGCGGGTCGCCGGCCGGCGTTTGCAGCCTGAGGGCGGCCTGCACGCTGCCGATATGGTTTTGCATCAGTTTTTCGGCTTGGGCCAGATCGCCTTTTTCCAGCGCCTGGACAATCTGCACATGTTCTTCGCAGGACTGGGCCGCGTCGTGCGAGGACTGGTACAACATGGCAATCAGCGTGGTGCGCGCGGTGAAATCACGCAGGGTGTCGGCCAGCAGGCTGTTGCCCAGGCATTCGGCCAGGCAGACATGAAAGTCACCGAGCAGAAAGCTGCGCAGGCCGACGTCGCTGCCCTTGACGGCGGCTTTTTCCCGGGTCAGGTGGTTTTTGAGTTGTTTGATGGCCACCTTGTTGACCTCGGTGGTGCAGCGGATCAGGCCCATCTCGATCACGCGGCGCGCCTCAAAGGCCTCGCGCGCTTCTTCCTGCGAGGGTTCAATCACGTACCAGCCGCGCCGCGCACTGACGGTGACAATGCCGCGCGCCGCCAGCCGGGTCAGGGCCTCGCGCACGATGGTGCGGCTGCAGTCAAACAACATGGCAAGCTGCTGCTCACCGAGGCGCGCGCCCGGTGCGAGCTTTTGCGCCATGACGGCTTCAATGATGCGGTTGCTGATGTCGGATGCGCTGGCCATGCGGCGGGAGTTGCATATCCCGTGCCAGCCAGATCATGTGTCCAACCCAACTGGTATACAAGAAATGCGCACTGAAGTGGTG